>NZ_AIDW01000012.1 GCF_000251145.1 Sphingomonas sp. PAMC 26621 | reverse complement strand
CTCCCGATACTGCCCCTCTCCCCGACCCTCTCCCCGCAAGCGGGGAGAGGGAGAAGGACATAACATGCTGCACTTCGAACTCGTCACGCCTGAAAAGCTGGTCCGCTCGGAATCGGTCCATATGGTCGTCGTCCCCGGCACCGAAGGCGACTTCGGCGTGCTCGAAGGCCATGCGCCGGTCATGTCGACGATCCGCGACGGTGCGCTGTCGGTGTATCGCACTGCGGACAGCACGCCAGAGACGATCACGATCGAGGGCGGTTTTGCCGATGTCAGCGCGCGCGGCCTTACCGTGCTGGCGGAGCGCGTCGCCTGATTGAAAGACGTCCTAACGTGCGTAGTTAGGCAATTATCAACCGTTCGCTCTTAACCCTGATCGCATCATGGGAAAGACAGCGGCATGAGTGCATTTGGACGGCGACCCGGCATGGCCGGAGCGGGTGCCCGCCCCGCGTTCGGCGTTGCCCGCCCGATGCAAGGAGGCGGTGCCCGGCCCGCCGACAACGAAGCAGGCGGGGAGCAATTCCCGCCGCTGCCGATCCCCCCCCTGCCCGGCGAAATCGATGCGTTCGGGTCGATCCCGCCGCTCCAGCAGGACGCGATGCAGCGTCTTGCCGACCGGCAGGCGTCGTCGGGCGATGCGGGCAGCAGCAAGGTCGAGGGTTTCGAAAGCTCGATCCACAAGATCAAGGAACAGGTGCTCCCGCGCCTGCTCGAACGCGTCGACCCTGAAGCCGCCGCGACGCTCGACAAGGATGAGCTCGCCGAGGAATTCCGCCCGATCATCGGCGAGGTGCTCGCCGAGCTGAAACTCACGCTCAATCGTCGCGAACAGTTCGCGCTCGAGAAGGTGTTGGTCGACGAGTTGCTTGGCCTCGGCCCGCTCGAGGAATTGCTCGCCGACCCGAACATCACCGACATCATGGTCAACGGCCCCGACCAGACCTATGTCGAGCGCAAGGGCAAGCTCGAGCTCGCGCAGATCCAGTTCCGCGACGAGGAACATCTGTTCCAGATCGCGCAACGCATCTGCAACTCGGTCGGGCGCCGCGTCGACCAGACCACGCCGCTCGCCGACGCCCGCCTCAAGGACGGTAGCCGCGTCAACGTCATCGTGCCCCCGCTGTCCCTGCGCGGCACCGCAATCTCGATTCGTAAGTTTTCCGCGAAGCCGATCACGCTCGACATGATGGCGGGGTTCGGCTCGATGTCGCCGAAGATGGCGACCGCGCTCAAGATCGCGGGCGCATGCCGCTTCAACGTCGTCATCTCGGGCGGTACCGGCTCGGGCAAGACGACGATGCTGAACGCTTTGTCCAAAATGATCGACCCCGGCGAACGCGTGCTGACGATCGAGGACGCGGCGGAACTTCGCCTCCAGCAGCCACACTGGCTCCCGCTCGAAACCCGCCCCGCCAACCTCGAGGGCCAGGGCGAGATCAGCATCCGCGATCTCGTCAAGAACGCGCTGCGTATGCGCCCGGATCGCATCATCCTCGGCGAAATCCGCGGCAGCGAGTGTTT
Source organism: Sphingomonas sp. PAMC 26621 (assembly GCF_000251145.1). GTDB lineage: Bacteria > Pseudomonadota > Alphaproteobacteria > Sphingomonadales > Sphingomonadaceae > Sphingomonas. The sequence continues at coordinate 180,874 of NZ_AIDW01000012.1, read as the reverse complement.
CGACATGCTCGCTGCGATGAACACCGGTCACGACGGTTCGATGTGTACGCTCCACGCCAACTCCCCGCGCGAGGCGCTCGCGCGTATGGAGAACATGGTGATGATGTCGGACATCAAGGTGCCGAAGGAAGCGATCTCGCGCCAGATCGCAGATTCGGTCGAGATGATCATCCAGGTGAAGCGTCTTCGCGACGGTTCGCGCCGCGTGACCAACGTGACCGAGGTGATCGGGATGGAAGGCCCGGTGATCGTCACGCAGGAACTGTTCAAGTTCGAATATCTCGACGAGAGCGCCGACGGCAAGATCATCGGCGAATATCGCTCGATGGGACTGCGCCCCTACACGCTCGAGAAGGCGCGGACGTTCGGGTTCGACCAGGCGTATCTCGAGGCGTGCCTGTAAGCCGACGCAGGTCCGGTTCGACCGACGATGGGCGTGAAAAAGCCGCCGACCCGAGGGGACCGGCGGCTTTCCGCATTACCGTGATCGGTATCGCTTACGCAGCGTAGGAAACGCGCGTCGTGACCTTCTGGCGGCGACGCATCGCGAAGCCGACCGCGCCGAAGCCTGCGAGCATCATCGCCCAGGTTGCCGTTTCCGGCACTGCGCTGACCGTGCTGGCGTTTGCCGAATAGGTGAAGGTGGTGCTGCTGGCCTTGCCGCTCTGCGACGACACGGCGAGGGCGAACGTGCCCGCGGCTGCATCCGCCGCCACGCCGTTGGAGAAAACGCCGGTCCCGGTGATGTTGATGCTCGTCCCAAGCGCCGACCGCGTGAAGCTGGCGTTCGCGAAATCGAGCGTTAGGTCGCTACCGGCGAAGGTCAGGAACGGACCCGAGAACGGATTGGCGAACGCCCCGAGCGCGATGTCCGAGATAAACACAACCGGACCAAGCCCGATGAAGTCGCCCGTCTGGTTGCCGATGATCGCGGTGCCCGCGGTGCCATACCCATTGCCGGAATTGGTAAAGGCATCGCCGAAATCGAGGCCGGTTGCGGTCAGCGCCGTGCCGCCGATGAACGTCCCGCCAAACGACAGGAGGCTGAACGAGCCCATGATCGGCGCGGCATAAGCCGGCGCGGCGAAACCAGCGACCGCTGCGGCGCTGACCAGGAGTCGAGTGAGTTTTGACATGATGGATCCTTTAAAGCTGCCCGCTTACGTCGCGAAGCTGGCGGAAACCTTAACAAATCATGTACGGCTCGCAAGTGCTTAGTTTCGAACGTGTTTCAGGTTGATACATCGGAAGGATGACGCTCCGACTCGCGGATTGAAGTCCCTCAGGCACGACGAGCGGACGGCCCTTCCGACCAATGCCCTATCGCTGCGCAGCAATGACGCACACAACCGCCGCGATCACCGCCCCCATCTGGACGGTGCGCCAATCCAGCCATCCGACCCGGTCAAGATTGGTGCGGCGCACCGTACGGCGATCGGCGAATTCGGCGAGGACCGCCACGCCGAACGCAACCGCAGCGCCAACCCATCCCATCGCCGCCGCACTCAGCTTCCGAGCTTCTCGACTTTCTCGTTCAATCGCCCGAGTTCGGCCTTGAGCGCGGCAATTTCCTCATCCTTTGAAACGCTTCCCGCCGCAGGCGCGGCGGTTCCGGGGGTGACCGGCGCTCCGCCAGTCTTGAAAGCGGTCGTGGCCGCCTCGAACATCGCCATATTCTGCTTGGCAAGCTCTGCGAACGGCGAGTTGGCGAATGCGCCCTCGACCGCGGTCTTGAACTGCTGCTGGTTGCGGCGGAAGCTGTCCATCGACGCCTCGAGATAGCCCGGCACCATCGCCTGCATCGAATCCCCGTACATCGCGATAAGCTGCCGCAGGAACGGCACCGGCAGCATGGTCTGGCCGCGCTGCTCCTCTTCCATGATGATCTGGGTGAGGATATTGTGCGTGATATCCTCCTCGGACTTGGCGTCGATCACTTTGAAGTCGCGCCCCTCGCGCGTCATTGCAGCGAGATGCTCGAGCGTGATGTAAGACGACGTCTCGGTGTTATAGAGGCGGCGGTTTGCATATTTCTTGATCGTCACCGGGCCGTCGCCCGGAATGGTCTTCTTCATCGAGAAGCGCTCCCCGCATATGGTCTTGACAACCCTACCACCATTTCTTGCGGCGCTGCAACACGGCGGTTCCGACCAACTCCGCGGCCCACGTCCCCTCCCGCTGTTCCTCAATATGCTGCACGAACAAACCGCAGCATCGCCCGATCGCCGCGCCGTGGCGCTGGCAGGCCTGCGCGCCTACCAGCAGGCACCCCGCGGCGAGCCACCCAGGCGCGCACCCGTGCGCTATCGCAAGGCCAACGCGCGCGTCCGGGATTACGCATCGCGCGGGTCGAACGGTCGCGTCGTCCTGTTCGTGCCCTCGCTGATCAACCCGCCGCAGATCCTCGATCTCATGCCAGAGCGGTCGTTGCTGCGCTGGCTCGCGGCGCAGGGGCATCGTCCGTTTCTGCTCGACTGGGGGACACCCACGCCCGACCGCGACGGTCCCGACATCGCCGCATTGGTCGAGCGGGTGCTGCTGCCGCTGATCGCGAAATTTCCCGAGCCCCCCGTGCTCGCCGGCTATTGCCTCGGCGGCACGATGGCGCTGGCCGCCGCGGCGCGGACCAACGTCGCGGGGCTGGCGCTGATCGCCGCGCCATGGCGGTTCGCAGGACTGGGGTCGACCGCGCGCAGCGATATCGCGCGCCTGTGGGAGGCGGTGGGTCCGGCGTGCGCGACCATGGGGCTGGTCCCGATGGAAGTCCTGCAAAGCGGGTTCTGGCGGCTCGACCCGGCGCGGACGATCGCCAAATACGAGGCCTTTGCTACGGTCCCACCCGGCACACTCGCCTTCCGCCAGTTCGTCGCGATGGAGGACTGGGCCAACGCCGGTGCCCCCCTGCCCTATAACGCTGGCCGCGAGCTGTTCGAGGATTTCATCGGGCAAGACACCCCAGGCACCGGGCACTGGTCCGTCGGCGGGGCCCCCGTCGATCCCGCAACGATCGCCTGCCCGACGATCGATTTCGTCTCGCGCAACGACCGGATCGTGCCCGCGGCGACCGCGGCCGATCTCCCCGACCGACGCGATCTGGGCGCGGGGCATGTCGGGATGGTCGTCGGCAGCGGTGCCCGCGCGCAACTGTGGGAGCCATTGTCGGACTGGCTAAACGCGCTTCCCGACCTTAGATAAAGACCCTGTTTCGACCGTCGCGATCTCGTCGTGACCCCCGTTTCCCTCAGGAGCTTGCCATGCAGGACATCGTCATCACCGCCGCCAAGCGCACCCCGGTCGGGAGCTTCCTCGGTGCCTTCGCGGCCACACCCGCGCACGAGCTCGGTCGCGTCGCGATCGAGGCTGCGCTGGCGCAGGCAGGCGTCGCGGGCGAGGACGTGTCCGAGGTGATCCTCGGACAGGTGCTGACCGCCGCGCAAGGCCAGAATCCCGCTCGTCAGGCTGCAATGGCGGCGGGAATCCCCAAGGAGATCCCGGCCTGGGGCGTCAACCAGGTGTGCGGCTCGGGGCTGCGCGCGGTAGCGCTGGCGGCGCAATCGATCGCCTGCGGCGATGCGACGATCATGGTCGCGGGCGGGCAGGAATCCATGTCGATGAGCGCGCACGCGCAGACGCTGCGCGGCGGCCAGAAAATGGGGGACCTCAGCCTCATCGATACGATGGTGAAGGACGGGCTGACCGACGTGTTCAACGGCTATCACATGGGGATCACCGCCGAAAACCTTGCCGAGCAATATCAGATTACGCGCGGTGCGCAGGACGACTTTGCGGTTCGGTCGCAGAACCTGGCCGAAGCGGCGCGGTCGAGCGGGCGGTTCCGCGACGAGATCGCGCCGGTCACGATCAAGGGGCGCAAGGGCGACACGATCGTGTCCGACGATGAATATATCCGCGCCGGCGCGACGCTCGAGAGCGTCTCCGGGTTGCGCCCGGCGTTCAAGAAGGACGGCACCGTCACCGCTGCCAACGCCTCCGGCCTCAACGACGGTGCAGCGGCGCTGGTGTTGATGAGCCGCGCCGAGGCCGAACGCCGCGGCTCGCCGATCCTCGGGCGGATCGCGAGTTGGGCGTCGGCCGGAGTCGATCCGTCCATCATGGGGATCGGCCCGGTCCCGGCAACACGGCGTGCGCTGGAAAAGGCGGGCTGGACGATGGCGGACCTCGACTTGATCGAGGCGAACGAGGCGTTCGCCGCGCAGGCACTCTCGGTCGGCAAGGAACTCGGTTGGGATGCCGAGCGCGTCAACGTCAATGGCGGCGCGATCGCGATCGGGCATCCGATCGGTGCGTCGGGCGCGCGCGTGCTGACGACGCTGCTCTACGAGATGGCGAAACGCGACGCGCGCAAGGGCCTGGCAACGCTGTGCATCGGCGGCGGGATGGGGATCGCGATCTGCATCGAGCGGTAGCGATCCCATATGTGACAAGATTGTCACGTAGCTAAGCAATTCTTGTTAATCAGGTGTTCAGGGAACGGAACCGTCTTGCGAGATGGTTCCGTTTCGGTTTCTTCTGTCGCTGTCGCCTGCATGTACGCAGGATTGTATCGCGTGGAGTACCGAATGAAGCTGAATAACTGGGTGAGTGTCACTGCACTGGCCACCGGCCTTGCGTTTGGAATGAGCATCGCCCCCGCTGCGTTTGCACAGACAACCCCACAAACCGGTGCGGACGGGGTTACCGGTGTCGGATCCCCCAACGTCGGCGCGACCGCCGACGAAACGACGACTGCGCAGGACGACGCGTCCCCCGAAATCGTCGTCACGGGAACGCGTCTCAACCGCCCGAACCTCGATTCGTCGGTGCCCATCACGTCGGTGACCGCGGCCGAACTGCTCAACCGCGGTGGCGTCGCGATCGGCGATCTGGTCAACCAGCTGCCGCAGCTCCGCTCCACCATCTCCCAGTCCAACTCGCAGAACGCGATCGGCCGCGCCGGCATCAGCGCGCTCGATCTGCGCGGCCTCGGTACGGCACGCACGCTCGTCCTGCTCGATGGCCGCCGCATCGTCACCGCGACCCCGGGCATCAACCGCCCCGACGTCAACGTCGTCCCCAACGATCTGCTCGAGCGGATCGACATCGTCACCGGCGGCAACTCTGCGATCTACGGGTCGGACGCGGTCGCCGGTGTCGCCAACTTCGTGCTCCAGCATGACTTCGAGGGCGTAAAGGTCCGCGGCCAGTCGGGCATTTCGTCGCGGGGCGATCGCCCGCAATATTCGGCCGCGATCACCGCCGGGCACAATTTCGCCGATGGCCGCGCCAACCTGACGGTCTCGCTCGAATATGCCAACGCCGGCACGCTGACCAACGCCGATCGTGACGAGACGACCGGCGCCTTCAGCGGTCGTAACCAGTTCCAGAGCGTACAGAACACGGGTGCGAACCTGAACCCGTCGGCCGGTGCGCTGCGCGGGGCCGAGCCTTCCACTGGCGACGGCATCCCCGACAGCGTGTTCATCCGCGGGATCAAGAACAACAATATTTCGAGCGGCGGCCTGTTCACCGCGACCTGCCCCAACGCGGCGGCAACCGGTGAATCCGTGGCCGCGTTCAACGCGCGGCGTGCAGCCTCCTGCTCGGGCCTGCCCAACCCTGCCTCGGCCAACGCGCTGGCACAGTTCGGCACGACCTATCTGTTCAACCCAGACGGCAGCCTGACGCCGAACAACTGCGTCACCGACTTTCGGCCCTACGGTTCGAGCAACTGCCAGGGCGGCCGCGGATCGACGCTGCTCGAGAACGGCTTCATCACCCCGGGCCTGGTCCGCAAGTCGGCCTATATCGCGGGTCACTTCAAGGTCGCCGACGCGTTCGATCCCTATTTCGAAGCGCAGTATTTCCGTGCGAATTCGAACCAGGAAGGCCAGCCGACCTTCTTCAACAACTCGTTCAGCATCAACAACCCGTATCTGACGCCGCAGGCGCGCGCGACGCTGGTGGCGAACCTTGCCCCCGGCGCAACGACCTTCACCGCCCAGCGCTTCAACACCGATTTCGGTGGCCGCGGCGAAAACCACCTGCGCGAGCAGACCCGGGCGATCGTCGGTGTACGCGGAACGTTCAACGACGACTGGAAGTATGACGTCTCGTTCAACTACGGCAATCTTTACACCTTCTACAAAACCGCGGGCAATCTGAACCGCCAGAAGTACACCAACTCGATCAACGCGGTTCGCAACGGAGCCGGCCAGATCGTCTGCGGCATCAACGCCGACAACATCACCACCAACGACGATGCGGCATGCGTTCCGGTCAACCTGTTCGGCGAAGGCCAGCCCAGCCGCGCAGCGATCGATTACTTCGGCTACACCTCGAGCCGGGTCCAGCGCGCCAACCTGTATGACGTCTCGGGCTATGTCGCGGGTGACCTGTCGCAGCTCTTCTCGCTGCCCGGCGGCCCGATCGCCTTCGTGCTCGGTGGCGAGTATCGCAAGGAAACCGCGTTCGCCGCCTATGATGCGTTCACCGCGGGAACCTCTGGTATCGCATGCCCGGCGGCTGGCTGCACGTTCCTGAACACGATCCCGGATTTCCGTCCGCCCAACCAGATCGTCAAGGAAGGCTTCGCCGAAGTCAGCATCCCGTTGCTCAAGGAACTGCCGTTCGCTTATGAACTGACGGTCGATGGCGCGGTTCGTGTCTCGAACTACAACATCGGCAACACCGGCACGGTCGTGGCGTACAATTTCAACGGTACCTACGCACCGATCCGCGATCTCCGGATCCGCGCCGGCTACGCCCGCGCCATCCGCGCACCAACCCAGCAGGACCTGTACTCGCCGCTGACGCAGACCTTCCTCAACGGCCTGGTCGATCCGTGCGGGCAGCAGAATATCAACAACAACCCGAACCGCGTGAAGAATTGCGCTGCTGCCGGGGTTCCGACCACGCAGACCTTCAACGGCGTGACCGAGCCTTTCTCGAACCGTCCGGCTTCGGGCATTTCGGGGTTCAGCGGCAGCAACAGTTCGTTGACGGCTGAAATCAGCGACAGCCTGACCGTCGGCGCGGTGTTCATGCCGCGGGCCGTGCCGGGGTTCACGCTCAGCGTCGATTATTACTACATCAAGATCAAGCAGGCGATCAACACGCTGACGCCGCAGACGATCGTCAACCAGTGCTACGACAGCCCGGGCGGGATCAACAATCCGTTCTGCGCGTCGATCTTCCGCAACCCGAACGGCACGTTCCGCGGCCAGAGCGACGTCACCAACAACGGCACCACCGTCTCGCTGACGCCGACCGGGTCGTCGTTCGTGGCAGGGCCGTTCAACTACGCCAAGAACACCAACGCGGGTATCGACATCGACGCCGCCTATCGCGGCAAGCTGTCGTCGTCGGCCAATTTCGCGGTCCGCGCGATCGTGTCCAAGGCGTTGATGAAGGACAATTACACCGACATCAACGATCCGAACTTCATCCTCCAGCAGCTCGGCAACCTGGGCGATCCGGAATGGCAGGGGACGCTGTCGTTCAACGTGTCGAACAAGATCTTCAACTTCGGCTATCGTTTCCGCGGCTATGACAAGACCACGATCGCTGCGTACGAGACGCAGAACTCGGTCCAGGGTCGCCCGCCGACGAACCCGGACTCGCTGTCGGTCGTCCGCTATCCGCTGATCTCCTATTCCGATCTGCGGCTCGATATCACCCCGCGCACGAAGTACAGCTTCTACGTCGGGGTCGATAACCTGTTCGACCAGCTCGGGCCGTATGGCCTGATCGGCAACGAGGCCGGCAACCAGTATGACGTGACCGGCCGCTTCATCTACGCGGGCGCCTCGTTCAAGTTCTGATCCGTTCGAACCGTTCCTGGGCTCCCTTCGGGGAGCCCTTTTTTTATGCCCAGATCCGCTCGAACCGGCTGCCGAGCCCGGTCAGCAGTTCGTATTGCGACATCCCCGATACCGCCGCCGCCTCCGGCAGTGCAAAGTCGAGCGAGACCCAGTCGCCTTCGCCCAGCGACGGCAGCGCGTCGACCGCGATTGCGGTCAGGTCCATCGACACCCGTCCGAGCACGGGAAGCATCGCCGCCCCGACCCGCGCGCAGCCTGAATTGGTGAACCCGCGCCAATAGCCATCGGCATATCCGATATTGAGGATCGCCACCTCGATCGGTTCCTGCGCGGTGTACAGCGCGTTGTAGCCGATCGACTCCCCCGCCCCGAGGGTGCGGCGTTGCAGGATCTGCGCCTGCGGGGTTGCAACCTGGCGGACGACGCTCGCCAGTTCGCCGCGCGGCACGCCGCCGTACAGCGCAAGCCCGGGTCGGGTCAGGTCGAACGCATAGCCGCTCCCCAAAGCGATCCCGGCGGAATTGGCGAGGCTCAGCCGACGCGCACTGGTGCGGCCGCGCAGATGCTCGAGCCGGTCGCGCTGGCGCGCATTCGCCGCCGCGTCTTCATCCGCACAGGCGAGGTGGCTCATCAGCGTATCGATCGCGAGCCCGTCGAGCAGGCCGTCCGCGACCTGTTCGGACGACACGCCGAGCCGGTTCATCCCCGTATCGACCATCACGTCGCACCGCCCGCCCCCCGCGTCGCGCCAGCGCCGGATCTGCTCGAGCGTGTTGAGCACCGGGCGCGCGAAGCCTTGCACCGCCGCCGGCATGTCTTCCGCACGAACCCCGTGCAGCACTGACAGATCGACGTGGAGATCCGTGACCAGATCCGCCAGCGCCGCCGCCTCGCCCCAGCTTGCAACAAAGAAATCGCGGCAACCCGCCGCCGCGAGCCGCTCGACCACGCCGCGCGCACCGAGGCCGTAACCATCCGCCTTGACCGCAGCGCCACACGCCGCCGTGCCGCTCAGCGCATCGAGCGCGCGCCAGTTGGCGACGAGGGCGGACGTATCGAGCGAGAGGCGAAGCGGCGCGGTCATGCAAGCGCGGGTAACGCCCCGCGCCGCATTCGGCTAGCCCGCCTTCGCCCGCACGCCCTTGCGCACCGGCGGGCGGATGTCCTCGAGCCACAGCACCGTCACCACCAGCGCGAGCGCCACCACACCAAAGGTATACCACAATCCCGCATAGGGATTGCCGCTCCGCGCGACGATGAACTGGCTGATGAACGGCAGGAACCCGCCGAAATAGCCGGTCCCGACGTGATAGGGAATCGACATCGAACTGTAGCGGATCCGTGGCGGGAACATTTCCGCGAGCAGCGCCGCGACCGGACCGTAGGTGATTCCCGACAGCGCGCTCAACGCAAGGATCGCCACGAGGATCAGCGCGATGCTTCCCGGCGCGGGCACGACCCGGTCGAGATTATACCCCGCCTTGGTCAGCGCTGCATCGAGCCCCGCGCTGCTCACGTCCTCGACCGGGCTGCCGCCGATGATCACCAGCGTGACCGGGGTCTGCGCCTTGCGGTACGGCACGCCCTTGCGCGACAGCGTGTCGAGCAATTGCCCGCACGCATCCGCCTGTCTGGCGGCGAACGGATTATAGGCGCAGGCCGGCCCCGAGACGACCACCGGCGCATGCCGCGCCGCGTCCGCCAGCGCGGGATTGGCCGCGCTCCCCATCACCCAGAAGATCGGGAACAGCAGCAGCACCGTCAGCGCATAGCCGATGATGATCGGGTTCTTGCGGCCATAGCGATCCGACAGCCGCCCGAAGAAGACGAAGAACCCGAGCCCGCCGAGCGCGCCCACGCCGACGATCAACTGCGCGGCGGTTTCGTTGACGCGCATCGGGCCTTCGAGGAACGACAGCACGGTGAACATCGCGGTGTACCAGATCACCGTCAGCCCCGCCGCGATCCCGAACAGCGCGACGAACAGCCGCTTGAGATTGCCGGGATAGGTGAAGCTTTCGATGAACGGGTTGTGCGCGGTCTCCCCCGCGGCCTTCATCTGCTGGAACACCGGGCTTTCGGACAGCTTAAGGCGCATGAAAAGCGACACCGCGAGCAGCAGCAGCGAGAAGATGAACGGCACGCGCCAGCCCCATGCGGTCCATGCCGCGACCCCCAGCGCCCCCTTGGTGATCAGCACGACGGCGAGGCTCAGGATGAACCCGCCCGCCACGCTCGCCTGGATGAAGCTGGTGTAATAGCCGCTCTTCCCGGGCGGCGAGTGCTCGGCGACATAGATCGCCGCGCCGCCATATTCACCCCCCAATGCAAGGCCTTGCAGGATCCGCAGCCCGATCACGATGAACGGCGCGGCAAGCCCGATCGACGCCGCCGAGGGCACCATCCCGACCGCCGCGGTCGCCAGCCCCATCATCGCGATCGTCACGAGGAAGGTATATTTGCGACCCAGCCGATCGCCCAGGAACCCGAACAGGATCGCGCCGAGCGGCCGGAACCCGAAGCCGACCGCAAACCCCGCCCATGCGTAGAGCGTCTGGAGCAGCTCGCTTTGCGCGGGAAAGAAGGTCCGGCCGATGATCCCGGACGCGGCGAGCGTCCCGTAGATGAAAAAGTCGTACCATTCGAAGATCGTGCCAAGCGACGAGGCGGTGATGATCAGCTGAATGTCGCGGCGGCTCGGCTGGGGCACGGCCTCGGGAGGATTCCCGGGTCCAACATCGCCCGCCAGAATTGTCGCCATCATTCACCCCTTGTCCCATACCGTTCCCGGCTTTCGCGAGAGGATAAGCGGTTTCGGCGCGGCGGCAAGCGCTGGCCGCGTCAGCCGCGTCCGGTCGGGATGCACAGCGGGCGCCCGTCCGCATCGGGCACGACCGAGACCGCGATGTCGAACACCGCGCGCAGCCGTGGTGCGGTCATGGTGTCGCGCACCGGCCCGTGCGCCACGAGGTGACCGTCGCGCAACAGCAGGACATCATCCGCGACCCGCCCGGCGTGAATCAGATCGTGCAGCACGATCACCACCCCCCGCCCCGCGTCGGCGACCGCGCGAAACCGGTCGAGCATGTCGAACTGATGCGCCGGATCGAGTGCGGCGAGCGGTTCGTCCGCGAGCAGCCAGTCGGGGGTTCCCGCGAGCGTCCGCGCAAACAGGACGCGCGCGCGCTCGCCCCCCGACAGCGTCGCGATTCCGCGGTCGGCAAGGTGCCGCGTGCCGGTCGCGTCCAGCGCGGCGGCGATCGCCGCGCGGTCCGCTTCGCCCGGCGCGGCGAACGGACTGCGATACGGCAGGCGCCCCAGCGCGACGATCTCACGGACCGGAACATCCCACTGCACCCGGCCATCCTGCGCGAGATAGCCGATCGACCGCGCCCGCTCGCGCGGCGGGATGACCGCGACATCGCGCCCGCCCAGCCGGACGGTCCCGCCGCTCGGCACGATCAGCGCCGCCATCGCCTTGACCAGGCTGCTCTTCCCCGCACCGTTCGGGCCAAGGATCGCGGTGATCCGCCCCGGCCGTAAGACCGCATCGACCCCGCGCAGTACCGCACGTCGCCGAGGGTCACGTCGAGGCGGTCGACGGTCAGCTCCACGTCATGCGCCCGCGCAGCAGCAGCCACAGGAAGAACGGCGCGCCGATCATCGCCATCGCCACCCCCAGCCGGACTTCGCCCGCGCCCGGCGCGAGGCGGCACAGGCTGTCCGCCACCAGCACCAGCACCGCTCCACCGAGCGCGCTCGGCAGCAACAGCGCGGACGGCCGCGCGCCGAACCACGGACGCAGGACATGCGGCACGATCAGCCCGACGAACCCGACCACCCCCGTCGCCGCGACACACGCGCCGACACCGAGCCCGGTCCCGACGACCACCAGCGCCTGCACCCGCCCGAGCAGCACCCCAAGCGACTGCGCGGTATCCTCCCCCAGCGCGAGCGCATCGAGCGCACGACCGGTCAGCGCGAGCAGGCCACCGCCAAGCAGGAGGAAGGGAAAGGCGATCTGCACGTCCGCCATCCCGCGATCGGTCAGCGCGCCCATCAGCCAGTCGAGCACTTCCGCCACCGCATAGGGATTGGGCGCGATCGAGATGACGAACGCGGTCAGCGCGCCCGCAAGGCTCGCGAGGACGGTGCCGGCGAGGATGAACTGCACGCTGCTCGCGCGCCGCCAGGTCAGCGCCGCGAGTAACGCCATTGCGATGCCGGCCGCCGCCATTGCGCACACGAACAGGAGGACCGGGCTTCCCGCGATCCCGAACACGATCGCCACGACCGCGCCGAGCGCCGCGCTGGACGATACGCCGACGACCGCGGGGTCCGCGAGCGGATTGCGGAGATAGCCCTGCAACACCGCCCCCGACAGTCCGAGCATCGCGCCGATACCGAGCCCGAGCAGCGCCCGCGGCAGCCGCAGCTCGAACAGGATCGACCCATCACGCCCACCCGCGAACCACGCCGTCGGCGGGATCCACAGTTTCCCCGCGCTCAGCGACAGCGCGAAGGCCGCCACGACCAGCAGGACCAGCAACGCATGTCGCCGGCTCATGCGATCCGCCGCCGGATCGCGGCCAGCCGTTCGAGCGCGGGAACGATCGTCGGTCCGCCGCAATTGACCAGCGCCCGGGGAAAGACCGCTTCGCGGGTCCTTGCCCCCATGCGAGCAAGCACCTTGTCGCGCAGCACCGCACCCCGCGAGCGTTCCGGCGACAGGATCAGCCGTGGCGGCGCGGCGGCGATCGTCTCCAGCGCGACCGGGGCGCTGTACGCAAGTCCGTAGCGCCTCGCCGCGTTCGACAGGCCGGCACGTCGCATCAGGGCATCGAGCAAGGTGTCGGGACCATTGGCAAGCGTACCGCCCAGAAACAGCAATGTCTCGACCGGCGGCCCCGCGCGCGGCACCGCCGCCAGCGCAGCGTCGATCCGCGCGATCATTGCGCGCCCTCGCGCGGGAGCATCGACCGCGTTCGCCAGCACCCGGATCTGCGCCTCGCTCGCGGCGACAGTCGTGGGAGAGTCGAGCACCAGGACCTTCAGCCCCGCGCGGGCATAGGCTGCCTGGGTTGCCAGCGGCGTGAAGCGCGACGTCACGACCAAAGCGGGGTGGAGCGCAATGACCTCCTCCGCGGTCCCGGCCGTTGCGGGGTACCGTCGCGCGACCGCGAGGGGCAGCGAGGTCGCGCGCGGGTCGTGCGAATAGGCGCTGATCGCGCGCAACCGCCCCGGCGCAAGCTCGACCAGCATCGCATCCGCGCACGGATTGGTCGAGACGATGCCATCCCGCATCGCGCGCGCGTCCGGCGCGGCCGCGCATCCCGCCGGCAGAATCGCGAGCAACAGCGCCGCGTATATCCCCCGCCTTTCACGCATTGGACGCCGTCATCTTGCCGTTCGCACTCCGTTCGTTTGTCCCGAAGTACGGCGGCCCCGTTATCCTGTCACGTAGGCGGCACGGCTGGCAGTGATTGGTTAAAAAAGTTTCGGCGCGCAGTGCCGCACCTGCGAACGTCCCGGAGCACGATAGCGGTGATGTCGATACTCTCGCGCATCCGCCGTTATCCCCAGAACCGGTCTCCCTATTTCGAAGCTGGCAGAAACGGTACCGGTACCATCCTTACTGCCGCTTCGGAGCGCGTTCGTTCACGCGCAGTTCGGGCGTAAGACGTTGCACGAAAGATGGAATTTGATCTGCAAACGATTTCGGGGAATGGTTTTGAGGACCCGCGGCTTTCCGGGCCGCATGGTCGCCGGCACCGGACTGGACGATCCCGACGACACGATCGCGACACCGCTGCGGATCGGGCGGGAGCGCTGGCACGCGCCGCGCCGACGCTGATTATCCCGCAACGCAATATGAAACGGCCGTTCTGCGCCTGTACGCTGCCTGAACAAACGCTTGTCAGGTCCGTTAATCTTATTAACCATTACTACCCAAGACGCCTTAACGGGTCGGAAAGGAGCGTAGAGGATGCGTATCGAATGGCAGCAGTCTGCCCCCCTTGGCCGCGCTCCAGCCAAGCGGACGGTTTCACCCGCAGTCGGAGTTGCGATTGCGGGCTTGATTTCCCTGTTGATGTGGGCAGTTATCGTGCTGGTCGCCATCGCGATCTGATAATCGTCGCACGCGCCCATCATAAGGGATTCCCGTTTGCTTTTCTGCCAGTTCAGCAACGGTTCAATCCGGTAGGGTAACGCAGTCGTTACCCATGCCTAATGCCGTCTTGCCCCTTTTCCTCATGCTCGCCCTCGTGCCGTCTGCTTCGGCAGACGTGCCGGTGTTCGATCGTCTCGAACTGGCACAGATGACGATCCACCAGCGGATCATCATCCGGATCCCGCGCGTCCTCGGCGGTCATCCAACGCAGCCCTTGCAGAGCGATCGTGCCATCCGCTGGACCGCGAAGAAGGGGCCGAAATGCATTTCCGCGGATCTGCTCGAAGGGGCGATCATCACTGGCGCGGACAGCGTGGATTTGCTGATCGCGGACGGTAGCCGCCTGCGCGCCGAACTCGACGATCAATGTCCCGCGCTCGACTTCTATTCCGGCCTGTATCTCAAGCAGACCAGCGACGGCCTGGTGTGCGCCGACCGCGATTCGATCCGCGCACGATCGGGCAGTGTGTGCCGGATTGACGGGTTCAAGCGGCTGGAAGCACGCCGCTGACCGTCAAAAGTGCCCTTTATCTTGACAATTGCGCCCCGATCCGCAAGCGCTTGACGCCGTTTACGGGCGCTCTCGCCCGGACGATCATTCCGGACACCGCATGACCTTTGCCGATCTCGGCCTTTCCGACGAACTCCAGCGCGCCGTCAACGAGTCCGGCTATACCGAGCCGACTCCGATCCAGGCGAGCGCGATCCCGTCGATCCTGATGGGCAAGGACCTCGTCGCCGTCGCACAGACCGGAACCGGCAAGACCGCCGCGTTCGTTCTGCCCATGATCGACATTCTCGGCGAAGGCCGTTCGCGCGCGCGGATGCCGCGTTCGCTGATCCTCGAGCCGACGCGCGAACTCGCCGCGCAGGTCGCGGAGAACTTCGAAAAGTACGGCAAATATCACAAGCTCTCGATGGCGTTGCTGATCGGCGGCGTGTCGATGGGCGACCAGACCGCCGCGCTCGAAAAGGGCGTTGACGTGCTGATCGCGACCCCCGGTCGTCTGATGGACCTGTTCGGGCGCGGCAAGATCCTGCTGACCGGCTGTTCGATGCTGGTGATCGACGAGGCGGACCGGATGCTCGACATGGGGTTCATCCCCGATATCGAGGAAATCTGCACCAAGTTGCCCAAGACCCGGCAGACGCTGTTGTTCTCTGCGACGATGCCGCCGCCGATCAAGAAGCTCGCGGACAAGTTCCTCGACAATCCCAAGACGATCGAGGTCGCGCGGCCCGCGACCGCCAACGTCAACATCAAGCAATGGCTCGTCCCCGTCACCGCCGCCAAGAAGCGCGACACGCTGATGAAGCTGTTGCGCTCGGAAGACGTGCAGACCGGGATCATCTTCTCGAACCGCAAGACGACCGTGCGCGAGCTCAACAAGGCGCTGCAGCGCGCGGGCTTCGCCTCGAGCGAAATCCATGGCGACATGGAACAGTCGCAGCGGATCGCCGAGCTCGACCGGTTCAAGAAGGGCGAGGTCAAGATCCTCGTCGCGTCCGACGTCGCCGCACGCGGGATCGACATCAAGGGCGTCAGCCACGTCTTCAATTTCGATGCACCCTGGCATCCCGACGATTACGTCCACCGGATCGGTCGGACCGGCCGTGCGGGCGCGACCGGAATCGCGTTCACCTTTGCGACGCCGGACGATGCCGAGAATATCCAGAACATCGAAAAGCTGACCGGGCTCAAGATCGAGCGCTACACCACGGGCGATCCCGCGCCGGTCGCGAAAGAAGCGCCGGTTGCCGAGGCCACCCCGACCGCGCCGAAAAAGCGCCGGACCCGGAGCAAGGCCAAGACCGACGGACCGTCGGTCGAGACGGCAGCCGTCGAGCCCGACGCGCCAACGGTCGATACCGCCGAGCCGGAGGACGTTCCGGTCGACGTCGCGCCCGCGACGCGCAGGGAACGCGCACCCCGCCGCGAGCGCGCGCCCGCTCGTGTCGAAGCCGCCACCCCTGCCCCTGCTCCTACCCCCGCGGCTCGACCGGAGCGCCGCGAAGATCCCGTTTCCACCGATGACAATGGTTGGAACGGCCCCGTCCCCGACTTCCTGCACGCGCGATTGACCTACTGAGTCCCGTTCGATGGATCGGCCCGCAGACCGCGCCGCTGGCCCGTCCATCGTAAGCCCCTGCGTGGCGCAGTGCCGGATCGATCCCGCGAACACCCTGTGTACCGGCTGCGGCCGCACGCTGGATGAGATCGTGCGCTGGTCGACAGGCACGGACACGTGGCGTGCCGAGGTAATGGCAGGGCTTGCGAAGCGGCTGAGCGGTACCGGAGAGGGAAACCCGGGAGCCCTTTGACGAGTAACACTTACCGGCTGATTGTAATCGGGATCAGCGTGACAGCCGTGTTGCCCGCCCCGGCCCCGGAGGTTTCTATTCCACCGCCTCCGCCACCGGCGCAGCAATCAACGCGTCGTCGATTTCACTCGCGCGACGATACGCCGGACGGTCCTTCACCCGCGCCGCATAGTCCTCGAACACCGCATTGGCTGGAATCGACCCGAACTGGAGCCCCCAGATCACCTGCGATCCGGCATAGACATCGACCGCACTGAACCGGTCCCCGCCAAAATATGGGTTGACCGTGATCGCCTTGGCAAACGTCTCGATCGTCAGGTCGAACGTGCCATAGCCCGCCATCCGTTGCTGCTGCGGCTCGTTGGTCGTGACGCCGAGCGACCGGTTGGTCACCGCCTGTTCGACCGGACCCGCCGCGAAGAACAGCCAGCGGTAATAGTCCGCCCGGTCAGCCAGCGGCGGCGCGAGCCCGGCCTCGGGGAACACGTCCGCGAGATACGCGCAGATCGCGGCGCATTCCGCGACGACGTGCCCGTCATGGACGATCGCCGGGACCTTCCCCATCGGGTTGATCGCTAGGAACGGCTCGCCCTTCATGCCCGAGGCATAGTCGAGCACGACCGTCTCATACGGCGTCCCGACTTCCTCGAGCATCCACCGCGCGATCCGCCCGCGCGACATCGGGTTGGTATACAGCGTGACCGACATGGTTTTTCTCCCGACTCGAAGATCAGAACAGGAGTAGAACATGGCGGCGATAGGCGGTCAACGCGATTTCGTTACGGCATCGTTTAGAGCGTCCGCCCGAACAGCGTGAGCATCCGACCCCACGCCTTGTCCGCCTGCGCCGCATCGTACACGCGGCTGTCGGGCGGGCACCAGCCGTGCTTGGTCCCGGCATAGACATCGATCTCGGCAGGCAGTTTCGCCGCCGCAAAATCCGCGCGCAGCGTGTCCTTGTCGCTCGGCGCGCGCTGGTCGTCATTCTCGGCGATCGCGATCAGATACGATGCCTTCATCCGCGGGATGAGCTTGTCGGGCGAATCCGCCTCGGTGCCGACGAGCCCGCCGCCGTGGAAGGTCGCGCCGGCCTTGATCCGGCCGGGGTTGGCCGCCGCGGTGCGCATCACCATCGGGCCGCCCATGCAATAACCGCTCGACGCCATCCCGCGCTTGCGGTCGACCTGTGGCTGCGCATCGAGGAACGCGACGAACGCGGTCGCATCGCGCACCGTTCCCGCCGGGTTCAACGCCTTGGTGAACGGCATGATCTTCGCGCGCACTTCGGGCTGGTCGTACGATTCGCCCGGTGCGAGGAACGGCGCCTTGGTGGAACGGTAGAATTGATTGACCACGAGCACGGCGTAGCCCGATTGCGCAAGCCGGTCCGCCATCTGCCGGAACGCCGGGCGCAACCCCATGATGTCGGGCCACATCAGCACTGCCGGATGCTTGCCCGTGGCAGGCGCGACGAAATAGGCGTCGGCGGTGCCGTCGGGGGTCTTCACGGTCACGTCGCGGCCCTTGATCGGCGCGGCATTGGCAGGCGCGGGCAGCAGCAGCGCCAGCCCGGCCGCCCCGCCCAGTGCGGCGAACTGTCGGCGCGAGATCGCGCCATCGCCGAGAAACGCGTCGTTATCGGCTGCGGTATGCTCGTCGCACATAATGGCCTCTCCTGATTCGTCCGAAGTCGTTGACCAAGGCTAGCGAATCACGCTGCCCGATACCACCGGACACCGTCGATCGTTTCGTGGACCGCACGCCGTTCGACCTCGAGCCGCCGCAGATGCGCGAGCGCCTCGCCCGTCGCCATGCCGAGCATGTCCGGCCCGATCGCGCGCCGGAACAGCCGCCCGAAACAATCGATCGCGCGCCGCGGTTCGGCGAGGAAGGCGTGGAGCTCGTCGAGCCGCTCCCGATGCTCGCGGTCCATCGCGTCGAGCCGCGGGTGCAGCCCCGTGAACGGGTCGCCATGTCCCGGCAGCACGAGCAGGTCGTCGGGCAACTGCCTGAGTCGCGCGATCGATTCGAACCATTCCCCCAGCGGGTCCGCCTCGGGTTCGGTCACGCCGAGCGAAACGTTGGGGCTGATCCGCGGAAGCACCTGGTCCCCCGCGATCAACACCTTGCCGATCGGGTCATACAGGCAGGCATGTTCCGGACTGTGCCCCGATCCGACCACGACCTGCCACGCGACGCCACCAATCGTGAGCGTGTCGCCATGCGCGATGCGGGTATAGCCGAGCGGCAGCGGCGTCACGATCCGACGGAACCCCGCCCAGCCGCGCGCCTCGGCGTGCGCGATCTGCGCCTCGTCCCACCCTGCCCCACGCCAGAAGGCAAGCATCTCCTCGGGCACCGCATCGCGCGCATCCGCGATCAGCATCCGCGCGGTCAGCCATTCACCGCGCGTCATCACCAGCGGCGCGGCGTGCCGGTCGCACATCCACCCGGCAAGCCCGATATGATCGGGGTGGAAATGCGTGCCGATCATCCGCGTCACGCGCACGCCCGACAGTTCGCCGCGCCACAGCGTCTTCCATGCATCGCGCGCGTCGGTCGTGTTCATGCCGGTGTCGATCAGCGCCACGCCATCGCCGCGCGGATCGGTATCGTCGAGCAGCCAGCAATTGACGTGCCGCAGCGGTCCCGGAATGTGCAGCCGGACCCATCGGATCCCCGCGGCAACCGGCATGGCGGTCCCCGGCGCGGGTTCGCGACCGCCGAACGGGTAGACGAGCCCCTTGTGGGTGGTCGGTTCGGGGGCCTGCTCCAGCAGGGCGGCGTCGGGCGCATCGGACATAAGTTGCAAGTAACAACGCGATAAGCGCGAAGTCACGCGCTATGTGCGACCACGGTTCCGCCGAGCACCAGCGCCGCAATCTGTGCCGGGGTCTCGAACGCGAGATCCGGCCGCATGGCCAGCAGCGCGTCGGGGCGCGCATAGCCCCACAGGACCGACCCCGCGACGATCCCGACCTTGCGCGCCGCGACGATATCGCGCGTCTCGTCGCCGATCGACAGCACCTCGCCGCGCAGCATCCCGCTCCGCCGCAAGACACGACGATAGCAGCGCGCCTTGCCGAACAGCGATGCGCCGCATTCGAGCCAGTCGAACGCCGCCACCGTCGGGCCGAGGATCGCGCGGGCATTATGCTCGGCGTTGGACGTGACGAGCGCCAGCCGTACGCCGCCGTCGCGCAATTCGTCCAGCAACGGAACGATCCCGTCGAACAACGCGATCCGGTCGGTCTGCTGCGCCAGCAAAGCATGAAGATAGCGCGCCATCGCCGGGAGCTTCCAGCGCGGGATGCCGAGCAGGCGGATCACCTCGCGCGTGCTCTTCCCGCGCAAGGACTCGACCTCGTCCGCGGACACCCGGCGGAACTTGAACCGGTCGGCGAGATGATCGACCGTCGACAGGAACCAGTCGCCGCTATCCGCCAGCGTCCCGTCGAAATCGAAGATCACCAGACGATAGCGCGGATCCCCCATGATGCCGTGCTCCTGCGATGGCTGACGACGTCCGGGAGCACCGCCTCCCGTTCGTTACGGTTTACGCTTCCGCTTGCCCGTGTCCACCGGGCGTAATCCGCTGCGGATCGTCAGCAACTCGGCGCGGGTGACCATGCCGTCGCGGTCGAGATCGAACCGCGCGAACAGTCGGCCAAACTCCTCCTGCAATTCCAGCATCGTAATGCGGTTGTCCTGGTTGGCATCGACTCCGAACGGGCTCGGCAGCGCGTTGCGATCGCCAAGCCACAGCAGCGCCCAGTCGGCGTAGCCGATATAACCGATCGTCCCGCTGTTTGCGGTGTCGATCCGCGCGAAGCTCCGCGCGACGCACGCATCGAGCTCGGCGCGGGTGGTTCGGCCGTCGCCATTCTGGTCGCAGGCGGCGATGAACAGGGCGGCGGGTTCGGCGACGATCGTCGCGGTGGGTTGCGCAGGCGCGACCGGCGCGGCGATGGCGGGCGGCGCGGTCTGCGCGCCGGCGCTTCCCCCGGCGAGGACGCCCAATCCCAATATCGCGGCAACGACCAGACGCATTCTCAGTCCTTCGACGGCAGCAGCAGACTGGCATCGCCATAGCTGTAGAAACGATACCCGTCTTCTATCGCGTGTGCGTAAGCGGCCTGCATCCGCTCGATCCCCATCAGCGCGCTGACGAGCATGAACAGCGTCGAGCGGGGAAGATGGAAATTGGTCATCAACCCGTCGATTCCCTTGAACCGATACCCGGGCGTGATGAAGATCGCGGTGTCCCCCTCGAACGCGCGGATCTGCCCGGATGCATCGGCGGCGCTCTCGATCAGGCGCAGGCTGGTCGTGCCGACCGCGATCACCCGCCCGCCGTTCGCGCGGACCGCGTTGAGCCGGTCGGCGGTGGCGGCGTCGATCCGACCCCATTCGGCGTGCATCCGGTGCCGCGTGGTGTCGTCCGCCTTGACCGGCAGGAACGTCCCCGCGCCGACATGCAGCGTCAGCGTGGCGTGATCGACCCCCGCCGCCGCAAGTCGTGCGAGCAGCTCGGGCGTGAAGTGGAGCGCGGCGGTCGGTGCGGCGACCGCGCCTTTCTCCGCCGCGAACATCGTCTGATAGTCGTCCTGGTCCTGCGCGTCGGCGGGGCGGCGCGCGGCGATATAGGGCGGGAGTGGCATCCGCCCCGCGCGCTCGAGCAGGAGTTCGACCGGCTCGTCGCCTTCGAAATCGAGCGCGAAGCTGCCGTCATCGCCGCGGTCACGCGCACGGGCGATCACGCCCGCGCCGAAATCGATCGCGTCGTCCTGCTTGAGCCGCCGCGCATTGCGGATGAACGCACGCCAGCGGCGCGGCCCCTCGCGCTTGTGGAGCGTCGCGCCGATCTTCGAATCGCCCCGGCGTCCCTCGAGTTGCGCCGGGATCACGCGGGTGTCGTTGAACACGAGCAGATCGCCCGCCCGCAACATCCCCGGCAGATCCGCGACCGACAGGTCGCGCGTGTCGGCCCCGTCGAGCAACAGCAGCCGGGCGCTGTCGCGGGGCACGGCCGGCCGCAGCGCGATCCGCTCGGGCGGTAGCGCGAAATCGAACAGGTCGACCTTCATGACGCTCCTCTTCCGCGCCGCAATCGCTGGCGGATTATGCCGCCTTCTTGTGCGGGGCCGCGACCGGCTTCGCGCGCGGTGCGAGCTTCAGCGTCGGCACGGGCGTCGGCAGCGCGACGGGGGCCGGCGGCGCAGGGACATAGGCAGGTGGATTATCGGTGCCGAGATAGGCGTGGAGGATCCGCGACGGGGCCGTCGGCGGCTCGCCGCGCGCGACCGCGTCGACATATTCCATCCCCGAGATCACGCGACCGAACACGGTATACTTCTTGTCGAGCTTCATCGTGGGGTTGAAGACGATGAAGAACTGGCTGTTCGCACTGTTCTCGGCTTTGGTGACGGCCTCGACCGTCGCGCCCTCGGCCGCGCCTTCACGCGCCGCCGACACTGCGCCGCGCACATGCGGCAGCCAGTTGAACTCGGCGGGAACGTTGGGAAGGGTCGAGCCGCCGGTGCCGTCGCCCTTGGGGTCGCCGGTCTGTGCCATGAATCCCTCGATCACGCGGTGGAACAGCAGCCCATCATAAAAATGCTGGCTGGTGAGCAGCTTGACGCGCTCGACCATCTTGGGCGCCGCATCGGGGCGCAGCCAGATGACGACTCGGCCACCGGTCGACAGGTCGAGATACCACAGGTTCGCGGGGTCGGTCACCGACGGTACGGCCGGCCGGTTGCTGGTCACGACCTTGGCGTCCTTGACCTCGACCTTCTCCTTCTTGGCGGCGAAGGCGGGGCCGGAAACCAGCGCGAGGATGAAGGCAAGAAGGGTGGCAACGAAACGCATCATGTCCCCGCGGAAAAGCTCGGTGGAAGGTCGCTTAGACCAAGTCGTCGCTTGCGCCAACGTGAACGTCGGTGCGGCAGTGCTGTGGTGGATGCCGGGGGAAAGCGACCATAATAGGGCCGCCCCATATTTCAGGGCCTGGCGCGATGCGCCTCGCCCTTGCGCCCGATCTTGTCGACCCGCTCGGCCACTTCAACGGCGACCGCAGGCGTGACGAACCGGTTGATCGGCCCGCCGTAGAGCGCGATTTCCTTGACCAGACGGCTCGCGATCGGCTGGAGCGAGACATCCGCCATCAGGAAAACCGTCTCGACCCGCGGATTGATCTGCTGGTTCATGCCGGCCATCTGATACTCATATTCGAAGTCGGCGACCGCGCGCAGCCCGCGGACGATGACCTTCGCCCCCTCGCGCTCGGCGAAATCCATCAGCAGCGAATCGAAGCTGACGACGTGGATCTCGCCCTCGACCCCCTCGACCTCGCGCTGGACCATCGCCATCCGCTCGTCGATCGTGAACATCGGCGACTTGGACGGGTTGGTCGTCACGCCGATGACCAGCCGGTCGACCAGCTTCGCGCCGCGCCGGATGATGTCCATGTGTCCGAGCGTCACCGGATCGAACGTGCCGGGATAGACCCCGGTGCGGATCGTCACCGATCGCGCTCGAGCGTGAAGCGCGCGATTTCGCGGAGCAGGTCGGCCTCGGAGCCGTAATGCTTGAGATGGTCGATCGCCTGGTCGACCAGCATCCGTGCCTGTTCGCGCGCCCGCGGCAGGCCGAGCAGCGACAGGAAGGTCTCCTTCCCCGCGCCCGCATCCTTGTGCAACTTCTTGCCGACCGCCGCCTCGTCGCCTTCGACGTCGAGGATGTCGTCGGCGATCTGGAACGCAAGCCCGAGGTCGCGCGCATACCCGCGAAGCCCCGTGCGCCCCTCCGACGGCAGCTTGCCGAGGATCGCACCCGCCTCGACCGAACAGGCAATCAGCGCGCCGGTCTTCATCGCCTGCAACCGGGTGACGGTCGGCAGGTCGAAGGTCGATTTCTCCGCCTCGAGGTCCATCGCCTGCCCGCCTGCCATCCCCGCCGGGCCAGCGGCGCGCGCGAGGTCGAGCACGAGCTCGCTGCGCACGAACGGGTCGGCGTGCGTCGCGGGATCGGCGAGGATCTCGAAGGCGAGCGCGTGGAGGCAATCGCCGGCGAGGATCGCGGTTGCTTCGTCGAACGCCTTGTGGACGGTCGGCTTGCCGCGCCGCATGTCGTCATTGTCCATTGCGGGCAGATCGTCGTGGATCAGCGAATAAACGTGGACGCACTCGATCGCCATGCCCGCGCGTCCCACGCAATCGCGATCGACCGCGAACAGCCGCCCGGTTGCCGCGACCAGCAACGGACGCAGGCGCTTGCCCCCGCCGATCGCGGCGTGGCGCATCGCGCGGTACAGCGGGGCCCGCGCATCATCGGGGATCGCGATCAGCGAATCGAGACGGGTATCGATGTCGGTGCCGACGTCGACAAGGGCGTCGGCGAGCGACAAAGGCGCGATGCTCATCGGGTCAGACTGCCGCAAAGGGCTGCGTGCCGATGGCCCGCCCCTCGCTGTCGGTCCGGATCGCCTCGATCCGTGCCTGCGCCGCATTGAGACGGTCGTCGCAGCGACGCCGCAGCTTGTCGCCACGTTCGTAGAGCGCGATCGCCTGATCCAGCGGCGCGTCGCCGCTTTCGAGCCTCGACACGATCCCCTCCAGTTCCTTCAACGCCGCTTCGAACGTCAGCTCTTCGATCGGTATATCCATGAGCAACCTATGCGGCAGGCATGCGACGGGGGTCAAGGATACGTCGCCAAGACTTTGCGTTTGATGGTCGCAATCCCATCTCTGGGCTTCCCCGCAGGAGCGATTTCCATGTTTACCAGTATCAACCCCGCCACCGGAGCCCCCGGTGAGAGCTATCCCGAGCTGACCGGGGACGAGATCGAGACCAAGGTGGCGCGCGCCGAAGCGACGTTCCGCGAGTGGCGGCTGACCGATGTTGCGACGCGCGCCGCGCTGCTCGAGAAGATCGCCGAGCAGTTCGATGCCAATGCGCACCGGCTCGCGGAGATCGCGACGCGCGAAATGGGCAAGACGCTCGCCTCCGCGCTGTCCGAGGTCGAGAAATGCGCCGCCGCCTTCCGTCACTATGCGCAGGAGGGCCCTGCGATGCTCGAACCCCGCGCCTTCCCGAACGCGACCGCGACGTGGCATCCGATGGGTCCGGTGCTCGCGGTGATGCCGTGGAACTTCCCGTACTGGCAGGTGGTGCGCTTCATGGCGCCGACGATCCTCGCGGGGAACGTCGGGCTGCTCAAGCATGCGTCGAACGTCCAGGGCTGCGGCGCTGCGCTCGAGGAGATGGTGATCGCGGCGGGCGGCCCGGCTGGGTTGTTCCAGAACCTCGCGATCAAGTCGGACAAGGTCGCCGCGCTGATCGCCGACGACCGGATCGTCGCGGTGACGCTGACCGGGAGCGAAGGCGCTGGCATGAAGGTTGCCGAGGCGGCGGGGCGCGCGCTCAAGAAGGTCGTGCTCGAACTCGGCGGGTCCGATCCGTTCATCGTGATGCCCTCGGCGGACCTCGACGAGGCGGTCAAGCAGGCGGTGACCGCGCGGGTGCAGAACACCGGCCAGTCGTGCATCTGCGCCAAGCGGATGATCGTCCATGCCGATATCTACGACACGTTCCTCGAGAAGTTCTCGGCGGGGATGCAGGCGGTGGTCGCGGGCGACCCGCTCGATGCCGACAGCACGATGGGCCCGCTGTCGAGCGAGGAGCAGCGTCAGACCGTGCTCGGCCAGTTGAAGCTGTTCGAACAGGCGGGTGCCAAGCTGCTGTTCGGCGGCGAGGCGCTTCCCGGCAAGGGGGCGTATATGTCCGCAGGGATCCTGGTCGACGTCCCGCTCGACGATGCGGTCGCGCATGAGGAACTGTTCGGGCCGATCGCGATGCTGTTCAAGGCGGACGATCTCGATTCGGCGATCGCGCTGGCCAATGCGGTGCCGTTCGGGCTCGGCTCGTCGGTGTGGACGAACAATGCGGACGAACGCGCGCGGTTCGAGCGCGATATCGAGGCGGGGATGATCGCGGTCAACGCGATGCTCGCGTCGTCGCCGGAAGCGCCGTTCGGTGGCGTGAAGCGCTCGGGCCACGGGCGCGAGCTCGGGCCGTACGGGTTGCATGAGTTCATGAACCTGAAGACCGTGATCGGGTAATTCTTACCTGAAGCCCCTCCCCTTCAGGGGAGGGGTTGGGGTGGGGAAGTCCAGCAGAGCGAGTTCTCGGTGAGACACTGCCCCACCCCCAACCCCTCCCCTGAAGGGGAGGGGCTTCAGGAAGTGGTCACTTCAGCGCCGCGAGCACCGCATCCCCCATTTGCGCGGTCGTCAGCGCGCCGCCCAGATCCACCGTCCGCGCACCACCAGCGATCGCAGCCTTCACCGCATTCTCGATCCGCTCCGCCGAAGCGTAATCCGACAGCGAATGCCGCAGCAGCAGCGCCGCCGACAGGATCGCCGCACACGGGTTCGCCTTGCCCTGCCCCGCAATGTCCGGCGCCGATCCGTGGATCGGCTCGTACAGCCCGCACGATCCCTGCCAGTCATTAAGCGACGCCGAGGGCAGCATGCCGATCGACCCGACGCACATGCTCGCCTGATCGGACAGGATGTCGCCGAACAGGTTGCTCGTCACGATCACGTCGAACGCGCCGGGGTTGCGCACCAGCTGCATCGCGGCATTGTCGACATACATGTGCGTCAGCTTGACCTCCGCATAGTCGCGCGCGATCTCGTTGACGATCTCGCGCCATAGCTGCGACGTCTCGAGGACGTTCGCCTTGTCGACCGACGTCAGCTTCCGGCTGCGCCGCGCCGCCATCTCGAACCCGACCCGCACGATCCGCGCGATCTCGACCTCGTCGTAGCGCATCATGTCATGCGCCTCGCGGAGGCCAGTGTGCGTAAAGCCACGGCTCTTTTCGCCGAAATAAACGTCGCCGGTCAGCTCGCGGACGATCACCATGTCGATCGCGCGGGCGATTTCGGGGCGCAGCGCGGACGAATCCTCGAGCCCCGGCAGCATCGTCGCAGGCCGGATGTTGGCGAACAGGCCGAGTTCCTTGCGCAGGCCCAGGATCGCCTGCTCGGGCCGCACCGACCGTTCCAGCCCGTCCATGTCGGGATCGCCGACCGCGCCGAACAGGATCGCGTCGGCACGATGCGCGAGGTCGAGCGTCTCGGGCGGGAGCGGATGGCTGGTCTTGCGATAGGCGGCACCGCCGACCAGGCCGTCCTCGAACGTGAGGTCGAGCCCGAGCGCCTCGAGCACGCGGCGCGCCTCGTGCGTGACTTCTGGGCCGATGCCGTCTCCGGCGAGGATTGCGATCAGTGCCATGGTCCGTCCCGATCCGTGTTTCGAAGGCGCGGCCATGCCGAGCCTTGGCGCATCACGCAACCGCCCTTTTGAGCCGATCGACCAGCCGGGCGCGTGCCTCGAGCGCGACGGCGCGCCGGTCGACCAGGATTTGCGCGCCCAGCGCTTCCCCCAGAATGCGCAGCGCGGCGAGGATTTCGGGCCATTCCCTGGCATCGGGATCGGTCAGCGCAGTTGGCAGCGCGTCGTCGTCAAGGCCATAGCCGAGCTCGGCGAGCAGCAACTGTTCGTAGCGCGCGAGCGTCAGCGCCCAGCCGCGCGCGGCGGGCGCAAGCGCAATCGTTTCGATTACCGCGTCGAGCGCGAGATAGATCCGCGGATAGGGCAAGGCCTCGGGCAATGCCGCCGCCGTCAGCGCGGTGACCCACTCGAGCGCGAGCGCGGGGAGCGGCTCCGCGTAAAGCGGCGCGCGGCTGGTGACGAGTTCGACCGTCAGGCTGGCAAGCTGGTCGTCGGTCCGCGCGCGCCATTCGCCCATGACGCGATTGGCGGGTTGCAGGATCGGCCGGATCCGGCTCGACCGCCCGCCGCGCACATAACCAGCCTGCAGGCCGTCATCCGGGGTGAGCGCACGGACGATCGCGCCATGCTCGCCGTGGTGGCGGACGCCGAGGATCAGGGCTTGGGTGCGCAGGTGCATCGCGGGGGTGTAGCGCGTGGTCCGCTATCATGGAACGGCAGGGATTGGGTGGTCGACAATGGAGCGCGCGGCACCCACCCTTCTACCGCTTCCCCGGCGAAGGCCGGGGCCCAGTAGAGCAGGTCATGCCAACTTCGCGCAGCGGTTGCATTCTCCTGCCTCACTACTGGGCCCCGGCCTTCGCCGGGGAAGCGCGACAACGAAAAAGGGACCTACCCGACGCGCCTCACCCCACGCGCTCCGCCACCAGGTTCGACCACAATTGCTCCGCCTGCCGCCACCGCGTGCGCAGCGGGTCCGGCGACAGCGGCGTGTCCGAATGCCCCGTGCGCAGCACCGGCATGTTGGCAAAATGCTGTGTCGGCATCGTCCCGGCCCGCTCGGCCAACTCCGCGCACAGGCCGTCGAACCGCCGGACATGCACCGCATTCGGCGCAACCCCCGATCGGTTGGCGAGCTCGAACCCGTGCGTCACGATCGTCACCGCGGCATGGTCGCGGTCGTGCGCGTGGTCGAGCGCGGCGCGCATCTCGCCGAGCGACAGCGCGCAGATCTGGAAATTGCGCAGATGCCCGGGCCGCTCCTCGATCAGCGTCACCGGAACCTCGACCAGCCCGAGCCGCGCGACCGGCGATATCTGGCGGATCGGCAGGTAGATCTGGCTCGGCCACGGATGTTCGCTGCCATTGTGGCTGCTGTCATAGGCGATCCCGTGCTGCACCAGCGCGCGCAGCGTATCGTCGTTCGCCGCATAGGAGCCGGCGCGAAACGCCACCGGCCGCGGTGCCCCCGCCGCCATCAGGAGATCGATCGCGCCCGCGATCAGGTCGGATTGATCCGCCAGCGAGTATTCGACCATCTGGAACCGGCTGTAGCGCGCACCGCCATCGTCCGCCGCCGCGCCCGACCAATTGGGGTGGAGATGGAGCTGCACCTCCTGCCCCGCCGCGAGGATCGTCTCGACGATCCGGCGGATATGCCCGAGGCCGAACACCAGCGCAGGCATCGGATCTACGAAGAAGCACGCCTTCAATCCGAAGCGCTTCAGCACCGCCAGCTTGTACGAAATGCCGACCCCGGCGGGTTCGATCGATCGCGCGAACAGCGCCTCGGTCGGCAAGCGCGCAGCGTGATGCCGCCACATCAGCTCGGTATCGACGGTCAGGAACACGGGGACACTCACCCCCTGCGCCTAAGCCGCAGGGGGTGAAGATTTCGCCAATCCGGCGGTGACGAAATGTTGCCGGGGGCGATCAGTCGCCGGTCAGGATGCGATCGACCAGTTGCTTGACCGTCGGCACGAAGCCGTTGGAGTAGAACGGATCGCGCTTGAACTGATATGCGCCGTGCCCGGCAAACATCAAATTCTGCTCAACATCCCCGCCATGCGCGATGTCCTGCAGCGTCTTCTGGATGCAGAAGCTGCGCGGATCGGCCAGACGCCCGGTCGAGTTGGTCTCGGTATCCGACCACGAGGAGAAGGCGCACTGGCTGAGGCAGCCCATGCAATCCGCCTGATCCTTGCGGATCACGCCCTTGTCCTCGGGCGTCACGAAGACGAGCGTGTTGTCCGGGGTCTTGAGCGCATCGGTGAAACCAGCACCGAACCACTCGCGCGCGCGGAGCAGGTCGTTGCGCGTGACCCAGAAGTTCTTGCCCTTGACGCCCACGTCGAGCTGGAACGTGTGATCGCCCGCGCTCTGCGTCGAAAAGGCGATCTGCCGTTCCGAGCGCGCCTGCAGGTGCCGCAGGAACGGGTTGAGCACCGCGCTCGAATAGAAGCCCGTTGGCGAGAAGCGATGCAACAGCACCTCGCCTTCCTGGATGTTGGTCAGCCGCGCCTTCCAGTCGTCCGGGATCGGGCTTTCCTGCGTCAGCAACGGCCGCGTGCCGAACTGGAACGCAATATTGCCGAGCTCGGGATTGTCGATCCAGTCGGACCAGTCGCGCAGATACCAGACACCGCCCGCCATCACGATCGGCACCTCGTCCGAAATCCCGCCCTCCCGCATCGTGTCGCGCAGCGCTTTCACGCGGGGGTAAGGGTCTTGCGGCTGTAACGGGTCTTCCGCGTTCGACAGGCCGTTATGGCCGCCAGCGAGCCACGGATCCTCATACACCACCGCCGACAGATATTCGGCAGCCTTGGCGTAGGCACGCTTCCACAGCGCGCGAAACGCACGGCCCGAACTGACGATCGGGAGATAGCTGACCTCATAGGACGAGGCGATCTCGCTCAATTTGTACGGCATCCCCGCGCCGCAGGTGACACCCGCAACGAGCCCGCGCGTCCGCTCGAGCACGCCGTTCAGGATCCGCTGCGCGCCGCCCATTTCCCACAAGACGTTGATGTTGATCGCGCCCTGCCCGCCCGACAGGTCATGCGCGCGGCGGACCTGCTGGACCGCCCCCTCGATCGCATAGTCGATCAGTTCCTCGTGCCGCTCGCGCCGGGTCAGCGCCTTGTACAGCTGCGGGATAATCTTGCCGTCGGGGTCGTAGCTGTCGGCGTTGACCGCCGAGACGGTCCCGATCCCGCCGGCCGCCGCCCAGGCACCCGCGCTCGCATGATTGGTCGCGGCGACGCCCTTGCCGCCCTCGACGAGCGGCCAGACCTCGCGGCCTCCATAAACGATGGGCTTCAAACCTTTGAACAAGTGAACGGCTCCCGGATTAACATACGTTCGATATACGCGTTGGACGCCCCATGCGGCAAATCGTGAATTATCCTAGTCGGTCTGGCTGCCCCAGCACGCTGGAATAAAGCGCGGCGTAGCGCGCGATCATGGTTCCCTCGTCATAGTCGGCGACCGCCTTCGCGCGGTTCTTCTCCCCCAGCCAGCCACGCTGCTCGGGCGTCGCGTCACATAGGGTCTGCAGCGAATCGCGCAAAGCCACTTCGTGGTCGCGGCGTTCGATAAAGCTGTGGTTGTCGGTCGTTACCATTTTCAGGATGTCGCCGACCGGGGTTGCGACGATCGGCAGCGCCGCCGCCATCGCCTCGATCACCGAGATCGGGAATTGCTCGCTCTTCGACGACAGCGCGAAAATGTCGAACAGCCCGATGTAGCGATGCGGCTCGGGCAGGAAGCCGGGGAGCACCAGCTGGCTCTCCATCCCCATCCGCTCGGCGGTATCGAGGATCACCTGCTTCTCCGGCCCCTCCCCGACGATCACGAGCCGGACGCGGCCCGACAGACCGCCGACCGCACGGACCAGCATCGGCAGGTCCTTCACCGCGCGCAAACCCGCCAGCGTGCCGATCACGACTTCGCCGGGCTTACGCTTGAACCCCGGGATCGCCTTGGGATCGGGCTTCCGGGCATAGAGCGCGGTGTCGATCCCGTTGGCGATGCGGTGGACTCGGTCGCGCGGCTGCTTCCACGTCTTGAGCGCGATCTGCTCGAGCGTCTCGGACGGCACCACCAGCGCCGCGGCCTTGGTCAGCGCGAAGCGGCGGTAGAGGTTGCGCTGCGGCTTCAGCCCGTCCGCCTCGTCGGCGTTGAAACCGTCCTCGTGGTGAATGACCGGGGGCATCCCCTTCGCCGAGACGCGCTTCGCCATCACCCCGTCGATCGCGCCCCAGTTATAGGTCAGCACGAGATCGAACCGGCGCATGTACGCCGCGATCGCCTCGTAGCGCTGAACCGAGGGCCCGCCCGTCAGCGGCGGCGGATTCTGTGCGATCTCGTAATCGATGCCGGGCGCGATCGCGGCCTGCGCGCCATAGTGCCCGTCCATGCTCGACACGATCGTATGCCGCGCGTTCGCGCCGAACGCGTTCATCAGACGGACCGCGCGCGCCTCTTTCCCGCCGAGCGAGAAGGTCGAGTGGAGGTGCAGGATGTTGACCGGGCGCATTTGCTGGAGTGCTTACTGACTCCGTCGCGCAAAACCAGCCCCATCCTCACGCCGCCACGCCACCGTTGCCCCGGCGAAAGGCTCGGTTGCGGTGATACGCGCCCGCACTTGCCTCAAGTGTCGTCATGCTGAACTCGTTTCAGCATCCACCGTGCAGCCGGCACGGACTGGACTTGGTCCGCGGTGGACCCTGAAACAAGTTCAGGGTGACGCTAAAGAGAGGATTTTCAAAGGTCTCGCCCCCGCCGCGTTGACGACGAGGATCAGTCGAACAGCGTCTTGGGCACATGCGAGATCCGGCACGCCAGATCCGCCTCGCCGCTTGCCACCACATAATGGTCGCCCGCGTCCGCGATCCCGGTCGTGAACACGACATTGTCGATATACATCGACTCGCGCAGCGGATCGGTCAGCGCCGGATTCGCCTCGATCAGCGGATCATGGCTCGTGCGCAGCACGCGGCTCGGGTCGTTGCGGTCGAGTAGCGACCAATAGGTGCGATAGATCCCGACCACCCCCATCGGCTCGACCCCGTGCCACAGGCTCAGCCAGCCACCGCCATCCGGCCCGTCGACCAGCATCGGCGGGGTGCCGCCCCCCATCCGCGCGGTCGCCATCGTCGCGGCGTGCGGGCGAATGCCGGGGCGCTCGAACGGTTTCCAGTGCAGCGCATCGGGCGAGGTCGACAGATTGATCGACGGCCCCGCCCGCCATTCGCTCCCCGGCGGGTAGGCGAAATACAGGTCGCCGAGCGGTCGCGTCTGTGCCCAGAACTTGCCGTCGACCAGCCCTTCGAAGATCAGCATGTCCTTGTTCTGGTGATCGAGCACGATCCCCTCGAGCGTCCAGTCGAGCGCATTGTCCGAGCTGTAGAGCGTAGTCGAATGCCGCTCCGGGCTGACCGAACAGGTCGTCATCAGATAGCGCTCGCCGACCTTGCTGATCCGCGCATCCTCGACGCCGTAGCATTGGTAGGACGCACGCGGCGCGATCGCCTGTTCGTAATGCACCGCCACCACCGCAGTCCCGTCGGCGTTGAGCTCGACCGGGAGCAGCCATGACAGCGAGGTGAGCGCCATCACCTTCCACCCGCCGCCGCGCATCATGAACTTGCGCGGGTCGGCGGTGTCGACGAACTCGATCGGCCACGCGTCGAGGCAGAAGCCGCCGTCGTGCCAGCGGATAGCGTGGATCTGCTGGTCCTTGATTGGCGTCCGCAGCGCCTCGGCGATCCGCACCATCAGCAGCAGATTGCCGTTCGGCAACCGCGTCATCCCCGGGTTGAACGCCCCGAGCACATAGGTTTCGGCGTCGATCTGCCCCGCGAGCGGGGACTTGCTCAGGTCGACATCGGCGGGGGTGAAGATCAGCGCATCATGGGGGAAGGTCATTCGGACTCCTGGTTCCGCGGCGTGACGGTCTGCTGCTAAATCACCGTTCGGCGCGGCTGCGGCAGGATGTACTGCACCCCGACCGCAATGTCTTCCACGCCGCGGCAGACTTTCCGCATCGATCTCAGCCTGATGCCGGTTCCGCCGAAATCCGCGCGAGCAGCCGCTCGATCGCGGCGAACACCTCCGGTTCGTCGAGCGTCGGGGCGTGGCCGGTGTCGGCAACCGTCACGAGTTCGCCCGCGTCCAGCACCGACGCCATCCGTTCGGCCACGCTCGCCGCCAACACGTCCGACGTCGCGCCGCGCACGACCAGCGCGGGCACGGTCTTCAACCCGTCGAGCGCGCGCCACATGTCGGGCCCCGCCTCGTTGCCGGGGACGCGGAACGGCTCGGCGATCTTCATGTCGTAATCGAGCACGATCCGCCCCGCACTTGTCAGCCGGTACAGCCGCTTCGCCATCGCCAGCCAGTCCTCGAGCTGGAAATGCGGATAGACGTCGCCATTCGCCTCCGCCACCGCACGCGCGGCGTGGAGCCAGGTCGGCCAGCTGTTCGACTTGCCGACATAGCTGCGGATCCGCGACAGCCCCTCGGGCATGATCTCGGGGCCGACATCGTTGAGCAGCACCCCCATCAGCGTCTCGCGCGCGGTCCCCGCGAGCAGCATCGCGACGATCCCACCGAGCGACGTCCCGAACGCGATGTAGCGCGACACGCCCAACTCACCGAGCAACGCCTCGATATCCTGCACATACGTGAGCGGGACATAGGTCATCGGGTCCTTCGCGTAACCGCTGTCGCCGCGGCCACGCAGGTCGACCGTGATCACGCGCCATTCCGGCGACAGCCGTCGCGCGAGATCGTCGTAATCGCGCGCATTGCGCGTCAGCCCCGGCAGGCACAGGATCGGGGGGCGCTCGGACGGGCCTGGATAGTCCCGATAATGCAGCCGCAATCCATCGTTGGACCACCAATATCGGTTTTCATAGGGTGGCATGGTTGCGTCCTGCGGTTGGCGCCCTCCATATCCACGCATGGACACGACCCCGCAACCCTATCGCCCCGAAACCGCGATCCTCGATCTCGGCGACGCTTTCTATGATGCTGTCTCCGCGGCGCATTTCCCCGAAACGCACCTGCGCTTCCGCAACGATCGCGCCGCTGCGGCAGTTGGGCTGGAAACGCTCGGCGGGGCCGAATGGATCGAGCATTTCGGGCGGTTCGTGCCGCTGCCCGGCAGCCTCCCGCACCCCCTCGCGCTGCGTTACCACGGGCACCAGTTCCGCAACTATAATCCCGAAATCGGCGACGGACGCGGCTTCCTGTTCGCGCAGCTCCGCGACGGCGAGGATCGGGTGATGGACCTCGCCACCAAGGGTTCTGGAACGACGCCGTGGAGCCGGTTCGGCGACGGACGGCTGACGCTGAAAGGCGGCATGCGCGAAGTGCTCGCCACCGAGATGCTCGAGGCGCTGGGCGTCAAGACCTCGCGCAGTTTCTCGCTGGTCGAGACCGGCGAGCAACTCGAGCGGAACGACGAACCCTCGCCGACCCGCGCGGCGGTGCTGGTCCGGCTGAGCCACAGCCATATCCGCATCGGCACGTTCCAGCGGCTCGCCTACAATCGCGAGGCCGAGAACATGACCAAGCTCGTCGGCTATGTCCTGCACACGCTTTACAACGAGGAACCCGGCGACGATGCCCCCGCGCGGCTGCTCGATCTTGTCGTCGGCCGCACC
Source organism: Sphingomonas sp. PAMC 26621 (assembly GCF_000251145.1). Classification (GTDB taxonomy): domain Bacteria; phylum Pseudomonadota; class Alphaproteobacteria; order Sphingomonadales; family Sphingomonadaceae; genus Sphingomonas. The sequence goes on along the minus strand of NZ_AIDW01000012.1, from coordinate 146,585 downwards.
GCGACGCTGGCGGCGAGCTACATGGCGGCGGGGTTCGTCCACGGCGTCCTCAACACCGATAACATCAACGTGACGGGCGAAAGCTTCGACTACGGCCCATGGCGCTGGGCGCCGACGTGGGACCCCACCTTCACCGCCGCCTATTTCGATCACGCCGGGCTCTACGCCTTCGGGCGCCAGCCCGAGGCGATCCACTGGAACGCAATGCAACTCGCGGTCGCGCTCCGTACGATCAGCGAGGCGCAGCCGCTGATCGACATCCTCGAGACCTTCCCTGAGCGCTACCAGCGTGCAGTCTCGGGCGCGATCCTGTGGCGGCTCGGCGTCGTCCCGCAGGAGCCTGTGCGGGATCGCGCTCTGGTGCAGGCGATCGAACAGGGGCTGGTGGAAAGCGGTGCTGGGATCGACCGTTTCTACTCCGATGCGTTCGGCGGCACCCTGCCCGAGGACGACGCCTTCGCCGACGCCCGCGCCGCACTCGTCGGCTACGCGCCGCGCAAGACGCGCGACCATCCCTATTGGGCGGGCGAACCCTGTTCGATGCTGATCGACGAGGTTGAGACGCTCTGGTCCGCGATCGACGAGCGCGACGACTGGCACCCGTTCCACGCCAAGATCGCCGCGATCCGGGAAATGGGCGCGGCGCTCGCTGACTGAGCGCTGTTCGGTGAGTGGATTCCCGCACCAATCTGGGGCAAGACCGCACGATGTCGAGTAACCTGCTTTCCTACGAACCCGCCACCGGCGCCCTCCTCTGGGAGGGTGCGGTCGGCGATGCCGATGCCGAAGTCGCCGCCGCGCGCGCGGGCTGGCCGGCCTGGGCGGCGCAACCGCTCACCAACCGGATCGAGACGCTGCGTCGCGTCGCCAATGTCGTCCGCGCGCGCGCCGACGCCTTTGCCGACTTGATCGCGCGCGAGACCGGCAAGCCTTTGTGGGAAGCGCGCACCGAGGTCGAATCGGTGATCGCCAAGGTCGACATCTCGGTCACGGCCTATGCCGATCGCACCCCGCAGCGCCGGCTCGATACGCAGATGACCGGGCGGATGGCGCTCCGGCACAAGCCGCACGGCGTGCTCGCGGTGCTGGGGCCGTATAATTTCCCCGCGCATCTGCCCAACGGCCACATCGTCCCCGCGCTGCTCGCAGGCAATGCGGTCGTGTTCAAGCCGTCCGAAAAGACCCCCGCGACCGGCGCGTTCCTCGTCGACTGCTTCCGCGCGGGCGGCGTCCCCGAAGGGTGCATCCGCCTGCTGGTCGGCGGCGCGACCGAAGGCAAGGCGCTCGCCGCGCATGACGGGATCGACGGGCTGCTGTTCACCGGCTCCGCGCCGACGGGGATCGCGCTCAACCGCCAGTTCGCGACGCGGCCCGAGAAGATCCTCGCGCTCGAGATGGGTGGCAACAACCCGATCATCGTGTGGGACTCGCCCGATCTGCACGCGGCGGCGGTCATCATCGTCCAGTCCGCCTTTACCAGCGCCGGGCAGCGCTGCACCGCCGCGCGCCGGCTGATCGTCGACGAGAAGCTGTACGATCCGCTGATGGACGAGGTGAGCAAGCTTGTCAGCCGGATCATCGTCGACGAACCGCATGCCACCCCCGCGCCGTTCATGGGCCCGGTGATCGACAACCAGGCCGCCGATCTGCTCAGCGAAAGCTTTCTCGAACTGATGATGCGCGGCGGACGCGCGATCCGTCATCTCGAACGCCCGGTTCCCGACCGTCCGTTCCTCCGCCCCGCGCTGATCGACACGACCGACCTCAACGACCGCCCCGACATCGAGCTGTTCGGCCCGATCCTCCAGGTGATCCGCAAGGCGAGCTTCGAGGATGCGATCGTCGAGGCGAACAACACGCGCTATGGCTTGTCCGCGTCGCTGCTCAGCCAGAACCCCAAGCTCTACGACCAGTTCTGGGCGAACGCGCGTGCCGGGATCGTCAACTGGAACAAGCCGACCAACGGGGCCTCCTCGGGCGCACCGTTCGGCGGGATCGGCTGGTCGGGCAACCACCGCCCGAGCGCGTATTACGCGGCGGATTACTGCGCCTATCCGGTCGTCTCGAACGAGGCCGAACAGGCGCGCGCGAGCATCGGCGTGGGGTTGCGCGACGGTTGAGTTGATCCGTATCAGTGCAATAGCCGCAGCCCCAAACGGACATTATTTCGGCAACCCGGCGTTTCACCGATCGACACCACAACGGTACGTCGGAGATGCAACATGGCCCTTAAATTCGCCGGAACGATGAACGCGATCAACCGCGGACTGGATGCGACCAAGCCCACAAAGGGCGCGGATATGGTCGAGGATTGGGAAACCGCGCTGGCGGATAGCGACGTCTCCGGCTCGAAGGGAATCCTCCGGGATCTCGCGGCACTGCGCAAGCAGCTCGAGCGCGACGAGCCCGACGCGGACCGTGTTCACGCGCTGCTCCACCGCCTCGGTGCCGCGACGACCAAGATCGCCGACAAGGCCGATGGTTCGCAGGAAAAGCTGAAGGCGCTCGGCGAGGCGCTGACCGAAGCTGGCGAGGATTCGCCGGACGAGGAAGAGGACACCGCAGCAGCAGCCGCCCCGAAGCGCGCGCGCAAGAAGGCCTGATCGTAGCCGGATCGGAGCCATCGGCGCGCCGGTCTGCTCAAAAGCCCACCGTCTCCCCCGAGACGGTGGGCTTTTCTTTGAAACCCGCCCCGAAATCGGCATGATGGCCGTTTGGTAGCGAAGGACCTGACATGCCGATTTTCGATCCTACGCGACGCATGCTGCTGGCCGGCGGTGCGGCGCTGTCGCTGCTCCCGCCCGCCCGCGTGCTGGCGCAGTCCGGCAAGGCCGACGAGGTCGTTCCGCTGTGGCCCGGCGCAATCCCCGGTGATCGCCACACCGTGATCAAGCCGAGCATCGAGGAACGCAGCCGTGACCCGCAGCATCCCGACCGCTGGGTCCGCGGGGTTGCCCGCCCCAGCCTCACCGTAAAGCGTGCCGCCAAGCCGAACGGCGCGGCGGTCCTGCTGATGCCGGGGGGCGGATATGGCTTCCTGTCCTATGACAATGAAGGGCTCGAACAGGCGGCGTGGCTCAACGCGCGCGGTGTCACCGCGTTCATCCTGCAATATCGTCTTCCCGGCGAGGGATGGGACCAGCGCGCGCTGGTCCCGTTGCAGGATGCGCAGCGGGCGATGCGGCTGATCCGCGCGGGCGCGGCGCGCTACGGCATCGATCGCGCGCGGATCGCGGTGCTCGGCTTCTCGGCAGGCGGGCACCTCGCGGGATCGCTCGCGACGCGCCATGCCGAGGCGACCTACGCCCCGGTCGATTCCGCCGACACACAGTCGGCACGGCCCGATTACGCGGGGCTGATCTACCCGGTGGTCAGCCTGGAAGCCCCCTTCACCCATGGCGGCTCGCGCGATGCTTTGCTCGGCCCGGACGCGGCACCCGCGCTGCGCCACGCCGCCTCGGTCGAAACGCGCGTAACCGCCGACACCCCGCCGATCTTCCTCGCGCAAGCCGCGGACGACGATCTGGTCCCCGTCGCCAACAGCATCGCGATGTTCTCCGCGTTGAAGGCGCAGGCGCGGCCCGCCGAACTCCATGTATTCGAGGCGGGCGGGCATGGCTTCGGCGTGCGGCTTACGGCGACGCGCCCCGCCTCTGCCTGGCCCGGGCTGTTCATGGCGTTCGGCACCAGCAAGGGTATCTTCCCCGCCTAGTCAAAGCCGCCGCCCCGGCGGCGGAACGCCACGCATTTCCGATTTCTGACAGGAGCCTCCCCATGAAACTCGTCCGCTATGGCGCCCCCGGCGAAGAACGCCCCGGGCTGCTCGACGCCAATGGCACGCTGCGCGACCTGTCGGGCGAGATTCCCGACGTGGTCGGCGCGACGCTCGCACCCGCGATCCTCGCCGAGCTGGCTGCGCTCGATCCCGAGGCGCTCCCCCCGGTCGAGGGCACGCCGCGCCTCGGCGCCTGCGTCGGGCAGGTCGGCAAGTTCCTGTGCATCGGCCTCAATTATTCGGACCATGCGGCCGAGACCGGCGCCACCGTCCCGCCCGAACCGATCCTGTTCACCAAGCATACCAGCGCAATCATCGGCCCGAACGACACCGTCCGGATCCCGCGCGGTTCGGTCAAGACCGACTGGGAGGTCGAACTCGGGATCGTCATCGGCACCGCCGCCAAATATGTCAGCGAAGCCGACGCGCCTGCACATATCGCGGGCTATTGCGTGATCAACGACGTGTCCGAACGCGCGTATCAGCTTGAACGCCACGGAACCTGGGACAAGGGCAAGGGCTGCGACACGTTCGGTCCGGTCGGCCCGTGGCTGGTGACCCCGGACGAGGTCGGCGATCCGACGCAGTTGCGGCTGTGGCTCGAGGTCAACGGCCATCGCTATCAGGACGGATCGACCGCGACGATGGTCTATCAGCCCGCGTTCCTGGTAAGCTACCTCAGCCAGTTCATGACGCTCTACCCGGGCGACATCATCTCCACCGGCACCCCGCCCGGCGTCGGCATGGGTCAGAAGCCGCCGGTGTACCTGAAACCCGGCGACGTGATGACGCTCGGGGTCGAGAAGCTCGGCGAACAGCGGCAGGACGTCGTGGCGGACTGATCCCCGCAAGCCGCTCTCTGCGTGAGCGGCCCCCGATGCCTTTGACAAAAACGGGACGGGATGATGCCGGCCGGCATCATCCCGCCAAACTTTCCGTTACGCGCCAGCGTCGGGCTTTTTCGTGTCCCCTGCGGCGGGTTCGGGATATTGGTCGGGCGTCACGACGCTCTGGTTCTTGACCGCCTGCCGGTCCTCGACGCTCCGCGCATCGCCCTTGTCGTCGATGGCACCGTCGGGCTTGTTGGGTTGCTCGGTCATGGAAGGTCTCCTCGCTTGGGGTGGTCCATGGTCTAACGCGCCATCGGTGGATGCGTTCAGCCAGTGCCGCCGTCCCTCCCGACGCAAAAAGGGCGGCCGTCGGAAACGGCCGCCCCTTTCGGTATGCTTTCAGGTTGTGACGCGACAGGTCAGAACTTGAAGTTCGCCCCTGCGCGGAAGCTCCGCCCGATCAGGCCCGGCGTGTGCCAGCTGGTCAGATAGTTGGGCGAGCTGGTGTAGCCCGCCGGTGCCACCGGCGCGCGCGCGTCGAGGAAGTTGCCGACGTTCAGGAACACCTGGAACTTGTCGTTCACCGCCACCGTCGCGTTCAGGTCGACGTAGATGAAGCTGTGGACATAGCAGAACTTGTCCGAGCCATCCGCCGCCTTGTACAGCGCCGCCGCGCACGACGTGTCGAGCGTGCCTTCGTCCGCCGCGACTTCCTTGATTCGGCTGACGTAATAGGCCGTCGCGGTCAGCGAGACCTTGTCGAGCGCGATCGTGTTCTGCCAGTTGCCGCGCAGGCGCGGCGTCCCGTTGCCCGACGACAGTTCCTGCGGGCTTTGTTGCAAAACTGACGCTGGGGATTCCCCAAGGGAATCGAGCGAGATAGATGGGCGCGATGCCCAAACCTGCCGCACCGAAATATCGCACGACGAACTGGCCGGAGTATAATGCAGCGCTAAAGCGGCGCGGGTCACTGGAAATATGGTTTGATCCGCAGATGCACTGGTTGTCGAAGCCGTGCGGTCGTCCTGGTCGGCCGATGCGGTTTTCGGACAGCGCGATTGAGCTCTGCCTGACGCTGAAATCGCTATTCAATCTGCCATTGCGGCAAGTGACAGGGTTGGTAGCGAGCCTGATCAAACTTGCCGGGCTGGACTGGCCGGTGCCGGATTATACGACGCTATGCCGACGGCAGAAGACGTTGGTCGTCGAGCTTGGCGGGCGGCCCAGCTCAGGCGGCCTGCGCCTTCTGGTCGACAGCACGGGCATTAAGATGACGGGTGAAGGTGAGTGGAAGACACGCAAGCATGGCGCTTCCTATCGCCGCCAGTGGCGCAAGGTGCATCTTGGGATCGACGCGGCAACGCTGGATATCCGGGCCATCGAAGTCACGACGAATGCCATCGGCGATGCGCCGACCTTGCCCGATCTGCTGGCGCAGATCCCGCAGGACGAGCAGATACTCAGCGTCGGCGGAGATGGCGCTTACGATACCAGGGCGTGCCATGCTGCCATTGCCGAACGTGGTGCAGAGGCGGTCATCCCGGTCCGTCGCAACGGCCAACCATGGACGAAAGACGGTCCCGGCGTCGATGCTCGCAATGAAGCGCTACGCGCTACAAAGCGCCTTGGCCGCGCGATCTGGAAGAAGTGGAGCGGCTATCATCGCCGCAGTCTGGTCGAGACCAAAATGCACTGCTTCAAGCTTCTGAGCCAACGCGTTGTGGCTCGTACCTTCGATCGTCAGATCACCGAGCTCAAAGTCCGTGCTGCAATCCTCAATCGCTTCTCCAAAATGGGAACGCCGATCACTGTCCGCATCGCATAATATCTTTAAGTAAAAGGGCGGTTATGCTCTCGAGGCGTTATGCAACAAAGCCCGCCGGACGGGAAATCGTATCAGTCAAAACCGCCTACTCGGGAGAACCGCAACCTTCCCGGCATTTAGGCATTCGTCCGCCTCCCCGCAACGCAAGCGTGCGGTCGCCCTGCGGAACTCGACCGAACCTGGCCCCGAGGCCAGGCTCCATGCTCAGCGATAGCGCCCCATCGTGACCTTGAGGACTTGCGGGCGGCCGACGAAATTCAGGCCATAATCGGTCTGGTCGCCGTTCCACACCCGGCGCATTACCCAGGACCCCTTGTCGAACCGCCCCTCCTCGACCCGCACCATGACCCCGTTCGATCCGGTGCCGGGCGCCCCCGCAAAGGAGACGCGGACATGGTCGCCCATCACGAGGAATTCGTTCGCCGACAATTGCGCGACCGCGACCCCGCCGACGGGCTCCTTGCCCCATGGTGCCTGATCGCTCTTGAGCCATGCCCAGTCCTTCATCCCGAACTGCCACTCGCCCCAGGCGGCGGTGATCGACCAGTCCCCCATGCGCGTCGACTGGACCGCGCCGTCGTCGGGCTTGGCCGCGCCCCACGTCGGCTTTTCGAACGCGATCCGTGCCCAGTCGCGCATCATCGAACCGACCGCCGCATAGGGCAGCGCGAACGCGCCCAGCGTGGCGGGCGACAGGTCGAGCGCACCGAGCGGGTAATTGGCGTAGCCGGTATCATCCATGCCGAACGGCGAGAAGCCGATCGCGCCGCGCCCGATCGTCGGCCAGAAGAAGCGCGCGAAATCGCGGGTATTGCCCATTTCGGGGACCATCAGCGCATTGTCCGGGCGGGCATATCGGTCGAGATACTTGATCACATTGGCGCTGGTCTTGTCGTAGATATCGGGTGCCTGGAAATCGATCGCGGGGGCTGCCGCCTTCCAGATGTCGAGCACGTCCTGCTGCGGGCCGCCGCTCGCCACTCCATAGGGGTCGGGCACGTTGGACGGCCCCGAGAGCGAGGCGTTGACGTACATCGGCAACGGTTTGACCGCCTTGCCCGCCGCCGCAATCGCGTTGACATAGCTGCCGACGTACCAGGTGTTGAAGGCCCGATCGGCCTGCGCGCCGAACGCCGCACTCCAGGTGCCGGTCTTGTGCACGCGCTGTGCCAGCGCGGGCGGGATTGGCTTTGCGAACAGAGCATTGCCGGTGGGCGAGAAATCGCGCGGGTTCTTGTAGCTGCCGGTCTCATTCTCGACCTGCACCATGATGACGGTATTCTGCGGGTCGTGATCGCGCAGATAGGTCATCATTTGCACGAACGCGCGCTTGTCCGCCGCGAGCGTCGCCGCGCCATGCGCGCTCAGCACGCCGTGGTCCGTGCCGTCCTTCGTTTTCATGCGGGGAAAGCGGCGGTTGTCGAGCTTGACCCAGTCGGGGGTGTACGAAAACGACGTGTTCTTCCATGTGCCGAACCAGAGCAGGACGACGCGCTTGTCATGGCTGCGCGCCTGGTCGAGCAGGGTCTGCAGGAAGCTGAAATCGAACGTCCCCTCCTTGGGTTCGACCTGCTCCCACGCGATCGGCACCTCGACCGTGTTGGCGCCGATCCGGTCGAGCACCGGCCATGCGGTCGCCAGCGGCTCGGCATAGTTGCTCGAATTGTTGACCTGCGCGCCGAGCATGAAGAAGGGCGCACCGTCGACGATCAGCGCATGCCGGCCGTTACGCGTCTCGATCCGCGGGACCTCGTGCGACGCCTGCGCAGATGCCGCCGAAGCGCCGGCCAGAAGGAAACCCGCCAAAAGCGCGGATGCCATCATGGCGCGACGGTAGCGCGCGGTGCGGCCGAGGGGAAAGCTGCTCATCTGGGTTCTCCACGTATCTTTTAAGGCAGTCGGAATGGGCGCGCTCAACCGCGGGTGGCCGGCTCGAGCGTCATCAGCACGACGTCGTTGGTGTCGAGCGGCACCGTCGCGGCGTAGCGTCCGGTGGCGTCGATCCGCACGACCCGGTCCTGCTCGGGCTTGTCCTGCGTCAGCGCCTGGAGCCGTGCGAGTTGCGAGGCGCTCAGGGCGTTCGGTAGCCCCATGTCGATATAGGCCGAATAGGCGTCGTTGTGCCGATAGCCGGTGCGATAGGTCCGCAGCCGATAACGACCGGGCGCGAGGCCCGCGAACCGCACCGCGGCGGGTGCCTGCCGCGTGCTCGGCACCAGCTTGGTGTAGAACGGGCGGTTGCTGACCTTCTGGTCGGGCTGGTGCCAGTCCCACACGACCAGGCTGGTCCGCCGCCCCTCGGTTGCCGCCCAGCTGTTGGCGTCGACGGTCGGCACGGCCTTGCCGCGGAGCGCGTTCAGATATTTGTACGCGAACCAGGCGGGCTTGCGGATGCCCTGCGGGTTCATCAGCCCGAAGCCACCCTGGAACGGCGCGGTCGGTGGGCCCGGCTCCTCGAACAGGTCGCTATAGGTCCAGTAGCTCATGCCGTGGACGATGCCCTGCACCGCCTTCAGCTTGCTGAGGATGTAGGGCGCGCTGACATAGCTGTCATGCACCGGGTCGCGCGGGGTGTAGCTGGTGCTCCATTCGGTGAAATAGAGCGGCAGGTTGGGGAATTTCGACACCGCGATCTCGGCGCGCACCTTGCGCGCGTCGGCGATGATCGCATCGGGCGCGGGGGACAGCTTGGTGTCGCTCTTGCCCTGCTCGTCGAGGAAACCGCCTTCGACGCCGTAGGTGTGCGTGGTGACGAAATCGACCGGTGCGCCGCTCCTGGCGACATGATCGAAAAATTCCGGCACCCACGCCGCTCCGGCGGTCGAAGGGCCGCCGACGCGCAGCGCCGGATCGACCGTTTTCAGCGCGCGCGCGGTCACGTCGTACAGTTCGAAATAGGCCGGCTTGTCCGCTTTCTCCCAGAATCCTTCGAGGTTTGGTTCGTTCCACACCTCGAAATACCAGCTCCGCACCTCGGCCGCGCCATAGCGCTGCTGCAGGTGGCGCGCGAACGCATCGATCAGCGCTGCCCAGCCATCGAGCCGCGGATGCGAGGTGTTGCCCTTCCAGTAGAAGATCGAGAGGTCCGAGGTCTTCAGCGCCTGCGGGGTGAAACCGAGCTCGACGAACGGCTTGATATGCCGCCGCAGCATGGCGTCATACAGCCGGTCGATCCCGGTCCAGTCGTAGACGGTGCGCCCGTTCTCGACGCGGACGGTCTTGAGCACGTCATGGAAGATCGCGTGGAAGCGCAGATAGCGGAAGCCGAGTTCGTCGGTCGCGGTCTTGAGCTGCGCCTGGCTGTCGGCGCGGATCAGCGTGCCCGGATAGTCGGAGCCGACCGACAGATCGTAGAAGCGGTCGACCGGTCCCTGCGCCTGCGCGACATCGACCATGACCACCCGCCCGGGCGATGCGACCACGGGATACGCGATCATCGTCGCTGCGGCGATTGCACCGCGCGACCCCAAAGCGATCCAACGCATCGTATCCACTCCCGAAAGTCTGCTGCCTGAGTAGCGTCACTTGCACGAAAGAGAATTCTATTGCACCAGTGAAACCAGCCCGCGGGAGAGAAAGATGACCACCTTCAGCAAGCGTGAGATCCTGAGCGGCCCGCTTGCCGCGCTCGGCGTCGGGGCGTTGGTCCGCGCCGCGCCCGCGATTGCGGCGGGCGCGCTTCCCCGCGGTCAGTTCGATTCGACACATGAGTCGCTGTCCACCTACAACCCGCCCGAATGGTTCAAGGACGCCAAGTTCGGCATCTGGGCGCATTGGGGCCCGCAGGCCGTGCCCGCGCGCGGCGACTGGTACGCGCGCTGGATGTATGTCCCGGGCCACCCGCATTACGAGCATCATCTCAAGACCTACGGCCACCCGTCGGAGCGGGGCTATAAGGACATCATCCCGCTGTGGACGGCGGAGCGCTGGGACCCCGAGGCGCTGATGGCGCGCTATGCCAAGGCGGGCGCGAAATACTTCGTGTCGATGGGCGTCCACCACGACAATTTCGACCTGTGGAATTCGAAGCACAACCGCTGGAACGCGGTTGCGATGGGCCCGAAGCGCGACGTGGTCGGCACGTGGAGGACCGCGGCCAAACGCCACGGCCTGCGCTTCGGCGTATCCGAACATCTCGGCGCGAGCCATAACTGGTGGTATCCCAACCATGGCTACGACCAGTTCTGGCCGAAGCTCGGCATCCCCTATGACGGTGCCAATCCGGCCTATGCCGATCTCTATCACGACAACCGGACCGAACCGTACCTCGACACCAAGGCGAGCTGGTACACCACCAACCCGGCCTATCATCAGCTGTGGCTGAAGCGGATCCGCGATCTGGTCGACGGCTATCAGCCCGACCTGCTCTACTCGGACGGCGGGCTGCCGTTCGGCGAAGTCGGTCGGAGTCTCGTCGCGCACCTGTACAACAGCAGCATCGCGCGTAGCGGGCGGCTCGAGGCGGTCTACAATTGCAAGGATTCCGGCACCGGCGAGTTCTTCAAGGAAGGCATGGTGCAGGACGTCGAGCGCGGCGTGCTCAAGGGCATCAACCCGCTTCCCTGGCAGACCGACACGTCGAACGGCGACTGGTTCCACAACGAAAACGAGACGTACAAGACGTCGAACCAGATCGTGACGATGCTTGCCGACATCGTCAGCAAGAACGGCAACATGCTGCTCAACGTCGTGCTGCGCGGCGACGGTTCGCTGCCGCCCGAATCCGACAGCCTGCTGACCGACCTCGCCGCCTGGATGGCGGTCAATGGCGAGGCGATCCACGGCACGCGTCCGTGGACGCAATATGGCGAGGGGCCGACCGAGGCGGTCGAGGGCATGTTCAAAGAAAAGGCCGATTATTCGCCGCGCGACATCCGCTTCACGACCAAGGGCAAGACGCTGTACGCGATCACGCTCGGCGAGCCGCGCGGGGTGACCGAGATCGCCGCCTTGCGTAGCGGCACCCCGCAGGCGCGCGGTCGCGTGGTCGGGGTCGACCTGCTCGGTGCCGGACCGGTACGGTTCCGCCAGACCGCCACGGCGCTGTCGATCGACGTCCCCGCGCGCCTGCCGACGCGCCATGCCAGTGTGTTCCGCATCCATCAGGCCTGACAGGCGCACCCCTCCCCGATTAGCGTTACGAAGGACCCAGCATGTATCGTCGTCCCACCCGCCTCGCCGGCGTAACGCTCGCGCTCGCGCTTGCGATCGGCGTCACCCCGACCGCGATCACGCCGACCGCGTTTGCGCAGAGCGCGGCGGGCCATCCCGGCTGGCCCGGCAAGGGCGAGCTGTTCGTCGGCACCTGCTATCAGCCGATCGACCGCAGCCCCGCGCAGATCCGCGCCGATATCGCGATCATGAAGGCAGCGGGCATGACGATGGTGCGGATGGGCGACCTGTCGTGGGATTCGTTCGAGCCCGAGGAAGGCCGCTTCGATTTCAAATGGTTCGACGACGTCATCGCCCAGATGCACGCCGCGGGCATCCGCGTGATCGTCGACATTCCCGGGCAACCCGCGCCGATCTGGCTGCACAAGAAATACCCCGGGGTCGACATCGTCAACCAGGACGGCGCGCGGATCAACGCCGCGAGCCGCTATTGGGACAATATCAGCGACCCCGACTATCGCCGCCTCGCCGCGCGCCTCGCGCAGAAGATGATGGAGCGGTACGCGCACAACCCGGCGGTGATCGCGCTCGGCTATGACAATGAGATCGGCAACGGGCACATGTCCTATTCGCCCGCCGATCGGACTCGCTTCGTTGCGTGGCTCAAGCGCCGCTACGGGACGATCGAGGCGCTCAACACGGCGTGGGCGACGCAGCGCTGGTCACGCCGGATCAACACCTGGGACCAGGTCGACCTGCCCTATGAACGCGGCCCGGGACCGAACGAGCGGTATCTCGACCTGCATCGGTACTGGTCGGACGACACGGTCGGCGCACTTCAGGAGCTGGAGGCAGTGCGCAAGCAATACGCCCCCAACCTGCCGGTCGCGTCCAATTTCTGGCCGAACGCGGGGTCGAAAGGCTTCGATTATCTGCGCAGCTGGGACAAGATCTCGACCTATGGCGCGCAAGGGTTTTACCCGGGCGACCCGCTCGGCGCGGCGTTCGACGTGATGTCGAACCGGGCGGGGCACGACACGCCCGTGTGGTTCAACGAATTTACCGCAGGCGGCGGCGGCTATTACGGCACGCCGGGCCGGTCGCGGATGTGGGCCTATTTCGGGTTGCTCTATTATACGCAGAGCTTCCTTGCCTGGACCTTCAATTCGCACAGCGGCGGGGAGGAACAGGCGCTGTTCGGGCTGGTCGATCATGACGGCCGGGCATCGTGGAAGGTCGACGAATTCGCGCAGATGGCGCGCGAGTTCAAGACGCTCAAGACGCTGGGCTTCCCGCGCTACGATCCGCCGCAGGTCGCCGTGAACTTTTCGTATCAAAGCTACTGGCTGACCAACCCGCCCCCCGGCCCCAATACGATGCAGGAATATTTCAAGGGTGATTACAGCAAGTTCGGGCAGGCAGCCTATCGCCCGATGTTCGAGGACAATATTGATACCGCGGTGATCGACTTCGGCCACGACGCGCTCGCGAAATACAAGCTCGCGATCCTGCCGAGCGCCTATGTGATGGACGCGCCGACCGCGGCGGCGGTCCGCAAATATGTCGCGGACGGCGGCACCGTCATCATGACCGGCTATTCGGCCAAGGTCGACGAGACCGGCAAATGGTTCGAGACGCCCCTGCCCGGTCGGCTCGGCGACGTGTTCGGCGTGCGCACCAATGCCTTCTATCGCGCCGAGCAGCCGCTCAAGGTGACCTTCAACGGCGCGACGCTGACTGGCAGCGACCCCTATTACGAGATCCTCGAACCAAGCACCGCGACTCCGCTCGCGACCTTCGCCAATACTCCGCAGAAAAGCGCCGCGATCACGATCAACCATTACGGCAAAGGCCAGGCGATCTACGTCGCGACCGCGCCGCAATCCGAACTGCTCGGTCCGCTGGTGCTGTCGCTCTATCCGTCGCTCGGCATCAAGCCCGGGCCGAAGACGCCCGCCGGCGTGGTCGCGCGCGTGGTCGAGGGGCGGACGCTGTACGTCAACACGACGCAGGCGCCGGTCAGCGTCTCGTTCGGCGGCACCAGGCGCGGATTGCTGTCGAACAAGGCGTATGCAGGCACACTCCCGCTCGCGCCCTATGGCGTCGAGGTCGTCCAGTAGCGCGCGCGGGCGCGCCGGCCCTACAGGCCGTAGAAGGCGATTGCGGCACCCCCGAACAGCTGGTCGAGATCGGCACCCGCGCGGGCGGCAAGGTGGCGTGCGTCGTCGTGCCAGCGTCGCCAGTCGTCACCCGACAGGCGGACGACCGGCCAGTCGCTCCCCCACATCAGACGCGCGCCGAACGTTTCGACGAGATGCGCGACATAGGGCATCAATGCTTCGGCTGGCTGGCCCGGCGCCTGCTCGGTCCGCAGGCCCGACAGCTTGCAGGACAGGCCCAGCCCGCCGAGCGCCGCGATATCGCCGCGCCACGGGTCGAGCGTCATCCGCGCGGCGTCGGGCTTGGCGGCATGGTCGATCACGATCGGCAGGTCGGGCCAGCGCGCGGCGAACCGCGCGAGCATCGGGAGGTGCCGCGGCTGGACCAGCGCATCGAGGCGCAGTCCCTCCACCCGCATCGCCTCGAGCGCGGGCGTCAGCGCGTCCTGCAACAGCCAGTCGGGATCGGGGATCGCCTGCAGCATCGGGCGCAGCCCGCGCAGCTTGGGGTGCCGCGCGAGCGCAGCGATGCGCACGGGCGCATCCGGCTGCAACAGGTCGACCCAGCCAACCACCGCGCGCACCAGCGGCGTGCGCGCCGCCAGCGCGAGCATCCAGTCGGTGTCGCGGTCGGTCGGCTGCGATTGCACGAGCACCGTCCCGTCGAGCGTCACCCCGGCGCTGGCGTTCCGCAGGTCGTCAGGACCGAAATCGCGGTGGATCGCGCCTTCCGCGGCGGTCGGCCATATGTGTCCCGGCGTGGCAAGCGACCAGAAATGCTGATGCGCGTCGATCAGGGGCATGATGGTTGATCAGCCAGCGCGTAGATCCGCTCTGCCTCGACCCATTTCTGCCCGTCGCGTGCAAAGGGAAGCGGCCGCTGGAAGCGGTCCATCAGCGTTTCCCATGCCTGCACGTCCGGGTCGGCGCTGTCGCGCACCGCCTTGGCGGCGAGGTCGAACTCGGGCGTGGTCTCCATCAGCATCACCAGCCGGTCGCCGACGTGCCAGATCTCCAGCGCGGTGATCCCCTCTGCCCGGATCGCGCGCGAGACCGCCGCGGGCGGGCCGCCCGGGCGATGCCAATGGCGGTACGCGGCAATCGCGGCGGGATCGTCTTGCAGGTCAAGGAGGAGGACGTGGCGCGTCCGGGTCATAGGCTCACCTCTTCATGCGCAACCCCGGCGGATCGCGCCGGGATCACCAATTGCCACCGCCAGCTCTTTCCTGCGGCAGATGCCGCCGGTATGCCCGGGCCTATACAGAGAGGACCCACGTGACGCGAACCGGACCGAAAGGCGTATATGCTGCGCCAGCGCTCGAGAAGGCGTTCGAGATCATCGAATTGCTCGCCGACTATCCGGACGGCGCGCTCGTCAGTGAAATGGCGGCCAGCCTCGGCCGCTCGGTCGGTGAATTGTTCCGCATCGTGATCGTGATGGAGCGGCTCGGCTATCTGCGCAAATCGGCGAACACCGATCGCTACACCGTGTCGTACAAGCTGCTCGAAACCGCCTATCGCGCCACACCCGCGCAGAACCTGGTGCGGGCCGCGCTGCCGCAGATGCAGGGCCTCGCGCTCGCCGCCGGACAATCGTGCCATCTGGTGGTGGCGAGCGAGGATCACGGGCTGGTCATCGCCTGCGAACAGCAACCCGGCGTCCGGGGATTCTCGCTGCGCGTCGGGGCGCGGATCGACATCGTCACCAGCTGTTCGGGGCAAGTCCTGCTTGCCTATGCCGCGCTTCGCCGGCGTGAACAGATCCTCGATGCCGTCGTCGCGCAGCGGGCGGACCCGATCGACCGCGCGCATCTGGCGGAGCGCTTCGCAACGATCCGCGCGGCGGGGCATGACAGCCGGCAAAGCCCGGTCACCTACGGCGTGACCGACATCAGCTTTCCCATCTTCGGCTTCGACGGACGCGCAATCGCGGCGCTGACGATTCCGTTTCTCGACCTCATCGACGGCTCGCAGAAGGTCGGGCTGGAGGCGGCGCGCGAGTTGCTCCGCACGACGACCGCGGCGATCTCCGATACGCTCGGCTATCCGGGCGCGCCATCGGACGCTTGATCGCGTCCCCGGCGTCGCATCGCCGGATCGGACCGGTCCCGCCACGCCGCTAGAAATATGCGATCGCCTTCAGGACGTGATCCGCCTCGGCCATCAGTTGCGGCAGGCGCGTGGGCATGTCTTCGGCGGGGAAGCTGTGGGTCTGCAACGCATCGATCGGAATATGCCCCGCCGCGATCGCCGCTATGACGTGCGCGAAGTCGCTCGCCAGCGCGTTGCGACTGGCCAGGACGCAGGTTTCGCGCTTGTGGAATTCGGGATCGGAAAAGACGAGGTTGCCCGGCGCCACCCCCACCAGCACCAGCGACCCGCCATGCGCGACATAGGCGAGGCTTTGCGTCATCGCCGCAAGCACGCCGGTCGCATCGAACACCGCGTCGAACATATCGCCATCGGTTCGCGCCGCCAACGCCGCCCCGACCTGCTCGTCGACTGGCAGAACGTCCTCGAAACCAAGCTTCGCGCGCGCATGGTCGAGCCGGGCGAAGCGCGTGTCGATCAGCGTCACCGTCGCCCCCGCGAGGCGCGCGAACAGGCCGGTGGCGATGCCGATCGGCCCCGCGCCGACGATCAGCACACGGCTCCCGGCCGCGAGCGTCGCGCGCGAGACCGCGTGTGCGCCGATCGCGAGGAACTCAATCATCGCCGCATGGTCGAGCGACAATCCCGCAACGTCGATCACCGCACTTTCGGGAACCGCGATCAGCTCACACATCCCGCCATCCTAATGGACGCCGAGCACGGAGATGGTGACGCACGCGTTCGGCTTACCCCCGCGGCACGCGATGCAGATCCCGCAGGACAGATACGGATTGATCGCGACGCGCTGGCCCGGGGTGAACGCCGAGCCTTCGGGCACCTGCTCGACCTCACCGGAAAGCTCGTGCCCCATCACGCGCGGATAAGACAGGAAGGGATGGCGTCCGGCGTAGATATGATAATCGGTGCCGCACAGGCCGATGCGCCGGATCCGGACCAGCACCTCGCTCGCGCGCGCGGACGGCGGCGGCCGATCGACGAGATCGAGGTGCTCTGGCGCTTGGCACACGATGGCTTTCACAGGTTCGGCAGCTCCGGGGAAACTCCAGCAACCTTACGAACGAGATGTCATATGTGCAACCGAACTTTGACCTGTGCAAACCGCTCGTGCTGCTCCCCCGCGACCGGGCCTCAGAGGCGTTCGTCGCTCTGTACCAGTTGCTCCGCGATCCGCCGGGCCGCGGCCAGCACCATCGCCCCGACCTGCTCGGCAGTGTGCACCGGCTCGCGCCGTTCGAGATACGGCACGGTCAGCGCAGCGGCGGCCGCCCCGCCGCGCATGATCGGCGCGGAAATGTCGGTGACGCCCGCGACCAGCGGGCTCTGCGTCAGCTCGACCTCGCGCGTGCGGACCAGATCGGCATAGGTGCGAAAGGCGTCGAGCGCGGCGGCGTCGAGCGGCGGCGCGAACAGACCCTCCCAGCGGCGGCGCACCTCCTCGGGCTGGAAGGCGTACAGGACGGCGCCGGATGCGGTCTTCGCAATCGGCCGACGATAGCCGACCCGGACCGAGAAGCCGACCTGCTCCCCCGATTCGACCCGCGCCACCACGACCATTTCGCCGCGGCTGTGGAACGCGAGGTGACAGGATTCGCCCGAATCCTGCACCAGACGCCGCATGACGGGAATCGCCAGCTCGATCAGGTTGCGGGTGCGCGGCTGCCGCATCCCCAGCGCGAACAACCGGTCGGTCAGCCGATAGCCCTCGGAGCCGGGATCCTGGTCGATATAGCCGCGGAACTGCAGCACCTGCACCATCCGGTGCAACTCGCCGCGCGACCGATCGAGCTGATCCGCGATCGCCGCGAGCGGCAGGGGATCGGTCGCATCGGCCAGCAACTCGAGGATATCGAGCCCCTTCTCCAGCGCCGGGGCCTTGTAGCGACGGTCCTCGTCTTCGAACGCGTCCATCCTGCCCCCCCTATCCAGCCAAATTATCCGACGTCGTTGCGCCGCCTCGACCATAGGATGGGCCGCGAGATTGGAAAAGGGATCGGGCGCTAGCGCCCGATCACCTTGACCAGCGTCCGGACGTCCTGCCCGCTCGGCAACTTGCCCGAGGCGGTCAGTTGCCCCCTCGCATCGTCCCAGCGCAACGTCGCGGTGCTGCCGCCCTTGCGATAGGCGTTGCTCACGCCGTCATCGTCGTACAGCGTGAAGCTGGTCGAGCGACCGGGATAGACGCGGATGCTCTCGAGCGGCTGGCGCGTCGCGGTGCTCGGGACCTGCACCCCCATCGGCACGATCGACCCGGCGCGCACGAACAGCGGGATCTTGTCGATCGGCGCGGCGGCGGTGATCGTCTGGCCACCGGGATGCCGCTCGTTGGTCCAGTAATCGTACCAGTCGGCCCCGGCGGGCAGATAGACCGATCGGCTGGTCGCGCCCTGCTCGGTCACGGGGGCGACGAGGAAGGCGGGGCCGAACATATATTCGTCGCCCATGTCGGTGACCTTGGGATCGTTCGGGAAATCCATGAACAGCCCGCGCATGAACGGTGCGCCGGTCTCATAGGTCTGGTGGCCCATCGCATAGAGATACGGCACCAGCGTGTAGCGCAGCTTCAGATATTGCGCGAGCACGGGCTCGGCCGCCTTGCCGTAATCCCAGATCGCGGTCGCCGGGCGCTGCCCGTGGATGCGCAGCGTCGGGGTGAAGGTATTGTACTGGAACCAGCGCACGAACAGCTCGGGGTAATCCGCATAGCTCGGCGCCATCGCGGTCGCGCCGGCGGGATCGAGCAACACCGGATGCTCGGCCTTGGGGCCGTTCGGATATTGCCACCCGCCCGTGTCGCTGCTCCAATACGCCAGGCCCGATGCGGTGAAGTTGAGCCCGGTCGGCACCTGGCGCTTGAGCGCTTCCCACGTCGCCTGCACGTCGGACGACCAGAACAGGCAGCCGTTGCGCTGCGTGCCAAGATAGGCCGCGCGGCACAGGATCAGGTTGCGGAAATCGGGCCGGTCCTTCGCCGATCCCTCGGCGACGCCGGCGGTGTGCACCAGCGGGAAGAGGTTGTGATACCGGTCGCCCGAGCCGATCGCGAACTGATGGCCGTCGGGGACGAGGTCGGGCTCGGTTTCGTCGAGCCAGAACCAGTCGAACCCCTGCGAGGCGATGTTGTCGCGGATGCGGTCCCAGAACCAGCCGCGCGCATCGGGATTGGTGCTGTCGAGCAGCGCGCCCGCGCGATCCGCGCGGATCGGCAGCCCGTCGACGACCGTGCCGTCGGCATCGTGGAGCAGCCAGCCCTTGGCGGCGAGCGTGTTATAGTAACGCGATTCTTTCTCGAAGCGCGGCCACACGCTGATGATGCTGTGCATGCCGAGCCCCTTGAGCTTGGCGTTCATGCCCGCAGGATCGGGGAAATAGGTGCGGTCGATGTCGAGCTGCCCCATCCGGGTCCAGTAGAACCAGTCGAGCACCATCACGTCGAGCGGATAGCCGCGGCTGCGATAGCCCTCCGCCACGCCGAGCAGTTCGGCCTGCGTCTCGTAGCGCGCCTTGCTCTGGATGAGCCCGAACGCCGCCTTGGGCGGGAGCGGCGTCTTGCCGGTCAGCCTGGCATACCCCGCGTACAGCGCATCGGTGGTATCCCCGGTGATGACGAAGAACGACACGCGCTCGCCGACTTCGGACTGCCAGTGCGTGCTGTTGTGCAGCCCCGGCGAGACCGTCGCGGTCGAGGGATTGTCCCAGACGATGCCATAGCCCTTGTTGGTGACCATGAACGGCACGCACACCGTCTCGCCGGCGGGCGCATCGTAATTGTGGCGGCAGTCGATCGTCCGCCCGCGCAGGTCGAGCCGGCCCTCCTGGTTCTGCCCGAGCCCGTAATAATGTTCGTCGAGCGGGGCGGCGAAGCTCGCGCCGACCTTGAAGGTCTTCTCGCCCGCGACGGTGTGCGGTGCCATTTCCCACCCGGTCATCTGCGTGATGAGATGGCCGTCTGCGCCCTTCACGCTGATCGACACGGGCGGCAGCGACGGCGCGAAATAGCGCTCCATCTGCGACGGTGCCTTGGGCCAGGGCTGCGCGGCGACGGTGAGCGACAGCGCCGAGGAGGCGAACACGTCGCCCGACGCATCCGCGCGGTGGCTCCAGCCCGTTGCGTCGGACTTGGCATTGGCGCCTGGCCCGGGTGCGGCATCCGCGAGGTCGCGGTCGAGCGCGATCGTGACGCGGACGATGTTGGGCGCATAAGGCTCGATCGAGACGCGGCTGCCGTTGCGGTCGAGCGAGGCCAGCGGTTCCGCCTGTGCTGCGGCGAGCGGGAGCAGCGCCGGGATCAGGGCGATGACCGCAGCGCCGGTCCACTTTGCGAGGGCGCGTTTGCGCACCGATACCATTGCCATGTCGCAGATCCTCTTCATCGATGCCGGTGGTTGACGCTTGTGCATCGTCCGGCCAGTTGCGTTCACCTATGAGCAATCGTTTCACTGGCGCAAGCGACAATGCGATTCGATTTCGGTGCCGGGACACGGCCTGCGGCCGACCGATCGCGTTGACAACCGCTCCGATGGTCGCGGCTGCGACGATACCGGCATCCCGTTACCCTTGGCGCGATCGCGTGGCTGGCATCGCGCACGCCTCCTCCCCGCAAAAGGATCTGACATGAAGAGACTGCCCGTGTTTCTCGCCGCGCTGGCGACCGCCGCGCCCGCCTTTGCGCAGTCCGTCGCGCCATCGGGTGAAGTGCCGCACATCGTCTCCCGGGGCGGCCATCATGCGCTGATCGTCGACGGCGCGCCGTTCCTGATGCTGGGCGCACAGGTCAACAATTCGAGCAATGCCGCCTCCGCCCTGCCCGCGGTGTGGCCGATGCTCGACCGGATCCATGCCAATACCGTCGAAGTGCCGATCGCCTGGCAACAGGTCGAGCCGGTCGAGGGGACGTTCGACTTCACCTTCCTGCAGACGCTGCTCGACCAGGCACGCGCGCATGACAAGCGGCTCGTCCTGCTGTGGTTCGGCGCGTACAAGAACACCGGTCCCGGCTATGCGCCCGACTGGGTCAAGCAGGACAACCGCCGTTTCCCGCGGATGAAGACGCGCGACGGCAAGGACCACGGCGTGTTCAGCCCGAATGCCCGCGCCACGCTCGAGGCGGACAAGCGCGCGTTCACCCGCTTCATCACCTATCTGCGCGACCACGACCGCCAGAACACCACGATCCTGGTACAGGTCGAGAACGAGACCGGGAGCTATGCCAACCCGCGCGATTTCGGCCCCCAGGCGCAGAGGCTTTTCATCGGCCCGGTCCCGGCCGCGCTCGGCAAGCGCGGGACGTGGTCGCAGGCGTATGGCGCACAGGCCGACCGCGCGTTCAACAGCTGGTATACCGCGGCCTATTGCAACGCGCTCGCGGTGGCGGGCAAGGCGATCAAGCCGCTGCCGATGTACGCCAACGCCGCGCTGGCCGACCCCTTCAAGGTCCCGAACCCGAACGACGTCGCGAACGGCGGTCCGCAGCAGGACGTGCTCGACATCTGGAAAGTCGCCGCGCCTGCGCTCGATTTCGAGGCACCCGACATTTACGACCGCAAGAGCGCCGACGTGTTCGCATTCCTCGACGGCTACAAGCGCCCCGACAATGCACTCGCAGTGCCCGAGATCGGCAACGCCGCCGAATATGCGCGCTTCTTCTGGGCGGCGATCGGTCGCGGCGCGATCGGCTTTTCGCCGTTCGGAATGGATTCGACCGGCTATTACAATTATCCGCTCGGCGCGATGCGGCTCGACGACGCCACGCTCGACGCCTTCGCGGTCCCCTATAAACTATTCGCCGGCATGCAGCGCGACTGGGCGAAGATCGCGTTCGAACACCCGACCTGGGGCACCGCCAAGGGCGACGATGGCGCGCCGCAGTCGACCACGTTGGGCAACTGGAAAATCACCGCGAGCTATGGTGAGTGGCAGCTCGGGCGTCGTACCGACACCTGGATCCAGTCCGTGCCGCCGCCCTGGGCGAGCGAGCCCGTCGGCGGCGCGGTCGTCGCGCAGGTCGCCCCCGACCAGTATCTCGTCGCGGGCGATCACATCCGGATCGAGTTCACGCCAGGCAAGGGCGCGCCGAAAAACGCGTTCGTGCTGCGCGTGGAGGAAGGACGGCTCGTCAAGGGAGCGTTCGTCGTCGATCGCGTGTGGAATGGCGACCAGACCGATCACGGACTCAATTTCATCGACCAACCGACGCTGCTGCGCGTGACCGTCGGGCACTACGAGTAAGACGCACGCGGACTGAAGACCCCGGCGGTGCCGGGGTCGAAGTGCCGCCCGCGCGATCAGGTGACAAACCGACGCAGTAGCGGCACGCGAATGGCAAGCAGAGCGGCGAGCGTGGACGACACGGCGACGGTCGCTCCGAGGGAAACGAACTGCCACGGGCTGGTGTCGACCGTATCCCGGAACATCCAAATGAAAATCACGTGAATGAGATATACCGCCAGGCTGATTTTGCCGAGGCTGCGCAAACGCTCCGCCAGAGCGGTCGTATTCAGGGCGCGCGCAAGGTTGAAGACCGAGGCACCATAGGGAAAGACCGACAACAGACTTTCCGCGTCGCCGATCGCCGTGTTTCCGACGATCCTGATGACGGTGTACCGCTCCACGAACATGGCAGCAATCGCCAGCGCGCAGAGCGCGAACGCCGTCGAGCCGCGCGGTGATTGCGTTCCGCGGAACAGGTAGCCGATCACCACGAACGCCGGAGCGGCAAGTTGCCGCTTGAAGTCGTCGAGGTGCGGCGGGTAGCGCGCCAGCCCGACCAGCGTGTGATAGTCGGCCAGGAACGGCCCCAGGACCGCCAACAGGACAGCGACGGCGATCGCTAGCATTCGGCCACCAAGCGCGAGCGTCACCGTCAGCGTCACCAGCCCGAACACCAGGGCGGGAAGGAACCACAGGTGGAAAGCCGGTCCGCCGTCGATCGTCATCAAGAGACGCCAATGTTCGGGCAGCTTGCCAGAAACGCGCGATGCGGCCACGAGGTACACCGCGTACCAGACCAGATAAATCGGAGCGATCCGAACGACCGGACGCGTGAGGTTGGACCAAACGCCGCGTTCCGGCCGGAAATAATAGCCGCTCGCGATGAAGAAAAACGGCACCGCGCACCGGCAGATGATGTCGATCACGACTGCCCAGCCCGGCAAACCGAACGGGCGATCCGGCCCGACCGCGACCGGCGGCAAAATGTGAATGCCGATCACCAACACCGCCATTGCGTAGCGGAACGCGTCAATCCCGCCATCGCGCGCCGGGGGCGCAACGGTCGACTTCGTATCTTCGCGCGACATCGTCGCAGACCGGAGGAACGGTTTTCTGACTGACCGGGGCATTCCCTCTCACCTGAATGCCGGACCGGAATAAACGCGAAATCAGCTTTCGCCAAGGGGTGAACGAACCCCGATCGCCCCCCTCCGCACGGCAAACGCCTTCCGCACGGGAGGTTGATCGTTGCCCCGGCTGTTCCTTCAACTGGACAACCGCCAATCGCCCGCTGGCACCCCGATTGGCCCGTCACAATCGTTTACCTATAAACACTTTGCGCATAGGTCGACAAATCAGTTGACCCGTGGGCACGGCGCGCGTAGCCGACCGCCACTGGAGACTGGCTCGACACCGTGGGTGACGCGAAGCCAGCTCGATGGGAGAGGCGCGGCACGAGCGATCGCCGAAACCTTCCCGGGTAGATTTAGGACTCTCGCGCTGGCGAGAATTTTTCATGCTGTGGAAGGAATATGAATGTCTGCTGCCGTTGAGGTCCGCCGTACCGGAACCAACAAGGCGCTGCTGCTGAGCGCGTCGATCCTGCCGTTCCTGATCGCCGCCGCCCCCGCGGTCGCGCAGACCGCCGCGACGTCGACGGCACCGTCCACCGACCAGACCACCGCGCCGACCGGCCCCGCGCTTCCGGCGAGCGACCAGTCTCCCGCCGCTGCCCCCGCGGTCGAGGCACCCGCCGCCCCCGCGGTCGGCCAGGACATCGTCGTCACCGGCGTGCGCGCGAGCCTGCGCTCCGCACAGAACATCAAGCGCAACGCCGATCAGGTCGTCGACTCGATCGTCGCCGAGGACATCGGCAAGCTGCCCGACCGCAACATCGCCGAAGCGCTGCAGCGCATCTCGGGCGTCCAGATCCAGCGCAACTTCGGCGAAGGCAGCGCGGTCGCGATCCGCGGCCTGACGCAGGTGCGCACCGAGCTCAACGGCCGTGACATCTTCACCGCGAGCGGATCGGGCAACGCGCTGAGCCTCGAGGACGTGCCCTCCGAGCTGCTCGCCGGGATCGACGTGTACAAGAACCCGTCGTCCAACCTGATCGAGGATCAGCTCAGCGGCACGATCAATTTCCGCACCCGCAAGCCGTTCGATTTCGACGGTTTCAAGATCTCGGGCTCGGTCGCCAACACCTATTACGACCTGATCGGCAAGAGCCAGCCCGCCGCATCGCTGCTGATCAGCGATCGCTGGAACACCGGCATCGGCGAGATCGGCATCCTGGCGAGCGCGTCATACCAGAAGACCAATTTCCGCCAGGACACGATCTCGACCGAGCCGTTCTACACGCTCGACCAGAGCCGCAAGGCCGATGGCACGTTCACCAGCCCGAGCGACGCCGCGACCGCAGCGCTGCTGGGCCGCACCGGCCAGACGACCACGCTGCCGCACGGCACCGGCATCGGCGAGGTCATCGGCGACCGCCGCCGCCTCGGCGTCGACGTGTCGCTGCAATGGCGCCCGAGCAGCACGCTCGAATTCACCGGCGAGTATTTTCACAACGATTATAAAATCCGCGATTATGGCTACAGCTACTTCGCCTATACCAGCGGCGCGGCGATCACGCCGCTGGCGGGGGCACCCTTCACCTACGCCCCGAATGGCGATTTCCAGAGCGGCACCTTCACCAACGTCCCGATCGGCGACAACACCTCGATCGGTTCGCGCCATTCGGTGACGAGCGATTACTCGCTCAACGGCAAGTGGAAGCCGTCGGCCAATCTGACGATCACCGGCGATTTCCAATATGTCGACTCGAAGACCAACAATCTCAACTCGATCGTCGGGCTGAGCGGCACCGCGACGACGTTGCAGCAGAACATCGCGGGCACGACCCCGTCGTTCCAGATCGCATCCGCTGCCGGTCTCGCCAACCCCGGCACCTATAGCAACGGCTTCTACCTCGACGATCTGAACAATTCCAAGGGCACCGACACGGTCGGCCGCCTCGATGGCGAATATCGCTTCAACGGGGGCATCCTCAACTCGATCAAGGTCGGGTTGCGCTATGCCAATCGTGAGAACACGACGAACGACACGGGCTATCGCTATATCGGCCTGACCGGGCCGGCGACCAACCTGACCTATGTCGACCTGAGCGACTTCTACCGCGGGCAGGCGAACCTGTTCGGCGACATCCAGGCGTTCTCGCTGCCGACCGTGCTGAACTATGACGCGACGCGCGCCGCCCTCGGCGTCACGACGACGCCGCCGTTCGCGCCGAGCGGCACCAACTCGCAGTCGCAGAAGAGCTATGCCGGTTATGCGGCCGCGTTCTTCAAGGCGAGCAACCTGCCGGTGCCGATCGACGGCAACATCGGCGTCCGTGTCGTGCGCACCCAGGCGGCGGTGGCGGGCTTCTACCAGCAGATCGACCTGATCACCGCGCCGGATGGCACTCAGTCGACCGCAGCGCCGACGTTCACCGCGATCGGCGAGACGAACAGCTACACCTCGGTGCTGCCGAGCCTCAACCTGCGCGCGCATTTGACCGAAAAGCTCCAGTTGCGCTTCGCCGCGTCGAAGAACATCTCGCGCCCGCGCTTCGATCAGGTCAATCCGGCGCTGACGATCACCGAGCCGGGCACCGCGCAGATCAACCAGCAGCACACCACCTCGAGCGGCAACCCGTTCCTCAAGCCGATGAAGTCGACCAATTTCGACGTCTCGGCCGAGTGGTATTTTTCGCGGACCGGCTCGCTCACCGTTGCTGGCTTCTACAAGGACATCTCGAACTACATCCAGACCGTCATCAACCAGCGTAACGTCACCTTCACGGACAACGTGACGGCGACCTACGACGTGACTACCTACAACAACGCCGCCAAGGCCAAGGTGAAGGGCGTCGAAGTCGCCTATCAGCAGTTCTTCGACTTCCTCCCCGGCGCGCTCAAGGGTCTGGGGGTCCAGGCCAACGCCACCTATGTCGACTCGCAGGCGCCCAGCCCCGCAAGCCAGGGCCCGGTGACGCAATTGCCGCTCGAGGGCCTGTCGAAGTACAACTTCAACCTGGTCGGCATCTACGAGCACGGGATCATCTCGGCGCGCGCGGCGTACAACTGGCGCAACAAGTTCCTGGTCACGACCTCGGCGAACGGGACCGGCAACCTGCCGATCTTCCAGAAGGCGTCGGGCCAGCTCGATGCGTCGATCACCGCGAACGTCACGCCGCACCTGTCGCTTACGGTCAACGGCACCAACCTCACCAACACGGTGCGCTCGACCTATTACGGCATCCTGACGCGCCCGCGCGATTCGATCATGAGCGATCGCCAGATCAGCGGCGTGGCGCGCATCACTTTCTAAGGTTCCCCGCCCGGCGACGGGCGGTCCAGAGGTTCCTCCCCCCCTGCCCGTTCGGACGGCATCGCTTCGGTGATGCCGTCCGGACGGGTTTTTTTATGCGGCGCGGCGCGGGAGGCAGGCGGGGCCGACGGGCTCGAACTGCTTGTAGGTCAGGATGAACTCGCGGTGCCCGAGTTCCTCCGACACGCTCCGCGCACCCTGCGCGACCGCGACCATGCGCGCGTAGATCTCGTCGCTGACCTCGGCCAGCGTCGCCTCGCCATCGAGGATCCGGCCGGCGTTGACGTCCATGTCGCCCGCCAGCTTGCGCGCGGTCTCGGGATTGGCGCAGATCTTGAGAACGGGTGAGATCGCCGAACCGACAACCGACCCGCGCCCGGTGGTGAACAAGGTGAGATGCGCCCCGCACGCGATCAGTTCGACGATCTCGGCATTGTCGGAGATGTTGGGGAAGCCGAAGCGCGGCTCCCCGTCCGGAACGACGTCGAGCATGTACAGCCCCGGCGAAGGGGGCACGTCGCCCGGCTTGACGATCCCCGAGATCAGCGAGCTGCCCGACTTGGAATAGGCCCCCATCGACTTCTCCTCCTGCGTCGTCAGCCCGCCCTCGGCATTGCCCGGGGCAAAGCTGCCGAAGCCGAGCACGGTATAATAATGCTCGGCCTTGCGGACGCTGGCGATCAGTTCCGCGCCGAGCTCGGGGGTCAGCGCGCGATCGGCCATGATGTTCTCGCAGCCGACCAGTTCGCCCGTCTCCTCGAAGATGCACGTCGCGCCCTCGGCGACGAGCCGGTCGAACACGCCCCCGACCGCGGGGTTCGCGGTGATCCCGCTGGTCCCGTCCGATCCGCCGCAGATCGTGCCGACGATCAGCTCGCTGACCGCCATCGGCACGCGCGGCCCCGCGTCGGCGATCGCCTTGACGCGCGCGACCGCCTCGAGCCCCGCCGCGATCGTCGCGGCGGTGCCGCCGGTCTGCTGGATCACCAGCGTCTCGGCCGGCCGTCCGCTTGCCGCGACGGCGGCGGCCAGCCCCTCGCGGTTGAAGCTCTCGCACCCGAGCGACACGATCACCAGGGCGCCGACATTGGGGTGCGTCGCGATCGCCTTCATCACCGTGTCGGCGTAGCTGTTGGGAAAACAACCGGGAAAGCCGATCAGATGGACGTCGGGATCATCGACCTTGTCGACGATACGCCGCGCGACATGGTGCGCGCATTCGACGAGATAGGCGACCGCGATGACGTTGCGGATCCCCTTGCGGCCATCGGCACGGCCCCAGGCTGAAATCATGATGTGCTCCGTTCGAGCGTGTCGCGCAGGTGCATCGCGATATAGTCGCTCTTCATATTGTGCAGGTGGACGTGATCGCCGCGTACCGCGGGCGCGGTCATCGAGCCGATCGGGGCGCCGTATTTGATCACCGTATCGCCGGTGGCGAGCGCGTGTCGGGCGATCTTGTGACCGACCTCGATCGGCACCGCCATGCGGATGGGCGCACCGTCGATCGCGACCGTATCCCCGACCGCCAGCGCAGTGGTGACGACGAGGATCGTGTCGTTCGGATGCAGCAGCAGCGCGCTCATGCGACGGGCTTGGACACGCCCAATGCGTCCCATAGCGCATCGGGGATCGGCCACGCGGCGTAGCGGAGCGTGTCCGCGACCTGCGCCGCCCCGACCAGGCCCGGGATCACGCAGGCGACCGCGGGGTCGCGCAGCAGATACTGCAGCGCGGCGGCGGGCAGCGGCACGGCGAACGTCGCGCAGATGCGCTCGAGTTCCGCGACCCGTGCGACGATCGCGGGCGGCGGCGGGGCGTAGTTGAAGTGGCTGGCGGCGCGACTGCCTTCGACGAGGATGCCGCTATTATATGGTCCCCCGATCACGAGTTGCGTGCCGGTCGCGCGGCACCGGTCGATCAGCCCCCCCGCGCCCTGTTCGAGCAGGGTATGCCGCCCGGCGAGCAGGATGACGTCGAGCGCGACGCGGTCGAGCAGATCATGGCACACCGCGACTTCGTTGACGCCGAGCCCGATGCCGCCGATCTCCCCCGCCTCGCGCAGCCGGCGCAGCGCCGGATAGCCGCACGCAACAAAGTCGGCCAAATGCCGCGCGGCTTCGCTCCCATGCGTCACCGTGCCCAGATCGTGCGCAAACAACAGGTCGATGCGGTCACGCCGCAGCCGCGCGCGGCTGGCCTCGACGCTGCGCAACACGCCGTCGTGCGTATAATCGAACACCGGCTCCAGCGCGGGCGCGGCGACGAATCCGTGCCGCTCGACGGCGGCGTCTGCGGTCGGTTCGAGCAGGCGGCCGACCTTGGTCGACACGAGTGCGCGTCCGTGCGGATCGTGCGTCGCGAGTGCTTCGCCGAGCCGCGTCTCCGCTAGCCCGAAACCGTAATGCGGCGCCACGTCGAAATAGCCGATCCCCGCCGCCAGCGCCGCCGCGACGGTCTCGTCCGCCACGCGGTCATCGACCGCGCGATACAGGTTGCCGATCCCGGCGCACCCCATGCCAAGCCCGGGCAACGCGATCATGACGGCTTCCGCGCGCTGAGCAGGCCGAACAGCAGCACGACGAGGAAACACGCCGCCGGCACGATCATCGCCCGCAGGATCGACCCGGTCGCGTCGGAGACCAGCCCCATCCCAGCCGTGAACACCGCGCCGCCGATGATCGCCATGACGAGCAACGCCGACCCCGCCTTGGTCCGCACACCGAGGCCATCGACCGTCTCGGCGAAGATCGTCGGGTACATGATCGACATGAAGAAGCTGCTCGCGACCAGCGCCACCACCCCCGCCATGCCACCGACCGAGGCCGCGAACAGGCAGCAGGCGCAGGCCGCCGCCGCAAAGGCCGAGAGCAACGGGAGTGGCCGGATCCGGCCCATCAGCCCCGCGCCGACGAACCGCCCGACCATGAACACGACCAGCGATACGGTCAGATATCCCGCCGCCTCGGTCGCGCGCGTCCCCGGAAGCGCGACTTCGGTGTAGCGGATCATGAAGCTCCACACCCCGACCTGCGCGCCGACATAGAAGAATTGCGTAACAACCCCGGCAAGGAAGCGCGGCATCCGCAGCAGCGCGGCGAAATCTCCCGTTGCGCCAACTCCCTCGTTACGGTCGGGCTCGGTCACCGCTGGCGGGAATGGCGCGAGGAAGATCAGCAACGCTCAGAACAATACGCCGAGTCCGATCACGAGATACGGGATCTGCACCGCCGCCGCCTGCGTCGCGCGATCGAGCGTGGCGGGCGAATCCGACAGGATGAACGCGCGACCGATCAGCACGCCGCCGATCGACCCGAGCGGGTTGAACGCCTGCGCGAAGTTGAGGCGGCGCGACGCGGTCTCGGGGCTGCCGAGGCGCGCGATCAGCGGGTTGGCCGAGGTCTCGAGAAAGGCGAGCCCGCTGGCGATGACGAACAAGGCGGCGAGGAACCCCGGATAGCTGAGCGCCCCCGCCGCCGGCCAGAACAGCAGCGCGCCGACGCCGTACAGGCCCAGCCCGAGCAGCACCGCGGCGCGATAGCCATACGCGCGCATGAACAGCGCGGCGGGGATCGCGAGGCAGAAATAGCCGAGATAGAAGGCCGATTGCACCAGCCCCGCGCCGAAATCGCCAAGGCTGAACAGCCCTTTGAAATGCGTGATCAGCACATCGTTGAGATTGTTCGCTGCGCCCCACAGGAAGAACAACGCGACGATCAGCACGCGCGGCACGATCCGCGCGGTGCGGGAGGGGGATGCGGTGCTCACACCAGCCCCCGCCCGTCGAGCCGGATGACGGGGACGAAACCCCCATCGGGCTTGCGCGGCAGGTCGAAATGCGTGCCCGCGGCGTCCTGCCGATGCGGCACCGGCCCGCCGCCGAGCAGGGTCGCGCGCTCGATCACGCCCGCAAGCCGCCCGCGCGCGAGCGACGCGACCGAGGCGGTTCCGCTCGGCCAGCCAAGAAACAGAACATACAGCGCCCCCTTGTTGGTGGTGAAGCGGACGTCGCGCGGCGTGAACATCCCCGCGCCTGCTTCATTCTGCATCCCCGGGGTCAATCGGGTAGGCCCCTCCCCGTAGCGCCGCCACGGTCGCGAGCCGAAGATCGCCTCGTCGTTGATCGCGGTCCATTCGCCCAGCCGGTCGAGGATCCGTTCCTCCTCGCTGTCGATCGCGCCGTGCCCCGGTTGCGGGACCGAGAGCAGCAAATTGCCGTTCTTCGAGACGACATCGGCCAGCCGCTGGACGACCTGCTCGGCAGTCTTGTAGCTTTTGTCGTTCAGCCGCGCGACGTTGTAAAACCAGTCGCCGAGGCAGGTGTCGGTCTGCCACGGCTCGTCCCAGATATGATCGGTAAAGCCGCGCTCGACATCCTGCACGACGCCGAACCGCTCGTGCGGCTTGAGCTGCTTGGCGAACAAAGCGACGTCGATCTTGCCCGACCACTGGATCGAGCGGTTATAATAGTCCGCCGCCGCGGCAAGCCCGACCGAGCCGAACGGCAGCCCGTAATCGTCGAAATAGACGAGGTCCGGCTTGTACTTGGCGACGAGGTCGGTCTGGCGGAGCAGCCAGCGCGTGACATAGGCGGGATCGTCGGTCGGGCCGGTCTCGATCCATTGGCCATCGTGCGTGTCGTGCCACGCTTCCATGCCCGCGATCGTGTCGATCCCGTCGGGCATGACGGCGTGGCCGCCGGTGTAGAGCTCGCGCGGATCGAGCCCGTCCCACCACTGCCCCTTGCCGTCGGCCTCGCGCAGCCGGAACGCGTCGTAGCGCTCGCCGCGCTTCGGCCCGGTCGGATCATAGCCGTAGGCGGTCTGGTACCAGTGCCAGCTGTGCGCCGAATGGTTCGACACGCCGAACTTCAGCCCCGCCGCGCGCGCCGCCTTTTCCCACGTGCCGACCACGTCGCGCTTCGGGCCGACGCGGAGCGAATTCCACGCGTGGTAGCGGCTGTCGTAGCAATCGAGATTGTCGTGATGATTGGCGAGCGCCATGAAATAGCGCGCGCCGACCTTCTTGTAGCGCGCGACCAGCGCCGCGGGATCCCAGCGGTCCGCGGTCCACAGGTTCTGGATGTCCTTCATTCCCGTGACCGTCGGGTGACCGTAGGTCTTGCGGTGATGCTCGTACATCGGATGCCCCTGCATATACAGGAAGCGACCGTACCAATCGCCTTGCTCGGGCACCGATTGCGGCCCCCAATGCGCCCACAGGCCGAGCTTGGCGTCGCGAAACCAGTCGGGATAGCGGTAATTGGAAACGAGCGACGGCCAGTTCGGCTCGACCGGACCGCGCGCCAGCCCCATCGGGCTCTGCGCAAGCGCCGCGCGCGCCATCGGCAGTGCGGTTATGCCGGCGAGGACCGAGCGGCGGGTCAAGCTCATTTTGCGAACGTCCGCGCAATCGCGGCAAGCGCGAGCGGCCGCATCACCGCATAGCCCTGTGGCGTCGGATGGACGCCGTCGCTGCTGAGACCCGGCTTCATCGCGCCCTCGGGGGTCGCGAGCGCGGCGAAATAGTCGACATAACCAAAGCCGTTCGCCTTCGCATAGCCACGCAGCCACGCATTCATCGCGGCGATCTGCGGCACCGGGCGCTTGCCCGGACTCCACGGAAACGCGGCGGCGGGCGGGATCGAGGCGATGACGACGCGGATGCCGTGCGCGCGCGCCAGTTCCGCCATGCTCGCGATGTTGCCCTTGACCGTCTCGATCATCGCCGCGCCCGTATTGCCCGCGATGTCGTTGGTGCCTGCCATGATATGCACCGCGCGCGGCTTGAGCGCGATCACGTCGGCGCGGAACCGCGCGAGCATTTGCGGCGTGGTCTGCCCGCTAATCCCGCGATCGACCACGCCGTCGCTGAACAGGTTCGCATCGGCGTGGATCCAGTTGTCGGTGATCGAATCGCCCATGAAGACGACCCGCACCGTCTGCCCGCTCGCCACGAGCACGCGGTTGGCCTCCGCATAGCGACAGAGTTGTCCGAAATCGCGGGTCAGCATGTGCAATTTCCAGACGTCCCAGCCGGGGCCATCGGTCGGGTCCGGATGCTGTGGACATGGATTCTCGACGATCCCGACCGGATCGCCCGCATGCGGATCGCCCGGAACGTTGGTCTGCGCGTACGCCGTGCCGGGGGCCAGCGCCACGAGCACCGGTAGCAACCACGATCGGTGGGCCATGCGTCATCCTCTCCATGTTCGGGCTCGGCAACGCGTGGACGCGACTACACGGCGGTCGATTACCTGTGCAGTCATAAAGCGGGAATTCATATACGAACAGGGGGAAGATGCCGCGCGGGCTGACGCCAAAGCCGGCCAGACCGTCAGGAGACGCAAAAAAGCCCGCCAACGCGATGCGCTGACGGGCCTTTAATGGTGGGCGTGGCAAGGATTGAACTTGCGACCCCTGCGATGTCAACACAGTGCTCTACCACTGAGCTACACGCCCACTTCGCCGCGGCGGTGCCGGGCGAGGGGTGGCCTTTAGCGAAGGCTATTCCCCCGCGCAAGCACCTCTTGCGCGAATTCAGAAATTTCCGCCGACCCGCTCGAGCTCGAACATCCGGTCCACCTCGAGCACGAGGTCGCGCAGATGGAACGGCTTGGACAAGACCCGCGCCTGCGGCATCGACTTGCCCGCCTTGAGCGTCACCGCGGCAAAGCCGGTGATGAACATCACGCGCAGGTCGGGTGCCATTTCGCTCGCCTTTTGCGCGAGTTCGATCCCGTCCATCTCGGGCATCACGATATCGGTGAGGAGCAGGTCGAAACGCTCCTCCTCGAGCAGCGGAATCGCCGCGGTCCCGCGGTCGACCGCCGCAACCGAATAGCCCGAGCGCTCGAGCGCCCGCGTCAGATACTCGCGCATCACGCGATCGTCTTCCGCTAACAAGATCCGAATCATGCCATTAATGCCCTGGCGGGCAAAACCACCCGCATTTGCGGTATTGTATGCGCGAAGGCCTTAAGATTTTCCAGCCGCTACGGGTCGGATGCATGCTACCATCGGCGGAGATGAGCCCCGCCCCGCCCCCGTTCGACCGTTATGGCGACGCCGTCCCGCGCAGCCCGGTGATCCTGTCGGTGCCGCACGCCGGGCGCGAGTATCCGCCGGCGCTGCTCGCGGCGCTGCGCGTGCCGCTGGCCGCCGCGACGGTGCTGGAGGATCGCCACGTCGACGCCCTCGCCTTCGCCGCGCACGGGGACGAGACGTTGCTGGTCCAGCGCCGGGCGCGCGCGTGGATCGACCTCAACCGCAGCGAACAGGAACGCGACCCCGCGATCGACGAGGGTGCGCGCGCGATCGCGCTGCCGGCGCCCTCGGCAAAGGTGCGCGGCGGGCTCGGGCTGGTGCCAAGGCGGGTCAATGGCGCGGGAGAACTGTGGCGGCGGCGCTTCACGGCGCGCGAGATCGAGGCGCGGATCATCGACGATCACCGCCCCTATCACGCCGCGCTCGCCGCGGCGCTCCAGGCGGCGCGGGAGCGGTTCGGCATGGCGGTCCTGCTCGATATCCATTCGATGCCGAGCCTCGGCCCGGGCGGCCCCCGGATCGTGATCGGCGACCGCCTCGGGCGGAGCGCGGATTCGCGCTTCGTCGACGCAGTCGAGCGGATCGTGCGCGACGCGGCCATCCCGGTCGCGCGCAACACGCCTTACGCGGGCGCGCACATCCTCGACACGCATGCGCGCGGGGGCACGGTCCACGCGATCCAGCTCGAATTCGACCGGGGGCTGTATCTCGATCCTGCCGGGGATCTGCCGGGGGACGGACTCGCCCGCATCGCCACGATCCTTCGGGACGTCATCGCTACGCTCGCCCGCGAAGCGACCGGCTGGCGCGGCCAGACCGCGATCGCTGCCGAATAACCAAAAAAAACCACCGCGTGCAGAACACGCGGTGGCCAAGGTTCAGGGAGGAGACACTCCCGAAGGAGCGTCGCGCGGCCCCGCGAAAGGGGGGAACACGAAACCGCGTGACAGCGATATAGGTAGGCGGTTTTCGCGGTTCAAGGGATTAATTTACTGCCGCATCGGCCCATTCGTGCGGTTTTTTCCCTTCCCCGGCCCACGCGGCAGACCGGGGAAAGCGCGGATCAGTTGATCAGCTGCGGCGCGGGCACCTTGCCCAGCTTGACCTGGCGATCAAAGATCTGCGGCAGCGTGGTCAGCGAGAACAGGTGCGCATAGACCAGCGGGAGGAGACCCGACTTCTGGATCTTGCGCAGCTGGTCCCCGCGCAGGTCGTTGAGCTTTTCCTCGTTGACGATCTGGAAGCCGCGGTAGACGAACGGCTGGTCGTTGCCCGCCATGTTGAGCGTGAACTCGCCGTCCATCAGCAGGTCCAGTTCGCGCAGCTCGGTCATGAAATTGGCGGTGCGCGCCCCGGCCTGCTCGAACTGCTCGTTGAAGCCGAGGATGTTCTGGACGAGCTCGGTGGGCTTCCCCTCGGCGAACAGCGGCTCGCCCTGCTCGAACGCGCCGATCGTCTCGCTGGTCGGGTCGAAGCACAGCGACAGCTCCTGCGCATCGGGGCGAAGCCGCGCGAGCATGAACGGATAGCGGCGGATATACGCGGGGACGTAGACCTTGTCCTCGATCAGCTTGCCGTCGTCGCCGACGAATACGTTGACGCCCTCGTTGAGCCCCATCAGCGCGATCGGGATCGAATCCGCCCCCGTGGTGAAGACGATCGGCAGCCACGGCTGCGCCGCGACGAATTCGTCGACGGTCACCGGAATGGCATGCTGGTTGACGAGGAACGGTGCCGAATCCCCCGCGGCGAAGCGGAAGTTGGCATGCGTCTCGCTCGAAAGCGGCTCGAGCGCATTGTAGAACAGGGGAAGGGCTTGCGGCGCGCTGGCCATGGTCGTCTCCATCGGTGAAAGTAGCGCGCAGGTCCCCCACGCCTTACGGACGCTGGCTCTATGGCGCGCGCGGCTTTTCCGCAAGAGCGAGGAGCTTGCCGGGATTCATCAGCCCCTGCGGATCGAGCCCCGCCTTGATCGCGCGGAGCGCCGCGAGCCGTGCGGGCGAGGACAAGCGCTCGAGTTCGTCGCGCTTCATCTGGCCGATGCCATGCTCGGCCGAAATCGACCCGCCCGCCGCGACGACCAGGTCATAGACCATCCGGCTCGCGGGCGCGCCGACTTCAGCGCGCCAGCGTTCCGCGGCGGCGGGGTCATGCTGCAGTCCGGCGGGCGCGTTGACGTGGAAATGGACGTTGCCGTCGCCAAGATGCCCGAAGCCCGTCGCATGGACCCCTGGATAGGCCGCCTCCACCGCCGCGGCGGCATCGACCATGAAGTCGGGCATCGCCTCGACCGCGACCGAAATGTCGTGCGCGATCGTCGGGCCTTCGGCGCGCTCGGCCTCCGAAATCGAATCGCGCAGCCGCCAGAAGGCGCTCGCCTGCGCCTCGCTCGCCGCGACCACCGCGTCGCGCGCCAGTCCACCCGACAGCGCCGTTCCCAGCGCCGCCTCGAGCAGGTCGCGCGCGGGGGCCTTCCCCGGCCCGGTCGCGTAATCGATCAGCACCAGCCACGGATGCCGCCCCGCCAGCGGCGCGCGCGTGCCCGGGATATGCTTGAGCACCAGATCGAGGATCCCGCCCGGGACCAGCTCGAAACTCTCGATCGCGTCGCCCGAGCGCGCCTCGAGCGACCGCAGGAGCGCGAGCGCCGCCTGCGGGCTGTCGACCGCGATCCACCCGGTCGCGCGATCCGCCGCAATCGGCACCAGCCGCAGCGTCGCCGCGGTCACCACGCCGAGCGTCCCCTCCGCGCCGACCAGCAACTGCGTCAAATCATAGCCGCGATTGTCCTTCTTGAGCGCCGACAGACCGTCCTGGATTTGCCCGTCGGGCAGCACGATCTCGAGACCCGCGACGAGCGACCGCATCGTCCCGAACCGCAGCACCTGCGTGCCCCCCGCGTTGGTCGAGACCAGCCCGCCGACGGTCGCGCTCCCGCGCGCGCCGAGCGTCAGCGGGAAGCGCATCCCCTGCGCTTCCGCCGCGTCGTGCAGGTCGGCGAGGATCACCCCCGCCTCGGCGACCGCAAGACCCGCGTCCGCGTCGATCCGGCGCATCCGGTTCATCCGCCGCAGCGACAGGATCAGCGCCGAACCGTCCGCAGGGGGCGTCGCGCCGCCGACCATCGAGGTGTTCCCGCCCTGCGGCACCAGCGGCACGCCCTGCTCGCTCGCGAGCCGCACGATCGTCGCGACGCCTGCGGTGCTGTCGGGCGACAGGATCGCCGCGCTCGCGCCGTGATAGCGCTTGCGCCAATCCTCGAGCCACGGCGCAATGTCGGTGGGATCGGTCGTCACCGCTTTCGGCCCCAACAGGGCGCGGACGGAGTCGATCAGGCGGGTCTGGGCTGGGGTCATCGTCACGCGCTTCGTTTAGCGCGATCCGGCGCAAGGGGAATTGGCTTGCGTCGGCAAAACACGGGGCGATCCTGTGCGACGCCATCGTCGCACAGGATCGCTGCGCCATTACATCGGCGGGGTCAGGCCATCCTTGCCCATCGCGACGAACTTGGCGCCCGGGGCATCGACGGTCTTCACGATGAAGACCTTCTGCCCCTTGGCCAGCATCGACCGCTGGGTCGGCTCGAACCGCACGATCGGCGTACCGGCGGGCACGAGCACCTTGGCGGTACCGCCCTTGTAGCCGATCGTCAGGCTGGTCTCGCCCGCCGTGCCGGCGGTCGAGCTGACCGTGCCGTTGGTCATCCCGCTCTGTTCCTGGACGGTGCCGTTGGTCATTCCGCTCGCGTTCTGGCCGCTCGCGTTCTGGCCGCTCTGCTGCTGAACCGTACCGTTGGTCATCCCGCTCTGATTCTGCACGGTACCGTTGGTCATGCCGCTAGCGCCACCGCCGCCGTTACCGCCGCTTGCCGCGACCACGCCTGGGACGTCCCAGCCATAATGTCCCTCGCCCGACCCACGCATCGCCTCTGGGAAGATCACCAGTTCGACCGCCCGCAGCGCGCTGTCCGGCCCGGACGTCGCGGTGCCGATGAAGTCGCCGGTCTTGAGCGTCGACAGGCTCGACCCGACGACCCAGGCGAAGCCGGTCTTGCCGTCGATCGGAACGGTGGTGGTCTTGCCGTCATAGCCCTGGATCGTCACGCCGTTGGTATCGACCGACTGGACCACGCCGCGCACCCGCGTCGCCGCCGGGGCCGCGCTGGTCGTCGTCGCGGCGGTGTCGGTCGCGGTCTTGGTCCCGCAGCCGGCGAGCAAAGTGGTCGCTCCGGCGAGCAGCACCAGTGTCTTGTTGATCATCGGGTCGGATCCTTGGCAAATCGAAGGGACGCAAGCGCACTCCATACGAGGACCGCGCCCGGCCGGTGGAAGGACTGCAACACGCCGCGCAGGCGCGCAGTGCGCGCCCGTTCGTCCGTCTTCCCGGGCCACCCCCAGCCTTTTGGTAACGCGCGATTTCCGAAAAACGTTGCGTTCCCCTGCGGACACGTCACCCCGCGCCCCAAAAGCTGCCGTCATGCTGAACTTGTTTCAGCATCCACCGCGCAACAGGCATGGTCCGGACTCGTGGAGGGCTGGATCCTGAAACGAGTTCAGGATGACGGACGTATGTGCGGCGTTCTCGCGGAGGGGGTATCCGCCTCCGAACAAAAGATTGCCTACCTCGCCCCAAAGCATCCTTGAATTGCCGTTCGTGCTGGTCCAGCCCATCTGACAGCGATGGCAACCCTCCTCGATCCCACCGCCCGCGGGCGAGTCATCCTTGTCGGCGCGGGCCCGGGCGACCCGGGCCTGCTCACCGTCCGCGCGGTCGAGGCGCTCCAGCAGGCGGATGTCGTCGTCCATGACGGGCTGATCGACCCGCGCGTGCTCGATCTCGCCCCCGCCCATGCCCAGCGCATCTCGGTCGCCAAGAAGCGCGCGCGCCACACGCTGCCGCAGGAGGCGATCAACGCGCTGATCATCGCGCATGTGAAGACCGGCAGCGTCGTCGTGCGGTTGAAGGGCGGCGATCCGTTCATCTTCGGGCGCGGCGGCGAAGAGGTCGAGGAAGTGCGTGCGGCGGGCCTGCCGGTCGAGGTCATTCCTGGCGTATCGGCGGCGCTCGGTTGCGCGGCAGAAGCGATGCTCCCCCTCACGCACCGCGATTATTCGAGCGCCGTCAGCTTTGTCGCGGGCCAGTGCAAGGGGCTGACCGACCAGGACTGGTCGGGGCTCGCGGGCAAGGGCCGGACGCTGGTGATCTACATGGGGATCGCAACCGCCACCGACATTGCCGACAAGCTGATACGTGATGGCGTCGCCCCGGAAATGCCGGTCGCGGTACTCGAGCGCGGGACGCTCGACGGGCATCGCGCGATCAAGACGCTGCTCGCCGACCTCGGTCCGATGGTCGAGCGCGAACAGGTCGCGTCGCCCGCGATCATCGTCGTCGGTGAGGTCGTCGAGTTGTCCGACGCGGAAGACAAATTGGGGTCCTGGGCGCGCATCGCCGGGACATTGGCGGAGACTGTCGCGTGAAATTGCTGACCGGAAACGATTTGCCGACGGGCGATGTGATCTGGTGGACCGGCAACGGCTGGTCGCGCCATATCGAGGATGCGGGCGACGTCACCGACCAGGGTGAGAGCATCGCGCGCGCGCAGGAAGGCGCGCAGCGCGTGACCGGCCCCTATGTGATCGACGCGACGGTGACGCCCGAAGGCCCCCGCCCCGCGCACATCAAGGACCGCGTCCGCGCGCTCGGGCCGACTGTGCGGCCGGACCTGACGCTCAAGCCTGCCGACCCGAATGCGGGGAGTTGGGTGATATGATGATTGATCACGCAAAGACGCAAAGCCGCAAAGGCTTCCTTTCGCGCCTGCCCGCAAACCGATCGTCTTCCTTCTTCGCGGCTTCGCGCTTTTGCGTGAAAACCCCTTCTGCGATCCTGCCCGGAATTGCCCATGTATAAATATGACCAGTACGACCAGTCGATCGTCGATTCCCGCGTCGAGGAATTCCGCGACCAGGTGAAGCGCCGCCTCGCCGGCCAGATCACCGAGGACCAGTTCAAGCCGCTCCGGCTGATGAACGGCCTGTATCTCCAGCTGCACGCCTATATGCTGCGCGTTGCCATCCCCTATGGCACGCTCGACGGGCGGCAGATGCGGATGCTCGGGCACATCGCGCGCAAATATGACCGCGGCTACGGCCATTTCACCACGCGCCAGAACATCCAGTACAACTGGATCAAGCTGTCCGAAGCGCCCGACATCCTCGCCGAGCTGGCGACGGTCGAGATGCATGCGATCCAGACCAGCGGCAATTGCATCCGCAACATCTCGTCCGACCAGTTCGCCGGTGCCGCGGCGGACGAAGTCGCGGATCCGCGCATCTGGGCCGAATTGCTTCGTCAGTGGAGCACCTTCCACCCCGAGTTCAGCTATCTGCCGCGCAAGTTCAAGATCGCGGTGATCGCGGCGGACGAAGACCGCGCGGCGATGCGGCTCCACGACATCGGCATCCAGCTGGTGGAGCGGGACGGTGTCCTCGGCGGGCGAATCTTCGTCGGCGGCGGCATGGGCCGCACCCCGATGATCGCGCCCGAAATCAAGGACTTCATCACCGCGGACGACCTGCTGAGCTATGTCGAGGCGTGCCTGCGCGTCTACAATCGCTACGGCCGCCGCGACAATATCTACAAGGCGCGGATCAAGATCCTGATCCACGAGCTCGGCGCGGACGAATATCGCCGCCAG
Source organism: Sphingomonas sp. PAMC 26621 (assembly GCF_000251145.1). Taxonomy (GTDB): domain Bacteria; phylum Pseudomonadota; class Alphaproteobacteria; order Sphingomonadales; family Sphingomonadaceae; genus Sphingomonas. The sequence goes on along the minus strand of NZ_AIDW01000012.1, from coordinate 106,442 downwards.
GTCGAGGAGGAATTTGCGCACGTAAAATCGCTCGGGCTCGATCCGCCCAAGGCCGAATTCGACCGAATCACCGAGATGTTCGCGCCCCCCGCGTTCGTCGCGGTCGGTCCGCAGGCCGATACCGCGCCCAACCCCGCGTTCGACGCGTGGCGCGCGCAGAACACGGTCGCGCACAAGCAACCCGGCTATGCGATCGTGACGATCAGCCTGAAGCCCACCGGCGGCATCCCCGGCGATGCGTCGGCTGACCAGATCGACGTGATGGCCGACCTGGCAGAACGCTTCAGTTTCAACGAGTTACGGGTCACCCATGCGCAGAACATCGTCCTGCCGCACGTCGCTGTAAGCGACCTTCACGACGTTTGGAGCGCGCTCGATGCGGCGGGTCTGGCGCCTGCCAACGTCGACCTGATCAGCGACATCATCGCCTGCCCCGGCCTCGATTACTGCAGCCTCGCCAACGCCCGCTCGATTCCCGTCGCGCAGAAGATCGCCACCCGCTTCGCCGACCCGGAGCGCCAGCGCGACCTCGGTGAGTTGAAGCTCAAGATCAGCGGCTGCATCAACGCCTGCGGCCACCACCATGCGGGCCACATCGGCATCCTTGGCGTCGACAAGAAGGGGACCGAAAATTACCAGCTCCTCCTCGGCGGCTCGGGCGCGGAAGACGCCAGCCTCGCGCGGATCACCGGCCCGGGCTTCAGCGAGGACGGCATCGTCGACGCGGTCGAGACCGTGACCAACGTCTATCTCGACAAGCGGGAAGCGGGCGAACGCTTCCTCGATACCTACCGCCGGCTCGGCATGGATCCGTTCAAGGAAGCGCTTTATGGATAAGTCCGCCATCTCGATGGGCTCCGACGAGCCAGCGGTCACGCTCGACGCGTTCCTCGAGGACCAGACCAACGCCACCGCGGTCCGGCTCGAAGCGGGCGAAGACGCGCGCGCGCTGCTCCCGCATCTCGACCGGATCGCGCTGGTCGAGATCAGCTTCCCGAGCTTCCGCGACGGCCGTGGCTATTCCGCCGCCCGCATCCTGCGCGAGGCGGGCTACACGGGTGAACTGCGCGCGCAGGGCGACGTGCTCGTCGACCAGATGCTGTTCATGAAGCGCTGCGGCTTCGACAGCTTCGCGCCCGAGGCCGAGATCGATGCGGCAACGCTCGAGGCGGCGCTGACCCGCTACGATCATGTCTACCAGAAAGCCGCCGACGGTCAGGTCCCGGTGTGGAAGCTCCGGCATGGCTAGCACCGCACGCAAACTGGACCTGATCGACGTCGCCCCCTTCTCGCCCGCCGATGCGGCGTCGCTGGAGGCGCGTTTCGCGGGCGTCGGCACGGGCGACCTGCTCGGCGAGATGCTGACTGGCGAACTGAAGGGCCGCGTCGCCGCGGTATCGTCGTTCGGGGCGGAGAGCGCGGTGCTGCTCCACCTGATCGCGCAGGTCGATCGCGATATCCCGGTCATCTTCCTCAACACGCAAAAGATCTTCGGAGAAACGCTGGCCTATCGCGACCAGTTGTCGGAGATGCTCGGTTTCACCGACCTGCGCGTATTCCGCCCCGACCCGCACCGGCTCGCAGCGAAGGACGCGACGGGCCTACGCTGGAACTACGATCCGGACGGCTGCTGCGACCTGCGCAAGGTCGAACCGCTGCGCCGTGCGCTCGCGCCGTTCGATTCGTGGATCTCGGGGCGCAAGGGGTTCCAGGCGGGCACCCGCATCACGATGCCGCGGTTCGAGGAAGACGAGGGCCGGTTGAAGATCAACCCGCTCGCCGACTGGGACAAGACCCGGCTCGACGCCTATTTCGCCGACCACAAGCTTCCCCGCCATCCGCTGGAAGCGCAAGGGTATCCGTCGATCGGGTGCGCGCCGTGCACGTCCAAGGTCCAGCCGGGCGAGGACCCGCGTGCGGGGCGCTGGCGCGGGTGGGACAAGGTCGAGTGTGGGATCCACGTCCCCGAAAAGCCGGGCGAGGAACCGGTTTTCTGACCGTCTGCCGCTTCGTCTATTAGCCCTCCCCCGACGAGGGCCGGGCCCAGGAGTGGCCGTGCCGAAGCAGTCGCTGCGCTAACCAACACCAACCTTCGCTACTGGGTCCCGGCCTTCGCCGGGGAAGCGGAAGGGGTCGGGAAGCGCGGCGGCTGCCCGCCCCTCAATACCCCACGTAATCGCTGAACCGCGTCACGCTCGGCTCGAACTTCAGGATCACCTTGCCGGTCGCGCCGTGACGCTGCTTGGCGACGATCAGCTCGGCGAGCCCGAACACGCGCTCCATCTCGAGCGCCCATTGCGCATGATCCTCGAACACCTTCGGGTTGTCCCCCTCGACCGGGCGCTTGGGCTCGCGCGACGCGACGTAATAATCCTCGCGGAACACGAAGAACACGATGTCGGCGTCCTGCTCGATCGACCCCGATTCGCGCAGATCCGACAGCATCGGGCGCTTGTCCTCGCGGCTTTCGACCGCGCGGCTGAGCTGCGACAGCGCCATCACCGGCACGTTCATGTCCTTGGCGAGCGTCTTCAACCCGCGTGAGATTTCGGAAATCTCCTGCACGCGGTTGCCTTCGGAACTCTTGCCCGAGCCGGTCAGCAGCTGGAGGTAATCGACCACCACCAGCCCGATCTCGTTATTGTGCCGGCGCTGCAACCGCCGCATCCGTGTGTGGAGCGCAGCGATCGTCAGGCCCGCCGTATCGTCGATGAACAGCGGCAGGTTCTCAAGATCCGCCGCCGCGGCCGCGAGCTGGTTGAACTCGTTGCGGCTGATCTTGCCCATGCGGAGTGCCTCGGAGCTGATCCGCGCCTGCTCGGACAGGATACGCGTCGCCAACTGGTCCGCGGACATTTCGAGGCTGAAGAACGCGACCTTCGCGCCGACCGAGTCGGCGGGCTTGATCCCGTCCTGCATGTCGCGCATCCACCGCGCCGCCGCGTTGAACGCAATGTTGGTCGCAAGCGAGGTCTTGCCCATGCCGGGGCGCCCGGCGAGGATCATGAGATCGCTGTGATGCATTCCGCCGATCTTGGCGTTGACGCTGTCGAGCCCGGTGGTGATGCCCGATAGACCGCCGCCGCTGTTGAGCGCCTTCTCGGCATTCTTGACCGCAAGCGTCGTCGCCTGCGCGAACGACTTGATCGCGCTTTCGCTACCGCCGTCGGCGGCAACCTTGAACAGCTCCTCTTCCGCCGCTTCGATCTGCGCCCGCGGATTGACCTCCTCCGACGTGTCCATCGCACGCTCGACCAGCCCGCGCCCGACCGTCACCAAGGTCCGCAGCATCGCCAGATCATAGATCTGCTGCGCGAATTGCCGCGCGCCGATCAGCCCCGCACCGCTCCCGGTCAACTGCGCGAGATAGGCGGGGCCGCCAAGCTCTTTCATCCCCGCGTCCTGTTCGAACATCGGGCGGAGCGTCACCGGGGACGCGAGCATGTCGTTCCCGCGCAGCAATCGGATCGCGCTGAAAATGCGGCCGTGGAGCGGCTCGAAGAAATGCTCGGGCTGGAGCTTGTCGATGAGATCGTCGGCAAGCCGATTGTCGATCATCATCGCGCCGAGCATCGCTGCCTCGGCCTCGACGTTCTGCGGCAGGGAAACAGTTTCGGGAACAGCGGGGGGTGGGGATGCAAATGCGGTGGCCATGCGCGCGGTTTGGACCTGTCGGCCCTTCCGCTCAAGCCCGTTGCGCCGGACCGCTTGGCGCGCCTGTGGATAAGTCCGGGGATAAGCGCGGTAGAACCCGGTAGCCTGCGTGGAAAAGGCCGGGGCAACTCCGGCACAACGCAGGGATAACCCATGGATGAGGTGTTGGTGTCCCGTGGACAAGCTGTGGGAAAGCCCGGGACAGGCTGTGGATAAGTCTGTGGACAAGCTGAGGACAAGTCCGGCAGACGCTGACCGGCGTGACCGTCGTGCGGCCGCCGGTGATGGAATGCGTTGATTCCCCCTGCCCTTCCCCTCTACGGCTAGCGCATGGCCGATCCGCGCATCATTGCCGTTACGCTCGACGAACGCACGATCCTGTGGCGCTCCGCCGATATCGAGCAGGAACGGCGGATCGCGATCTTCGACCTGATCGAGGGCAACCATTTCGCGCCGCAGCGCGCCTATCCCGATGGGTATGCCGGGCCCTATCGAATCGCGCTCGCGGTGGAGGAAGGCAGACTTGCGATCGCGATCCATCGCGATGACGATACGCTGCTGGAAACCTACGTCCTGGGGATGGGGCGCTTCCGCCGTCCGATCAAAGATTACTTCGCAATTTGCGATAGTTACTACCAGGCGATCCGCAATGCGACGCCCGCGCAGATCGAAACGGTGGACATGGCGCGCCGCGGCATCCACAATGAGGCAGCAGAATTGCTGCGCGAGCGGCTGGCCGGCAAGATCGAAATCGATTTCGACACCGCCCGACGCCTCTTCACGCTGATCTGCGTCCTCCACATCAAAGCATAATCCAGGGGTAAATTCGTTGACCGTTCGCCGTTTGGGCAGACTGGTCGCTCTGTTCGCAAGTGTCGTCGCGGCGCTCGGGCTGGCGGCGATCGTGGCATGGGTGGTCGCCATGGGCTGGAAACCCGGCGCGCCGTACACCTTCCAAGGTGTCGATATGTCCGGCGTCGACGGGGCCGTCGACTGGTGGGCCGTCAAGCGCAGCGGCGCGGACTTCGTCTATTTGCGCGCGACGGTCGACGCCGACCGGCGCGATACGCGTTTCGAGGAGAATTGGGCGAAGATCGCCGAGACCGGGATGCGGCGCGGCGCGCTCCACCACTACTCGCTGTGCAAGAGCGCGGTGGACTAGGCCAACAATTTCAACACGACCGTGCCACGGACCGACGACGCACTCCCCGCCGCCGTGGAACTCGCCTTCACGCCCGACTGCACTGCGCGGCCCGAAACCGGGGCCATGCTGGAAGGGTTGCGGCGCTATATCGACATGGTCGAGGCGCACACCGGCAAGCCCGTGCTGCTCAAGGTCACACGGCCGTTCGATACGGCCTACGGCGTGACGGCGGCGATCCCGCGCTCGGTCTGGGCAGTGCAGGACTATTTTACGCCTGACTATCCAGCACGGCCGTGGCGGATGTGGCAGGCCAATGCCGCTTTGCATGTCGAGGGTGTCGAGAAACCGGTGCATTGGGATGTGGTGCGACCATGAAGGGGAATGGAATGACCGAGTCGGCTATCGGACTCAGCTTGATCGCAGCCGCGCGGGTGGCGGCGCGCAACGCACATGCGCCCTACTCTCGGTTCGCCGTCGGGGCGGCGGTGTTGCTCGACGATGGCGCGATCGTCACCGCCGCCAACTTCGAGAATGCGAGCTATGGTTTGTCGCTTTGTGCCGAAACCGTCGCGCTCGCGATGGTGAGCAGCGCGGGCAACCTCGCGCGGGTCGTCGCGGTCGGGGTGATCGGCGGCGCGATGGACGCGACTGGCGCACCAACCGGAACCGCGCCGGTAGGACCGTGCGGGCGGTGCCGCCAGGTCATCAACGAAGCCGCGCAGATCGGCGGTCACGACGTGATCATATGGTGTGGGGCCGCCGAGGGTGACGCAATGGAACGCTACCCGTTATCGGAGCTGCTCCCACACGCCTTCGGTCCCAAGGATCTCGGGCTCGGTCCGGTCCGTTAGCGCTTCGCCGGGGAGAACAGCGCGTCAACGTTGCCGCCGTTGGCGCGCAGACGTTCAGCGACCCGCTTTCCGCCATGATAATAGATCAGGGCGGGATGCGACACATGACGCGTTTCGAGCGCCGCTGCCGCCTCGTCGGTAAGGCTGCCGTCCCCTGCCACGACATCGCAATAGCCTTCGCGCAGCCATGCCAGATACCGCACGTCGGCGAACAGCCCATAACGCGCGCGTATGAACCCGTGCGTGCGTTCGTGCGCAATGATGCCCGAAAGCGTTCGCGTTCCACCGATTGCGGCGGCGGTATACACCTGGTCGCGCGCCAGATTGCTGCGGTTGACGACGATCGCCTCGCTGATCGGACGCGTGAAGGCGAACGCACCCGGTGTCTGAAAGGCAAGGATGTGCCACCGCCAGCCCCCATCGGTCAGGAAGATCCGCCGGCCATAGTGCGGCGAAGAGATGGCACTCCGCCGCAGCAGCCCGTCGGCGCGCGCCAGGATTTGTGGCATCGTGGCGGGCAGCGGCATCTCGGAATAGAGAATCGTGTCGCCGATCCGCTGCTGGTGCGGAAACGCCAGTGCCTCCGGAGCGAAGGTGACCGTTCCCGCCAGAACCAGCGCCAGGCCCGCAGCCAGATGCACCCATTGCGTACGTTTCATCGCAAGCCCCCGCCGAACTGTCATGCCAGGGTATCGGTCACTCGGTGGGATCGCAACAGCACGCCCTTGCCCCTGCGGCTGTTTCCGGCGAAACGGCGGGGCGGTCGTCACACCGTCACACAGGAGAAGCCTTCGCATGTCGATCATGTCCGACCGCTGGATCCGCGAGCAGGCGCTCGCGCACGGAATGATCGAGCCATTCGTCGACGGCCAGAAGCGCGATGGCTGCATCTCCTACGGCCTGTCGTCTTACGGCTATGACGCGCGCGTGTCCGACGAGTTCAAGGTCTTCACCAACATCGACAGCGTCATCGTCGACCCGAAGGACTTCGCTTCGAACAGCTTCGTCGATCGCAAGACCGATTGCTGCATTATACCGCCCAACAGCTTCGCGCTGGCCCGGACGGTGGAATATTTCCGCGTCCCGCGCGACGTGCTGGTGATCTGCCTCGGCAAATCGACCTATGCGCGCTGCGGGATCATCGTGAACGTGACGCCGCTCGAGCCCGGCTGGGAGGGGCATGTCACGCTGGAATTCTCCAACACGACGCCGCTTCCCGCCAAGATCTACGCCAATGAGGGCGCGTGCCAGTTCCTGTTTCTCGAGGGCAACGAGCCGTGCGAGACAAGCTACGCAGATCGCGCGGGCAAATATATGGGCCAGCGCGGGGTGACTTTGCCGCGGCTCTAAGCCCTATTCTCGTTGCGACCATCGGGTCGGAAACGCGGGGTTTACGACCAGAACATAACCCTCGTGGCAAGAGGGACTCCCGTGCACCGTTGAAGGTAGCAAGGGGCGGTCGCTGACATTCCTGTATCGCCCCGCTGAGCACTTGCCTGCGCCAGCGAGAGATGCCGGGAGCGATGCCGATCCCCGGAGGACCCTACGCTTTACGCCCGCTGTGCGTCAGGCTGCGCTGACCTAGCCCTCATACGGCAGGCCCACCCCCGCTATCGAGAAGAGTTCGACCGCCTCCGTTTGGCAGATTCGTCGTTGTGTCCGGCCCTGACAGCCCGGTGCAATGCACTGCTCGGTCCTCTGTCGACCGTCCGGTGCCCGAAGACAAAAAAAGGGCGGCCCCGAAGGACCGCCCGATTTGCGTACCGAACCCTGAAGAAAGATCAAAATTCGCCGCGATACTGTTCGTTGCCGATGAAGCCGAGCTTCGAGACGTTCGACCGCTTGATGATCGCAAGGACCTGATCGACCTTCTCGTACCGTGCCGCCGGATCCGGCTGGAAGTGCAGTTCCGGCTCGGGGTTGAGCTGCGTCGTCTGCGTCAGATACTGCTGCAGCGTCGCACCGTCCGTCGGGGCACCGTTCCAGAGAACCACGCCGTCGGGCGTGATGACGATCTTGTTCTTCTGCGGGTCGATCTGCGGCTTCACCTGGTTCGGGTCATTGATCGGCAGATCGACCTTCACCGCGTGCGTCTGGATCGGGATCGTGATGATGAACATGATGAGCAGCACGAGCATGACGTCGATCAACGGCGTCGTGTTCATGTCCATCATGGGCTCGCCTTCGGCGCCGCCTGCACTGATTGCCATGCTTATTACTCCTCGGTGCTAGCGCACGCTTACGATGACGGACCGCCGGTGGGGGGCGGCTCGGAGATGAAGCCGACCTTGGCAAAGCCAGCCGACTGCATCGTGTAGATCGCGCCACCGATGCACTTGTAAGGCGTTTCCACGTCGCCGCGGATATGCGCTTCGGGAAGATCCTCGGTCGTCAGGTTGGCCGCGCCACCTGCCTTGTCGACGATTTCCTTGAGCTTGTCGGTCGCCCGCTTCAGCAGTTCTTCATGCGTCACACGCGTCAGACCCCAATACACCGCGCATGCGCCGCTGGAATCCTTCGTGATCGAGAGCGAGACGTTCTCGGGCTTGGTCACGGTCGGGTCGTACCGCACGTCGGGCAGCTTGAGCTTGACGCTCTGCACAATCGCCGGAACCGTGATGAGGAAGATGATCAGCAACACCAACATAACGTCGACGAGCGGCGTCGTGTTGATGTCGGACATCGGGGCGTCTTCTGCACCACCAGTACTAATCGCCATGAAAGGCCATCCTATCCGTATCAGTCAGGCCACCCGGTACGTCCGGGCGGCGAGAAAATCGGGGCCGTCCGGCTGGACGGCCCCGGGTCGTCCTTAGACGCGCGTCTGAACGCCACCAGCCTGGCCAGCGGTCGTCGTGCCGGTTGCAGCAGGCTTCGCACCCGAAACCGGGGGAGCCTTCGTCGCTGCGCGCGATGCTGCCGGACGAACTGCGCCTTCCGAAGCAAGGTAGCCGAGAACGTCGGTCGAGAATGCGCTCAGATGCTCTGCGATCGCCTTGTTGCGGCGCTGCAGGAAGTTGAACGCGAGCACTGCGGGAACCGCGACGACCAGACCGAAGGCGGTCATGATCAGCGACTCACCGACCGGGCCTGCGACCTTGTCGATCGATGCCTGGCCAGCCTGGCCGATGCCGATGAGGGCGCGGTAAATACCAAGCACCGTACCGAACAGACCGACGAACGGTGCGGTTGCGCCGACCGTCGCGAGGAAGGCAAGACCGCCTCCGAGCTGCGAGTTGATGACGGCTTCCGAGCGCGTCAGCGAACCGTGCAGCCAGTCATGTGCCTCGACCGGATCGGTCAGGCGGCCGTGCTGCTGCTGTGCAGCAATGCCGTCGTCGACGATCTGCTTGTAGGCCGAGTTCTTCTCGAGCTTGGCAGCGCCTTCCTGCAGCGAGTTCGAGTTCCAGAAGGTCGCCCGGACGCGACGGCCCTGGTTGATGATCTTCTGCTGCTCGAAAATCTTCGTGAACAGGATGTAGAGCGTGAAGAACAGGAAGATCGTCAGGATCGCGGCAGTCGTCCACGTGACGGGGCCGCCCTGCTTCATCGCGTTCATGAAGCCGAAGTTGTCAGCAGCCGATGCTCCGGCGGCGAGGATGGTGGTCGACATTGGGGGTACTTCCTTCTCGATTATGAAGCCGTGCGGCCCGCCGGGAGCCGCACGCCTGGGATGGGTCTTATTCGGGCAGGCGCCACACGACGTTGCGCGACTGGCCACTGGTCCGCATCGGCGCACCGGTCTGATCGAGCGCGGGCGTATAACGCCCACGCCGGGTCAGTGCGCTGCAGGCTGCGCGGTCCAGCGACGAATTGCCGCTCGAAGCGACGATCGTGCAATTCTCGACGCGGCCTGCCGGGCTGATGTCCCAACGAATCTTCGTCGTACCCTGTGCCTCGGCGCTCAGCGCGTCGGACGGATAGTCGTCGTTGGTAATCCAGTCGGCAGGGTTACCCTTTGGACCGGCGGCCTTGCTGACCGTCGGAGCAGCGGGCGGCGCCGGAACGGGCACCGGTGCTGGCGCTGCTGCCCGGACCGTGATCGGTGCGGCCGGCGGCGGCGTGATGACTGTGGTGACAGGCGGCGGCGGTGCCTGCACGCGCACGATCGGCGGCGGCGACACGACCGGCGGGGTCTGCAGCTGCGGCTGTTCGGGCGGCGGGGGCGGCGGCTTGTCAGGCGGCGGCGGTGGCGGCTCGACGACGTCGAACGTGTTTAGCTTTTCGGTAACCTTCTTGATATATTTGAAGGTCAACCCGTTCACGAAGCCCCACGCGAACAGTGCGACGATGACCGAAACGATCACGATCGACACGGCGCGGCTGCCACTTGTATTGCGATCAGCGTAAGCCATTCAGAAACGAAACTCCTCTATTCCGGCACGACGGTCCAAGCCCGATCCGTAACGTCCGCTCGTTATCCGGCCTGTCATGGGTTAATGTATCCTGGACAGGTCGTAACCTCTATCGCGCCAAAAACCACGACGCAAACGCTTTGTCTGGCGCAACAAACGTACAAGCGTCGCGTGGCAGAATTATTTCTGTTTAAAACTGACACGGTCGGGTAACGCATAAGCATGATGACGGCACCAAACCGGCTGCTGGCAACGCTGTTGCTGGCCGCGTCTCCAAGTCTTGTTGCAGCGCAGCAAACTCCTCTGAAACCGCTGGATTCTGCGGTTTCGCAACAAGCAACGGCGTTACCCTATTCGGACTATGCCGACCTTGTCCTGGCGTCCCCAGTCATCCTCGATGCGACGGTTCGGAGCGAGGTCCGGCTCAAACCGGCCGAGGCACCGGGCGTCCCACAAAATGCCACGCGACTCTATATCGAGGCCGATGTGACCGCTCTGATTCGCGGAACCGGTGCCGTACCGCCGAGAATCGGGTACACGATCGACGTTCCACTCGACGCCCGCGGTCGTCCGCCGCGCTATCGCAAGATGCGCGTCTTGCTGTTCGCGCGTGGAGTCGCGAACAATCAGGGACAGGTCCAACTGGTCCGTTCGGATGCGCAGCGCAACTGGACCCCGGCGAGCGACGCTTTGACCCGGCGGATCGTCCTCGAAGTGCTCGCGCCCGATACGCCGCCGACCGTGACCGGAATCGGCAATGCCTTCTTCACTGCGGGCGATTTGCCCGGAGATGGCGAGACACAGATTTTCCTGACCACCGCCGACAACCGACCGATCTCGCTCAACGTGCTCCGCAAGGCGGGCCAGCCGCCACGCTGGTCGGTCGCGCTGAGCGAAGTCGTCGACGAAGCGGCGCCCCCCCCGGCACGGCAGACGTTGCTATGGTATCGGCTCGCCTGCACGTTGCCCGCTACGCTTCCCGACACCGCCTTGCACGGCAGCGAAGCCGACAATGCGATCGTTCGGGAGGATTATGCGACGGTGTTGAACGGGCTTGGCACCTGTGATCGAACGGTTGACGGCCCGAAGGAAGGGTCCGTACGATAGGATGATGTTGGCGAGAGCGGCTCTGGGCTCGTCACCTAGGTCATACCGGCTGGCCCTCGGCCGTCGGCAGGGAAGCAAATTTCCGAAATGCTGCAGAGCGCGCTAGTCGATCCGTAACACTTGTCCGGTGGTCGATCGCGCACCGGCGAGAAACCGTGCCGCGGTGACGACGTGTTCGGTCGGAGCGGCCTCCGCGACATCGATCGCGCAAACCCGGCGCGGGGCCAGTTCGCCCGCAAGTGGCCCGAGCGCCGCAAGCAGCATCGCGCGTTCCATCGCCGAAACGGCAGGGAGCAGCAGGATCACGACCGCCTCCCCCCCCCCCGCCGCGCGAACCGTGTCGATCACCGTCGCGGGGGTGGATTGAGCGTCCGCCACAACCAACGTGGCCGTAGCGCCCAGCGCCTCGGCGACCGCAGCGATCACCGCCGGTGCCGCGTGAGCGTGATCCCGATCGATTCCCCCGCCTCGGCGATGGCGAGCTTGACGATCGTCACCTCGACCTTCGTCACGCGTTTGTCCTGCAGGAACAGCGTTTCGCAGATGTGATCGGCAACCGCCTCGATCAGCGTGAAATGCACGCCCTCGGGCAGCGCGGTGGTCGCCGCATGCTTGAGGTCGAGGTAATTCTTGGACGCGCTCAGCGGTGTATCGGGTTCGTAGCGATCGGGCACCGTCAGATCGACCGTCAGCGAGATGCGCAGCGGTTGCGGGAGGTGCGTTTCCTCAGAGTAAATGCCGGTCAGCACCTGCACTTCGAGGTCATGCACGTTCAGCGTCAGTCGGTCGTCCAAGGGGAACCCTTCATTCGGTACGCATCGGGGGAGGCGTGGGCGGGGAGGTATGGGCGCGCGCCATAGCAGATCGGCGCCGCGGGGGAACAGCCGTCACGCGGTCGCGCTCGAACGCGCCGATGCAGCAGCGTGCCAGCGTTTGAGATCCGCTGCGCCGTCGGGCACGACGAGTTTTGCGGCCTTTGCGAAATCGACCGTAACCAGCGCGGAAATATCCGCGAAACTGTAGGAATCGGTCGCGATCCAGGTCCGCCCCGCCAGATGTGCGTCGAGCACGCCGACGAACATATCCCACAGGATCTGTCCCCGCTCCACCAGTTCGGGGATCTGCGGAATCGCGGGCCACTTCCCCGCCACGCCGCGATCGCGAAACGCCGGGCGCTGGTTGCGCAACACATAGACGACTGCGGCATACCCCTCATTCTCGATCCGCCTTGACCAGCTTTCGATCCGCGCGATGTCCAGCGCAGTCTCGCCGAACAGCGGCGACGGGTCTCCCAGCGCCTCGAAGTAACGGCAGATCGCGGCCGATTCGCACAGCATCTCGCCATCGTCGAGCTGCAGCGCTGGCACGACCCCGCGCGGGTTCAGCGCAAGATATGCCGCGCCAAGCTGCTCGTCCTGCCGCAAGTCGATCGTCTCGCGCTCGACCGAAATCCCCTTTTCCGCCAGGTAAATGCGAACACGTCGAGGGCTTGGAGCCCAATCCGCATCGAAGAGTTTCATCGCTGGGGAGTCCTTCGTTCTTGCGTTCGGCGAGGTGGAGGCTAAAGCGCGCGGCCCCTGTGGTCCATCCGGGACGTGCGGCGGCAAGGATTTGGCCCGTGATCGATATCGTGCCGATTGCCGAGATCGCCCCCGACCGGGTCGAGCATTTGCTCGACGTGGCGTTCGGATCGGGCCGTCACGCGCGCACCGCCTATCGAATCCGGGAGGGGATGGCGATGATTCCCGAACTGAGTTTCGCCGCGCGCGATGCGGGGGCGCTGGTCGGCACGATCCAGTGCTGGCCGATTCGCTTTGCAGGCGACGATGGGCGGGACGTTCCGATGGTCCAGATCGGTCCGGTCGCGGTCGATCCATCGCGCCAGCAAGGCGGGATCGGGCAACAATTGACCGCACGGGCGCTGGAGGCCGCGGCCACGCATGGCCTGGCGGACGCGCTGACGCTGATCGGCGACCCGGAATATTACGGCCGCTTCTTCGGCTTCGACGCAAGTCGTACCGAGCTGTGGCGAGTCCCCGGCCCCGTCGAGCGGCATCGCCTGCTTGCGTCTGGAACGGCGGTGCCGACCGGTGCGGGCATCCTTGCACCGCGGATCCTCGCCCTGGCCTGATTACCGCCGGTTCGGCGCGGCACCGCTTTACGCATGCCGTGCGCTGTCCTACCGCCTCCGACATGCCCATGGAGCCGATCCCCGACCTCGCGTCCCTCTCGCTCGCCGACATCGCGCGGCTCGCCGAGGAGCACAAACTTCCGCCAGTCGAGCGCTGGAACCCGACGCATTGCGGCGACAGCGAAATGCGCATCGCGCGCGACGGAACGTGGTTCCACCAGGGATCGCCGATCGGCCGCCCCGCGATGGTGCGACTGTTCTCGACGATCCTGCGGCGCGAAGCCGATGGCGGCTATGTCCTCGTCACCCCGGTCGAGAAGCTCGATATCCAGGTCGAGGACGCCCCGTTCGTCGCGGTCGAGATGAAGGTCGAACGCGTCGGCAAGGATGCGGTGCTCGCGTTCCGGCTCAACACCGGCGACATCGTGACCGCCAATGCCGAACACCCGCTCCGCTTCGAACCGCGCGAGGATGGGCCCCGGCCCTATCTGCGCGTGCGGGGCGAACTCGATGCGGTGGTCGCACGCTCGGTCTATTACGAGCTCGCGCAACGCGCGATCGAGGGTGGCGAAACGCCCCCCGGCGTTTGGAGCGCGGGCAGCTTCTTCCCGATCGAGCCCGCGGCATGACGCTCGTCGAACGTTTGCGCCATGCGCTCGCGCTTGGCCCCGCCGACGATGCGGTGCTGCTGACCGGCGATCATGTCGATCATGAGCCGATCCCCTCGGCACTCGCGCAGGCGGCGGTGCTCGTGCCTGTCACCGATCGCGTCGAACCCGGCGTGATTCTCACCCGCCGCACCGACACGATGACCCGGCACGCCGGGCAGGTCGCCTTTCCCGGTGGCCGGATCGACCCCGGCGATGCCGGTGCCATCGCCGCCGCGTTGCGCGAAGCCGAGGAGGAGATCGCGCTCCCCCGCGACGTCGTCCATGTCGTCGGCGAGGCGGATCGCTATCGCACCGTCACCGGGTTCGAGGTTACGCCGGTGATCGGCGTCGTCCCGCCCGATCTGGTGTTCACCCCCAATGCGGCCGAAGTCGCAATCGTGTTCGAGGTACCGCTCGGCTTCCTGCTCGATTCGGGCAACCATATCGAAGCCAGCGTCGAGTGGCAGGGCCGCAACCGCCATTATTACGAGATCCTGTGGGGCGAGCATCGCATCTGGGGCGCGACCGCCGCGATGATCGTCAACCTGTCGCGGCGGTTGCGATGGAACGCGTGACGCTCCCTGCGGCGGAATGGCGCGACCGGGAGGAGCTGGTCGCGCTCTGCCGCGTGCTGGGAGCTGAAGCCGGCGAAACCCGCGTCGTCGGCGGTGCGGTGCGCGATACGCTGCTGGGCGGCGCGGTCTCCGACATCGACCTCGCGTCCCGACACGCGCCCGAGGACGTGCTCTCGCTGCTTCAGCGCGCGCGGATCAAGGCGGTGCCGACCGGCCTCGCGCACGGCACGATCACTGCAGTCCTCGCCGATGGCCCGGTCGAGGTGACGACGCTGCGGCGCGACCTGTCGACCGATGGCCGCCACGCCGTCGTCGCCTTCACCGACGACTGGCGCGAGGACGCGGCGCGGCGCGATTTCACGATCAACGCGCTCTATGCCGACCCGGTATCGGGCGAGATCTTCGACTATTTCGGCGGGATCGACGATCTCGCGGCGGGCCGCGTCCGTTTCATCGGCGATCCGTTGCAGCGAATCGCCGAGGATCATTTGCGTATCCTGCGGTTCTTTCGCTTCCACGCGCGGTTCGGCGACGTGCCCGATGCCGACGGCCTCGCCGCCTGCACGGCGCGCGCGAACGACCTGATGGCGCTGTCGCGCGAGCGGATCGCGGCGGAGATGCTCAAGCTGCTCGTCGCCCCCGGTGCGGTTGCCACGCTCAATCTGATGATCGCGCACGGCATCCTGTTGCCAGTCTTGCCCGAAATCACGTCGGCTGGCGTGGCCCGTCTGTCGGACGTGGCGGACTACGAAACCGCGGCGGCGATCCTCTCGGATCCGTTGCGCCGGCTGGCTGCGGTACTGCCGCGCGACCCCGCGCTGGGCGAAGCGGTCGCCAACCGCCTCAAACTGTCGAACGCACAACGCAAGCGGATCATTTCCGCACTCGGCGCGCCGGGCGGCACACCGCCCGCGCTGGCCTATCGGCTTGGGCGCGATGGCGCGCTCGACCGCTGGCTGCTGACGACGAGCGGCAATGAGGCGATAACGGGCGCGCAAGAGATCGCGGCGTTCGAAATCCCCGCCTTCCCGCTCACCGGTGGCGCGCTGGTGCAGCGCGGCGTCGGCAAGGGGCCGGATGTCGCGCGGATGCTGCGGCAGGTCGAGGAGGCGTGGATCGCGGAAGGCTTTCCCGATGCCGATCGTACCGCCGAACTCGCGGACGCCGCGGTCGATCAGTGGCGGCAGTCGAGCAGCATCGCATAGGCCGCATCCGCTTCGAGCGGACGCGCGTAGTAATAGCCCTGCCCGAACGTGCAACCGAGCGCCGCGAGCGTCTGCGACAGCTCGATCGTTTCGATTCCCTCGGCAGTGGTTTGCATCCCCAACGCCTGCGCCAGGCTGAGGATCGCGCGGACGATCGCGATCTTGTCGCGGTCGGCGAGCATGCCGGTCACGAAACTGCGATCGATCTTGAGCACGTCGATCGGCAGTTTCTGGAGATAGGCGAGGTTCGAATAGCCCGTGCCGAAATCGTCCATCGCGATCGTGGTGCCGAGCGCCTTCAACGCCTGCATGATTCCCGCGATCCGGTCCGGATCGCTGACCAGCGCGCTTTCGGTAAGTTCGAGCGTGAAGCGATGCCCGCTCAGGCCGTTGCAGTCGAGCGCGGCCTGAACGACCGCCGCGATCGAATCGCGCTGGAGCTGGATCGCCGAGAGGTTGACCGCGAGCTTGATCGCGCAATCCCCGCCAAGCCGCGCGTCCCACCCGGCGAGCGTCGCCGCCGCTTCCTGGATCGCCCAGCGACCGAGCGGGACGATCAGCCCGGATTCCTCGGCGACAGGGATGAAATCATTGGGCGAATATTCGATCCCGTCCTCGTCGCGCCAGCGCGCGAGCGATTCGAACGCGACGAGCTTGCCGGTCGCGAGATCGACGATCGGCTGATAGCACAGCCGCATCTGTCCGCGCTCGATCGCGCGGCGAAGCGCGGTCTCGATCCCGAATTGCTCGCGCGCGATGTCGAACGCCTGCGGTTGATAGGCTTCCGACTTGCCGGTTACCTTCGACCGCTTGACCGCGAACTGGGCGTGGCGGATCAGCTCCTCGGCGTCGTCGATCGCCGCCGCGCCGAACGCGATGCCGATCGAGCACGCGACGCGAATCTCGAAGTCGGACAAGCGGAACGGCGTCGAGAGCGCGCCGAAGATGCGTTTCGAAACATGCTCCGCATCGATCGCGCCATCCTCCAGCGTCAGCAGGATCGCGAATTCGTCGCCCCCGGTGCGCGCCAGCACGTCCTGCGCACGAAGTGCGCCCTTCAGGCGACGCGCGACGGTAATCAGCAGCTCGTCCCCTGCCATCGACCCGAGGCAGGCGTTGACCCGGCTGAACCGATCGAGATCAATTACGAGGACCGCGTAGCGATCGCGCGTCAGCGGGTTCTCGATCAGCGTCTCCAGCCGGTCGCTGAACCCCGCGCGGTTGGGCAGGCCGGTAAGGCTGTCGGTCAGCATCTCGCGGCGGAGATTGTGCTCGGTCCGCAGTTCGGCGGTCTGGTCGACCAACGCGAGAATGCAGCGTTGCTCGGGGTTGCGGATCAGCCGCGCGAGCGTCGCCTGGTAATGGCGGCCATCGACCACGTCGCCAAAGTCGATCCGGAATTCGGCGCGCAGCGATTCGCCGCGGATGAAGGCGGAGATCTGCGGTTCGATCTGCGCGATCAACGATTGCCGGCGTTCGGCGGGACCGAGTCCCGCCAGATCGAACGCGCTATTGGACGCCTCGACCCGCACCCCGTCCGGTCCGAGCACCACGAGCACAGCGGGGATCGGCAACAGGTCGATCGCCCGCGAAACGAGCATCACCGATAGGGCGTTATTGTCCAACGCGGTCAGAGCACCGACCACGGGATCTTCCACCAAGACAGGATGAGTCCTGAGCGCCATTGGCCCATTGCTAGGGCCGAATAGTTAACAAGCAGCTTGCGCCCCCGTATTTCAGCCCTTTCCCAGGCTGACACCGCTGGACAGATCGCACCGTGTCCGAGCGTTCGGCGCGAGCATGCAGCCATGCGGCTCTGCATCAAATCCCTCTTCGCTGGCTGGCCAACCGCGTCCGGCTGACGAGCCCTCGTCCGGACAGGCTTGGCGGGCGCAGCTGGGCGGACCCGAGGCAGGATCAGCCGAAGCGATTGTCTCGCGGGAACCCGTTCGGCGGCATCCGGCCGGCGGCCCCGCGCGCCGCGCGCCACGGGCCGAGGTCGGTCTCGGTCCGCACCCGCCCGCTGTCGCCGCCCATCTGCCAGCTCAGTCCGCTCGCGAAGACGAAGGTGATCGCATCCGACAGACCGCCGTCGCGGAAGCGCATCAACTGCACCCCCTGCCCGCGGGTAAGCTCCGGCAGTTCGGCGATCGGGAAAACCAACAACCGGCGATTGTCGCCGATCGCGCCGACATAATCGTCCTCGACCGCGACCGGGCGGACGATCTTCAGCTTCGCGCCGAGGCGCGGGGTGACGACCGTCTTGCCCTTGCGAGTCTCGGCATGAATGTCGGCGGTGCGCACGATGAACCCGCGACCGTCGGTGGCCGCCACCAGCCAGCGATCGGACAGGCTCGCGCGGAACACCCCGACGATCCCGATATCGCCATCGAGGTCGATCATCAGCCGGAGCGGCTCGCCAAAGCCGCGCCCGCCCGGCAGCTTGTCCGCAGGGAGCGTGAAAAAGCGTCCGTTCTCCGCCGCGACCACGACCTTGTCAGTGGTCTGCGCGTGGAAATCGAACAGCGGTGCGTCGCCGTCCTTGAACTTGACCGCCGCGACCCCGGCGGGATCGACATGCCCCTTCATCGCGCGGATCCAGCCGCGTTGCGACAGGATCACCGTGATCGGCTCGCGCTCGATCATCGCGTCGAGCGGAATGTCGCGCAGCGGGGCCGCCTGTTCGATCGTCGTCCGCCGCCGCCCGAGCGTCGTCTCGGGGCCGTAGCGGTCGCGCAGCTTGCCGAAGTCGCGCTTCAGCCGCGTCCGCTGCTTCGCCTCGCTTCCGAGCAGCCCCTCGAGCCCGGCGCGTTCGCGATCGAGCGTGTCACGCTCCTTGCGCAACTCCATTTCCTCGAGCCGGCGCAATGATCGCAGCCGCATGTTGAGGATCGCCTCGGCCTGGCGGTCGTTCAGTTCGAACTCGGCGATCATCACCGGCTTGGGCTCATCCTCGGTGCGGATAATCTCGATCACGCGGTCGAGGTTGAGGTAGGCGATGATATAGCCGTCGAGCAGCTCGATCCGGTCCGCGATCTTGCGCAGCCGATGCTCGGCGCGCCGCCGCAACACGATGAACTGGTGCTGGACCCACTCGTTGAGCGCCTCGGCGAGACTCATCACGCGCGGCGTCCGGCTCGCGTCGAGCACGTTGAGGTTGAGGCTGAACCGGCTCTCTAGGTCGGACAGCTTGAACAGGCTTTCCATCAGCACGACCGGGTCGACGGTGCGGCTGCGCGGCTCGATCACGATGCGGATCACCGCGTCCGATTCGTCGCGGACGTCCGCCATGATCGGCAGCTTCTTGTCGTTGACGATCGCCGCGAGCTGCTCGATCAGCTTGCCCTTCTGCACGCCATACGGGATCTCGGTGATGATCGCGGTCCACGTCCCGCGCCCGAGATCCTCAACCTGCCAGCGCGCGCGCACCCGGAAGCCGCCGCGGCCCGTGGCATAGCTTTCGGCGATCGCGGCGGGCGAATCGACCACCAGCCCGCCGGTCGGGAAATCGGGCCCGCGGACGTGATCGAGGATGTTGAACCCGGCGAGATCGCCCGACCGGTCAATCAGCGCGATCGCGGCGTCGTAGAGTTCGGCGACATTGTGCGGCGGGATGTTGGTCGCCATGCCCACCGCGATCCCCGCCGCGCCATTGGCGAGCAGATTGGGGAAAGCGCCGGGGAACAGCTCGGGCTCCTGTTCCTCGTTATTATACGTGGGTTTGAACGCGACCGCGTCCTCGTCGAGTCCGTCCATCAGGTCGATCGCGACCTGCGTCAGCCGGGCTTCGGTGTAGCGGAAGGCGGCAGCGTTATCGCCGTCGATATTGCCGAAATTTCCCTGCCCCTCGACCAGCGGATATCGGACCGAGAAATCCTGCGCGAGCCGGACCATCGCGTCATAGACCGACTGATCGCCGTGCGGGTGGTATTTGCCGATGACTTCACCAACGACGCGCGCGGATTTCTTGAACGCGCTGCTCGGGTCCATCCTGAGCGCGCGCATCGCCCACAACAAGCGACGGTGCACCGGCTTCATCCCGTCGCGCAGATCGGGGAGCGAGCGCGCGGTGATCGTCGATAGCGCATAAACGAGATAGCGATCCGACAGCGCGCTATCGAACGGCGCGTCGGCGATCGCGTTGAAGGGATCATTGGGGTCGATGATGTCGGTCGCCATCTGTTCCGATTAGCAGGCCGGGACGGCCTACGTCCACCGCGACGCTGGGGCTTCGACAAGTGCCTGATGCCGTCGTATCGATGGCACGATGCTCAGATTCGCTTTTGCCGCCGCCGCGCTGCTCACCGCCACCGCGCTCCCCGCGCAGGAGGCGTCTAAACCGCTGCTCACATGGCCCGACCTGACCAGGCGGCCGGCGCCGCAGCCGAATGCGACGGTCGATTACGGCAGCGATCCGTACCAGAAGGTCGACGTGTGGCTGCCAGCGGGCAAGGGCCCCTTCCCGACGGTGCTGATGATTCACGGCGGCTGCTGGACGACGAGTATCGCGGACCGCAGCCTGATGAACTGGATCGCGGACGATCTGCGGCGCGACGGGATCGCAGTGTGGAACGTCGACTATCGCGGCGTCGATCGGCCCGGCGGCGGCTATCCGGGAACCTTCATCGATGCGGGCACGGCGGCGGACGCGTTGCGCGCCAATGCCCGGAAATTCCACCTCGATACCCGCCGCGTAGTGGCGGTGGGGCATTCGGCTGGCGGGCACCTTGCTTTGTGGCTCGCCGCGCGCGGCAGGATCGCGAAGACCAGCGCGCTATACCAGCGACACCCGCTGAAGATCGCGCAGGTTGTCAGTCTCGGCGGCCTGCCCGATCTGGAGGCAACCGCCGCCAGTCCGGACAATGGGTGCGGCGTCGACGTCGTCGCGAAGCTCGTCGGCGCGCCCGGTGTGCGGGGCGATGTCTATGCCGACACCTCTGTCCCGCGGCTGCTGCCCGACGGGGTGCCCCAAGATCTCGTGAATGGCCGGGACGACAAGATCATCCCGCTCCGGATGGGGACCCAATATGTCGCTGCAGCCCGCGCCAAAGGCGACCGGGCGGAGCTGCATGTCGTCGACCACATCGGCCACGTCGAACTGATCGCGCCGGAAACCGCCGCCTGGGCGGAAGCGAAGCGCCTGATCCGCCTGGCGTTGGCAAAATGACCAATCCCGTCACCTCGCCGGAGCCCGGGACCGCCACGTGGCACCTCCGGACCGTGATAGCACGTCAACACCCACCCGGCCCCGGCCTCTGCCCGGGTGACGGAAAGGCCGAAGCATGACCCCCGACGAAGCCCGCGCGCGTGACGCGGCCGATCCGCTCCGCGGCTATCGCGACGCGTTTCACCTGCCCGAAGGGGTGATCTACCTCGACGGCAATTCGCTCGGCCCGCTCCCGCGGTCGACTCCGGCGGCGCTGTCAGACATCGCGGAACGGCAATGGGGAGAACGGCTTATCCGCAGCTGGAACGAAGGCTGGATCGAGGCGCCCCGTCGGGTCGGTGGCAAGATCGCCAAACTCATCGGCGCGGCCGAGGACGAGGTGATCGTCGCGGATTCGACCTCGGTCAATCTGTTCAAGCTGCTCGTCGCCGCCCTGCGCCACGCAGCACCGAGGACCACGATCCTCAGCGAGACCGGCAATTTCCCCACAGACCTCCACATTGCCGAAGGGGCGGCAGGGTGCGTTCCGGGGGCACGGCTCAACGCCGTTCCTCGCGCTGCCTTGTCCGACGCCCTCGACGAAACCACCGCCATCGTCATGCTGACGCATACACATTACAAGACATCCGAGTGTTTCGATATGTCGGCATGGTCCGCGAAGGCGCAGCAAGCAGGCGCGCTAATGCTTTGGGATCTAAGCCATAGTGTAGGCGCGATCCCGATCGACCTGAACGCTGCAGGGGCAGATCTCGCAATCGGATGCGGCTACAAATTCCTCAATGGCGGCCCTGGCGCACCGGCCTTCCTCTTCGTTTCCCGGCGATTGCAGGACCAACTCGCCAGCCCGCTGTCGGGCTGGATGGGCCATGCCGCACCATTCGGGTTCGCCGACGCCTATGCCCCCGCGCCCGGAATGACGCGCTGGCTCGCGGGCACCCCCCCGATGCTGGGTCTCGCCGCGCTCGAGGCCGGGCTCGACATCTGGGAGGACGTCGACCAGCAACAGGTCGCGACCAAGAGCGCCGCGTTGTTCGACGAGATGGCCGAGATCGGCGCGTCGCTCGGTCTGGAGTGCGTCAGCCCCGCCGACCCCGCCCGGCGCGGCAGTCATATTTCGTTCCGCCATCCGGAGGCCTATGCGCTCTGCCAGGCGCTGATCGCGCGCGGCGTCATCGGCGACTTCCGTGATCCCGACATCCTCCGCTTCGGCCTTACCCCGCTCTATCTCGGGTTCGAAGACGTTGTCCGTGCGGGCGAGATCCTCGGCGACATCCTCGCCACGGATGCCCATCGCGACCCCGCATTCCAGCAACGCAACGCGGTCACTTGACCGCCAAGCGATCGATTGCACCCCCGGCATCGATCCGGTATAGGCGTGATCTTCCCTCCCCGGCCCGCGTGATCCGCGTTGCCGGGGCCGCTCATTTCCAGGGGTTAGCGCAAACATGGCACGCCGCCGCCAGATCTACGAGGGCAAGGCCAAGATCCTGTACGAGGGTCCTGAGCCGGGTACGCTGATCCAGTACTTCAAGGACGACGCCACCGCTTTCAACGCCCAGAAAAAGGGGACGATCAGCGGCAAGGGCGTGCTCAACAACCGGATTTCAGAGCACATCTTCACGCTGCTCGGCGCGATCGGCGTGCCGACGCACTTCATCCGCCGCCTCAACATGCGCGAGCAGCTGATTCGCCAGGTCGAGATCATCCCGATCGAAGTCGTCGTGCGCAACGTCGCGGCCGGGTCGATCTCGACTCGCCTCGGGATCGAGGAGGGCACCCAGCTGCCCCGCACGATCATCGAATATTACTACAAGGACGATGCGCTCGGCGATCCGATGATCACCGACGAGCATATCGCCGCGTTCGGCTGGGCCGGGCAGGAAGAAATGGCCGACATCGCCGACCTGGCGATTCGCGTGAACGATTTCCTGTGCGGGCTGTTCGCCGGCATCGGGATCCGCCTGATCGACTTCAAGCTCGAATTCGGGCGCGTGTGGGACAATGATTATCCCCGCGTGATCCTCGCCGACGAGATCAGCCCCGACGGCTGCCGCTTGTGGGACATGACCACCAACGAGAAGCTCGACAAGGATCGTTTCCGTCGCGATCTCGGCGGCGAGGTCGAGGCCTATCAAGAAGTAGCCCGTCGGCTCGGGCTGTTGCCCGAGGAAGCCGATGGCGCGGTTCTGGACATGGAACAGCACCGGCTCAACAAGGGGAAGTAAGCCGCTCGGCTTGCCCTATTCAGCCGCTTCCCTGGCGTAGGCCAGGGCCCAGGCGGACGGGTTTTGGTAACGGGTACATTGCCCGCCGTGACCCGCCCTCTCCCGGGCCCCGGCCTGCGCTGGCTAAGTGCTTCTGAAGATTCGCGATCCGCGACCCGCGCATCCACCCCCTTGCGACCTGCGCCGCGCGCGAGCATAGCGACCCGCATTCCCTACCGTCGCAGCAGGACATATCTATGAAGCTCCGCATCTTCGTCACGCTGAAGCCCGGCGTGCTCGATCCGCAGGGTCGCGCGATTCACAAGGCGCTCGGCGGCCTTGGCTTCGAAGGCGTCAACGACGTCCGCGCCGGCAAGCTGATCGAACTCGAGGTCGAGGACAGCGTCGACGACGCGCAGATCGACGCCATGTGCCGCAAGCTGCTCGCCAACACCGTGATCGAGAATTTCCGGGTGGAACGCGCATGAAGACCGCGGTCATCGTCTTTCCGGGCTCGAACTGCGACCGCGACGTCGCCGTTGCGCTCCGCGAGGTCAGCGGGACCGCGCCGACGATGGTGTGGCACGGCGACACCGCCCTTCCCGACGGGGTCGATCTCGTCGCCTTGCCGGGCGGCTTCTCTTATGGCGACTATCTCCGCTCCGGCGCGATCGGCGCGCGCTCGCCGATCCTGCAAGCCGTGAAGGACGCGGCGGACCGTGGCGTTCCGGTGCTCGGGATCTGCAACGGCTTCCAGGTGCTGACCGAAGCAGGCCTGCTGCCGGGTGCGCTGATGCGCAACGCCGGGCTCGATTTCGTCTGCCGCGAGGTTCCGCTGACGGTCGACAATGCGCAGAGCGCGTTCACCAGCCGCTATGCCGCGGGCGAACGGATCATCGTTCCCGTCGCGCACCATGACGGCAATTACGCCGCAGATCCCGAGACGCTCGACCGCCTCGAGGGCGAAGGCCGCGTCGCGTTCCGCTATGGCGAGCCGGTCAACGGCTCCGCGCGGAACATCGCGGGCGTGCTCAATGCAGCCGGCAACGTGCTCGGCCTGATGCCACATCCCGAACGCCGGATCGACACCGCAGCGCATGGCGGCGACGACGGCCGGCGGCTGTTCGAAGGGTTGCTCGAGACGGTCGGGGTCTAGGCCGGTTTCGTCGTGGGAAACGGAGGCGTCACTCCGGTTCCGCGCCGAACGACAAGGCTTCGGCCGGGCCGACCTGCTGCTCACCCTCGAAAATTCGGTCGAGCCGGGCTCGTACCTCGCCACGATAGCCCTTCGCCGACAACGAACGGGGTGCCGTGACGGACAGTTCGTCGGCAATCGCATCCTTGATCCGCGCCATCGCGGGATCGTCGAGCACGTTAGCGCGTCGCAGCTCCTGGCAGAGCTGCACCAGCCCGACCGCCGTGGCCTGCGCACGAAGCCCGACGTTGGTGAGATCGAAATGAAGCCTCTTTTGCTTGTCATAAGCCATTGTCATCGGGGATTCCTTCCAGCCCCGAGCCTAAGCCTCAATTCCCGCGCACGCTAGGGTGTCGGCGCGCCCTCGTCCGGCGCGCCGCACCCACCACGCCGTGACGGGAGCCTACACCCCTGCCTTGAACGGCGAAAAGTCCGTTCCGCGATCATACACGTCGATTCCCTCGCGGCGCTTGAGGAACCCGACCACCAGATAGGTGACCGGCGTCAGCAGCACCTCCCACGACACCTTGAGCACGAACTGGCTCAGCATCACGAGCAGCATCGCACTGACCGGCCAGTCCGGCGCGCCCAGGAACGCGAGTGGATAGAAGATCAGGCTGTCGAACCCCTGCGCGACGATCGTGCTGCCGATCGTGCGGGTCCACAGCATCCGCCCTTCGGTCAGGATCTTGAGCTTGGCGAGGACGAAGCTGTTGGCGAACTCCCCGACCCAGAACGCGACCACCGACGCGACGATGATCCGCAATCCCGTCGCTGCGGCGGGATCGACCAGAACCGAGCGGCCGAAGACATATTCATACGCCTGCTGGCCGCCCCACCCGGCGGCGGGGGGCAGTGCCACGACGACCTGTTCCATCACCGCAAGGAAGATCAGCGCCGCAAACCCCGCCCACACGCAGCGCCGGGCGCGCGCATAGCCATAGACCTCGGTCAATACGTCGCCGATCACATAGCTGACCGGGAAGAACAGGATCCCCGCGCCAAACGGCCACGGCCCGATCCACGGTACATCGATCACCGACCGTTTCCCCGCGCCGACCACGTTCGACAGCAGCAGGATCACCACGAAGGCGACCATCACGAAATCATAGTAGCGCAACGCCCGCCCGCCGAGATCGCGCGCGGTGATGCTCCTCGGTGTGTCCATCGATCCCCGTCCCCATCCCCTGACGCGACCTGCTATGAAGACCGTTTCGCGCCACCGCAATCCACGCTAAAGGCATCACCAGTGCGCGCCCGTAGCTCAGTTGGATAGAGCAAGGAGCTTCTACCTCCTCGGTCGGGGGTTCGACTCCCTCCGGGCGCGCCAATGCTGCTGCGCTATCTCAGTCGCTCCCGCCAAAGACGCCATAGCGGTCGCGCCAGGCGGCAACTTCGTCTGCGAGGTTCGGCGGTGCGGGGTCTCCCGTAAGAACGAAGTGCGCCACGTCCTTGTCGGGATGCATCAGCATTTTCTTTGACCCGTCGCTGAACCAGACCGGGACCAGTTGATCGCACAGCGTGTCCAGGACTTTACCGGCGAGACCGGTCGCGATCGCGTCGCTGCCGGCGAGCACGCGGATATTGATCGATACGCCTTCGAAGCAGTTTTGCGGCTCGCGAACGAAATTGAGCGAAACCAGCAGGCCGGACCGATCAGGCCGCGTTTCCTCGGTAAGGCTGGCGACCCTGCGCCACGCACAGAACCATGTCCGGCAGATCGGCGGGCGGACCGGATGGATGCCGCACCCCTTGCCCGTCAGGTGGACGCACGGTGTCCCGGCAGGCTTGGCAAATTCGGGCGTGTCGACCACGAGCGCGGTGCAACACACGGTGCAGTCGCCGCACGTGCGTTCGGCCAGGACAGGTCCCAGCAGAATCGTCTCGAGGTCGGCCTGCGTCTGCATCCGCTTCGCGCCGTGCCTCAATTGCCTTCGGAATCGACGGTGAAGACCATTGGCTTGCCGCGCGACATCGGTTCCCACCCCGCCTGCAGGGCCGCCCGAACGCCGCGGACGACCGTCGCATCGTCGATCTGCAACCGGCCGTGCGGCAGGCCTTTCAACAAGCGCTTGGGGGCGGGAAATTCCAGCAGCGCTTCCCGCCTGGCGTCCTGCTCCAGCAGCGAAACCGTCATCCCCTTCCAGCCGTCGGAATCCGACCAGTGCGGCTCGCGCTGGAGCTGCCAGTCATATCGGGTGCCGTCGACCTCAACGGTGCCGGTCGTGCTTCGGATGTTCGCCATTTCGGTGGCCATAGCATGTCTGTCGGGCAGCGCCACGCGTCGCGGCGCTCCGCCGGAGCACCGCGACACCCTCAAGGTGCCGACTCAGCGCGGCTTGACGAACTTCAGCGTAAACCGGTCGCTCTCGCCGACCGCGGCATATTTCGCACGGTCGACGTCCTTGAGTTGATAGGTCGGCGGAAGCGTCCAGACACCTTCCGGATGATCGTGGTCGTCCTTGGGGTTGGCGTTGACCGGCGATTCGCCCGCTAGCTTGAAACCCGCCTGTTCCGCCAGCCGCACGACCGTCGACCGCTTGATATAGCCGCTCGTCTTCTCGCGCGCGGTATCCATCTCCTCGGGCAGGCGGTGATCGACCACGCCCAGCACGCCGCCCGGCTTGAGCGCGGTGAAGAAGGCCTTGAACACGCGGCCAGCCACCGCGGGGTCGTCCTGCATCAGCAGATTGTGGACGTTGCGGAAGGTCAGCACGACGTCCGCACGCGCGGCCGGCATCGACGATGCGCCGGTCTTGAAGTCGATCGTCGCGACGGTCGTCGGGCCGTAGCTCGCGGTCTTCCCGGTGAAGGCGCTCCGCGTGCGATCCGCCTGCGCGGTCGGGACCAGCGCGACGTACTGCCCGCGGCCCTTCACCAATGGTGCGAGGATTTCGGCATACCAGCCACCGGAGGGCAGGAACTCGACGACGGTCTGTGTCGGCGTCACACCGAAGAAGGCCAGGGTCTGCGCGGGATGGCGGTACGCGTCGCGCGCGCGGTTGGCGGGCGTCCGCGTCGGTGCGGCAACGGCGGCGGCAATGTCCTTCGACGGCGCGGCGGACGGCGCGGCGGACTGCGCGACGGCCCCCGAGGTTACGAGCGCGGTGAGGCAGGCGATGGCGGCAAGCGGACGGTGCATATCGAAGATTCCCTCAGCGTTTCTGCCGCAATCATGCCGTGCCGGGGCGGGTTGTACAATCGCGCGTACCGTCGCCCGAAAGAGGGCGATTGCCCGCCTTGCCCCCGATCCCCCACATTCGGCGTTATCCCGCGACCTGCGAACGGACGGAAGCATCAGGCAATGCCCGCATTACACCATACCGGCGTCGATCTCCGGCGCCTCCAGCAAATTGTCTCCGGCCTGACCGAGGGCGTCATCATCGTCTCGCCCGAGCAGGAGATCCTGTGGGCGAACGAGGCGGGGCTGCGGATGCACGGGGTCGAGCGGATCCCCGATCTCGGCAAGACGGTCGACGACTATCGCCAGCGTTTCCGGCTGCGGTATCGCAACAACCACTGGCTCGACGCGCACGATTATCCGCTCGACCGCGCGGTCGCGGGCGAGGCGTTCAGCGAAGTCGTCGTCGAGGTCGTCCGCGAAGGCGAGGACGATGCGCGCTGGATCCACCAGATCCGCAGCCTCTTGCTGACCGACAGCGACGACAAGCCCGACCTGCTGGTGCTCGTCATCCAGGACGTGTCGCTCCGGTTCGAGGCGGAGGAACGGTTCGAACAGACGTTCAAGGCCAACCCCGCCCCCGCGGTGATCTGCCGCCTGTCCGACCAGCGCTTCGTCAAGGTCAATCAGGGCTTTCTCGAAATGACCGGGCGCGAGCGCGAGGACGTACTCGGGCACACCGTCTACGACCTCGACGTGCTCGCCGACGTGGACGATCCCGGCCTCGCCAAGCAGCGCCTGCGCGAGGGGCGGACGATCCCGCAGATGCAGGCGGACCTGCATTTGCCGAATGGCGGGCGCAAGCTCGTGATCGTTGGCGGGCAACCGATCGACCTCAACGAACAGCCGTGCATGCTGTTCACCTTCGCCGACCTCGAACCCCGCCGCCGGATCGAGGGCGAGTTGCGCGAAAGCGAGGCGCGCGCCCGTCGGATGTTCGCACTCGCCCCGGTCGGGCTCGCGGTTGCGACGCTCGACGGGCACCGATTCCTCGAGGGCAATGGCGCGCTGCTCGACCTGAGCGGCTTCACCGACGAGGAGTTCAAGCACCAGACCGTCGGTTCGCTCAAACTGTGGGAGAATGCGACCGTGCGCGCCGAGCTCGAACAGGCGCTCGCGGGCGACGGCGGGTTCCAGGCGCGTGATGCCTGCCTCCACCGCAAGGATGGCGAGCGGATCGACGTGCTGATTTCCGCGGGCGTCATCCCGATGCATGGCAGCAACTGCGTGCTGTGGGTGATCCAGGACATCGCCGAACGCCGCCGGTCCGAACGCGAACTGATCGGCGCGATTGAGACGGTGATGCGCGACACCAACTGGTTCAGCCGCACGATCGTCGAGAAGCTCGCCAATCTCCGCTCCCCCAGCAACGCGAACCGGGTCACCGAAGTCGCGACCCTGACCGGACGCGAACGCGAGACGTTGAGCCTGATGTGCGAGGGCCTCGACGACCAGGCGATCGCGACGGCGATGGGGGTGTCGCGTAACACCGTGCGCAACAATGTCGCGCGGATTTACGGCAAGCTCGGCGTCAACCGGCGCGGCGCGGCGATCATCTGGGCGCGCGAACGCGGCTTCCCGCTGCCGTCGTCAAGACGGGGCTGAGGGTTAACATCCCATGAATCTGCACTAAACGATTTGGTGCAGATCGCTCTAGGGCGCGCCCGTTGCGGCACTATTTCCATCGTTCGTCGAACAGACCGCTCGGTCTGCCGAGAGAAGCGAAAGGAAAGCGCGATGGACGACCGCATCGAAGGCGCCGGTAAGCAGGCGCTCGGCTCGATCAAGGAAGCGATCGGCAAGATCACCGGCGATGCCGCGACTCAGGCCGAAGGCGCTGCGGAAAAGGCGGCAGGCAAGGCGCAAAGCGAGCGCGCCTCCGCCAGCGCGCAGCATCGCCCGAAAAAATAATCAGCGAACCATGGCGTCTTCCGCCGCGCGGCGACGTCACCCCACTAAGGAAAATTCTATGGCACATGTTTACGGCGAGCCGGCGCACACTGGCGACCCCCTCCTTCCCCACGAACGCGCCGTCGGCGCGGTCGTCCACCGGTCGCGCATGTCGTGGCAGGCGGTCTTCGCCGGCGTGACGATCGCGATCGCGGTCCAGATCGTCCTCGGGCTGCTCGGCACGGGTATCGGCATGAGCCTGGTCGATCCGATGAACGGCTCGACCCCGAGCGCAAGCGGCTTCGGCATCGGCGCCGCACTGTGGTGGGTGGTCAGCACGATCCTCGCCCTGGGTACCGGCAGCTATGCCGCATCGCGCCTCGCCGGTCTGACCGAGCGGTTCGACGGTTTCGTCCACGGGCTCGTCATCTGGGGCGTCACGCTGATCATCACGCTGTACCTGCTGACCTCGGCGGTCGGGTCGATCATCGGCGGCACGTTCCGCACGATCGGCGGCGTCGCCACCGCAGCGGGCTCGAGCATCGGCGCGACCGCGCCGACGGTCGCCAAGGCCGCCGGGATCGACGTGCAGGACCAGGCAGCCGCCTATCTCGACACGGCACCGACCGACCCTGCGCAGATGACCCCGCAGGAAGCGCAGAAGGAAGTCGCCAAGCAGTTGCCGGCGATGGCCCGTGGTGGTGCCGAAGGTAACCAGGCCGAGGCCCGCGTCGTCGACATCGTCGCCGCGCAGCGCAAGATCCCCCGCGCCGAGGCCGCCGCACAGGTGACGCGCGCCAAGGCGCAGTTCGTCGCCGCAAAGGACAGCACGGTCGAGACCGCCAAGTCCGCTGCCGACGCAGGCGCCAGCGCCGCTGCCGGGACGTCGTTCACAGCCGTCATCGCGCTGTTGCTGGGCGCGGGTGCCGCAGGGTTTGCCGGGGCGGCCGCAACGCGCCGCCGTGGTGTGGAGGTCCGCCGCGCCTGATCCGCGCGGAACGGATGCGCGCCTGGCCCCCCGGGCGCGCAGGGAGCGGCGGTCGTCGCGTGTAGCGTAGCCCTGCAGCGGCCGTCGCTCCCGAACTTTCTATCGTCCCCATCTTTCAAGGAGAGCATCATGGATACGCATCAGGTTACGGGCGGGATCAAGAACACCGCCGGCGCAATCGAAGAGGGGTTCGGCCGGCTGACGGGCGACCGTTCGGTCGAGGCATCGGGCGCCGCGCGCAAGGTCGCCGGACAGATCGAAGGTGCCTATGGCGACGCGATCGACGCAACTCGCGCAACCGTCGAGCACAGCCCGCTGCTCGCGCTCGGTATCACCGCGGTCGCCGGCTTCGTGCTCGGTGCGCTGGTCACCGGCATGAGCACCCGCAAGGGCTGAGCGCCCGGACTTACAGGAAGGAACCGATCATGAAGACCAAGTCGCTTTTCGTTCTCGCTGCGGTCGCAGCGGTTTCGTTGTCGGCGTGCAACACCGTCAACGGCGCAGGCAAGGACCTGAAGTCCGCCGGTGGCGCGGTTTCGGACGTTTCGGGGCAGAACGCCAAGAAGCGCTGATCCTGTCGCCTCATGGACACCGGTGCGACGCCGTCGCGCCGGTGTTCGGCTGTCACGATTCCTTCGATCGGCCCCCCGCCATAGCCGGGGAAGTGCCAAATCGGCTTACCGCGACGCTGACCCCGCCCCCGCGAACTTGTCCGCCCGCCGCCGGCCGACCAGCAGCCCGCGCTCCAGCCGGACGCACAAAGCGGCATAATAATCGGTCAGGAAACCGCGGTCGTCGCCATCGTCGGCCAGGTCCGCCTTGCGCCGGATCGTCGCCGCCACCGTCGCGATCGCCGCATCGCTCCCGACGCGGAGCACGTCCTCCAGCGTCTGCAATTCGAACTCGCCGTATAGCGCGAGCGCTGCCTCGGGAAACACGCGATGTTTCGGCCGCTCGGCTGCGACCAGATCCGCGCCAAGCCGGTCCGCCACCGTCCGCACCACCCAGGTTCCGGCAAGCAGATCGCCGACCCGCAACCGATCGCGGTTGAACAGCGGGAAGAACAGGAAAACCCCGCTCCAGCCGAGCGAGAACAGCGTCACGAACGCGTCCGCCTGCCCCGTCATCGTCTGCTGCGCCAGGAACGTCAGCGGCAGGAACAGCTCGATCTCGCGCATCGCGTTGCGCGCGATCACCGCGCCCCCGGTCAGCCGCGCGCCGTCGCGCGCGACGACGCGCAACCCCATCATCCGCTTCCCCGGCGTCGCGCCGCGCCCGCCCATCTCGAACAGCGTGAACCATCCGTTGCGGAGCACGAAGCTGCCGAGCAGCCAGATGATCGCAAGCCCACCGCCATGCAGGGAAAAGAACAGAACCAGCAGCAGAATCGTCGCACTGACGAGGATCGCCAGGATCGCGACCGCGTCGATCAGGAACGCCGAGAGGCGAACGCCGGCGGTGCCGAGTTCAAGCCGCAAATCCACCCCTTCCGGGGTGACGAAACGGCGGCGCAGCGACGCGTGTTCAGGCCGGGGCGGTCGCATCGGCGCTCCTCGGCAGATAGAAATACAGCAGCCAGCCGACGAGCATGACGCCGCCGATCGCATAGCGCGTCACGTCGTCGGTCAACACCTGCCGCCCGATCCCTTCGAGCAGCCCCGCGATCGACAGCATCACGACCGTCCCCGCCATCGCGACGGCGCCGGTCCGCCCGGCGTCGACCGCCGCATCGCCACGCGTGCGCCGGCCGGGAAAGGCGATCGCGGTGCCGATCCGGAACCCCGCCGCGCCCGAAAGGATGATTGCGAACACCTCGGTCGTGCCGTGGATCATGATCCACCCGGTGAAGCCGACGCCCAGCCCCTTTGGCACGAACACCGCCAAGAACGCGCCCAGCATCATGCCGTTATACGTGATCAGCAGCGCAGTCGGCACCGCGAAGGCAAAGCCCAGCGCGAACGACAGGATCGCGATCTGCGCATTGTGCGTGAACAGGAACGCCGCGAACGTCGCGAGAATGTCCTGATGCTCGGTCGCATAGATCGTATTGCGCAGCGCCTCCACCGACGCCGACGGATCGCGCCCGCCCGCCATCCTGTCGCCGACGATCGCAAAGAACCACGCAGCATCGCCGCGCACGAGCAGATAGCCGACGACCGTCCCCGCCACCGTCAGCAGGAACGAGACGAGCGTCTCGCGCCAGAGCGATTGCACCGCCGCCGGCCAGCCGTGGGTAAAGAACCGCTTGAGCTGGCCGAAAGCCGATCCGGGTACGCCATAGATCTGGAAATACGCGCGGGTGCAGAGCTGCTCCAGATAGTCGACCAGGGCGCGGTCGAGCGAGGTCTCGCGCGCGACCGACAGGGACGACAGCGCGGTCCGGTACAGCAACGGCAGCGCGAGCAGATCCTCTTGCGGCACAGCGCGAATCGAGCGCTTCTCGATCCGCCGGACGATCGCATCGAGCCGCTCCCATTCGGCGGCGTGCGCGGCGCGGAAGCGGCTGGCGTTGACGAGCACGGGGGCGAGAACGGGGGCGGACGCAGTCACAACAGGTTCCTCCGTTTGAGCGCGACATATCCCGCGACGAGCCGCTCGCCGACCCGGTCGTGTTCGGATTCGATCACATGCACCCCGAGATGTTCGAGCCGCGCGAGCACCAGCCGCCGATCGTGCAGCAACGCCACCGCCGTCACCGCGCGCGTCACGTCGTCGGCGGTCGCGGGCGCGCGGTCGGCGATCGCCTCGACTTCCGCATCGCGCAGCACGACGACCAGCAGAAGATGCGTCTTCACGACCCGCATCGCTGCGCGCACGAGAAAATCGGCGCTGGTCGGGTCAGTGAATTCAGTGAACAGAACGATCATCGACCGCCGCGTCAGCCGCGTCGCGAGCGTGGTCAGTGCGAAGGTATAGTTCGTTTCCTCGGCACTATAGTCGATGTCGGCAGCAAGCCGCTGGAGGCTGGCGAAGGCGGGCATCCCCGAGACCAGCCCGCTCGCGATCCGCGGACGCGAATCGAACGCATGCAGCGCGACGCGATCCCCGAGCTTGAGCGCGATCCAGGCGGAGAGCAGCGCCGCCGAGACCGCGCGGTCGATCCGCGGCACGCCTGCGACCGGCTCCGACATCTGCCGCCCCGAATCGATTGCGAAGACGATCTGGTTGTTGCGTTCGGTGCGATATTCCTTGGCGTGGAGCTTGCTGTGGCGGGCCGATTGCTTCCAGTCGATCGCGCGCCGGTCCATCCCCGAGCGGTATTCGACGAGCGCATCGAAATCGGTCCCGTCGCCGCGATCGACCTGCATGAGCAGCCCCTCCATCGCGTGGCGGCGGAAGATCTCGGCACCCTTGTCCTTGAGCAAGCGGATATCGGGCAGGATCAAGACACGCGTCTCCGCCGCGATGCTGCGCTGATGCCACACCAGCCCGAGCCGCCCCGGCCAGCGCACCCAGACCCGCTCGATCCGCCCGGCCCCGCGCCGGAGCGCGGTCAGCGCGAGCAACACCGCACCCTTGCCGTCGCGCAGGCCGACGCGGGCGCGCGCATCGTCGTCGGTCGCGAACAGCGGGTTGACCAGTAGCGCGACCTCCGCGCCGCGCGGCGGGTCGCGCCCTTCGAGCGTGACGGTGACGGTCGCGTCGATCGTCTCGCCGACCGCAACGGTGGCGCGGGCGTCGATCTTTGCGTTTGCCCGGCGCACGCCCGTCGCCGCGTCGATCGCGGTGAGCAGCAGCACCG
Organism: Sphingomonas sp. PAMC 26621; assembly: GCF_000251145.1. GTDB lineage: Bacteria > Pseudomonadota > Alphaproteobacteria > Sphingomonadales > Sphingomonadaceae > Sphingomonas. The sequence goes on along the minus strand of NZ_AIDW01000012.1, from coordinate 72,403 downwards.
CCAGCGGCCACGCCAGCCCGGCGTACCAGCGCCCGGGAATCAGCACGCCGATCAGCAACGCAACGGGTGCCCCCGCCGCCGCCGCCAGCACCGCCAGGCGAGTCGGGTAGATCATGCACGCCTCGCCTGAGACAGACCGCCTCCCCTCACCGCGGCGCTTCGATCGTCTCGATGATGTTGGTCACGACATCCTCGATCGTCCGCCCGTCGATCTCGGCGGCGGGCGACAGGATAAGCCGATGGCGCAGCAACGCGGGTGCGAGCGCCTTCACGTCGTCGGGAATCACGAAGTCGCGCCCGTCGAGCGCCGCCCGCGCCCGCGCAGCGCCCGCGAGCATCGCACCCGCGCGCGGCGACGCACCGCTCTCGAGATCGGCGACGCCGCGCGTCCCCCGGATCAGCGCCGCGATATAGTCGATCACCTCGTCCGCCAGCCGCACGCCCGCAACGGTCGCGACGCCCGCTTCGATCACGTCCGCGTCGGCGCGCGCGACCACGCCCCATTCCTCGGGCGCCATCGCCTGCTGGTGCGCGCCGTGCGCCGCGATGATCCGGCGTTCCTCCGCCGCCGACGGATAATCGACCGTCTGTTTGACCAGGAACCGGTCAAGCTGCGCCTCGGGCAAGGGATAGACCCCCTGTTGCTCGATCGGGTTCTGCGTCGCCACCACCATGAACCGCGCGCCGAGCGGCAGGCTCTCCCCGTCGATCGTCACGGTGCGCTCCTGCATCGCCTCGAGCAGCGCGGCCTGCGTCTTGGGCGGGGTGCGGTTGATCTCGTCCGCGAGCAGCAGATCGGTGAAGATCGGCCCGCGCGTCAGGGTGAAGCTGCTCGTCTGGAAGTTGAACAGGTTCGCGCCGATGATGTCGCCGGGCATCAGGTCGGGGGTGAACTGGATCCGTCCGAAATCGAGCCCGACCACGCGCGCGAAGGTCCGTGCGAGCAGCGTCTTGGCGGTCCCCGGCGGGCCTTCGAGCAGCACATGCCCGCCCGAGAACAGCGCGACCAGCAAGATGTCGACGGTCGCTTCCTGCCCGACCACGGCCTTGCCGATCTCCTGCCGGATCGTCTGCGCGAGGTCGCGCACATCGTCTACCGTCACCGTGTCTTCTCCCATAACCAGTGATGCAGCGCCTGCGCCGCCGCGAGCATGTCGCGCGGATGCCGGGCGCTCCGTGCGTCTTCGGCAAGTGTGGAGAAGCGCGCGCGCCCCGCCAGCCCGTCGAGATAGCCGTCGCGCGCACCGTCGCGCAGCCGCGTGGGCACGCCGAACACGCCGACCGCGCGATCCCGCACGACCTGCACGTAGCGCTCGCCCAGACCGCCCTGCCGCCCGGCCTTGCGGACCAACGCGGCGGCATTGTCGATCAGCGCGGTCTTGCCGAACGCGATCGCGCGCGGGCGGCGGCGCGGCGGGCCGAACCGGGCGGTCGCCTGAATGCCTGCGAGCAGCAACGCCACCGCGAGCGTCAGCGTCATCGCGAGGAACGGCGGGTCGAACGCGAGCTTCAAGGGACTGGGCGAGCGCCCGAACCCGTTGAGCGTCACGTCGAACACGATCCCGTCCGCGCCGGTCGAATTGAGCCAGTCGAGCAGGTCGAGCGCAGCGCGCGCCTGCGCGGCATCGCGCATGCCGATATTGGACAGCAAGTCGGGATCGGCGAGGACATAGAGCGGCCCCTGCCCGATCTGGGCGAGCACGACATGCCCCGCCGCATCGCTGAGCAACGGCCGCACTCCCGGTCCCGCAAGGGTATAGAGTGGGCGAGGCGCAGCGAAGCGCAGCGATGGCGGCATCCACGGCAAGGCGACGAGCGGTCGGCCGCCGCTGCGATACCGGGTAACCTTGAACGGATATTGCGCGGCGAGCACCCCCATTGGCTCGCGCACCGGAAGCAAAGCGACGTAATTGACCCAGCCGCTGTGGCGTGGATCGGGGGTCGTCACCCATTTCGGCAGGATCACCAGTGTCGGCTTGACCCGGCGCAGCGCAAGCACCTTGGTCATGTCGGTTGCGGCGCGCTCCGGGGTCAGCACGACGAGGTTCTCGGTGGACAGCGCGTTCGGATTGCGGACGACCTGCGGGTTGCGCCCGGTCGCGCCCGCGAGCGTCACGATCCCGCTGAACCCGGTCGCGGCGGTCGACAGCGCATGTGCGCCGCCGTTGCGCCCGGAGCGCAACTCGGGCGCGTAAGCGCCGAGCACCACCATCCCCAGAAACGCGACGATCCCGACCGCGATCAGGATCGCGACGGTGCGGACGTCGAACGCGCCGCGCATCTCTCCGTCGGTAACCGGCACGTCGCTCATTCGCGCCACGTCCCCGGCAGGGCGAAGTCGGCATAGGCGGTGCGCGCGGCGGTCCATTCGCCCGCATCGACCGGGCGCCCGCCGAAAAGGCTGCGCTCGACCAGCGCGGCGATCCCGGCGAACAGTCCGCGTGCGGCGGGCGGCACCGCGTTGGCAGCGCCAAGCTCGCGCGCCGTCAGTGCCGGCCGCACCACACGCGGGCGTCGCCGCGCGATATCGTCGACCGAGCGGATCAGCAGCAGATGCACCGCCTCGGCATAGCGCCCCTCCGCCGCGAGCGCATCCGCCTCGCGCAGCCACGCGCGCGCCGGGGCGGATTCGGGTTGCCAGTCGGGATCGTTCTCTACCAGCGCCGCCTGGCGTGCGCGCGTGCGGGTCGGCCAGCGCCATTCGCCGTGGCGGATTCGCTGGTAGACGGCCCACAGCAACAGTGCGGCAAGGACCACGATCAGAGACCACAGAAAGATCCGGGCATAGGGGGCCGCCGGCATCTGGCGCGTGATCCAGCCGAGCAGGCGCGCGACAGGCTCGAGCACCTTCGCGAGCCAGTGCAGCACCTGCTCTACCCAGGCGGGCGGCTTGGGCCGTGCGGGCGCGAGCGACAGCGTGAACTGCACCTGCGGATCTGCCTTGAGCGCGGCATGCGCGGCGGCGAACCGGTCGCTGGCGGCGGCGGCGTTTTGCGCTGTTCCCCCGCTCACGTGGCATCCCCCGGGCCGCAATTGGCGCTACGGGGGTGAGCCTAAAGCAACCGGGGATGCGCGCAAACGGCAAAATGGGATTTGCGTTCGGTGCGATCGCCGCCACCACCACCGAATCCGTTTGCTCCGTCCCGCATCCCGCGTCAGGGTCTGCCCCGTCACACCGGGGGGTATTCCATGGCCAGCGCAGCTTCCTTGTCCGACCGCCGCATGTCGATCGGCCGGGTCTTCAACCGCGCATTCGCCGCGCTCGGTGCGAATGCCGTGACGATGTTCGGGATCGCGTTCCTGTTCAGCGCGCTGCCGATTGCGCTGCTCAACCTGTCGCAGGCCGGCAGTGGGTCGACCCGCGACTACATCACCAACGCCTCGGTGATGGGCGGGATCTACCTTGCCAGCTTCGTGCTGACCCAGCTCGCGCAGGGCGGGCTCGTCCGCGCGACGATCGCGCATAGCGACCACCGCACCGTCAGCTTCGGCGCCTGCGTCGCCACCGGCGCGCGCTACGCGCTCCCGCTGCTCGCGCTCGGGATCCTGCTCGGGCTGGGGCTGATGCTGGGTTTCGCGTTCTTCATCGTGCCCGGGATCTTCCTGTATCTTGCCTGGGCGGTTGCGGTCCCCGCTCTGGTGATCGAGCGCACCGGCATCTTCGAGGCGTTCGGACGCAGCCGCTTCCTGACGCGCGGCGCGCGCTGGAACGTGTTCGGGATCGGGCTGGTAATGCTCGTCCTCTATTATGTCCTGATCGCGGCGGTCGGGATCGTCACCGTCGCGGTGACGGGGCTCCCCGTCGCGGGGCGCGATGTCGCCGCGTTCGGGACGCTGTCCTCGGTGCTGACCGCGCTGTCGACGACGGTCAGCACCGCGGTCGTCGCGGCGATCCAGACGTCGCTCTATGTCGAGCTGCGCGACTGGAAGGACGGCCCGCAGGTCGACCAGCTGTCGGACATCTTCGCCTGACCCGCCACAGGCGCTAACGGATGCGGCCTTAATCTTGGGCGCAATCCCGGCTAGAGCCGCTCGATGACTCGGTTTCCCTCCCCGCTTCGCGCGCTGCTCTTCCTCCCGCTCGCGCCGTTCTCGATCGGCGCGGCACCGTCGCCCGGCACGCTCAACGTCCAGGTCGACAATGTCCGCGCGCAAACCGGGCGCGTCCATGTCGATCTCTGCACGCAGGCGCAGTTCCTCAAGGATTGCCCGGTCTCGGCGGACAGCCCGGCGCGCGTTGGGCTGACGACCGTCACGCTGCGCAACCTCAAGCCCGGTCGCTATGCCGTGCAGGTCTATTACGACCAGAACGGCAACGGCAAGATCGACCGCGCGCTGTTCGGCATCCCCAAAGAGGGCGTCGGTTTCTCGAACGATGCCAAGATCCGCATGTCCCCGCCCAAATGGGAGGAGGCGGTGTTCGACTATGACGGGCAGGACCGCACGATCCGACTGAAGCTGCGCTATTTCATGGGGCCCAACGCCCCGACGGCACGGCCTTAAGCGATGATCGCACGCCTGCTTCAGCGGCTCGTCGCGTTCGGCGTGCGCGCGCCGTTCGCGGTTCTCGGCCTATGTCTCGCGCTGGTCGCGGGCGCGATGGTCTATGCGGCGGGCCATTTCGCGATGACCACCGATACCGCCGCGCTCATCTCCCCCACGATCGGCTGGCGGCAGCAGGAGAAAGCGGTCGAGCAGGCGTTTCCGCAGCTCAAGGACGTGCTGCTCGTCGTCGTCGACGGCAAGACTCCCGAACTGTCCGAGGCCGCGACGGCGAAACTCACCACCGCGCTCGCCGCCGACACGAAGCATTTTCGCAGCGTCCAGCGCCCCGATGGCGGGGCCTGGTTCGACCGCGAGGGGCTGATGTTCGGCTCGGTCGCCGAAGTCCGCGCCTCGACCAAGGCGCTGATCGACGCGCAGCCGCTGCTGGGCCCGCTTGCAAGCGACCCGTCGCTACGCGGGGTCGCGGGGGCGTTCTCGACGATGTTGACCGGGGTCGAGCGCGGCGACATTCCGCTCTCGCGGATCGCGCGACCGATGCGGACGATGGCGGATGCGCTCGATGCATCGGCGGCGGGGAAACCGGCGTATTTCTCGTGGCAGGACCTGTTCGCGGACACCGGCCAGACGGCGCCGCCGGGCCGCCGCCTGATCCTGGCGCAACCGCGGCTCGATTACGGCGCGCTCCAGCCCGGCGAGGACGCGGTCGGCGCGATCGTCGCGGCGGCAGCAAAGCTCGGGCTCGATCCGGCGCATGGCGTCACCGTTCGCACGACCGGCGAGGTGCCGCTCGCGGACGAGGAATTCGCGACGCTCGAGGAGAATATCGGCTGGGTCGGTGCGGTGATGGCGCTGGCGATGCTGGTAACGCTCTGGTTCGCGGTGCGCTCGGCCAAGATCGTCGCGGCGATCCTGCTGACGATCGTCGCGGGGCTGGTCGTCACGACCGCGCTCGGGCTGCTCGCGGTCGGCGCGCTCAACCTGATCTCGGTCGCGTTCATTCCGCTGTTCGTCGGGCTGGGCGTCGATTTCGGCATCCAGATCGCGGTACGCTTCAACGCCGAGCGGCTCGAGGGTGCCACCACCGGCCCGGCGCTCGAACGCGCGGCCAGTGCGCTGGGGGCTCCATTGGCGCTTGCCGCCGGCGCAGTGTTCCTCGGGTTCGGCGCTTTCCTGCCGACCGATTATGTCGGGATCGCCGAACTGGGGATCATCGCGGGGCTTGGGATGCTCGTGGCGCTAGCGGCGAGCGTCACCCTGCTCCCGGCGTTGCTGATGCTGCTCAAGCCGGGCGCGCCCCGCCGCGAGGTCGGCTTCGCCGAAGCCGCGCCGCTCGACCGCTGGCTCCATACGCATCGCAAGGCCGTGCTGTGGGCGTTCGCGCTGTCGATGGCGGGGAGCATCGCGTTGCTGCCGTTCGTCCAGTTCGACTTCAACCCGCTGCACTTGCGCGCCAAGGACGGCCCGGCGATGCGCGCGCTCGTGGACCTGATGCGCGATCCGCTCCGCACCCCCAACACGATCAACGTGCTCGCCCCCGACGCACAAGCCGCCAAGGCCCTCGCGGCCAAGCTGTCGGCGCTGCCCGAAGTCACCGAGGCGGTTTCGGTCGACGGCTATGTCCCGCAGGAGCAGGACGCCAAGCTCGCGTTGATTCAGGATGCATCCTTGTTGCTGGATGCGACGATCAATCCCTTCGATCTCGCCGCCGCGCCGGGCGATGCCGACAACGCAGCCGCCTTGCGCAAGACCGCGAGCGACCTCCGCGCCGCCGCCGCCGCGCATCCGGGCACCGCCGCCGCCAATGCGAACCGACTTGCAACCGCGTTCGAGCGGCTTGCGGCGGGCACGGCCAAGCTCCGCACCGCCGCGACGACGTTGCTCGTCCCGCCGCTCAGCACGATGCTCGACCAGATCCGCTCGGCGCTTCAGGCCGAGGCGGTGACACGCGAGACCCTGCCGCCCGAGATCGCGGGCAATTGGGTTGCGAAGGACGGCCGAGCGCTGGTGCAGGTCTTCCCCAAGGGCGACAGCAACGACAATGCGGTGCTTCGCCGCTTCACCGCCGCGGTCCGCACCGTCGCGCCGACCGCGAGCGGCCTGCCGGTCGCGACGCAGGAAGCCGCGAAGACTGTTGCCTGGGCATTCGTCGAGGCGGGGATCCTCGCGCTTGCACTGGTCAGCGTGCTGTTGTTCGTGGTGTTGCGCGATGTCCGCGAGGTCGTGTTCACGCTCGCGCCGGTAGTGTTGTCGGGGTTCCTGACGCTGGGGAGCTGCGTGCTGATCGGGCAGCCGATCAACTTCGCCAACATCATCGCCTTCCCGCTGCTGTTCGGTGTGGGAGTCGCGTTCCACATCTATTTCGTGATGGCCTGGCGCGGCGGCGCGACCGACCTGCTGCAGTCGAGCCTCGCGCGCGCGGTCCTGTTCAGCGCGCTCGCGACCGGGAGCGCGTTCGGGAGCCTGTGGCTGTCGCACCATCCGGGTACCGCGAGCATGGGGAAGATCCTGATGATCTCGCTGGCGTGGACGCTGGTGTGCGCGCTGATCTTCGAGCCAGCACTGCTGGGGCCGCCGCGAAAAAAGGCTTGAGGGCCTGACATCGGAGGTGATCATGCCTGCGAAGGTTGCGCTACTGCCCCTCCCGTCACCCCGCCTTCGCGAGAGTGTTTACAAGCCGTCCGTCATCCTGAACGTGTTTCAGGATCCAGCCCTCAGCGAGTCCGGACTGGGCCTGCTGCACGGTGGATGCTGAAACACGTTCAGCATGACGGCAGCTCTGTGTGCAAAGGTCTCGCGCAGGCCGTGGCCGTCCATGCTGATGGCCGCTGGCGCTCCCGCGTTGACGCATAGTCACACGGCCCCGGCCTGCCTCCGGGTGACGAGTCCGCGGGATTAGCGCGGCGGGGTCGCTGGCGCGGCGCTCGCGGCTGGGTCCTGCAACGGATCGGCAAGCGGATCGACGGTCTGCGATGGCGCAGGTGCCGGGTTAGCCGCACCCGCCGTTGGATCAGCGAGCGGGTCCGCCAAGGGATCGGTCGTCGCCGCGCCGGTTGCGGGCGCACTCGACGACGCACCACTCGCGGGATCGGCAAGCGGGTCGGCCAGCGGATCGGACAGCGCCCCTGCCCCGGTCCCGCCCTTCCCATGCGTCGCGGCCACCCGCCCCGCGCGATCCTGGAGATACGACGAGCGCAGCGTCGCATACGGATCGACCGCCCCGGCCAGCAACGCCTTCAGTTCGCCGTCCGCCTCGACCCGCAGGTCGAGCCCGGTCAGCACCGCTTCGGAAACGCGATATTCCGCGCGATCGAACGGCGTTCCGATCGTGAAGGGCAATGTCTGGCTTTCGGCGATCCCCGCGCCGAGATCGCGGAAGTCGGTCGGTCCGAAGAACGGCAGGAACACATACGGCCCGGGGCCGATGCCATAATGGCCAAGCGTATCGCCGAAGCTGTTGTCGCGGTGCGGCAGGCGGAAGTCCTGCGTCTTGGCGACATCGAGCAACCCGCCGACCCCGACCGTGGTGTTGACGACGAACCGCCCGAGCGTCTGCACCGCACGCCTGGGTTTCAGCTGTAGCACGTCGTTGGCGAACACCAGCGGTTCGCCGATGTTCGAGAAGAAGTGCCGGATGCCCTTGCGTGCGACCTTGGGCACCACCGTCTTATAGGCCATCGCCACTGGCCGGAACAGGATCCGGTCGAACACCTGGTTGATCGAGAACATTACCCGATTGAACCCTTCGAGCGGATCGCCCTTGGTCCGGTGATGCCGCGCGCGCTCCGACGCCCCGGCCGGCGGGGTCCCTGTCTCGCTGACGGGTGCGGGGGCGAGCGCCGTGGCACCCGCCGGCGCGACGGCGGCCGCCTGAAATGGTCGCCCACCCGCCGCGACCGGTGTGGCGACCAGTGCGATCGCAACCGCCAGAACGCTGCTTCCCCCCCGAATCCGCACGATGGTTAGCGGCCGCTCTTGGTCGCCAGCACGTCGAGGTGCGCGATCAGGGCCTTGGCGCCGCCCTTGGCGAAGACGCTCGCGAAATCCGCGCGGCGGGTCGCGAGCTGGCTGATCGCGTTGCGATAATAGACGTCGATCACGCGCCACTTGCCGCCGCTCTGGCGCAGCCGGTAGGCAATCGGGACGGCCTCGTCCTTGGGTGCCGACAGCGTGGTGCGAACGAGCTTATCCGCGCCGCGCGTCTCGATGCGCGGGTCGATCGTGATCGTGTGGCCCGACCAGCTGCTGAAATTGGTCGCATATTGCCCCACCGTCATCCGTCGCATCGCCGCGACCAGCGCGGTCTGGTCTGCCGGTGCAACCTTGACCCAGTCGGGGCCGACCGACAGGCGCGTGATCAACGGGATGTCGAACGTCTGGTCGACCACCGGGCCGATCTTGCTCGCGCGGCCCGACGCGCCGAGGCTGCTGCCACCCTTCATGATCGCGATCAGCCCGTCGTCGAGCGTCTGCACCTGCGCGCGCGCCGGGTCGGCGGTCTGCGCCGCAGCGGGCGCTGCGATAGGCCCGGCGACCGACAGTGCGGCACCGAGCAGCGCGAAACGAAGGGAGAAAGTCATCAAGAACTCCTTGCGGGATATGGTGCCAAACCCCCGCGAAACCGTGCGCGGGCGGTAACACCGCGAGGGCGCTAGCACAAACGGCTGTAGCGCCGATGAACGTTACGGACCGTTAGCGGATAACCGCCAAATACCCGTGCCGCCGCCTAACATGATAAATTCTTCACGAATTTCCAGCTTTGCCATATGTTGCAGTGCGATTAGAATATCTATCTGGGGGCGTGCGCGACAGACCGGGCGTGTTGGCCTATGACGTCATTCCTGGGTTTGTCGCCGAGAAGGCGGACGGAAAGGTTTTTGCTTGCAAGTGATTCTCGCCAACCCGCGCGGGTTCTGCGCTGGCGTCGTACGCGCGATCGAGATCGTCGAACGCGCGCTCGATCGCTACGGTGCCCCGGTCTATGTCCGGCACGAGATCGTCCATAACCGCCACGTCGTCGATACGCTGCGCGGCAAGGGTGCGGTGTTCGTCGAGGATCTGGACGAAGTACCCGAGGGCGCGATGACCGTTTTCAGCGCACACGGCGTCGCGCGGACGGTCGAGGAAGAGGCCAAGCGCCGCAACCTCCCCGTGTTCGACGCGACCTGCCCGCTGGTGACCAAGGTGCACCTGCAGGGGCGCCGCTACGCCAAGGCGGGGCGGTCGATCGTGATGATCGGCCATGAGGGCCATGCCGAAGTCATCGGCACGCGCGGCCAGGTGGATGCCGAGGTTCATCTCGTCTCGACCGAGGCGGACGTCGCGGCACTCGACCTGCCGCTCGATACGCCGCTTGCCTATATCACGCAGACGACGCTGAGCGTCGACGATACGCGTGGCGTCATCGCCGCACTGGGCAACCGCTTCACCGACCTGATCGGCCCGGACGTATCGGAAATCTGCTACGCGACGCAGAACCGCCAGAGCGCGGTGCGCGACCTCTGCAAGGTCGCCGACCTGATCCTCGTCGTGGGTTCGGAAAACAGCTCGAACTCAAGCCGCCTGCGCGATCTCGGCGCGGACGAAGGCCTGCCGAGCTATCTCGTCGCCGACGGCAGCGCGATCGATCCGGCGTGGTTCGACGGGATCGAGCGCGTCGGCCTGACCGCGGGTGCATCCGCTCCCGACGAGCTCGTCGACAGCGTCATCGCCGCGTTGCGCCGGCTCGGCCCGGTCGAGGTCAGCCAGCTCGACGGTGTCGACGAATCGATCCAGTTCGGCCTGCCGCGCGAGTTGCGCGACGTGGTCACCCCTACCCAAGCTGCTGTAATCAGCGCATAGGAGCCGATATGAGCCTCCCCATCGCCCCGCTGGCGCGCATCGGCGCCTATACCCTCAAGAACCACATCAAGGGCGGCAAATATCCGCTCGTGCTGATGCTCGAGCCGCTGCTGCGGTGCAATCTGGCATGCCCGGGTTGCGGCAAGATCGATTATCCCGACGCGATCCTCAACCAGCGCCTGTCGTTCGACCAGTGCATGGACGCGATCGACGAATGCGGCGCGCCCGCGGTCTCGATCGCGGGGGGCGAGCCGTTGCTCCACCGCGACATGCCCAAGATCGTCGAGGGCTATATTGCCAAGAAGAAGTTCGTCATCCTGTGCACCAACGCACTGCTGATGAAGAAGAAGATCGACGACTATAAGCCGTCGCCCTACTTCACCTGGTCGATCCATCTCGATGGCGACAAGGGCATGCACGACCATGCGGTCGACCAGGCCGGGACCTATGAGGTCGCGATCGAGGCGATCGAGATGGCCAAGGCCAAGGGCTTCCGCGTCCAGGTCAATTGCACCGTGTTCGACGGCGCGGATTCGACCCGGCTAGCGGGCTTCTTCGACGAGATGGAGAAGCGCGGCGTCGAGATCACGATCTCGCCGGGCTATTCGTACGAGCGCGCCGCCGACCAGGAGCATTTCCTGACGCGCGAGCGGACCAAGAACTTCTTCCGCGACGTGTTCCGCAAGGGCGATGGCGGCAAGGCGTGGACCTTCACCAACTCGCCGCTGTTCCTCGATTTCCTCGCGGGCAACCAGACCTACGAGTGCACCCCCTGGTCGATGCCGCTGCGCACCGTCTTCGGCTGGCAGAAGCCGTGCTACCTCGTCGGCGAAGGCTATGTCGATACGTTCTCCGAGTTGATGGAGGGCACCGACTGGGATCAATATGGCGTCGGCAAGTACGAGAAGTGCTCGAACTGCATGGTCCATTGCGGGTTCGAGGGTACGGCTGCGAGCGACTCGATCCGGCATCCGCTCAAGATGTTCAATATCGGCCGCAAGGGCGTGAAGACCGAGGGGCCGATGGCACCCGACATCGACCTGAGCCACGCGCGCAAGTCGACCGACGTCCACTCGCTACACGTCGAGCGCGAGCTCGCGAAGATCAAGGCGGCCGATCCCGAGGGCTTCAAGCGCACCCAACGCGCGGCCTAATGCGCTGAACGCCGCACCGGCATCCCGGCCGGTGCGGATCAGCGCGGGGAGCTGCGCGGGGTTCCGCGCGAGCGAGGCGAGGATCGCGCCTAACGCGACGCCGCCATCGGGTTTCATGCCGACCAGTGCTGCCGGGGGTAGCGCATGGTCCGCGCTGTCCGAGATGGTCCGGACGATCGCGAACGGCAGGTTGTGACGCGCGGCGACGCGGGCGGCGATGTGCGATTCCATGTCGACCGCAATTGCGCCTGTGCTTGTGTAGAGCGCAGTTTTCTCGGCAACCGAACCGATGATGCTGTCTGCGCCGACGATCGCGCCGCGATGCGCGTCGGGAAGATTACGCGCGAGCCATTCCACCAGCGCGCCTCCCCGGCGACGGCCGGGGCCCAGTAGCGAAGGTAGCTGTAACCTCGCGCTGTCCGCGGCAACCCCGGACATCTCTACTGGGCCCCGGCCTTCGCCGGGGAAGTGCTGGGTATAGAGCTCCCCCACCACCACATCCCCCGCGCGCAACGCCGGGTCGAGCGCCCCCGCCACCCCGCAAGACAGAATCATGGAAGCGCCGCCAGCGGCCGCCTCAAGCTCGCGCTCCAACCGCGCGGCATCCCCGCCGCCCGCCACAACCACCAACCCCGGCCGCGCGATGATCGCCGCCTCGCGCACCAGCCCGCAGGCGACGAGCACGCTCACATCCCGAACGCCGGCCGCGCGCTGTTCGAGCGTTTCAAATTCCGATAGCGCGCCACCGCCCACAGCGGGAAATACGCCGGATAGCCATGATACCGCAGGTAGAACACGCGCGGAAAACCACCGCCCGTGTACATCTCCTGCCCCCACAGCCCCTCGCCGTCCTGCGTCGCGATGAGGTGCCGCACGCCGCGCTCGACCGCCGGGTGATCGACCTTCCCCGCCGCCATCAGCGCGAGCAGCGCCCAACCGGTCTGCGACGCGGTCGAGGGCGCGGGCGTGTAACCCTTGTACTCCAGCGCATAGCTGTCGCAGTCCTCACCCCAGCCGCCGTCGAGGTTCTGGATATGGATCAGCCAGTCCGCCGCCTTTCGCATCATCGGATGCTTGGGATCGATCCCGGCGGCATTGAGCGCGCACAGCACCGACCAGGTGCCATAGATGTAATTCACCCCCCAGCGGCCGAACCAACTGCCGTCGGGCATCTGTTCTTTCTCGAGGAAGCCCATCGCCGCCTGCATCCGCACGCTGTCGATCGGTTCGCCGAGTTGCGCGAGCATCGACACCACACGCGCGGTGACGTCGCTGGTCGGCGGGTCGAGCAGCGCGCCGTGATCTGCAAACGGGATGTTGTTGAGGTAGTGATAGCTGTTGTCCGCATCGAACGCGCCCCAGCCGCCGTCCTTGCTCTGCAGCCCGACGGTCCATTCGACGCCGCGTGCGATGGCGTGGTCGTAGTTCTTCCCCCCGCTCTGACGGAGAGGGGCTACACTCTCTTCTCCCCTCCCCTTCAGGGGAGGGGCCGGGGGTGGGGCCGTCTCACCTGACCCCGACGTTGGTTGCGCTGCACGGCCCCACCCCAACCCCTCCCCTAAAGGGGAGGGGCTAAGAAGACCCTGCGCCCGGTCCATCGCCATCACCACCACGGCGGTGTCATCAAGGTCCGGATAATGCGCGTTGTTATACTGGAATGCCCAGCCACCCGGCCGGACGTCCGGCTTCTCGTCCGCCCAGTCGCCCTTGACGTCGAGCACTTGCAACGGCTTGAGCCACGCCAATCCAGCCGCCGCGCGCGCCTCGGCCTCCTCGCCCCCTGCTTCGAGCATCGCATGCGCCGCGAGCGCGGTATCCCACACCGGCGAAACGCACGGCTGGCAATAGGCCTCGTCGTCCTTGATCACGAGCAACTTCTCGACCGACCGCCGCGCCACCGCCCGTGCCGGATGATCCTCGGGATAGCCCAGGCAATCGAACATCATCACGCTGTTCGCCATCGCCGGGTAAATCGCGCCCAGCCCGTCCTCGCCGTTCAGCCGCTCGGTCACGAAGGTGACGCACGCCTCGACCGCGCGCCGCCGCGTGCCCTTGGGCCATAGTGGCTCGACACCCTTGAGAACGACGTCGAGCCCGTTGAAGAATGTCGTCCAGTGCGCCTTGGTCCCCGCCGCCCTGCTCGTCAGCTTCGCGCGTTTCGCGGTGTACAGCTCGTCGACCCGCACGCCCGAAGCGTTGCGCGCGACCGGCTTCTTCGCCGCTAGCACCAGCAACGGCACGATCACGGTGCGCGCCCAATAGGACATCTTGGAGAGATGCACCGGGAACCAGCGCGGCAGCAAAATCAGCTCAACCGGTAAGGTCGGCACCGAACGCCACGGCGCGCAACCGAACAGCGCCAGCTGGATCCGCGTGAACACGTTGACCGCGGCCGCACCGCCCGCCTTGTGGATCGCCGCCCGCGCGCGCGCCATGTGTGGCGCATCCACGTCGTCGCCGATCATCTTGAGCGCAAAATACGCCTTCACGCTTGCGCTGACGTCGAACGCGCCGCCGTGAAACAACCCCCAGCCGTGATGCGCCGCCGACTGGATCCGGCGCAGGTACACGCCGATCTTGCGCTCGATCTCGGCATCGCGCGGTTCGCCGAGATAATGCCGCAGCAGCACATATTCCGCCGGAATCGTCGCGTCCGCCTCAAGTTCGAACACCCAATGGCCGTCGTCTTTCTGGCGCCCCGCCAGCGCCGCGGCGGCACGCGTCGCAGTCGCGTCGGCAGCGGCGACGAGATCGTCCCGGTCAAGGTTCAGCGTCTGTAGTCCCATAGCAGTGGCCTTAGCCGAGCGTCGCGGTCCGCGCCAAGCGGGCAGCGGTCTCGCCCGATCGAATCGCGCCCTCGATCGTCGCGGGCAATCCGGTCTGCGTCCAGTCCCCCGCAAGGAACAGGTTGCGCCAGCGGGTCTTCGCCGCCGGGCGACGCGCATCCTGCTCGGGGGTCGCGGCGAAGGTCGCGCGCTTTTCCTTGACGATCTGCCACGTCGGCATCTCGACCGGGCCGCCATGCACCGCGCGGATATCCGACCAGAAGGCGCGCGCGAGTTCGGTCCGGTCGCGGTCGACGAGATGGTCCGCCGCGCTGACGGTAATCGAGATGCGGTCGGAGAAGGCGAAGATCCACTCCGCCGTCCCGCCGAGGATACCGACCATCGTCTGCACCCCAGCAGGCGGCGCGATCGCGAAATGTGCGTTGACGATCGCGCGGAAATCGTTGGGCACGGTCAACTCGGGCACGAGGTCCGCCGCGACCCACGGCGGGACAGCGAGGACGATCGTCTCGTCAGGCGCGATCGTTTCCGCGCCGCGCCCGTAATCGAGCGCGACGACGCGGTCGCCGTCGAAGCGAAGCGCGCGCAGCCGCGTCCCGAGCGCGAGGTTGGTCCCCTCCCCCGCCAGCCACGCCAGCGCCGGATCGACGAACGCCGCCGCAAGCGACGGCTCCGCGATCTCCGGCCGCATCGCGCGCCCACCGCGCCCCAGCGTCTCGCGGATGACGCGCGAGGTCAGCACCGCCGATCCGGTCGCGGACGCGGTGTTGAGCGCCGCGAGCAAGACGGGATCGATCAACTTGTCCCACACCGGCCCGCTCGGATCGACCCGGTCCGCGACGACCTGCCCGGGCTTCCCCCCGGCGAGCCCGGCGAGACGGAGGTAGTCGCGCACGGTCGTCCCCGGCACGCGCCGTCCGTCGCGGCAGATCCACCACGGCACCGGCCCGTCGTTGATCCGCACCGACCAGCGCGAGCCCGTGGTGATGTCGGCGAAGGCGAAGTCGGCGTGGCGCGGCCCGGTCAGCCGGTCGCTCGCACCGATCGTGTCGAGATAGCGGTGGACTGCGGTGTTCCCCGACAGGACGAGGTGGTTGCCATTGTCGATCGTCCGGCCAAGCTGTGGATCATGATAGCTGCGGCATCGCCCGCCCGCCTGCGCCGCGCCGTCGACCAGCGTCGCGCGCACGCCCTCGCGCGCAAGCTCGACCGCAGCGGAAAGCCCCGCCATCCCCGCGCCGATGATCCGGACGCGTTTTGGAACCGACCCGCGCTTCAACGGAAGAGGCTGAGCCGCAGGACGGTCAGCAGCAAGGCGGGTTTGTTGACCCGGATCCGCGTCCGCGGCGCGGCCCAGCCAGCCGTCTCCATCCGCCGCAGCAGGGGTTCATAGACCGCCGCCATCAGCCGGGGTGCGAGCAAATGCCCGCGTGGTCGTGTCGCGAGGATCGCCTGCGCCGCCGCGAAATGCTCGTGCGCCTTCGCCGCGAGCATCCGGCACGCGCCCTCGATCCGCGGGTCCGCGACCAGGATCAGCGGCTCGTCGAGCGCCACCCCTGCCGCGACCAGCGGCTCGCGCGGGAGATAGACGCGCCCGATCGTCGCATCTTCGTCGATATCGCGCAGGATGTTGGTGAATTGCAGCGCGCGCCCGAGATGATAGGCGAGCTCGATGCCGGGGCGTTCCTCCATCCCGAAGATCCGCACCGACAGCCGACCGACCGCCGAGGCGACCCGGTCGCAATAGAGATCGAGCGTGTCGAACGCCGGCCAGCGGATGTCGCGCTCGACGTCCATCGCCATCCCGTCGATCACCGCGAGGAAATCGTCCTTGCGCAAACCGAAACGCTCGACCGCCTCGGCCAGCAGCGCCGCCTGCCCGGGGTCACGACGGGCATAGAGCGATTCGATATCGGCGCGCCACGCATCGAGCGCGACCGCGCGGTCCTCGCGATTGCCGCCCTCGTCGTCGGCAATGTCGTCGACCTGCCGGCAGAAGGCGTAAACCGCGTACATCGCCTCGCGTTCGGCCTTGGGAAGCACGCGCATCCCGGCGTAGAAGGAGCTGCCCGAAACTTGCGCCTGAAGCTGCGCGGGGGTGGCCTTTGGATTCATGCCCGACCCTTAACCATTTGCGTCACCGCCGCCAACGCTGCGATCCCCAAGGCCTCGGGCGCACGGTGGTGGACGCGCTGCGACAAGGGATCGCGGCGTTTCAGCCGTGCGTTGAGGCTGACCGCGAGTCGGTGGATGATCGCCACCTCTGCCGCAAGCCGCCGGTCGCGGATCTGCCGCGCGAACCCCGCCGACTGCGCGAGCAACGTGTCGGTGCGAGTCGCCATGTCGACGATCACCGCGCGGAGCGCCGGGGTCGCCGCGGTGCCGCCCAGGTCCTCCACGCGGGCGCCGTGCTGCGCGAGGATGTCGCGCGGGAGATAGACGCGCTGGATCGCGCGCCAGTCCTTGCCGCAATCCTGGACGTGATTGATCACCTGCAGCGCCGCGCACAGCGCATCCGACGCTGCCCAGGTCGCGTGATCCTCGCCGTGGACGTCGAGCACGTAGCGCCCGACCGGCATCGCAGAATAGCGGCAATATTCCATCAGCGACGGCCAGTCGTCATAATGGTCGACCGTGCAATCGCGTGCAAAGGCGACGAGCAGGTCGGTCGCGTGCTGTGACGACAAATGGTGCGCGGTCATCGTCTCGCGCAGTGCCAGCGCGGTCGCCTCGGCGTCGCCGTGCCCGAGGATCGTCGCGCGCATCTGCCCGAGCAGCGCGAGCTTTTCGTTCGCCGATGCCGCCGGATTGTCCGCCACATCGTCTGCGGCGCGCGCGAAATGGTAGAACGCCATGACGGGCGCGCGGTGCGCCTTTTTGAGCAGTACCGAGGCGACGGGGAAGTTCTCGTCCTTATGCCCCTTGCCCGAAGCGAGTGCGGTGGCGGTCATGACGTCGAGCTTTCTTCGTGGCGCGCGGCCTGAACCCGGCCCTTCCACATGCCCCCGCGCCCGCGGACATGCTGCCATGCCGACAGCAACGTACAACCGGCGTAAAAGGTCGCGATCAGCGGCAAGGCCGGTCCCCAGAATGGCGAACGCCGGTAGAAGCGCAGCATGGGCTGAAATGCCAGCGCCATCACCGCCCAGGCGGCCAGCGCGGTCATCCGTACCGGCCCCTCCCCGACGATCGCAAGCAACGGGGGCGCGAGATAGGTAATTGCGAGGCCGAGCGTGGTGCCCGCGAGCAGGATCGGCGAATAGTTGAGCTGCGCGTAGGCCGAGCGCGAGATCATCGCCGCGACCGAGTCCCACGTGTCGTAGCGCCGGATGCTGACGGCTCGGTCCGTGAGCCCGAGCCAGATCGCCCCCTGCGTCTTCATCAGCGCGCCGAACGCGCAATCGTCGATCAACGCGGCGCGGACCGCCGCGATTCCGCCCGCCGCCTGCAACGCGCTGCGCTCGACCAGCATCACCCCGCCCGCCGCTGCGCCCCGCCCGCTGCCGCGCCGGTTCACCGCCGCGAACGGATACAACATCTGGAAGAACCACACGAACGCCGGGATCAACGCGCGTTCGGCGAGGCTCTCGCAGCGCAGCCGCGCCATCAGCGTAACGAGAACGCGATCCTCCTCCACCGCCCGCGCGACCAGCGTGCGGAGCGTATCGGGGGCATGCGCGATGTCGGCGTCGGTCAGCAGGAGATAATCGGGCGTGATGCCTGCGGCGGCGATGCCTTGCGAGACGGCCCACAGCTTCCCGGTCCAGCCGCTCGCCAGGGCCGCGCCGGTGATGATGTCCACCCGTTCACCCCCCGCAGCGCGCGCAATTTCGGCGGTGCCGTCGCTGCTGGAATCGTCGACGAGCAGGATGCGGAAGTCGCCCGGATAGTCCTGTGCCGCGAGGCCGCCGATCGACTGCGCGATCACCTCGGCCTCGTCGCGCGCGGGAACGATCGCGACGACCGACGGCCAGCGAGACTCGCCCGTCAGCGCGGGCATCCACCGGGAGACGTCATCGACCTCCTTCGTTTTGTCATGCTCCTGCGCAGCACCCTCGAGCGGCATCGAGTCGCGCTCGGCGGTCTGCCAGAACCCGTCGCGCGCGACGAACAGCACCAGCCAGATCAGCAGCGACGCGAGCGCAATGCCGAACGCGATCACGCCAGCATCCCCGCCTGCCGGAACCACGCGACCGCATCCTCGAGCGCTTGCCTGTAAGGCCGCGCGCGATACCCCAGTTCCGCCTCGGCGCGCGCGCTCGAATAATACATGTCGTGCGCCGCCATCCGCAGCGCATCGAGCGTCAGGAACGGCTCCTTCCCCGTGACCCGCGCAAGCTGTTCGTTTGCCCAGGCCAGCGGAAACAGCGGCGCGCGGGGGATCTGTACCGTCGGCGGCTTGCGCCCGACGATCTGTGCCACGCACGCGAGCATCTCGCGCAGCGACACGTCCTGCCCGCCCAGCACATAGCGCTCCCCGATCACGCCGTGCGCCATCGCGGCGATATGCCCGTCCGCGACGTCGTCGACATGCACCAGATTGAGCCCGCTCTCGACGAACGCGGGCATCCGCCCGGATGCCGCCTCGACGATGATCCGCCCGGTCGGCGTGGGGCGCGCATCGCGCGGGCCGATCGGGGTCGAGGGGTTGACGATCAACGCGGGCAGTCCGCGCTCGCGCACCATCGTCTCGACCAGCCGCTCGGCGACGACCTTGCTCCGCTTGTACGCGCCGACCGCCTGTTCCGGGGTCGCGGGGCGGCTCTCGTCGGATGGCTTGCCATGATCGGGCCGCAACGTCGCCACGCTGCTGGTATAGACGATCCGTGCCACCCCCGCGTCGAGCGCGGCGTCCATCACCGTCTGTGTGCTCAGCCGATTGTTGCGGACGATCTCCTCGGTATCGGGCGCCCAGATTCGATAGTCGGCGGCGACGTGATAGAGTTGCGATACCCCCGCCATCGCGCGGCGCATGGCTTGCGCGTCGCGCGCGTCGCCCTCGACGATCTCACCCGGGAAGTCGGTCAGGTTGGTCCGCGCGCTGCTCGCCCGCGCCAGCCCGCGCACGCGCACGCCCGCCGCCGCCAGCCGCCGCGCGACCGCCGAACCGACGAAACCGGATACCCCGGTCACAAGCGTAATAGGTTGATCGCTCACGCAGCCTCCATGCGGCGACGCTGTAGAACGCCACGCCGCAAGCGCAAACACTCTCGCGCAACCGAACAGCAACAAAGTCCGCATCGGCCCCGACATGACAGCTTTTTCACGCAGGCGCGCCTATACCCGTCATTCGGGCAACGCTACGGGGGTGGCATCGTGATCCATTTTCTCCACCTAATCGGGGCTGCGCTGGGCTGGCTGGCGATCGTGGTGGCGGCGTGCGGCGTCGTCTATTCGACCGCGGCGGCGCTTGTCTTCCGACGCTATTTCGCGGCGGCGACCCCGGCCCCGATCCGCCACCAGGCGGTCACCCTGGTGAAGCCGCTGTACGGCGCCGAACCACGGCTTTACGAAAACCTCGCGAGCTTCCTTGTGCTGGAGCACGCCGGTCCCGTCCAACTGCTGTGCGGCATCCAGCGCCGGGACGATCCCGCGATCGCGGTGGTCGAAGCGCTGCGGGCCGACTATCCCGACGCCCAGATCGACCTCGTGATCGACGGCACGGTCCATGGGGCAAGCGGCAAGCTCTCCAACCTCATCAACATGGAACCGCTGATCCGCCACGACGTGGTCGTGCTGAGCGACAGCGATATCGCGGTTGCGCCCGACTATCTCTCGCAGATCCTCCGCGCACTCGACCAGCCGAAAACCGGGATCGTCACCTGCGTCTATGCCGGGCGCGGCGACACCGGATTCTGGTCGCGCTTCGGTGCGGCGGGGGTGAGCTACCAGTTCATGCTCGGCCTCGTCTTCGGTGTCGCCAACAAGCTCGCGGCGCCGTGCATGGGCTCGACCATCGCGATGACGCGCGACACGCTGCACCGGATCGGCGGGTTCGCGCGCTTCGCGGACAAGCTTGCGGACGATTATGCGATGGGCGAGGCGGTCCGCGCGCTCGGCCTCGAGATCGCGCTGCCGCCGATGCTGGTCGACCATGCATTCGACGAACGGAGCCTGCCCGCACTGTGGCGGCATGAATTGCGCTGGGGGGCGACCGTCCGCGACGTCGCCTTCTGGCCCTATGTCGGGATCATCATCGGCCTGCCGCTGCCCGTCGCGATCCTATCGGCGCTGTACTGGCCGACGGTCGGGCTGATCCTGTGCGCGCTTGCGGTCGTTGCGCGGTTGGTGGTTGTGCGGAACGTGGATGCGACTGTAGGGAGGCGCATCGCTCCGTTGTGGATGGCGCTGGCGCACGATGGCATGAGTTTTGCCATCTATATCGCGAGCTTCTTCGTCCGATCGGTTGATTGGCGCGGCGCGACCCTTACAATGAAGACTGAAGGCCGCATTGTTGCGGCGCACAAGATTCAGAATGCGGAGCAACGGGCATGATGCGGGCGCTTTTCCTCCAGGCGCCGTCTTTTGACGGTTATGACGGCGGCGCGGGTGCGCGCTACCAGATGAAGCGGGAGGTCAAATCCTTCTGGTATCCGACCTGGCTCGCGCAGCCGGCGGCGATGGTCGAGGGCTCCAAGCTGATCGATGCGCCCGCGCACGACCAGTCGTGGGACGACATCAAGCATGAGTTCGACGATCGCGACCTGGTGATCCTCCACACCTCGACGCCGTCGTTCAACCAGGACATCCGCACCGCCGCACTGATCAAGCAGCGCAACCCGCGGATCATGATCGGCTTCGTCGGTGCGAAGGTCGCGGTCGAGCCCGACAAGAGCCTTGCCGCCACCCCCGACGTCGATTTCGTCGCGCGCGAGGAATATGACTTCACGATCCTCGAGATCGCGCAGGGCAAGCCCTTGCGCGAAGTCGACGGCATCACCTGGCGCGATTCGGACGGTGCGTTCATCCGCAACCGCGACCGCGCGATGATCGAGGACATGGACTCGCTGCCGATGGTCTCGCCGGTCTACAAGCGCGACCTGCAGATCGACAAATATTTCGGCGGCTATCTGCTGCACCCGTATGTCAGCTTCTATACCGGACGCGGCTGCAAGAGCCGTTGCACCTTCTGCCTTTGGCCGCAGACGATCGGCGGGCACACCTACCGCTTCCGCTCCGTCGCCAAGGTGATCGAGGAAGTCGAGTACATCATCCGCGAGATCCCCGAGACCAAGGAGATCTTCTTCGACGACGACACGCTGACCGACAACCATGCGCGCGTCGAGGAACTGGCGATCGCGCTCGGCAAGCTCGGCTTCGGCAAGCCCGGCTTCAAGATGTCGTGGAGCTGCAACGCCAAGGCGAACGTGCCGCGCAAGACGCTCGAAGTGCTGAAAGCCAACGGCCTGCGCCTGCTGCTCGTCGGCTATGAGAGCGGCAACCAGCAGATCCTGCACAACATCAAGAAGGGCCTGCGCACCGACGTCGCACGGCAGTTCACCAAGGACTGCCACGAGCTTGGCGTCGTGATCCACGGCACCTTCATCCTGGGTCTCCCGGGTGAGACGCTCGAGACGATCGAGGAGACGATCAACTACGCCAAGGAGATCGATCCGCACACGATCCAGGTGTCTCTCGCAGCCCCCTATCCGGGCACGTTCCTGTACAAGCAGGCGACCGAGAACGGCTGGTTCGACAATTCGCACGAATTGCTGACCGACGGCGGCAACCAGATCGCGCAGCTCAGCTACCCGCATCTGCATTCGACGGTGATCTTCGACAAGGTCGAGGAGTTCTACAAGCGCTTCTACTTCCGCCCGTCGAAGATCTGGGAAATCGTCCGCGAGATGCTGACCGACTGGAACATGATGAAGCGCCGCCTGCGCGAAGGCGTCGAGTTCTTCGACTTCCTGCGGCGTCGCAAAGAGGCCGTGTAAAGCAGCGCGTGTAAGGCTGGGGCAATGACGACGCTCGCGCGGATGACGGTCAATGAGCGGCTGGAAGCGATGGGCCGGCTCGAGGAATGGAACAGGGCGGTCGAGGCGCGCGACCTCGACGCCATGGTCCTGCTGTTGCGCCGCGTCGCCGCGCCCGACCCGCGCCGGGTCGCGCAGGGCGTCCTTGCCGACCCCGCGTTTTACGGATTTGCACCGAAATGAAGACCGCGATCATCACTGCCGACGATTTCGGCGTCTCGCTCGAGGTCAACGCGGCGGTCGAGCAGGCGCACCGCGAGGGGATCCTGACCGTCACCAGCCTGATGGTTACGGGTGCCGCCGCAGAGGACGCCGTAATGCGCGCACGGCGGACCCCGACGCTGGGCGTTGGCCTGCACATCGCGCTGGCGGAAACGCCACCGGTCCTGCCACCCGAGACGATCCCCGATCTGGTTGACGACGCCGGCCAGTTCCGTATCGAATCGTTGCCGATCGCGCTCGCACTAGTCGCCAAGGCCTCGGTCCGTCGTCAGCTCGAAGCGGAGATCTTCGCGCAGTTCGCGTTTTTCGAGGCGACCGGCCTGCCGCTCGATCACGTCAATTCGCACAAGCACATGCACCTCCACCCCGTGATCGCCGCGACGCTGCTCAAGGTCGGCAAGCGTTTCGGGATGACGACCGTCCGCGCGCCGGTCGAGCCGCGCGCGGTTCTGGCGCAATTCGAGCCGGCGACCGGGCTGCACATCGCCAAGCCCTTCGCCCGCAGCGTCCAGCGTCGGATGCGCAACGCCGGCATGAAGGTGCCCGACCATACGTTCGGCCTTGCCTGGTCGGGCGCGATGCATACCGAGCGGCTGCGCGGCGTGCTGCAGCATCTTCCCGATGGCGTCAGCGAAGTGTATCTTCACCCGGCGACCGGCCCCTACCCGCTGTCCGCGCCGAGCTATCAATATGAGGCAGAGTTGGCGGCGTTACTGGACCCCGTCGCCCGCAGCATCGTTACCGACAATCACATCAGACTGGCGCGTTTCGCCGACTTGTAAACCGGGAGAGCCCCGATGAACTTCACTCCCAAATCGATCGCCCCCGCAGGCCCCGGCCCGGGCGTCCGCATCAAGCTCGGCAGCCCCGAACACAAGACGCTGTTCTGCCGCACGATGCTCGACACGCACGATCCCTACCGCCCCGCACTGATCGACTGGCCGGTGCTTGAACCCGAGACGCGCAACAGGATCGTCTCGCTGCCGATCTGGGACATTGCCGTGGCGACCGAAGGTCGCGCGGGGATGAACGTCAAGACATATGGCGAGCAGATCCACGACCCGCTGCTGCGCGACGCGATCGACATGAACGCGTATGAGGAAAGCCGCCACAAGATCGTGCTCGCGGACATGGTGACCTTCTACGGCATCGTCCTCCAGCCGGAGGAGGAATACAAACGGCCGCGCGACCCCGAATTCGCCTTCATGCGGACGGGCTTTTCGGAATGCATCGACAGCTTCTTCGGCTTCGGCCTGTTCAAGGTCGCGGCCGACACCGGCTTCTTCCCCGAGGAACTGATCGACACGTTCGAGCCGGTCATGCGCGAGGAAGGCCGCCACATCCTGTTCTTCGTCAACTGGGTCGCCTGGCACAGGCGCACTATGCCGCTGTGGCGTCGCCCGTGGTTCGAAATGAAGGTCTGGGCGGTGTGGATCGCGCTGATCTGGGAGCGGATCGACATGGCCAAGGGCATGGGCGAGGACAACACCAAGGCCCAGGAGAACAATTTCACGCTCAATGGCTCGAAGGAGTTGGGCGTAGAAATCGAGTTTCCCGAGCTGGCGGCGATCTGCCTGGCGGAGAACGACCGGCGGCTGGCGGTGTACGACCCCAGGTTGATACGGCCGAAGTTCGTCCCGGGGATGATCCGTCTGGTGCTGCGCTTCATGCGGAAGACGCCGGCAACCGCGTAATTTGGTTCAGCGGAAGGGTCCGGCGCGACGGCGATCTTGGGCGCGCGGCGACATTCTGGCCCCAAACAGAAAAGCCGCCGACCTTTCGGTCGGCGGCTTCCTGCGCTCGTAAACGAAGCGAGTTAGGCGAACGTTACGTTCGCGCTCCGACGGCGGTAGCGGAAAGAAGCGCCCATCAGGCCGAAGCCCAGGATCATCATGCTCCACGTTGCGATCTCCGGCACCGACGTGACGGGAGCAGGCGGGCTGGCAAACGTAAAGCTGCCCGAAACCGGCTTACCGCTCCCGGTCTGGGTAAAGCTGAACGTCGCCGAGGCCGCGCCTGCTTCGTAGCCACCAAGGCTGCCAAGCGGGCTGAAGAGACCGAGAACGTAAGCGCTGACGGTGCGGTTATCCGTGGTGCCGGTCACAGTGACTTTTGAAACGCTGCCCAAAAAGTCGCCAAACAACGACGTGAAGGAGAACGCCGTGCCGGATGTCGCCGTCAGATCCGACATCTTGACCAAGTTGCCTTCCGTACCGACCAGATCGCCGCTGGCGCTACCGACGGCCGAGAAGAAGGTGTTGCTGAAAACGGTGCCAACGTCGATCGACGTCGTGCTGCTGGAAACGCCGGTGATCGCAACCGCGATACCACCGCTGATCGTCACTGCTGCAGTTGCCGGTACGGCAGTCAGCGCTGTTGCAGCAATCGCCACCAAAAGCCCAAAAACCTTCATTCTATATCTCCAAAACTTTGTAAAACGGGGCACAGGTAAGCTTCGGAGCAATCGATGCATGATTGATGCCATTTACAAATTTGTCTTGTTTTCAGCGGAATACCCAATCTGACAAATCAAGGTCGTAACAACTTCTTACGATCCCCAGAATTTGTGCCCGAACCGCAAATAATGTTGACAGGATAAACGGGCCGGCGATCCCGGTTTCAATAACATATGTTGATTCGTCTAAGCTGGATTGCTCCTTTGCCACCGCTACTGACAATTTTGACTACGGCTCCACGCACCGGACGACCGTGCAGAAGCAGACAGCGGGTTTCGCCTCCAACCTCGGTACCACGGCCTGTTCTGGCGTCGGGTGAGCGACGATATCCAGGTCTGTCAGGCTGTTAGGCGCTGCGAGCGCTCGAGGCTCTAGTGCCATCCCGAGGCAATTCGGCTGCTTGATGACACCCGGTCTTGCATCGCGCCATCGCCCTGCCCGCCGATCCACGGTTGATTGATTCCCTCAAAGCTCCAAAGACGCGACGATGATGCGTGATTTGCAAATGTTCCCCCATCGGCCGAACACCGTCCGGTCCGTCTTCCGCGAGGCAGGCGGCTGCTCGAGACGGTGCCAGCACGCATGAACCGTTCGGCACGGATTGGCCTCCTCCTCGCCACGATCGTCGGCCTGGCGGTCGCGCTCGGAACGGTCGGCGCGGTCGGGCTGCATCAGGTCCTGGCCGCAATGGCGTCGATCGGGTGGATCGGGATGGCGAGCTTCACGCTGTGGTCGGTCGGTGTGCTTGCCCTGCTCGGCATGGCGTGGCTCGCGGTCGCCCCCGGACAGGCTACGGAACGGCTCGGCTGGTTCGTCTGGGCCCGCACCACGCGCGAGGCGGCGACCGACATCCTGCCGTTCTCGCAACTGGGCGGGCTTGTGGTCGGCGCGCGAACCCTGGCGGCGTTCGGCGTACCGCAACCCGTGATCTACGCATCGATGATCGCGGACATGACGACCGAGATGGCGGCACAGCTGATCTTTACGCTGTGCGGCGTCGGCATGCTATTGCTGGTGCTGTCGGACGCGCCGGTGCAGCAGGGGATCGTCCCGCTTGCGCTCGGCGGGCTTGGCGCGATGGTTGCGCTGATGCTGCTCTTCGTGTTCGCGCAGAAGCCGATGCTCAGGCTCGCGGGGTCGCTCGGCGCGCGGATGCTGCCGGGCTCGGTCGCGGCGATGGCGGCGGTGCGCGTGGAACTCGACGCGATCTACCGCGCCCC
Source organism: Sphingomonas sp. PAMC 26621 (assembly GCF_000251145.1). GTDB lineage: Bacteria > Pseudomonadota > Alphaproteobacteria > Sphingomonadales > Sphingomonadaceae > Sphingomonas. The sequence goes on along the minus strand of NZ_AIDW01000012.1, from coordinate 46,245 downwards.
GCGCCGGGTGATCGCGGCGTTCCTGTTCAACCTCGCCGCCTGGCTGGCGAGTGCCGCCGGCGCGTGGATCGCGCTGCGCTTCATGGGGTCGGCGATGCCGCTCTGGGCGGTGCTGACGATCGAGGCCCTGATCTTCACGCTGCGCAGCGTCGCCTTCGCGATCCCCGGCGCGGTCGGGGTGCAGGAGGCAGCTTATGTGCTGATCGGCCCGCTGTTCGGCCTGCCGCCCGCGCATGCGCTCGCGCTGTCGCTGCTCAAGCGGGCGCGCGACGTGATCATCGCGGTGCCCGCACTGCTGGCGTGGCAGGTCGGCGAGGCGCGTCGAGTGGTTTCCTGAGAGCGTCGCCGGATAGACGACACACTGGAGGCCAGTACGCCCGAAACGAACGCGCGAGACGGTGTTACCCGTCCTCGCGCACCGGCGGCAGCGGCTGGTCCCGTAGCACCGCCTCCAGCGCCGCCACCAGCCCTTGCTGCGATGCCTCCGCCAGCCCGGCCTCCAGCGCACGATACGCCGCCAGCACGTCGCGTCCCAGCGCGGTCAGCGACGCACCGCGCCCCTGCCCGCCGCCCGCGACCGTCTCGACCAGTTTGCCCGTCCAGCAGCGGTTCATGCTGTCGACCAGCAGCCAGCTGCGCCGGTAGCTCATCCCCATCGCGCGGCCCGCGCCCGAGATCGATCCCGCGCGCGCAATCGCTTCCAGCAGGTCGGCCTTGCCCGGTCCCATGGCAAGCTCGTCGCCGCAGTAGAGCTGGGCTTTGATCTTGAGCGCGCCGACGCGCATTACTTCCCGATCAGGACGTCGCTCGCCTTGACGATGACCGTCACGCTGTCGCCGACCGCGAGTTCGAGATCCGCGATCGCTTCGTTGGTGATGTTGGAGGTGACGATCGTGCCGTTGCCGATATCGACATGGACCGACCCGTTGACCGCACCGGCATGGACCGCGGTGACGGTGCCCGAGATCTGGTTGCGCGCGCTGATCTTCATCAAAACATCTCCCTGGCGCGCGCTCTACCACCGCGCAGGTGGCGGGGGCAACGCGGTCCCGGTGGCATCGGCCCACAAACCCCGCTAAGCGCCGGATATGGCGAAGACGAAGGCGCATCCGTTCCATTCGATCCACACGCATGGCCTGATCCGGGTCGGGGCCTGCACCCCGCACGCCAGCGTCGGTGATGCCGCGGCAAATGCCGCCGAGACGATCGCGCTCGCGCGGCAGGGCGACGCGCAGCACGCCGACCTGCTCGTCTTTCCCGAACTCAACATCACCTCCTACGCGATCGACGACCTTCACCTGCAGACCGCGCAACAGCTGGCGACCGAGGCGGCGCTTGCCGAGGTCGCGGCGGCGAGCGCGACGCTGCGCCCGGTGCTCGTCGTCGGTGCGGCGCTGCCGCGCAACGGGCGGCTCTACAATTGCGCGGTGGTAATCGCGCGCGGGCTGATCCTCGGCGTGGTGCCCAAGATCTTCCTCCCCAATTACCGCGAATATTACGAGAAGCGCTGGTTCGCGAGCGGTGCCGGGCTGACCGGGCTCGACATCACGCTCGCCGGGCAGACCGTCCCGTTCGGCACCGATTTGATCTTCGCCGCGAACGATCTCGCGCCGTTCGTCTTCCATGCGGAGATCTGCGAGGACTACTGGGCCCCTACCCCCCCTTCCACGATGGGCGCGCTCGCGGGCGCCCTCATCTGCTGCAATCTGTCGGCGTCGAACATCGTTGTCGGCAAGGCCCGCGAGCGCGCGTTGCTGTGCGCGTCGCAAAGCGCGCGCGCGATCTGCGGCTATGTGTTCGCCGCCTCGGGTCCGGGCGAGAGCACGACCGATCTCGCCTGGGACGGCCAGGCGATGATCCACGAGCTGGGCGAGTTGCTCGCCGAGTCGACCCGCTTCGGACGGACGCGCGAACTGGTGCTGGCGGATGTCGATGCGGGTCGAATCGCGCAGGAACGGATGCGGGTGGGCACGTTCAATGATTCGGCGCGGCTGGCGGGCGACCCCGAACGGCGCTTCCGCCGGATCGGCTTCGACCACCAGCCCGATTTCGCCGACGCCGGCCTGCTGCGCGAGATACGCCGCTTCCCGTTCGTCCCCAACACCCCCGAACTACTCGACGAGGATTGCTACGAGGCGTTCAACATCCAGGTCGAGGGGCTGCTCAAGCGGTTCGTCGCGTCGCGGTCCGAACGGCTCGTCATCGGCGTCTCGGGCGGGCTCGATTCGACGCATGCGCTGATCGTCGCGGCGAAGGTGATGGATCGCCTCGAGCGACCGCGCAGCCACATCCTCGGGTTCACGATGCCCGGCTTCGCGACCAGCGACTGCACCAAGAGCAACGCCTGGGCGCTGATGCGCGCGCTGGGGGTCGACGGTGCCGAAATCGACATCCGCCCCGCTGCGCGGCAGATGCTCTCCGACATGGGCCATCCGTTCGCGGACGGCGAACCCGCCTATGACGTGACGTTCGAAAACGTCCAGGCGGGCCTGCGTACCGATTATCTGTTCCGTCTCGCCAACCAGCGTGGCGGGATCGTCGTCGGCACGGGCGACCTGTCGGAACTGGCGCTGGGGTGGTGTACCTATGGCGTCGGCGACCAGATGAGCCATTATGGCGTCAATGCCGGTGTCCCCAAGACGCTGATCCAGTTCCTGATTCGCTGGTGCATCCGGACCAGCCAATATGATGGCGAGACCGATTCGATCCTCGAATCGATCCTTGCGACCGAGATTTCGCCCGAACTGGTGCCAGCAGGCGCGGATGGCGCGATCCAGAGCACCGAGGCGCGAATCGGGCCGTATGCGCTCAACGACTTCTTCCTGCATTATGTGGTGCGGCACGGGATGGCGCCGTCGAAGATCGCCTTCCTCGCGCTGCAGGCGTGGCGCGATGCGGACGCGGGGCGCTGGCCGCGCGATTTTCCGTCGGCTGGTCGCGTGGCGTATGACCTGCCAGTGATTCGCGAATGGCTGGAGAAGTTTCTGGTGCGGTTCTTCGCGACCAGCCAGTTCAAGCGGTCTGCGCTGCCGAACGGGCCAAAGGTTTCCGGCGGGGGGGCACTATCGCCGCGGGGCGACTGGCGCGCGCCGTCGGACGGGACGGCGCGGGTGTGGCTGGAGGAACTGGAGAAGGGGCTGCCGCTCTCCTAACACCTCCCCGGCGAAGGCCGGGGCCCAGTTGAGAGACAGGAGAAGGGGCGGGCTGCGCCATATTGCCACGGCCATTTCGACTGTGCCCCGGCCTACGCCGGGGAAGCCAGAAGGAAGCAGACCGCCCTTACTTGCGGCTCTTGCGCGCCGCGTAGCGGGCGTCGCGCGCCGCTTTCTTGTCGATCTCGGCCTGGATCGCGGCCTGCTTGGCCTCCTCGATCGCGCGTTCGGCGGCTTCGGCCTTGGCGATCTTCTCGAGCCGGGCTTCCTCGATCGCTGCCTTCTTCTCTTCGCGCTTCTTGGCTTCGGCAGCTTCCTTCGCCTCGCGCGCAGCGGCACGGGCGGCGACAACCGCGGGATCGACCGGCGGCTTGGACTTCAGCTTTTCCAGCGCGCGCTGTTTGGCGTCGGCGGACAGGGCTGCCCGGTCTTTGAAGGAAGGTTCTTTGTAGGATGCCATGTGGCGGGCTTTAGCCTCATCGAGGATCAAAGGAAATGGCGGAGAGGGTGGGATTCGAACCCACGGTACCCGCGAGGGCACGCCGCATTTCGAGTGCGGTACATTCGACCACTCTGCCACCTCTCCGCGAGGTCGTGTGATGCTGGTATGAAGTCCAGCACCGGTCGGTGAGCGGGGGCCTCTAACGCAGTGATCCCTACTAGGCAAGCGGTTCGATGCGGGTTTGTCACCAAGCATTCGCCAACCATTCGCTTGTGTGCCGCCCGAGAGCGCCTAAATTGTCCTCATGCACCGTACCCCGATCCAGTCTCCCCCGTTCGACACCACGATTGCCCTGCCCCCGATCAGCCATGCGCGATTCGCCATCGGCGCTGTCGTGCGGCATCGCATGTTCGATTTTCGCGGCGTGGTGTTCGATATCGACCCGATCTTCGCGAACAGCGACGAATGGTATGACGCGATCCCGGAGAACATCCGCCCGCGCAAGGACCAGCCGTTTTACCATCTGCTCGCCGAGAACACCGAATCGACCTATGTCGCCTATGTCAGCCAGCAGAACCTGATCCCCGACGATACCGACGAACCGGTCGACCATCCCGCGATTGCCGGGCTGTTCGGGAACTATGAGGACGGGAAATACCCGTTGCGGCGCGAGCACCGGCACTAGCGCTGGGTTACTTCACCCTACACCGCCTCCCTGGCGAAGGCCGGGGCCCAGGAGAGGGACAGAGGAAAGCGCGCGCTGCGCCAGCTGACCTCGGCCACTTCGACTTGGCCCCGGCCTTCACCGGGGGAGAGGACATATGGCCGCGCTCGCGCGGGCAAATGCCACCGCCCAGCAAAGCCCCCGGGACGCCGCAACACCCCGGGGACTCAACCTCAATATTTTACGCGAAGCCGGGTGTAGTAGAACCCGCCGTTGAACCCGAACGGCCCGCCGTTGCGCGCATAGACCTGCCCGTCCGACGTCCCCCCGGTCAGCGGATACAATTGCACCGTCGACGTGGCGTTCAATCGGTCCGGCTTCTCGTCGAGGAAGTTCTGCGCGCCGACCGCCAGCGTGAAGTGCTTGGCGAAGGTGTAGTTCAGCTCGATATCGGTGGTGAACTTGTCGCCAAAGGTCTGATTCGCGACACCGTTGGTTTGCCCGTAATCCTGCGCGCTGGTCCAGGAGCTGTAATAGTTCTCGCGCACCGTAAAGCCGAGGTTGCCGAGCGTTAGGCCGGTGTTGAACACCATCCGATGTTTAGGTGCCAGGTTCTCGGCGTCGATCAACTGCGCGACGCTGACCACGCGCGCATCATAGCCGGTCACCTTGGTCTTGTTGTAGTTATACGCCAGCGAGAAGTTGAGCTGCGCCTCGCTCACCCGGGTACGATAGGTCGCGACGACGTCGACCCCGCGCGTCCGTGTGCGGAAGCCGTTGGTGAAATATTGCACCTGCCCGTCGACCCCGACCGGAAGCAGCGCAGGCTGCGCCGCAAGATCCGCCGCAGTGACGATGAACGGCGAGGTCAGGCCGATGCGGTCGCGCAGGTTGATTTGATAGCCATCGACCGTGATCGTCATCGCGCGCAATGGCTCGAGGATGAACCCCAGCCCGTAATTGGTCGACTTTTCCGGGCTCAGCGTCGACGCGCCGTAATATTGCGCGACGGCGGTGTTGGTCGGATAGGTCCCGCTCTGGAAGGCGACGCCATTGTTGAACGAGGTCGTGACGATCGAGACGTTCGACTGCCCCGGGGACGGCGCATGGAAGCCCGTGCCGAAGCTGCCGCGGACCGAGAAGCCCTCTACCAGCTTGTAGAGCGCGTTGACCTTGCCGACCCATGCGTTGCCGAACGTGTTGTAATGCTCGTACCGCCCCGCCGCGCCGACCGTGAGCGCGTCGGTGATGTCGGTCTCGAGACCGATATAGGCCCCGAAGTTTTCCTGGCTGAACTTGCCCGCCGTGCCCGGACTGGTCCCGGCATAGCCGCTCGCGCCGACTCCCTGCGCGGCGGTCGTGCCGGAGAAGGCGTACACCCCCGGCGCGGTCTGGGTGTAGAGCTGTTGCGCGACCGAGTAGGGCCCGGCCCCATAGGACTGCGGGTCGCCCGCGGTCTGTTCGTAGGTTTCCTTGCGATATTCGCCACCCGCCGAAATCGTCAGCGGGCTCGCGAGGCCGAGATCGGCGGCATAGGTGAAGTCGGCGTTGACGTTCACCTCGCTCTGGATGAGATCGCCGAACTCGAAGCTCGTCTGCGTCTGCGGGCCGTAGGAGAAGTTCGCCGAATTATACATCGACAGCGACAGCGTGTTGCGCGCGAGCGTGCCCGACACGTCGTAGCTGAACTTGCCCGCCGTCCCCTTGTAGCCAAGCACGCCGTACAGCTCCTCGGTCTTGCCGACGAAGCGCGGGGTGAAGCCCGCCGGATACAGCTGGCCGAAGCGGAAGGTGTTCCCGTCGCGAACGAACCCGCCCGCCGGGCAGGTGGCATTGCCGGTCGGGCATGCCGTCAGGAAGAAGGTGTTGTTGAATGCGCCGTTCGCCCCCTGATTGCGCACCACCCCGGTCGAGTCGACCGCGGTGCTGGACACGGGTGCGCGGTAGTTGAAGCTCTGGTTGCCTTCGCTGTGCGCATAATTGCCGAAGAAGTAGATCTTGCTCGAGTCGGTGACGTTGAGCGCGGCGTTCACCACCGCCTTGTAGCCATGCGACGGCGAGTTGCCCCAGATCTGCACGGGCAACGGATAGTTGGGCAACTGATTGGCGAGCGCGGGAAAATTGTTCGCGAAATTGGCGGCCGAAGGGCGGGTCACACCGCGGCTCGTCTGCCCTTCGTCGGTATATTCGCCGGTCACGTTGATGAAGCCGAAGGCGCGCTTGAACCCGACGTTGCCCGCGATCTGGTAACTTTCGCCATCCCCCGCATAATATTGGCCGGTGCGGCCGACGAGTTCGATTCCCTGGTCCTCGCGCAGCCCATAATTGAGCACGCCGGCAATCGCGTCCGAGCCATATTGCGCGGTCGCGCCTTCGCGCAGCACCTGCAGGCTGCCGATCGCGAGCGCCGGGATCGCGGAGATATCCGGCCCCTGCGCGCCGCGCCCGAGACCGGTATCGCTGCCGCCATAGACCTGCACCAACGCCGAGCGGTTGTAGCGCTTGCCGTTGAGCATCACGAGCACCTGATCGCCCGACAGACCCCGCAGCGAGGGCGAGCGGACGAAGGTCGAGGCGTCGGAGATCGAGTTCTGGCCGACATAGAAGGACGGCACAATGTTCTTGAGCGCATCGATCATGTTCGCCGACGGCTGCGACGTCAGTTCGGCCGAGCTGATGACATCGACCGGCGATGGAGAGTTGGTGAGCGTACGGTCGGTCCGCCTGGTGCCGATGACGACGATGTCGTTCGGCGGCGCATCGCCGGGAGCGGCCTGTTCGGCGGGTTCGGCCTGCGTGGACGCGAGCGTCGCCGCCGCCGGGACTGCGGCGTTCGCCTGAGCCTCCGTCACGGCCAGCGCGGGCGACGCCGCCAGACCGGCGGAGAGCGCGAACATCGAAATGGAATGTCTGTAGAGCAAGGCAAATCCCCCAAAGGTTCGATAGCTGTCAGGTCTTCATTCACTAAAGCCACGCTGCACAGATGGCTGGCAGACGCAGTTCCTCCTGCCGCGGGACACGGCATTTCAGTAATCCTGTCGAACACTTGACGCGCACACCTTTACCGGACGCGTTACACCGCGCCTCGCAACCTGCCGCCTGGAAACCCTGCGTCGCTTAACACTATCTAGCGCAACTTTGTTGCGCCGTATGTGCTTGCCACATCTGTTCCAACCCGATGACGCCACAGCTTCTTTCGCATTGCAACAAAAAGTTCACCATTTGCCGTAGTTATGCCTCGAAAGGTGCAGATTGCCGGGCCGCTATTGCGTTTCGGCAACGTTTTGACGGGTGTCGGGAGTGCTCTACGGTTGACAGCGCGCCGCGCTTGGCATAGCTGGCGCTTCTTTCCCGCGCTCGGCTTGCCGTGTCGTGGGGCACAGGTATTTTGAAGGTGATAAGGGCCATGTTCGCAATCGTGCGCACAGGCGGCAAGCAGTATCGCGTTGCCGCCGGAGACAAGATCGTCGTTGAGAAGCTCGACGGCGAAGCCGGCGCGTCGATCACGCTCGGCGACATTCTGCTCGCGGGCGAAGGCTCGGAGCTGCATTCGGTCGAGGGCCTGACGGTCTCGGCGGAAATCATCGCGCAGGCGAAGGCGGACAAGGTCATCGTCTTCAAGAAGCGTCGCCGTCACAACTATCGCCGCAAGAACGGTCATCGCCAGCGTCACACGATCTGCGCATCACCGCGATCGGCAACAATGATAAGCAGGCAGCACCGGCCAAGGCCGATGCCCCGGCCGCTCAGGCGTAAGGAGTAGTTCGAGATGGCACATAAGAAAGCAGGCGGCTCTTCGCGCAACGGTCGCGATTCGGCAGGCCGTCGCCTTGGCGTCAAGAAGTTCGGTGGCGAGATCGCCATTCCGGGCAACATTCTCGTCCGTCAGCGCGGCACGAAGTTCTACCCGGGCACCAACGTCGGCATCGGCAAGGACCACACCTTGTTCGCGCTCGTCGAAGGCCGCGTGACCTTCCACCAGGGCAAGCTCGGCCGCAAATTCTGCTCGGTCGAGACGCTGGCACTGGCCGCAGAATAACGGGCAACCGGACGGGTTGCCCACCAGGGCGACCCGCGTATCCGCAAGGATACCGAAACAAGGGAGACGGGTCCGCCCCGGCTCCCTTTTTTCATGGCTCCCTCCCCACTGTCGTGTCCATGTCATCCCGGCATGCGAACGACGGCGTACGAGGAGAGTTTGTGATGTTCGCTCGGACTCCGAGATTGACGCTGCGCCCGGGCTGGCCCGAAGATGCGCCTGCACTTGCCGCCGCCATTGCGCATGAGCCGGTTGTCGCGATGCTCGCACGCGCGCCCTGGCCCTATACGGTGGACGACGCAACGGCGTTCCTGACCCTGCCCCCCGACCACCACAGCCCGCGTTTGCTGATCCTCGCACGCGAGGAGGCACGTTCGCGGATCATCGGCGGAATCGGGCTGACGCGCGACGACTCGGGGTATGAACTCGGCTATTGGCTGACCCCGGACGCGTGGGGCCGGGGCTATGCCACCGAGGCGGGGCGAGCACTGCTCGACACAGCACGCCACGCGCTGGGGCTGCGGCACCTTCACGCTCTGCATTTCGAGGACAATCCGGCGTCGGGCCGCGTGCTGCGCAAGCTCGGATTTTTCGAGACAGGGGCCGAGACGCGGGCATGCCGGGCGCGCGGCAAGGACGTTGCAGGGCTGCGCTACAGCCTGGATCTCGCGCCGGCGCAGGCTTTGCCGCTGGCGGCGTGAGGCTCGCATCCCCACACCCCGCGTCATGCTGACCTTGTTTCGACATCCACCGCGCAACGGGCCCGGACAGTCAACGTACCGCGGTCGACCCTGTAACGCGTTCAGGGTGACGGCGGCAAGAGCGGTGGCAGCCCCTATTCCTCGGTCCGGATCAGCACGGCCTCGCCGATCATCAGGAACAGCAGGAACGGCGCCCACGCCGCGAGGATCGGCGGATAAGCACCGATATTCCCCATCGCGAGCGCGAAATTGTCCGCGACGAAGTACAGGAAGCCGAGCATCATCCCGATCACCGCACGGACGAAAAGCTTGCCCGACCGCGCAAGCCCGAACGCCGCCACGGCGCCGAGCAGCGGCATCAGCACCGAGGACAGCGGCGCGGAAAGCTTGTGCCACATAGCGCCTTCCAGCGCCTTGGTCGGACGCCCGCCCGCGCCAAGATCGCCGATCGCCGAACGCAGCGCGCCGAACGACAGACCACCCGCATCGATCGTCGACAGCGTGAACTGATCAGGCCGGACGCCCTGCCCGATCACGATGCTCGGGAGCTTGGTGAGATTGCCACGCGCCACGTCGAACCGTGTTGCAGGCGAAATTCTCCAGCCCGCCCCGTCGCGAACGCCGGTCTGGCCGGTAATGATCTGGACCAACGACCCGTTGGTCCGGTCGAACAACGTGACCCCGGTCAGCTTGGCCCGGTCGCCGGTTCCGCTCACCCGCTCGACCTGGATCAGGTCGTCGCCGTCGCGAACCCAGATGTTGGTGCGGTCCCCGCGATCGACCGGGATGGGGCCATAATCGACCTTCTGCCACGCATCGAGCGTCGCCGTCGCGCGGCTTACGACCCGGTCATTGAAGGTGAAGGAGATGACCGCGACGCCGAGGCTCGCGATCAGCAACGGCGCGAGTACCTGGTGCGCGGACAGCCCCGACGCCTTGAGCGCGATGATCTCGCTATTCTGGTTGAGCGTCGACAGCGTGATGATCGTGCCGAGCAACACCGAGAACGGCAGGAATTGTGCGATGATTTCGGGGATTCGCAGCGTGAGGTAATGCCATACCTGCGGCTCGCCATTGCCGGGATGCGCCAGGATGTGCCCCGATTCGCTGAGCAGATCGAGCGCCTGCAGGATCAGCACGAGCATCGCCAGCACGGCGAACGTCCGTACCAGGAACATCCGCCCCATATAGAGCGCGACGGTGCGCGACGGGAACAGGTCGAGGGTCATGCGGCTTTCTCGCGCCGGCCGGGAAGGAGCTTGACGATCGCCTTGCCAAGCTTGGCGAACACGCGTTCGAGCGCGCCGATCGGTTGCCCGCCGGGCACGAACGCGATCGTGTAGAACATCCAGAGCGTCAGGCTCGCGAACACCGCGAACGGCACCCAGATCGCCACCAGCGGATCGATCTTGCCCAGTCCGCCAACCGCTTGGGCGTATTCGTTCACCTTGTGGTAGGCGACGATCATGATGATCGAGAGGAACACGCCAAGCGCCGAGGTCGAGCGCTTGGGCGGCACGCCAAGCGAGATCGCGAGCAACGGCAGCAACAGGATCGTCAGCACCTCGGCAGTGCGGAAGTGGAAGGCGGCACGGCTGGTGTCGCGCAGCTCGCGGGGCGCGCCCCGGTCGCTGCCAATCCGCGCCAGCTCGGGGAGCGTCCGCTCGAGGTTCTCCGCACCGCGCACCCGGAAGTTCTCGGTCTTGGGCAGCGGGATCGGCAAGTCGAACACGGTGAAACGCAGCACGCGCGGCGTCGGCACCTTCGCCTCGGTGCGGACCAAGGTGCCCTGATCGAGCCGGAAGATGATCTCGTCGGGATTGTCGGTCGCGAAAAATTGGCCGTTAGCGGCAGTGATCGCGATCGAGCCGCCCTTCTTGTCGTCACGCCGCAGGAAGATCCCCGAAAGCCGTCGACCCGATTCGTGGCTCTGTTCGATCCGCAGTGTCATGTCGTTGCCGAAGTGCGTAAACTCGCCGACCTTGATCGACGCGCCGAGCGCACCGGTGCGCAGTTCGTAGCGGAGCTTTTCATAAGCATAGCGCGCATCGGGCTGGACGAAGCCGACGATCGCAAGATTGATCGCGCCGAGCGCGATCGCGTACATGTACGGCACGCGCAGTAACCGCGGATAGCTCATCCCGACCGCGCGCATCACGTCGAGCTCGGACGAGGTCGCAAGCTTGCGGAACGCAAGCAAGATACCGAGCATCAGCCCGATCGGAATCCCGAGGCCGAGATATTCCGGCAGCAGGTTGGCAAGCATTCGCCACACCACGCTGACGGGCCCGCCCTCGGTTGCGACGAAGTCGAACAGCCGCAGCATCCGGTCGAGCACAAGCAGCATCGCCGAGATGATGAGCGTCGAGAACAGCGGCACCGCGATAAGCCGGGCCATGTAGCGATCGATGGACTTCATGATGGCAGGAAAAGCGCCTCTTGCCCGAGGGAATGGCGGGCGTGTCCCCGGCTATATCGCGGGCTTGGCGGCTGAGCTACCCAATCCTTTGCGCCAGCCCGTTCGATCGGCGCGAATACGGACTTACTCGGCGGCGATGCTGTCGACCGGGTGCGGCGGGCGATCCTGCACCGCTGCGTCGATCGCGCGCGCGAGCCCGGCAAGGGTGAAGGGCTTGCGCAGGACATGCCGCCCGCCAAACTCCGCCTCGCCGCCCGCTTCCCCGGCGTAACCGGTGACGAACAACACCGCCATGTCGGGGCGCAGCGGCGTGACGGTGTCGATCAGCTCCGGGCCGGTACGCCCCGGCATCAGCACGTCCGAAATGATCAGATCGACATGGCCAAGCCGGTCGAGCATCCCGGGCGCCACAATCGGGTCGTCGCAGGCGACCGCGCGATGGCCCAGTTCCTCGAGCGCCCCCATCGTCGCGTTCAGGACGCGGGGATCGTCTTCGACCACGAAAATGTCGAGCCCGCTCTGCTGCGCCGCCGCCGTGGCGAGCGTCGGCTTGACCGACGCGGAAGCGGTTTCCGCCCGGTGGCGAGGGAGATAGAGGGTTATCGTCGTCCCCACCCCGACGGTCGACTCGAGCTGAACCTGCCCCTCCGCGTGGCGCGCGAACGCGAAGACCTGGCTGAGCCCCAGCCCCGTGCCCTTGCCCGAAGGCTTGGTCGTGAAGAAGGGTTCGAACACGCGCTCCAAAAGTTCGGGCGGCATCCCGCAGCCGGTGTCGGACACCGTCAGCGCAACATACTCCCCGGCCCGACACGTCCCGACCGCGCCTTCCGACAAGGAAACCTGCGCGACGCCGATCGTCAACCGCCCGCGGCCGTCCATTGCGTCGCGCGCGTTGACCGCGAGGTTGAGCAACGCATTCTCGAGCTGGATTCGGTCCGACCGTACCATCCAGCCGGGCTCCGACGGCGGCGCGACGTCGACAGTGATCCCATCCCCCAGCGTCCGGTCGAATAGATCGGACATGCCGCTGATCAGGCCCGCCGGATCGAGCGTTTCGGAGCGCAGCGATTCCTCACGCGAGAAGGCGAGCAACCGCCGGGTGAGCGCGGCCGCGCGCTCGGCGCCTTCGGAGGCGTTGGCGATATGGCGCTGCGCTGCGACCGGATCGTCCCCGACATGGCGTCGCGCGAGTTCGAGCCCTCCGATGACCACCGCCAGCATGTTGTTGAAATCGTGGGCGATGCCTCCGGTCAACTGCCCGACCGCCTCGAGCTTCTGGACCTGCCGGAGCTTCGCCTCCTGCGCGAGCAATTCGGCGGATGCCTTTGCGACCGCCGCTTCGAGCTCGATCGAGCGATCGCGTTCGGTCTCCGCCTCGGCGCGCGCGGCGGCGCGTTCACCGAGCGCGGTAACGGTCAGCCAGCCCATTCCCACCGCCCCCAGCAGAATCAGGATGCCGAACACCCCGAGCGCGCTGGCGATCGCACTCGACCGCGCGACCGAAGCCAGCGCCACCCCGGTGCGCTGGTCGAGCACCTGGCGTTCCTGCACGCCGATTCGGTCGAGCAGCACGTCGATGGCCGCGCGCGACGGGGCACGGCCCGCCTTGTAATATAAGGCAAGCGCCTGGTTGTTGCGTTTGTAAAAGGTGCTCAGCGCGACATCGCCGAGTTCGTCGGTCCTGCCGCGGAATGCCTCGCGCAAGGCCGCGATCGCGCGCTGTTGCTCGGGATTGTCGTGGGTGATTCGTTTGAGCCGCGTGATCTGCTGCGACGCAAGCAGCCAGTCCGCGGAATAGGCCTGCCCGAGTCGATCGTCGACGCTGATGACGTACCGACCAAGCGAGGCCTCGGCACGCGCGATCGTGCCGGACAGGTTGGCCGTCAGGATCATTACTTCGTAACTGTGCTTCTGCAGCGCAAGCGCTCGGTCGCGCTGACGATTGACTTCCCGCAAGGTCAGTCCGAGCGCGACGAGCACCAGCACGCCGAGCACGGCCATCGCCACCAGCGTAAAGGAACGCCACGTCGTGCCCGACGCCGCGCCCCCCGCCGTCTCGCCCAATTCCCCGGTCATGCCTCCAGCTTAGCGGATGGCGCGACCCGTTGATAGGGTCGGCCGTATCCGTAACGACGTCAGGCGATCGCACCGGTCGCGCGGCCCGCCGCCTCGAACATCTCGAGCACGGTGGCGATCTGCGCGGGCGTATGCTCGGCGCAGAGCGAGCAGCGCAGCAGATACGTGCCCGCCGGAGTCGCGGGCGGGCGCGCCATGTTGACGTACAGTCCGCCCTCGAGCAGCAACTGCCACATCGCGACGGCCTGCGTCTGGTCCTCAAGGATGATCGCGAGGATCGCCGACTGCGGCGTCTCGGTCCCGAGTCGGAACCCCATCGCCTTTAGCCCGCCATGCAGCGCGCGCGCATTCTCCCAGAGCTGGCGGCGCTTGTCGTGCGCATGCATCAGCTTGCGAATCGACGTCGCGGCGGTCGCAACGACCGACGGCGGGAGCGATGCGGTGAAGATGTACGGGCGACACGCCATGCGGATCGCCTCGAACTTCGGGTGATTCGACACGCAGAAGCCGCCGACCGTGCCGACCGACTTGGAGAAGGTGCCGATGATGAAATCGACGTCCGCCGCGCAACCCTGGTCCTCGTACACGCCGCGCCCGTTCGGCCCGAAGAAGCCCATCGAATGCGCTTCGTCCGACAGCACCATCGCGCCGTGCTTCTTGGCGATCGCGACCATTTCCTTGAGCGGTGCGATGTCGCCGAGCATCGAATAGACGCCCTCGAGGATGACGAGCTTGCCCGCTTCCTTGGGCAGCCGACCGAGCCGCTTGTCGAGGTCGGTCACGTCATTGTGGCGGAACCGGACGATCTCCGCATTGCCCTGCTTGCAACCGTCGTAGATCGACGCATGGCTGTCCGCGTCGAGGATGATGTATTCGCCCTTGCCGACCAGCGTCGAGATCATGCCCAGATTAGCCATGTACCCGGTCGAAAAGACGATCGCCCCGCTGACGTCATAGAAATCGCGCAGTGCCTGCTCGACTTCCATATGGTCGTGGAAGGTGCCGTTGAGCATCCGGCTGCCGTTGGTGCCCGAGCCGAACTTGTCGAGCGCTTCCTTGCCCGCCGCGAGCACGTCGGGGTCGAACGTCATCCCCATGTAATTGTACGTGCCGAGCAGGATCGTGTCGCGGCCCTTGATGACCGCTTCGGTCGGCGACTTGACCTCGTCCATCACGATCGCGAACGGATCGCGCACGCCCGTGTCCATCAGCGCCTGGCGTTCGGCGATCAGGCCGTCGAACTTGCTCATCAGGTCGCGCCCCAGAGCAGGGGTGGCTGGCGCGACGGTCTCGGGCTCGGCGAGGGCGTGGGCGGTGGCAGCGGCTTCGGTCATCGTAGGTTTAGCCCTTAAGCTTGGCGACGGCATCGACCAGCTGGCCGACGGTTTCGATTTCGGCCTGCATGTTCATCGTGATGATGATGTCGAACTCGTCTTCGATCGCGGCGACGAAATCCATCACGGTCAGGCTGTCCCATTCGAGATCGCCCTGGAAGGTGGTCGCGTCGCTCAGCGTCACGCCCTTCTTGTTGAACGGCTCGATATGCGCGGTGACGGTGTCGTAGATGGATTGGCGGTCGCTCATGCTCGGTCCTTGAAACTAGGTACGCTGTGCCGCCAAAATGCGGCGGCTTTATGCACAGCCTATAGCAAGCCGTTCGCGCGATACCATGCCGCGGTGTGGGCTAGGCCTTGCGGGGTCGGCACCTGCGGGGTCCACAGGCTGGCGGGCGGACGCTTTTCGGGCGCTGCGGTCCAGTCGGGGTGGCAGAGATAGCCGACGCGGTCGCGGGTAAGCTTGGCTTTGCTACCTCGCATCAGCATGTCGCCGCGCGCGACCAGGTCGAGCACTGCGCGTGGGAGCGCGATGACCGACACGCGCTTCGCCCCCACCGCGACGCCCATCGCGCGCAACATCTCGGCATGGCTCCAGCCGCCGTCGCGCCCGTCGTCCGGCTCGAGGATCAGCTTGCCGGGATCGCTCACCGCCAGCTTCAGCAGCAGCGCAGCGACATCGCCCACCTCGATCAGCGACACACGCCCGCCGGGCGGCACCAGCGCGACCCCCATCTTTGCCATCCGGAACAGGTCGCGCATCTCCATGTCGCCCGGGCCGTAGATCGCGGGCGGGCGCACCATCGTCCAGTCGAGCGACGACGCGGCGACGACCAGCTCGGCCTCATGCTTCGACCAGCCATAGGTCGACACCCCCGGCTCGCGCGCGGCAAGTGATGAGACGTGGACGAACCGCCGCACCCCAGTGCGGGTCGTCGCATCGACCATCGCCTGTGTGCCGGTAACATTGCCCGCAACGAACCCGGCGCGGTCGGGCGCATTCACGACGCCCGCGACGTGCAACACCGCGTCCGCGCCCGCGACCAGCGTGTCGAGCGCCTCCGTCTTATCGAGCGCACCTGCGATCCACGTCACGCCGGGCCGCGGCGGTTGCGGGCGGCGGGTGAGCGCACGCACGCCGTGCCCGGCGGCGAGCGCGAGTTCGATCACCCGCCCCCCGACGAAGCCGGTGCCGCCGGTGATGGCGAGAATCGTCTGGGTCATAACAGCGCCATATGATTGCGGTGGATCAACGCGGCGCGCGGCGCATAGCCGAGCACCTGCGCCTGCGCCTCGCTGCGCAGGCCCGCAATCGCGGTCGCTTCGGACACAGGATATTCGCTCAATCCGCGCGCAAGGGTTCGCCCGTCTGGCCCGACCACGGTCACCAGATCACCCCGCGCGAAACTACCCGAGACGCGCGTCGCGCCTGCCGCGAGCAGGCTCTTGCCGCCCAACAGCGCCGCGACCGCGCCTGCGTCGATTGCAATCTCTCCCATGGCGGTCAGCCCGCCTGCGAGCCACGCCTTGCGCGCGGTTGCGCTCTTTTCGGGCAGGAACAGCGTGTGCCGCGCCGCGGTGGAGAGTGGTCGCGCGATCCCGCCGCTGACGATGGCGAGCGTCGCTCCGGCAGCATTGGCGATTCGCGCGGCGGCGATCTTCGAGACCATCCCGCCGCTGCCCATCCCGGAAGCCGACCCGCGATCCGCCATCGCCTCGACGCCTGCGTCGATCCGCTCGACCCGCGCGATATGCGTCGCGCCGGGCAGCGCCGGATTGCGATCGTACAGGCCATCGATGTCGCTGAGCAGCACGACGCCCTGCGCCCCAGCCGCCTGTGCGACCCGCGCCGCGAGCCGGTCATTGTCGCCGAACCGAATTTCCTCTGTGGCGACGCTGTCATTCTCATTGATGATTGGCACTACGCCCAGCGACAGCAACCGCCCGAGCGTGGCGGCTGCATTGAGATAGCGGCGGCGGTCTTCCAGATCCGCGAGCGTTACCAGCATCTGAGCAGCGGTCAGGCTCTCCGCGGCGAGCATTTCGGCCCACACCTGGCTCAAAGCGATCTGGCCGGTCGCGGCAGCGGCCTGCGCATCCTCGAGACTTGCGCGCCCACCCTTGGCGAGGCCCAGCCGCCGCGCACCCAAGGCAATCGCCCCGGAGGAGACGACCGCCACCTGTTGCCCGGCACGCACCCGCTCCGCGATATCGGCGACCAGCCCCTCGAGCCACGCGCGCCGCACCGTCCCCTCGGGCGCGACGAGCAGCGCGGAGCCGACCTTGACGATCAGGCGCGGGCAGGCGGAAGGCGGGAAGACGGGCATGTGCGTGTCGGCGTTAGCGTGGCCCGCCCGCCACGCCAATGCCCTTGGGCGGGATCAGTCGCGCGCGAAGATCTCGTCGTGCGGGATGGTGATGCCGAGCGTGGGGATCACGATCCCCGTTTGCGCGGAGAACATCTGGTCGTACCACCCCGTCGCGGTTCGCTCGCGCGTGCGAAGCATCTCGTTGATCGGATCCACGAACACGATAGTCCGAATGCTCTTCAGCGTTTCGTAAAGATCGAGCTTGGTCCCCTGATCGAGCGTCGTCGTGCTAGGCGACAGGACTTCGATCACCACCGTCGGGTCCGACAAAGCCCGCACCTCGGTCAACTCATCGCGCGGGCGCTGGTCGCAAAAGATACTGACGTCGGGGTAGCGCACGTCGGTCTCGGTGATCCGGACCGCCATGTCGGGCCCATAGGGGCGGCAGCGCGTGCCCTTCAGCTTCGTCCGCAGCCAGACGAAGATATTGCCTTGGACCCAAGCGTGCGGCTCGGTGCCGCCCGCCATCATCACGATCACGCCATCGGCAAGCTCGAACTTGCGGTCCGTGCCGAATTCCATCGCGAGGAATTCGTCTGCCGTGATCTTGCGATAGGCGGGGTCGGGTCGCATGCCCTTACCATAACATGTGAGGCACCCGATCGCCTAGCCAACCGTCACCCCGGCGCAAGCCCGGGCCGTCACGTTGAACGCGCAACCAAGGCCCCGAGCCACAACCGCGCGGCCTTTGCGAAAGACTCGGATGCGGCGATACGCACCCGCACGTAACTCAACCGGCGTCATGCTGAACTCGTTTCAGCATCCACCGTGCAGCAGGCACGGACCGGGCTTGTTCCGCGGTGGACCCTGAAACAAGTTCAGGGTGACGCTAAATAAGGGTTTCGCAGCGGCCTCCGCCGGGGTGACGGCCGCAGCTCGAACCCCCAGCCCCCCTCAAACCGGCGACCACTCCGCCGGTTCGTCGCTGCCGTCGTCGCGCTTCGCCACCGTCTCCGCCGGGCCGATCGCCTCGATCAGCCGGTCGAGCACCGCATCGATCCCGGCGCCGCTCGCGCCCGATAGCGGGAGCACCTCGGCCTTGCTCGCGCGCTTGAGCTTGGTGATCAGCTTCTTGACGTCCGCCGGGTCGAGAGCATCGACCTTGTTGAGGCCGATCACCTGCGGCTTATCCACAAGCCCCGCGCCATACGCCTCGAGTTCTCCACGGACGATCCTGTAGTTATCCACAGGGTTATCCTCGGTCGCATCGACCAGATGAAGCAGCACCTTGCACCGCTCGATATGCCCGAGGAATCGGTCGCCGATGCCCGCACCTTCCGCCGCCCCCTCGATCAGGCCGGGGATATCCGCGACGACGAATTCGCGATTGTAGCGGCTGACCACGCCCAATTGCGGGCGCACGGTCGTGAACGGATACGCGCCGACCTTCGCCTGCGCGTTGGTCACCGCATTGATGAAGGTGGATTTGCCCGCGTTCGGCAGCCCGACGAGCCCGGCGTCCGCCAGCAGCTTCAACCGCAGCCAGACATACATCTCCTGCGACGGCCAGCCGGTGCCGTGCTGGCGCGGGGCACGGTTGGTCGAGGTCTTGTAGGTCGCATTGCCGCGTCCGCCATCGCCGCCGCGCAGGAACACGACTCGCTCGCCCGGCACGGTGAAGTCGGCGAGCACCTCTTCCTGATCCTCGGACAGCACCTGAGTCCCGATCGGCACGCGGATGATGAGATCATCGCCGCCCCCGCCGGTCCGATTCGATCCCGACCCGCCGGCACCGCGCGGTGCGCGGAAATGCTGGGTGTAGCGGAAATCGATCAGCGTATTGAGGCCGGGAATCGCCTCGAAAATGATGTCGCCACCCTTGCCGCCGTTGCCGCCGTCGGGGCCGCCATATTCGATGAACTTCTCACGCCGGAAACTGACGGCCCCGGGGCCGCCCGCGCCCGATCGGACGAAGATTTTTGCTTGGTCAAGGAAATGCATGGCCGCTCCTTAGCGGATTATGCGATTTTAGCCAGACTAGCCGTATCAGCCGGTGATTCGCCAGTCCGCGATGCGATCAGCGCGCGAGTCGCGATCGTCCGCGCGGCTTCGGGCGGCAGCCCGAGCGCATTCGCCATCGCGCGCCCGAGCAGTGCATCGCCCATCGCCATCAGCACCAGTTGCAGTGTTTCCTCGTAGATCGCCTTGCCCGATGCATCACCCTCGGCCAGCTCGTCGACCAGCCGGTGGATCGCGGTCAGCACCGGATCGAGCGCATCGTGGTTGCCCGAGAGAATCATCCACGACGCCATCGCCCCCGCGCCGTTGGCGAACGCATCGAACGTAAGGTCGACGATCTCGCGCGGGTCCGCCTCGCCCGCGCGCGCGCGCTTCGCGGCGGCGCCGATTTCAGCCGTGATCGTATCGGCAAGGTGCGAGATCAGCGCGCGTTGCAGGTCCGCCGCCGACCCGAAATGATGCAGCAGATTGGCATGCGTCCGACCGATCCGCGCCGCGACCGCCTTGAGAGTGACCGCTTGCGGCCCCTGTTCGATCAGCAGCGCACGCGCGGCTTCGATTGCGGCATCACGCGATTCTTCGGGGCTGAGACGTTTGCGGATTATTGACACGGATGTAAGTACGACCTATTGACAGAGCTGTCAGCAGTGCATGCCGCTACGGAGCGCTGCAGTCCACCAACACTTGGAGGATTTCGTGGCGAAAGCAACCACTCCCGCCGACCTGACGATCACGCCGCGCGACCTGCGCTTTGGCCGGGGAACGACGATGCGCCGCTGGTGGCTCAACAACGATCCGTTCGCGACCGCTTTTTATAACGCGCTGTCGGTCACCTTCCCCAAGGGCGAAGGCTTTTTCGTCGATAGCGTCCGCAATTTTCGCGAGGGCACGCCGCCCCGGCTGCGCGGCGAGATCCAGGCGTTCATCAAGCAGGAAGTGATCCACACCCGCGAGCATGTCGCGTTCAACCGCCATGTCACCGACCAGGGTTATGACACCCGCTTGCTCGAACAGCATATCGACCAGGCGCTTGCGCTCACCAAGGGCAAGCCGCCGATCGGCGCGCTCGCCGCGACGATGGCGCTGGAGCATTTCACCGCGATGCTCGCGCACGAACTGATCGCGAACCCGCGCCATTTAGCGGGCGGGGACGAGCAGGCCGCCGCGCTGTGGCGCTGGCATGCCGCCGAAGAAATCGAGCACAAGGGTGTCGCCTACGACACGTGGCTTCACGCGACCCGCGACTGGCCGCGCCGGCGGCGCTGGATCGTCAAGGCGATCGTCATGCTCGCGACGACGCAGAAGTTCTTCGTCGGGCGGTATAAGGGCATGCTCGAACTGTTGCGCCAAGACGGCATCACCGGCTTTCGCGCGCATCGCGGCATCCTGTGGTACGCGCTCGGTCGCCCGGGGATGGCGCGCAAGATCCTGGGCGCCTGGCTGGCGTTCTTCCTGCCCGGCTTCCACCCGTGGAAGCACGACGACCGCGCGCTGATCGCGCTGGCGGAGAGCGACTATGCCGATGCGGTTCTACCGCGCGCCACAGTGGCAGCGGCCTGAGGAAACAAGGGAGCGTCCTTCAGCGCTTCCCGTTCAAGGGCATTAATCACCACGTTCGCTTCGAGCGAAGTCGAGAAGCCTGCGTTGTACCGGGTTTCTCGACTACGCTCGAAACGAACGGTTGGGAGAATCCAAAGTGTTCGGCCGGGTCTAGCTCCGCCGCCCCATCGTACTGCGCACCAGCCGCGCCACCAGCCCCGGCAGCCCCGCGTAATTCGACTTGTGATACGGCGAATCCGGCGCCAGCGTCGTCACCAGCCGGCGATGCGCCTCGTTGAGCGCGTGATATGGCACACTCGGCAGCAGGTGATGCAGCGCATGATAGCGCAGCCCCACCGGCGCCCACAGCACCGGCAACAGCGCGGGCGGCGGAACGTTGACCGTATCGAGATATTGCGCCGTGACGCTCATCGTCTCGCCGTCATTGTCCCAGAGATGCGCCACCAGCGTACGGACCTGGTTGAGCACATAGACCCCCGAGGCAACGCCAAGCGCGATCGCGAACATGTGAACCGGGAACACCCCCGTGGCGACGAGCGCGATCAGCGTGATCGACCACAGGCTGCAGGCGCCCTCGAGCCAGCGCCACTGCGCCGCGACGTCGCCATCGGGCATCCGGCGGCGGAACTGCGGATTGATCGACAGCGACGAATAGCGCGCAACCAGCTTCGCATGCATGCCCGGGATCACAAGCGACAGCGGAGTCAGCACCGCATAGCGGAACAGAAGCGCGACTGGCGCCAGGATCGAGGAGAGGAGGAACAGCGGCAGCGTCCACGGCTTCATGTGCGCGAGCGGCAGATATTCCGGATCTTCCGACGTGCCGTAGCGGGTCTTGGCATGGTGGAGGTTATGGACACCTTCGTACATGAAGGACGGCACGAGCAAAGGGATACCAACGACGAGATTGAACCCGGTCCGGAACCCCGGAAGCGCGCTGTGCTTCATGTGCGACACTTCGTGAATGAACATGCCCGCGCGATAGAGGCCGAGGATCGCGACGACCGCCGCGACCAGCGCCCAGCCCACCGACCCGACCGTCATCGCAACCGCGAGCCCGGCATACCCCGTCGTCGCCGACAGCAGCAGATCGGTCCAGTAGATCATGGGATTGGGCGTATTGAGGTCGCGCGTAAGCTCGACCACCGCGCGCAGCATCGCCTTGTCGTCCGTGATCGCGGACAAAGGCACGCGAACGGGCGGAGTCGGGCGCGCATCGGCGCGGCGGTCAAAGGTCAGCGACGTCGTCATGGGCGTAGGCATTGACCCAAGATAGTGGCTAGAACTGGGCAAAAACAGGGGGCAACCTGGCATCGCATGCGCAACGACTTGACTTGGCGGGCAGCGCACGGGAGGGCTGCCTCATTCTATAAGGTGATCTCCCAGTGGCCAACAGCGCGCTCGTCATCCGTCCGATCATCTCCAAGGCCGACCGGAAGCGATTTGTCGACCTCCCCTTCCGCCTGTACAAGGGTGATCCGAACTGGATCCCACCGCTGAAAGGCGAGGCGCTCGGGTTGATCACGCCCGCGAAGAATGGCTGGTTCAGCCATGCGGAGGCGCAGTTGTTCCTCGCCGAACGCGACGGAAAAGTCGTCGGGCGGATTTCCGCGCATATCGACACGCTCGCGTTGACGATGAGTCCTGCGCAGGGCTTCGGCCCCGGCTGCGGCCAGTTCGGACTGCTCGATTCGGAAGACGGGATCGTCGCGCGCGCGTTAATCGAGGCTGCCGAGGGCTGGCTCCGGCACAAGGGGATGACTCGCGTGCTCGGGCCGATCAGCATGTCGGTGTGGGAAGAACCCGGATTGCTGGTCGACGGCTATGACCATCCCCCGACGATCATGATGGGCCACGCCAAACCCGAATATCGCGACTGGATCGAGAATGCCGGGTACAAGCGCGTCAAGGAGTTGCTCACCTACGAGCTCGACATCACTTTGCCCTTCCCGCCCCTGCTCCAGCGGATCATCGCGTCTGGCGAGAATAACCCGCGGATCCGCATCCGCGAGGTGGACAAGACCAGGTTCGACGAGGAAGCCGCGATCATCCTCGCGATCCTCAACGATGCATGGTCGGACAATTGGGGGTTCGTCCCGCTCACCCCGCCCGAAATCAAGGACGTCGGGGTCAAGCTCAAGCCGATCGTGTTCAACGACCTGATCCGCATCGCCGAAGTCGACGGGCGTCCGGTCGCATTCATGATCACGCTACCCGACCTCAACGAGGCGATCGCGCCGCTCAAGGGCAACCTGCTCCCGTTCGGCTGGGCCAAGCTGCTGCTGTGGCTCCGCAAGCCCAAGGTCAAGACGATGCGGGTGCCCCTGATGGGCGTGCTCAAGGAACTGCAATCGTCGCGGATGGCAAGCCAGCTTGCCTTCATGATGATCGAGTACATCAAGCGCGCGTCGGTCGCCAATTATGGCGCGACCCGTGGCGAGATCGGCTGGATCCTCGAGGACAATCAGGGAATGCGCTCGATCGCGGACGCGATCGGATGCGACGTCAACAAGCGCTACTGGATCTACGAGAAGACGCTCTAGCCGCCCGGCAGCGGGCTTGCGGCCGGGTCGCCGCAAGCCCTTGGCGGATCATTTCTTGGCGATCGGATCGAAGCCTTCGTCGAGCCATTCGGGCCGGGTCTTGCAGACCTTGTTGCGGATGTGGGAGCCGGTCGGTGTATCGATGACGCAATAGCGCTGACGATCGGATACGGACGCCAGATCGACCCCGGACGCCGCAACGGCGGTCGACAGGGCCGGCGCCTTGAGGCGATCCCGGGCAACCGCCGGGGATGTGCCAACCAGGGCGACAGTGGCGAGCGTGAAAGCGAGCTTAAACATGGGTTCCTCCGCATTTCGACGCTGGGAGCAGCGACGATATGTGTAGCAGTGCATTATACATGCCATACAGTCGGAGGACGTAGTTTCAGTTACTTAGCTGCATATTCTCTAAAATCACCTGGCGTGTTATCCCAAATGTCGGCGCTTGTTACCGTATCTCGGTATCGCGTCAAAACTGTCGCAACAGGTCACATCAAGGGACAAACCGCTTGGGATTGGGCGAGGTAACGGAGGCCGCACCACCGTCGATCGTCCGGGGGCCACCGCCGTCCGCCTCCGCCTACCGGAGCGACACCCAGGTCGGCGCATGGTCGCTCGCCTTTTCGCGAGCGCGATAGGCCTTGTCGACGCCCGCATCGATCAGCCGGTCAGCGGCGATCGGACTCAGCAGGAGGTGATCGATCCGGAAACCGGCGTCGCGCTGCCACGCGCCCGCCTGATAGTCCCAGAACGTCCACACCCCGCCCCCGGGGTGCCGCGTCCGCAGCGCGTCGGTCCACCCTTGCGCGATCAACGCGCGAAGCCCGCCACGGCTCTCGGGCTGCATCAGTGCATCCTCCTGCATCGCACGGACCGAATAGGTGTCGTCGTCATTGAGAATTACGTTGTAGTCGCCCGCCAGCACGACCGCGCGCTCCTCCGACAGCAGCGTGCGCGCGCGCGCCGCGAGGCGGTCGATCCAACGCAACTTGTAGTCGAACTTGGGCCCGGGGCGCGGGTTGCCGTTGGGAAGATAGATCGATGCGACGATCAGGTCGCCGATCTCGACCTCGAGATAGCGGCTGTGCTCGTCCTCGGGTTCCCCGTCGAGGCCGCGCTGGCGCTCGACCGGCTCGGCATCGCGCGCGAGGACCGCGACACCGTTCCAGCTTTTCTGACCATGCCACACGACGCCATAGCCCGCTGCGCGGATATCCGCCTCGGGAAAGGTCTCGTCGCTGGTCTTGAGTTCCTGCAGGCACACCACATCGGGTCGTTGCTCGGCGAGATATTCCAGCAAGCGCGGAAGCCGCGCCTTGATGCCGTTGATATTGTAAGTGACGATCTTCACGCACGCAGCCCCTGTTGGTCGGGGCGGACGTTACACCGAGAAGCTGGAACCGCAACCGCAACCCGAAGCGGCATTGGGGTTGGTCACGCGGAACGCCGCGCCGCCGAGTTCCTCGACATAATCCACCGCCGCGCCGCGGACGAGATCGAGGCTGACCGAATCGACCACCAGCATGACGCCGTCCAGTTCCGCGACGGTGTCGTCGGATTCGATCGCATCGGCAAAGCCAAACCGATACTGGAACCCCGAACACCCGCCCCCATCGACCGCAAGCCGCAGGATGGCGGGCTTGCCCTGTTTCGCCGCGATCGTGGCGACGCGGGCGGCTGCCGAGGGAGTCAGCGCGATTTCGGGTGCGAGTACTGTGGCCATTCGCAGAAGATAAGCCTTCGCGGTCGCATCGGCAACCGCGGCTCGACTCAGTCTGCCGCGTCGGCTGCGGCCGGGCCACCAACCGAGACCGGGATCGCATGGATCGACTTGTCCTGCGCGGCAACGAGATAATCGGCAGTCTGGAGGAACGGCACCGGGTTCACCGCATGGCCGTCGATCCGGACTTCATAATGGAGATGTGGCCCGGTCGAACGCCCGGTCGACCCGAGCAAGGCGATCAGCTGACCACGATGAACGTGAGTGCCCGCCTCTACGAGAATCTTCGACAGATGCCCGTAGCGCGTCTGGATGCCCTTGCCATGATCGAGCTCGACCAGATTGCCGTAACCGCCCGCGCACTCGGCACGATCGACGACGCCGTCGGCGGTGGCGTAGACGGGGGTGCCCATCGGACCGGGAATGTCGACCCCGGCATGCATCGCGGCGGTCCCGCGGAACGGGTCGGAGCGGATCCCGTAGTTGCTGGTGTAGGCAAGATGCTCGACCGGCTGCGCCGAGGGAATCGCGATCACGCCCTGCTGGAGCGTATCGAGCTTTTTCCACGTCATGAACAACGACCGGAATTGCGTGTCGGCGCGCAGGTCGGCTTCTGCCGCTGAGCTGCTCGCGGCTTCGAACGGACCGCCCATTGCAACGCGCTGGCGCTTGACCAGCCGCTCGGGCGAAAGGCCGAGGCTGCGGACATGCGCGACGGTACGGTCGAGACGACGGTCGACGAGGCGGCGCACGTCACTTGCGGCGGCAAGCTGCTGCGCTTCGATCTTCTTGAGCGGCGCTACGACATCGGCAGCGACCGCGTCGGCTTTTGCGTCGACGATCGGGGTCGGCTGCGACAGCAGCGCGACGTCGGCCTTGCCGCCGACCGCAGCGACCAGAAGCGCCTGACGCTGATCGACGCGGACCGCATGCGCTTCGGCGGCAGCACGGATCGTCGCGATATCGCGCTGAAGCCGGGCGACGCTGAGCCGCATCTGCGCGACCTTGATTTCGGGGGACTGCGGGGCGGCGACGATCCCGGTCATCGTCGCGGCGCCGACGGCAGCCTGCGCGACGCCATACGCCGAGAAGCACATCGTGACGCCGGCGACAGAGGCGGCAACCGCCTGCGCCTTTGCGCCGATCCGGAACCGCTTGAGGTTGCGGCCATCGTGCAGGATGAAGTCGCGGGTCTTGAAATAGGTCCCGACGCGGGTTGCGAACCGCGCGGCAGACGCAATCGAAAATACGTTCGTTTTCATTGGACCCCGACGACCATATGCGGTTGTCGGACAACCCGACGCGCGCTTGTATTCGACCAGTCTCAGCCCCCGAAACTGGCCGATGCTGTTTTGAGGGAACTTTTCGTCGTACGGCAAGTCACGTACGCCCCGGCCGCGTCGAACCGGACCGTCGCTACGGCGAGTCGTTGAATTGGGTGCCGAGGGGCGCGTTAACCACGCGAATCGGCTCTAGAGCGCGCGTGCGGCCTCAAGCACCTGATCGACATGGCCGGGCACGCGGACCTTGCGCCACGCCCGCACCAGCACGCCCGCGGAATCGAACAGGAAGGTCGATCGGTCGATCCCCAAATAGGCCTTTCCGTAGAGCTTTTTCTCGATCCACACGCCCGCGGCTTCGAGGGTTTCGTCACTGTCGGCGGACGCCAGCGGCACGGTAAGATCGTATTTCGCGGTGAACTTGCGATGTTTCTCGGGCGTGTCGCGCGATACCCCAAGTACCGCTACGCCAAGCCGCTCGAATTCGGGATAGGCCGCGCTGAACCCCTGCGCCTCGCGGGTGCACCCCGAGGTGTCGTCCTTGGGGTAAAAGTACAGCACGAACGGCTTGCCGAGATAGCGTTGCAGATCGATCCGTTCGCCGTCCGGCCCGGTCAGATCGATCTTCGGGAGTTTCGCGCCTTCCACCAATGCCGTCATGCCCCGTCCCCTTCCGCCTGCGCCAGCCCCTCTGCCTGCGCCAACCAATCCGCCACGTCCTGCCGCGTGGTTTCGAGCGATGCAACCACCTCCCCCCAATCCGCCATGTGCAACGCCCCCGCGATCAGCGCCTGTGTTGCCGGCCCGGGCGGCTCGGCGGTCGGCGCGACGAGCCGGAGCGTGACCAGCAACCGCCCGAGCAGGCGATACGCCGCCGCCATCCCGGCCGGCGCGAGGTTCGCCGCGATCAACGCATCGATCGCGCGGTTGAGACTGGGGTCGAGCCCGACGCCGCTCCCGAGCTGGACGATGTGGACCGCGAATTCCAGGTCGACCAGACCACCCGGCAACAGCTTGGCATCGAGCGGCCCGAGCGGCGGCTTGTGGCGCGCCATCTCGCCCCGCATCGCGCGCGCGTCCGCCGGCACGTCGCGCTCCGGGCGATCCCCTCGCAACACCCCCCGAATGATCGCGTCGACTGCCGCGCGCGCCGCGGGGGCGCCGAACACCGGGCGGGCGCGGGTCAGCGCCATATGTTCCCACGTCCACGCCTGCTCGCGCTGATATTTGGCGAACCCCTCGACCGAGACGGTCAGCGGCCCCTGCGTCCCCGACGGGCGCAGCCGCGTGTCGATCTCGTACAGCGGCCCCGACGCGGTCGGGACCGACAGCGCCGCGCTCACCCGTTGCGCGAGCCGGTTGTAATAGAGCACCGCGCCGAGCGGCTTGCGCCCGTCGGATTCAGCCAGATAATCGCCGGTAAAAAGATAGATGAGGTCAAGGTCCGAGGCATGCGTCAACGCGCCGCCGCCCAGTCGCCCGAGCGCGAGGATCACCAGCTCACTCCCCGGGACCACACCGTGCGCGACCGCGAACTCGGCGATCGTCGCCGCCGCCAGCACGCCGATCGCCGCCTCGGCGACCCGCGCATAGCCAGCCGACACGTCGAGCGGATCCGCCACCGCCGCGACGATCTGCGTCCC
Source organism: Sphingomonas sp. PAMC 26621 (assembly GCF_000251145.1). Lineage (GTDB taxonomy): Bacteria > Pseudomonadota > Alphaproteobacteria > Sphingomonadales > Sphingomonadaceae > Sphingomonas. The sequence continues at coordinate 18,344 of NZ_AIDW01000012.1, read as the reverse complement.
CAGCGCAAAACGCTTCTCGCCGACCACGCGGCGAACGTGATCGAGCTGCGCCTGGTAATCCTCGCCACCCGCCATCTCGCGCATCAGCGCAGGGACATCGCCGACTGGATCGAGCGCGCTCGCGTCGATCAGCCCGTCTAACAGCTCGGGCCGCCCCGCGAGATCTTCCGCCAGCGTCACCGCGTGGCTGAGGATCAGCGCAAGCAACCGTGCCAGCGCCGGCCGCGCCTCGAGCAATCGGAAGAAATTGACCGCGCTGGTCAGCCGCGCCAGCATCCGGTCGAGCCGTACGATCGCACCAAGCGGATCGGGCGCGGTCCCCAGCGCCGCGATCAACGGCGGCAGCACCGCCTCCAGCGCCGCGCGCGCGGCGGGGCTGCGCAGCGCCGGATAACTTCCGCCGCGCCATTGTTCGATCCGTTGAACGGCGACGGTCGGGTCGCCGAACCCCGCCGCGCCAAGTTGCTCCGCCAGCGTCTCGCGGTCGAACGACAGCGTATCCCCCGAGTCGGGATCAAGCCCGTCATAGGTCCGCGCGGTGGTCGCAACCGGCGGAGCCAGCAACGCAAGCAAGGCATCCCCGTCGGCCACGCCGTGCAGCCGGGCAACGCCATCAAGCAATGCGCCGCTCGGCAATTGATGCGTCTGGCGATCCTCGATCATCTGCACGCGGTGTTCGATCGTGCGGAACAGCGTGTAGGCAGCGGACAATCGCTCGGCTTCGTCCGAATCGACCCACCCCGCCGCCGCGAGCGCTGCAAGCGCATCCCGGGTTGCAGGCACGCGGAGCGCCGGGTCGCGTCCGCCGTGGATCAACTGGTGGATCTGCGCGAAGAACTCGACCTCGCGGATGCCGCCACGGCCGCGCTTGAGATCGAACCCCGGGCCGAACACCTGCCCCTGCGCGTAATGGTCGCGAATGCGCCGGGAAATGCCGCGGATTTCACCGATTGCGCCGAAATCGAGCGCGCGCCGCCATACGAACGGCGCCACGGCGGCAAGAAACCGCTCGCCCAGCGCACGATCCCCCGCAGCCGCGCGGGCGCGGATGAACGCTGCGCGCTCCCACGGCAGCGCAAGCGATTCGTAATAGGAAATCGCCGCATCGACCGACAGCGCGATCGGCGTGACTTCGGGAGAGGGACGCAGCCGCAGATCGACGCGGAGGACATACCCGTCGCCGTCGCGGGCCTGCAGCAGTTCGACGACGCGCCGCGCGATCCGTACCGCAGCGGCTTCGGGTGCCTCGCCCTTGCGGCACGGCAGGGTGTGCGGGTCGAAGATCAGGATCGGATCGATGTCCGACGAATAATTGAGCTCGTGACTTCCCTGTTTGCCCAGCGCGATCGCCGCGAAGCCGACCGGAGCCGCGTCCGGCGTCCGCTCGGCAATGGCGGTGATGATCGCGGTATGCAGTGCGAAGTCGGCAAAGTCCGAAAGCGCCCGCGTGACGGTGGTCAGATCTTCGACCCCGGCCAGATCGCCGATCGCGATCCGGAGTGCGAGGCGGCGTCTCATGAGGCGCAACCGCTGCGCCGTCGGGAGAGGCTCGAGATCGATCGTGAGATCACGCAGCGACGGAAGTTGCCCCTGGGCCAATGCCGCCGCGAGTCGGGGTTCCCGGTCGAGCAAGTGCGCAAGGAACGGCGCATTGCCGCGCGCACGATGCACCGCAGAAATAACCCTCTGTTCGAAAGCCATACACCAATTGCCTCGCAACTAATACGGCCGATCAAAACCTAAATCGGGCAACGATCCGGCGAGTCGAACGTTGTCTCTATATGCCGATGCATTTTGTCATAAAAACGGATCCTCCGTCACACGCACAGTTCGTCGTCGGTGCGCCGCATCGAACTGATGCGCTGAGCGCTACGCTGAAGACGGCGTATCTCCCCGAACCTGACTACCCAACGGAAATCGAGCGACTTTTATCTGCGCTTGAAACCGTCCCTGGGGTTCCGGAGAAACCGGTAATCAGGATCTACGGTCGCGACTGAGGTCGTCGACCTCTCCCATGATCGTATCGAGCGCGCTCATGCCCGGCTCGTTGGAATGAGTCCTGCGCGATGGCAGCAAGTTGTTGCCCATCACTGCCTCTAGCGCAACACGACCGCGCGCCACACGACTCTTGATCGTTCCTACCGCGACACCACAGATCTCAGCGGCTTCCTCATAGGCAAAACCACCCGCACCGACCAGAATCAGCGCTTCGCGCTGCGGCTGCGGGAGGTGCAACAACGCGCGCTGCATATCGCCGAGCTCGACGTGCTTGTCCTGGCTTGCCGGTGCCGCGAGGATCCGATCCGCGACCAGATCATCCCACTCGCCCTTGAAGCGCGCACGTCGCATCTGCGAAAGATACAGGTTGCGGAGAATGATGAAGGTCCACGCGCGCATGTTCGTGCCGGCCTGGAACCGTTGGCGAGCAGCCCATGCCTTCATCAAGGTTTCCTGGACGAGATCATCTGCAAGATCGCGATTACCCGAAAGCGAGCGACCGAACGCGCGCAGATGCGGAATGACCTGCGCGAGTTCCTTCTTGAATTCGGGGTCGGACAGCGCGACGTGTTCGACGACGGGTGCGTCGTCCTGAGATTCGTCCTGGTCGATCGCGTCGGTCATGAAATCCTGTCTCGCAGCGGCACACGCCACACATGGGTATGAGTCAACGCAAAGTCCATCAAGGGCCGTGCGAATGAACCTGTCGTCAGATCGTTAGCGATTGAAAACCAGCAAAATGATGGCGAACAGGACGATCACGAGAACGAGCGAGATGCCAAGGACATAACGCGTGACGTGGGGCGTCGCCCCGGCTCTCGCATCGTCCCGATCAATCCTGATCTTTTCCCTGTCGGCCACCAAAGCCCCCAATCTCGTTCTGTTTCCGTATCGTATGGAACCCACAACCGACGGACCCGGCAATGGGTTCCCGACGTGGTCGGCGAACCCATTGCAGCCTGGCGGCTCAGATCGCGGGAACGGTCGTCTGGTCGAAGAACAGCGCCTGGGCGATCGCGGCCTTCACGGTCGAACGCTGGAACGGCTTGGTGATGAGGAAGGTCGGCTCGGGACGCTCGCCCGTGAGAAGGCGTTCCGGGAAGGCGGTGATGAAGATGACCGGGACTTCGAACTGGGCAAGGATGTCCTTGACCGCGTCGATCCCCGAGCTGTCGTCCGCCAACTGGATATCGGCGAGCACCAGACCCGGGCGATCCTCCATCGCCAGCGCAACCGCCTCGTCCCGCGTGACCGCGACACCCGTGACGTCATGCCCGAGATCGCGCACGATCGTTTCGATGTCCATTGCGATGATCGGCTCGTCCTCGATGATAAGGACTCGCGCACGAGTCTGCTTTTCGATTTCGGTCAACGCCTCTGCAACCAATGAGTCCACTTCCTCGGGCTCCACCTCAATGAGATAGGCCGCATCCTCTGGCGTGAAGCCTTCCATCGCGGTCAGCAACAACGCCTGCCGCGACAGCGGCGTCATCCGCGCGAGACGGGCCCGCGCAATCGCCTCCTGCCCGTCGCCATCGCCGGCGCTCATGTTTTCGGGGGTCTCGTCGTAGTTGGTCGAGGTCCAGATCGCATGGAACATGCGATACAGGCCGAGCCGGGGGTCGACGTCCTTCGGAAATTCCTCGGGTGCCGCGACGATTGCTTCCAGCGTCGCACGCACATAGCGGTCGCCATGCGTCTGGCTGCCGGTCAACGCCCGGCCGTAACGACGCAGGAAGGGTAGATGGGGGGCGAGTTGCTGTCCAAGCGACATGGCTGTCGGGATCTCCATGATGGGTCGGTCGGGTGGGCTTGTGGAAGCGCCCCCCGGCATATGCAACGCGTTTTCTGGTCTCGAGACAGTCGAAACTTAAAATCGCATCGAACGCGGAACAATCAAACCGCTATTTGGTTTCATCCCCCAATCGGGGTCGGTGCATTCTTTGTGCCCCAACCGTCGAAGCCGGATTGTTACGGCAGCATTTTGACTCTATCCGGTAGGCGGATCTCAGGGGGATGGCATTGCGTTCGGGCGACGACTCTTCGAAAAAACCGGAAATGGCGACTGCGCCAAAGTCCGGAAGGCCCGGTGCCGCTGCTTCGGTTCAGAACAAGGACCGGGACATGGGTGCCGCGCTGCGCACCGTGTATCAACGCACGGTCGAAGAAGCGATTCCGTCCGAGATGCTCGATCTCCTCGGCAAGCTAGACTGAGCCTGCGGTGACCGACATCGCGGGCGACCTCTCCCCCGCGCGGACAGGCCGAAAGATCGACCGTGTTCCGACCGGCGCGAAGGTCTTTTTCATTCTCAGCGCAGCGTTGCTGCCGCTGGCGATAATTGCCTTTTTCGCGACGCTTCGTACCGCCGAACTTGCCGACGAGGCCACGCGCGCCCAGATGCGGCTGACGACGACGGAAAGCGCCCGCAAGCTCGCAATCGAGCTGATCGGCGACATGACCGCGCTGCGTGTGTCGCTCAACGCGCTCGAACTCGATTCTGGCGATGCGCCGAGTTGCGCGCGCGCACAGGGCGTCTTTGCGCCGCAGTTGAGCGCGGGGACGCGTTTCGCGATCACGGACCAGCAAGGTCGGATCATTTGCGGAGCCCCGCTGCCAGTGTCTTCCCCGGCCGCGCCACCCAGCATGGACGGCCCAGTGACGGGACGGCTCTACCCAGGCCGCGGGCTAACGCTCGCGACGACGAGCAGTTCGGGCCGCACCCGGGCTGCCGCCTACTTCCCCGCAGCCGTTCTGAACGCGGTCGCCGCACCCAGCGCTTATGCGCAGGCCTATGAGGCCGAACTGGTCCTCGACCGCAAGACGCTGACGTTGCAATCGCTCCCCCGCCAGACTCCGCTCGAGCGGCGCACCTCGCTCTCGATGCCAATCGGGGTCGACGACATCGCGCTGGTCACCCGCACACCGGCCGCGCCGATCACGTCGCCGGTGCTGATCGCGTTGATCCTGCCTATCGTGATGTGGGCAGCCGCTGCCGGGATCGGCTGGTTCGTGGTCGACCGTCTCCTGATCCGATCGCTCCGCCAGTTGCGCTCGCGTGTCGCATTGTTCGTGCCGGGCGAGGAGATCGATCCCGGCGTGATGCACGCATTGCCGGCGCAGGAAATCCGGGAACTGGGCGAAACCTTCCGCGCGATCAGCCGGACCGTCGCGGAGCATGAGGCGGGGCTTGCAGAGGGGCTCGTGCGCCAGACGCGGTTGACGCGCGAAGTGCACCACCGCGTGAAGAACAACCTCCAGGTCATTTCCAGCCTCATCAACTTCCACGCGCGCGCGGCGCGGAGCCGGGAGGCGGCGGATGCCTACGCCTCGATCCAGCGCCGGGTCGATGCGCTGGCAGTGGTGCATCGCAATCATTTCGCCGAGATCGAAGAGAATCGTGGGCTGCAGTTGCGCTCGGTCATCGGAGAGCTCGCCGCAAACATCCGCGCCACCGCGCCGGAAGAGGCGCAGCTAAGCGTGATCTTGGAAATCGCGCCATTCCTGGCCAATCAGGATATCGCGATTGCGATCGCCTTTCTGATCACCGAGATCGTCGAGCTCGCCATCAACGTCAATCCGACGACGCAGGTTCGGATATCGGTCTCGCCGGATCCGTCCGACCAACGCGCGCTGCTGCGGATCAATTCGCCGTCGCTGATCGATGATGACCGGATGCGCACGCTGGTTGCGGAACGATATGGTCGCGTGATCGAGGGGCTTTCACGGCAGCTCCGGTCCAAGCTGCATTACGATCCGCTGGTCGGTGCCTATGAAATTTCGGTGGCTATCACCGGTCGCGACTAATTCTTCCCCAGCGACAAAAAAATACGGGGCCGTTGCGTTTCTCTGGAACCAGATTGGCGGGAAGCCGTTTTCATCTTCGGATAGCGAATTTATGCCCCCCCCGCTCTCGCTATCCGCAACATGGGCCCGGTCGCGCTTACCCCTCCCCCCCCGGTGGCGCGTCCGGGCCCAATTCCCCCCTTCACACCGTTGATCGCAACTTCCACCGATTCTGTTCGGGAGGCGGAACGAACATCCATGCCGATCATTCCGTTCCCAGGCATCCGGCCATGGGTCGGGAGCTTGTGATCAAAGGAGGTTCCAATGCGTAAGGTTCTCAGTCTCGCCCTCATCGCCAGCGCAGTTCTGGTCAGCGCCTGCAACACCGTCGAAGGCGTCGGCAAAGACGTGAAGTCGGCCGGCAGCACGGTCGCCAAGACGGCAGACAGCGCCAAGTAAGCGCTGCCACCGGAAACGGCGAAGGCCGCCCCCGCAGTTGCAGGGGCGGCCTTTCTTATGTCCCGGTCTTAGGGGTTGAGCAAACCGACCAGCGCCCCATCCATCCGTGTCGAGCGATGGTATGGCTGGATGCTCAAATACCGCCGCCGCGCGATCAGCTCTCGACGAGTTCCGTCGCGGCCGCCTTCTTCCGGCCGCGCTCCGAGAACCAGATTGCGATCAGCGCGAGTTCGTACAGCAGCACCAACGGCACCGCGAGCATGATCATCGACCCGGCGTCTGGCGGCGCGAGCACGAGCGCCAGCGCAAAGCACCCGACCACTGCGTAGCGGCGTCCGGCAACAAGCTGCTTCCGCGTCACCAGGCCGGCGCGCTCGACGATCATCAGCAGCACCGGCATCAGGAAGGCGATGCCGAACCCAAACAGGAACTGCATGATGAAATCGAGATAGCTCGCGACCGACGTCAGCGCCTCCTGATGCACACCACCCAGATTGCCCTGGAAACTCAACAGGAAGTGCAACGCCGCCGGTACTGCGACGAAATACGCCATCGACGCGCCCATCGCGAACAGGATCGGCGTCGCGATCAGGAACGGCAACAGCGCCCGCTTCTCCTGCCGGTACAGGCCCGGTGCGACGAACTGCCACAATTGGTTGGCGATGACCGGAAACGAGATCATCAGCGCCGAGAACAACGCGATCTTGAGCTGCACGAAAAAGCCGTCGAACACGCCGATCGTCACGATCTTGGTCTGGCCGGCCTTGAGCAGCGGCTGGACCAGCAACGTGAAAATATCTCGCGAAAAGGTGTAGGTCAGCAGGATCGCGACGAACACGGTGGCGAGGCAGAAGAACAGCCGACGTCGCAACTCGATCAAGTGATCGAGCAACGGGGCACGGCTGGCTTCGAGATCGTCGATCGGGGCGTTCATGGCCGATCCGCCTGATGCCGTGGCTCAGGCGCGACGGCAGTATGCGGGCTTGTCGGCTCCGGGGCGGGACTCGGCGCCTGCGGACCGACGGCATCGGCATCGCTATCGTGCCCCGCGGGCGGCGGCGTGATCGCCGGTTGCGCGACGGTCTCGGGCGCAGCCTGATCGTCGGGGTGTGTAGCCGACACCGTATCGACCGCGGGCAGCATCTGCACCGGGGTCGGCGGATGCTCGCGCATGATCCGCTCGTTCTCCGCCGCCCACTTCTTCTCCATCTCGTGGAGCTCCGCCTCGCGCAGCATCGAATCAAAGCCGGATCGGAATTGCGTGGCAACCCCGCGCACCCGGCCGATCCAATAGCCTGCGCTCCGCATCGCCTTGGGCAGGTCCTTGGGCGGGATGACGAGCAACGCTACGACCCCCAATATGATCACCTCGGACGATGCGACGTCGAACATGCGGCTACCGGTCCGAAATCAGGCTTCGCGGTCGCGCACGCGATTGCCGTCGCGGTCGAACACGGGGTCCGCCGCCGCCTTGGCTTCGATCCGGCTCGGCTCACGGCCGGGCTCGTCTTCTTCGGCCATGCCCTTCTTGAACTGCTTGATGCCCTTGGCGACGTCACCCATCATGCTGGAGAAGCGACCGCCGCCCAGTACGAGGATGGCGATGACGCCGAAAATGAGCCAGTGCACAAGGCTGAAACCACCCATGGTCAATCTCCTAGGAATTCATTCTATCTAGTCTTCATCATACGCGTTTGCCACCTCCATAGTTTCAAACGCGAGATCGACCGGGTCGAGCAGCCCCGCCGCACGGAGATCGTCGATCCCCGGCAGGTCGCGGCGGCTGGCCAGCCCGAAGTGCGCGAGAAACGCGGCGGTGGTGGCGTAAAGCAACGGCCGGCCAGGCACTTCGCTCCGACCGGCGGGGCGGATCCAGCCTGCTTCCATCAGCACGTCGAGCGTCCCCTTGGAGATCTGCACCCCGCGAATCGCCTCGATTTCCGCGCGCGTCGCGGGTTCGTGATAGGCGATGATCGCAAGCGTCTCGATCCCTGCGCGGCTGAGCTTGCGCGGTTCCTCATGCGTCCGGCGGAGCAGATGCGCCATGTCGGCGGCGGTCTGGAAATGCCAGCGGTCGCCACGCCGGACGAGTTCGATCCCGCGATCCGCGTAATCCGCCTGCAAGGTAGCCAGCGCCGGACGCACGTCGACGCCGCCGAGATGCGTGCGGATCGCGTCGGCGGTCATCGGCTCGGTCGCGGCGAACAGGATCGCCTCGACTGCACGGACGGTTGCATCGGGCGGTGTCATGCCGCCCCCGCCTGGATCGCGCGGATATAGAGTGGTGCGAAGGGCGATTGCTGCCGCAGTTCGACCTTCCCCTGCTTTGCGAGTTCGAGCGCCGCGAGGAAGGAGGACGCGAGTGCGGATTTGCGGAACAGGCCGCTCGCATTCGGCGGCAGGAAAGTCTCGATCACGCTCCAGTCGATCTGCGTGCCGACCAGTCGCGACACGCGTGCGAGCGCTGCCTCCAGCGTCATGACCGGGCGATGCGCGACGATATGCATAACAGGCCGGGTCCGCGCAGTAATGACACCATAAGCCGAGATCAGGTCGTAGATTTCCGCCTGCCACAAGGCCTTGCGCTGCGTGCGCAGGCCCTCGGGCGCGCCGCGCGGGAACACGTCGCGGCCGATCCGATCGCGCGCGACCAGTCGCGCACCCGCCTCGCGCATCGCACTCAGCCGTTCGAGCCGGAGCTGCAACCGCAGCGCGAGTTCCTCGGGAGACGGTTCGACCTCGGGGTCACGCGGCAGTAGCAACGCCGATTTGAGATAGGCGAGCCACGCCGCCATCACGAGATAATCCGCCGCGAGCTCGAGCGCGGCATCGGCTTCCTCGATGAACCGCAGATACTGGTCAACCAAAGCGAGGATCGAAATCTGTTTGAGATCGACCTTCTGGTTCCGCGCGAGCGCGAGCAGCAGGTCGAGCGGACCTTCCCAGCCTTCGATGTCGAGCGTCAGGATTTCGGGCGTGTCGGTCATGCGTCGGCGGCACGCTACCAAATTCGCGCGTGGAGGGGGAGCGGCTTGTCGTGTGGTCGGCGAAGGACGAGGTGATGGGTTCCCGTAACCCCGGCGAAGGCCGGAGCCTTTGCGAAACCTTTACCCAGCGTCATCCTGAACTCGTTTCAGGGTCCACCGCGGACCAAGTCCGGTCCGTGCCAGCTGCACGGTGGATGCTGAAACGAGTTCAGCATTACGGCGGTTGAGGTCGGCGTGAGTGAGCCCCCTCACACCAGCGCCAGCAACGCATCCCGCTTGGCGATCAGCGCGGCCATGTCCCCCTCAGGCTCCACCCCCGCAATCGTCGCCATCGCGCGGTCGAGCCGGTGGCGCGAGACCGCCGCCATTTCGCCCAGCCGTCCGGCGATTTCGACCATCTCGTCCATCCGCGCCCAGCAATCGAGCACGACGTCGCACCCTGCCGCAATCGCCCCTGCGGCCTTGTCGCCGGCGCTGCCCGACAGCGCCTTCATGTCGATATCGTCGGTCATCAACAGCCCGTCGAACCCGATCCGCTGACGGATGACCTGCTCGATGATCACCGGCGACAGCGTCGCGGGCCGGTCCCGGTCCCACGCCTCGAACACGATGTGCGAGGTCATCCCCATCGGCGCGCCGTTGAGACGGCGGAACGGCTGGAGATCGACCTCGAGGTCCGCGTCCGACGCGGTGACGGTCGGCAGGTGATAATGCGTGTCGAGCCGTGCCCGCCCGTGCCCCGGCATGTGCTTGACCACACCGACCACGCCCGCCGCGCGCAACCCGTCGAGGATCGCGCGCCCCATCGCCGCGACGCGCAGCGGCTCGGACCCGAGCGCGCGCGAGGTGATTGCCTCGGTCGTATCGGGTTGCGCGACATCGAGCAGCGGCAGGCAGTCGACCGTGATGCCGACCTCCGCCAGCATCAGCCCGATCGCCTGCGCATTCGCCTTGGCCGCCTCGATCGCCGAAATCGGCGCGATATCGTACAAGGCGTCGAACACCGGGCCTGCCGGAAATTCTGGCCATTCGGGCGCCCGCATGCGCGCGACGCGCCCCCCCTCCTGGTCGATCAGGATCGGAAGATCGCTTCGCCCGGACAGGTTGCGCAAACTGTCGGTCAGCGCGCGGAGCTGCGCGCGGTCGGCGATGTTGCGCTTGAACAGAATGTAGCCGACCGGGTCCGCCTCGGCGAAAAACGCGCGCTCGTCGGGGGTAAGGGCGAGGCCGGACAGGCCGAAGATAACGGGCTTCATCCCCGCTCCCTATCGTCCCCCGCGCCCCGCGTCACCCCGACGGGTTCAGATCCGCGGAACGAAGCACGCCTGCCCCGCGGCTGCGAGCTTCGCGCACAGGCTCGTCGCCTGCGCAGTGCTCCCGGCGTTCACGCGCAACCGATAGACGGTTCGCCCGCCGACCTGCGCCATCTGCACCGACTTGCCGAGCGGCGCGACGAAGGCGTTGCGCTTGACGACCGTCGCCCATCCCGCATTGGCTTCGGCCTCGCTATCGAACGACCCGAGCTGAACGACCGACCCGCCGGACGTTCGAGTAGCCCCCGTCGCCTGCGGCAGCGCCGAAATCGCCTTGCTCGACCCGGCATCGATCTTGGGCGGCGCAACCTTCTTCCCCGCAATCGGGGTCTCGGGGGCGGCGGCCATGTCGATCGAGGCGTTGCCGGTCCCCGCGCCATTGCTGGTCGCGATCGCGGTATCGCCCTCGCCCTCGACGATCATCCCGCCGGGCTCGGTCGGGCGGACCTTATAGGGCCCGGCCGGCGCTGCGATCAGCGCGCCGTTGCCATTGATCCCGCGATGCGTGTCCCAGTAGCGATAGCCGAGGATCGCGATCGCGACGACCAGCAGCACGATCACGATCAGCAGCACGATGCGAACGACCGGCGTACCGCCCTCATTCTCCTCCTCGACCGTTTCGAGCCAGGGAAGCCGTTCGCTGTCGCGCAAGTCCCGATCGCCAATCGCCATCAATTCATCTCCTGGACCGCCTGCACCCCCATGATGCCTAGCCCGTTGCGGATAATCTGCCCGATCCCTTCCGCCAAGAACAGCCGGGCGCACGTCACGCCCGGATTGTCCGCAAGCAGGAAACGCCGGTCCGGGCGATCATTACCGACATTCCATAGCGCATGGAGCGATGCAGCCAAGTCATAGAGATAAAACGCAATTCTATGTGGCTCGCGCGCGGCTGCAGCCGTGTCGACGATGCGCGGGAACTGTGCCGCAAGCTTCACCAGCGCAAGGTCCTCCGTATCAAGCCGGGACAGGTCGACCGTATCGCACGCGATCCCCGCCTCGGTCGCGCGGCGATGCAGCGACGCGATCCGCGCGTGGGCGTAATTGACGTAGAAGACGGGGTTGTCCTTCGACGCCTCGACCACCTTGGCGAAGTCGAAGTCCATCTGCGCGTCGGCCTTGCGGGTCAGCATGGTGAAGCGGACGACGTCCTTGCCGACCTCGTTCACGACATCCGCAAGCGTGACGAAATTGCCCGCGCGCTTGGACATCTTGATCGGCTCGCCGTTGCGCATCAGCCGCACCATCTGGACGAGCTTGACGTCGAACCGCGTCTTGCCCCCGGTCAGCGCCTGCACCGCCGCGACGATCCGCTTGACCGTCCCCGCATGGTCGGCACCCCAGATGTCGATCAGCGCGTCGGCGGTCTGCGCCTTCTGGTAATGATAAGCGAGATCCGCGCCGAAATAGGTCCACTGCCCGTTCGACTTCTTGATCGGGCGATCCTGATCGTCGCCGAACTGGGTCGAGCGGAACAGCGGCAGCATGACCGGCTCCCAATCCTCGAGCTCCTGCCCCTTGGGCGCTTCGAGCATCCCGTCATAGATGAGGCCCCGCGCGCGCAGGTCGTGCTCGGCCGCCTCGGGCTTGCCCGCCGCCTGCAATTCCGCCTCGGACGAGAAAAGGTCGTGATGGATGCCGAGCTGCGCGAGATCCGTCTTGATCAGCACGAGCATCGCCGCGACCGCGCGGGTGCGGAACAGCACGAGCCAGTCGCCCTCGGGCTTGCCGACATAAGCATCGCCGATTTCGGTCGCGAGCATCTGCCCGACGGGGACGAGATAGTCACCCGGATACAGTCCCTCGGGGATCTCGACCGTCTCGCCGAGCGCCTCGCGGTAGCGCAGGTGGACCGAGCGCGCGAGCACGTCGACCTGCCCGCCCGCGTCATTGACGTAATATTCGCGGATGACCTTGTGGCCAGCGAACTCGAGCAACGCGGCGAGCGCATCGCCCACGACCGCGCCGCGGCAATGCCCCATGTGCATCGGCCCCGTCGGGTTGGCCGAGACGTACTCGATGTTGACCGTCGTCCCCGCGCCCCGGGTCGACCGGCCGTAATCGCCGCCCGCATCGTGGATCGCGGACAATTCGGTCCGCCACGTGTCGTCGGTCAGCGTCATGTTGATGAAGCCCGGCCCCGCGACCGACACGCTCGAGACCTCGTCGAGCGCCTCGAGATGCGCGGCGATCTTCTCGGCCAGCGCGCGCGGGTTGGTCTTGGCGGGCTTGGCCAGCACCATCGCGGCGTTGGTCGCCAGATCGCCATGCGTGATGTCGCGCGGCGGCTCCACCGTCACGTTCGCGCGCGACAGGTCGCCGGGCAGATCGCCCGCGGCGACGAGAGCATCGAGCGCCGCATCGATGTGCGCGGCGAAACGGGTGTAGAGGGTCATTGGGGTCGTCCGGTGGTGTCTGCGAGCGCGTCCCCTAGCGGATGTGCAAGGCGGCTTCAAATCACCTTCGTTCCTCCCCGTCACGGGGAGGATCAAGCGGCGCCATATCAATGGTTGCGTCTGCTGCGACACCTTGCCTACCATCGCGCCAACATCCTGACGAAAGGTCGCCCATGCATTCCAAGTCGCTCCTGCTCGCCGCCACTGCGGCGCTGATCGCGATCACCCCCGCGGTAGCACAGGACAAGATGGCGGCGCCCGCCGGTGGCGACATTCCCAAGAGCTTTACCCCGCCCGAAACCGGCCGCGACTATGTGAAGCGCGAAGCGATGATCCCGATGCGCGACGGGACCAAGCTCTACACCGTGATCGTCTACGCCAAGGGCCTGACCAACGCGCCGATCGTGCTGACGCGCACGCCGTACAACGCCAAGGGCCGCGCCAACCGGACCGACAGCACGAGCGAACTGTCGACGCTGCCGCTCGCCGACGAGATGTTCGTGCGAGGCGGCTACATTCGCGTCTATCAGGACATTCGCGGCAAATACGGGTCGGAGGGCGACTATGTCGTGACGCGCCCGGTGATCGGCCCGCTCAACAGCACCAAGGTCGATCACACCACCGACGCCTATGACACGATCACTGGCTGGTGAACAAGGCGAACCTGCCGCAGTCCAATGGACGCGTCGGGATGATCGGCTCGTCCTACGAGGGCTTTACCGTCGCGATGGCGCTGCTCCACCCGCATCCCGCGCTCAAGGTCGCGGCACCGCAGAGCCCGATGGTCGACGGCTGGATGGGCGACGACTGGTTCCATTATGGCGCATTCCGCTTGCCCAACATTGGCTGGCTCGGGTCGCAGACGGGCTACAAGGGCGCGGGCACGGCCCCCCCTTCGGGCGGCTATGACGATTACGACAACTTCCGCACCATTTCGGCGGGGGATTGGGCAAAGCGGTCCGGCTACGACCAGCTTCCCTATTGGAACCGCATGGTCCAGCATCCGGCGTATGACGGCTTCTGGTCGGGCCAGGCGCTCGACACGCTGCTCGCCGCCAGCCCTTCGAACGTGCCCACCTTGTGGGAGCAGGGCCTGTGGGATCACGAGGACATGTGGGGCGGGATCCACGCCTATGAGGCGCTGGTCAAGGCGGGCCACCAGTCGAACAACTATCTGGTGATGGGCCCGTGGCGGCACAGCCAGGTCAACCGCGAAGGCAGATCGCTCGGCCCGCTGACCTGGAACGGCGACACCGCGCAGCAATATCGCGAGAACATGGTCCTGCCCTTCTTCAACCAGTATCTGAAGGACGGCCCCGCGGTCACCCTGCCCGCCGCGGCGATCTACAATACCGGCGCAAACCATTGGGACAATTTCCCGAAATGGCCGCTGTCCTGCGACAAGGGCTGCGACACCGCGCTGACGCCGCTGTATCTCCAGGCCGACAAGGGCCTCGGCTTCCAGCGTGCGGCGAACGGCGGGGACAGCTATGTCTCCGATCCCGCCAACCCCGTCCCGTACCTGCCGCGCCCAATCAATTTCGAGGATGGCCGCTGGGGCGAATGGCTCGTGTCCGACCAGCGCTCGGTCGACGGCCGCACCGACGTGATGAGCTATTCGACCCCGGTTCTTACCAAGACCGTCAAGGTCTCCGGCGTACCGTGGGCGGACATCTTCGCCAAGACGACCGGGTCCGACGGCGACGTCGTGGTCAAGCTGATCGACGTCTATCCCGACGAGGTCGCGAGCAACCCCAAGATGGGCGGCTATCAGCTCGCGATCAGCCTCGACATCTTCCGCGGCCGCTACCGCGACAGCTTCGCGAAGCCGACCGCGATCCCGGCGAACAAGACGCAGGAATATCGCTTCCGCCTGCCCGCGGTGAACCACGAATTCCTGCCGGGCCACAAGATCATGGTGCAGGTGCAGTCGTCGCTGTTCCCGGTCTATGATCGCAACCCGCAGACCTTCGTCCCCAACATCTTCCTGGCGAAGCCCGGCGATTACAAGAAGGCGACCGTCACGATCCAGCACGGCAGCGTCGGCGCGAGCGCGGTGCTGCTGCCGGTGGTGGCACAGTAGGCGCCCGTGGTGCTTTTTCCCGGGGACAGGCGCCAGTCCCACCACTCGCCGTCACCCTGAACTCGTTTCAGGGTCCACCGCGCCACAACGGCTGGCTGCCCGAGCGGAGAGGTGGATGCTGAAACAAGTTCAGCATGACGGCATGCTTGCGGAGCCGTATTGCGCCACCGCTACACCAGCCCTGCCACCGCCGCCGTCCCCTTGGACGACGGAAACAGCGCCGCCATCGCCTTCGCCGGTTCCACCCCGAAATGCCCCGCGACCGCACCGCCGATGAACGCATCGAGTTGCAGCGTCGGCCGCAGATCCCGCCCCTCGAACAGCGCAGTAGGCGCAAGCCCCGGCCAGTCCGCCAGCACCCGCCCGCCGCGCACCGCGCCGCCGAGCAGCATCGCGGAACTTCCGGTCCCGTGATCGGTCCCGCCCGTCCCGTTGACCGCGACGGTCCGCCCGAACTCGGTCGCGACCAGCACCAGCGTATCGCTCCACAACGGCCCGAGCCCGGTCTGGAGCGCGCCGATCATCGCATCGAGCCCCTTCAACTGCGCACTCAACCGCCCGCGCTGCCCGGTGTGCGTATCCCAGCCACCGGTTTCGATCATCGCGATCCGCGCGCCGTTCGCGGGCGCCATCAGCCGTGCGGCGAGCGCGCCGGTCGCGGCAGCATTCGCCCCGCCCCCCGCCGCCAGGTCGCCCGTCAACGCGCGGGTGCCCATCGCCTCGTTCCACAAGGCATGAAGCTGGCTGTCCCCCTCGTACAGCATCGACACGCGCTGCATCAGGTCATCCGACGCCTGTGGCAGGCTCGACGGCGCGTAGGAGGACACGTCTTGCGCCCCGCGCAGCGCAAGCGGGACGGTAGCGGATACCGCAATCGCCTTCGCCTGGGTCGGCGGCAACACGCCGAGCAGCCGGTTCATCCAGCCGTCCTTGAGCTGATACGCCCCGGTCCCACCGCTCTCGAGCACGTTCTGCCCGTCAAAATGCGACCGGTCGCGATACGGCGAGGCGACCGCATGCGCGACCAGCGCCTGTTTCTGGCCATACAGCGCCTTCACGCTCGTCATCGCGGGATGCAGCGCGAACATCGAATCCAACTTCGGCGCGCTGGCGAAATCGGTCGCCAGATCGCCACGTGCGCCCACGAAGGCCGGGTCGCCGACGGGTGCGACGATCCCCAGCCCATCCGCCGCGCCGCGCTGGATGATGAAGACGAACCGCTTGTCGGTCTCCGCCTTGGCGAAGGCCATGCGCGGGCTGAGCGCGGCGAACACGGCACCGGCGACACCGGCACCAAGAAACGAACGACGATCGTACATGGCGATTACCTCCGCAGGAATTCGGGTGTGACGAGCAGCAAGGCGAGCGCCTGCGCCGGGCTCTCGCAATTGGCGAGTGCGGCCTGCGTCGCGGGGCTGACCGCACCGGGCAGCACCTTGGGCGCCAGCGCGCGCGCATCGACATTCGCCGCACGCGACGCGAACCGTTCCGCCGCCTCGACGCGGCGCAGCACCGCGTCGGGCCCGGCCCAGCTCGCGGCGATGTCGTCATAGCCGATCGGCTGCCCCGGCTTCCACGTCGGCTGCCCGAGCTGGTTGAGCAGCCCGACCATCGCCTGCGGGTCCGCGGTCTTGACGTTCAGTGCGCGCATCGCGGAAATCGTCCACTCCCACGGCGTCTTGAACTTGAGCGGCCGCTCGACCCACGCTTCGGGGGAGGCAATTAACGCGCGATAGACCGTCGGCAAATCCCCGCCCGACTCCAGGAACGCCGCCTGCAACCGAGCGACCAGCGCGGGTGGCGGCGTGTCGCCTGCGAAATGCCGCGCAAGCTTGGTCATCACATGCGTCGCGGTCGCGGGGGCGATCGACACGTCCTGCAACACCGCGCGCGCCTGCTCGACCCCGCCTGCGGGATAGCGCTTGCCCATGATCATGCGGTCGCCGGGTTCGTGGATCGGCGCGGCGAAGACGAAGTCGCCGGGCAAGCCATCCGTCCCGGCCGCAGCGGCCCCCGGTCCGCGCCCGATCCCGGCGACGGTCCAGCCGGTCATCGCGCGCGCGAACTCGGTGACGTCGGCCTGGCTATAGCCGGTCCGTACCCCCAGCGTATGCAGCTCGAGGATTTCGCGCGCGAGATTCTCGTTGAGCCCGACCTTGCGATTGCCGCGCGCGGCGATCTGGAGACCGCGCGGCGAATTGGGGCCGACTGACACCGCCTGATCGAGATACAGCAGCATCGCGGGATGCTGCTCGACCGCGACGAGCATGTCGCGAAACGTGCCGAGCACATGCGGCCGAATCGCCTCGGTCTCGAGCGTCCCCGACAGCCCGATCAGCTCAAGCTTGTCCGCCGACACCGCAAAATGGTTCGCCCAGAAATACACCAGCCGCTCGACGAACGGCGTCTCGGTGACGAGCGCATTGGTCGCGCGCGCGCCGACCGCCCCCGCATAATCGCCGCGCCCCGCGCGCTGCGCGAACTGGCGCGCCTGCTTCATCGCGTCGTCCTGCCCTGGCTTTACGGGCATGGGCGGCGCCAGTCCGGGCGCACCCGGTGCCTGCATCGGGCTGGCCGCGACCCTTGCGGGCATCTCCGGCCGATTGCCCTGCATCACCCGCATCGCGCGTTGCTGGCGGTAATAATCGGCAAGCCCGGCGGCGACCGTCGCGCTGGTCGGCGCCGCTGCGATCGGATCGGGATGCGGATCGTAGCTGGTAAGCTGCCGGGTCAGCCAGCCGAGTGGGTCCGCCGGGGTCGGCTGATCGCCGCGTGCGCCCAGACCGAACCGATTGAGCGCAATACTTGCCTTGGTCACAAACGCTGTCCCGATACGCGAGTCGATGCAGGCGTTCTGCGCGCGGATTGTCGCAAGATTATGCCCGCGCCGACGCGGAGCGTTCGCTTTGTGCAATCGCGGCGGCACGCTTTGCGCTTGGACATATGCTGCAGCGCAATAAGATGGTGAACAGCAAGCTAATACCAAGTCCCTCGGAGCCTGACTCAGCGCCGGGGATTCCCAAGTCGGTCATGATCTGATTCAACATCGCAAACGGTGGGAGGTTGGCGGTGGCATCAGCGGTTGGGCTAAGGGACGATTTCGACGGGTCTGGTCTTCGAAGGTTGGCGCGTTTGAGCGGTGACGCCAATCAGGTCCGGCGGCTGCTGGCGCTGGCGGTGATTTACGATGGTGGTGCGCGGCACGCGGCGGCACAGGTCGGCGGCGTTGGTTTGCAGACGGTTCGAGACTGGGTGCTGCGCTTCAATACCAGCGGGCCCGACGGCTTGCTCGACGGCAAAGCCCCCGGTCCCCGTCCAGTGCTT
>NZ_AIDW01000013.1 GCF_000251145.1 Sphingomonas sp. PAMC 26621 | reverse complement strand
CCCCGGCTGCTTCCATCCCACGTCCCCACCCCAACCCCTCCCCTGAAGGGGAGGGGCTTTAAAAGGAGAAGTCCGATGCGTTCAGCCGTCATCGTTTCCACCGCCCGCACCCCGATCGGTCGCGCCTATCGCGGCGCGTTCAACAACACCCCCGCCCCGACTCTCGCCAGCCACGCGATCAAGGCCGCCGTCGAGCGCGCCGGGATCGAAGGCGGCATGGTCGATGACGTCGTGTTCGGTTGTGCGCTCCAGCAGGGCCATCAGGCCGGCAACATCGCGCGGACGTCGCTGCTGCGCGCCGGGCTCCCCGTCACCGTGCCGGGCATGTCGGTCGACCGTCAGTGCGCCAGCGGCCTGATGGCGATCGCCACCGCTGCCAAGCAGATCATCACCGACAACATGGACGTCACCATCGGCGGCGGGGTCGAGAGCATCAGCCTCGTCCAGACCCCGCAGATGCGCTTCGCCGCCGACCCCGAACTGATCGCGATGCACAAGGACGTGTACATGGCGATGCTCGGCACGGCGGAAGTCGTCGCCAAGCGGTACAACATCAGCCGCGAAGCGTGCGACGAATATGCGCTCAGGTCGCAGCAGCGCACGGCTGCTGCACAGGTTGCGGGCTATTACGACCAGGAGATCGTCCCCGTCACCGCGACGATGGCAGTGACCAACAAGGAAACCAAGGAAGTCACGCACAAGGAGATCACGCTCTCCAAGGACGAAGGCAACCGCCCCGAGACGACGCTCGAAGGCCTCCAGTCGCTCCAGCCCGTGATGGGCCCGGGGATGAACGTGACCGCGGGCAACGCCAGCCAGTTATCGGACGGCTCATCCGCCTCGGTGCTGATGGAGGAGTCGCTCGCCTCGAAGCGCGGCCTCACCCCGCTTGGCCGGTATGTCGGCATGGCGGTCGCGGGCACCGAGCCCGACGAGATGGGGATCGGCCCGGTCTTCGCGATCCCCAAGCTGCTTCAGCGGTTCAACCTCAAGATGGACGACATCGGCCTGTGGGAGCTCAACGAAGCGTTCGCGGTGCAGGTGCTCTATTGCCGCGACAAGCTCGGCATTCCGGATGAGCTGCTCAATGTCTCGGGCGGCGCGATCTCGATCGGCCACCCCTATGGCATGACCGGCGCGCGCGCGACCGGCCACGCGCTGATCGAAGGCAAGCGGCGCGGCGCGAAGTACGTCGTCGTGACGATGTGCATCGGTGGCGGCCAGGGTGCCGCTGGTCTGTTCGAGGTCCTGTAATTGAACTCAAGGCGATTTTCGTCTATATAGGGACTGGCGAAGTCATAGGCGCCTCTCATAACGAGCCCCGGTCGTGCTAGCGGCCGGGGCTCAATCCGTTTGGGGCTCGGTTGCTAGACCGAGCCCCGCCCGTGCGCCCTAGTCTTTGCGTGCCATCTCGATGATCTTCAGGACCAAGGTCGTGAAGGCGAAAAGCACGCCCAGAAGCAGGCACAGATCGGCGACCGTCATAGGTCCACCTCTCATCTTAGCGGCCGGATTGCCGCCGATCGAATGACTAATATAGACTTCAAATATCCGCAAACTTGGCAGGGAATTGTCTGTCCATCATGCCATGACGGCAATCTATCGTCTTCCCGAATGGCGACGAGGTCTTGCTGATTAGCCTGCGAAAAATCCAGAGCAACCAACCTAGCGTCCCGTCGTTTCCTTCCCGAACCGTCCTTAAGGAGAGACACGCATGGCCGACACTCAGGAAATCAAAGAGACGCTGTGGAAGAAGATGGCGGACAGCCCCTACCTCATGGTGGGCAAGGCCGACGGATCGTCGCACAGCGAGCCGCTGATGGCGCAGCTCGACAAGGATCTGGTCGACACGCTGTTCTTTTTCACCGGCAAGGATAACCGCCTGGCCGACGGCGGCAAGGTGATGGCGCAGTTCGTGTCCAAGGGGCATGACTATTTCGCCTGCATGTCCGGCACGATCCGTCAGGACAATGACAAGGGCATGATCGACAAGCTGTGGAGCAAGCAGGTCGAGGCATGGTTCCCTGAAGGCAAGGAAGACCCCAACCTCGCGCTGCTGCGGATGGACATCGACAGTGCCGAATTGTGGGAAACCGACATTTCACTGACGGGTCGCGTCAAGATGCTGTTCGGCGGCACGATTACCGCAGAGGAAAGCAGCAGCCACGCCAAGGTCAGCACGACCGCGGCATAGGATGTTATTGCGGGATCCTGGCGGCGTGTCGGGATCCCGCACAAGCTAGGGGCGGAAGCGCCGCCCGTGCTTCCATCCGCCGTCATGCTGAACTTGTTTCAGCATCCACCGCACAACAAACACGGTCTGGACTTGCTGAACGGTGGACCCTGAAACAAGTTCAGGGTGACGCCGGTTTTGACAAAGCGCGGTGCCCCGGCCTCAGCCGTGCGCTTTCATCCATTCCTCGACCACCGGCGCGACCTTGGTTCGCCACTTGGAGCCGTTGAAGATCCCGTAATGGCCAGCGCCCTCGGCCATATAATAGCGCTTCTTCTCTTCCGGCAAATTCGTCGCGATCGTCAACGCCGCCCGCGTCTGCCCCAACCCCGAAATATCGTCCTTCTCGCCCTCGATCGCTAGGATCGCGATGTCAGTGATCGCACCCGGATCGACCATGCGCCCGCGGTGGGTCATCGTGCCCTTGGGGAGCGAATGGTCCTGGAAGACCACGTCGATCGTCTGGAGATAAAATTCCGCGGTCATGTCGCAGACCGAGCGATATTCCTCGTAGAAGCGCTTGGTCGCATCCGCTTCCAGATCCTCGCCGTCGACCAGATGTTTGAACATCTCGTAATGCGACATCATGTGGCTGCCGAGGTTCATCGACATGAAACCGGCCAATTGCAGAAACCCCGGATAGACCTTGCGACCAGCCCCCGGATGCGACGCAGGGATCGTCGCGATGACATTCTGGCTGAACCAGCTGTGCGGCCGTTCGGTCGCGAGCGTGTTGACCGAAGTCGGCGCCTCGCGCGTGTCCACCGGGCCACCCATCATCGTCAGCGTCTTGGGACGGCACGGATGCTGGTCCGCGCTCATCACACAGGCAGCGGCGTAGCACGGCACCGACGGCTGGCAGACCGCGAGCATGTGCGCACCCGGCCCGATCGCCTCGAGGAATTCGATCAGATAATCGATGTAATCATCGAGATCGAACTTGCCGTCCGACAGCGGCACCTGCTTCGCATCGCGCCAATCGGTGATGTAGACATCCGCCACCGGGAACATCCGCTCGACCGTGCCGCGCAACAGCGTGGCGTAATGCCCCGACATCGGCGCGACGATCAACAGCTTGGGCCCGCTCTCCACGCCTTCGCGAACGAACCGCTTGAGCTGGCCGAACGGCTTGCGCATGACGATCTCTTCCGTAACCGCGACGGTCTTGCCGTCCACCTCGGTCGAGGCCAGACCGAACGCCGGCTTGCCGCGCGGGGCGGCGGCATGCGCGAACACTTCGAGCGCCGAACCCATCACCGCCCCGCCACCGAAATAGGCGAACGGATTGGCCGGATTGCTCAGCCAGCCTGCGCTGAAGTCGGCCATGGCGCTCGCCCCGGCGAGCATGGATTTCTGAATTTCGTAAGCGTTATAGAGCATGGCCGGCCTTCTAGCATACCGTATCTACGATTCTATCCATCTTAATACGGTGATGCGACGAACGGGCGGCGCATCTGCATCATATCAATACGCACGGCCGAGGATTATGATGCACGCCGATTGAGGCGGCCCACGGTCCCTGCTAGGCGAAGCGCATGGCAGATCCCGTACAAGCCGCTCCGACGTCAGACATACCGTCCAAGGACATGCCGCGGGAGGGGCGTCGCAAGCTCAGCAATCTCCTGATGATCTGGCATTTCGGGTCGCGCTATCCCGCGCAGATCGCGATCGCGCTGCTTGCCCTGCTGACGACCTCGGCAACGACGCTGTACATTCCGTGGACGTTCAAGTCGGTGATCGACCAGGGGTTCAGCCACGGCGGCAACCCCGATCATATCAACCAGGTCTTCTACGGCCTGTTCGCGCTGGTCGCGGTGCTCGCGGTCGCGACGGCGGTGCGCTTCTATTTCGTCTCGTGGCTGGGCGAACGGACCGTCGCCGATATTCGCACGGCGGTGCAGGCGAACCTGTTGCGGCTCGCGCCGCGCTGGTTCGAGGAGAACCGCCCCTCGGAAGTCGCCTCGCGCCTCACGTCGGACACCGCGCAGATCGAGAGCGCGGTCGGCACCACCGTCTCGGTCGCGCTGCGCAACGTGCTGACCGGGACCGGCGGGATCATCTCGCTGTTCGCGCTCGCGCCCAAGCTCGCGGGGATGCTGATCATCGGTATCCCGATCGTCGTGCTGCCGATCATGCTGCTCGGGCGGCGGGTCCAGAGCTACTCGCGCTCAAGCCAGGATCGCATTGCCGACATTGGCGCGATGGCGGTCGAGACGTTCGGCGCGATGAAGATCGTCCAGGCCTTCGGCCAGGAACGGCGCGAATCCGAACGGTTCGCGGGCGCGGTCGAGCGCAGCTTCACCGCTGCCAAGCGCCGCATCCGGATCCGCGCGCTCATGACCGCGCTGGTGATCGGGCTGTTGTTCGGTGCAGTCACGCTGCTGATGTGGTCGACCCTGTCGGACGTCTCCGCCGGGCGGCTGACCGGCGGCGCGCTGACCGCGTTCATCTTTACCGCCGGCCTGGTGACGGGCGCGTTCGGCGCGCTGACCGAAGTATATGGCGATCTGCTCCGCGCCTCGGGCGCGGCCGAGCGGCTGGCCGAGCTGCTCAACGAGGAACCCGAGATCCGCGCGCCCGCCGCACCGGCGACGCTCCCCGTCCCGGCGCGCGGCACGCTGACCTTCGATCACGTCGAATTCCGCTACCCGACCCGGCAGGACGTCGCGGCGCTCCACGATTTCTCGCTCGACATCGCAAGTGGCGAGACGGTCGCGATCGTCGGTCCGTCGGGCGCTGGCAAGACGACCTTGTTCCAGTTGATCCAGCGTTTCTACGATCCCGACGCCGGCTCGGTCCGGATCGATGGGGTCGATCTGCGCAACGCCGACCCCGCCGAGATCCGCGCGCGGATCGCGATGGTGCCGCAGGAAACCGTCATCTTCGGTGCTACCGCGCGCGACAACCTCCGCTATGGCCGGTGGGACGCGCGCGACGACGAGCTGTGGGCCGCCGCCGAGGCCGCCAACGCCGCCGAATTCCTGCGCAAATTGCCCGACGGACTAGACACCTTCCTCGGCGAAAGCGGTGCGCGGCTTTCGGGCGGGCAGCGCCAGCGAGTCGCGATCGCACGTGCGCTGCTCTGCAACGCACCGATCCTGCTGCTCGACGAAGCGACTAGCGCACTCGACGCCGAGAGCGAACGGCTGGTGCAGGAAGCGCTCGAGCGGCTGATGACCGACCGCACCACGCTCGTCATCGCGCACCGCCTCGCGACCGTCCGTGCGGCGAAGCGAATCATCGTGATGCGCGACGGGCAGATCGTCGAACAAGGGTCGCACGGGTCGTTGATCGGGGAGAACGGCCTGTACGCGCGGCTCGCGAGTTTGCAGTTCAACGAGGCGGCGTGACATGAACGGGACGGCCCGGCCTTCGCCGGGGTGATGCGGCCCGTCACCCCGCAGTAGCCCCCCAGCCGTCATGCTGAACGTGTTTCAGCATCCACTGTGCAACGGGCCCGGTCCGTCATCGTGGCGCGGTGGACCCTGAAACGAGTTCAGGGTGACGGGAGTGTTAAGACTAGGCGGATGTCCCCTCGGCGGGCAGCCACCATGTTGCTAACCGATCCCCAGCTTCACAGGCTTGTCGCCGCCGCAACCATGCCGCACACTCCGCGCAACCGGGCAACAGCATCCGGACCGCACAACGGAGGGTCACATGGCGCGCGACTTCGACATCATCGTCTTCGGAGCAACCGGCTTCACCGGACGTCTCGTCGCCGAATATCTCCTCGCCACCGGCGCGCCACGCTGGGCGATGGCGGGCCGCTCGCTGACCAAGCTCGAGCAGGTCCGCGACGCGATCGGCGCGCCCGGCGACACCCCGCTGATCACCGCCAACGCCGACGACCCCGCCGCGCTCCGCGCGCTCTGCAACCGCACCAACGTCGTGCTCACGACCGTCGGACCGTATCAGTTGTACGGCAGCGACCTCGTCGCGGCCTGCGCCGAGACAGGCACCGCCTATGTCGATCTGTGCGGCGAACCCGCCTGGATGCGCCACATGATCGACGCACATCACGAAACCGCCAGGCGCACCGGCGCGCGAATCGTGTTCAGTTGCGGGTTCGACTCGATCCCGTTCGATCTCGGCGTGCTGAGCCTACAGGACGCGGCGAAAGCGAAATTCGGCCACCCCCTGTCCCGCGTGAAAGGTCGCGTGCGCAAGATGCAGGGTGGCTTTTCGGGTGGCACCGCCGCCAGCCTGAAGGCGACGCTGGCGGCGGCGGCAAAGGATCCGTCGGTGGTCGGGCTGCTCGTCAATCCGTTCGCGCTGACCCCCGGGTTCGAAGGACCGTCGCAACCGCGTGGGCTGCTGCCGGAATATGACAAGACGATCGAGGCGTGGGTCGCCCCCTTCATCATGGCGCCGATCAACACCAAGAACGTCCATCGCACCAATTTCCTGCTCGGCGATGCGTACGGTCCGGGGTTCGTCTATGACGAGATGATGGTCGCGCCCGGACTCGGTGAAATGGGCAAGGCCGCCGCGGAAGCGATCGCCAAGATCAATCCGCTCTCCAGCGACAAGGGGCCGAAGCCCGGCGAAGGCCCGTCGCGGGAGGAACGCGACGCGGGCTTCTACGACCTGCTGTTCATCGGCGAAGGGCCGGGCGGCGAGCGGTTGGATTGCGTCGTCACTGGCGACAAGGACCCGGGCTATGGCTCGACCAGCAAGATGATCGCCCAAACCGCACGTTGCCTGGTCGAAGACGTGACCGGCGCCGGCGGAATCTGGACCCCGGGCGCGCTGATGGGGCGCGTGCTGACGGACCGGTTGCAGGCCAGGGCGGGGCTGACGTTCCGCGCGGGATGACGATCGGAGCGGCGTCTAGCGCTCCTGAGTTCCTGCCCGCCGAAACGTCTAGGAGGCTCGTCCGTCCGTCGTCATAGGCAGGATAGGACGCAGGTCGCCCGCGACCATTGCTCTGCCCTTGCCGAGCGCCTTGGCGTTGTAGAGCGACAGATCCGCGCGCCGCAGGATTTCGCTGCGTGTCGTGATGCCCTGATCGAACAGACACGCGCCCATGGTCGCGCGAACCGTGATCGGCCCCGCCCCCCCGTTCACCTCGATCGTCAGGTCGGCCAGCAATTTGGCGAGAACCGTACGAACCGTCGCGATCCTTTCCGCCTCGGTGATCGCCAGGACGAATTCGTCGCCGCCTAGGCGAGCGACAAAGCCGAATCCCTCGCCTTGCGAGACCAATGTTTGGGCAACGCGCTGGAGGACATCGTCGCCGGCCTGATGACCGTAGGTGTCATTTACGCGCTTGAAATTGTCGAGGTCGATCAGAACGACCGCCAACCCGGCGTCGCCGATGCGCTGCTCGATCTGCTCGGTCAGGAACATGTTGAGGGCGGCGCGGTTGGCGATCCCGGTCAGTTCGTCGACCATCGCACTCCGCTCGAGCGCGCGCTCGATCTCATGCCGAACCGTGATGTCCTGACAGACGCAAACCAGCGTCGGGCGTGGCCCCCCGCCGCCATCGATTTCCCCGACGTTGCGCAATCGGCGGCGACGGCCCGTCTGTGTGACGATCTCGGCCTCGACTTCGAAACTCATGCCGGTGTCGATCGCGCGGTCAATCGCCTGCATCAGGACCATCCGGTCGTTCACCGGGAAAAAGAGGAGGAAACGATGCCAAGGCGGACCGGGTCGGTCAGGACTGATCCCGAACAGGCACCGCGCCTGCCGGGTCCAGTCCATCGTCGCATTCGTCAGGTCGAGCCGCCACGACCCCATTTCCGCAAGCCGTTCGACCGTGTCGAAATGCCGGAGCCAGTGCGCTTCCAGACTCCTGGAGTCAGCGCCGCGGGCGCATCGACGGGTCACGCAGTACCCGCCCGGGCCGCGTGCCGCACAACCTGACAGCACTGTCTCTTCATCAACGCGCGGGCTCGCCATGTCTCCCCCATCCGCGCTTTATAGAGGCACAGTGCGCGGGTCGGCGGCTGCTACCGTTTCTTCCCCTGATGTTTGATGTTGGCGGGCCGCCCGCGCCGCTTGAGGACCCGCCCTGCGGGCTTGCCCGGCTTGCGGTCGCGCGTTTCGCGGCCTGGCGCGGCGCCGCGCCCCTCGACCATCTCGAACCGCAACGCACCCGACACCGGGTTCGCCTCGGCGAGCCGCAACGGCAGCTTCTGCCCGCTGGCGTAGACCGTCCCGCTCTGCTCGCCCGTCAGCGTGCGCGAAGCCTCGTCGAAGCGGAAATATTCGCCGCCAATGTCGCGCACGGGCATCAGCCCGTCGCCGCCGATGCCCTCGACCGTCGCGAAGAAGCCGAAGTTGGTGACCCCGGTGATCCGCGTCTCGAGCACTTCGCCGACACGCTCCGACAGGAACGCAGCGACATAGCGGTCGATCGTGTCGCGCTCGGCCTCCATCGCGCGGCGCTCGAACTGCGAGATCGACTGGCCGATCCGCTCCATCCCAGCGGTCTCGCCCTCGGTCAGCCCGCCGTCACCAAGCTTGTACGCGGCGACCAGCGAGCGGTGGACGAGCAGATCGGCATACCGCCGGATCGGCGAGGTGAAGTGCCCGTAGCTCCCGAGCGCCAACCCGAAATGCCCGAGATTGACCGGCGCGTAATAGGCCTGCGTCTGGGTCCGCAACACCTGCTCCATGATCTGCGGGCGCATGTCGTCCTCCGCGACCTTGGCGAGGATGTGGTTGAAGGTGCGCGGCTGAATCACCTGCCCGAGCGCGAACTCGATCCCGAAGGTCTTGAGATACTCCTTCAACGCGACGATCTTCTCGCGGCTCGGCTGTTCGTGGACGCGGTACATCACCGGCGCCTTCTTCGCCTCGAGCGCCTTGGCGGCGGCGACGTTCGCGGCGATCATGTAATCCTCGATCAACTTGTGCGCGTCGAGCCGCTCACGCGGCGCGACCGACAGGATCCGTCCCATCTCGTCGAGTACCACGCGGCGTTCGGGGAGATCGAGGTCGAGCGGGGCGCGGGCCTCGCGCGCCGTGTTGAGCGCGCGCCAGCAGTCCCACAGCGGGAGGAGCGCGGCGAGGATGGGATTAACGCCGGAACCGTCCTGAAGCCCCTCCCCTTCAGGGGAGGGGTTGGGGGTGGGGCCGTGCCTCGCAGAGAATTCAGTTCTGCTGGACTGCCCCACCCCAACCCCTCCCCTAAAGGGAGGGGGCTTGATACCATCCATCATCGCCTGCGCATCTTCATACGCAAGGTTCGCCGCGATCCGCACGACCGCGCGGGTGAAGCGCCAGCTCTTGAGTGTCCCGTCCTTGCCGATCCGCAAATGGCAGACCAGCGCAGCGCGATCGACGCCCTGCTTGAGCGAGCACATCTCCGCCGACAGGCTCTCGGGCAGCATCGGCACGACACGGTCGGGGAAATAGACGCTGTTGCCGCGCCGCCGCGCCTCGCGGTCGAGCGACGAACCGGGGCGGACATAGAAGGACACGTCCGCGATCGCGACGATCGCCTGCCAGCCGCCATCGTTCGCGGGGTCGTCGTCGGGCATGGCCCACACCGCATCGTCGTGATCGCGCGCATCGGCCGGATCGATCGCGACGATCGGAAGATGCCGCAGGTCCTCGCGGTCGTCCCCCAGCGGCTGGCGCGCGACGCGCACCGCTTCGTCGAGCGTTTCCCCCGAGAAAACGTCGGGAATGCCGAGCTTGTGGATCGCGATTAGCGAGAAACTGCGCGGTGCGAACGGATCGCCCAGCACCTGTGTCACGCGCACCGTGATCCGCGGCGGCCGCCCCGCCTTCTCGGCAAGCACCAGATCGCCCGCCTGCGCACCGCCCGCGTCGGACACCGCGAACTCGGACCGCTCCTTCTTCTCCACGCCCTGCAGCCACATGCCGCCCGGCTCCTGCCGCAGCACGCCGAGCACGAGCTGCTCGCCGCGCGGGAGCACCTTCATCGGGATCGCGATCCAGCCCTGCCCGGCTTCCTCGGTCCGCGCGAGCACGCGGTCGCCGATCCCGAGCGATCCGTTCTTGCGCTCGCGCACGCGCAGTTTCGGCGCAGGGGTGTCGGCGTCCCACCGTTCCGGGACCGTCCAGATATTGCCGCCGTCGTCGACGTCCATGACGCGCAGGACGGTCACCTTCGGCACGCCTCCCATCTTGTGGAACGCGCGGCCGGGGGCGCTGTCGATCAGCCCCTCGTCGGCCATGTCCTTCAAGAGCGCCTTCAACAGGATCTTGTCCTGCGCGGTCAGCCCGAAGGCGCGCGCGATCTCGCGCTTGCCGGCGGGGGTGTCGGAGGTGGCGATGAAGTCGAGGATCTGCTCGCGGGTCGGCAGACCCTTGGGGATGCTAGGGGTACGCTTGGGCATGGCCCGACCATAGGGCAGCGACGCGCCGATGCCAGCCATGAAAACGCCGCCACCCGGGGCTTACTCCAGGCGGCGGCGATGAGGTGGGCGGAACACAACCGCCTTTACATGTCGCGTTACGCGATCAGAACTTGCCCCGCAGCGTCACGCCATAGGTGCGCGGCTCGGCGAGATATTGCGAGAAGATCTGCCGGCCACCGGGATATTGCGGGTCGACGAACGGCGCGCTGGTCGTGCCCGCCTGGAACGGCGAGTTGAAGGCGACCTGCGCGTAATTCTTGTTGAAGATGTTCTGCCCCCAGAACTCGACCGACCAATGCTCGTCCTTCCCGCGCAAACCGACGCGCGCGTTGAATAGGGCGAAACTGTCCTGCGCCTTCTGCGGGAACAGGTCGGACCCCGTGTTATAATTGTCCGATAGACGGCTATCGATATAGAACAGCGCCGAGAGACCGCTGTCGCCGATCTTGGGGGTCCAGGCGACCGAGCTCGTCACGACGATCTTGGGCGCGTTCGACAGCGTCCTGCCCGGCAGCACGCGCAGTGCGGGATCGAGCGGCGCACCGCTGCTGTTGCCGACGACATTGTTGCGATACTTGCTCGACTGATACGTCCCGCCGAGATTGACGCGCAGATCGCGGATCGGGACGAGCGACGCCTCGAGCTCGACAC
This sequence comes from Sphingomonas sp. PAMC 26621, assembly GCF_000251145.1. Taxonomy (GTDB): domain Bacteria; phylum Pseudomonadota; class Alphaproteobacteria; order Sphingomonadales; family Sphingomonadaceae; genus Sphingomonas. Next base: position 73,602 of record NZ_AIDW01000013.1, on the reverse strand, counting down.
CCTGCGACAGCACGCCGTAGCCGACGTCCCCGCTCGGGCAGCTTCCGGTGGTCGCGCTGAGATCGCGGTCTCCGCCGTTCAGGCCGCTGGTGCAACCGTTGATGTTCTGGACGAGGAAGACCGTGCCGTTGAAGGTGTTGAGCTGGAAGTTGCTGAACTCCTGGCGGAACGCTGCCGCCGACAGCGTGAACGGCCCGGTCCCGTATTTCGCGCCGACTTCGTAGGACGTCACGGTCTCGGGATCGAACTGCAGCTTGTTGACCAGCGCCTGCGCGCCGCCGACCGAGGCGAAGGTCGTCGTCAGCACGCCGTTGGAAAGCTGGATCGGGTTCTTGAGCGCCGAGCGATCGAGGTTGAACCCGCCCGCCTTATAGCCCCGCGAATAGCTGCCGTAGAGCAGCATGTGGTCGAACGGCCGCCACGACAGGATGCCGGTTCCGCTGAAACGATCCTCGCTGCGCTTGCTGTTGATCGACACGCCGTTGAGCTCGGCGGTCGAATTGCCCTGGCACGACAGGCCGACCAGGCCTTGCGCCACCGCCCCCAGGGCTGCGTTGGACAGGAGCGACGTCAGCGCGGCCTCGTTGGCGACGCACGCCGTATTGTCGTTGCCGAAGGTCGCCGCGAACTTCTTGGTCTCGTTGGTGTAACGCACGCCCAGCGTGACATCGAGCCGGCTGGTCAGATGGAAGATGTTGTGCGTGAAGATCGCGTAGTTGCGGCTGTTCTGGGTGTAGCGATCGAGCGTCGAGCCCTTGTCGTTGATGCTGTCGAGCCGGTCGAACGCCGCATAGATCAACGGCGAGGCGGCACCGAACGCCGCAGGTCGCGCGCCGAGGCAGCCCGGCGAGGTCGGCGAGTAGAGCGCGGCAAGGCCACCGCCCGACACGATCCGGCACGTCGCGAACCGGCCGTACTGGCTGCCGAACCGCAGATTGTCGGTAACGGTCAGGTCCTCGTTCGCGAAATAGCCGCCGACCAGCCAGTCGAGCTTGTTGTCGAACAAATTGCCCTGCAACCGCAGTTCCTGCGTGAAGGTCTTGAACTGGCGCGCCGAATTGCCGTCTGCCGCACGGTACAGAATGTCGACCTGGCTATAGTCGGTATCGGACCCCTGATCGCTCTTATATTCGCGATACGCGGTGATCGAGGTCAGGTTGATCCCGCCGAGACGCCAGTCGATCTGCCCCGAAATGCCCTTGTCGGTCGTGATGCCGCCGAAGCTGCGTCCCGGGCTGACACTCACATTGCGGTCATAGCCCGCGTTGGTCAGCTTCGACAGCGGCTGCCCGAGATCGCGCAGCACGTTGATGATGTTGTTGCCGGTGGTCTGAAGCGGCGACAGCGGGGTCGACGGGTTGTTGAGATTGCCGACGGAGGGATTGACCGAATTGTCGACATAAATTGCGGCGCAGCAGCGTTCGTTGCGATGCGTGTAATCGCCGATCAGCCGCAGCGAAAAGTCCGCGCTGGGCTGGTACAGGATTTGCCCGCGGATGAAGTAGCGGTCGCGATTGTTGATGTCGATCTTGTTGGTCGGGTCGTTATAGAACCCCTTGCGGTTGACGTAGACCGCATCGACCCGCGCGGCGATCGTCTGCGTCAGCGGCACGTTGACCGCGCCCGCGAGGCGGTAATAATCGTAATTGCCGTAGGTCGCCTCGCCGTTCGCGCCGAAGGTGAAGCTCGGCTTCTTCGAGAAGACGTTGATGACCCCTGCGGACGCATTGCGCCCGCCGAGTGTCCCCTGCGGCCCGCGCAGCACCTCGACCCGGTCGATCTCGCCGAGCTCGTTCAGACCAATACCCGCGCGCGAGCGGTAGACGCCGTCGATGAACACCGCGACCGAGCTTTCCAGCCCGGGGTTGTCGCCGACCGTGCCGATCCCGCGGATCCGCGGCGAGCCATTGGCTTCGGACCCGGTGGAGGACATCAGCAACGATGGTGCGAGCTGGCTCAACTGGCGAATGTCGTTCGCGCCCGAATTGGCGAGCGAACTTGCCGAAACCGCCGACACCGCGACCGGCACGTTGGCGAGCAACTGCGCGCGACCCTGCGCGGTGACGATGATGTCCTGCCCGGCATCGTCTTGGCTGTTGGTGGTTTCGCTGGCCTGCGCGGGTGCAGGCGTGTCCGCAGGTGGGGGCGCTTGCTGGGCGAGGACGGGACTGGCCGTCCCGATCGCCAGAGCAGAAAGCGCGCACGCCACCAAATACCGCGTATTGGGCATCTTTATCTCTCCCCGGATCGGAGCGCTGATCGGCTCCGTACCCTATCCTCGAATGCCCCTTGCAGAACGTGCCGTCAAGCACGGAAAACCGCTTGTTGACGCGATGTGACGGCTGTGTTGCAGAAAAGACATATCGGGAATGCGTCCGCTACGGCCAGAACGAACCTTCTAAACCATGTTCATGCCACGACATCGTACGAACGGATGAGGGTCGCTCAATAGCCGTTGAGCCGGGCGAACCGCTCGCGATGGAACGCGGCATTGCCCCACATCGATTCGAGCACGCGCGCGCGCTTGATGTAGAAGCCCGCATCGTAATCGTCGGTCATCCCGATCCCGCCATGCAACTGGATCATCTCCCGGCTCATCAGGTTGAGCGTATCGCTCGCGATCGCCTTCGCCAGACTGACCGACTGGTCGAGATCCGACCGCCCCGCGTCGATCGCCTCGAGCGCGCCCTCGACTGCGGAGCGCATCAGCTCGAGTTCGGTGAAGAGTTTGGCCATGCGGTGCTGAAGCGCCTGGAAGGTCGACAGATGTTGCCCGAACTGGGTGCGCGTCTTGAGATAGTCGTTGGTGGTATGGAACGCCTGTTCCGCCATGCCGAGCATTTCGGCGCAGGTGATTGCGGTAGCGCGATCAACCACTTGCTGGCTGAACTTCGAATCGCCGAGGCGCTCCGCCAGCGCGGCGTCAAAGCGGATCTCGGCGTGGCTGCGCGAATCGGCCATCACGCGCGTGCTGCGCGATACGCCGGCGTCGCCGGGGACGAGATACAGTCCGTCCGCTGCGGCAACGACGAACAGCGTCGCGCTGTCGCCCTCCGCAACGAACGCCTTGGTGCCGGTGAGCTTGCCGTCCACGACCTGCGTGGCGAGTCCATCGACCGCATGCACCGGCCCCTCGTCGACCGCCAGCGTCGCGACGACTTCGCCGCTGGCGATCCGCGGCAACCAGTCGTTCCGCGCTGAATCGGAACCGCCCAGCACGATCGCGCTCGCCGCTGCGGCGCTCGCGGCGAGCGGAGACGCGGCAAGATTGCGTCCGAGCTGCTCCAGCACCAGCCCCAGCGAGAGATAGCCGAAGCCGGTGCCGCCGAACGCTTCCGGGATCACGATTCCGGCAAGCCCCATCTCCGCCAGCGTCGACCAGGCAGCGGGGTCATAGCGTTCTGCAGGCTCCGCCGCGCGCATCTTGCGGAACGCGGAGACGGGCGATTCATTGTCCGCCCATTCGCGCACCATGTCGCGCAGCATCGTCTGTTCGTCGTTGAGTACGGCCATGTCGCTATCCCCCGATGATATTGGTGAGAAAACGGGGGAGAATGGCTTCAGCCATCCTTCACCCCGCCCCTCTCCGGCGCGCCGCGCATCGCGGCCGCCTAACTGGAATTATTGGTGGTCCAGCATCCCGAGGATGCGCTTGGAAATCACGTTGTTCTGGATCTCGGTGGAGCCGCCGTAGATCGACACCGCCTTGCCCCACAGCCAGGTGCGGGTCTGCTCGAGCTCCGCGTCGGTAAAGCCATCGCCTTCCCAGCCGAGCCCGGCCATGCCCATGATCTCGATCGACAATTCGGCGCGATCCTGCGTGATCCGCGCACCGACGTTCTTCATGATCGAGGTCGCGGCGGACGGCCCCTGGTTGGACTTCGCCTCGAGCGCGGCACGCCGCAGCGTCAGCGCGAAGGCGCGCGCGTCCATCTCGTGGCGGACGATCCGCATCCGCAGATCGCTGTCGTTGACGCGGCCGTCGGCGTCCGTCCCGCGATAGTCCTTGGCGAGCGCGTTGACCGGCTTGCCCGCGAACAGCCGCGAGGCGGACCCGCCGCCCGACAGGCTCGAACGTTCGTGCTGGAGCAGCCGCGTGCCGATTTCCCAACCCTGCCCCTCGCGCCCGACGAGATTGCCCTTGGGCACCTTCACGTCGGTGAAGAAGGTCTCGCAGAACGGCGACTGGCCCGAGATCATGCGGATCGGCTTCACGTCGACGCCGGGGGCGGTCATGTCGAGCAGCAGGAAACTGATCCCACCGTGCTTCTGCGTCTTGTCGGTGCGGACGAGCGCGAAGCACTTGTCGGCCCACTGCCCGCCGCTGGTCCAGGTCTTCTGACCGTTGACCACATAATAGTCGCCCGCATCCTCGGCGAAGGTCTGGACGTTGGCGAGATCCGACCCGGCATTGGGCTCGCTATACCCCTGGCACCAGCGGACTTCGCCCTTGGCGATCGCGGGGATATGCTCGCGCTTCTGTTCCTCGGTGCCATATTCGAGCAGCGTCAGCCCGAACATCATCACGCCCATCCCGCCGATCGGGTTCCACGCGCCGATCCGCGCCATCTCTTCCTGCAGGACGCGAATCTCGGGCTTGCTCAGGCCACCACCGCCGTACGCCGCGGGCCAGCCGGGGACGCCCCAGCCCTTCTCACCCATCGCCTTCTGCCATGCGATTTCGTCGGCGGAAGGATCGCTCGGGCCTTCGAGCGCGGACATTGCATTGTCCTTGCCCTTGAGCGCGGGCGGAAAATTCTCCGCAAGCCACGCGCGCGCCTCGTCACGGAAGGCGTCGAGCGCAGTCGCTGGAGTGTCGAGTTCGGGCGCGGTTGCCATGAAACCTGTCCTTGGTTGCAAAAACTGAAGATCGGGTATGGCGGCGCGATGCCATAGTTTCGGGAAAATGGGAAGGGGAGGTACGCTCTTTTCCTCCAGTCCTGGCACGCTCCCCTTCGCCGTCATCCCGGGCTTGGCCCGGGATCCACCGTGGTTTGCATGCGACCGCGGCAGGACGCGCGCTGCGGTGGATGCCGGGACGCGCCCGGCATGACGAAATTGTAAGCAACCCGTCGTTCCGCCAGCGTGACGAAAAGAGTCGCGCGCGCGCAAACTCCGCGTAAACTCCCCATCCCGGGGGGGACCTGCGAAATGCCAGCAACCAGTCGTGCCATGCCGATCGTGCTCGCCGCCGTGCTGATCGATACGATCGGCTTCGGCATCGTCATCCCGGTGTTCCCGACGCTGCTGCAACATCTCGGCCATATCGACCTCGAAGCCGCGACGCGGGTGGCGGGGTACATGCTCGTCGCCTTCGCGCTCGCGCAGTTCGTTGCGGGGCCGGTGCTTGGCAACCTCAGCGACCGTTTCGGGCGGCGCCCGGTGCTGATCGCGTCGATGCTCGCGTTCGGGGCGGACTATGCGCTGATGGCGGTCGCGCCGTCGCTCGCGTGGCTGTTCGTCGGGCGGACCGTCGCGGGGATCGCGGGCGCGGTGTACGGCCCGGCGAGTTCGGTGATCGCGGATGGCACCCCGCCCGACCGCCGCAGCGCCGCCTTCGGCTATATCAGCGGCGCCTTCGGGATCGGCTTCGTGATCGGCCCCGCGATCGGCGGGCTGCTGGCGGGGTTCGGCCCGCGCGCGCCGTTCATCGCGGCGGCGCTGCTTGCGCTCGGTAATGCCGCAGCGATGGCGGTCGCCATGCCCGAGACGCACAGCCGCGAGAACCGCCGTGCCTTCCGCTGGCGCGACGCGCATATCGTCGGCGCGTTCAAGCCATTGTTCGCCATCCGCATTGCCGCGCCGCTGCTCGCGGCATGCTTCGTCTACCAGCTCGCGCACATGGTCTATCCGGCAACCTGGGCATTCTGGGCGACGATCCGCTTCCACTGGAGCCCGACTGCGATCGGGTGGAGCCTCGCCTATATCGGTCTGGTGATGGCGGTGATGCAGGCGGCGGTGGTCGGCCCGGTCATCGCGCGGATCGGCGACCGGCGCGCGCTGGTGATCGGGCTGGCGGCGGATGCAACGGGGTTTCTGCTGTTCGCCTTCATCGGCGCGGGGTGGCAGGCCTATGCGATCATGCCGCTCGCGGCGCTGTCGGGGTTCGTCGGCCCGGCGGTCAACGGGCTGCTGTCGCGGATGGCCGGCCCCGAGCGGCAGGGCGCGTTGCAGGGCGGGCTGGGCAGCCTCGGGAGCATCGCGACGATCATCAGCCCCTTGCTGATGAAGCAGGCGCTCGCGGCCGGGCTCGACCATGGGTTCGTCGGCGCGGCGTTCCTGCTCGCCGCCCTGCTCGCCTTCGCCGCGCTGATCATCGTCCTATGGAAAGTGCTGGACCGTGTCGCGCCCGCGCCGGACGCGATTGCGGAGGCATGACGGCTTCCCCATTTCCCGAGCGACATCACAAGAGCGCGCGCATGATCGACCTGCATTACTGGCCCACGCCCAATGGCCACAAGATCACGCTGTTCCTCGAAGAGGCCGGGGTCGACTATGGCATCGTGCCCGTCAACATCGGGACCGGCGCGCAATTCCAGCCCGAGTTCCTCAGGATCGCGCCCAACAACCGGATGCCCGCGATCGTCGATCACGCGCCCGCGGATGGCGGCGAGCCCGTGGCGATCTTCGAGTCCGGCGCGATCCTGCTGTATCTGGCGGACAAATACGGCAAGTTCATCGGCACAGACCTGCGCAGCCGGACCGAGACGGTGCAATGGCTGATGTGGCAGATGGGCGGGCTCGGCCCGATGCTTGGGCAGAACCACCATTTCAGCGGCTATGCGCCCGAGAAGATCCCCTACGCCATCGACCGCTACGTCAAGGAAACCAATCGGTTATACGGCGTTCTCGACCGGCGGCTGGAGGGGCGCGACTTCATTACCGGCAGGTACTCGATCGCCGACATGGCGGCCTATCCGTGGATCGTGCCCTACGAGCGGCAGGGGCAGAAGCTCGAGGATTTCCCGAACCTGAAGCGCTGGTTCGAGGCAATCGCGGCGCGACCCGCGACGGTCACCGCCTACGCCAAGGGGGCCGAGGTCAGCGAGCAGAAGCCGATGACCGAGGAAGCGAAGAAAATCCTGTTCGGGCAGACCGCGACGACGCGGTAGGGGGGCTTCCCTGCCCACCCCAAACCCATCCGTTCGTTTCGAGCGTAGTCGAGAAACCTGGAACAGCGCGGGTTTCTCAAGTTCGCTCGAAACGAACGGAGGGCGGGAGGCATGCATGACACCGCGTGGCTTTCGAACATCGCGTATGGCGTTCCACCCCCATCTCCCCTAGCAGACTCGAACTTCCGGATTCCGAAACGAGGCTTCATGACCGCCGCCGCCCTCCTCGCCAGCGACTTCGCCACCCTCCCCGACCTGATCCACGCGCACGCGCAGGAACATGGCGACAAGGTCGCGCTGGCCGAAGCCGGGGGCGAGATCGACTACGCCGCGCTCGAGGCGCTGATGGACCGGATCGCCGCGGCGCTGCAACGCGACGGGGTGCGGAAGGGCGCGGCGGTCGCGATCCTCGGTTCCCCCAGCATCGACTATGCCGCCGTCTTCCTGGGCGCGCTCCGCGTTGGCTGCGTCGCCACCCCGATCGCACCCTCGGCCACGCCGGAGTCGATCGTCGCGATGATCGCGGATTGCGCCGCGCCGATCACCTTCATCGACGCGGACGCCGCCGCCGCGATGGCCGGGCACCGCATCCCCGGCAAGCTCGTGCATCTCAAGTCGCTCGGCCACTGGATCGCCCCCGAGGGCGCGCGCCCGCAGCCGGTCGAGATCGCGCCTGAAGACCCGTTCAACATCATCTATTCCTCGGGAACCACCGGCACGCCGAAAGGCATCGTCCAGAGCCACGCGATGCGCTGGGCGCACATCAACCGCAACGAGGCCGCGGGGTTCGCGCAAGCCGTCACGATCATCGCGACCCCGCTCTATTCCAACACCACGCTGGTCAGCTTCCTGCCGACGCTCGGCTGGGGCGGGACGGTCGTGCTAATGAAGAAGTTCGACGCGCGCGGCTTCCTCCAGCTCGCCGAACGCCACCGCGCGACGCACACGATGCTCGTGCCGGTCCAGTACAGCCGGATCATGGGCCTCGCCGATTTCGACCGGTTCGACCTGTCGAGCTTCGCGTTCAAGACCTGCACCAGCGCGCCTTTCTCCGCCGCGCTCAAGGCCGACGTGGTCGCGCGCTGGCCCGGGCTGCTGGTCGAATATTACGGCATGACCGAGGGCGGCGGCACCTGCCTGCTCGTCGCCAACGCCTATCCCGACAAGCTCCACACGGTCGGACGCCCGGTCGAGGGGCATGACATCCGGCTGATCGACGACGACGGCAACGAAGTCCCGCAGGGCGAGATGGGCGAAGTCGTCGGCCGCTCGCCCGCGATGATGACCGGTTATCATGGCCGCGCCGAAGCGACATCGGCGGCGGAATGGTTCGACGCGGCGGGCAACCGCTTCATCCGCCACGGCGACGTCGGGCGGTTCGATGCGGACGGGTTCCTCACGCTGCTCGACCGCAAGAAGGACCTGATCATCTCGGGCGGGTTCAACGTCTATCCGACCGACCTCGAGGCCGTGCTGTCGCGGCATCCCGCAGTGGCGGATTGCAGCGTCATCGGCATGCCGTCCGAAGCGTGGGGCGAGACGCCGGTCGGTTTCTATGTGCCCCACACCGGGGTGGATGCGCGCATCGACGAGATCCTCGACTGGACCAACGCCCAGCTCGGCAAGACGCAGCGCCTCTCCGCGCTCCACGCGATCGACGAGTTGCCCCGCAGCGCGATCGGCAAGGTGCTCAAGCGCGAGCTGCGCGAGCGGCTGCCGGCATGACGCCGATCGCCGAGATCCTCGCCGCCGCCACGCCGGTCGACAACGGTTTCCGTGCGGCAGTGCCGACCGACTGGCTGCAAGGGCGCACCGCTTATGGCGGCCTGTCGAGCGCACTCGCGCTCCACGCGGCGCAAGGCGTCGAGCCAGATCTTCCGCCACTTCGCTCTGCGCAGGTGTCGTTCATCGGGCCGCTGGCGGGCGAGATCACCGTCACCGCGACCAAGCTCCGGCGCGGCCGGACCGCGGCGTTCATCCAGGCGGATATCACCTCGGACGCGGGGCTCGGCTATCGCGCGATGTTCGTGTTCATGGATGGGCACCCGTCGCGCGTCGACTTGCAGGGGGCCTTGCGCAAACCGCTTCCGCCGCCTGCGCCTGACGCCACGCTCTACACCGGCCCCGATGAGTTCTTCACCGGCAACTTCAATTTCCTCGACCTCAAGCAGGATGGCGACCGCGATCTAGGCGCAGCGGAATGGCTGCGCTGGGCGCGACTGCGCGACCATACCGGTATCGATCCGATGGTCGAGCTGATGGCGATCGGCGATGCGCTTCCCCCTGCCGCGTTCAAGCTGTTCGGCAAGGATTTCGTGCCGCTCAGTTCGCTCACCTGGATCGTCAACCTGCTTACGCCCACGCCGCGCACGACCGACGGCTGGTGGCTGCTGTCCGCCCGATCGGACCATGCGGTCGCGGGCGGATCGAGCCAGACGATGATGGTGTGGAACGCGGACGGCGAACCCGTCGCGCAGGCGATGCAGAGCGTCGCGATCTTCGGCTGACGGCACGCACGGTACTGCTCCGACGCGAACACAAGGGCGCAGGAACGCGACTCCGCTGTCTCCTGCGCTACACTTTGATACAGTTTCGCGGATTGTCGACATACAGCCGCGACAGCTACCCTCGATACCGTCGACGATACCGATGCGGGCACGACGCCCTGAAAGGAAACCGCAATGCGCACGATGCTCCTGACGGCGACGATCCTCGCAACCCTCGCGCCGCTCGCCGCGACCGCGCAGCAGATGCCGCGCGCAACCGCGCCATCGATCACGCCGCAAGCCGCCGCCCCCGAACGCGCGCCAATGGCGGGAATGCTCCGCGCGGATACCAATGGCGACGGCAAGATCTCGCGCGCCGAAGCGGATGCGCAGGCGGGCCAGCGGTTCGACCGGCTCGACCTCAACCACGACGGCTTCCTCGCCGCCGACGAGATGACCGGCCCCGGCGCGCGGATGCTCGGCCGCGCAGACGCCGACCATGACGGCAAGCTCTCGCGCTCCGAATATCTCGTTCAGGCGGGCAACCGTTTCGACCGGATCGATGAGAACCGCGACGGGACGATCACCCCCGCCGAAATGCAGGCCTGGACCGAGCGCGCCCGCGCCATGCAACGCGGTGCCCGCTCCGACCCCGCCGACGCGATCGCCCCTGCCCCCACCCCGGCCCGTCCGGCGCAGTAGCGCGACGGGCCGGCCTTCCTTGAGCGGAGCATCATGCTAAACCCCGATCCGATGGGAGATACGCCGCATCTGCTGCTCGTCGACGACGAACGCTCGATCCGCGAACCGCTTGCGCAATATCTGACGCGGCAGGGCTTCCGCGTGACTCAGGCGGGCGACGCCGAGGGCGCGCGCGCGCGGATGAACGCCTATGCGATCGACCTCGTCATCCTCGACATCATGATGCCGGGCGAGGATGGCCTCAGCCTCACGCGCCACATCCGCGAGACCGGCGAGATCCCGGTGATCCTGCTCACCGCGCGAACCGAGGAGACCGACCGGATCGTCGGGCTCGAAATGGGCGCGGACGATTACGTCGTGAAGCCCTTCTCCCCGCGCGAACTGGCAGCGCGCGTGAAAGTCATCCTGCGCCGCGCCGCCGCCGGTGGCACCCGCCAGCATGCGCCGGAGGCGGGCTCGTTCGCGTTCGCCGGCTGGGTCCTCAAATCGGGCGAGCGCACGCTGGTCGACCGCGACGGCGTGTCGGTCCCGCTGTCGACCGGCGAGTACAACCTGCTGCACGCGCTCGTCACCCGCCCGCGCCAGGTGCTCACGCGCGACCAGTTGCTCGACCTGACGCAGGGCCGCGAGGCTGCCGCGTTCGACCGCGCGATCGACAATCAGGTCAGCCGCCTGCGCCGCAAGATCGAGGCGGACCCCAAGGCCCCGGACCTCATCAAGACCGTCTGGGGCGGCGGCTACACGCTGGCTGCCGAAGTCACGCGGCTTTGAGGCTGCTTCCGCGCAGCCTGTCGGGGCAGATGGCGCTGCTGATCGCCGCCGCCTTGTTCTTCGCGCAGGCGATCAACTTCACGGTCTTCCTGCAGGACCGGCGCCAGGCACGGATCGACCAAGCGACCGCCCCCGCCGTCGCGCGGATCGTCGATGCCGAGGAGCGGATCGCGGCGGGGCGGCTTCCCAACGACCACAACCGCCGGCTGCGCCTGCTCGCCGCCTCGCCCGTGCCCCCCGGCGGCGTGCGCAGGAGCGAGGTCGAACAGGCGCTGCGTACCGCGCTGGTCGAGGCCGGGGTCCGGCCGGGCCGGATCGAGACGCAGGTCATCCCGCTGACGCGAGACAATCCGCGACTGCGCTTCATCAGCCACGACCGGGTCGAACGGCTGCTCCGCGATGGCGGCGAGCTGGTCGTCGCGGTCGAACGGCCCGACCACCGCTGGCTCGCGCTCAACCTGCCGTGGATGCGCAACGATTCGGGAATAGTGTGGCGGCTGATCGCGCAGACGCTGATCCTCTACGCGATCATGCTCCTCCCGCTGCTATGGGCCGGCCGCCGCATTTCACAGCCCTTGCGGCACCTCGCGCAAGCGGCGCGGACGTTCGTGCCGGGCGAGGTCGACGTCCCCGTCGCCGAACGCGGTCCGCACGACGTGCGCGACACGATCACCGCGTTCAACGCGCTCCGGCTCCGCGTCACCGCGATGCTCGACGAAAAGGACCGGATGCTCGGCGCGATCGGGCATGATCTGCGCACGCCGCTGGCGGCGCTGCGTGTCCGCATCGAGTCGGTCGAGGACGATACCGACCGCGAGAAGATGGCCGAGACGATCGCCGAGATGAACAGCACGCTCGACGACATCCTGTCGCTCGCGCGGCTCGGGCGCCCGAGCGAGCCGCCGACCGAGGTCGATCTCGCCGCCCTGGTCGATGCGGTGGTCGAGGATTTCCGCGATCTCGGCAGCGACGTGGTGTTCGAGGAAGCCGCGCGGCTGCGGATGCGGCTGCGCCCCGGCCTGATGCGCCGCGCGGTGCGCAACCTGATCGAGAATGCGCTAAAATATGCGGGGGCAGCAGAGGTCAAGGTGACCGCCCTGCCGCATGCCGTGGAGATTGCGGTGTGCGACCGTGGACCCGGCATTCCGGCGGAGCGGTTCGAGGACGTGTTCGACGCCTTCACCCGGCTGGAAACCTCACGCAATCGCGGGACCGGGGGAATCGGTCTGGGGCTCGCGCTAGCGCGATCGATCGTCCGCGATGCGGGCGGCGATATCGCGCTGGAAAATCGTGCTGGCGGCGGGCTGGTCGCGCGGATCACGTTGCCGCGGTAAGCGCCGATCCAGCGTTGCCTGCGACTTCATGCCGCGACCAGCACCGCCCGCTGTCGCAACCCGATCCGGAATTCGCGATCAATCTCTTCCGCCCGCCGCTCATGCATCGCGCTATGCGTGTGCGTCGCAATCCGATCGCGGCCGTTGAGGCCAAATCGCAACGCGCAATCGGGGTCGGCGAGCGCGCTTGTCATCGCCGCGGCGAGGCTCTTGGAGTCCCCGGTCGGGACGAGCCACCCGGAATGGTCCCGCGTCACGAACCCGCAATTGCCTGTGGTCGCGGAGGCGATGACGGGAACCCCCCGCGCGAACGCATCGGCGATGATACGCGGCTGTTCGTCCGACAAGGTGGGTACGACGAGCGCGGTGTAGCGGTCGAGCGTCTCGAAGAAACCGGGTCCATAGGGGATCGACTCCAGCAGCCGCACCCGTTCGGGAAATTGCTCCGCGATCGCCTGGCAATCGGCGCGCCGATCGCCCTCTCCCAGAATGTCGACCACCACGTCGCTTTGCGCGATTGCGGAGAGCAGCACGTCGATGCCCTTCGCGGACGACAAGCGACCGACGAACAACAACCGCGCGTCGGGACGTTTCTGCCGCGCGAGGATCGTCTCCCGCGACAGGATCGTCGCGTCATCGATCCAGGTGGCCGGCGAAACGGATTTGTACCCCCGCGCCCCTTTCCCAAGCTCAGCCGCATACGCGTCCGTGGTGAAAAACGTCGCCGCCGCCCATGTCACGCAGAGCCGGTTGGCGGCCTCGAAAACGCGGGCTTTGACGCGCGCCGCCACCCCGGCCGTTCCGGGTACGACGCGCCAGAAGCTCGATTCGACCACGATCACGAGGAACCGTCGGCGGATCCGCGCGATCGGCGCGGCGATCCACCCCAGTGGAAAGGGCCAGCCGGCAAGCCCGGTATGGACGATCTCATGCTGCCCGATGACACGCCAGAGCAGCGCCGCAATCCGGGGAATCCGAAGAACCATGCCGCGAGACAGAGGCCCGACGTTCAGGATCGTCAGCCTGTCGTCACAACAGGCGAGCCAGTCTGCCGGCGGACGAAGGTCTCGCGCGGGACAGACGAGCGTCAGCGCCTCGATGCTTGCCAAATGCAGCATCAAGTCCTTGTGCCACAACGGATCAGCCCAGTATCGGCCGTCCCAGAAGGCTAATTCTATATTCAGAATCAAGGTGTACGATTGATGAATCACGAGAGCACCGGCACCAGCTAGCTCCGATATAGGCTGCCGGTTCACGACAAGCGCTGTGTTTGATCGACATTACACATACGCTTGCACCGCGACTTTACACTCTTCTCACACCTGATTGCGCCTACCATCATGCTCTACGCTGCGAAAGCGCGTATTTGGCCGTACGACGATTGGACGAGATGAACGTCCCCGCTCGACCGCCGCGTTTCCGTTTCACCCGCTCACGCGCATAATCGCGATTGCATCCGCCTTTCCGCCGAACGCTACCGTCTCGCCCACCTCCGCGCCGATCAATGCGCGCGCGAGCGGGGCCTGGAAGCCGATCCGGCCCGCCGCGGGGTCCGCCTCGTCACCGCCGACGATCTGGACCGTGCGTTCGGTTCCGCCCAGTACAAAGGTCACCTGGCTGCCGATGCCGATTTCGCCCGGCGCGGGAGGGCCGACGACCTCGGCGGTCGTCTGCCGGGTGTGCCAGTACCGCCGGTCGCGGAGCAACGCGACGCGGTCTTCCTCGGATGCTTGTTCCAGCGCGGCATCGATCCGCGCGACTTCGGCATCGATCAGCGCAAGACCATGCGCCGTCACCAGATTGGGCCCCGGCGCGATCGGCCGTTCGAACTTGGGCTCGAGATGTTCCTCGTCGCTATCACGACGAAACGCTACGCTCATTGGGTGGTCCTCATGCGGTCATCATCCGGCCTCGGGCCGCGAATGTCCACCAGCGCACCCTGCCCCGATCTGCCCCGCCGATCTGCCCCCCCCATCTGCCCCTTGGGTGCGGCGCAACATTCTGCTACGCGGTCGGACATGCTGAACATCAACGGTATCACGGTGCGCCTCGGCGGGCGCGCCATCCTCGACGGCGCGAGCGCGGCCTTGCCCCCGAAAAGTCGTGTCGGGCTGATCGGACGTAACGGCGCGGGGAAATCCACGCTGATGAAGGTGATGATCGGCCAGCTCGAACCCGACCTCGGCGAGATCGAGATGCCGCGCGGCACCCGCATCGGCTATATCGCGCAGGAAGCGCCCTCGGGCACGACCACGCCGATCGAGCAGGTGCTCGCCGCCGATACCGAGCGCGCGGAATTGCTGATCGAGGCGGAGACCAGCCAGGACCCCAACCGCGTCGGCGAGATCCACGAACGCCTGATCGCGATCGACGCCTATACCGCCCCCGCGCGCGCCGCGCGCATCCTCGTCGGCCTCGGGTTCGACGAGGAAATGCAGGGCCGCCCACTCGACAGCTATTCGGGCGGCTGGAAGATGCGCGTCGCACTCGCCTCGCTGCTCTTCTCCGAGCCCGACCTGCTGCTGCTCGACGAGCCGTCGAACCATCTCGATCTCGAAGCGACCTTGTGGCTCGAGAACTTCCTCAAGAGCTATCCCGCGATGATGGTCGTCATCAGCCACGAGCGCGACCTGCTCAACAACGTGGTCGACACGATCCTCCATCTCGAGGGGGGCAAGGTCCACCTCTACACCGGCGGCTACGACAGTTTCGAGCGCCAGCGCGCCGAGCGTGTCGCACAGCTCGCCGCCGCCAAGGCCGCGCAAGACACGCAACGCGCCAAGCTCAGCGAATATATCGCCAAGAACAGCGCGCGCGCCTCGACCGCGAAACAGGCGCAGAGCCGGCAGAAGATGCTCGCCAAGATGCAGCCGATCGCGTCGATGGCGGAGGATCCGACGCTGTCGTTCGAATTCCCGTCGCCAGAGGAATTGCGCCCGCCGCTGATCACGCTCGACATGGCGGCGGTCGGCTATGCCGAAAAGCCGATCCTCCAGCGGCTCAACCTCCGGCTCGATCCGGACGACCGCGTCGCGCTGCTGGGCCGCAACGGCAACGGCAAGACGACGCTCGCGCGCCTGCTCGCCGCGCAATTGCCGACGATGGACGGCGAGATGAACGCCAGCGGCAAGATGCGCGTCGGCTATTTCACCCAGTATCAGGTCGAGGAACTCGACGGGGACGATACGCCGCTCGAACACATGACGCGGATGATGTCGGGCAAGACGCCGGGCGCGGTCCGCGCGCAGCTTGGGCGGTTCGGCTTCTCGGGCGTCAAGGCGACGCAGAAGGTCGGCAAGCTGTCGGGCGGCGAGCGCGCGCGTCTGGCACTCGCGCTGATCACACGCGACGCACCGCACATGCTGATCCTCGACGAGCCGACCAACCATCTGGACGTCGATGCGCGCGAGGCGCTGGTGCAGGCGCTCAACGCCTATGACGGCGCGGTCATCCTCGTCAGCCACGATCGCCACATGGTCGAGCTGACCGCCGACCGGCTCGTGCTGGTCGATGGCGGCACCGCCAAGGAATATGCGGGCAGCATGGAGGATTATATCGCCTTCGTGCTCGCCGGCGACGGTGGCGGCGAAGGCGCCAAGTCGAAGGCGGTCAAGAAGGACGACAAGCCGCAGATCTCCGCCGCGGCGGTCGCTTTGCAGAAAAAAGCGCATGAAGCCGAGGCGTTGGTCGCCAAGCTGACCAAGCAGTTGAACGCGGTCGACCGCGCGATGGCGGATCCTGCGGCGGCGGAAGCATGGCTCTCGCGGATGAACCCGGCGGAACTGGCCAAGCAACACGCGCAGATCAGCAAGAAACTCGGCGCGGCGGAAGCGGTGTGGTTCGAGGTGAGCGAGTCGCTGGAAACCGCATGAGGGGTTGAGGGGCGGGGTTCGCCCCACCCGTTCGGCCCTCGCACAGCGGTGCGGGCGGACGACCGCCGACGCGCCGGACGAAGCCAGGCTCAGTCGGCGTCGATCAGCGCAAGGGTCCGCGCGTCACGCTCGCCGCCGAACCATTTCTCAAGCGCGTGGCCGATGACGGCAGCACCTCCCGCTGCCTCGAAAAGCGTCAGCGAAGATCGTAATTTCATCGCATCGACCCCGCCGAACACACGCTCCGCGCTCCCCCCGGGAAGTGTCTGCAACGCTTCCACCGCGGTCAGATACCGGTCCCCCAGCAGCTGGTCGTCGATGAAGGCGCGCGCCTCGTCGAGCGTACGGATCGCGAAATGGTTCGCGGTCGAACTGGTTCCCAATCCGGCAATCTGCGGAAAGACGAACCAGATCCAATGGCTACGTTTTTCGCCCGCCCGTATCTCGGAAAGGGCCGTTTCAAACATATCGCTCTGAGCGCTCGAAAAGCGGGAAAGATCGAACTGCGCCATTATCTTATCCTGATGGTGCTCGGCATCTGTCATCATCAACGTATCACGCCGCGTTTAGTTCGCTACTCCTCACCGGTAGTACGCGCAGCCCGCCAACGTTTAAGCGCCGCAGCATAGCTTTCCTTGGCGCGATAGGCCGAATCGAGCAGTGTTTTCAACACGGCAGCCTGTTCCCGCGTCTGATCGCGACGTTTGCGGTCCAGCGCGGCCTGCTCGCGGTCAAGCGCGCGATTTTCCTCGGCATGACGGCGTTCCGCATCCGCGACCGCCGCTTCGGCAGCTTCCAGTGCATCGGGCGAGGGGCGCGGCGGCGCTGGCCTGGGTTTGCCGTTCGCCTTGGTCGGTGCCGGACGCCTTGGCTTCGCAGTTTCTGGTTCCGCCGCAGCGTCCGCGCTCGCGGCGGGGCGCTCGACTGCGGGAAGCGCCGCGATCTGTTCCGCGGTCGTCCCGCGCGACCGCTTGAGCACCACCCCGGGCTGCGCCAGCGGTTCCTCGGTCAATGCCGGATCGGTGACGATCTCCGCCACGCCGCGCGCGAAAAGGTCGTGCGTGCTGCCCCATGCCGCGAGCGCGGCCTTCTTCGTCGGCGCGGCGACATAGGCGTCGTGGAAACCGATCGGGGTGCGAAAGACTTTCAGCGCGCGGGGCATGCGAGAACGCTAGACCGCGCGGACTGCGCCGACAACGCAGTGGTAGAACGCGACGGCCTGAAAAGTGGTGCGGGCGGTCGGAATCGAACCGACACTCCTTGCGGAACCGGATTTTGAGTCCGGCGCGTCTACCAGTTCCACCACGCCCGCACGCCAGACCCGCTAGCGTAACCCACGCTTCGCTGCAACACCCTGTTGCAGCGCGATGACAGCTTCGCTCAATTCACCGCGGAGCGCCGACGATAGCTTAGCGCCTCCGCAACATGCGCCCGCCCGACCCCTTCGACTCCCGCAAGATCGGCAATGCTCCGCGCGGTCCGCAGCACGCGCGTATAACCCCGCGCCGACAACCGCATCGCCTCCGCCGCCTGCGCGAGCAGCGCACGCCCTGCCGCGTCCGGAGTCGCCACCCGATCGAGCAGCGCGCCATCCGCCTCGGCATTGGTCCGCACGCCCTCCCCCGCGTAGCGTGCGCGCTGGATCGCGCGGGCAGCCGCGACCCGCGCGGCGACCTCGGCGGAGCCTTCGGCCGGGGGCGGCAGGACGAGATCGGCGGCGCTGACGGCCTGCACCTCGATGTGGAGATCGATCCGGTCGAGCAACGGCCCCGACACCTTCGCCTGATAATCGACCGCACAGCGTGGCGCGCGCGAGCAGGCGAGCGCCGCATCGCCGAGATGTCCGCAGCGGCACGGATTCATCGCCGCGATCAGTTGAACGCGCGCGGGGAAAGTCAGGTGCGCATTGGCGCGCGCGACACTCACCGTCCCCGTCTCGAGCGGCTGGCGCAGCGAATCGAGCACGACTCGCCGGAATTCGGGAAGTTCATCGAGGAAAAGCACGCCGAGATGCGCGAGGCTCACCTCGCCCGGCTTGACCTTGAGCCCACCGCCGACCAGCGCCGCCATCGACGCCGAGTGATGCGGCGCACGGAACGGCCGCGTGCGGGTCAGTCGCCCGCCGGTCAGCGTCCCCGCGACGCTCGCGACCATCGACACCTCGAGTGCCTCGGCCGCGTCGAGCGGCGGGAGGATGCCGGGGAGACACGACGCCATCAGCGACTTGCCCGACCCGGGCGGCCCGACCATCACCAGATTATGCCCGCCCGCCGCCGCGATCTCGAGCGCGCGCTTGGCGGTTTCCTGCCCTTTGACCTGCCGCAGGTCGGGGCCGGGCATGATCGGTTCCGCCTGCCCCGGCGGCGGCGGGGAGAGCAGTCCGTGGCCCTTGAAGTGGTTGATCAGCGCCAGGATGTCGGGCGCCGCGAGCACGCCCTGCCCCGCCCACGCCGCCTCCGCCCCCTGGGCGACCGGGCAGATCAGCCCCTTGCCGAGTTCGGACGCATGCAACGCCGCGAGCAATACCCCCGGCGACGGCGCGATCCGCGCATCGAGCCCGAGTTCGCCGACGACGACATAGTCGCCAAGGTCCTCGGCATCGACGATCCCCATCGCCGCGAGCAACGCCAGCGCGATCGGCAAGTCGAAATGCGAGCCTTCCTTGGGCAGATCGGCGGGAGACAGATTGACCACGATCCGCTTGGGCGGCAGCGCCAGCCCCATCGCGGCGATCGCGCCGCGCACGCGCTCGCGGCTTTCGCCGACAGCCTTGTCGCCCAAGCCCACCACGTTGAACGCGGGCAACCCCGGGATCAACTGGACCTGCACCTCGACCGCGCGCGCCTCCAGCCCCAGATATGCCACCGTCGACACACTTGCTACCATTGCTTCCCCCCCGGGCCTGCGACGGGGCTTAACGGCACGGCCGATGAAGTCCACCGTCTTGCCAAGCGCGCCCGGCTTCCCACATGCTAGCGCGATGCGATCCACCCGCCACCCGATGCTCCGGCTCACGCTGTTCTCGACCGGGGTCGTGCTCGTCGTCGCCTCGCCGATCGTCGGGGCGATTCCGGGGCCTGGCGGGATCTTCGTGTTCGCGGCGGGACTCGCGCTGATGCTGCAGAATTCGCTGTGGGCGAAGAAGCGTTTCGTCCATGCCAAGCGTCGCTGGCCCAAGGTCGGCCATTATGCGGACATGGGGCTACGCCGCCGCAGCGCCGCCCGCCGCCGTGCGCGTGATCGCGCAATTGACTAGCCCGCCCTTTTTGCCTAGGGGGACCGCTTACGAGGCCGTCCGCGTGGCGGCCCTTTTCTGTTTGCAGTCCTAGGGAATGAACGATGAAGCGGACCTTTCAGCCGAGCAATCTGGTGCGTGCACGCCGCCACGGGTTCCGCTCGCGCATGGCGACCCCGGGTGGCCGCAACGTGATTCGCGCCCGCCGCAACCGCGGCCGCAAGAAGCTGTCGGCGTAAACCGGGATCACCGCGGCGCGACCATCGAGACGATGGCGCGCCGCGCCGATTTCCTCGCCGCGAACGCGGGGAAACGCGCGCCGATGCCGGGATTCGTCCTGTTGATGCGGCGGCGCGACGATGGTTCCCCGGCGATGCGCGTGGGGTTTACCGTCACCAAGAAAGTCGGCAATTCCGTCATCCGCAACCGGCTCAAGCGCCGGCTGCGTGCCTTGGCGCGCGAGCTGTTGCCGGTCGCCGGAGTCGAGGGCGCGGATCACGTGCTGATCGGCCGTAGCGGCGGAATCGAACGCGATTACGCGGCGATGCGCAGCGAATTGACCAAAGCGCTGGCGAAGGTGGTGCGGTGATCTTCACCTCCCTTTCCGTCATACCGGCTTCGTACCGGTATCCACGGTGCGGCGCGCTCCCGCCGCTGAATTCGGCTGCCGTGCCGTCGGCGCGGTGGACCCGGGGACAAGCCCGGGGTGACGGTCCTTGTTGATGTGCACCCCGCGCCCCACCCTTCTCGCCCGTGCGCTGATCCTGGTCGCGCGTGGGTGGCAGATTGGCCCGTCCGCGGTGCTTCCGCCAAGCTGCCGCTATCAGCCAAGCTGTTCAAGCTATGCAATTACCGCGCTTCGCCGCTATGGCGCTGTGAAGGGCGGATGGCTGGCCGCGAAACGAATCGCGCGCTGTCATCCCTGGGGCGGGTACGGACCCGACCCGGTCCCATGATCGCCGAAACCCTGATCGACGAACGGATACGACTCGCGTGAAGCACGACAGCAAGAATTTCATCCTCTTCGCGCTCTTTGCCGCGATCATCCTGCTCGGCAGCAACTTCCTCACCCAGAAGTTCTTCCCCGCGGCGAACCCGCCCGCGACCAAGGTCGTCAAGGGCAAGTCGAAGGCGCTCGACACCTCGACCGGCCCCGCCGCGGACGGTGCGATGGCAGTCCGCGATCGCAACCTCGTGCTGCGCGAAAGCGCGGGCCAGCGGATCCGGATCGAGACGCCCAAGCTCAACGGGTCGATCAACCTCAAGGGCGCGTACGTCGATGATCTGACGCTGTCGCAATATCGGGAAACGGTTGCCAAGGGCTCGCCCCCGATTCGGCTGTTTTCGCCGCGCGGGACCAAGGACGCTTATTACGCCGGCTTCGGCTGGTCGGGCGACGGCGTGACCGTCCCCAACGGCGACACCGTCTACACCGCTTCGTCCAACGTGCTGCGCCCCGGCCAGCCGGTCACGCTGAGCTATGCGAACCCGCAGGGCCAGCGGTTCGCACTGACCGTCGCGATCGACGACAAGTACATGTTCACCGTCCGCCAGGTCGCTGCCAACGGGGGCGCGACGCCCATCGCGCTGCGCGCCTATTCGATCATCTCGCGCACCGGCATCGGCACCGAGGCCGACACCTGGACCAACCACGTCGGCCCGATCGGCGTGTTCGACAAGGGCGCGACCTACGACATCACCTATGACAATCTGAAGGGCAAGGACGCCTCGTTCTTCGGCAAGATCTGGGGCAGCGGTGCCAAGCCCGGCGAGAACATGTTCGACGGCAATGGCGGCTGGGTCGGCTTTGGCGACAAATACTGGCTCGCCGCGGTCATTCCCGACGCCAACAGTTCGGTCCATGCCGGCTTCACCGCTGCCAAGGGCGACACCTTCCAGGGCGGCTTCACGCTCGCCCCGCGCGTCGTCGCGCCGGGCAAGGCGCTCGTCACCACCGCCAAGCTGTTCGCCGGTGCCAAGGAAACCAACACGCTCGACCGCTATGAGGATCGCCTCGGCGTCCGCCACTTCGGCAAGGCGATCGACTGGGGCTGGTTCGAGGTCGTCGAGAAGCCGATCTTCAAATATCTCGACTGGTTGTTCCGCATGATCGGCAACTTCGGTGTCGCGATCATCCTGCTCACCGTCACGATCCGCACGCTGATCTTCCCGGTCGCACAGCGCCAGTTCGCGTCGATGGCGGCGATGAAGGCGCTCCAGCCCAAGATGAAGGCGATCCAGGAGAAGTATAAGGACGACAAGGCGCGCCAGCAGCAGGAAGTGATGGCGCTTTACAAGACCGAAAAGGTCAACCCGCTCGCGGGCTGTCTGCCGACGCTGATCCAGATCCCGATCATGTACTCGCTGTACAAGGTGCTGCTGCTGACGATCGAAATGCGCCACCAGCCGTTCGTCGGCTGGATCCACGATCTATCCGCGCCCGACCCTGCGACGATCCTCAACCTGTTCGGCTATCTGCCGTACCATCTGCCGCCGTTCCTCGCGATCGGGATCGTGCCCGTGCTGCTCGGCGTGTCGATGTTCTTCCAGTTCAAGCTCAACCCTGCGCCGATGGACGATGCCCAGAAGCAAGTGTTCGCGCTGATGCCGTGGGTGCTGATGTTCGTGATGGCGCCGTTCGCGGTCGGCCTGCAGGTCTACTGGATCACGTCGAACCTGTGGACCGTCGCGCAGCAGCGGTTGCTGTATGCGCGTCACCCGGGCATGCGTGAGCCTGCCGCTACGAAGGTCGTCAAGGCATGAGTTTCGAACCCGAAGCGATCGAGGCGGCGCGCAAGATCTTCGCGGGGCCGGTGGCCTTCCTGAAGTCCGCGCCCGCGCTCGAATTCCTGCCCAATGCGGTCGTGCCGGAGGTTGCGTTCGCCGGGCGCTCGAACGTCGGCAAGTCGTCGCTGCTCAACGCGCTGACGCATCGAAATTCGCTCGCGCGTACGTCGAACACGCCGGGGCGGACGCAGGAGCTCAACTTCTTCGACGTCGGAACGCCGCTGACGTTCCGGCTCGTCGACATGCCCGGCTATGGTTTTGCCAAGGCGCCCAAGGACATGGTCCGCAAATGGCGCTTCCTGGTGAACGACTTCCTGCGCGGGCGCGACGTGCTCAAACGCGCGCTCGTGCTGATCGACTCGCGTCACGGCATCAAGGACGTCGACCGCGAGATCCTCGAGATGCTCGACAAGGCGGCGGTCAGCTATCGCATGGTGCTGACCAAGGCGGACAAGATCAAGGCAAGCGACCTCGCCGAGGTGACCGAGGCGACGGCGGCTGAAGCCCGCAAGCGGCCCGCGGCGCATCCGGACATTCTGGTGACGTCGAGCGATACCGGGCTGGGCATCCCCGAACTGCGCGCCGCGGTGATCGAGGCGATCGGCTGAGGGGAAGGCGCTGCCCGCGCTGACGGCCTTCTGCTCTACTGCTTCCCCGGCGAAGGCCGGGGCCCAGGAGCGCGCGTTGAGTTTGCGAGCGCAACATCCTGTTACAGCAGCCTTCTCTATTGGGCCCCGACCTGCGCCGGGGAAGGACAGAAAAAGCGGGATCGCTCACCTGGATTAGACGTCCACCGCATCCTGCTCTATACCCGCGGCATGAGCCGTAAGATGCCAAAGCCCCTTCGCCCCCTCCTCATGGCAACCGCATGCGTCGCGGGCATCACGGGCACGTCGGGCGGCGCCTTTGCGCAAAACCTCGATCCGGCGCCTTCTGCCCCTACCAGCTCCACCCCGCGAGGTGACACGATCCGCCTCAGCGATGCCGAGCGCGACGCTATCCTGAACAGCAACACCGTGGAAAGCGCAGCGATTGCACGCGGCGAACGTGACGAGTCCGGCAAGCCTGGCCTCGGGATTCACGGCGAAGTCGGTGCGATGATCGGTTCGAACGGCCTGCGCAGCGCGTACGGCGTTGCGGCGATCCCGCTGGGCGACAATGCCGGCGCGGTTGTGTCGTTCGAAAGCACGCAGTTCGGCGGGTATCGCCGCGGTCGCTGAGCCCGCCGCCACGCGCCGTTTCCCATACATTCGAAACAAGAAAGCCGCCGGCACGAGGCCGACGGCTTTCCCTTGGTATCCGGATGATCCGGATCAGGCGGCGTATACGCGGGGGGCGCGCGTACGCAGGCGCCGCAGTGCAAAGCCGATCCCGCCGAAGCCCAGCAGCATCATTGCCCAGGTCGCGGGTTCGGGAACCGCGCCGGTCGGCTGGAAGTTGGCGCGCTGCGCGACCGACCCGTCCTGCGTCGTGAAGGTGCCGCCCAAATTGTAGCCGGTCGCGTTGGTGCGGAAGATATAGGTCGCGCTGGTCTGGCCGCCCGCTTCCAGCCCATTGTCGCCGAAGTCCGCCCGGACGACCGAACCGCTGCCGTTGCGCGAAGCGGTCGTGGTCGAGCCGGGGGGCCCCTGCAAATTGGGGTTGTTGGCGGCGGCGAAGATGCCCGCGCCGTCGAAGTCGGTCGTATCGACCAGTGCATCGACGGTGTAACCGAGGAAGCCCGCGGTGGTCAGGTTGTACACTTCATCGCCCGCATTGATCGTGCTGATTGCGACCTGATAATAGAAATCCAGCGTCCCCAGCGTGTTCTGATACACCGCGCTGCGCAGGAAACCGGTGTAGGTGGTGGCACCGGTCGTCCCGGTCTCGATCTCGGCGAGCCGGGTTCCGCGCGTGGCGGCGTTGAATGCCGAAAAAGCCACGCCACTCTGGCCGGGCATCAGGACGGTTGCGCTCGCCGGCGCGGAGGCCGCGATGCCCATGGCGGTCGCTATCGCCAGAAATCCGATATGCTTCATGAAACTTCCCTTTCCAACGGATTGAGCAGGACCAGCGGTAAACCCGCTCGTCACCGGCGCGCATCAGCCGCCAGGCGCGGAAGGAACGTTAATGTTCGGTAAATATACGCAGTCTCGTACGAAAGAAGGTAACCAGCGTACGGGCTGTCAGGACAGATTATGACATGCCGCGCTGGCGCAAGCGTTCCCACCGAAGCGTCTGGACAATCCGTGCCGAACCGTTCGCCGGTTCACCCGTTCGCCACGCGGGTGTTGAACCCCGGGAGTCTCCCCCGTCGTTCAGCCCTCGGCGTAGGTCGCCGCATGCTCCACCGAAAACGCCACCGACCGCGCGATGAAACAATGCGCGCCGACCTGCGCATGGAGTGCATCCGCCGCCGCCACGTCGCTCCCCGCCGCCAGCGTGATGTGCGGCCGCAATACCGCGCGGACGAACCGCCCGGTTCCGTCGGGCGCGCTTTCGCCCACACCGAGCGGATCGTCGGCATAGCCCGTCACGACGATCCCGGCGCTGCTCGCCAGATGCAGGAACCACAGCATGTGGCACGCCGCGAGCGACGACAGCAGCAGATCCTCGGGATTGGGCAGCGTGGGATCGCCGCCGAGCCGAGGATCGTTCGAGCACGCGACCGCCGCCCCGCCGGGCGTCACCAGGTCCCAGGTCCGGTCGTATCCCCGGTAGCTTTGCGTCCCCGCCCCGCGATTGCCGGTCCACGCGATCCGCGCGGTGAAATCGTGCCCCGCCATGCTACCCCTCGATGATGTGCGGCACGAAGCGCGCGGTATTGCCCGTGATCGGGCCGTCCTCGCGGATCCCCATGCCCGCGGGCGCGCCGTCGACCACCCACGCGCCGATCACGGGGCGCTGCGTCCCGCTGCCGGGCAGGTCGTAGAGCGCCTGATAGACGAATCCTTCCGCGCCATAGTCGCCGGCACTTTCCGCGAGCGTCGCGCCGCCCTTGACCAGCGTCACGTTCGCACCCTCGCGCGCGAGCAGCGGCTTGCGGACATGGTCCCCGAGCAGCGGCGTCCGCCGCGCCTCGAGCAGATTGGGGTGCCCCGGGAACAGTTCCCACAACACCGCGAGGATCGCCTTGTTGCTCCACAGCATCTTCCAGATCGGCTCGATCCAAAGCGTCGTGCCAAGGCTTTCGACCAGATCCTTGCCGAACGGCTCATTCACCAGCCATTCCCATGGATAAAGATGGAAGATCGCGTCGATCGGCATGTTGTCGAGATCGACGAACCGCCCCCCTGCGCTGTCCCAGCCAAGCTCCGGCATTTCGATCAGCCGCGTCTCGATCCCCGCCGCGCGTGCGGTATCGGCGAGATAGGCGGTGGTGACGCTGTCCTCGCCCGCCGCGTCGGCGACGTGCGCGAGATACAGCGCGCTGCTCCCTGGCGGCGGCGCGATGTCGCGCCACTTGGCGATCAGCGCCTCGTGCAGGCGGTTATACTGGTCCGCATCCGGGAAGACCGCTTCCTTCCAGTCCCACTGGATCACCGCCGCCTCGACCAGCGAAGTCGGCGTGTCGCAGTTGAACTCGAACAATTTGGGCGGTGCCACGCCGTCATAGCCAAGGTCGAAGCGCCCGAAATTGAGCGCGGGCGGCTCGGCGTTCCACGAATCGTGGATCGCATCGTGGCAGAAGTCGGGAATGCCGAAATCGCCCAACAGTTCGCGGTCGAGCACGTGCTGGCCCGCCGCGATGAACATCTCGTACAGGTCGGCGCTCGCCGACTCGATCGTCGCGATCTGCGCGGCGGTGAAGCTGTAGCACGCGCTTTCGTCCCAATAGGGCTTGCCGTCGGCGGTGTGCCAGACGAGCCCCAACGCCTCGACCTGCGCCTGCCAGTCGGCGCGCGGCGTCGTTTCGATCCGGCGCATCACTCGCCACCCCCGCCGCCGCCACGCGCGCTCATGCCGAAGCCACCGCGCGAGACGGTCGCGGCGGACGCGCGCGCGTAGCTCGTCCCGGCGCGCGGCGACATGTAGCCGCCCGCCAGCGGTCGCCCCATCGGGGGCACGACGCTGCCGCGCGAGAGGTAATACCACGCCGCCGCGCCCATGATCGCGCCGTTCATGCCGTGCCCGCCACCGCTGCGCGCGCAATTGGCGTCCGCCGTGCGCACGCCGTTCGCATCGCGGCACACCGCGACATCGGACCGGGCGACGTCGGTCGAGGGGCCACAGCCGCTCGCGAGCAACGCGGTCGCGACTGCGCTGGTGATGGGTAGAAATCTGGGATCGAACGTACGCTTCGTCATCGAAAAACCTCCCCGTGTATCGCGAGCATAAGGCACGCGGGGCGGCGGGAACAGGAAAACCGGGCCTAGCCGTGCCCAGGACCAGCCGCTGGCAGTGCATGCGCCCCCCGGACTCCCGCCTTTGCGGGAGAACGGTGCACGACGGTCTCGTTCCCACCAGATCCCTCGCTCGCCGCTTCGCCGCTCAGTCGCGCTTGTCCTCGACCAGCGCAAGGAACGGCTTGGCGAGCCCCTGATACAGCCGCTCGCGGCACACCAGCGTACTCGCCGCATCCGCGATCAGCGCGGTCGCGAACAACGGCAAGATCATTCCCCGTGCAGCGGTCGCCTCCATCACGATGATCACCGCGGTCAGCGGCGCGCGCACTACGCCGACGAAATACGCCGTCATGCCGAGGAGAACGACCGCGCCCGCCGGTTCGGCACTGAACAGCCCGGTCAGCAGATTGCCCAGCCCCGCCCCGACCGCCAGCGACGGCGCGAAGATCCCGCCCGGCGCGCCACTCAGCGTCGTCGCGAGCGCCGCGAGGAACTTGGCGGGGCCGAAATATTGCGATTGCCCCGTCCCCTCGACCAGCGCGCGGGTCGCGCCATAGCCCGTCCCCCAGGTACTCCCGCCGGTCGCGATTCCCAGCACCGCCACGACGAGACCGCAACCGAGCGCAAGCAGGATCGGTCGAGACCGCGCGACCACCACCGGACGCCATTGCGTCGTCGCGAACCCGAGCACCAGCCGCGCGAAGCCACCCCCCGCCGCGCCCCCCAGCACGCCTGCGACCGGCGCCAGCGTCAGCACCGCGGTCACGCCGAGCGTCGCGTGCATCGCGCCGAAATAGACGTAATCCCCTGAAATACCGAGGCTGGTCAGCCCCGCGATCATTACCGCACCCATTACCAGCACCGCGACGCGTTGTTCATAGGCGGCGGCAAGTTCCTCGATCGCGAAGGCGACCCCTGCGAGCGGCGTGTTGAACGCCGCCGCAACGCCCGCCGCGCCGCCCGCGATCAGCACGCCCGCGGTGATCGGCACGCGGAAATAGCGGTGGACCTTGACCATGATCGCCGCGCTGACCTGCACCGTCGGCCCCTCGCGCCCGACCGAAGCACCGCCGAGCAGCATCACCACCGTCAGCACGAGCTTGGCCGCCGCGGTCCGCAGCGAGACCAGCGCCGCCGCCGCGCGCGATTCGGGCGCGCGGCTCGCCGCGATCACCTGGGGAATGCCCGAGCCGCGCGCAAAAGGCGCGAACCGCCGGGTGATCCACACCACCAGCACGAACACCGCCGGCGTCAGCACCAGCGGCGCATACGGCCAGCGGACCACGAACGCCGCGAAGAATGCCTGCGCCCGGTCGCTGACCCCGGCAAACGCCAGCGCCGCGAGCCCGAGCAGCACAGCGCCGACCCCGGTGGCCATCCGCCGCCGCAGCCGCCCGAGATGTTCCCCCGCCTGCCGCGAGCCGCGCCGCCGCCAGACGATGGACACCAGTCGGACGAGTTGGGGAATGTTGCGACTCATGCCGCGCGTCATGCGGGATCGATCCCGGAGATGCCACCCGGGATTGCGGCGTTGCGTGGCGTCCGGCGCTCGCTTAGGCAGGGGGCATGAAACTGATCATCGGCAACAAGGCCTATTCGTCCTGGTCCATGCGCGGCTGGCTCGCGTGCAAGCAATCGGGCCTGCTGTTCGAGGAAGCGGTCGTCCCGCTGTACGACGCCGAATGGGACAAGCGCCGCGAGGGCGACGAGTTCGCGCCCTCCTCGGGCAAGGTGCCGATCCTGTGGGACGGCGACGCGGTGGTGTGGGACAGCCTCGCGATCGTCGAATATCTCGCCGAGAAGACCAGCCGCGACCTGTTCTGGCCCGCCGACGATTCGGCGCGCGCGATGGCGCGCTCGATGGCGGCGGAAATGCATTCGAGCTTCACCGCGCTGCGCCGCAAGCACAGCATGAACGTCCGCCAGATCTTCGCGCCCGTCGCCCCCGATGCCGACGTGCTTGCTGACCTGCAGCGAATCATGGAATTGTGGGCGCAGGCGCGCGCGCGCTTCGGTGGCGAGGGGGACTTCCTGTTCGGCGCGTTCGGCGCGGCCGACATCATGTATGCGCCGGTCGTCACGCGGATCATCACCTACGGCCTGCCGATCGCGCGCTTCGCGAACGGGTATATGGACGCGGTGCTCCACCACCCGTTCGTCCAGGACTGGATCGCGCAGGCGCAGGAAGAGGAATGGGTGATCGAACAATACGAGCAGCCCGCCGCGACCGTTTAACCCACGCGTCATCCCCGTTCAGGGCAAGCGCCGCGTTTCATACGGCGTTCCATCGCGATGGTGGTAGCCGTCGGGCCCGAAGCGCATGTCGATGTCCGGATAATCCCCGCCCACCAGCCTCGGCCCCGCGCCGATCGCGACAAAGACGCAGTCCGCATCGCTGCGGTTCTGCAAATGATGCCCGCTCCGCGTCCCCGCGGCGAAGGCCGCGACGTCGCCCGGACGCAGGACCGTCTCCCCCGCGTCCTCGACCAGCACGGCTTCCCCCGCCAGCATGACGACCAGCTCGTCCTCGTCCTCATGCCAGTGGCGCTGCGACGACCACGCGCCGGGCGCAAGCACGACGTGGCTCGCGCCGAGGTGGACCAGCCCGGCGACGGGCGCCAGGCGACGGTACAGGCGCCCTTCCACCGCGGCATCGAACGGCGGCGGATACCCCGTTGCGTTTGTCTGTGGGATCATCGCGAGATCGAGTTTCGGCACCATTCCCTCCGGCTGAGCGCTCGGTGGAATGGCGCCTCCCGGTCGTTTCGACAAGACAACGAAAAGGCCGCCGGTCCTATCGGACCGGCAGCCTTCCCGCTACGCTGCACCGATCGAAATCAGGCGTGGGCGAGCCGCGGCGTGGCGCTGCGGCGCGAGCGCAGGCCGAGGCCGATCATGCCGAAGCCCGCGAGCATCATCGCCCAGGTGGTGGGCTCGGGAACCGCGCCCTCGACTGCGGTGAACGAGAACTGGCCCGCATAATCCCGGTCGTCGCCGCCGGGGCGCGCGACATTGCCGCTGACATTGTTGGCGTGCACGCGGTCCCAGCCGAAACCGACAAACGTGTAGGTCGTGTTGCCGACGGTGGACGAGGTCACATCGAGGGCCTCATCGAAAAGCGGATCGTACACGCCCGAGATCGTCGCGCCGTCAGCGAACTTGAGCGTCAGCGTGTAGCGCGGGTCCGATGCGGCCTTGCCACCGATCGGCCAGCCGTCGCCGTTGATCGTGAAGCTGTTGAGGCCGGCTTCGGTCGGATCGTTGATCGCCTGGCCAGTCGGGTTCATCACATTGCCGAGCGGCTGCTGCAGGAAGACGGTGTAGTTGCCGGTCGAGCTGGTCGTGTTCCATACGGTCGCGCCGTTCGATCCCGTGACCGCTGCGCTGACGAGGTTTGCGGCGGCGTTGGCGCCGGTCGAAACGAGTGCGAGTGCGGTGGCGGCAGCAGCGAACAGGATGGTCTTAGTCATTAACTTTACTCTCTATTTTCAATGCGTCTCTGCCCATCACCTTCGCAAACGGCGTGCCAATCGAGCATTGCCGGGGCCCTTTATCGTTAATGCCCTGCGAGGGTGTAAGCCGGGCTGACAGCCCCCGCCTGCATCGCGATGCGGCGGCGACGCATCGGCGATTTGCGCCTGTCCCTCCCTGAGTCACGTCGGACGGGGTTCGGGCGTAACGCGGGTGGCACCGAGACAATCTCCGCATGACGGCGGCGGGATTGAAAGCGGCGGTCGCATCGGCGATGTCGGAAGGATGGACCACACCGCCCCTGCCCTCGACGTCGCCGCGCTGGCGACCGCCCTGCTCGCCTGCCCCAGCATCACGCCCGCGCGCGGCGCGGTGTTCGACGTGCTCGCGGACGCGCTCGCGCCGCTCGGCTTCACGGTCGACCGCTTCGTGGTGGGCGACGCGCCCGACGGACCGGTCGAGAACCTGCTCGCGACCCGCGCCGGTACCGGTCGGCATCTCGCGTTCGCGGGGCATCTCGACGTCGTCCCGCCCGGCGATGGCTGGACCGACGACGCCTTCACCCCGACGACGCGGGGCGGTTTGCTGTATGGGCGCGGTGCGGTCGACATGAAGGGGGCGATCGCGGCGTTCGTCGCCGCGATCCCGGCGGCCCCGGGCGCACCGCTCAGCCTCATCATCACCGGCGACGAGGAAGGCCCCGCCACCTACGGTACCCGCGCGCTGATCGACCGGATGCGCGACCGCGGCATCGCGCCCGACCTGTGCCTCGTCGGCGAACCCACCTCGGCGCAGCGGCTCGGCGATACGATCAAGATCGGGCGGCGCGGGTCGGTCAACCTCTGGCTTCACGTGCCTGGCAAGCAGGGCCATGTCGCCTACCCCCAGCTCGCCGACAATCCGATCCCGCGGCTGGTCGCGATGCTCGCCGAGATCGAGGGGATCGTGCTCGATGCGGGCAACCGCTGGTTCCAGCCGTCGAATATCGAGATCACCGACATCACCGTCGGCAACCCCGCGACCAACGTCATTCCCGCCCGCGCCGACGCGCGGCTCAGCATCCGGTTCAACGACGAACAGACCGGAGCCGCGCTGGTCGATCGGATCACCGCGCTGGTGGCGCGGCACGATCCCGCCGCGACCGTCACCGCGCGGATTTCGGGCGAGGCGTTCCTAACCGAGCCCGGCCCCCTCTCCGCGCTGGTCGCGGCGGCGATCGAGCGGCAGACGGGGATCGTCCCCGAACTTTCGACCACCGGCGGCACGTCCGATGCCCGCTTCCTGTCGCGCTTGTGCCCAACGGTCGAGTTCGGGTTACTCAACGCAACGATGCACAAGCTCGACGAAGCGGTCGCGCTGGCGGATCTCGCGGCGCTGACCGCGATCTACGCGGATATCATCGTAAGCGTGGCGGCTTGAGGCAGCGCAGGATCGGCAAGTCTGTCGCGCACAGACTGCTCAAAGTGCTTCCCCGGCGAAGGCCGGGGCCATGTAGCGAGACGGAATAGGTCGGCCGCTGCGTGCCGTTACTGCCACCAACGCCCCTGGCCCCAGCCTTCGCCGGGGAAGTGTCGAAAGGGGGAAGCGTTGGTTTCCCCCCGCGACGTACTTATAGCGCGTCGAAGTCGATCGGCGCGAACCGGTCGATCGCGGCGTCCGCGCGAGGCATCGGATATTTGAGCCCGGTCGCGCAATTGAACAACACGACGCGCTCGTCCTCATCCACTTCTCGGGTCCGCAGCGCCTCGCGATACGCCGCGAGCGTCGCGCCCCCTTCCGGGCAGAGCAGCAGCCCGTCCTTCCTCGCGCAATCGTCGACCGCCTGCAGGATCGCGGGATCGCCGACGCCGAGCGCCTTGCCGCCGCTCTCGCGCACCGCGCGCAGGATCAGGAAGTCGCCGACCGCCTTGGGGACGCGGATCCCCGCCGCCACCGTCGCCGCGTCTTCCCAACGTTCTGCATGTTCCTCGCCCGCCTCGAACGCGCGGACGATCGGTGCGCAGCCGCTTGCCTGCACCGCATACATGCGCGGGCGCTCCGACCCGATCCAGCCGAGCTTCTCGAGCTCGTCGAACGCTTTCCACATGCCGATCAGGCCGGTGCCACCACCAGTCGGGTAAAAGATCGCATCGGGCAGTTTCCAGCCGAACTGCGCGGCAAGCTCGAGCCCCATCGTCTTCTTGCCCTCGATCCGATACGGCTCCTTGAGGGTCGAGAAATCGAACCAGCGTCCTTCCGCCGCGCCCTTGCCGACGATCGCGCCGCAATCGTCGATCAGGCCGTTGACGCGGTAAACGCGCGCGCCCTGCAGCGCGATCTCGCGGACGTTGATCTCGGGCGTATCGTCGGGACAGAAGACGATCGTCTCGATCCCGCACCGCGTCGCATAGGCCGCGAGCGCCGCACCGGCATTACCGTTGGTCGGCATCGCGATCCGCGTCACGCCCAGTTCCTTCGCCATCGCCACCGCCATGACGAGCCCGCGCGCCTTGAACGATCCGGTCGGCAGGCGTCCCTCGTCCTTGACCAGAACATTGGGGCTGCCCGCGCTCTTGGGAATGGCGAGCAACGGCGTCTCGATCTCGCCGAGGCTGACGATGTTCTCGGTCCGGCGCACCGGCAGCAGCTCACGCCAGCGCCACAGGTCGGTGGGACGCGCCATGATCGCCTCGCGCGTAACCGCAGCCCCGAGTGCAGCCAAATCGTACCGAACAAGGAGGGGGCGTCCGGCCCGTGAAAGCCCGCTGAGAACATCCGCAGGATACCGCTCCCCGGTCAACGAACATTCGAGATGCGAAACGAACGTCGGGCGATCAATCGTCATGTTGCTAGGCATTTGGACTCCATTTCCTTCTTGCACCTTTTGGATGAACGTGCTGTCATAAAGCGTGGACCATTAGTCTTGGGCTAACTGTACAATTGCTTCAATGGACCCGAGAGATTCTTGGAATGAACAATCGCGGCTCTGCCACGACCCTCTTGCTGGTTCTCCCGCTGCCGATCTGGCGATGCGACGGAATCCTGTATCTGGATACGCAGGCGCTGAACGGGCTACGAATGTGGCTGAAGAATTTCAACCGCTTAATCCTGTGCGTTCCCCAGATCGAGGTTGGGTCACAGCCAGTCGGCACATCGCGCTGGGACGGGCAGGTCGATGCGGAGTCATGCCAGCTTTTCACCTTGCCCAACCGCCGCACTATCTTCGGCTTCCTGATCGCGCTGCCTGGTGGGGCAAGACTACTGACCAACCTGATCAACCGGTCAAGTCATCTCCATTTTGCTATCGGCGGTCTTGCCGGAGACTGGGCCGCAATCGGGGCGTTGATCGCGCGATACAAGCAGCGCCGCGCAGCGATCTGGACCGATCGCGTCGAATCGCAGGTCACCCATTTTCAGGCGCAGGAAGCGCACGGGCTGAAGCGCGCCTATCGCCTCGCGACATCTTTCGTGATGAAGCATTTCGAGCGCTTCGTTATCAAGCGCAGTTCGCTTGGCCTGTTGCACGGGGCGGACTGTTACGAAGCCTATGCGCAGTTCAGTCCTTGTCCCCAACTGGTCCACAACATTCACCTGAGTCCTGCCGCGCGGATCAAACCGGACGTGCTGGCCCGCAAGGTTTCGGCCATTACCGAAAGCCGTCCGCTCCGGATCCTGTACGCCGGTCGCGCGCATGGCGACAAAGGCGTCCGCGACTGGATCGACACGCTGCATCTGGCCGCACAGCACGGCGTCGTCTTCCAGGCGAGATGGCTCGGCGACGGCCCGAAACTGGCCGAGGCACGGTCCTATGTGGAGGAACTCGGGCTGCAGAACCGCATTTCCTTTCCGGGACATTCCTCGGATCGCGAGGCGTTCCTGGCGGAGCTGCAAGCCGCCGACGTGTTTCTCTTCTGTCACCAGACCAGCGAGTCCCCGCGCTGCCTGATCGAGGCGCTGCTGTCTGGGACGCCCATCGTCGGCTATGCGAGTTCCTATCCGGAAGATCTGATCAGCAAGCATGCCGGCGGCGTGTTGACCAAGAAGACGCCCGAGGCGCTTGCCGCGGCGCTTTCCAGCCTCAGCGCGGATCGGCCGCAGTTGCGGGAGCTTGTCGTCGCGGCATCGCGCGACGGCGCGCCATTCACTGATGAGGACGTCTTTCGTCATCGCGCCGAACTGATGAAGACCTACGCCTGATCAAGCACGCGGGGTGACCGCGCCCGCCGACAGTCGCGCTATTGTTTTTCGGCGTGGTCGGCGTGACGGCCCCGTCGGGACCGCCACGCCGACAGATCATTGGGCCTTGGCGACCCCGACGAGCGCCGGGCGCAACAGCCGGTCCTTGATCATATAGCCCGACTGCATTTCCTGGACGACCGTGCCGGCCGGCTGGTCGCTCGGCAGTTCGAACATCGCCTGGTGGAAATTCGGATCGAGCTTCTCGCCGATCGTCGTCATCTTCTTGATGCCGTGGCGCTGGAACACCGCCTCGAGCTCGCGGCCCGTTGCGTCGAGCCCGGCGACGAGGCCCTTCATCTTCTCGTCCTCGCGCAGCGCGGCCGGGATCGCATCGAGCCCGCGCGCGAGATTGTCCGCGACCGACAGCAGGTCGCGCGCGAACGCGGTCGACGCATAGGCACGCGCGTCGGCGGTTTCCTTCTCCGCGCGGCGGCGGATGTTCTGCGCCTCGGCGTGGGCGTAGAGCACCGCCTGCTTCGATTCGGCGAGCTCCGCCTCGAGCTTCTCGAACCGCGCGTCGGCGGCATCATGCTCGGCAACCTCGGGAGCGGCTGCGGCGGTTTCCTCGCGCAGGTCCTGGGCCTGGTTAATGTCGTTATCGCTCATGTCGTCCAAAAATCCCTGGTTCAACCCATCAAGCGCGCGAGTGTCGCGGCGGTATAATCCACCATGGGCACGACGCGCGCATAGTTCAACCTCGTGGGGCCAATCACGCCGACGACTCCGACCACGCGACCGTCCAGTCCGCGGAACGGTTTGGCGATCACCGACGACCCCGTCAGCGCGAACAATTTGGTTTCGGCCCCGATGAAGATGCGGGTCGCATCCCCCGCCGCCGCATTGTCGAGCAGCCGCGCAATGTCCTGTTTTCCCTCGAGATCGTCGAGCAGATCGCGGACGCGCTCGAGGTCGGCGGCGGCGGCATCGTCGATCAGCCGCGCCTGCCCGCGAACGATCAGCACCGGGCGGCGGTCGCCATCCTCGCTCCACACCGCGAGCCCGCGTTCGATCAGCGTGCGCGCCGCGCCATCCAGTTCGGCGCGTTCGTCCGCCATCTCGATCTCGATCCGCGCGCGCGCTTCGTCGATCGTCAGCCCGCCGAGCATCGCGCTCATGTAATTGCCTGCCTCGACCAGCGCAGACACCGGCAGCCCCGGCGGCAAGGCGATCACGCGATTCTCGACCGACCCGTCCGCGCCGACGAGCACCGCGAGCGCGCGCTCGGCGGATAGCGGCACGAAGCTCATCTGCCGCAGCACCAACTCGCGCTTGGCGACCATCACCATCCCAGCGCATGCCGACAGGCCCGACAGTGCGGCGGTCGTCGCAGCAATCGCTTCCTCCACCGGCCCGGCATGCGTCAGCCGCGCGGCAATCGCGGCCTGTTCCTCCAGCGAAGGTTCGAGCGCCTGCATCATTCCGTCGACGAACAGCCGCAGCCCGGTTTCGGTCGGCATCCGCCCCGCGCTGGTATGCGGTGCTGCGAGCAGCCCGAGTTCCTCGAGGTCCTGCATCACGTTGCGGATCGACGCGGGCGACAGGTTGAGCCCCGACAGATGCGCGATCGCGCGGGATCCGATCGGCGCGCCGGTGTCGAGATAGCTCTCCACCACCACGCGGAAGATGTCCCGCGCGCGGTCGTTGAGTTCGGTGATCGGGGCTGCGGTCATGCTTACCATATGGCCCCCCTTGGCGCTTCGCTCAACCGCCGTGCCGCGCGCCCGCCTCGCCGCACCTGATCAATGTTATTCTGTTTTCGAGGAACCGTCTCGCCCCCCAAGCGCGTTAACGACACCGCACCTCAGGAGGGCCCGATGCCAAACGTCAACACCGACGATGCCCCGCTATCCGCATCCAAACACAACGCCGCCGCCGTCGAAGCGATGACCGACTCGCTGCTGGAAAAGCGTGGCGATTCGTTTGTCGGGCGCGCGGTCACGATCAATCGGCCGCGTGCCGAACTCTTCGCCTATTTCCGGGACTTCACCAATCTTCCGACCTTCATGGACAATGTCGAGCGGATCGACGTGCTCGACGCCAAGCGGTCGCATTGGGTGGTGAAAGCCCCCGGCGGCAAGACGGTCGAATGGGACTCGGTAGTTACTGACGAAGCCGACGGCGAGTATATCGCCTGGGCGTCCGAACCCGGTGCGGACATCGACAATAGCGGTCGCGTCGATTTCCGCGATGCCGGCGCACGCGGCACCGTCGTCACCGCGACGCTGCTCTACGATCCGCCCGCGGGTGTCGTCGGTAAGCTGATCGCCAAGCTGTTCCAGCGCGAACCCGCGATCCAGGCGCGCCGCGACCTGCGCCGTTTCAAGCAATTGATGGAAACCGGCGAAGTTGCCACCGCCGCGCAGACGCGCAAGCAATATGAAGAGGAGAAGGCCTGATGCGCGCGCTGACCTGGCACGGCCGCCACGACGTCCGCGTCGACACCGTCGACGATCCCGAAATCATCAACCCGCGCGACGCGATCATCAAGATCACCGCGACCGCGATCTGCGGCTCGGACCTGCACCTGTACGACGGCTATATCCCGACGATGCAGTCGGGCGACATCCTTGGCCATGAGTTCATGGGCGAAGTGGTCGAGATCGGCCCCAAGTCGACGCTCAAGAAGGGCCAGAAGGTCGTCGTCCCGTTCACCATCGCGTGCGGGAGCTGCTATCATTGCGGCAAGCATCAATATTCGGCGTGCGACAACGGCCTCCCCGCGGACAATCAGGACATCGCGCAGACGCTGTACGGCCAGCCGATGTCGGGGCTGTTCGGCTACAGCCACATGACCGGCGGCTATGCCGGGGGGCAGGCGGAATATGTCCGCGTGCCGTTCAGCGACGTCGGCCCGATCGTCATCCCCGAGGGGATCGACGACGAAAAGGTGCTGTTCCTGTCCGACATCCTCCCGACCGGCTGGATGGCGGCGGAGAATGCCGACATCGAACCCGGCGATACCGTCGCGGTATGGGGTTGCGGACCGGTCGGCCTGTTCGCGGTGCAGTCGGCGTTCTTGATGGGCGCCGAACGCGTGATCGCGATCGATCATTTCCCGCGCCGCCTCGAACTCGCGAAGAAGTTCGGTGCGGAGACGATCAACTTCGAGGATTCGGCCGTCTATGACGCGCTGATGGAGATGACCGGCGGAATTGGTCCCGACGCCGTGATCGACAGCGTCGGCCTCGAGGCACACGGCTTCTTCGTCGACAACGTGATCGACCAGATCAAGAAGTCGACCTTCCTCGGCACCGATCGCACGCATGCGATCCGCCAGGCGATCTATGCCTGCCGCAAGGGTGGCCGTGTCTCGATGCCTGCAGTATACGGCGGGTTCGTCGACAAGTTCCCGCTCGGGGCGTTCATGGAAAAGGGCCTGACGCTGAAGACCGGGCAGACGCACGTGCAGCATTACCTGCCCGGACTGCTCGCCGCGATCCTCGAGGAGAAGATCGACACGACCTTCCTCATCTCGCACCGGCTGTCGCTGGAAGAGGCACCGCAAGGCTACAAGATGTTCCACGACAACCAGAATGAGGTGACCAAGGTCGTCCTCAAGCCCGGCCTCGCGCCCACGCTCTGACCCATATTCCAGGAGAGACTATCATGGCCAACAAACTCGCGATCATCACCGGCGCATCGACCGGGATCGGCTTCGAACTCGCCACCATCGCGGCGAAGGACCGCTACGACCTGATCGTCGTCGCGAACGAAGCGCTGATCGATTCCGCCGCCGCCGACTTCAAGCAGTTCGGCACCGACGTCCAGTCGGTCAACGCCGACCTGTCGTCAATCGACGGCGTCGACCAGTTGCTCGATGCCACCGGGGGCCGTCAGGTCGACCTGCTGTGCGCCAATGCCGGGATCGGCACCGGCGGTGCGTTCCTCGATCAGGATGTCGCCAAGTGGCGGCGTTCGGTCGACACCAACATCACGGGCACGGTCTATCTTATCCAGCGTGTCCTCAAGGACATGGTCGCGCGCGACGACGGCAAGATCCTCGTCACCGGGTCGGTCGCAGGCTACATCCCGGGCGCGTTCAACGCGGTGTACAACGGCACAAAGGCGTTCGTGGACAACTGGACCGAGGCTTTGCGCAACGAGATCAAGGAGTCGAAGGGCGTCACGATCACGACGCTGATGCCGGGGCCGGTCGAGACGGAGTTCTTCGATCGCGCCGGCATGAACGACACCAGCGTCGGCCAGAGCGACAGCAAGAGCGACCCGGCCAAGGTCGCGAAGGACGGCTGGGACGCGTTGTTCGCGGGCAAGGGCAGCATCGTCTCGGGGCTGTCGAACAAGCTACAGGTTGCGGCCACAGGCGTCTTGCCCCCGTCGTTCGTCGCCGAGCAGCATCGCAAGATGGCCGAACCCGGCAGCGGTACGGAGTAACGTGCGTTGGCGGCTTCCCTCGGGGCGTAAGTGCCGGGGGTTAGCCGCTAAGCACTATCCCCGGTTAGCACTTCCCCGGCGAAGGCCGGGGCCCAGTCGAGGGCGGGTAATGGCGGGCACTGCGCTCTCTTACCGCCGACACCTCTACTGGGCCCCGGTCTCCGCCGGGAAAGCGTTTAAGGGGGGATCATCCCCCGTTAGTCCTCTTCGTCCCCGCCTTCCCCACGCTCGATCGTCCACACCTGCTCCCCCGAAACCGTATCCGGCACCGCGACCCCCGCCGCCGTCCGCGTCGGCCGATACCGCAGCTTCTCGATGATCAGGTCACACGTCGCCGCATCCAGCCGCCGGTTGCCGCTCGACCGGGTGATCCGACACGCCGTCACCCGCCCCTTCACCCCCACGTCGAACGCCATCTCGACCCGCCCAGCGACATGCGCTTCGTACAGATCGCGCGGCAGATCGCGGTAGCGCAGCTCGCCGCGGATCAGCTCGAGCGGGATCTCCCCGCCCCCGCCGCCATCGCCATCCCCACCGCGACCACTGCCCCGGCCATTGCCCTGCCCCCCGCTCCCCGTCCCCGGCCCGACCACAAGTGCCGCCCCCGCCTTCGAGTCGCTCCCCGGCCCGGCCACCGGCGCGACCACGATCGGCGGCGGCTTGGGCAGGCGGATGACCGGCGGCGGCGCAACGACTTCGGTCGGCTTGGCGGTCAGGTTCGGCGGTGCGGCCTCGGCCTCCTTGCGCTTCTCCGCCTTGCGTGGTGCGGGGATGACCTCTTTCTTCGGCGGTGGCGGTGCGGGCGGCAGCACCGAAAACGCCTTCATCTCCTCGACCACGCGCGTGCGGAAGTCGACCGACAGCCCCGTGACCAGCCCGTATCCGATCGCCACCACCAGCAACGCAGCACCCCCCGCCCCCTTGATCCGGTCGCCAGTCGCGGAAGCTTGGTAGGTCGTCATCAGGGGGTCGGGCTCCGCGGTCGTGGCCCCCTCAGATAGGGGTGACACCGTCCGAACGCACGGGTAGGTCGTCGCGACCATTCTCAGGAGATTCCCGATGCGCCCAAGCGGCCGTACCCCCGACCAGATGCGCAGCATCACGATCGAGCCGCGTTTCACGCGTCACGCCGAAGGATCGGTGCTGATCGGTTTTGGTGACACCAAGGTCCTCGTCACCGCCTCGATCGAGGAAAAGGTCCCGCCCTTCCTGCGCGGCAAGGGCGAAGGCTGGGTCACCGCCGAATATGGCATGCTCCCGCGCGCGACGCACACCCGCGGCAGCCGCGAAGCCGCCAAGGGCAAACAGTCCGGCCGGACGCAGGAAATCCAGCGCCTGATCGGGCGCAGCTTGCGCGCGGTCACCAACCTCAAGCTGCTCGGCGAGCGCCAGATCGTGCTCGATTGCGATGTGATCCAGGCGGATGGCGGCACGCGCACCGCGTCGATCTCGGGCGCCTGGGTCGCACTGCGGCTCGCGATCGACGGGCTGATGGCGAGCGGCAAGCTCACCGCCGACCCGCTGACGCAGAAGGTCGCGGCGGTTAGCTGCGGCATCTACAAGGGCACGCCGGTGCTCGACCTCGATTACGACGAGGATTCGAACGCCGACGCGGACGCCAATTTCGTCCTGCTCGAGAACGGCAACATCGCCGAAGTCCAGGCGACCGCCGAAGGCGCGACTTATGACGAGGAAGCGCTGCTCCGCCTGCTCCGTCTGGCGCGGATCGGCTGCACCGACATCTTCGCGGCACAGGCGCGCGCGGTCGCCAAGTGACGCCGACCCCGCAGGAGGGCGTGCCGCCCCAGGCGATCCGCAAGCTTGCCCCCGGCAAGCTGGTGATCGCCAGCCATAATGCGGGCAAGGTCCGTGAAATCGGCGCGCTGCTCGCCGAACACGGGATCGAGGCGATCTCCGCCGCCGATCTCGACCTGCCCGAGCCTGAGGAAACCGGCACGACCTTCGTCGCCAATGCCGAGCTGAAGGCGCTGCAGGCCGCCGACCTTTCGGGCCTCCCCGCGCTCGCCGATGACAGCGGACTGTGCGTCGAGGCGCTCGGCGGGGATCCGGGGGTCTACACCGCCAATTGGGCGGAGACGCCCAACGGGCGCGACTGGACGCTGGCGATGACCAAGGTCGAGGACGCGCTCGCCGCCAAGGGGCCTGACGCAAGCCGCAGCGCGCATTTCGTCTGCGTCCTCGCGCTCGCGTGGCCCGACGGGCACGTCCAGTGGTTCGAGGGCCGCGCCGAGGGTTCGCTCACCTGGCCGCCGCGCGGGGATGTCGGGTTCGGCTACGACCCGGTGTTCGTGCCCACCGGTGGCGAACAGACCTACGCCGAGATGGACCCCGCGCAGAAACACGCGATCAGCCACCGCGCCGCCGCCTTCGCGCAGATGACCGCGGCGGTGCTGTAGCGACGCGCACCGCGCGATCCCGACCGTCGGGGCGGTCGCCCACGCAAAAAACCCGGCGGTCGCCAGACCGCCGGGTTTTTCATTACCGTCCCGCCGAAACTCAGGCGAAGCTGAGCTTGGTCGAACGCTTGCGGTAGCGCAGGGCGGCGCCCATCAGGCCGAACCCGGCGAACATCATCGCCCAGGTCGCAGGCTCGGGCACCGCAGCGGTCACCGATGGCGTGAACTTCGCATAGACGTAACTGCCCAGCGTCGCGGTCGAGGCGTTCGCCGCGATCGAGGCGGGGACGCTGAAGTCGAGCGACGTGGTGAAGCTGTTGACCGCGTCGCCCGCCAGCACGACCCCGAAGCCCTGTGCGTACGGGATCAGGATGTTGCAGACAGCGCTGCTGGTGCAGCCGGCGGTCAGGTTCGGCCGGGTGTCGAACGCACCCGCTGCGCCGTTGATGAAGACCTGCGACAGCAACGCGTTGCTTGCCGTCATCGCGCTCGACAGGCTGGTGAAGGTGAAGTGGCTGGCGTTGCACGCACCGAAGACGCTGCCGCAGGTGCCATCCAGGAACGCGACGTCGTAGCTCTTGCCACCGATCTCGACGCCGGTCGCGCCGGTCAGCTTGCCCGCGCTGACGATCGGG
Source organism: Sphingomonas sp. PAMC 26621 (assembly GCF_000251145.1). Lineage (GTDB taxonomy): Bacteria > Pseudomonadota > Alphaproteobacteria > Sphingomonadales > Sphingomonadaceae > Sphingomonas. The sequence goes on along the minus strand of NZ_AIDW01000013.1, from coordinate 31,845 downwards.
GTTGCGGCCACGGCCGGCATCGCGACGAGGGCGCTGGCAAGCGCGGCGGCGGCATACAGGCCGTTGATCATCTTCATTGGTCACACCCCTTTTGATACTGGGCCGTCAACAGGCCGCTTGGTAAGAACGGGTGTATCGCCAACAAAAATCGTCATCAACGCGTCATAAGGGCCTGTTAACCAGCATCTGTTCCGAATCAGGAAGAGTAACGTTAATATCGCCGATATTGTTTGGCGGCTGCGTCAGCCGCTATTGGCTTTACCTTCGAACCAGATCGCATCGCCGATGTTAACCATGTCCGCCGGCCGAGCAACTCAACTGACGCGCTGGCCGACCACATTGCCCGGCGGCGAGTAACGGCACACCAGATAATCGTCCTGCGCGCTGCTCGCCATTGCGCAGCCGACGTGGGTCGTCGCGCGCCAGATGATCTGGGTGTAATGCGCGACATCCTCGCCGCGCCCGGTCCGGCTGAAATAGGGCGTCGCCGCATCGACGAAGTCCTTTTTCTCGGCGACCCACAGGTCGACCATCTCGCGATACGAATAGGCCCCGCGCGTTCCCCGGAACAGCGTCTCCCCCTCCCGGCCCGGTCCCATCGGCTGGTCGGCGTGGCGGAACCGTTCGGTTTCGGCCAGTTCGGCGGCATAGACCGCCGCGTCGGCGACGAGGGTCTCGTCCCATATCAGCGGCGGGGCACCGACTTCGGCGCGCGCATCGGCATGCCCGCCGAGCATCGCCGCGCGCAGCAGCGCCGCCCCGCGCGGATAATTGCCGATCTGGGTGCGCGGCTCGACCACGCGTTCTGGCTCCTGTGCCTGGCACGCCCCCACCGTCATCAGCGCGAGAACACCCACCGCGATCCGCCTTTTCAACCCCGTCAACCTTCCCACCATGCCCGTCTGCCGTCATAGCGCGGACAATGCCCGCCACGATCGATCCTACCCCGCCGCCGTTAGCGCTTTATGTGCACTGGCCGTTCTGCGTCTCGAAATGCCCGTATTGCGACTTCAACAGCCACGTCCGCGACGTGGTCGACCAGGACGCGTGGCGCAAGGCGCTGCTCGCCGACCTGAGGCACGAAGCCGATGCATTGCCCGGACGGCGGCTCGGCTCGATCTTCTTCGGCGGCGGCACGCCGTCGCTGATGCCCCCCGAGACGGTCGCGGCGGTGATCGATGCCGCCACCGCTTATTGGCCGCCCGAGCCCGACATCGAGATCACGCTCGAGGCCAACCCCTCCTCGGTCGAGGCGGCGCGCTTCGCGGATATTGCGCGGGCCGGGGTCAATCGCGTGTCGCTCGGGTTGCAGGCGCTCGACGACGACGCGCTCCGCTTCCTCGGCCGCGCGCATGACGTAACCGAGGGACTCGACGCGCTCGCCACCGCGCAGGCGGCGTTCGCGCGCGTCAGCTTCGACCTGATCTACGCGCGCCCCGGCCAGCGGATCGACGCGTGGGAAGCCGAGCTCGCGCGCGCGATCGCCTTCGGGACCGAGCATCTGTCGCTGTACCAGCTTACCATCGAACCGGGCACGCGCTTCGCGACCGAGGCGGCGGCGGGGCGGATCGTTATTCCGGACGGCGATTCCGCGGCGGATTTGTTCGAGGCAACGCGCGCGATGACCGCGGCGGCGGGATTGCCGGCATATGAAATCTCCAACCACGCGCGCCTTGGCGCGGAGAGCCGGCACAACCTCGTCTACTGGCGCTACCGCGATTACGCCGGGGTCGGTCCCGGCGCACACGGGCGACGCGGCGGACTCGCGACCGCGCGGCACAAGAAGCCCGAGAACTGGATCGGCGCGGTCGCGCGCAACGGACATGGCGCGCAGATCGAGGAACCGCTCGTCCCCGCCGACCGCGCGACCGAGGCGCTGCTGATGGGGCTGCGGCTGCGCGAAGGTGTCGATCTCGCGCGGATCGCGCGGTTGGGCGAGACGAGCGTCGACGGTCTGATCGATGCGTCCGCTGCGGAGCGGCTTGTCACGCTGGGACTGGTCGCGCGCGACGGCGACTGGATGGGGGTGACCGAAGCGGGGATGCTGCTGCTCGACGCGATCCTGCCGCTGGTGGTGCGAACGGCGTAGCGCGCAAATCAGGCGTGCCGGGGTGACGGACGCCTTGCCGCCACCCCGGTGCCCTGGATCAGAACCCGGTCGGCGCAGGCGACACCGTCACCGTCGTCCCGCTGCGAATCTCCTGCACTTCGAGCGCGCGCTCGGCCACGCTGTCGCGGCCGAAGCGGAACGCGCCGTCTATCCCGGCGAAACCGCCACGATCGCGCAACTTTTCCTCGGGGAACGCCGTGCCGATCGGCCAGTCACGCATGATGCGAATCGTCAGCAGCACCGAATCATAGCCGAGGCTCGACAGCCGAAACGGCGCCGAGCCGAACCGCGCACGATATTTGGCGGCATATTGCCGGTACAATCCGTCCGACACGCTCGCGAACCACGCACCGTTCAACGCAACCTTGCCCGCGATCGTGCTGTCCGAATTCCATAATTCGGTCCCGATGATCCGTGCGCCGCCCATGCCGTTGCGGCGCAGCACGGGAACTCCCGCCGCCGCCGCATTGCCGCCGTCGGCGATCAGCACTGCCTGATACGGCGCGCTCTTCGCCATCCGCGTGATCGCCGCGCTCATCGATCCGGTCACCCGGTCATAGGTCTGGAGCGACCCGACCCGGCCCCCGGCGGATTCCACCGCGCGCAGGAACGCGGTCGATGCGCGCTCGCCATACACCCCGTTGGGGACGAGCCCGCCGAAGCTGGTGACGCCGTGCGCCTTGGCATAATCGACCACGCGGCCGATCGACTGCGCGGGGACATAGCCCATCAGGTACACGCCGTTGCCCGCCGCGGTGGTGTCGTTCGAATAGCTCACCACCGGCACGTGCGCCTGCTTGGCGATCGGCGCGACCGCGCGGACGTCGTCGGCCAGCAGCGGCCCGAGAATCAACTGGTTGCCGTCCGCGAGCGCGCGCTGCGCGGCGGCGGCGGCGCCGGGGGCGGTATCATAGGTCGTGATCCGGACCGATTCGTTGCGCGAATCGAGCAACGCGAGCTGAGTCGCATTGGCGAGGCTCTGCCCCACCCCCGCATTGCTCCCGCTCAACGGGACGAGCAGCGCGACGCGGTGACGTGCGGTGTCCTTGGGGATGCCCTGCTCGAACACCGGCTGCTGCGGCTGGCTCGGCCCCGTCGGCGCGCGCGGGCGCGGCACCGGGCCGCGCGGGACCACCGTCTGGCACCCGCTGAGGACGATCGCACCCGCGACCAAGGAGGCCTGTCCCAGCCGCCTGATGCCGATGCGTCGTTGCATGTCCGTATCCCGCTCTGCCATGACCGTCCCTGATGACCAATGATCTATCCCCGGGCCTCTACATCGTTGCCACCCCCATCGGCAATCTCGGCGATCTGTCGCCGCGGGCGGCACATATCCTGAGCCATGCCGCTGTGATTGCGGTGGAAGACAGCCGCGTGACGGCGAAGCTGCTGCATCACATCGGGGTCAAGCGCCCGATGGTGCCGTATCACGACCACAATGCCGAGGAGGTCCGCCCCGGGCTGATCGCGCGGATGGGGACGGAGCCCGTCGCGCTCGTTTCGGATGCGGGGACGCCGCTGATCTCGGACCCGGGCTACAAGCTCGTCCGCGATGCGCGCGCGGCGGGGCATACGGTGTGGACGATTCCGGGGCCGTGCGCGGCGGTGGCGGCGCTGACGCTCGCGGGGTTGCCGACCGACCGCTTCCTGTTCGTCGGCTTCCTGCCCGCCAAGACGCAGGCGCGCGCGACCGCGATCGCTGAGATCGCGACGATCCGCGCGACGCTGGTGCTGTATGAATCCGGCCCGCGGCTTGGCGTCACGCTCGCAGCACTCGCGGAGGGGCTCGGCGACCGCGAGGCGGCGGTCACGCGCGAGATCACCAAGCATTTCGAGGAAGCGGTGACGGGCACGCTGTCGATGCTCGCCGCGCGCTATGCCGATGCGCCGCCCAAGGGCGAGATCGTTGTGGTCGTCGCCCCGCCGGGCGCGCCCGAGGCGGCGAGCGCAGAGGATGCCGACACCGCGCTGACCGAGGCGTTGACGCGCCTCTCGACCGGACAGGCGGCGAGCGAGGTCGCCAAGAAGCTCGGGCTGGATCGCAAGTCGCTGTATGCGCGCGCACTGGAATTGAAGGCGTGAGAGATCGCCGCGTCGCCGAAGCTGCCGGGCGACGGGGCGAACGGCTCGCGGGATGGTGGCTGCGGCTCCACGGCTGGGAAATCCTCGCGCGGCGCGTGCGGACGCCGGCGGGCGAGATCGATCTGGTCGCGCGCAAGGACCGGCTGGTGGCGTTCGTCGAGGTCAAGCAGCGCAAGACTGCCGCCGCGCTCGACTACGCGATCGACGAGCGGCGGCTGGCGCGGGTCGCGGCGGCGGCGGAAGTGCTGATGCCGCGGTTCGCGGGGCCAGGCGACGACATCCGCGTCGACGTGCTGCTGCTCGCGCCGGGGGTGCGGCCGCGGCATATCGAGAATGCGTGGATCGGGTAAACCCCTCCCGTCACAGCAGAGCGGTCCGGGGTGACACGGTGCGATCGACCCCCTATCTGCGCCGGGGTGACGGAACAGTCCCCGACGGAGTTACGATCAATGAGCCTGACAGTCGCCGTCCAGATGGACCCCATCGCTTCCATCAACATCACGGGCGATTCGACCTTCGCGCTGATGCTGTCGGCGCAGCAGCGCGGGCACAAGCTGTTCCACTACACCGCCGAGGCGCTCAACTATTCGAACGGCCGGGTCTGGGCGAAGGCTGAGCCGGTCACGGTCCAGCGTGTCCAGGGCAACCATTTCACGCTCGGCGACCCCGTGAACCTCGACCTGGGCGACGAAGCCGACGTCGTGCTGATGCGGCAGGATCCGCCGTTCGACCTCGGCTATATCACCGCGACGCACCTGCTCGAGCGGATCGCGGGACGGACCCTGGTGGTCAACGACCCCGCACAGGTCCGCAACGCGCCCGAAAAGGTGTTCGTGCTCGATTACGCGCAGTTCATGCCGCCGACGCTGATCACGCGCTCGCTCGACGAGGCGCGCAAGTTCCTCGCCGAGCATAAGGAAATCGTGATCAAGCCGCTCCACGGCAACGGCGGCAAGGCGATCTTCAAGGTCGGCAGCGACGGCGCGAACCTGTCCGCGCTGATCGAGGTCTTCAACACCATGTGGCGCGAACCGCACATGGTGCAGGCATTCCTTCCTGACGTCGCGAAGGGCGACAAGCGGATCGTGCTGGTCGACGGCGAGGTCGCAGGCGCGATCAACCGCTTGCCGGGCGAAGGCGAGATCCGCTCCAACCTCGCGGTTGGCGGGTCCGCGGTGAAAACCGAGCTGACTGACAAAGAGCGCGAGATCTGCGCGGTGCTCGGGCCGGAGCTCAAGAAACGCGGGTTGCTGTTCGTCGGGATCGACGTGATCGGCGGCGAGTGGCTGACCGAGATCAACGTCACCTCCCCCACCGGCATCGTCGCGATCGAGCGGTTCAACGGGACCGATGTCGCGGGGATGATCTGGGACGCGATCGAACGCAAGGTCGCGGGCTGACCGCCCGTCCGCGATGACCGAGCTGATCATCGATCTCACCGCCTGGGGCGGCTATTTCGGCATTTTCCTGCTGATGGTGCTGGAGAACGTCTTCCCGCCGATCCCGTCCGAGGTCATCATGGGGCTCGGCGGGATTGCGGTCGCGCGCGGGCAGATGGGCCTCGTCCCGCTGATCGTCGCCGGGACCGCGGGGACGGTCGCGGGGAATTACTTCTGGTACGCCATCGGCTACCGGCTCGGCTATCACCGGCTGCGCCCGTTCATCGACCGGCATGGCCGCTGGCTGACGCTCGACTGGCAGCATGTCGAGCAGCTCGAGGCGTTCTTTCGGGCGCGCGGGCAATGGGTCGTGTTCGTGTTCCGCTTCATGCCCGCGTTCCGGACGATGGTGTCGCTCCCCGCCGGCATGGCGCGGATGCCGCACCTGCGCTTCATCCTGTGGACGGCGGCCGGGTCGGCGATCTGGAACACGGGGCTCGCCTGGGCTGGCTATTATCTCGGCGCGAATTTCCGCGAACTCGATGCGTATATCGGCCCGGCGGCGGTCGCGCTGACGGTCGCGATCGTGGTCGGCTACATCTGGCGGCTGCTGACGTGGAAACCGCGCGGCTGATCGTACCATTGTTGCACTGCGGTAGTAATCGCGGGATGCGCTACCCATCTGCCGATCAGCGCGGGCTGATCGTCCGCTGGAGTAGACACTATGAACATCCTGATCGTCCTCACCTCGCATGACCAGCTCGGCGACACCGGCGCCAAGACCGGCTTCTGGCTCGAGGAGCTTGCCGCGCCTTATTATGTTTTGAAGCAGGCGGGTGCCACGCTGACGCTCGCCTCCCCCAAGGGTGGCCAGCCGCCGCTCGACCCCAAGTCCGCCGACGAGAGCGCCAAGACCGACGACACGCGCCGGTTCGAGGCTGATGCCGAAGCCAAGGCGCAGCTCGCCAGCACGGTGCGGCTCGACTCGGTCAAGATCGAGGACTTCGACGCGGTCTTCTATCCCGGCGGCCACGGTCCGCTGTGGGATCTGGCGGAGGACTCGACCTCGCGCGCGCTGATCGAAGGCGCGATCGCCGCCGACAAGCCGGTCGCTCTGGTGTGTCACGCACCGGGCGTGCTCCGCCACGTGCAGGCAGCCGACGGCAAGCCACTGGTCGCAGGCAAGAAGGTCACGGGCTTCACCAACACCGAGGAAGCTGCGGTCGGGCTGACCGACGTGGTGCCGTTCCTGGTCCAGGACATGCTGACCGCGGCGGGTGGCGTCTACTCCAAGACCGACGACTGGGGCGTCCATGTCGTGCGCGACGGGCTGCTGATCACCGGGCAGAACCCGGCGTCGTCCGCCGCCGCAGCGCAGGCGCTGGTCGAGGCGCTGCGCTAAACGTTCGTCAGCGGTAGCGTTCCGCGCCGCTCCCCGTCACCCCGGCCTGCGCCGGGGTGACGGGCATTATGCGCGCGGATGCGCGTTGCGATAGACGTCGAGCAGATGCGCCGCGTCGACCTGCGTATAGATCTGCGTCGAGCTCAGGCTCGCATGCCCCAGCAACTCCTGCAACGCGCGCAAATCCGCCCCGCGCCCGAGCAGATGCGTCGCGAACGAATGCCGCAGCGCGTGCGGCGTCGTCCGATCTGGCAATTGCAGCCGCACCCGTGCCCGCTGCACCGCGCGCCGCACCATCCGCGGCGAGAGCGGGCCGCCCTTCGCCCCGCGAAACAGTTCGGCATCGCGCGCGGTGCCATAGGGGCACAGCGCGACATACGCCTCGATCGCCGCGCGCACCTGCGGCAACAGCGGGACGATCCGCGTCTTGTCGCGCTTGCCCGTGACGACCAGCGTCGCGCCGAGCGGCAACGCCGCGCCGGTCAGCCCGAGCGCCTCCGCGACGCGCAGCCCGGCGCCGTACAGCAGCAGGAGCACCGCGAAATCGCGCGCGCCGATCCACGGCTCATCCGGATCTTCGGATACGTCCTCCGCGAGCGCGACCGCCTCGGCGGGGGAGATCGGGCGCGGCACGCCCTTGGCGACGCGCGGACCTTTCAAGCGCGGCGTGGTGCCCGCGCCGGTGACGTGATCGAGGAACCCCCGCACCGCCGACAGTTCGCGCGCCGCCGAGGCATTGCCGATCCCCTCCCCGCGCCGCGCGGCGAGGAAGGCGCGCAGGTCGGCGGTGGTGACGCGCGCGAGTACGGCCTGGTCGATCGCTTCGCCCCAATGGGTCTGGAGAAAGCCGCACAGCCGGACTGCGGTCGCTTCATAAGCGCGCACGGTGTGTGGGGAGCGCCTGCGGTCGCGCGCGAGATGCTCGGCATAGGCGCGGGGAAGGTCGCTCATGGAGTGGGTGTAGCGGATGTAGCCCGACAAGAGAATCCGCTTCTTCTTCCTTAAGCCCCTCCCCTTCAGGGGAGGGGTTGGGGTGGGGAAGTCCAGCAGAGCTCTGCTGTCTGTGAGACACAGCCCCACCCCCAACCCCTCCCCTGAAGGGGAGGGGCTTGAGAAGAAGAACACCCCCCTGAAGGTAAGGGGCGAAAGGAGAAGCCCCCCTTTGCGCCCGCCCCCGCAACCCGCCATATACCCCATATGTCCCGCGCCCGCGTCCTCGTCCTCAACTCGGCCCTCGGCCCGCTGGATTATCGCGTGCCCCACGGCATGCACGTCGAACCCGGCTCGATCGTCGTCGCGCCGCTCGGCCCGCGCCAGTTGCTCGGCGTGGTGTGGGAAAGCGAGCATATGCCGTCCGATGCCGAGGTCGGCGACAATCGCCTGCGCAACCTCGTCAGCGTCTTGCCCGTCCCCCCGCTCGCCGCGCCCTTGCGGCGGCTGGTCGAATGGACCGCGGATTATTATCTCGCCTCGCCCGCGTCGGTGGTGCGGATGGCGCTCGCCTCCACGTCCGCGCTGGAAGGCGCGAAGACGATCGTCGAATATCGCGCGACCGGCACCCTCCCCGATCGCCTCACCCCACAGCGCGAGCAAGCGATCGAGCGGATCGGCACGACCCAGGGCCTGATCCGCGAACTCGCCGCAATCGCCGAAGTCTCCGACGCGGTGATCCGCGGGCTGGTCAAGGTCGGCGCGCTGGAAGCGGTCGAGGTCGACATCGACAGCCCCTTCCCGCGCCCCGACCCCGCCTTCGCCGCACCCGCGCTCTCCGCCGACCAGCGCGCCGCCTCGGGCGCGCTCGTCGCAGACGTCGCCGCAAAGGCGTTCAAGCCCACCCTGCTCGACGGCGTGACCGGCTCGGGCAAGACCGAGGTCTATTTCGAAGCGGTCGCCGAAGCGATCCGCGAGAACCGCCAGTCGCTCGTCCTGCTGCCCGAGATCGCGCTGACCGAACCGTTCCTCAAGCGCTTCGCCGCGCGCTTCGGGGTGCAGCCGGTCGCGTGGCACTCGGGGCTGCGCTCGTCGCAGCGCCGTCGCGCGTGGCGCGCGATCGCGAGCGGCCAGGCGCTGGTCACCGTCGGCGCGCGCTCGGCGCTGTTCCTCCCTTATGCCAATCTCGGGCTGATCGTCGTCGACGAAGCGCATGAGACGAGCTTCAAGCAGGAGGAAGGCGTTCATTATCACGCGCGCGACGTCGCAGTGATGCGCGGCAAGTTCGAGCAGATCCCGGTCGTGCTCGCCTCCGCCACCCCCGCGATCGAGACGCGGCAACAAGTCGCCAACGGGCGCTATGCCGAGGTCAAGCTTCCCGGCCGCTGGGGCGCTGCCGAAATGCCGTCGATCCAGGCGCTCGACCTGATTGCCGACCCGCCCGAGCGCGGCCGCTGGATCGCGCCCAAGCTCGTCACCGCGATCGGCGAGACGCTCGCGCGGCGCGAGCAGGTGCTGCTGTTCCTCAACCGACGCGGCTATGCGCCGCTGACCTTGTGCCGGACCTGCGGCCACCGCTTCCAATGCCCCAATTGCACCGCGTGGATGGTCGAGCACCGGCTCGTCCGCCGCCTTGCCTGTCATCACTGCGGGCATACCGAGCCGGTCCCGCGCGTCTGCCCCGAATGCCAGAATGAGGACACGCTTGCGGCGGTCGGCCCGGGGGTCGAGCGGATCGCGGACGAGGTCGCGGCGATGTTCCCCGATGCCAAGACCGCGGTCGTCACCTCGGACACCATGGGGTCCCCCGCCAAGGCCGCCGAATTCGTCGCGCGGATGGAAGCGCATGACATCGACATCGTGGTCGGCACGCAATTGGTGACCAAGGGCTATCACTTCCCCAATCTGACGTTGGTGGGGGTGATCGACGCCGACCTCGGGCTCGACGGCGGCGATCTGCGCGCGAGCGAGCGAACCTTTCAGCAGATCATGCAGGTGGCGGGCCGCGCCGGGCGCGGGGCGAAGCCGGGGCATGTCTTCATCCAGACGCACAGCCCCGACGCGAGCGTGATGCGCGCCCTGGTGTCGGGCGATGCGGAAGCGTTCTACGCCGCCGAGACCGAACATCGCCGCGAGGCGGGCGCGCCGCCGTTTGGGCGGTTCGCGGGGATCGTCATCTCGAGCGAGGACCAGGGCGCGGCGCTGGAGACCGCGCGCGCGATCGGGCGGTCCGCGCCGACGCATGAGGCGATGGAGGTTTACGGCCCCGCGCCTGCGCCGCTCGCGATGCTGCGCGGGCGGCATCGCTATCGGTTGCTGGTCCATGCGCGGCGCGCGTTCGACGTGCAGGACATGTTGCGCGAGTGGCTAGGCGGGGTGGACTGGCCGTCCAAGGTGCGCGTGGTGGTGGACGTCGATCCGTACAGCTTCGTGTGACGGAAGGTTACCAGCTATATCTCCACCGGTTACTTCAGCGAAGGATAGCGTTCGGCACACCGTCCGTCATCCTGAACTCGTTTCAGGATCCAGCCCTCCGCGAGTCCGGACTGTGCTTGTTGCACGGTGGATGCTGAAACACGTTCAGTATGACGGCAGCCTTTGGGGCGAAGGGTGACGATAAACCTTCGAGCGCCTTCTTGCAGAGGTCTCGCGAAGGCCGGGGCCGATTGGCGAAACGGCGGAAGGCGGGCGGATGCATGACAGCGCACCCGTCATTCGACTGGACCCCCGCCTCCGCCGGGGAAGCGCCTTCGGTTCAAGCCCGATCCACGTCCCCAAGGGTATCGCTACAGATCCACCGAAGCCGATAGCTTCACCGTTCGCGGTGCCCCCTGCAGCAGCGCCGCCCCGAACGAATCGAACGACGACGCCCAATACCGTCGATCCGCGACGTTATCGACGCCCGCGCGGAACGTCACCGGCCGGTCTGCGACGACCGCGACATAGCGCGCGCCCAGATCGACCCGGGTCCACGACGGAATCGACAGGCTGTTCGCCGCATTCACCTGCTGCTTGCCGGTGTTGACCACCCGCCCGGTCAGCGTGACCCCGCGCAGGAACGGCGTGTCCCACTCGACATTGCCGTTGATGAGATACTCCGGCACGCCGACCGCGGTGTTGCCGTCATTCGCCCCGCCAGCGGTGTTGCGCAGCGTGGCGTCATTGACCGATCCGCCCGCGATCACCCGCAACCCCCGCGTGAGTTCGCCGTCGACGCTCAGTTCGATCCCGCGATTGCGCTGCTTGCCGAACACCCCGTAGCGAAACGTCGTCGGCGTGACGGCGATGCTGTACGCGCTCGGCTGCTCGGTCTGGAACAGCGCAACGCTCGCGTTGAACCGCCCAAGCCCGAGCTTCCCGCCGACCTCATATTGCGTGGATGTGTAGGGCGCGAAGATCTCGCCAGCGTTGAGCGTCCCCGCCGGCGCGACAGGTCCTGCGGCCAACCCCTCGATCCGGTTCGCGAACAGCGACACTCCTTTGACCGGCTTGACCACAAGCCCGAAGACCGGCGTCACCGCACTCTCGTCATAAATGCCGCTCAGCGACCCGTCGGTGTACGAATAGCTGCGCTGGTTGATCGTCTGGAGCCGCAGCCCGGCGGTCAGCAACACACGGTCGTCGAGCACCCCGATCGTATCCGACGCGAACGCGCTCCCCAGTCGGGTACGCGAGACCGGGAACGGGTCCGCGAGATTGCCCCCGACCAGCAACGAGGCGGGCAGCGCGACCTGCTGCGTATCATAGAGGTTGGTCGCGAACCCGTCGAAGCTCGCCCCGTAGCGGAAGTCATACGCATTGCGATTGACCTGCCAGATCATCGACCCGCCGACGTTGAACTCCTGCGTCACGCCCCCAGCCGCGAGCTTGACGCGAAGCCCCGCCTGCGCGGTCTCGTTATTGTCGGTGCGCGGGACATACAAAGCGGTGCCGCTCGCCGCGCCCGTCACCGCGTCGGTGACGGTGATCCCGCTGTAGATCCCCTGCTCGCTCCCGTCGCGCGCGCCCGCGGCGGCGTAGAGCATCGCGTTGTCGGTGACGTCATATTCGATCCGCCCCGATCCGAAGAGGTCGCGCAGCGTGGTGTAGGCGAACTTCTGCCCGTAATTGGCGGTCGAATCGGGCACGCGCGGGATCGTCGCCGCGCTGGCGATCGTCACCTTGGGGCGCAGGTCTCGGACCTGGACCCGCTGATACGCGAGATCGAGCGACAGCCGCAGCCGCTCGCCGCGATAGTCGAGGCCAGCGCCGATCACCGCGCTGCGGCGGAACTCGTCGTCGATCGCGACGTCGCCCGCGCGATACGCACCGTTGATCCGCACGCCAATCTCCCCGCCGCCGCCGAAGCGCCGGCCAACGTCGAAGCTGCCGCCGAAATGCCGGTCGCCGCTATAGGTCACGCTCAGTCGCGTGAGCGGTGTGTTGCCCGCGCGCTTGGAGACGAGGTTCACGCTCCCGCCGATCCCCGATCCGCCGGGTGCCGCGCCATTGAGGAACGCGCTCGCGCCGTTGAGGACCTGCACCTGTTCGTACAATTCGGGCGCGACGAGCTGGCGCGGGGTCAGGCCGTACAGCCCGTTGAAGCCGATATCGTCGCCGAACAGCGTGAAGCCGCGGATCACGAACTGCTCGGCGGCATTGCCAAAGCCGTAGGTCGTGCGCACCGACGGATCGTTCTCGAGCACCTGCCCGAGCGTCTGCGGCTGCTGGTTGAGGATCAGCGCGGCAGTGTAGCTCTTGATGCTGAACGGCACGTCCGCCGCCGCCTTGTTCCCCAGCACGCCGACCGACCCGTCGCGCGACACTTCGGTGCGGTTCTGGCGCTGCGCGGTGACGACGATGTCGGCCGAGGAATCGTCGGGCGTTGCGTTCTGCGCGAAGACCGGGGTCGCCAGCGCGGCGGCGGCAAAGGAGAGAGCCGAAGCGGATCGGCGGAACACGGTCGTCATCCGCTCAGTCCCGAACCAGCGTGGCGACCGACGCCCACCGTAGCGGCGCACGCTTCGCCCGCGGCACCCGCGCCATCGCCCAGCCGACCGCCGCGATCGGGCACCCGAGGCCGATCCAGCTCAGCGCGTCGCGCATCCCGTCCCCGGTCAGGGCGACGACGAGCCCGAACACCGTCGCCAGCGCGATCAGCACCGGAAGCGCGAAGGTCGATCGAATCATCCCGAAATTCCCTTTTGAAACGCAGGTGCGCGCACCGCGCGGTCGGCGACGAGCCGCGTGGCATCGCCAAGCGAGCGTCGGCGGCCGATCCACAGATAGACCCCCGAGCCGAGCACGATGATCGTGAACGCATCGAGCACTGCCCACAGCAACTTGAGCGGCATGCCCCCGTAATCCCCGAAGTGAAGCGGGCGCGACAGCGACAGCGCCTTGAAATACCACGGCATCGGCCGTGCATCGGTGAGCGTCGCGGTTTCCGCGTCGACCAGCGCGGTGGTCAGCAGATGCTTGGTCAGCGGGGTCGTGCCCTGGAAGAACACGCCGTAATGATGCCCGCTGCTGAACGCCGTTCCCGGAAAGGCGACGAACTGGGGATTCATCCCCGGGATCGCACGCCTTGCGGTCGCCATCGCCGCGTCGACCGAGCCGTAGCGCGCGGACGGTAGCGGCGCGCGACCGGCATAGGCACGGGTCATCGCGGCGAGCTCGTTCGCCTGCCACACCTTGGTGATCGGCGTGACGAACGCGTTGATCACCCCGGTAAGCCCAACGACGCTCATCCACGCCAGCGCGACGATCCCGATGAGATTGTGATAATCGAGCCACTTGAGCCGCGTGCTGCGGGTCGTGCGCAGGATGCCGAAGTCATGCTTGCGCATGAACGGCGCGTAGACGACCACCCCCGAGACGATCGCGACGAAGAACACCAGCCCCATCCCCCCGAGGAACAGCTCGCCGCCGAGCCCTAGGAACATGTCGGTATGGAGCTGCAGCAGGAATTCTGTGATCGCATGCCCGCCGCCCGCTTCCGCAACCGGTTCGCCGGTCAGGCGATTGATGATCTGGATATGCATCCCGCTCACCGGCACGTCGGGGCGCGCGCCGGTGGTGACGGTCATCAACGGGCGATCGTCGTAGAACGCCATGTAGAGCGGGATCTCCCCCGGGCGCTGCGCAAGCGCGCGCGCGAGGACCGAATCGAGCGGGCGCAACGCGGGGTCCGTGCCCGAGGCCGCGATCCCGGAGACGACCGCCGCCGGATCGCCGGTCGCGGCATCGATTTCTTCGTGGAAAATCAACGGCAGCCCGGTGATGCACAGCATCAGCAGGAACAGCGTGCACGCCAGGCTGCTCCAGGTGTGCAGCGCAATCCAGAAGCGAACCGTCGCACGCGTCACCGCAAATGTCCGTTGTTTTTATTGCGACGCATTCGCAGCGACTAGCGCAGCGGCTTGTTGCGAGCAAGTCGCAAAATGCCGCCATGCGCTTCGCGGCGGCTGGCCGCGCCGCCTGTACCACGGCCGAGAGAGTCGGCATGACATGGTTGCAACACCCTCAAACCTTTATGGTTTATCTTTCCGGGCTACGGCTTGACCAAGCAGAATGCGCTGATACTCTGGTTAAGAGAAGGTTAACCATTATCCAGATGGCGACCGTTGAAGAGGGGCTTCCATGCGTAGACTAAAGTTGCGGACACTGATCGCGTTCGCAGTCAGCACGACGATTTTGGCGACGTCGCCTGCCCAGGCGGTGAACTTCAACCTGATCGATATTGGCGGTGCTGCCGAGGGCACTCAGGCCCGCAGCGGTTTCGACATCGCGACGGCCTATTGGTCTTCGGTTCTCAAGGACAACGTCACCGTCAACCTGCAGATCGGGTTCCGCCCACTCGGCCCCAACATCCTCGGATCGACCGGCAGCGGTACCGCGCTGACCTCGATGGCCGCCGCTTACTCCGCGCTGGCGCAGGACAAGACGAGCCTGCTCGATGCGCAGGCGGTGGCCGGGCTGCAGCCGCTCGGCGTCAGCACCAGCATTCCCGGGGCAGGCGCGGTCACCGCGATCGCCAATGCGATCAACAAGACGAACGACGGCTATGTCGACAACGTCACGCGACTGGACAATGACGGCAGCGTCAACAATTCGACGCTTGCGATGACGAGCGCGAACGCCAAGGCACTCGGCATCAAGACCGACGTCAACGACGAGGCGATCGATCCCAAGGCGATCGACGGCCAGATCTCGTTCAGCAACGCCTTCGCCTTCGACTTCAACCCGAGCGACGGGATCGCCAAGAACGCGTTCGACTTCATCGGCGTCGCGATCCACGAGATCGGCCATGCGCTCGGGTTCATCTCGGGCGTGGATACGTATGACGCCTTGAGCAATGCGGACGGCACGAACACGATCACCACGGTCGAGGACTATGTCGTGATGAACACGCTCGACCTGTTCCGCCACAGCGACGACACCGCGCTCGACTGGTCGACGTCCGAAACCCCGAAGTTCTTCTCGCTCGACGGCGGCAAGTCGCAGCTGTTCGGCGATTCGCTGTTCTCGACGGGGACCGACAATGGCGACGGGTCGCAGGCGTCGCACTGGAAGGACAGCGCCGCGAACATCCCGCAGCTCGGCATCCTCGACCCGACCTCGGGCCGCGGCCAGATGCAGGAAGTCACCGCGCTCGATCTCGCCGCTTACGACGCGATCGGCTGGAACGTCGGCTTCGACGTTCTCGCAAACCCGAACTACCGTTTCAGCACCGCCGACATCTATCGCTCGCTCGGCGGCGCGGTGCCCGAGCCGAGCACCTGGGCGATGATGCTGCTGGGCTTCGGCGGGATCGGCGGCGCGCTGCGCCGGCGCCGCGGGACGGTCGCGCCGCAGCCTGCCCGCGCGGGCTGATCGCCGCGACGACCGTGGGGGCGCGGTCTTCGGGCGCTCCCCCATCGTGCGGCGTTACGCTTCGCCGACGTATTTCCGAAAGTGGGCGTCACCCTGAACGTGTTTCAGGGTCCACCGCGGAACGACGGCTGGCTGCACGGCGGAGGGCTGGATGCTGAAACCAGTTCAGCATGACGGCGTACGGAAGACAGGTCGCCCCCCACCACCCGGCGTCATCCTGAACGCGTTTCAGGGTCCACCGCGCCACACTGGCTGACCGCCCAAGTGGAGGGCTGGATGCTGAAACAAGTTCAGCATGACGGCGCTCGGGGGATAGGTCGCCCCCACCGCCCGGCGTCACCGTGAACTCGTTTCAGGGTCCACCGCGCCACACTGGCTGACCGCTCAAGCGGAGGGCTGGATGCTGAAACAAGTTCAGCATGACGCCGCTCGGGGGACAGGTCGCCCCCACTGCCCGGCGTCACCCTGAACTCGTTTCAGGGTCCACCGCTCCACACTGGCTGACCGCCCTAGCGGAGGGCTGAATGCTGAAACCGGTTCAGCATGACGGCGCACAAGGCGAGCGGCGCGCCCGCCCCCGCTCTCGTACTACTCGGCGTCGCGTCCACCACACGGCGTCACCCGTGCGGCGTGCCCCCTATCGCTCCGCCATGTTCGACCAGGCGGTCTGCACCACGCCGCGCAGCTTGCGCCCGCGCGCGATCGACACCTCGCGCAGGCGTTCGCCCGCGCTGGTCAGCGCCAGCGAGCGGTTCGCGACGCCGTCGAGTCCCTCGACTTGCATCACCCACAATTGCCGGAACGCGCCACCCTTCTGCCGGAGCAGAAGCTGCGGCGGGCCGTCCTCGACGATCCGCCCGTTCTCGACCACGATGACGCGGTCGAACCCGACGATCGTCGACAGCCGGTGCGCCACCGCGATCACGGTGCGGTTGCGCACCAGTGCATCGAGCCCGTTCTGCACCTCGAGCTCGCTCTCGGTGTCGAGCGCGCTGGTCGCCTCGTCGAGCAGGACGATCCGTGCGTTCTTGAGGAACGCGCGCGCGATTCCGATCCGCTGGCGCTGCCCGCCCGACAGGTTCGCGCCGCGCTCGCCGACGATGCTGTCGTACCCGTGCGACAGGCGGCGGATGAAATCGTCGCACCCCGCCGCGACCGCCGCCTCGTGAACGTCCTCGTCGCTCGCATCGGGCCGTGCGATCCGGATGTTGTCCATTACCGAGCGATGGAACAGCAGCACTTCCTGCGGCACCACTGCGATCGCGTCGCGCAGCGACTCCTGCGTCACCTGGTCGATCCGGTGCCCGTCGATCGCGAGATGCCCGATCTGCGGATCGTGGAAGCGTTGCACGAGCTGGAGGAGCGAGGATTTGCCCGCGCCCGACGGCCCGACGATCCCGACCTTCTGTCCGGCGGGAACCGTCAGCGACAGGTCGTGGATGATCGGATCGCGGGGGTCGTAGCCGAAGGTGACGTTGCGAATTTCGACGCTACCCTCGCCGACGCGCAGCCGCGCCGCACCGGGCGCGTCGCTCAGCGTTTGCGGCACGCCGATGATATCGAGCGTCTCGCGCAGATAGCTGAATTGCTGGCTGGTATCGATCACCGCCATCGCGAGGTCGCGCGAACCGTGGAGGATGCGGAAGGTCATGGTGCTGATGATGACCACGTCACCGGTCGAGATCGCGCCGGTCGACCAGCGCCCGATTGCCCACACCAGCGTTCCGCCGACCAGCACCGCGAGCGACAGGTCGTGCAACCCGCGCATCTGCTCGACGAAGAACCAGCCGCGCCGCTGCGCGCTCGCTTCCTTGTCGAGGAACCCCTCGAGCCGCTCGAGCTCGCGGTCACGCGCGGCGAACGCCTTGACCACCCAGATGTTGCCGATCAGGTCGATCAGCTCGCCCCCCGCGGTCCCGGCATGCTGCGCGAAGGCGGTGTGGTGGACGTGCCCGCGCAAACCCAGCACGATCAGCGCCGCGGTCACCGCGAGGAACACCCCGCCGAGGATCGCCGCCATCACTGCGTCGATCGTCACGAAGATCAGCATCGCGCCGGCAAAGGCGATCAGCGGCGGCGTCACTTCCTGTAGCAGCCGGTGGACGATCGCGCCGAAGATCCCCGCGAGCCCCGAGATGCGATGCCCCAGCGACCCGGCGCGCTGGTTCTGGAAAAACGGCATCTGGTGCCCGGTAAGGTAATTGACCATGTCGAGCCGGATCCCGACCCCCGAACTGACCGTCGCCTGCCCCAGCGTCAGGGCAGCCGAGCGTTGCAACAGGCTTTCGAGGATCACCAGCCCGAGGAACATCGCGAGCGCGACATAAACCGTGTCGCGCGCGCGGACCCCGCCGGTCATCGCGTCGACCAGCAGCTTCATCGCATATTGCGTCCCGATCGAACTGATCGACGCGCCTGCGACGAGCAGCCCGAGCAGCAGGAACATCCCCGGCCGCGCCGCGACATAGTGAAGGATGAACCGCGTTGGACTCTGCAGGAAGGGCAAAAGATCGTGCTCCCGGGATGAGCGTATCTGCTGCAACGCAGCAACAACCGATACAAGTGGCCATTGGTTGCACCGCCCTGCGCACGCGATGGCTCGAGCGACGGCGCGCCGTAAACCGACACGGACGCGTGCCTGGCAAAAGACGAGAAGCGCGATCACGCCGCACGCGTCACCGCGATCTACCTTGCCGTTTGGTTCAAGGCCCATCGAACAGCGGTGGTCCAGCGTGCGTTACCGTCTATCGACTACACTCGAAACGAACGCTCTGTAATTGAACGCGAAATTCTCCATTAGGCCGGCACATCAAAGGCGGTGGCATGTCCGTCGGCAGCGCCACTGCAGGATCGTGCTCCTGCGGAAGGCAGAAGCGCAGGAGTCGCGCGAGGCATCAGACGGTTTTTTGCCTGGTTTCGGGTTCCTGCTTTCGCAGAGATACCGTGCCTCGGTCAGCGACCCGGCAAACCGTCGCAGCGCGCCCGACGTGCGCGGGGGTGTCGGGCGTGCCCCACGTCGCATCTTGCTCCCCGAGACGCGAAAGGCCGCCGGTCTTCCAACCGACGGCCTGCAGGATCGCAGCGCGCGTGTCAGGCGGCGACAGCCCCCCGCCAGCGCGCAGCCGTTCCACGTCGCACGGCGAAGCCGATCAGCGCGAACCCCGCGATCATCATCGCCCAGGTGGCCGGCTCGGGCACCGCGGCCACCACCGCGGTGGTCGCGCGGACGCGAAAGGTGTCGATCGCAAGCCCGTCGTCGGCGCCGGCCGGATCGGCATCGATCCAGCGGAACGCGAAGGTCGCGCCCGAGCCGATCGCGAGCTTCGACAGCGTGGCGGACAGCGCGCGGCTGTTCGCGGCGGCATTCCCGTCGAGGGCGCCGCCGTTGCTGCTGTTGGTCGGCGACAGGAAATTGAGCGCCGAAACCGAGGTCCACGCGGCGCTGGTCAGTGCGTCGGCAAAGTTGGTCGAGGTCAGCGAATATTGGAAATTGAGCGAATCCACCGGGCTGCCGCCATCGCGCCACTGCTCGCCGGTATAGGCGATGACCAGGTCGGTGATCTTGCTGCCGGTTGCATTGGTGAAGATCGCGCCGATCGCCGGCAGGAGGTTGCCGCTGCGCAGCGTCCCCAGCGCCCGGTCGGTCGAACCCGTAGCGCCGAAGCTGTAGACGTTGCCGGTGTTGAGGCTGCCATTGCCGACGCCGTAGGTCCCGTTCGCGGAGGCCCCGTCCTCCAGCGCGCGCCAGCCGTTCGGCAGCGCGATCCCGGTCGTGCCAGTGGACGCGAGCGTATCGAAGCTCTGCGTGTAGACCGTCGTGCCAAGCGCGATGGTTCCCGTGCCATACGTCGTCGCTGCGCGTGCAGGCGCTGCATTCAGCGCAAGGGTCGTGGCGACGACGCCAAGCGCGGCCGCAATCGAAAATCTCGTCATGTTTTTCAGTCCCCGGTTTCAACCCAACGCGAGTGCTCGCATTCGCGGGGCGATATCGATGAATCGCGCACCTTATATTACAGTATTAAAATTCTGTTAAACAAACCGAATATTGGGGTGGACGACGTTCTTGCCCGATTTCTGTCGTTTCTTGCCAAGGCAAGTCTGAAACGCGCCGGGACTGTCCCGTTTCGAGGCGTGACCCCAGGGTGATACTGTCGCTGGCGCATGCATTGCCGCTCCTGTCGCGTCGAGCACCGACGACGCATGGGAACGCGCGCTCCGGGATTGGCCGTGCCCGCGGCGCGCTTCGGCGGGAGACGAGTCGCTGCGCAACATTCCCCTGTCCTACACCGCCGCATGCTGTCAGAATCGACGCCACCATGGCCATTGCATTTCTGACTCGCCAGTCCGCACCCGTGCGCCGCCTGTGCAACCTTCGCGACGTTCGCCCGCTCCTCGCCGCCGCGCTGCTGCTGCTGGCCGGGCTCGCCGTCGCGCCCCCGGCGCGCGCCGACGACATTTCGGCTACCGCGCGCAGCGTCGTCCGCGTCGTCTCGATCGCGATCGTCGATGACGAAGTCGTCGGCTTCGGCCACGGCAGCGGCTTCGCGGTCGCGCCCAACCGGGTCGTCACCAACGCGCATGTCGTCGATCTTGCTTCGCGCTATCCGGGCAACGTCGTCATCGGCGTCGTCCCGTCGGAGGGCAGCAAGGGGTATGAGGGCCGCGTCATCGCGATCGACAAGGTCCACGATCTCGCGCTGATCGAATTCACCGGCGGGCGGCTGCCGACGGTCGCGCTTTACAGCGGACCGGTCGACGAGGGCGCGATGGTCACGGCGCTGGGCTATCCCGGCAATGTCGACATGGCGACCGCGCGTTCGGCCGCCGACTACATCCACCCGCTGTCGCCGATCCGTTCGGAGGGCGTGTTCTCGGGTCGCCGTCAGATGTCGGGGACCGACGTCCTGCTCCACACCGCCGGAATCGCGCGCGGCAATTCGGGCGGGCCGTTGCTCGACCCCTGCGGGCGCGTGCTCGGGGTAAACTCGGCGATCACGCAGGGGGAGGAAGGCGACACCAGCTTCGGCTTCGCGATCGCCGACAGCGAGCTCGCCGCCTTCCTGACCCGCGCGAAACAGCCTTATGCTGCGGTCGGCGCGCCCTGCACCAGCATTGCCGAGAGCGACAAGGCGGACCGCGACGCGGACGCGCAGGCCTCGAGCCTCGCCGACGCGGCGCGCCGCGATACCGCCAGCCGCCTAGCGACCGAGCAACAGGCGACGATGGCGAGCGCCCGGATCGCCGCCGACCGGCACCGCGAGAATGTAATGGCGATCGCGACGTTGCTGCTCGTGTTCGGCGCGATGGGGATCGGTGCGGGAACGCTGTTCGAGCTGCAGGCAAAGCGCCGCCCCGCCGTGTGGGGCTGGATCGGCGGTGCCGCGGTGATGCTCGGCGCAGTGGCGGTGTTCATGCTGCGGCCCTCGGGCGAACCAATGTTGCCACGCGGTGTCACGGCAACCGTGCCGCCGGCATCGTCCGGCGCCGTGTCGTCGACCGCCGCGCTCGGCAGGATGACGTGCCGCTTCGTTCCCGAGCGCAGCCGCGTCGTCTCGTCGCAGACGAGCGACGTCGCGATCGACTGGGGCACGTCCGGCTGCATGAACGGGCGCACGCAATATGCCGAGAATGGCAGCAAATGGGACCGCATCCTCGTCCCGGCCGAGGAGCAGACCGTGTCGGTGATGCAGTTCGATCCCGCCACCCGCGCCTATGTCACGCGGCGCTATTTCCTGTCGGCGGACCAGATGGAGTCGGTCCGCAAGATCCGCTCGCAGGTGACGCTCAAGGCCTGTTCACCCGACGAGGCGGGACGCGCCAACCTTGCCACGCAGCAGGCCGCAATCCGCACCGCGCTGCCGCCGCAACCCAATGAGAAGATCGTCTACAGCTGCACCCCCGCCGCCGCGTCAGGCGGCTGAGCGGCGGCGCACCCATAAAGGCGCGACGACCAGGCCGCGGCGCTGCGCGAGGACCAGCAAGCCGATCCCGAACACCGTGTTGACCAGCACCGCGGGCAGCGACGCCTCGGCGCCGAAACTGCCCCCGGTGAGCCACTCCGGCCCCTGGATCTCGGGGCGCAGCAACCCGGTCTGCTGGAAGCCCGACACCGCGATTCCGTAGATCCCGCCCTGCGCGAAGTTCCACGCGGCGTGCAGCCCGATCGCCGCCCAAAGTCGCCGCGTCAGCATGTAGAGTGCGGCGAGCATCACGCCCGCTTCGAGCGCAATGGCGATTGCGGCGGACAGTGTCGCATTGGGGTTGCCGAGATGCAGCGCGCCGAACAGCGCCGCGGACAGCGCCAGCGCGATCCAGCTCCCGAGCAGCCGTTCGAGCAACCGGAAGAACAGCCCCCGCAGCACGATCTCCTCGACCACCCCCGACAGGATCGCCAGTGCCGCGGCGGCATAGATCGACGACACCGCACCGGTCCCGACCACGCGATACCCGCCCAGCGCCGCAATGATCCCGATGACGAGGCTGAACAAAACCGTCCCGCCGGCGAGCCCCGCCGCCAGTTCGCGCGCCCACCCCTGCGCGCCGAATTCGTAGACCGGACGCCGCTCGATCAGCCGGACGAACGCGACATATGCGCCGGCAATCAGCGCGGCGAAGGCGGCGGCCTGAAGCACGCTGACCGGCGAGCCCTTGAGCGGCGGCGACAGCTTGGCGAACGCGCTCGCCACGATCTGCCCGCCGAACACGAAGACAAACCCGATGAACAGAAGGACGAGCGGAAAATGGAGGAACCGCCAGACGCGACTGTTGGGCGGTGTGTTCGGTTCGGTCGGCAGCATTGGCGTTTCCCCTTGTGAGGGGGACGCTAACGCGCTTTTAGCAGGAGACAATGGTCGGGGCCGCGACCGGCCTGTCAGGGAAGGAATGCGCGCTGCTTCCTTTGCGCTTTCCCGGCGAAGGCCGGGGTCCGGGGTCCGGGGGCGCAACTGGCGCCAGCGAAGGACTGCGCCCCGTTTCCTTGACCACTTCTACCGGGCCCCGGCCTTCGCGGGGGAAGCGGCGTCAAGAAACCTGGCCCCCTAAACCACCCCCTCGCGCTTGCGCAGCACCACCTTCCGATCGATCCCGTATGCATAGCCCCCCAGCGTCCCGTCCCCGCGCTGGACGCGATGGCACGGCACCACGATCGACACCGGGTTCGCGCCGCACGCCGTCCCCGCCGCGCGCACCGCGGAAGGGTTGCCGATCATCGCCGCAAGCTCGGCATAGCTGCGCGTCTCACCCAGCGGGATCGCGCGGAGCGCCTGCCAGACCGCCTCCTGGAACGCGGTGCCCTGCACGTCGAGCGGCAGATCCTGGTCGCGCTCGGGCGATTCGACGCTGGCGACGACCTGGGCTGCAAGCGTCGCGAGCGCGGCGCCCCCGGGGAGGATCTCCGCTTCGGGAAACCGTGCGCGCAACGCGGTCTCATCTTCGTCGAACGAAACGCGGCACAGCCCCTTGTCGGTCGCCGCGACCAGCATCGCCCCCAAGCTGGTGTCCGCGATCGTCCAGCGGATCGTAACCCCGGCGCCGCCGCGCTTCCACGCGCTCGGGCTCATCCCGAGCCGTTTCGCGCCATCTTCGTAGAATCGGCTCGGCGCGGAATAGCCCGCTTCGTAGATCGCCTCGGTCACGCTCGTTTCTCCTGTCAACGCCAATGCCGCCCGCCGCGCCCGCAGCCCGCGCGCATAGGCCGCCGGGGTCACCCCGGTCGCGCGCTTAAACAGGCGGTGGAAATGGTGCGGCGCGTAGCCGACCTGCGCCGCGAGCGCGTCAAGCGCGAGCATGTCCTCCGCCGCCTCGAGCAACGCGACCGCGCGCGCGACGGCGATCCGGTCGCGCCCGACCTCGTCGGGCTTGCAGCGCAGGCACGCGCGATACCCGGCGGCACGCGCCTCGGCGGGGTCGCGGTAGAAGGTAACGTGCTCGCGCTTCGGGTGGCGCGCGGGGCAGCTTGGCTTGCAGTAGATGCCGGTGGTCTTCACCGCACCGACGAAGCGGCCATCGCTGTGGCGGTCCCGCGCTTCGAACGCGGCCCAGGCCATCGCGGGATCGAGAAGGAAAGTTTGCGTCATGCCGACGCTATACGCTCCGGCGGGATGCGATCACATCCCGCCGGTTGCGCTCAAAGCGTCAACCGCCGTTCGCGGCGAACAGGTCGAGCGTGCGCTGCTTGGCGAGCTTCGCGCTCTCCGCGTCATAATCGTCGCGGCGATCCGAGTTGAAGCCGTGACCCGCCTCGTAAAGATAGACGGTCGCGTTTGGCCAATCCTTGGCAATCACCTTCTCGACGCCCGCCAGCGGAATGTGGTCGTCCTTCTTGCCGAAGTGCAGGATCGTCGGGACCTTGGGCTCCTCGTCGGCGGCATCGGGAATCATGCTGCCGTAATAGCCCGAGACTGCCGCGACGCCGCGCAGGCTGGTCGCCGCCTTCCACGCGACCGACCCGCCGTAGCAATAGCCGACGACGAACACCGGCCCCTTGTCGGCAAGCGAATCGATGCAGGTCTGGACGTCGGCGAGCGTAAGCTCGAACGGATGCAGCTTGCTCGCGAGCTCGACGCCGCGCGCGAAGCCTTCGCCCGAATATTCGGCCTCGAAGCCCGGATGCTCGCGGTCGAACACCGCGGGCGCGAGCACTTCGTAACCGTCGGCGGCATAGCCGTCGCACAGGCTGCGGATGTGATCGGTCACGCCGAAGATCTCCTGCACCAGCACGAGGCCGCCGCGGCGTTCGCCTTCCGGTTCGGCGTGATAGACGGAAATTTCGGCGCCGTCGGACATGGTCATCTTGATGGTGGTGGCGGACATGTGAGTCGCTCCTGCTGGGGGTGCCTGCGCCATACCGCGCCGCCAGCATTGGTCTAGGGGGTGCGTCGTCTCTTGCCGGGTTTCTGCCGCAAGGGACCGTCGTGCCGGCGCGATGCCGGACGCGGGCGAAGGACGTTCAACGCCCCCCGCCCGTCACCCCGGCGAAGGCGAGACCTCTCCTACAGTCGGTTTGCGGCCCCCTCCTTGGCTGTTTTCCCGTGAAGGCGGGAATCCAGGGCCAAGCAAAGCAACAGCGTACAGCTCTCGCGACTCCTGGGCTCCCGCCTCCGCGGGAGAACACCTATGGTTTCGCAGAGGTATCGCGAAGGCCGGGGCGGTGTCGTAATCCAGCCGTGATGGGGATCATACTTGCCCCCGCCTCTTGTAACCGTCCGTCATCCTGAATGCGTTTCAGGATCCAGCCCTCCACGGGCCCGGACTATGCCCGTTGCGCGGTGGATGGTGAGACGAGTTCAGCATGACGGCAGCGATAGAGGCGGCGGGTGACGATTAAGCCTGCCATTGCCTTTATGCAGAGGTCGCGCCTTCGCCGGGGTGACGGAGCGTGCCCCCCTCTCGACCCGCCGACAGGTATCACGCCGCGCGCACGTCGGCGATCAGCCCGTTGATCTGCCCGCGCAACGTCTCCACCCCGACTGCCACATCGCAGGCGGTGCGGGTCACCTGGTCGGCGCTGTGGCGCGAGCGTTCGGCGCGTTCGCGCAGCGTCTGCATGTTGGCGGCGGCGTCGGCGGTGCCGTCCTCGACCTCGGCGATGGCATAAGCGATCGCCTGGGTCATCCCGCGCTGCTGGTCGACCGCCTGCGCGACATTGGCGGAGGAGCGGTCGAGCTCGGCGACCAGCCCGTTGACCGATTCGATCGTCTCGAGCACCGTGTCGGTCGCGACGCGCACCGCCTCGAGCCGTTCCTCGATCCGCCGCGCTGCGGTCTGGGTCTGGCGCGCCAGCCCTTTGACCTCATCGGCGACGACCGCGAAGCCGCGGCCCGCCTCGCCCGCGCGCGCCGCCTCGATCGTCGCGTTGAGCGCGAGCAGATTGGTCTGCCCGGCAACCGCCGCGATCATGTCGAGCACCACCGAGATTTCCGAAACCAGCGCGCCGAGCGATTCGGCGCGGTCGCGGCCTTCCAGCGTCCGCGAACGCACCGTCGCCACGCTGGCGCGTGATTCATTCGCTTCGCGGCTGATCTGATCGATCGCCCCGGCCAGCGCCGATGCGGAATGCGCGATCGTGCGCGCGTTGCTCGCGCTTTGCTCGGTCAGCGCGGCGGTCGCCATCGCCTGTTCCTGGGTCGTCCCGGCCTCATCGGCCATTGCCCCCGCCGTCTCGCGGAGCGCGGGGCCCGCCGAGGCGAGCCGCTTGACCGACGTGCCAGCGTCCTGTTCGAACGTCTGGAACAGCGCTTCGAGATGCGCCGCGCGGCGCGCCCGCGCGGCATCCTCGCGCCGTTCGTTGGCGTTGAGCGCGTCGGCGGTACGGCGCGCTTCCTCGCTCAGCCGGCGTGCCTCGGCCGAACGATCGCGCGCGAAGGCGAGCGCGCGGGCGATCTCGCCGATCTCGTCGGTGCGGTCGAGCGCGGGGATCACCGCGTCCAGACGGTCCAGCGTGATGTCGCGCGTCGCGGCGGCTATCTGTGCCAGCGGCTGCTCGACCCGCCGCGACAACATGCGCATCCCCCAGAAAGACACCAGTACCGCGACGACCGTGATGACCGTCACCAGCAGGTACACCTGCCCGAACCCCAGCTCCAGCGCAGCACGCTCGCGGATCGCGTCGGCGCGCAGGTCGGCAATCAATGTGGCGCTGGACACCGTCAGCGGGTCGATCGCCGCGTACATCGCCCCGCTCAGGAAGAAGTCGAGTTGATCGACGTGCCCGCCGCGCAGCAGCGCCAGCAACTTGTCGAGCGCGGCGTCCGCGTCGTGCCGCGCGGTCGCGACTTTGGCAACTTCTCCGGCCCGACGGCTGTCGAGGTTGTGGCGGGTAAAGGCGTTCCAGCTGCTCGCGATCTCCCCGCGGGTCGCCTCGATCATCGCAATCGCGCCAACCGCGGAGAGATTGCCGCTGCGCACCTTGTTGGCGGTCAGCAACGCCGTGCTGTAGCTCGCGTTGACGCGTTGCAATTCGCCGATCGGGTAAAGCCGATCCACCACCAGCGCCGTGACGCGGTGGCTGGTGGCAAGCGTCGTGCCCAGCAGCGTAACCGCGAAAAGCGCTTGGATGGCGAGCAGCGCACAGACGACCCTGCGCAGCTGCACCCGCATATTGCGTTCGCCATCCGTCCATCTGACAAGCAACCCCCCGATCAGGGGTTTCAGAAAGCGGGTCGGTAGCAGGGGCGTAACGATCTTCATGGGCCGCTAATGCGCACCAAGGGGCTGACAGCTAGTTAACCGAATATTACAGTTAAAAGAAATTGGACGGGAAAAACCGTCCCGCCCCGGACACATTTCAGCGCGCGGCTTGCATCCCCGGCAACCCGATGCTAGCGAACCGGCAACCCATCTGGAGGCGCTTTTGCCGCCTTCATTCCCCATGGGGCCACCTTATGACGTCCAAGAGGATTCCAATCGCGTGGAGACATCCGGCGGTATTCAAGCAAGCTTAAGCGGACGTTATGCCACCGCATTGTTCGAGCTTGCCCGAGACACCCGTAGCATCGACGCAGTCGAGGCGAGCCTTGGTCGTGTGCGCGAAGCGCTTGCGCAATCGGACGAATTCGCCGCGCTGGTCGCCAGCCCGGTGATCTCGCGCGCGGCCGCCGCCAAGGCGGTCGAGGCTGCGGCCGAGATGATCGACGTGGACGACACGACGGGCAAGTTCCTCGGCGTCCTCGCCGACAACCGTCGCCTGGCGCAATTGCCCGCGATCATCCGCGCGTTTCGTGATCTGGCTGCGCGCCATCGCGGCGAGACGACCGCCGAGGTCACGTCGGCGCATCCGCTGTCCGAAGACCAGGTCGACGCGCTCAAGCAGCAGCTGCGCACCCGGATCGGGACCGACGTTTCGGTCGACCTGTCGGTCGACCCCGCACTTTTGGGAGGGCTGGTCGTGAAGATCGGCTCGCAGATGATCGATTCGTCGATCCGCACCCGTCTCAACACCCTCGCGCACGCGATGAAAGGCTGAAGTCGTAATGGATATCCGCGCCGCAGAAATCTCGAAGGTCATCAAGGACCAGATCGCATCGTTCGGCACCGAGGCGCAGGTCTCGGAAACCGGCCAGGTGCTCAGCGTCGGTGACGGCATCGCGCGCATCCACGGGCTCGACAACGTCCAGGCAGGCGAGATGGTCGAGTTCTCGAACGGCGTGCAGGGCATGGCGCTCAACCTCGAGGCCGACAATGTCGGCGTCGTGATCTTCGGCTCGGACAGCCAGATCAAGGAAGGCGACGTCGTCAAGCGGACCGGAACGATCGTCGACGTCCCGGTCGGCAAGGGCTTGCTCGGGCGCGTCGTCGACGGTCTCGGCAACCCGATCGACGGCAAGGGCCCGATCGTTTCTGACCAGCGCAGCCGCGTTGAGGTCAAGGCACCGGGCATCATCCCGCGCCAGTCGGTCAGCGAGCCGGTGCAGACCGGACTCAAGGCGATCGACGCGCTCGTTCCCGTCGGTCGTGGCCAGCGCGAGCTGATCATCGGCGATCGCCAGACCGGCAAGTCGGCAGTCGCGATCGACACCTTCATCAACCAGAAGGCGGCGCATCAGGGCGACGACGAGTCGAAGAAGCTCTATTGCATCTACGTCGCGGTCGGCCAGAAGCGCTCGACCGTCGCACAGCTCGTCCGCACACTGACCGAGCAGGGCGCGATGGATTACTCGATCGTCATCGCGGCGACCGCATCCGACCCTGCCCCGCTCCAGTTCCTCGCGCCCTACACCGGTTGCGCGATGGGCGAGTATTTCCGCGACAACGGCATGCACGCGGTCATCGTCTATGACGATCTCTCGAAGCAGGCCGTCGCCTACCGCCAGATGTCGCTGCTGCTGCGCCGTCCGCCGGGCCGCGAAGCCTATCCGGGCGACGTCTTCTACCTTCACTCGCGTCTCCTCGAGCGTGCGGCGAAGATGAACGACAAGGAAGGCGGCGGCTCGCTGACCGCGCTCCCGATCATCGAGACGCAGGCCGGCGACGTGTCGGCCTACATCCCGACCAACGTGATCTCGATCACTGACGGCCAGATCTTCCTCGAGACCGACCTGTTCTTCGCGGGCATCCGCCCGGCGATCAACGTCGGCCTGTCGGTGTCGCGCGTCGGCTCCGCCGCACAGACCAAGGCGATGAAGAAGGTGTCTGGCTCGATCAAGCTCGAGCTCGCACAGTATCGCGAAATGGCGGCCTTCGCACAGTTCGGCTCGGATCTCGATGCGTCGACGCAACGCTTGCTCAACCGCGGTGCGCGTTTGACCGAGCTGCTCAAGCAGGCCCAGTTCCAGCCGATGCCGTTCGAAGAGCAGACCGTGTCGATCTTCGCCGGCACCAACGGCTTCCTCGATACGGTCCCGGTCAACGCGGTCGTCCGCTACGAGCAGGCGATGCTGTCGACGATGCGCAGCGATCACGCCGATCTCCTCAAGGACATTCGCGACAAGCGCGACCTGTCCAAGGAGACGACCGAGGCGCTGAAGTCGGCGCTGGGTGCGTTTTCGAAGACGTTTGCGTAAACTTCTCCCTCTCCCCCACGGGGAGAGGGCAGACGAGCGAAGCGAAGTCGGGAGAGGGCAGTAACGCGGACGTAAGTTTGTGACTGCCCCTCTCCCCGACCCTCTCCCCGGGGGGGAGAGGGAGAAGAAGGACGAGAATGGCAAGCCTAAAGGCCCTCAAGATCCGCATCGGCTCGGTGAAGTCGACGCAGAAGATCACCAAGGCGATGAAGATGGTCGCCGCTGCCAAGCTGCGTCGCGCGCAGGAAGCGGCCGTCGCCGGTCGTCCCTATGCCGAGCGGCTCGAGCAGGTGATGGCGAGCCTCGCGTCGAAGGTCTCGGTCAGTGAATCGAGCCCCAAGCTGCTCGCGGGCACCGGCAAGGACCAGGTCCATCTGCTGATCATCGCGACCAGCGAGCGTGGCCTCGCGGGGGCGTTCAACTCGAACATCGTTCGCGCCGCGCGCCGCAAGGCCGAGGAACTCGAAGCCGCCGGCAAGACGGTCAAGTTCTATGTCGCGGGCAAGAAGGGCCGGGTCATCCGCCGCTTCTTCCCGACGCAGATCGCCGCCGATCATGAAATGAGCCACATCAAGACGGTGTCGTTCAACGATGCGCGCGCGATCGCCGACGATGTCATCGCACGCTTCGAAGCGGGCGAGTTCGACATCGCGCATCTGTTCTACGCCAAGTTCCAGTCGGCGCTGGTGCAGACCCCGGTCGGCAACCAGATCATCCCGGTCGCGATCGACACCAATGCCGCTCCCGTTTCGGACGGCGGCGCTGCGGTCGAGTACGAGCCTGACGAGGAAACGATCCTCGCCGATCTGCTCCCACGCAACGTGGCGATCCAGATCTTCCGCGCGCTGCTCGAGAATGCGGCATCGGAGCAGGGATCGCGTATGACCGCGATGGACAATGCGACGCGCAACGCGGGCGACATGATCAAGCGTCTCAGCATCCAGTACAACCGGGCACGTCAGGCCGCGATCACGACCGAGCTGGTCGAAATCATCTCGGGCGCCGAAGCGCTCTAAGCAGTCGATACGAGGAAAGAACCATGGCAACCGCCCCCGAAATGACCACGCCTCCCAAGGCTACCACCAACAGCGTCGGCCGCATCAGCCAGGTCATCGGCGCCGTCGTCGACGTGACGTTCGAGCAGAATCGCCTCCCCGCGATTTTGAACGCGCTCGAGACGTCGAACAACGGCAACCGCCTCGTGCTCGAAGTCGCGCAGCATCTCGGTGAGAACACCGTCCGTACGATCGCGATGGACTCGACCGAGGGTCTGACCCGCGGCCAGGAAGTCACCGACACCGGCTCGCAGATCCGCGTTCCCGTCGGCCCGCAGACGCTCGGCCGCATTCTCAACGTCATCGGCGAGCCGATCGACGAGCGTGGGCCCGTCGGTCACACCGAGACGATGCCAATCCACGCGCCTGCCCCGCTGTTCGTCGACCAGTCGACCGAGAGCGCAATTCTGGTCACGGGCATCAAGGTCATCGATCTGCTCGCACCGTACGCAAAGGGCGGCAAGATCGGCCTGTTCGGCGGCGCCGGCGTCGGCAAGACCGTGCTGATCCAGGAACTGATCAACAACATCGCCAAGGGCCATGGCGGCACCTCGGTGTTCGCGGGCGTCGGCGAGCGCACCCGTGAGGGTAACGATCTTTACCACGAGTTCCTCGACGCAGGCGTCATCGCCAAGGACGCCGACGGCAACCCGACCCCCGAAGGTTCGAAGGTCGCGCTC
Organism: Sphingomonas sp. PAMC 26621; assembly: GCF_000251145.1. Classification (GTDB taxonomy): domain Bacteria; phylum Pseudomonadota; class Alphaproteobacteria; order Sphingomonadales; family Sphingomonadaceae; genus Sphingomonas. The sequence continues at coordinate 854 of NZ_AIDW01000013.1, read as the reverse complement.
GTGTTCGGCCAGATGAACGAGCCGCCAGGCGCGCGCGCCCGCGTCGCGCTCTCGGGCCTGACGATCGCTGAGTATTTCCGCGACGTCGAAGGCCAGGACGTGCTGTTCTTCGTCGACAACATCTTCCGCTTCACGCAGGCGGGTTCGGAAGTGTCGGCACTGCTCGGTCGTATTCCGTCGGCCGTGGGCTATCAGCCGACGCTGTCGACCGACATGGGCGCGCTGCAGGAGCGCATCACCTCCACGAACAAGGGTTCGATCACCTCGGTGCAGGCGATCTACGTTCCGGCGGACGATCTTACCGATCCGGCACCGGCAACCTCGTTCGCCCATCTGGACGCGACGACCAACCTCAACCGCGCGATTTCGGAGCTGGGCATCTACCCGGCCGTCGATCCGCTCGACTCGACCTCGCGCGTTCTGACCCCGGCGATCGTCGGCCAGGAGCATTACGACACCGCCCGCCGCGTTCAGGAGACGCTGCAGCGCTACAAGTCGCTCCAGGACATCATCGCGATTCTGGGCATGGACGAGCTTTCGGAAGAAGATAAGTCGACCGTCTCGCGCGCCCGCAAGATCCAGCGCTTCTTGAGCCAGCCGTTCCACGTCGCAGAAGTCTTCACCGGCATCAGCGGCAAGTTCGTGCAGGTCGAGGATACCGTGAAGTCGTTCAAGGCGGTCGTCGACGGCGAGTATGACCACCTGCCCGAGAGCGCCTTCTACATGGTCGGCGGGATCGACGAAGTCGTCGCCAAGGCTGAGAAGATGGCCAAGGAAGCTTAAGACACTATCTCCCTCTCCCCTCCGGGGAGAGGGCCGGGGAGAGGGGCTGCCACAAGCGCCGTCTCCCGATA
>NZ_AIDW01000014.1 GCF_000251145.1 Sphingomonas sp. PAMC 26621 | reverse complement strand
GGGGGGGGGGGGGTCAAACAGTGCGCCGATACCCCGCACGACTACCCCTTCCCTTCCCCGGCGCAGGCCGGGGCCCAGCAGCGGGCCGCTGATCATCGCACGCCGCGCTCCGCTTCCTCGACCTGCCCTTTTGGGCCCCGGCCTGCGCCGGGGAAGTGCTCGACTACAAATCGATGACCCCATACCACGAAAGACGGGGCAGGTTTTTTCGGACCCTTCTTCGTTTCCGGAAACCGGCGACCCGAAGCCCGGCCCGCTTACGCGACGATCTTTCCTGTGAACGGCGTCAAAGAGACCCCGCGCCACACGTGGGCTTCCCCGGCGCAGGCCGGGGCCCAGCAGCGGGCCGTCGATCATCGCGCGCTCCGCTGCGCTTCCTCGACCAGCCCTCGTGGGCCCGGCCTCCGCCGGGGAGGCACTGTTTGGAAAACGGTCAACTTTGCCACACAGCAAAAAAGGGGCAGGTTTCCCCGCCCCTTCGTCAACGCATCAAGACCGGCGGACCGAAGCCCGCCCGCCCCGCTTACGCCGCCAGCTTGCGCAGCACGTACTGCAGGATGCCACCGTTGAGGAAATACTCCAGCTCGTTGACGGTATCGATCCGGCAGCGCGTCATGAACGTCTCGACCGTGCCGTCGGCGCGGGTCAGCGTAACCTCGACATCCTGGCGCGGACGGATTTCCGAGACCTTCATGATCGTGAAGCTCTCCGATCCGTCGAGCTTCAGCGTCTTGCGATCGACGCCTTCCGCGAACTGCAGCGGCAGCACGCCCATGCCGACGAGGTTCGAGCGATGGATCCGCTCGAAGCTTTCGGTGATGACGACGCGGACGCCGAGCAGGTTGGTGCCCTTCGCCGCCCAGTCACGCGACGAGCCGGTGCCATATTCCTTGCCCGCGATGACGATCATCGGGACGCCATCCGCCTTGAAGCGCATCGCCGCGTCGTAGATCGGCATCGTCTCGCCCTTGTACGAGGACATGCCGCCCTCGACGCCGGGGACCATCTCGTTCTTGATGCGGATGTTGGCGAAGGTGCCGCGGACCATGACATTGTCATTGCCGCGCCGCGCACCGTAGGAGTTGAAGTCGGCGCGTGAAACCTGCCGCTCCATCAGCCACGCGCCTGCCGGGCTGTCCGCCTTGATCGAACCCGCCGGCGAGATGTGGTCGGTCGTGATCGAATCGCCGAGGATCGCGAGCGGACGCGCCTCGATGATGTCCTGCACCGGCGCAGGGGTCATCGACATGCCCTCGAAATACGGCGGGTTGGCGATGTAAGTCGAGCTCGCAGGCCACGCATAGGTGTCCGACCCTTCGATCTCGATCGCCTGCCACTTGGCATCGCCCTTGAACACGCTGGCATAGCGCGACTGGAACATGCCGCGGTCGATGTTCGCGTCCATCACTTCACGGACCTCGGCGTTGGTCGGCCAGATGTCCTTGAGATAGACGTCATGGCCGTCGGTCGCCTGGCCGATCGGCGTGGTGGTGAAGTCCTCGGTCACCGTGCCCTTGAGCGCATAGGCGACGACCAGCGGCGGCGACGCGAGGAAGTTCGCGCGCACGTCGGGCGAGACGCGGCCCTCGAAGTTACGGTTGCCCGACAGGACCGAGGCGGCGACGATGTCGTTGCCGTTGATCGCTGCGGAGATCGCGGGCGCGAGCGGGCCCGAGTTGCCGATGCAGGTGGTGCAGCCATAGCCGACGAGGTTGAAGCCGACCGCGTTGAGGTCAGTCGTTAGCCCGGCCTTGTCGAGATAGTCGGTGACTACCTGCGAGCCGGGAGCAAGCGAGGTCTTGACCCACGGCTTGGGCTTGAGGCCCAGAGCGTTCGCCTTGCGCGCGACCAGCCCTGCGGCGACCAGCACCGACGGGTTGGAGGTGTTGGTGCAGCTGGTGATCGCCGCGATCACGACGTCGCCGTCGCCGATGTCATGGTCACGGCCTTCGACCGGGACGCGCTTGGCGGTCGAGTGGTGATAGACCTTGGCGAGATCGGCGTTGAACGTGTCGTCGACCTCGGTGAGGATGACCTTGTCCTGCGGGCGCTTCGGGCCGGCGAGCGACGGCACGACGTTCGCCATGTCGAGCGACAGCGTGTCGGTGAACACGGGATCGGGCGCATCCGCCAGACGCCACATGCCCTGTGCCTTGGCATAGGCCTCGGTCAGCGCAATCTGCTCCTCGGTGCGGCCGGTCAGGCGCATGTAATCGAGCGTGGCGTCGTCGACCGGGAAGAAACCGCAGGTCGCACCATATTCGGGCGCCATGTTGGCGATCGTCGCGCGATCCGCGAGGCTGAGCGCGTCGAGGCCCGGGCCGTAGAACTCGACGAACCGGCCGACGACGCCGCGCGCGCGCAGCATCTGGGTGACGGTAAGCACGAGATCGGTCGCGGTGATGCCCTCGGCGAGCTCGCCAGTGAGCTTGAAGCCGACGACTTCGGGGATCAGCATCGAGACCGGCTGGCCGAGCATCGCGGCCTCAGCCTCGATCCCGCCGACGCCCCAGCCGAGCACGCCAAGGCCGTTGACCATCGTGGTGTGGCTGTCGGTGCCGACGCAGGTGTCGGGGTATGCGATCATCTTGCCGTCGGGCGCGGTCGAGGACCATACCGCCTGCGCGATGTTCTCGAGGTTGACCTGGTGGCAGATGCCGGTGCCGGGGGGCACGACCTTGAAGTTGTCGAGCGCCTTGGAACCCCACTTGAGGAACTCGTAGCGTTCGTTGTTGCGCTGATACTCGAGCTCGACGTTATCCTCGAACGCCTGCGGCGTGCCGAATTCGTCGACCATCACCGAGTGATCGATCACGAGGTGGACGGGAACGAGCGGGTTGATCTTGACCGCATCGCCGCCAAGCTTCGTGATCGCATCGCGCATCGCCGCGAGATCGACGACGCACGGCACGCCCGTGAAATCCTGCATCAGGACGCGCGCGGGGCGATACTGGACTTCGCGGTCCGACTTGCGCTCCTGCTGCCAGTCGATGATCGCCTGGAGATCCTCGGTGGTGACGGTGACGCCGTCCTCGAAGCGCAGCAGATTCTCGAGCAGCACCTTCATCGAGAACGGCAGGCGGCTGATGTCGCCCAGCTTCTCGGCGGCGGTGGCGAGGCTGAAATAGTCGTACGAGGTGCCACCGACGTCGAGCGTGGTGCGCGTGCCGAGTGTGTCCTGGCCAATGGCGGTCATGTGCAGCGGGTCCTTCCCTATGCGTCGGGCCGCGGCGGGGAGGCGAAACCGTCAGGTTCCACACGGGCGCGACCGACTGTGCGAATGCAAGAGTCGGGGCAGCCCTTAGCAAGGGGGCATCGCGGGGGAAAGGGCGCGCGGACGATGGGACCCGTTCATCGCGAAGACCGCCTCCGACGACGCATTCTTTTACGCGGCGGAAACAGAACGCAATATTTCGTTACCGGTGCATCCCGCTCAAATTCCCGGGCGTACCTGCGGCACGACGGGAGAGGGTTCGGAAAAAGTACTTTCCGGATGCCGTCGGCGCGCGTCTGTTTTTTCGGTTTTGTGCTTATTTATCAATAGGTTGGAACCAAGATTGCAGTCGCAAGTTAGCGCATCACCATCCACAGGGAGGTCGAGTTCCATGACCGACGATGTTAACCAGCAATTGATCGAAACCTTCGACCGGCGCGCAGAACGCCGCAGCGAACGTCGCGACTTTTTCAAGACTGCTTTCGGCGCTGCCGCCGTTGCGGGGATCGCGGGCGGTGCCATCGGGCTCGCCGGGCGCGCAGAGGCGCAGACCGCGCCGAGCGATGCCGACGTGCTCAACTTCGCGCTCAACCTCGAATATCTCGAGGCGCAATTCTACAGCTTCGCCGCCAACGGCACCGGGCTTGCCGCCAACATGCTGACCGGTCTCGGTACGCAGGGCGCGGTAACGGGCGGGCGCAAGGTCAATTTCAGCGACCCGATCGTTGCGGCCTATGCCAAGGAAATTGCAGGCGACGAGCTTGCCCACGTCACCTTCCTGCGGACCCAGCTCGGCGCATCGGCGATCGCGCAACCCGCGATCGACATCGACGTCACCCCGACCTCGGCGTTCAGCAACGCGGCGCGCGCGGCGGGCCTGATCGGCGCGGGCGCGGCGTTCGACGTCTATGCCGACGACAACAGCTTCCTGCTCGGCGCGTTCATCTTCGAAGACGTCGGGGTCACCGCCTATAAGGGCGGCGCGACGCTGCTGACCAACAAGACGTATCTCGAGGCCGCCGCCGGCATCCTCGCGGTAGAGGCGTATCACGCAGCCCTCGTCCGCACCGTGCTGTACGGCAAGGGTATCGCCACGCCGTCGCTGCGCACTTCGGCCGACGCGATCTCGAACGCACGCGACAGCCTCGATGGCACGACCGATCTCGATCAGGGCATCTCGCCGGTCACCGCCAACGGCGGCACCGCGTCGAACATCGTTCCGCTCGATGGCAACGGTCTCGCCTTCTCGCGGACCGTCGCGCAGGTCCACAACATTGCGTACCTCACCAACGCACGCGCGATGGCGGGCGGGTTCTTCCCGGCCGGGACGAACAACCCGAACCCCGACCTTCGCTTCAGCGGCGCCAATTAAGACGCTTTCGACGTCACGAATTCTCCAAGGGAGAGCAGCAATGGATACCAAGACCATCCTCACGCAGGTGCTGGAGGCGAGCGATCGTCGCCGCGAAGAACGGCGCAGTTTCCTGCGCGTTGCCGGGCAAGCGTCGATCGCCGCGGGCGGGCTTTCGCTTCTCGCGGCGTGCGGCGACAGCAATGGCGTCACCGTCGTCCCGCAACCCACTCCGACCCCCACGCCCACCCCGACCGCGGCGATCACCGACGCGGACATCCTGAACTTCGCGCTCAACCTCGAATATCTCGAGGCGCAATTCTATTCCTTCGCGGTGTTCGGCACGGGTCTCCCCGCGTCGCAGCTCACGGGAACCGGGACGCAGGGCGCGGTCACGGGGGGCCGACAGGTTACATTCACCGATCCGGTCGTCGCGCAATATGCGCGCGAGATCGCCGGCGACGAGATCGCGCACGTCGCCTTCCTGCGTCAGGCGCTTGGTGCCTCGGCGGTCGCGATGCCCGCGATCAACATCGACGGCAGCGCGAGCGGGGCGTTCACCGCAGCGGCGCGGGCGGCGGGCGTGGTCTCGGCGACGGGGACGTTCGATCCCTACGCCAACGACACCAACTTCCTGCTCGGCGCGTTCATCTTCGAGGACGTCGGGGTCAGCGCCTATAAGGGTGCGGCACCTTTGCTCACGAGCAAGGTGTATCTCGACGCGGCGGCCGGCATCCTGGCGGCGGAGGCCTATCATGCGGGCCTGATCCGCACGATCCTGTATAGCAAGGGCTTCGCGGCAGGGAACGCAGCGGGGTCGATCTTCGAGCAGGTCCGCCAGATCAGCGACGCGCGCGACAGCCTCGATGGCGCGAGCGACGACGATCAGGGCATCGCCGGTGCGGACAACACGATCTCGAACATCGTGCCGACCGACAGCTCGGGGATCGCGTACAGCCGCACCGCGGCGAACGTCCTCAACATCGTCTATCTGACCAAGTCGGCGACGGTCGGCGGCGGGTTCTTCCCGAACGGCGTCAACGGCACGATCAAGACCAGCAACGCCAACTGACTTGAGACGACGGACTGCGGGGCCGCGCGAGATACTCGCGCGGCCCTTTTTTTGTGTCGGACGTTTGGGGCGAGCCCACCGTCGACCGCCGCCGGATCCTGCAGGACGTGATCGCGGCGGTCATCATGCGATAATGCCGCGACCAAGGCCCCGCCGTGCCGCTGCTCACCGGGCGGAGGGCGTTCGCGAGGGCGTGCTGGCTTTGCTTGTCGCGGCGGGTGTTAGCGCGCAATACTGTTGCGGCATCAGACCTGGAGATTCCCTATGCGCGTACCGATCCTCGCCGCGGCAGCCGTGATGACGCTCAGTCTTTCGGCGTGCGACAAGCCCGAAGTTAGAACCGGCGCGCCGCTCGCCAATGGCGCGCATGCGGTGGCGATGCTGCGCACCGCCGATGGCGCGGACGTGGGGCGTGCGACCGCGACCGAGGTCGGCGGCGGGCTGCGCATCACGCTCGACGTCCACACCATGCCCGCGGGGACGCACGGCGCGCATATCCATTCGGTCGGGCATTGTGACGCCCCCGATTTCACGACCGCCGGCCCGCACTGGAACCCGACCGCGACCAAGCACGGCACGATGAACCCGCAGGGACCGCATCAAGGCGATCTGCCGAACCTGATCGTCGGCACCAACGGGCGTGGGACGATCGGCCTCGTATTGCCCGGCGCGACGATGGCGGGGCTGCTCGACGCCGACGGCGCGGCGATGGTCGTCCACGCCAACCCCGACGACCTGATGACCGATCCGTCGGGCAACAGCGGGGGCCGCGTCGCCTGCGGGGTGTTCGGCGCGAGCTGAGCCCCCGTTACCCCATCCGGAACATCGCGATCTCGGGCAGCGCTGGCGTGAACCCGTAGATCGCGACCAGCGCGTCGAGCAGGGCCTGCTCGATCGGCGTCTCGAACGCGCACCCGGCGGTATACTCGTCCGCCCAGACCACGCGCGCGCGGCGGGGCGGCTGGTTGGGCAGGCGCACCATGACCACGCTGTTCGGCACCAGCGGCTCGAACGTCTTGAGCCGCGCGCCCGAGGTGGACAGGTCCGAGATCCGGCACAGACTACGCGCCCCCTGATCCCCAACCCGCCCGGGCATCGCGACGGTGACGCGGCCCGCATCACGGACACTACGCCGGCCGCGTGGTGGCGCGCCCTCCGACAACCGGACGATTTCAGCCGAAAACATCGATCCCTCCCCCTGTATGATTGCAGCGAAGGTAGCGACGCGACCCCTTTCCCAAAGGTTGCGGAAGGGCGGCCAAAGCGGCTGCAAGGGTCATCCGTTGGAATGAAACGGCCGCCGGATCATCCCAAAGGATCAGCGAAAGCGCGTTTCCCCAACCGTCACGCCGGGTCCCCGGCGGTCAGATGTCCTCGCCCGCCGCGCGTGCCCATTCCTCGCGCTGTGCCTCCGCGCGCGGCACCAGCCGGTACGCCGCGATCCCCGCCGCAATCGTGATCGGCGCAGCGCATAGCAGCGACAGCACCCCGACCGACAGACTTCCCGACAGCGTCGAGATCCGTCCCGCGAGGTACGGCCCCATCGCCAGGCCAAGCAGCGTCGTGCCGATGAAGAAGGTGCCGGTCGCGGTCCCCCGCATGCGCGGCAGCACCAGATCCTGCATCGTAGCCCCCGCCGCACCCAATGCGGTGCTCGCGCAGATGCTGGCGATGAAGAAACAGGGGTAGAATACGGCGGTCGAGGAGGCGGTAAAGGCAGCGATGACGAACGGGATCGGCACGGTCGCACCGAACAGCACGACGATCACGCGCCCCGCCGGATTGCGACGCCGCAACCGATCCGCCATCAACCCGCCGAGCATCACCCCGAGGAAGCCCGCGAGCGCTCCGGTCGAACCTACGAACAGCCCGGCCATCGCCGGCGTTTCGCCCAGCGTCCGCAACACGAACGGCGCCGCCCAGAAGCTGATCGCGTAGGCCATGAACGCGTTGAGACCGTAAGCGACGACGATGCAGAGGAAAGCCGGATTGCCGACGATGAGGCGATAGGTCGGCGCATCGCGCCGCTTGAGCGCGGCGGCCCAGGAGAACACCGCGTAGACCCCGATCCCCACCGCGATCCATTGCGGCCAGGGTTCGCCGAATGCATGCAGCGTCAGCACCCCGCCAACCACGACCCCCAGCGCAAGCACGTTGACCAAGAGCGAGACCGCCCCGCCGCGCGCCGCGCCGATCAGCGTGAACGGCGGCAGGATCGTGACCAGTTCGCCCAGGAAGGCGTTGAACGGCGCGGGGTGCCGCTCCGGCCGGGGCAACCCCTCGACCGCGCCCCGGATCGGCTCGCGCAACGTCGCAACGACAGCCGCGAGGATCAGGCCGGGGATGCCGACGATCATGAACGCCGCCTGCCATCCATGCAGCCCGAGCGGGCCGCCCGTTGGATACGCATGGTTCCACCGCTGGACGATCAGCCCCCCGATCCCGAGCGAAAGCCCGCCCCCGACATACAGTCCGGACGAGTAGATGGCGAGCGCGGTGGCGCGCAGCCGCTTGGGGAAATAGTCCGAGATCAGCGAATACGCCGACGGGCTCGCGGTCGCCTCCCCTACCCCGACACCGATCCGCGCGCCCGCAAGCCCGGTCCCGCTCGACGCAAGCCCCGAGGCGGCGGTCATCGTCGACCACAGGGCCAGCCCGACCGTCATCAGGCGAACCCGGTGCCAATTGTCCGCCAGCCGCCCGAGCGGAATTCCGAATAGCGAATAGAACACGCCGAACGCGGTCCCGTACAGGAAACCGAGATCCTCATCCTTCAAATGCAGGTCGCGCTTGATGTCCTCGGCAAGGATCGAGATGATCTGGCGATCGACGAAGTTGAGCACGTAAATCAGGAACAGGATCGTCAGGACATACCAGGCATAGCGCGAAACACGCGCAGTTTCGGGCGTTCCGGGCGTCGAATGCGACGGCGCCGTGCCGGTGGGCGTCATGCTGGCTCCTTTCGGTCGTTTCTGCTCTTTCGGCGAAGCCTATAGAGCATACCGCGATTACGAAAGCGAATTAGCGGGGGGTGGCGGGCTTACCGTCGGCGATACACGTCGCAGCGGCGAAGGTCGCGGATCCGACCGTGCGTTTGTTACGCTGTGTTGCTGCCCTCGCGCGGCGCGTGGATTCGCTTGAAAAGCGGCCGCACTGCGCCGATATTCAGGACAACCGGCACACGGCCGGCTGCAAGGAGCTTTTGGTAATGGCAAACTGGTCTGATCCCCGTCCGAACGCGTCTGCGTTCCAGACGGCTGGGACCACCCGCTCGGAGGCGTATGACGCCGGCCTGCGGCGGTACATGCTTTCTGTCTACAATTACATGACGTCGGCGGTCCTGCTGACCGGAATCGTCGCGCTCGGCTTCGTTGCCAGCGGCGGTGCGGCTTCGGTATTCGGCGGCCCCGGCATCCTCAAGTGGGTCATCACGCTCGCGCCGCTCGGTTTCGTCTTCGGGATGAGCTTCGGCCAGGCGCGGATGTCGAACAGCACGCTCCAGATGATGTTCTGGGGCTTTGCGGTCGCCATGGGCCTGTCGCTCTCGACGATCTTCCTGGTCTACAGCCCGGTCGCAATCGCGCAGGCGTTCTTCGCGACGGCAGCGGCGTTCGGTGGCCTCAGCCTGTACGGCTACACCACCAAGCGGGACCTGTCGGCGTTCGGCACGTTCCTCGTGATGGGCGTGATCGGCCTGATGGTCGCAAGCCTGCTCAACATCTTCCTCAACTCCGGGCCGCTCGGGCTGGTCATCAGCTTCGTCGGCGTGCTGCTGTTCGCGGGCCTCACCGCCTACGACACGCAGCGGACCAAGGCGCTTTACGCGCAGGTTGCCGGGACGCAGGACGAGCAGCGCGTGACGATCATGTCGGCGCTCAGCCTGTACCTCGACTTCATCAACATGTTCCTGTTCATCCTGCGTTTGTTCGGTAACCGCAACTAATCGCACTGCCGGGAACGGCCTTTCGGAAGGGCCCGATGGAACACTCCATCGGGCCCTTTTTCTTGCCCCTGAAGGATCATGATGCGCATCGCGATCGAGGCCATGCTCGACTATACAATCGACGGCGCGGCCGACGTGCTGCTGCTGATCGAGGCCGCGAAGATGCCCGACCAGCACCTCGAGGTGCAGGACCTGCGCGTCTATTCCCCCGAGCCGCTCCGCGCGATCCGCGGCGAGGACGGGATCGGGCAGCGCTGCTGGGCGCGCGGCGAGGGCGCGTTCCGCGCGGATTACAAGGCGATCGTGCGGATCGACCGCCCCTTCGTCGACTTCGCGACGCTCGGCCCCACCCCCGTCCGCGCGATGCCGCCCGAGACGATCCCCTATCTCCTCCCCAGCCGCTATTGTGAATCGGACCGGCTGGAGGGGTTCGTCGACCAGCAATTCGGTCGTCTGCAGGGGGGCGCGCTCGCGGCGGCGCTCGTCGACTGGGTCGCGGGGCATCTGCGCTACGAATGCGGGACGTCGAACGGGACGACGACCGCGATGATGACCTTCGCCGAGCGGCATGGCGTGTGCCGCGACTATGCGCACCTGCTCGTTGCGCTTGCCCGCGCCGGCGGGATCCCCGCGCGCTGCGTCTCGGCCTATGCACCCGGCGTCGACCCGCCCGACTTCCACGCGGTGGCGGAGCTGTGGATCGGCGGCGGCTGGCATCTCGTCGACGCAACGCGGATGGCGTCCTGCGCCGACCTCGTCCGCGTCGCGGTCGGGCGCGATGCGACCGACATCGCGTTCATGACCGTGTTCGGCAGCGCGACCTTCATGGCGCAGCGCGTGTCAGTTACGCGGCTCGGCTGAGGGAACAGGCACGCGGGTCGGATCGTTCTATGGGGCTAACGATCAGGAGACCATCATGACCGACGACCCCAAGCTGATCGACGAACAGGCGCTCGACGGCCTCTCGGTTGCCCCCGGCGAGCCGGACGAGGATGACGCCAAGCACATCCAGCATCCCAGGCAGGGTGCCGGGCAGGACCAGTCGATCGCACAGCGGCTCGAGCGCAACCCGGAAAGCCCCGATGCGGCGCTCGACAACGCGCTGGACGAGTCGATGGACGCCTCCGACCCACCCGCCTCGACCCGTCCGGGCGAGAATGGCGAGCCGCCCAAGTCGTCGGGATATGACGCCGACGTCGAAGCGAAGATCGCCGCCGACAAGGCCTGACCCTTAACGACACCCGCGCCGCTGTTGCGCGGGTGTCGCACTTCTCGAAATCTTCGGTCGCCTGACTCGTCTGATCGCAACAGATGTTGCGTCGCAGCACATTCTGTGGTCGCTTGCTCGTGCAGCGGGCGTTGCGTGTTAACCATGGATCAATCCATTGAGCGCATCATCGCCTGACTGCACGATTGTAGCGGAGTGGCACGATGGGTTCTCGGATGAAAGCGGCCAACGGCACGATGACGCTGGCAGAGATGAAGGAATTCGCCGGGTTTCCGGCGGCGACGCAACGCTACATCCGCCGCTCGCTCGACATCGGATTGGACCGTGAAGATGCGATGGCGCGCTGGTCGCGCGACGTGGTCGAGGCGGCGAGCATCCGGGCACAGGCGCGCCTCTACGTTCGTTTGCCGGATATCCGGCTGACGATGCCCGATGGCGGAACGCTCGAATCGGTCGAACCCTTCCTCGCCCCGCTGCTGACGGTGACCGCGTTCGACCTCGGACAGGGACGCCTCACGACCTTTGCCGCCTATCGCTTCCTGTACGAGCGGCTCGTCGGCCCCGAGGTTCGCCCGTGGCTTCCGGCTGCGTTCTGCGCTGCAGCAGCGCTGCCGCACCTGCACCCGGATCTGCGCCGCAAGCTGCTCCAGTCGATCAGCGAGGCCGCCGCCACCGCGTCGGGCTGGTCGAACCGGCAACCCGGTTTCTACCCGAAATGGGTCGAGAAGGTCGAAGCAGGCGTCTTGCCGCGCTGATCATCCGCGCACCGCGTCGCGCATCGGTTCGGCCGTGACGGGATAGCCCAGATCGTCCGGAATACACAGATGCGCGACGCCGGCGCGATCCTCGACCCACGGCGTCACTGTCCGCTGCGGGAAGCGCGAAGCATCCTCGGCGGCGGCGGCGAAACTGGCAAATTGCGCCAGCCGCTCGAGATTGCGCCGGGTCGGGAATATGACCGTCGCCTGCCCCGCATCCGCCGCATCGAGCACCGCCTGCGCGGTCGCCCAGAAGACGCGGACATTCTCGGTATCGTCGACGATCGGCGTGGGGGCGCCGTCCGGAAGCTCGACCAGATAGAAACGCGTGTCGAAGATCCGCGCGGGCGCATGCGAGGGGCACCAGCGGCTGAACGGGACCAGCCCGTCGAGCGCCAGCGGAAGCCCGCCCAGCACCGTTCCCAACGGCACCCCCGCCTGTAACGCCGCACGCATCGCGGCAAGGTCGGTTGCGGCAAGCGGCGGCAGGCCGACCGGCACGCCGACCTCCTCGAGCGTCTCGCGGATCGCCGCGATCCGCGCGCTGACGTCGTCGCTGTCGCCGCCATAGGGTGTCGCCAGCGCCCGGTCACCGGGATCGACTCGCCCGCCCGGGAAGACCAGCGCCCCGCCCGCAAACGCCATCGCGCGCGAGCGTTCGACGAACAGCAGTTCGGGCGCTCCCGCCCCCGCCCGAAACAGCACGAGCGTTGCGGCAGGGATCGGCGTCGCGGACGGTGCGGTCATGCGCGGAACGCCCAGCGCAACGTGCTCGCAACCCCGAACGTCCCTGCCCGCAGCAGCGGCACGCCGACGCCGGGCTGCTCGAATCCGTGCATCGATCGCGCCCAGCCCGGCAGCAGGTCGATCGCCGCCTGCATCGTCATCGCCTGGAACGGTCGTGCCGCGATCGACGGCGCGGGCTCGTTCAGCAACACGGTCGCAACATCGCGAGTCCGCCCATCGACGCGCAACTGCGGGCGCATCGCGGTGCGGATCGCCTCCGCCTCGGCGCGCGTGCGCGGGATCGGATCGACCCCGAGCGGGGCCGCGATCCGCGCCATCTCCGCGACATAGCGGTCCTGATCGGCGCGCGACATGCCCGGCTCGCCATAGCGTATCCAGCCGTCGAGGAAGCTCAATACTTCGCTGACATGGACCCAGGCGAGCAACGCCGGATCATTCGCCCGATACGGCGTGCCGTCGGGGAGCGTTCCACCGATATGATCGTGGATCCGTCGGACCTTCGCGAGCAACGCCGCCGCATCATCGGGCGCGCCATAGGTCGTCACCGCGATGAACCGCGCCGTGCGCCGCAACCGCCCCTGCATGTCGTCGCGGAAGCCGGAATGGTCCCACACCCCCGCAAGCACCTTGGGGTGGAGCATCTGGAGCATCAACGCGGTGACGCCACCCACCAGCATCGAGGTGACATCGCCATGCACCCGCCACGCGACCGAATCCGGCGGGAACAACGCATCCTCGCGACGCTGGACCGGACGCTCGCCGCGCGCCGTGTCGTTGAACAGCGCGCGGACCTGGCCGATGATCAGCCCCTTCAGCGGGCGGGCGAGACGGTCGGCTGGGGACATCGATGGCATGATGACTGAACGATGCGCGGGCGACTAGGGTCCTTGCGTTCCCGCAATCCCGTGCGACGTGTAGTAGGTGACCAAAGGTACAGGTTTGCTCGCAAGGGACACGACGGTGATAAGCCCAGAAGCAAGCGCCTTCCCACGGTCGTGCGGACAAGCGACGGCGGTTGGGGATGACAGCGACGTTGATCGCACTCGGGATCAACAGGCAGCACGATGTTGATACGCTCTCTACCGAAATCGGTCGCGTCATCGCCATGGGCAAATGCTGGTACATGGACTGCCGCGGCCTGCAACACGCGTTGATCATTCCGGTCGGCGCGATTGTTGCTGCCTCCAAGACCATTGCCCCTATGTCGCGCGCCTTGGGGGGCACTCATCAGATTGTGGCTGTGATCAGGCGTGGTGGAGCTGAGCGGAATCGAACCGCTGGCCTCTGCAGTGCGATTGCAGCGCTCTCCCATCTGAGCTACAGCCCCGCACCACGCCATTCCCGCCATTTCCGGGCGGGACTGCCGCCATAGCGGCGGTTTGGGCGGGACGCAACATTGCTGACGGTTCGCCCTTGAGACGGTGGCGACGGTTCGCCCTGCGTTTGCGTCAAATTGCGGAACCTCCTGCCGTTTTTCAGGGTTTTAGACGCACCATCAGGACGCATCGAACGACGCGCCATTTGGTGACCATTGTCTCAGAAGGACGCTATCATGGTTGATGAACGCTATTCCCGCCCCGGTTCGGACCGGTATGACAATCGCGAACGCGAGCGTGGTTACAGTCAGAGTTCGTACGGCGACCGCTCAGCGGCGTCGGGCCGCGACTATGGCGCTGCGCGCTATCAGAATTACGGCAGCCAGGACGACGATCAGGACAGCCGTGGCAGCTACGGCAACCAGGGCGGCTACGATCGCGATCGCGGCGGCTATCAAAGCCAGGGTGGCGGCGACCATTATGGCGCGAACACGTACGGCGACCGTTCCAATGGCCGCGGGTCCTACGGCGGCGGCGCGCAGAATGATCGCTTCCAGGGCGGTGGCAACTACGGCAGCCAGGGCCGCAACGATTACGGTCGTCCCGATATGTACGGCAACCGCCAGTCGAACCGCGGTGATAGCCGTGGCCAGAACCAGCAGGGCTATGGCCGCCAGCCGCAGGGCTATGACTATGACGACCGTGGCTTCTTCGACCGCGCGGGCGACGAGGTCCGTTCGTGGTTCGGCGACGACGAAGCAAGCCGCCGCCGCGATGCGGACGCCCGCTTCGACGAACAGCGCTATAGCGGCGTGCATGACGAGCATTACGGCAACTGGCGCCGGTCGCAGATCGACGCGCTCGACCGTGATTATCACGAATATCGCGAGGAGAACCGCGGCAGGTTCGAGTCCGAGTTCGGCTCGTGGCGCACCAATCGGCAGACGCAACGCTCGTCCCTGTCCAAGGTCACCGAGCATATGGATATCGTCGGGTCCGACGGTGCGCATGTCGGCACGGTCGACAAGGTTAGCGGTGATCGTATCATCCTGACCAAGAACGATACTGACGCGGGCGGTCGCCATCACTCGATCCCGTCGAGCTGGCTCCAGACCGTCGACGACAAGGTGACGATCTCGAAGACCGCCGAGGACGCCAAGGCGCACTGGCGCGACGAAGAACACAACAAGGCGTTCTTCGGTGAGGACGACAAAGGCTCGGCACAGACCGATACGACCGGCAGCACCGGCCCGCGGACGCTCAACAAGAGCTTTGGCGGCACCTACTAAACCCCTCGTATCACATGGCGAATTCCGGTTCGCCTGATCGGCCCCTCCTCCGCCCGCTCGGAGGAGGGGTTTTTCGTTGCCACGCGCGCTCGCTGCGCATACCTCCATTTCGAAACACAGCCTGGAGTAAAGACAGATGCCCCGTTCCTGGACCTTGAAAAGTCGCCCCAACGGCATGCCGCAGGCGGACAATTTCGCGCTGGTCGAAACCGCCTCGGCAGCGCTGAACGACGGCGAAGTCCGCGTCGCCAACAGATGGCTGTCGGTTGATCCGTACATGCGCGGCCGGATGAACGACACCAAGTCCTACGTCGCACCGTTCGCGCTTGGCGAACCGATGCAGGGCGGTGCGCTTGGTGAGGTCGTCGAGAGCCGTGCCGACGGGATCAAGGTCGGCGACATCGTCCAGCACATGCTCGGCTGGCGCGACGAAGCCGTCCTGCCTGCGGCACAGGTCCAGAAGTTGCCTGACCTTGGCGTTCCAGTGGAGCAGTTCCTCGGGATGCTGGGGATGCCGGGGATGACCGCCTATTGGGGCCTGCTCGACGTCGCGTCGGCAAAGGCGGGCGATACCGTGTTCGTCTCGGCGGCGGCAGGCGCGGTCGGGTCGACGGTGGTGCAGGTCGCCAAGGCAAAGGGCATGACGGTGATCGGCTCGGCCGGCGGCGCGGACAAATGCGCCTGGGTCACGTCGCTCGGTGCGGATCACGTGATCGACTATAAGGGCGACGTCCCGCTGGTGAAGGCGCTCGGCGCCGCGGCACCGAACGGGATCGACGTGTATTTCGACAATGTCGGGGGAAGTCACCTCGATGCGGCGCTGGCACATGCGAACGATCAGGCGCGGTTCGCGGTCTGCGGAATGATCGAGGGCTATAACAGCAGCAAGCCGACCGAGCTGAAATATCTGATGCGCGTCATCGCGGCGCGGATCCGGATTCAAGGCTTCCTCGTGACGCCGTATTTCGCGCGGGCGCAGGAATTCTACCAGGACATGGCGGCGATGGTGAAGTCGGGTGCGCTGACCAGTCAGGATACCGTCCATGACGGTCTCGACGCGACGCCGGACGCGTTCCTCGGCCTGTTCAGCGGGGGGAATACGGGAAAGATGCTGGTGCGGTTGTAAGGTCTCTGGCCGGGGGTGTCGCGGCGCGACGCCCCCACAGCTTCTCAACCGTCTACCGCTCCGACATCCTTACTCTGACTCTTCCCCGGCGAAGGCCGGGACCCAGGAGCGCAACGGACGTCGTTGGACCGGTGCGCCTCGTTACCTCGGCCCTCGCTACTGGGCCCCGGCCTTCGCCGGGGAAGTAGCCAGACGAGGTGGCCCAGACCTTAGATCGCCCCTGCGAACGTATTGCACGCATTCGGATCGCCGCTCTCCATTCCGGTCCGCAACCACTTCATCCGCTGAGCCGAGGTGCCGTGCGTAAAGCTGTCGGGCACCACGCGGCCCTGCGACTGCTGCTGGAGCGTATCGTCGCCGATCGCGTGCGCGGCGGTCATGCCTTCCTCGACGTCGCCGGGCTCGAGCCGGTCGCGGTTCTGCGCCGCCCACACGCCGGCATAGCAATCAGCCTGCAGCTCGAGCTTGACCGATGCCTGGTTGCCCTCCACCTCGTTGCCGCTCCGCTGGATCTGCGAGACCTTGTCGGACGTGCCGAGCAGGTTCTGGATATGATGGCCGAATTCATGCGCGATCACATAATCCTGCGCGAAATCGCCCTTTGCGCCGAAGCGGTTGGCGAGTTCTGCGAAGAAGCTGGTGTCGAGATAGACGCCCTGGTCGCGCGGGCAATAGAACGGTCCCATCGCGCTTTGTGCCGCGCCGCAGCCCGAACGACCGTTGCCGCCGTAGAAGACGAGCTTGGGCTGCTGGAACTGCTGCCCGTTGCGCTGGAAGATCGCCGCCCAGGTCTTGTCCGCCGAACTGAACGCGTTGCACGCGGTCCGGCTTTCGGCATTCAGCGTACAGCTCGACTTGGCGTCGGTCCCGCCGCGCGCGCTCCCGCCCTGTTGCCCCACCTGCTGGGTCGGCGCGCCGACCTGCCCGCCGCCACCACCGAGCATGCCGAGGCCACCACCGAAAAAGACCAGCACCGCAAGCAGCACCGCCACACCGCCGCAACCGAACCGGCTGAACACCAGCGGCACCAGCCCGAGCAGCAGACCGCCGCCGCCCCCGCCGAAGCCACCGCCGCCGCCGCCCTGCCCGCGCTGGTCCTCGACGTTGATGTTGGGATCGAAATCGTCGAGACGCATGGCGGAGATATTCCGGATTCGTTGCCGTTGCGGCATGAATGCGCGGCGGCCCCGCTTGTTGCAAGCACGCAGGCCGATGCGGCGCTTTTGTCAGGCGGACCAGCTCGCGTTTCATCAAACTGTCGTTGATCCCGCACCGCAACACGCGCATGTCGAATGCATGGCGGATGCAGAGTCGATCAAGCCCAAACGGCGCGCGAAGGCGCTCCCCTTGCCCGATTGCGTCGCGCTTGTGCTGCAAGGGGGCGGTGCGCTCGGCAGTTATCAGGCCGGAGTGATCGAGGGACTCGCGTCGAGCGGGATCGAGATCGACTGGGTCTCGGGAATCTCGATCGGCGCGATCAACGCCGCGATCTTCGCGGGCAATCCGCCGGAGCAGCGCGTCGAGAAACTCGCCGCCTTCTGGGACACGATGACCGGCGCGTTGCCGTGCTTCCCGATCTTTCCCGACGACCGGATCCGCGAATTCCTCCACGAGGTCTCGGCTGCGACCGTGTTGTCGATGGGGGTCCCGGGGTTCTTCTCGCCGCGGCTCCTTCCCCCGACGATGGCCTTCCCCGGCACCCCGGACGCGCTGAGCTTCTACGACAGCACCCCGCTCAAGGCGACGCTCGACGGGCTGATCGACTGGGATCTGCTCAACGACGGGCCGGTGCGGCTGTCGGTCGGCGCGGTCGATGTCGAGAGCGGCAATTTCAGCTATTTCGACACGACCGACATGCGGATCGACGCACGCCATATCATGGCCTCGGGCGCGCTGCCGCCGGGGTTGCCCGCGATCGAGATCGACGGGCGGCTGTGGTGGGATGGCGGGCTCGTCTCCAACACCCCGCTGACGCATGTGCTCGAACATCAGCAGGGCGAATTGCTCGCGTTCCAGATCGACCTGTTCCCCGCCGCGACCGAACGCCCGCGCACGATCATGGACGTGATGGCGCGCGAGAAGGAAATCCGCTTCTCGAGCCGCACGCGCCAGGTCTCCGACCAGATGATGCGCGACCGCAAGGATCGCGAACTCGCCCGCCGCGTGCTCGCGAAGCTCCCCCCGGAGATGCGCGACGACCCCGACGTGGTGGCGCTCGCGGCACGGACCAACGCCGATCCGGTCAACCTCGTCCATCTCATCCACCGCGCCAATGCGTGGGAGGGCGGGAGCCGAGATTTCGAATTTTCCGCACGGACGATGCGCGAGCATTGGAATGCGGGGATGAAGGCGGTCGCCGAGACGATGGCGAATGCCGAGCTGATCGCGCAGAATATCGAGACCGGCAAGAGCGCCGCGTTCGACCTGACCCAGCGCGTCACCCCGCGCCCGTTCTAACAACCCCTCCCCCGCCGAAACGGAGACTCCCCATGTTCCTCAAGGGCAAAACCGCGATCGTCACCGGGTCGACCTCCGGGATCGGCCTCGCCTACGCCAGACTGTTCGCGCGCGAAGGCGCGAACGTGATGATCAACGGTTTCGGCGACGCCGCCGCGATCGAAGCCGACCGTGCGGCGCTGGAAGCGGCGAGCGGCGGCACGGCGCTGTACGATGCCGCCGACATGACCAGGCCCGACCAGATCGCGGCGATGGTCCACCGCTGCCACCGCGAGTTTGGCGGGCCGGACATTCTCGTCAACAACGCGGGCATCCAGCATGTCGCGCCGATCGAGGACTTTCCCGCGGACAAGTTCGAGGCGATCATCCAGATCAACCTCAATTCCGCCTGGTACATGATGCAGGCGGCGGTTCCGTACATGAAGGCCGCGAAATGGGGCCGGATCATCTCGACCGCCTCGGCGCATTCGCTCGTCGCGAGCCCGAACAAGTCGGCCTACGTCATGGCGAAGCACGGCCTCGTCGGCCTGTCCAAGACGATCGCGCTCGAGACCGCGACGGACGGGATCACGGTCAACTGCATCTCGCCCGGCTATGTCTGGACCCCGCTGGTCGAAGCGCAGATCCCCGACACGATGAAGGCGCGCGGCCTGACGCGCGAGCAGGTGATGGACGACGTGCTGCTCGCCGCGCAGCCGTCCAAGGAATTCGTCACGGTCGACCAGGTCGCCGCGCTCGCGCTGTTCCTTTGCCGCGACGAGGCGAAGGCGATCACCGGCGCGAACCTCTCGGTCGACGGCGGGTGGACCGCGGCCTGACCGCTCCGTCGGCGACTGCCTGACGGTTATCCTTGGCTTTCCCGGGCTGGCGTGGTTGATTGGTGGGATGTCGCATGACCGCCCGCCGTCCGCACTTCGATGCCCCTGAAGGGTCCGGCCTGCTGCTCGGGGTTGATGCTCGTTGCCGCGCTCACCGCTTTCGGGTGCAAGCCCGCGAAGGCCATCGCCAAGAAGTCGGGCACCGTCAGTACCGATCTCGACTGGCGCCGGGTCGCGACCCCGGCGGATCGGTCGCGCTTGCGGTCGTGGCGCGGGGCGTGGATCGACGCACTGGCGAAGGTCCGCGCCGCGGGCCTGATCGCACCGATCGACGCCGATCCACTGCTGTTCGATCCCGACCGCGCGTTACCCGATGCGGTGCCGCCGCCGGGCACCTATCGCTGCAGCGTGACCAAACTCGGCGCGCACGGCACGGCGATGCGCGACCTGACCATGTACCCGCCGGTCGATTGCCGGGTCGATCGCGACGGCGGGCAGGTCCGGCTGTCGAAAGTCGGCGGCGGGCAACGCCCGGTCGGCGTGCTGTTCGACGATTCATCGTCGCGCGCGGTCTTCCTCGGCACGATGCTGTTCGGCGACGAGCACCGCCCGCTCGCCTATGGCCGCGACGGGACCCGCGACCTTGCGGGCTATGTCGAGCGGATCGGGGTCCGGCGGTGGCGCCTCGTGCTGCCGTCGCCGCGGTTCGAATCGGTGCTCGACGTGGTGGAGATCGTGCCGGCGGAGTAGCAGCGGTCGTTCGCCGTCGCCTCCCCCGTCAGGCCTTGCCGGTCTCCGGCAGGTCCGCGGCATTCTCGCGCTTCTCGGGCCGGATGTAGATCGACGACAACATCGGCTCGGCCTTCTTCAGGTCGGTCTCGATCGTTTCGATCAATGTCTCCGCCTCGCCCATCGTCAGCGTATCGACGAAGTCCGCGCTGATCGCCACGAAGATGCTTTGCGGCGCGGTATGGATCGTCCGGACGTGGTTGACGCAGGTGATCTCCGGGCGACCGTCGACGATCGCACGGACGCGCGCGACGATCGCAGGATCCGCGCCCTCCCCGATCAGCAACCCCTTCGCCTCGCGCGCGAGCAAAGCTGCGACCACGCCGAGGATTCCCCCGATCACGATCGACGCGATCCCGTCGATCCGCGGGTCCTGCAGAAAATGGCTCAGCCACACGCCGACGCCTGCGACGATCAGCCCCGCCAACGCCGCCGAATCCTCGAACAGCACGATGAACCCCGCCGGATCCTTCGACCGCCGGACCGCCTGCCACCACCCACGCCCGCGGTTATCCGCGGCGAAACCGCGCATTGCGAGGACCCAGGACGTCCCCTCGAGCGCAAAGGCGACCCCCAGGACGATGTAATTGACCAGCGGGTCGCGCAGCGGCTCGGGTTCCTCGAGATGGACCCAGCCTTCGTAGACCGACACCCCCGCGCCGACCCCGAAGATCAGGATCGCGACGACGAAGCTCCAGAAATACAGTTCGCGGCCATAGCCGAACGGATAGGCCGCATCGGGCGGGCGTTTGCCGCGATGCTGGCCGTACAGCAGCAGCACCTGGTTGAAGCTGTCGACGACCGAGTGGAACCCCTCGGTCAGCATCGACGACGATCCGGTGATCGCCGCCGCGACGAACTTCGCCACCGCGATGCCGAGATTGGCGGCAAGCGCGGCGAAGATCACCAGGTTGGACTCGCCTTCTTTGGCAGCGGACATGTCGGACTTCCTGTTCCGCGCGCCGATCAGGCGGCGATGGTGGCGCGCGCGCGACCGTAGATGAAATACACCAGCAGCCCGACCGCATTCCACGCAACGAACGAAAGCTGGGTTACGACCTGCAGGCTGGTGAAAAGATACGCGCAGCCCAGAATCGCGAGCGGCGCGATGATCCACGCGAGTGGCATCCGGAACGGCCGCCGCGCCTCGGGCGCGCGTCGCCGCAGCACCAGCACGCACGCCGCCACCGCGACGAACGCACACAAGGTCCCCGCGTTGGCGAGGCTGGCGATCACGTCGATCGGCATCAGCGCGGCGATGATGCTGACGAACAGCGCGGTCACCAGCGTGACGCGCGCCGGCGTCCCGCGCGCCGAGACGCGCGCGAGCGCGGGCGGGAGGAACCCGTCACGTGCCATGACCAGGAAGATCCGGCTTTGCCCGTACAGGAACCCGAGGATCACCGTCGGCAGCGCGATCGCCGCCGCCGCCGCGATGATCGTCGCGATGCCGGGCTGCTGCAACTGGACGAGGATCAGCGCGAGTGGCTCGGCACTCTTTCCGAACACGCTGTAATGGACCGCGCCGACTGCGGCGAGCGCGACGACGATGTAGATGATCGTGCAAACGACCATCGACCCGACGATCCCGATCGCGAGATCGCGCTCGGGGTTCTTGGTCTCCTCCGCCGCGGTCGAGATCGCGTCGAAGCCGTAGAAGGCGAAGAAGATGATCGCGGCGGCGCCCATCATGCCGTATTTGACACCGTCCGCGCCGGCCACGCTGCCATAACCGTAGGGCGCGAAGGGGTGCAGGTTGGCGGTGTCGAAATGCGGCAGCGCGACGATGACGAACAGCGTGAGCGTGACGATCTTGAGGATCACGAGCGCGCTGTTGATCCGCGCGCTCTCGCGCGTGCCGAGCGTCAGCAGCCCGGCGACGACCGCGATGATGAACACGGCTGGCAGGTTGATCCCGAACGCGCCCCCGACGCTCGGCCCGTGCGTCAGCACCTCGGGCAGCACGATCCCGACCCCTGCGAGGAAGCGCACCGCATAGCTCGACCAGCCGACCGCGACCGCCGAGACGACGAGCGAATATTCGAGGATCAGGCTCCAGCCGACGACCCAGGCGATGATCTCGCCAAGCACCGCATAGCTATAGGTATAGGCGCTGCCCGAGGCGGGGATCATCGTCGCCATCTCGGCATAGCACAGCGCCGCGCACGCGCAGATCGCGCCTGCGACCGCGAAGCTCAGCAACACCGCCGGACCCGCGCGATCCGACGCGACGCCGATCAGCGTCAGGATGCCTGTTCCCACGATCGCCCCGACGCCGAGCGCGATCAGATGCGGCCAGGACAGGGTCCGCGCGAGCTGCTGTCCGGCGGGCTGCTCCGCGCCGCTGGTGATGATCTTGCGGCGCAACAGACTGGCCATGCTTCCCCCGGGAATGTTTTATCTTTCGTTCGCCTTAACGCGGGAGTGTGGCGGGAGGAAAGCCCTGCCGGCGGGGAGAGCACGATCGCCCTCGCTGCACGCGCACCACCTCCCCTTCTTCCCCGGCGAAGGCCGGGGCCCAGTCGCGGGCCGGTCATGGCAGACGCTGCACGTGCTTGCACAGGCCATCGCTACTGGGCCCCGGCCTCCGCCGGGGAAGCGAAAGGAGGGGGACTGCGGACATACGCCTTTATAGCTCCCGCACGAGCACCATCAAAGATAGCCTATACCGCCCCACCCCTTTAAGCGGACCCGCATGACCACCCCCGCCCCAGCCCCGGCGATGCACCGCCATGAATTCGTCGCGTTCGTCGCCGCGCTGATGGCGGTGAACGCGCTCGGCGTCGACCTGATGCTCCCGGCGCTCGCCGACATCGGGCGCGACCTGTCGATCGCCACCGCCAACCACCGGCAGTGGATCATCACCGCCTACATGCTCGGGTTCGGCACCGGCCAGCTCGCCTATGGCCCGCTGACCGACCGTTACGGGCGCAAGCCGATCCTCATCATCACGCTGCTCGGCTTCGTCGCGGCAAGCATCTTCGCGGCGAGTTCGGGCACGTTCGGCGCGCTGCTCGGCGCGCGCATCCTGCAAGGGCTGATGTCCGCGGCGACGCGCGTGCTCGCGGTCGCGATCGTGCGCGACAATTTCTCGGGGCGGACGATGGCGCGGACGCTGTCGGTCGCGCAGATGATCTTCTTCCTCGTGCCGATCCTCGCGCCCAGCCTCGGGCAGGTGCTGCTGACGATGGGGCCGTGGCGCTTCATCTTCTACGCGCTCGCCGGATTCGCCGCGTTCGTGCTGGCGTGGACGCTCGCACGGCTGCGCGAATCGCTGCCGGTCGCGCGGCGGGTGCCGATCTCCATCGCGACGCTGTCCAGCTCCTACCGATTGACGCTGACCAACCGCTATTCGGCGGGCTATGCGCTCGCCGCGTCGCTGACGTTCGGCGGGATCATTGCGTTCGTGGCGTCGGCACAGCAGATCTTCGTCGATGAATTCCACGCGGGCGAACGCTTCACGATCCTGTTCGCGGTCTGCGCGTTTTCGATGGGGTGCGCCTCCTTCGCCAACAGCCGGCTGGTCGAGCGACTGGGGACGCGGCTGATCTCACAGGTCGCGGTGTTCGGCCTGATCGGCCTGTCGCTGATCCACCTTGCGGTGATCGCGACCGGGGCGGAGTCGCTTATCACCTACATGGTGTTCCAGGCGCTGAGCATGACCTGCATCGGGCTCTGCGGATCGAACTTCGGCGCGATGGCGATGGAACCGGTCGGGCATATCGCGGGGACCGCGTCTTCGGTGCAGGGGTTCATCACCAGCGTCGGCGCGGTCCTGGTCGGCACCGCGATCGGACAATCGTACAATGGCACGACTTTCCCGCTCGCGATCGGCTATCTCGCGATCGGGGTCGCTGTGTTGGGGATCATCTGGGTCGTCGAGGGCGGGGCACTGTTCAAGCCAAGAATGCAGCACGACTAACCGCGTTGGCCAGGCAATCTTAACCAAGGTTTAGTTCGGCAGACACCACAGGGTATCCCCGTACATTTACTTATTGTCATCCGGCTAAAGACCGGGACCTTTTCCGGCATCGCTCGTTACCGCGACAGGATCCTTTGCCCTACCCCCGGGGCGGATCCACAGCCCAACGGAGACGAGCAATGCGTGCATTATGCTGGCATGGAAAAGGCGACGTTCGCGTCGACACCGTAGCCGACCCGGAAATCAAGCATCCCCGCGACGCGATCATCAAGGTCACCGCCTGCGCGATCTGCGGGTCGGATCTTCACCTGCTCGACGGCTATCAGCCCACGATGGAATCGGGCGACATCCTTGGCCATGAGAACATGGGCGAAGTCGTCGCGCTTGGGTCGGAAGTGACCAACCTCAAGATCGGCGACCGCGTCGTCGTACCGTTCACGATCAGCTGCGGCGATTGCTGGTTCTGCCGTAAGGGGCTGTTCTCGGCCTGCTGCACGACCAACCCCAATGCCGAAATGGCGATCAAGGCGATGGGCCATTCGCCCGCCGGCCTGTTCGGGTTCAGCCACATGCTCGGCGGTTATTGCGGCGGTCAGGCGGAATATCTGCGTGTGCCGATGGCCGATTTCGGCCCGATCAAGGTGCCTGACAGCGTTACCGACGAGCAGGCGCTGTTCCTCTCGGACATCTTCCCGACCGGCTACATGGCCGCGGAAAACGCGCAGATCGAACCCGGCGATACGGTCGCGATCTGGGGTTGCGGCCCGGTCGGCCAGTTCGCGATCCGCTCGGCGCTGATGCTTGGCGCAGGGCGCGTCATCGCGATCGACGAAGTGCCCGAGCGGCTGCGGATGGCGGAAGCCGGCGGCGCGGAGACGATCGATTTCAGCGACGTCGAGAACGTCTATGACGAGCTGCAATATCGCACCAAGGGCCGCGGGCCGGACAGCTGCATCGACGCGGTCGGTGCGGAAGCCTCGGGCCACGGTTCGGTGGATGCGGTGCTCGACAAGGCCAAGGCGACGGTCGGCCTTGCGACTGATCGCATCCATGTGCTGCGCGAAGCGATCATGAGCTGCCGGATGGGCGGCACGGTATCGATCCCGGGCGTCTATGTCGGCATGGGCGACAAGGTCCCGCTCGGCGCGCTGATGAACAAGGGCCTGACGATCAAGGCGGGCCAGACGCACGTCCAGGCGTACACCAAGCCGCTGCTCGCGCGGATCGAGGCGGGTGACATCGACCCGAGCTTCGTCGTCACGCATCCTGCGTCGCTCGAGGATGCGCCGGAAATGTACCAGAAGTTCCGCGACAAGGAAGACGGCGTCATCAAGGTGGTGATGCGCCCCCACGGGTAAGGCCGGGCCGGGGTGGCGGCGGTGCCGTCACCCCGGCGACGGTAGTGCGCCGTAGGTTTGTACATGCGAATGTCGTGTTTTGGCGGAGTACTGACCGTCAACTGCTGTGCGTCAAATAGCAAAAAGCCGCCAGCCTTTCGGCCAGCGGCTCTTTTAATTTCAGTCGAAATTAGGCGTAGGCAACTGTCGTCCGGACCTGCTGGCGGCGACGAACGGTGCAACCGATCATGCCGAAGCCTGCCAGCATCATCGCCCACGTTGCGGGCTCAGGAACAGCGCCGCCGGCCACGTCCGAACCGAACGTGATATCGTCGTAGCCGGTCTGGCTCGCGGTTCCACCGAAGTCGATCGAGTGAGCGGTACCTGCAAACGCGACGCCCGCATTGGTAAAGTTGCAGAAATCGCCGGTGGGGTCACCGCCGCAGTTCTGGGTAAATTGCGCGCTCAGATCGATTGTCCCGAGCAGGGTGCCAGTTCCGTTGAAACCGCTGAACACGCGTACCGTCGCGGCCGTCGCGGACGTGTAGAAAAAGGAGAATCCGGTATCGAACCCGTTTGTCACGTTCAGGATCGGGGTCTCGGCGCCGGTGAAAAAGAAAATCGTGTTTCCCGACGGCTCGTTTGCAAAGTTACCGTTGCCGCCGGCGTCGGAATCAACCAGAGCAAGCGTCGAGGCTGAGAAAGTATAATTCGGAGCGTAGAAGTTACCGACTGGTGTGCTGTCGGCAATGCCCTCAAACGTCAGAACTGTGACTGCAGCTGATGCTGGTGCTGCGGCACACAGAGCAATCACGGATGCAGCAGCTATCGTAGCTAGGCGAGATTTCATGACGAGCTCTCCTTGGTCGACGGAATCGTCCTCTTGACTATTCTCGTTTGTGACCTGCTGAAAAGGAGCAAGGACCGTGCCACTGGTGGATTCACAACAAGCTGTGGTGTCGCCTAGATGAGACTGTAAAAAGTAATTACACATTGTCTTGAATGCCTGTCGGCAGCACTAACAGTAACTATTTGGGTCAATCTGGATCTGGCGAGTATAAACTTAAATGCGAATATCGAGATATTCCATTAACTTGCCGACCGGCGGGTTATGGGCGTTTGCGGACTGTCAGCTTTCAGGCGGGTAGTTCGCGTTCATCGCGGCCGAACGTCGTAATCTGGTGGGAAGCCGACCTTCCCCTCGTCGCTCTCGCGGAGGAAAGTGTCAAAGTCTGCCAATCCATAGGGAATAATACATCGCGAAAAGATAAAGGGCGCTACCGACACTTCCAATCGTCGCGGCCTGAAATAAACTGCGGATATCGGCTTGGGCAAAGGCTCTGATGCTATACTTTGCTCCAAGCAGCGCGAAAAAAGGTGACGAGAGAAATACAGTTCCTGAAACCACGAGCAACACCGCTCTCAGTTGCGCATGCAGGCTTCCTGACGCGTTAAAAATTCCAGCGCCAATCAAAACAATTCCAGCCAGACACACCTGTAGCAGGAAAAAAGCTGCCGTTAGGTATGCGAGGAATATCGCTACCGCTGCGACCTTATAGACCGTTCTATCCATCACCGGTCTGTAGCCGAGAATCATTACAAAAAGCACTTTGTCCGCAACTGGGCGAGAGCGGTCGGTCGCTTTTACAGGTTAACCCCCTAGCCCGAGCCTATCCCAACCGCCGCATGCTGAACGTGTTTCAACATTCACCGCGCAGCGGGCACGGACCGGACTTGCTCCATGCTGCCCCTGAAGTATCCTCACGGCCACGCCGGATACAGACTTCAACGATGTCGCCCCCCCACCGCGCTAACGACGGCGGTTTCGGGTGACGCCAGCCCCCCCACCTTGCTATCGCGCGCGCATGACGACCCCCTCCCCGGATTCGCTCCCGCCCGTCACGCTGCTGCGTGGCGCGGCGCTGTTCCTCGATTTCGACGGGACGCTGGTCGAGCTTGCCGCGCGGCCCGAACTCGTGACCGTCAGCGAGCGGCTCGCAACGCTGCTCGAGCGGCTCCGCACCGCACTCGACAACCGCGTCGCGATCATCAGCGGGCGGTCGGTCGACGGCATCCTCGCGCTGTTCGGCCCGGTACCGCTGACGATCGCGGGAAGTCACGGCCTGGAGGTGCAATCGCACGACGGATTGCGATCGCTGCCGGAACGACCACCTGCACTCGATCGTATTCTGAACATCATGAAAGATTTTGCTCAAGCGACACCTGGCCTGCTGGTCGAGGAGAAACCCTTTGGCGCGGCGCTGCATTATCGCGCCTGCCCCGAGATGGAACCGCAGGCGCACGCGCTTGCCCGGACCCTCGCTGATGAAAGCGCGCTGCATCTGCAGACCGGCAAGATGATGGTCGAGCTCCGCGTCGGCGGCGGCGACAAGGGCTCGGCGCTGCGGCGCCTGATGGCCACGCCGCAGATGGCGGGGTTCACGCCCGTCTTCCTTGGCGACGACGATACCGACGAGCCCGCAATGGCGGCGGCGGCGGCGCTCGGCGGCGCGGGCATCCTGATCGGGGCATCGCGCCCGAGCAGCGCGGCGTATCGCCTTCCCGATGTCGCGGCGACGCTCGACTGGCTCGAAGCCGCGTGCGGGGTGGCGGCATGAGCTCGCTCGATCTCTGGCCGATCGGCAATTGCCAGGTCAGCGCGCTGGTCGACCGTGCGGGCAGCTTCGTCTGGGGCTGCGTCCCGCGGATCGACGGCGATCCGTTGTTCTCCGCGCTGCTCGGCGGCGAAAAGCCCGAGCGCGGCTATTGGGGAATCGCGATCGAGGACAGCGTCTCGGTCGAGCAGCATTACATCCGCAACACCCCGATCCTCGTCACGCGCCACACCGACGGCGCCGGCAACGCGATCGAAGTGATCGATTTCTGCCCGCGCTTCATCAGCAACGGCCGCAGCTATCGCCCGGTCTCATTCGCGCGGATCATCCGCCCGGTCGCGGGCAGCCCGCGCGTTCGCATCCAGCTTCGCCCGACCTGCGGCTGGGGCGGCACCTGCAACGAGAAGATCGGCGGGTCGAATCACATCCGCTTCCTGCTCGAAACGATGGCGATGCGGCTCAGCACGACCGCGCCCGTCGGGATGATCCAGAACGAACTCGCGTTCCGGGTCGAGCGTCCGCTGCACTTCTTCCTCGGCCCGGACGAGAGTTTCGCAGGCGATCTCGCCGAGACGCTCGACGCGATGCTCGCCAAGACCACCGCGCACTGGCAGGAATGGGTCCGCGGCCTCGCGATCCCGCTCGAATGGCAGGACGTGGTGATCCGCTCGGCGATCACGCTCAAGCTGTGCCAGCATGAGGAAACCGGCGCGATCGTCGCGGCGATGACGACCTCGGTGCCCGAACATGCGGGTTCGCAGCGCAACTGGGATTACCGCTACTGCTGGGTGCGCGACGCTTATTATACCGTCCAGGCGCTCAACCGGCTCGGCGCGCTCGACGTGCTCGAAGGGTATCTCGGCTATCTCCGCAACATCGTCGATGCGGCGGCAGGCGGCCATATCCAGCCGCTCTACGGCGTGCTTGGCGAGGCGCAGCTCGAGGAACGCGTCGCGCCCGATCTCCCCGGCTATCGCGGGATGGGCCCGGTGCGAGTCGGCAATCAGGCGTATGAGCAGATCCAGCACGATGCCTACGGCCAGATCGTGCTGTGCAGCGTCCACGCCTTTTTCGACACCCGCCTGTTCCGGCTCGCGGGGATCGAGGATTTCGAATCGCTCGAACATGTCGGCGAACGCGCCTGGGCGAATTACGACCAGCCTGATGCCGGCCTGTGGGAACTGCGCACGCGGCAGAGCGTCCACACCTATTCGTCCGCGATGTGCTGGGCGGCGTGCGACCGGCTCGCGAATGCTGCACACAAGCTCGGGCTGACCGAGCGCGCGACGCTGTGGCAGGACCGCGCGGCGACGATCCGCGAACGGATCGAGACCGCCGCGTGGCGGCCGGAAACGAAGCGCATGTCGGCGACCTTCTCGGGTGACGATCTCGACGCTAGCCTGTTGCAGTTGCTCGACCTTCGCTTCCTCGAACCCGAGGATCCGCGCTTTATCGATACGTTGAAGGCGGCGGAGGAAGGGCTGCGACGCGGCTCGTTCATGCTGCGCTATGCGATCGAGGATGATTTCGGGATGCCCGAAACCGCCTTCAACGTCTGCACCTTCTGGCTGATCGAGGCGCTGCACTTTACCGGGCGGAGCGAGGATGCCCGCGCGCTGTTCGAGGAAATGCTCGCGCGCCGGACCGCTGCCGGGCTGCTGTCCGAGGATATCGAGCCCGAGACGGGCGAACTCTGGGGCAATTACCCGCAAACCTACTCGCTGGTCGGCATGATCAACTGTGCCGCCCTGCTGAGCAAACCGTGGAGCTCGATCCGATGACTCGTCTGGTGATCATCTCGAACCGCGTGTCCGCGCCCAAGGGGTCGGAATCGGGCGCGCAGGGTGGCCTTGCGGTCGCGCTGCAATCGGCTCTGCGGCAGTATCGCGGCGTGTGGTTCGGATGGTCGGGCGAACGCACCGACCATTTCACCGGTGACATCAACTTCCATCGCAACGATGGCGTCACGACCGCGACGGTCGATCTCGAAGACCAGGACATCGACGAATATTACAACGGCTATGCCAACCGGACCTTGTGGCCGCTGTTCCACTACCGCGTCGATCTCGCTGAATATGAACGCGATTTTGCGGGCGGCTATCAGCGCGTCAACGAGCGTTTCGCTGAGACGGTGCAGCCGCTGATCGAGGCGGAGGACGTGGTATGGATCCAGGATTACCACATGTTCCCGCTCGGCGACGAGCTGCGCAAACGCGGGTGCGAGAACCGGATCGGCTTCTTCCTTCATATCCCGTGGCCGCCGCGTCGCCTGCTGTCGATCCTGCCGGAAGCGCAGGAACTGGTGCGGCGGATGTTCGCCTATGACGTGATCGGCTTCCACACGCAGGAGTGGCTCGAGAGCTTCCTCGATTTCGCGCGGCTCGAAATGGGCGCGACCGTCGCGGACGGCACCGTCACGCTCGGCGACCGCAGCGTCCGCGTGCTCGCCTGCCCGATCGGGATCGACGCGCCCGAATTCGCCGAGCTCGCGCGCAGCGTCGTTGCGCGGCTGACCTATCGCCGGATGCGCGACAGCGCGGACGGGCGCGACATGATCGTCGGGGTCGACCGGCTGGATTATTCCAAAGGCCTTGAGGAGCGCTTCCTCGGCTATGAGCGGTTCCTGGTCGAGCATCCGGAAGAGCGCAAGGAAGTGTTCCTGCTCCAGATTGCCCCGCCGTCACGCGGCGCGGTCGGGAGTTACCAGCGCATCCGCAACACGCTCGAAAGCCTGTCGGGCCGGATCAACGGTGCCTATGCCGACGTCGACTGGGTGCCGATCCGCTACGTCAACCAGGGCTATGGCCGCGATACGCTCGCGGGGATCTACCGTGCGTCGAAGATCGGGCTCGTCACGCCGTTGCGCGACGGGATGAACCTCGTTGCCAAGGAATATATCGCGGCGCAGGACCCCGAGGATCCGGGCGTGCTGATCCTGTCGCGCTTCGCGGGCGCGGCGGCGCAACTGACCCAGGCGATCCAGGTCAACCCGTACAGCGCCGAGGAAATGGCGGATGCGATCCTGACCGCGCTGCGGATGGGCAAGGACGAACGGATCCGCCGCTGGCGCGCGTGCATGGATTCGATCGAGGATCAGGACATCGACTGGTGGCGCGAGACGTTCCTTGCCGCATTGATGGCGGCGGACATGCCCGAGGCATCCGCGGCGGCCTGATCGTCGTCGTGCAACGGGAGCCTATGTAGCATCCGGTCGTTGATGCGGATGCTGCAACTCTCTCATGAACTGATCCTGCTTGGGATCGGCGGACTTATCCTGCTCGCCGCCTGGCTACCGTTGCTGCTGAAGAAGCTGCCGCTGTCGTTGCCGATCATTTGCATCGGCCTCGGTTTGTTGCTGTCGATGACGCCGTGGTTTCAGGCGAGCCAGACCCGCCTGACGCACGACCCGACGCTTGAACATCTCAACGAAGGTATCGTCCTGATCGCGCTGATGGGCGCAGGACTGCGGCTCGACCGTAAGTTCGGCTGGCGGCGCTGGCGCTCGACATGGGTCCTGCTGCTTGCCGTGATGCCGCTGACGATGCTTGCGGTGTTCGCTGCGGCGCATTGGGGTGTCGGCTTGAGCGTCGCCGCTGCGCTGCTGCTCGCCGCCGCGATCGCGCCGACCGACCCGGTGCTCGCCGCCGATGTACAGACCGGCCCGCCGACGCAGGGCGAGGATGGCGAGACCCGCTTCGGGCTTACGTCCGAAGCCGGCCTCAACGACGGCCTCGCCTTCCCGTTCATCGCGCTTGCGATCAGCGTGCAACAGGGTGCGGTCGACTGGCTGCACTGGTCGCTCGTCGAGGTCGCCAGCGACCTCGCGCTCGGCGTACTGATCGGCTGGGTGCTCGGCAGCATCGCGGGCTATCTGATGTTCCGCCTGCCCTCGGCCAAACTGTCGGACACCGGGGACGGACTGGTTGCGATCGGCGTGACCTTCTGCGCTTATGCCCTGTCCGTGTTGATCCACGGCAACGGCTTCATCGCGGTATTCATTGCGGCGTTGACGATCCGATCGACCTGCCCCGACAATGAATTTCACACGGCGATGGCGGAATTCTCGGGCCAGATCGAACGCGTGCTGATGACGCTGGTAATGGTGCTGTTCGGCTGGGCAGTCGGCAAGGGCCTGCTCGCGCCGCTCGACTGGCGCGGGGCGCTGCTCGCGGTGGGGATCGTGTTCGTCATCCGCCCGGTCGCCAGCCTCGTCGCGTTTGCGCGGTCGGATACGCCGGGGTTGTCGAAGCGGCTGATGGGGTTCTTCGGCATCCGTGGGATCGGGACGCTGTTCTACCTGCAATACGCCTTCAACCGCGCCCAGTTCGGGGAGCGCTCGCAGATCTGGGCGATCGCGGGAACGGCGATCCTGTTGTCGATCGTCGTCCACGGGATGACCGCGACACCGCTGATGGCGAAGGCCGATGCGCGACGCGAAGAGCGGGAAAACGCCGAGGCGGCCGAACCGGCGTAAGCGCTTAACGATATCCTGCGGGCCGTTCGTTTCGAACGCAGCCGAGAGGTCCGGCATCGCGCCGGTTGCCCGACGTCGCGGAAAACGAAAGGGGGGCGGGAAGCCGTAAGACTTCCGCGCCCCCTGCTCAGACCCGACGCGGTCGGATCAGAGCTTCGTCAGCGTCAGGAACAGCACGTACAGCGCACCCGAGAGCGCCATCGCCACCGGCAGCGTCAGCAACCACGCGAGCGCCATGTTGATCACGGTCCGCGACTGCAGCCCGGCACCGTTGGCGACCGAGGCACCCGCGACGCCCGACGACAGGATATGCGTCGTCGACACCGGCAGGCCGTACACTTCCGCCGCCATGATCGTCCCCGCCGCGACCAGCTCGGCCGACGCGCCCATGCCATAGGTCAGGTGCGACTTGCCGATCTTCTCACCGACGGTGATCACGATCCGACGCCATCCGACCATCGTGCCGAGACCCAGCGCGAGCGCGACCGTGATCTTGACCCAGGTCGGGATGTAGCGCGTGCCCTTCTCGAGGTTGGTCTGATAGCCGGTGATCGCCTTCAGCTCGGGCTCGCTGAACGTCGCCGCGGCGGCCTTCTTGTCCTTGGTCGCGAGCCGGGTCGTGTCGAGCACGAGATACATGTCGTTGCGCAGGTTCGGGGTCGCCGCAGCGGACACCTTGTTGAGCGAGCCGAACGCGTTGATCCGCTGGCCGAGATCGCGCGACAGCGACGATGCCGCGGCATAGACCTGGGGGCTGGATGCCTTGCGCGTCTGGAGCGCCTTGGTCAGCACGCCGCGCGCTTCGTCCATCGTCGCGACCGTGCCGCCATTGGCATGGACCGAGAAGGCGTTCGCAGCAGCATTCGCGCTCGCGACGAACGCCGGCGTCTGGCTCTCGGGCATCGTGCGGTTGAGCGCATAGGCGGTGGGCGCGCAGCCGATCAGGATCAGCATGATCAGCCCCATGCCCTTCTGCCCGTCATTCCCGCCGTGCGCGAAGCTGACCGCGGTGCAGGTGAAGATTAGCAGCGCGCGGATGCCTTTGGGCGGCGGCGCATTGCCCTCGGGTTCCTTGTAGAGCTTGGGGTTCTTGAGGACGAACTTCATCACGATCAGCAGCAGGAACGCCGCGCCGAAACCGATCAGCGGTGCCATCCACAGGCCGGTGAGGACCTTGGTCGCCTGGCTCCAGTCGACGCCCGACGTTCCGCCGACTCCCGAGGACATCAGCTGGTTGGCGAAACCGACGCCAAGGATCGACCCGATCAGCGCGTGGCTCGACGAATTGGGCAGGCCGACGAACCAGGTGGCGAGGTTCCACAACACCGCCGCGAGCAGCAGCGCGAAGATCATCGCGAAGCCGGCGCTGCTGCCGACATGGAGGATCAGGTCGACCGGCAACAGCGTGATGATCGAATAGGCCACCGCCCCGGTCGAGAACATCACGCCGAGGAAGTTGAAGAAGCCCGACCAGACCACCGCGAGCGGGGCCGGCATCGAATGGGTGTAGATGACGGTCGCGACCGCGTTGGCGGTATCGTGGAAGCCGTTGACGAACTCGAACCCCAGCGCGATCAACAGCGCGAGCGCGAGAAACGCGAAGGTCCCGAGCGCGAGGCCCTCGCCGACCTGCTTGGTATCGGTGAAGATGCTGAAACCCGCGAAGGCCAGACCCGCCACCATCACCGCCAGGAAGATCCAGCGGCCAGCGGGATGCAGTTGATGATCCAACCGGGGGCTGCTCTTTGCCTCTGCTTCGAGAGGCGCCGACAAGGTAGTAGCCATGGCTTTGAAAGGCCTTCACTCGGATGGTTACGGGTGTTTAAGATGTACTGGTGTCCCGCGCCGATAGCTGCCTCGCACGACAAAGGCCAGCCCCGAAGCATCCGGTCGATGCTAACCGCGTCCCATTCCTACCATAAGACGTTGAATACTATGACGGTCGGTCGCCACCGCGAACCGTCGCCAACCTAACCCATGGCGCCGTCCGACACCTGGCACCCCGCTCGACTTGCCTCCTAGTATAGATACGGCATTGTTTTGCGAACGCTTCGGGGCAAGCCTTCGGCCCTGGCGCGGCATCCCCGGCCGATAGACGTCGTCCGGAGTCGCACCGCTGGGGCCTATGCAACGGCGCGCTTGCTCCCACGGCGCGCGTTCCCTACCTGTTCACAGATGAGTCTCCCTGTTTCCCCCGACGCCCTTGCGCCCCATGATCCACCCTATTTGTGGGGCCTCAACGCGCCGCAGCGCGACGCGGTGCTGACGACGGAAGGCCCGGTGCTCGTGCTCGCGGGCGCCGGCACCGGCAAGACCGCGGCGCTGACCGCGCGACTCGCGCATCTGCTCAACACCCGAAAGGCGTGGCCGAGCGAAATCCTGAGCGTCACCTTCACCAACAAGGCCGCGCGCGAAATGCGCGAACGCGTCGGGCGGCTCGTCGGCGATGTGGTGGAAGGGATGCCATGGCTCGGGACGTTCCACGCGATCGGCGCGAAGATGCTGCGGCGGCATGCCGAGCTCGTCGGGTTGCAGAGCAACTTCACGATCCTCGATACCGACGATCAGATGCGGTTGCTCAAGCAGTTGATCCAGGCCGCCGACCTTGACGAGAAGCGCTGGCCCGCGCGGCAGCTTGCGGGGCTGATCGACGGGTGGAAGAACAAGGGGCTGACCCCGGCGCAGATCGATGCGGGCGAGAGCGAGCTCTACGCCAACGGGCGCGGGCAGGAATTGTACGCCGCGTACCAGACCCGTCTCGCCGCGCTCAACGCGTGCGATTTCGGCGATCTCCTGCTCCACATGCTCGTCATCCTGCAGCGCGATCGCGACGTGCTCGCCGACTATCAGCGCCGCTTCAAGTACATCATGGTCGACGAGTATCAGGACACCAACAGCGTCCAGTATCTCTGGCTCCGCCTGCTCGCGCAGGAGCGCAAGAACATCGCCTGCGTCGGCGACGACGACCAGTCGATCTATTCGTGGCGCGGCGCGCAGGTCGAGAATATCCTGAAGTTCGAAAAGGACTTTCCGGGCGCGAAGATCATCCGGCTCGAGCAGAATTACCGCTCCACCCCGCACATCCTTGGCGCCGCCTCGGGCGTGATCGCCAACAACAGCGGGCGGCTGGGCAAGCAGCTTTGGACCGAGCTCGACGTCGGCGAGAAGGTCAAGGTGCTCGGCGTGTGGGACGGACCCGAGGAAGCGCGCCGCGTCGGCGAGGAAATCGAATCGGCGCAGCGCGCGGGTACCTCGCTCGACGAGGTCGCGATTCTCGTCCGCGCGCAGCACCAGACGCGCGAGTTCGAGGACCGCTTCATCGCGACCGGGATTAATTACCGGATCGTCGGCGGCTTCCGCTTCTACGAACGCGCCGAGATTCGCGATGCGCTGGCGTATCTGCGTGTCGTCGCGCAGCCCGCGGACGATCTCGCGTTCGACCGGATCGTCAACGTCCCCAAGCGCGGCCTCGGCGACAAGGCGGTGTCCAAGGTCCACCAGCTCGCCCGCGCGCAGGGCATCCCGCTCGTTACTGCCGCAGCGCGTCTGCTCGACACCGACGAGCTGACGGGCGCCGCGCGCAAGTCGCTCGGCAATCTCGTGATCGACATGGCGCGATGGCGCGCGCAGGTGACCGAGCTGTCGCATGGCGACCTCGCCCGCATCATCCTCGACGAGAGCGGCTATACCGGCATGCTCCAGGCCGAGAAATCGGTCGAGGCGGCGGGGCGGCTCGAGAACCTGACCGAGCTGGTGCGCGCGATGGAGGAATATGAAACGCTCGGTGCGTTCCTCGAACACGTCAGTCTCGTGATGGACAATGAGGCTGCGGCCGAGGAGCCCAAGGTCACGATCATGACGATCCACGCCGCCAAGGGCCTGGAATATGACACCGTCTTCCTCGTCGGCTGGGAGGAAGGGCTGTTCCCGTCGCAACGCTCGCTCGACGAGGGCGGCACCGCGAGCCTCGAGGAGGAACGCCGCCTCGCCTATGTCGCGATCACCCGCGCGCGCCGCCGCGCGACGATCCTGCATGCGGCCAACCGCCGGATCTATGGCCAGTGGACGAGCAGCATCCCGAGCCGCTTCGTCAACGAACTCCCGCCCGAGCATATCGAGGCCGAAAGCAGCATGGCGGGCGGCGAAAGCCTGTGGCGCGCCAACTGGTCCGAACGCGCCGATCCGTTCGCGGACGTCGCACGCGGGACCGGGCGTGGCCCCGGCTGGCAGCGGGCGGCAGGGGTCGGCGGCGGGGTCGGCGGCGGGTCCAAGCCCGGCGGGGACTTTACCAGTCGCACCTTCTCGCGCGAACCGTCGCGCGTGCAGGAGTCGCGGTCATCCGCGATCAGCCTCGGCAACAAGGGTCGCAGCGACGTATCGGTCGGGATGCGCGTCTTCCACCAGAAGTTCGGCTACGGCCTGATCGCGGAGATCGAGGGCAACAAGCTCGAGATCGACTTCGAAAGCGCCGGGCGCAAGCGCGTGATGGACAGCTTCGTGACGCTCGGCGGCTGATCGTGCGGGGCATACGGTTCACCGTCACGTGTGTCCTTGGCGACGCACCACAATGTGCGGAATAGCGGCACGATGCTGTTCCTCGCGCTCAAAGCCCTCATCTCCGGCATCCTGA
Source organism: Sphingomonas sp. PAMC 26621 (assembly GCF_000251145.1). Classification (GTDB taxonomy): domain Bacteria; phylum Pseudomonadota; class Alphaproteobacteria; order Sphingomonadales; family Sphingomonadaceae; genus Sphingomonas. The sequence goes on along the minus strand of NZ_AIDW01000014.1, from coordinate 104,696 downwards.
TCGCCGCCGCATCGACGCTGGCCAAGCGGTATCCGGGGTTCGGCGCGCTGGTCGCGTCGCTTCCGTTGGTATCGGTGCTGGGGATGATCTGGCTGTGGGGCGAAAAGCCCGACACCGGCAACATGGCCGCGCATATCGGCGCGACCTTCTGGTACATCCTGCCGTCGCTGCCGATGTTCGTGGTGATGCCGGTGCTGCTGCGCCACGGCTTCGGTTTCTGGCTGACGCTCGGGATCGGCTGTGCGCTGACGATCGTCCTGTACACGGCACTCGTCGCGCTCGCCCCGCGCCTTGGCATCGCCCTCTAGTATCCCAGTCCGCGCAACCATCCCGCTCTCAAAGTGTACGTGCGCTGTCGGATACGTTCAGCAAGCATAACCGGCCAGCACTGCATAACCGTCACAAGCCCGATCGCCGGGCCGAAAGGACTCATCATGAAGATCGCCCACATTCTTGCCGCCGCAAGCCTGATCGCCGGGATCGGCGTCTCGACCACCGCTTCGGCGCAGGACTATCGCGGCGACCGCGGGGGCCATCACGATCGCCGCTTCGATGACCGGCGCGGCGATCATCGCGACTTCCGTGGCGATCGTCGCTATGACAATCGCTACCACGGCCGCCACAATGGCTATAACAACCGTGGCCGCAACTGCCGGACCGACTGGCGCAACCATCGTCGCGTCCAGATCTGCCGCTGACCTGTTTCCGGAGGGGCGTTCCAGCGCCCCTCCGGCTCCGACTGGCGTAGTCGGGCGAATGTAACCTTTACGTCATAAAGTCTTCACGCCATGGAGAGGGTAGATCAGGGTATCAGCGCCCTATCCTGCGACGATCGGGTCGATCGTCCAATCCAGGCGCAGCATATTTGTTCAACTCGGTCGTCTTCCCCTTCGCCCCGCCCGCCCCCGTCTATCCCGTCGGGCGATCGCAGACGGGCCTGATTCCAGGACGTTGGCTGGCAATCGGCTTTGTGGCGAGTCTGGCGTGCCTCGTCGCGCTGATGACCGACACCGGGCTGACGATCGACCCGCGCGCGCCGAGCACGCTGGTGTTCGCAGGCGTGTTCACGCTGGCGGCGAGCCTCCGGTATTTCCTCCGCACACCCCGCAGCGCGGCACAGCGCGTTGCGCGCGATATCGCCGAAACCTTTGGTCTGTTCACCGCGATATCGTTGACGGGAGCGGTAGCGACCTATCCGATCGGTGCGGAAACCAGCGGCACGATCGACCCCCTGCTCCAGCAGATCGACGTCGCGCTCCATTTCGACTGGCTTGCCTGGTATCAGGTCGTGGCCGATCATCGCGCGCTGCAGATCCTCGGGACCGCGGCGTATCAAAGCATTTACGTCAGCCCCGCGCTGATCCTCGGTTATTGTGCCTGGGCGGACAAGCGTGCGGCCGCGCGCGGTTTGATCGCGAGCTTCTGGGTCGCCGCGGTGCTGGCGCTGGTGCTGTTCAGCTTCTGGCCGGCATACGGTCCGTTCGCGACGCTGTGGCACGGCCCCGCCCCCTATCAGACCGAGAGCGGCCTCTACGAATCGCAGTTGCTGCCGTTGCTGCGAAGCCATGTCCTGCGCGAGGTCGATCTGGGGAACCTGCGCGGGCTGGTCGAGGCGCCGAGCTTCCACACCGCCAGCGCAGTCCTGTATATCGCCGCGGCGTGGCCGTTCGCGCGGATCCGCAAGCCGATCCTGCTGGTCAATCTCGCGATGCTGGTCGCGACGCCGGTCGAGGGCACGCATTACCTCGCCGACATGCTGGCGGGTGCCAGCGTGGCGATCGTGGCGGTGCTCCTGGTCACGGTGGTGCGCCGGCGTCTGCCGGGCCACGCCTGAAACAGTTGAAGTCAACCGTTTCGAGAAGCGTGCGTTATGCCCGGTTCCTCGAGATCATACGAAACGAACAGACGAAGCACCGCGGCCGCGCGCAAAGCGGCGCGGAAGCGGTCGGCCGCCTCAGGCGTGTTCGACCGCCATCAGCGCCGTGTCGGCATATTTCGGATCGGTCGGCGAGAACAGCTCACTCACCTGAAAATTGCGGTCGACGAGACCAAGGTCCACCAGCCCGATCAGCTTGAAGGTACCGACCTTGAATTCCTTCGGCGGCTTGCCGTCGCGTTCCAGCACGACGCCGTCGACGTACAGTTCGTCATGGCGGGTATAGATAATGTGCGGCGCGAGCACGATGTGCATCTTGTTATACGTCGCGCTTAGGCACTTCTTGCGGACGATCGCCTCGAAGACCGTCGGCGTGGGTCCGGTAGGCATTGCAGCTTCGCCCTGTTCGTCGGGATATTTCATGACAACGTTGTACCAAAAATGGTGCGGTGCAGCAAGTAACGTTCGATCCGTCGCGTCGGATCCACGCCGAACCGTGTTTTCGCGGCTCATCAATCCGGTCGATCATGTCGCTGAGGAACCCCACGCTGCAACCGCCCGTTGCACGGCCACAGGAGACAGTGATGACCGACCAGGCAGAAATCGAGCACAAATTCTGGAAGGCATTGCGTTCCGACATGACGATGATGCTCGGGCTCGCCGGGGTCGACGAAGGGCATACGCGCCCGATGACCGCCCAGCTCGATGGCGACGAGGATCGCGGGCCGATCTACTTCTTTACCTCCAGGGAAACCGAACTCGTCGCCGATCTGAAGCCCGGCGCGCGGGCGGTCGCGACGTTCGCGTCGAAGGGCAACGATCTCTTCGCGGCGGTCCACGGCACGCTGTCGCTCGACGATGATCGTGCGCTGATCGACCGGTTGTGGAATCGCTTCGTGGCCGCCTGGTTCGAAGGCGGGAAGGACGACCCCAAGCTCCAGCTGATCCGGCTCGACCCGGACCAGGCGCAAATCTGGGTCGATGCGTCGAGCATGATCGCCGGGGTCAAGATGCTGCTCGGGATCGATCCCAAGGAAGACTACAAGGACAAGGTCGCCAAGGTGACGCTCGATTGAACGCGCACCCTGTTTCCGCCAGGCGCGGCGCGTGATGCTCACATGACCGACGGCCTTCCCCTTCCCCGGCGCTACGCCGCGATTGCGACGCTGTGCCTCGGTACGGCGCTCATCATCATCGACGGAGGCGTCGCCAACATCGCGCTCCCGACGATCGCGCGCGATCTCGGGGTAGACCGGTCCTCGGTCGTGTCGGTGGTGACGATCTACCAGTTGATGCTGGTCATGCTGCTGCTGCCTTTCGCCGGACTGGGCGAGCGGATCGGGCTCAAGCGGATGTACCAGATCGGGCAGCTCGTGTTCAAGGTCGCGACGTTGCTGTGTTTCTTCGCGAAAAGCCTGCCGTTCCTGCTGATCGTGCGCGTTGCGCAGGCGATCGGCGCGGCGGCGGCGCTGAGTGTTTCCTCGGCGCTGATCCGCTCGACCTATCCCGCGAAGCAGCTCGGCAGCGGGCTCGGGATCAATTCCGCGATCGTCTCGGCAGGCGCGGCGCTCGCGCCGTCGCTCGGGGGGTTCATCCTCGGAATAGCGCCCTGGCCGTGGGTGTTCGCGAGCGCGGTGCCGTTCGCGATCGGCTCGCTGTTGCTCGGCCGCGCGCTGCCCGACACACCGCCCCGCGACACGCCGTTCGACGTGGTCGGCGCGGTCATGTGCGCGGCGATGTTCGGGCTGATCATCGGCGGGCTCGAGAGCGGGGTGCATGGCGACAGTCCGGTGGTGTCGGCGGCGATCGTGCTGACCGGGGTCGTGGTCGGCGTGCTGTTCGTGCGGCGCGAGCGGGGCGAGCGGGACCCGATACTGCCGATCGATCTTCTCGCGCGTCCGGTGCTGCGGCTGTCGGTGATCGGCGCCTACACCGCGTTCATCGCCTCGATGACGCTGATCATCTCGATGCCCTTCCGGCTGCAGAGCGAGTTCGGCTTTACGCCGACCGAAATGGGGCTGCTGATGGCGCCCTGGCCGCTGACCAACATCGTCGTCGCGCCCTTGTCGGGCTGGCTGTCGAGCCGGATCCCCGCCGGTCTGCTGGGCGGGATCGGCATGGCGATCTCGATCGTCGCGCTGGTGCTGATCGCCGATATGCCGGCGCATCCCAGCGCCCTCGACGTCGCGTGGCGGATGGCGTTGTGCGGTGCCGGGTTCGGAACGTTCCTGCCCCCCAACGCGCGCCTCATCATCGGCAGCGCCCCACGCGAGCGCGCGGCGGCGGCGGGCGGCCTTGTCTCGACCACGCGCCTGCTCGGCCAGACGACCGGCGCGACGCTGGTCGCGGCGTTGCTCGCGCTCGGGATGGGCGGCGGCGCGACCCCGCCGCTGGTGGCGGCGGGGCTGGCGTTCGTCGCGGGCCTGTGCAGCCTCGCCCGGCTCCGCCCATCGATCCGGATGCCGAAAACCGAGGAATCCGCAGATGTTCAGCCGGCCAGCCCGGTGCGGTAAAGCACCGGGCTAGCCCTCGCGTCGGTGCGGCACGGGAGGCCCGGCCTCTTCAGAAGTTCGGGTCGAAGTTGGAGAACACCGGGTTCGACAGCGCCACCCTGCGCGACCTACGGCAGCGTCAGGCGAGCCGCCGCATTTCGTCGACCAGTGCCGCCAGTCGATCGGTCGCCGGCCCGGGAATGCGGGCGCGGAAGGCCTGCGCCAAGGCCTCGTAATACCACAGCGACCCGTCCTTGCCGCCGGTGAAGCGTTGCCACAGCGCGTCGCCATGGACCGCGAGATCGGCGACGATCGCGCGCGCGTTATGCGTCTTGTCCGCAAGACTGACCTGCAGGGACGCGACCGGCTTGTGCGCCAGGCTGGCAAGATACGCCTCTTTCCGCGCACGCCACGGTGGTTTCGGCTCGGTTTCGGAATCGGTACAATGGTCGACGATCTCGGCGACGCGGTCGCCGAACGTCGCCCTGATCACCGCCAGTTGGGGCGCGCCACCCTGATCCTCGACTGCATCATGCAGAAGTGCCGCGATCGCCTGATCCTCGTCCGCGCCATTCTCCAGCGCGATCGATGCGACGCCGAGCAGGTGCGCCACATAGGGAACATCGGTCCCCTTGCGCCGCTGGTCGCGATGCAACTTGCTGGCATAGGCCAGCGCCTTATCGAAGCGATCGGTCAGCATGGTCTCTCCCTTTGTGAAGCTACGGGCGCACGCGGCAACCATTCCACCCGTCATTGCCAAAAGCAGGTACCCCCCCCAGGTGACGACCGAAAAACCTGCCGTAGTCGCGATCGATTTCGACGAACCATATCGCGATGCCGTCGGCCCGAAGATCTCGTGATGTCGGTTACCGCGTGCGCCGAGCATCCGCCGGTCGTTATGCCGCTGGTCGACTGTGGCATGGACATGATCTCGGCGACGTGGCGCTACAGATGCTCCGAAACGACGATTCCCCTATCAATAGCCCTGAAGCAAAATATCTAATACTGCTCACAACAGATTAGATCATGTGTTACCGATATGCCAACGACTACAGTGTCGCGCAATGCTTGTCTGAATAGGCATAGGTCAAGCTGGAATCCGAATATTGATCGCTACATGACCATGAATCCTGTCATCGCAGTATCTTGACCGTAGTTTGCGAAAGCTTCGTCAGATAAACGTCAGCGATATCTATCTGTTCGAGCACTCCCGATACGCCTGCCCGACAAGGCCGAGCCCGCACGATCAGGGCAACACATGAACATCGTGCATACGTTCGACGTGGGCTTCGATCATGGTGGAAAGACCCTCAGGCCAGACCGCACTCTCATACCCGAGCGTGGAGATCGTGGCCGTCGATGGCGTAGGGTATTCGCCGACCGATTTAGCGGGGCAGAGTGGATCACCGCCACGACGGAGTAACCTTGCCCGGCGCTATGACCGTTGATTTTTCTGAAACTGGCTGGGGCGGCAGGGTTCGAACCTGCGAATGGCGGCATCAAAAGCCGCTGCCTTACCACTTGGCGACGCCCCAATCCGGGAGCGCAGGCCTTTAAGCTGCGCGTGCCCCGTTGCAAACCTAAAAAATGCGAGCGCCGCTCAGACGACGCGCTCGAGCCAGCCGTGCGGATCGGGGGCGATGCCGCGCTGGAGGTCGATCAGGGCCTGGCGAAGCCGCAGCGTGGTCTCGCCCGCGCCGCCGTCGCCGATGTCGAACCCGCCGTCGGCCAGCTTCATCGTCCCGATCGGCGTCACCACCGCCGCGGTCCCGCAGGCGAACGCCTCGCGCAGCCGGCCGCTTGCCGCATCTGCGCGGCACTGGTCGATCGCATAGGGTTCTTCGCGCACCGTCAGCCCCATGTCGCGCGCGAGCGTGATCAGCGAATCGCGCGTGATGCCGGGAAGGATCGTGCCGGTCAGCGGCGGGGTCTGGAGGCTGCCGTCGTCGAACACGAAGAAGATGTTCATGCCGCCGAGTTCCTCGATCCAGCGGCGCTCGACCGCGTCGAGGAACAGCACCTGGTCGCACCCCTGGCGCGTCGCCTCGGCCTGGGCGATCAGGCTGGCGGCGTAATTGCCGCCGCACTTGGCAGCACCCGTCCCGCCGGGTGCAGCGCGCGTATAATCCTGCGACACCCATAGCGTCACCGCGGGCGCGCCGCCTTTGAAATAGGCGCCGACCGACGAGGCGATCACCGCGTAGAGATATTCGGTCGACGGCTTCACCCCGAGGAACACCTCGCTCGCGATCATGAACGGGCGCAAGTACAGCGCGCCGCCGTCGATATCGGGGATCCAGTCGGCTTCCTGCCGCACGAGCGTGCGGACCGACTCAACGAACAGCGCCTCGGGCAGCGGGACCATCGCCATCCGCTCGGCCGAGGAGCGGAACCGCGCGGCATTGGCGGTCGGGCGGAACAGTGCGGCACCGCCGTCAGGCAGGCGATACGCCTTCATCCCCTCGAAGATCTCCTGCGCATAATGCAGCACCGCGGACGCGCTATCCATCGTGAACGGCGCGCGCGCGGTGATCTTGGCGTCGTGCCAGCCCGCCGCCTCGCTGTAGCGGATCGTCACCATATGATCGGTGAAGACCCGGCCGAAGCCCGGGTTGACGAGCTGCGCGGCGCGTTCGTTCGCGGCGAGCGGCGCGGCGTTCGGCTCGAACGTGAAGCCGGGTGTCTCGGACAATGCGGGATCGGCAGGCTGACCGCCAGCGAGCGTAACGGTGTTCGGCATGATATCCTTGCGACATATTGCGACAATTTGGGGGTTGAAGGGGTGTACGGGACGCGTCAAACGCGGTCAACAATGGCAACCGCAATCGCCTCTGCTTCGCCGCTCTTCCTCCGTGAACCCGAAATTCGGCGCGGCATGGAATTGCTCTACTTCGCCCAGAGCACGCTCGCTCGCTCCACCGAGGTGCGACTGAGCGAGATGGGGCTTGGCCGCGCGCATCATCGCGCGATGTACTTCATCGCGCGGCATCCGGATCTTACGGTGAGCGCGCTGCTGAGCTTGCTGGGCATTACCAAGCAATCGCTCGGGCGCGTGCTCAACGAACTGGTCGATCGCGACCTGGTCGAGACGCGCGTTGGCGAGCGGGACCGGCGGCAACGATTGCTGCGGCTGTCGACCGCCGGGTCGGCGCTCGAGCAGGAGTTGTTCGAGATGGTGCGGCAGCATTGGTCGCGCGCCTATGCGCGGGCCGGGCAGAGCGCCGTGACCGGATTCTGGTCGGTCCTCGAGGGGATGATTGGCGAGGAGGATCTCGCGCGGTTGTCGGGGCCGCAGGACTAGCGTTCGGGTCTTCGCGCGGTCAGCGTGCCGCGGCCGCCATCTCGGCGTTGCGGCGGGTCGCAGCGGCGATCGTCTCGCGCAGCACGTTATCCAGCGCGCCATCCGCATCGAGTACGTCGAGCCCCTTGCGGGTCGATCCACCCGGGCTCGCCACGCGGTCCGCTAGCGTAGCCGGGTCGACGTCGGCCGCTGCAGCCAGCAGCCCTGCCCCCTCGACCGTCGCAAGCGCAAGCCGCTGCGCCTGATCGGCGGGCAGCCCCTGCGCGACACCCGCACGGGCAAGCGAATCGATGAAGCGATAGAGGAAGGCCGGACCGCTCCCGGCCAGCGCGGTGACCGCGTCAAACTGCGCCGGCGCGACCCATTCGACCAGACCGAGCGGTTGCATCAGCTGCTCGACGCTGGCCCGCGCCGTGACGTCCGTGCCAGCGCTGTCGAGCGCAACGACGCCCTTCCCGATCGCGACCGGCAGATTGGGCATCGCGCGAACGATCGCGCCGGCCGAAAAGCGGGTTGCCAGCGCATTTTCCTCCACGCCGGCGAGGATCGACACCAGGATCGGTATGCCGGCGATGCGCCCCGCAAAGCGCGCCGCAATCTCGTCGAGCTGTTGCGGCTTCATCGCCAGGATCAGGAGATCGGGATGCGCACCGTCGGGCAGGTCGCGCGCCTGCCGGACCCCGTCCGGCAACGCACGGTCCGACCGGTTGACGACATGGACGGCGCGCGCATCCACGACGCCGCTGTCGATCCAGCGCCGCAACATCGCGCCGCCCATGGTGCCGCATCCGATCATCCAGATACGGCCGATGCTCGCGTCGGTCACGGGGTCAGGCTTCGCCCTGGGTTTCGGTCATCGCGGCGGCGAGCGCTTCCTTGGGCGTCTTGCCGCCCCACAGGATGAACTGGAACACCGGGTAGAAGCGCTCGCACTCGTCGATCGCGCTTTCGACCATGAGTTCTGCCGAGCCGAGCGACAGCGTGCCGCCATCGCCGTCGATCATCGCGGCGTGGCGGTAGAGCAGGATCCCGCTCGACGACCAGAGCTCGAAATGGCCGACCCACAATTGCTCGTTGATCAGCCCGATCGCCTCATACATCGCGGCGCGCTTGTCGTCGGCGACCTTGATGTCGGGGAACGCCAGGAACTGGATGACGCCATCCTCGTCACGCCACAGCGCGCGCAATTCATACTGCGCCCAACTGCCCTTGACCTTAGCGATGACCTCATCGTCCTGCCGCTCGTAATCCCAGCCATGCGCTGCGAAATAGCTTTCGAGCATATCGATCGGCGCGGCATCGTCGCGGTCGAAATCGGCTTCATCCAACATCATTCGGAGCCTCCCGTCCGCTTTACGCAAGCAAGCGTGGCCGCTTCGGCGCGGCGATACAAGCGGCAGGGGAACATGCGCGTCGAATTAGCTGTGGATAAAATGAGGTCAGACTCCGGTTTCGGGGGGCGAGGTGAAGGCTGCGGCAGAAGACGACGCAGACGCCGACGAACCCTTGGCTTCGAGCGCGTCGAGCCGCGCGCGCAGCGCATCGGCCTCGTCGCGCGCCGCGACCGCCATCGCCTTCACCACTTCGAACTCGTCGCGCGAGACGAAGTCGAGCCCGCCGATCCACTCGCGCGCCCGCGCCCGCGCGCCGGCTTCCGCCTCGCGCCCGACGCCCGCAAGCGTACCTGCCGCGCCGTTGAGGAGCTTCGCGAAATCGTCGAAAATCTTGTTGTCGGCTTGCATGCGGAAGGGTCCAATCGAACTATCTGGCTCTGATCTGGGTTGTCGTCGAACCCGGTGCAAGGGTTTCCACCCCGGGGTTGAGCGCCAGAATCTCATAGTTGAGATACGCTGCGAACAGCAGCCACACAAGATAGGGCACCAGCAACACCGCCGCGAGCCCGCGCACCTGCGAGAACAGGATCGTCATCAGCATCGTCACGCCGAACATCAGCCCGACCAGCACGAGCGCGACAACCACCTGATGCAGACCGAAAAACAGCGGCGACCAGGCAAGGTTGAGCACGAGCTGTCCGAAGAACACGATCACCGCCGGGGTCCGCAACCGCGCGCCGCGCGCGTTGAGGATCATCGCGAGCGCGACGCCGAGAATGACGTAGAGCAGCGACCAGGCGACCGGGAACACCCAGTCGGGCGGATTGTAAGCAGGCTTGTTGAGCGCGGCATACCAGCGGTTTTCGCTGCCAGTTGGCGACAGTCGCGCCGCACCGAACCCGAGCAGCAGCATTCCGGGGATCGTCACCGCGGTCCAGCGCAGGAACGACGCGCGAAGCTGTTCCCGTGATGCGATGCCGCCAGCCATGTTCGTCGCCACTTCGCGCACTCCCTTGTTCCGCTTTATCGATCCGCGCGCCGATGGCGGCGCGAACCTTCCCCCGCCGCCGCTATAGGAGAACTCCCCCGGCGGAGTCGGGATTATTTGCCGTCGCGGGCGCAGCGTCCGCGCGAACGGCCCCGATCAGGAACTCGATATTGCCTTCCGGCCCGGTGATCGGGCTTTCGACCAGCGTCACGACACGCCACCCCTTGCCCGTGACCCACGCCGACACTTCGTCGCACACTCGCGCGTGGATCGCGGGATCGCGCACCACCCCGCCCTTGCCGACCTCGCCGCGCCCCGCCTCGAACTGCGGCTTGATCAGCGCGAGCAACCGCGCGTCGGGCTTGGCGAAGCGCATCGGCACGTCGAGCACCTTGGCGAGCCCGATGAAGCTCGCGTCGCAGACGATCAGGTCGATCGGTTCAGGGATGTGCGCCGCGGTCAGGATCCGCGCGCTCGTTTGCTCGTGGACGATCACGCGGTCGTCCTGCCGGAGCTTCCACGCGAGCTGGTTGGTCCCGCTGTCGACCGCATAGACGCGCGCCGCACCGCGCTGGAGCAGCACGTCGGTAAACCCGCCGGTCGACGAGCCGACATCGATCGCGACCGCCCCGGTCACGTCCCAGCCGGTCGCCTCGAGCCCGTGCGCCAGCTTGATCCCGCCGCGCGACACCCAGGGATGATCGCGCCCGCGCACGTCGAGCACAACATCGTCCGCCACCGCCTGCCCCGGCTTGTCGATCTTGCGGTGGCCAAGGAACACCAGCCCCGCCATGATCAGCGCCTGCGCGCGCGTCCGGCTTTCGGCGAGGCCGCGATCGACCAGCAACTGGTCTGCTCTAAGCTTGGGCATGCGGGGTCGGCTGGCAGGGCAATTCGGGCATCGCCACCCCCTATCAAGCTTCGCGCCCGACCCCAAGCGCGGCGAGTCGCCGATCGCCCCGTCCGCCCGAACCACGCAAATCCGCGACACGTCGAAACCGTCTTTTCAGGCCGGCGCATCCGGCCTTCGATTCGGCGCAGGTCTATTGCCTACCATTCCAGTAGGAATAGCTTTCGAGACCGGGAGGCGTGGCCGCGCGGCGTCCCCCTAGAGCACGGGCGGTCACGTCTCCCATTCTCAAATGGGAGAGCATCGATGGGTAGCTTCTCAAGTTTCGAACCCGTGCAGCCGACCATCCTGACGGTCCCCGGCCTCGGTGGCTCGGGCCCGTCGCACTGGCAGGCCTTATGGGAATCAGCGCGACCCGATACGGTTCGCGTCGAACTCGGCATGTGGAACACCCCGCTCGCAACGCCTGGGTGACCAAGCTCGACCAGGCGATCCGGCAGGCGAAGGCACCGGTCGTGCTGGCGGCGCACAGCCTCGGCTGCCTCGCGGTCGCGTGGTGGGCGGTGATGACACGGCAGCCCTATGGCTGGCCGGTCGCAGGCGCGCTGCTGGTCGCGCCCGCGGACGTCGACCGTCCGGGCGCGCAGGCCGAACTCGCGTCGTTCGGGCCGACCCCGACGACGCCGCTCCCCTTCCCCTCGCTGGTCGTCGCCAGCCGCGACGATCCGTGGATCGCGATCGAGCGCGCGCACAGCCTTGCGGTCGGCTGGGGCAGCCATTTCGTCGATGCGGGCGCGCAGGGGCATCTCAATGCCGCGAGCGGGATCGGCTGGTGGCAGGAGGGGCAGGAATTGCTCGACCGCGTGATCGGCGCGGCGGCGGACCGGCACGGGCGACCGCTCCCGCAAAGCGAAGCGCGCTCGATCCTCGTGATCAACGCGACCGATGCGGCACAGACGCATTACCTGCCGCACGCGGGGCGATAGTCAGGACGCCAGTTGAGCCGGCGGTTCGGTTGTTCCCCGACGAAATCCGGGGTCCAGGAGCAAAACGCTGGTATCTCCGGGCGTTGCGCTCCGTTGCGGCGGCCCTCGCTACTGGGCGCCGGCGTTCGCCGGGGAAGGCGTTTCGGGAACCGGGAACGCCTTCAGACACGCCGCCTGGGTTCCTGCCTATGCAGGAACACGCGCTTTCGCGGCATCAGTCCAGAAACAGATACGCCGGGTCGAACTCGGCGAAGGCGCGCAGCCGTGGCCAGTCGAGGATTTCGGCGACCCCCTGCCGGAAGGTGACGAGACCGTCCTCGCGCAACTGCCGCAACATCCGGTTGGCGTGAACCGCGGTCAGCCCGGTTGCGTCGGCAAGATCGACCTGCGTCAGCGGCATCGCGAAGCTGTTGCCCGAGGCATGGCCGATCCGCTCCAGCCGCACGAACAGTTCGCAGAACAAATGCGCGAGCCGCACTGCCGCGCCGCGTGCGCCGACCGAGACGATCCATTCGCGGTTGATCGCGGCGTCGATCATCGTCGACTTCCATAACAATTCGGTGATCGTCGCGGATTTCTCCGTCAACGCGCGAACTTCGGCATGGGGAAACAGCGCGACACGAATATCGGTCAACGCCGCGACCGAATGTTCGAGCCGCTTGAGCGGATAGCTGTGCAGATCGACGAAATCGCCAGGCACGTGGATCGCGAGGATCTGCCGCCGGCCCTCGGGCGTGTCCTTGAAGCGCTCGACGAACCCTTCGAGCAGCAGCGTGCATTGCGTCAGCGGGGTCTGTTGCCGGATGAAGATCTGCCGCGTGGCATAGCTCGTCGTGCGGATTGCCGCCGCTTCGATTGCAGCGACTTCCTCCGCAGACAGCACAGGCGTGCGATGCTTCTTTAAAAACAGATCGATATACATGCTGGTGATCAATCCCCTTCCCCGGAACATGGCCGGTATGCCGACGTTCTGTCCAGAGGGAGACGTCCGTAATGCCAAAAGATCCGCACTCCAAACCGATGGACGTCGTGGCCGAGGGCGGCGAGGTGCTGCTCGATGGACCGGAAGGACTGGCCGAAAGCTTCACGCCAGACGCTGCGCGCAAATCGGCCGAACGCCTGCGCGAGGCCGCGCGTGATGCCGAAAGCGACGCGGAAGACCGCGACTAGACACCGGCGTTAACGATGTACCCTCGTCGGATCTTCACGGTCTGGCGGCCAAAGTGTCCGCATGCCGTTCCGCAAACTGTTCCTGAGCCGATGGTCGGCGCTGTTGTGGGCCGGGGGCATCATATGGACCGCTGTCGATACTGTCGGCTTCGCGCCGGACAAGGCGCATCGGGTCACCGAGGCACCCGGGACATTCCATGATGCTGACGGCGAACCGGTCGAGGCGCAGGGTCTGGCGCTGCTCGCCAACGCCCTGCGCAATGACTGATCGCGGCGGCGGACGGATGGACGCGCCCTACCGCGTCGCAGCGGTCGGCTTGAGCGCGATCGCGTCGATCTTCCATTGCCGCTGTTCCGCGGTCGCACCGTCGACGTCGGCGACGCGGTGGAGGGTCACGCTGCCGATTTCGTAGCTCGGCGCGCGGTCTGCCTTGAGCCTGGCATAGACCTGCACCGGCACGGTCACGAAGCGCTGACCTGCGCCCGGATCGATCCGCCCGGGGGCGCCGATATTGGCGTGATATTCGCTGTACCGATCGAAGCCAGCGGTGAAGGCCGCAAGGTCACGTCCCGCCGCCGCGCTGCCCGGGCGCCACAGCGCACGCGCCTCCGCGAACTTGCGCGCGCCGAGCAGCGCGTAATAGGTCTGCACGACATTTGCCGCGCCCTGCGCGCTGTCGGGCGTGAAGCTTGCCTCGGAAACCGGCGTCCGGTCGTCGGAGAGTCCTCCCGGAGTTCCGGGGGCAGGCGGGTTGAGCGAGGCCAGCCGGTTGTCGGGGGCTTCGTCGTCGGTCTTGTTGATGTCGGCACCGCCGGCCGGATTGACCTCGGCATCGTCATTGCCGAACGCATTGTCGCCATATGCGTCGATCGCATCCTGCGCGTCGATCGCGGCGGCATTGATATCGACCGGGGTGTTGGTCACCGGCTCGCTCTCGGCACAACCCGCCAACACCAGCAGGGATACGGACAGAAGCAGGGTGCGCGTCATATACAAGCTCGACTGACAGGGAATGGGATCGGCGGGGGCTTGGCTAACGAAGATCGGCCCGCGCCGTTCCCTCGCGCGATTGGTCCGGCGTACCGGGCCGGGACTGGCAGCGGACCGGTACCCGGCCCGCCGCCCGCCATCACGGCCGCAGTGCTGCGTCGTCGCGATCGGTCAGTTCGTCTTCCTCGACATCGTCGTCGTCGACATCGTCCTGGACGTCGTCCTCGTCGAGATCGTCCTCGTCCATGTCGGCATCGTCGTCTTCCTCGCCGACGTCTTCCGAATCCATGTCGAGGTCGTCCTCATCCTCGTCATCGTCGTCGCTCTTGGACGTGATGTCGGGGTTGAGATCGGTCAGGATCGTCCCGTCGGTCGGTCCGTCGCGCGTGACCTCGAGGATCTCCGCACGCTGGCTCTCGTCATAGCCTTCTTCATCGAATCCGTCGTCGCCCGAGCCTTCGCCGGGCACTTGATGGCCACCAATGCTCATGTCGTGTCTCCCGGCCGCCCCGGCCCGATGCGGGGGGCGGCTGCAGATGCGAACCTAGCAGGATTGGATCGGTTCCGCATCGAAGCACGGAATAGGTCAACTCGGTCGAAACAAACGCCCACGCTCGACGATCGCCGCGATCACGATCCCGATTACGCCCGCGACGAGGAAGCCCGCGTGCAGCGGGACGGTCGTCCCGTCGAAGCTGCGCCCGATCGCCCAGCCGATCAGCCCGCCGATCGTGATTCCGAAGAACCCCTGCACGCTCGACGCGGTCCCCGCGATCGAACCCATGTTTTCCATCGCCATCGCGGACATGTTCGACGTCGCGAGGCCGAAGCACGCCATGGTGACCGCCTGCAGCACGACGAACACGAGCAGCGGCTCGTCCCCCATCCGCCCGACCAGCAGGCCGGTGCCCGAGGAGAGGATCATCACGACGAGCGCGGTCTGCGAAATCCGCCGCATCCCGATCCGCATCACGATCCGCGAGTTGAGCAGATTGGCGACCGCCATCGTCCCCGCCGACGCCGCGAACACCGCGCCCAGCCACGCCGGGCGATGGAAGACGTGTTCCATGATCGGCTGGATCGAACTGAGATAGCCGAAGATCGCCCCCTGCGCGATCATCGCCGCGGCGGTATAGCCGAGCGAATAGCGGTCGGTCAGCGTCGTCTTCCAACCGCGCGCCATCGTCAGCAGCGACAGCGGGATATGCCGGTCGCGCGGAAGCGTCTCGGGCATGCGCGCGGCGAACCAGATGAGGCACGCGAGCGCCGCACCCGCGATCACCTCGAAGATCAGCCGCCACGATCCGACCAGCAGCACCGCCTGCCCGAAGCTCGGCGCGATGATCGGCACCGCCATGAACACCATGAACGCAAGGCTCGTCACCTGCGCCATTGCGCGACCCGAGAAGCAATCGCGGATCAGCGCGATCGTCACCACCCGGCTCGAGGCGATCGCCAGACCGGTGATGAATCGCACGATCAGCAGGAGCGCGAAGCTGCTCGCGAGACCCGCCAGAAGATTGCCCAGCGCGTAGCAGATCAGCCCGCCGATCAGCACCGGGCGCCGCCCGAAGCGATCGGTCAGTGGCCCGTGGATCAACTGCCCGATCCCGAGCCCGACGACGAATACGGTGAGGATCAACGGCCCGTCGAGGATCGCGTCGACTCCGAGGCGACGCGCGATATCGGGCAGCGCGGGCAGCATCGAGTCGATGCCAAGGGCGCCAAGTGCCATCAGCGCGGCAACAAGGGGCACGAACTCGACGAGCCGGATCGGCGGGCCGTCGAGCCTTTCGGTGGGAACAACACGATCGGACATGGCGCGCCAATGCCCCAGCACGCCGCACAGGTCACGCCGCAATTCAACAATTTGCCGTAGCGTCCGGTTTGGAGACGGAACGGACCCCGACGCAGTGCATTCCGGTCCCATCACCACAAGAGGACCATGACGATGAGCATTTTCAGCAGGATCAAGGACGCGATCTGGGGTCACAAGGCTGCGCCCGTCGAAGCTGCGCCGTCGTCGCCGAACATGCCGCAGATGAACACACCGTCCGACCCGGGCACCCCCGCCGCCGCAGCACCAGCACCGGCAGCCCCCGTCGACGTCGAGGCCGTGCTGACCCAGAAGGCGGCCGCCAAGGGACAGGATCTCAACTGGCGCACGTCGATCGTCGACCTGATGAAGGTCCTCGATCTCGATTCGAGCCATGCCAACCGGCTCGAACTCGCCAAGGAACTCGGGTTCACCGGCGACACCAACGACAGCGCGTCGATGAACATCTGGCTGCACAAGCAGGTGATGGCGAAGCTCGCGCAGTCCGGCGGCAAGGTGCCGGCCGAACTGGCGAACTGATCTGATCCGCGGGCCCGGTCCGATCACGGGCCGGGCCCCGCACGGCGCGATTGTCCCGCACGACGGTTTGGCGGTAGAGCGCGCCATCTCTCGTCTGATGGACCCTACCCATGTCTGATTCCCCCGCCGCACAGGTACCCGCCCTTTCGCTTGCCGACGAAGCAGGCGACCCCGCCGCTTTCGCCGCGGCGCTTGGCGGTTCGTTCGAACGGTTCGGCTTTGCGGTCGTATCCGATCACGGTGTCCCCGCAGACCTGATCGCGCGCGCGTGGGCGATGACCGAGGCGTTCTTCGCGCTGCCCGAGGAAACCAAGCGGCAGTATTTCAGTGCAGGCGGTGGCGGCGCGCGTGGCTACACGCCGTTCAAGACCGAGATCGCCAAGGGCGCGACTCACGTCGACCTCAAGGAATTCTGGCACGTCGGGCGCGAGCTGGCCAAGGGCCATCGCTTCGAGCAACAGATGTCCCCCAACGTCTGGCCCGACCAGCCCGAGGGCTTCCGCGAAACCTTCATCGAGCTGTTCGCCGCGTTCGACACCGCGGGCGACCGGCTGCTGTCGGCGATCGCGCGGCATCTCGGGCTCGCGCCCGACTGGTTCGACCGTGCGGTAAAGGACGGAAATTCGGTTCTGCGCCTGCTGCACTATCCGCCGATCCCCGCCGATGCGCCGGGGGTGCGCGCCGGGGCGCATGAAGACATCAACCTCATCACGCTGCTGCTCGGGGCCGAGGAAGCGGGGCTCGAACTGCTCGACAAGGACGGGAACTGGCTCGCGATCAAGCCACCCGAAGGCGCGATGGTCGTCAACGTCGGCGACATGTTGCAACGGTTGACCAACCATGTTCTTCCCTCGACGACTCACCGCGTCGTCAACCCGCCGGTCGAGCGGCGCGGGCATTCACGCTATTCGATGCCGTTCTTCCTCCATCCCGCCCCCGACTTCCTGATCGAGACGCTGCCCGCGACGATCACCGCGGAGAACCCGAACCGCTATCCGACCCCGATCACTGCGCATGACTATCTGTACGAGCGGCTGGTCGAGATCGGGCTTATCAAGAAATAATCTGTCGTTTCGGGGTTGTTCCGCGGTCTAATCCTCCGCTAGCGGGTCCACCATGACAGCCCCGGCGCGATGCCGGGGGGACGGGGGACCGCAACAATGACCGAACCACTTCGCATCGCGCTCGCCGGGCTCGGCACGGTCGGCGCTGGCGTGATCCGCCTGCTCGACGCCAATGGCGCGCTGATCGCGCGGCGCGCCGGGCGGCCGATCGAGATCGTCGCGGTGTCGGCGCGCGACCGGTCCAAGGACCGCGGCGTCGATATCGAGCGGTTCCAGTGGGTCGACGACACGACGTCGCTCGCGCAGTCGGGCGCGGACGTGGTGGTCGAGCTGGTCGGCGGGTCGGATGGCCCCGCGCTGACGCTCGCGCGCGCGACGCTCGGGGCGGGCAAGAGCTTCGTCACCGCGAACAAGGCGATGCTCGCGCACCACGGGCTCGAGCTCGCGCGGCTCGCGGAAGGCGCGCAGGTCGCGCTCAAGTTCGAGGCGGCGGTCGCGGGTGGCGTTCCCGTGATCAAGGGGCTGCGCGAAGGCGCTGCCGCCAACGTGATCGAGCGGGTTTATGGCGTTCTCAACGGGACGTGCAATTTCATCCTGTCGAAAATGGAAGCCGAGGGCCGCGACTTCGCCGAGGTCCTCGCTGAGGCGCAGGCACTCGGGTTCGCCGAGGCAGACCCGAGCTTCGACATCGACGGGGTCGATGCCGCACACAAACTGTCGTTGCTCGCGAGCCTTGCATTCGGGACACAGCCCGCCTTCGCCGATGTCGCCGCGAGCGGAATCCGCCACGTACTCGCCGCCGATATCGCGGAGGCGGCGGCGCTCGGGTATCGCGTGCGGTTGCTGGGCGTCGCCGAGGCGGACGAGGCCGGGTTGTTCCAGCGGGTGCATCCGCATCTCGTGCCGGTCAGCCATCCGCTCGCGCATGTCACCGGCGCGACCAATGCGGTGGTGGCGGAAGGCAATTTCGTCGGGCGGCTGCTGTTCCAGGGCGCGGGCGCAGGCGACGGCCCGACCGCGAGCGCGGTGGTGGCGGACCTGATCGACATTGCGCGCGGCGAATTCGGCCCGGCGTTCGCGATGCCGGCGGATGCGCTGACGCAGCAGACCGCCGCCGACACCGGCGACCGGCGCGGGCGCGCGTATGTGCGCTTCACGGTCGCGGACCGGGTCGGCGTGCTGGCGGAGATCGCGGCGGCGATGCGCGATGCGGGGGTGTCGATCGAGAGCCTGATGCAGCGCGGCGCGATGGCGGACGGATCGGTGCTCGTCGCGATCGTCACGCACGAGGGACCGGAACGCGCGGTGGCGCAGGCGCTGGAGCGGTTGCGCGGATCGCAGAGCCTGGTCGGTCAGCCGTTGTGGATGCATATCCTGGGGTAATCTAAGCCCCTCCCCTGAAGGGGAGGGGCTTTTTAGGGGAGGATCACCGACGGTCGCGCTTTATCCTCGAGCGAAATCGCAACGCGGCCGGACTTGTCCGGCTTCTTGCGGAACACGCCGCCGATCCCGTGCGCAATGTCCTTGCCGAGGCGGATCGGGTCCTTGCCCTCCCCCGGGTCCTCGCAACAGCTCCCCGGCGACACCAGCTTCTGCACCAGCCGCACCACCTGAGTCCCGCCGCTGAAGAATTGGATGCCACCCGGGCACCCCCCCTGCATCGTCGCGCACGGCGCGCTGCTTTCCACCGCGAGCGCGCCGGTTCCCGTCAAATAGGGGTTGGACGGCTTCGGCCGATCGAGCACGACCTCGTTCGGATACGGCAGCGTCTGCGAGGGCAGCGGGTTGCCGCACACGATGATGTCGTCGGGCTTCGCCTTGACGCCGTCACGCGGCTTGCACGGTTCGGTGCCGACCGGATCGAGGATCGACCACGCGGGTTTCGACGGCGCGGACGACGGTCCGGCCGGGGCGGATGTCGCGACCTGCGCGGCGAGGATCAGCAACAGCATGGTATTCAAGCTGCGGCGCGATCATGGCGAATTTCAGGCGATGCGCGGAATCGCCAGCCGCGGAATGTCGATCGCGGGGCAGCGGTCCATCACCACCTGCAATCCCGCCGCCTCGGCGCGCGCCGCCGCCTCCAGGTTGATCACCCCGAGCTGGAGCCACACCGCCTTGGCGCCAACCGCGATCGCCGCGTCGACCGTCTCCCCGGCAGCGGCGGAATTGCGGAAGATGTCGACCAGGTCGATCGGCTCCGCGATGTCGGACAGCGTGGCGACGACGGCAACCCCGTTGATCTCGGTCCCGGCAAGCTGCGGATTGACCGGAATCACGCGATAGCCATGCGCCAGCAGCGACCGCATCACGCCATTGGATGGCCGATGCGGCCGGTCCGACGCACCGACCAGCGCGATCGTCCGGGTCTCGCGCAACAGCGTCGCGATCTCGACGTCCTGCGTCAGCATCAGCGTTGCGCCCCGATCCATGCGGCAACCTTGTCCGCAACGGCACCGAACGCGACTGCCTCCGGCCCGTCACCCGCGACCGACGGCCGCCCCGCGTCCGACGAAATTCGCACGGCCATGTCGAGCGGGATCCGCCCGAGGAAAGGAATCCCCAGCGCGAGCGCCGCAGCTTCCGCCCCGCCGCTGCCGAACGGATCGGACACTTCCCCGCACGACGGACAGACATAGCCCGCCATGTTCTCGACCAGCCCGATGATCGGAATACCCGCCTTGACGAACAGATCGATCGCGCGCTTCGCGTCGATCAGCGCGAGATCCTGCGGGGTCGAGACGATCACCGCGCCCTGCGGCCGGTATTTCTGGATCATCGTCAGCTGGACGTCGCCCGTCCCCGGCGGGAGATCGAGCACCAGCGTATCCGCCTCGCCCCAGTTCGCGTCGAGCATCTGCTGCAACGCGCCTGCAGCCATCGGCCCGCGCCACGCGATCGCCTGGTCGGCGGCGACGAGCATCCCCATCGACAGCATCGGGACGCCGAACGGGGTCGGCACCGGCTGCAACACTTTATTACGCGCGGTCGGCTTGGCGTCTTCCACGCCCATCAGCTTGGGCTGCGACGGGCCGTAGATATCGGCATCGACCAGCCCGACGCGGCGCCCGCGCGCGGCGAGACCGATCGCGAGATTGGCCGACACGGTCGACTTGCCGACGCCGCCTTTTCCGCTCGCCACCGCGATCGAAAGCCGCTGGCTGCGCTGGCTGGTGAGCGCGACGCGCACCGTCGCCACGCCCGGCAGGCCGCCCGCAAACGCCCGGACATTAGCTTCGAGCGAATCGCGCTCGGCCTCGTCGAGACCGCTGACATCGACCACGATACTGGCGCGATCGCCTTCGATACGGCCGGTGGCGCGGGTGCCCGCAACGGGGGCTAGCATGGCGTCTAGCGAAACTGGATCGGTCATCCGCGTGCAGATAGGCGCGTGGCGTGCGCTTGCCACTGTTTTTCGTAAGTCTTGCCCCCTATAAAGGTCATATGACGATCCTTTCGGGCTGGTTCCGCCGCCTCTCCATCCTTACCGCCGACAACAAGGGCCCCTGGGGCGGCCCTCCGAGCGGTTCCGACGACGACGGCAAGGGCGGCACGCCCGGCGGGGGTGGCCCGCGCAATCCCTGGGCGCAACCGCCAAGCGGCACGCCGCGCGGGAAACAGACCGGACCGAGCGCGCTCGACGAATTCCTCAAGCGCGCGCGCACCTCGGGGGGCGGCGGCGGGAATGGTGGCGGCTTCGGCGGTCGCCCGCGGATCCCCGGCACGCCTTCGCCGACGCAGTTGTGGATCATCGGCGTCGGGATCATCCTCGTGCTGTGGCTCGCCTTTACCGCGGTCCATTCGATCGGGCCGCAGCAGCGCGGTGTCGTGACGTTCCTCGGTCGCTATGCCGGGACGCTCGAGCCGGGTATCCGCCTGACGATGCCCGCGCCGCTGTCGTCGGTCGCCAAGGTCGACGTCGCGCAGATCAGCACCGACACCTTCCCCGAGGAAGGCTCGGGTGCGAACCTGATGCTGACGCGCGACCAGAACGTCGTCGATCTCGATTATTCGGTGCGCTGGATCATCAGCAACCCGCAAGACTTCGCGTTCCAGATCAAGGACCAGAAGTCGACGCTCCGCGCGACCGCCGAAAGCGCGATGCGTGCGGTCGTCGCGACCGTATCGCTCGACCAGGCGCTCGGTGGCGGCCGCGACGCGATGGAAGTCCGCGCCGAGGAGCAGATGCAGTCGATCCTCGACCGCTATAATTCGGGCATCCGCATCCAGGGCGTCGCGATCAAGAACGCCGCGCCCCCGGCGCAGGTGATCGACGATTTCAAGGCGGTCTCGGCAGCGCAGCAGGAGGCGCAGGGCAACATCAACCGGGCGCGTGGGTATGCGCAGCAGACGCTGGCGCGTGCGCAGGCGGATGCGACCTCGTTCGACGTGCTGTACGCCCAATACCGCCTCGCCCCCGAGGTGACTCGCCGCCGTCTCTATTACGAGACCATGGAGCAGGTGCTGGCGCGCAGCGACAAGACGATCGTCGAGGCACCGGGCGTCGTGCCCTATCTGCCGCTGTCGCGCGGCAAGAAGCTTCCCGAAGCGATCGCGCCCGCCGCCCTCGCCCCGCAAACGCCCGCTCCGGGAGCAGCCCAGTGAATCTCGCCCGTAACCCCGTAACGCTCGGCGCCGCCGCCATGGTCGGGCTGATCCTGCTCGCCAGTTCGCTGACGATCGTTCCCGAGACGAGCCAGGCGGTCATCCTGCGCTTCGAACAGCCGTACCGCACGATCAACCGGTGGAAGCCGAACGAAGTGTTCGGCAGCACCGGTGCGGGCCTTGCCGCACGGATTCCGTTCGTCGACCGGCTGATCTGGGTCGACAAGCGCGTCCTCGATGTCGAACTCGACAAGCAGCCCGTGCTCTCGACCGACCAGTTGCGGCTCGAGGTCGATGCCTATGCCCGCTTCCGGATCGTCGATCCGCTGCAGGCGGTGACGTCGACCGGCAGCACCTCGGTGACCGAACAGCGCGTGATCGACCAGCTCCAGCCGTTGCTGAGCTCGGCGTTGCGCAACGAGCTTGGCAAGCGCCCGTCGGCGTCGCTGCTCAGCCCTGAGCGTGGGCAGGTGATGGACAATATCCGTGCCGGCCTGCAGAAACTCGCCAGCCAATATGGCGTGCAGATCATCGACGTCCGCATCAAGCGGACCGATCTTCCCGCGGGTACGCCGCTGCAGAGCGCGTTCGACCGGATGAAGACCGCGCGCCAGCAGGAGCGCCTGACGATCCAGGCCAAGGGCCAGCAGGATGCGCAGATCATCAGCGCGGAAGCGGACGCGAAGGCCGCGCAGATTTACGCAGAGGCGTTCAACAAGGACCCCGACTTCTACGATTTCTATCGCGCAATGCAGTCCTACCGCACGACCTTCGGGTCAGAGGCGAAGGGCGACACGTCGATGGTCCTGTCGGGCGACAATGCCTATCTGCGCCAATTCGAGGGCAAGAAGTGATAGAGTGCATCCATTTCGCCTGACCAACGGTTCATATTCAAACGTCGTTCAGCATCGCGTCGTATGACTATGCGCGTTGCCGTTCACGGTAGACGAGAGGAAGATCACTAGTGCGCTACGCCTACGCCATCACCGCCGCCCTGTTGCTGAGCGGCACAGCGACCGCCATCGCGCTCCCCACGATGAGCGGTGCGCAAACCGCGCAGAACGAACCCGC
Source organism: Sphingomonas sp. PAMC 26621 (assembly GCF_000251145.1). Taxonomy (GTDB): domain Bacteria; phylum Pseudomonadota; class Alphaproteobacteria; order Sphingomonadales; family Sphingomonadaceae; genus Sphingomonas. Next base: position 81,612 of record NZ_AIDW01000014.1, on the reverse strand, counting down.
CGCCATGGCCGCGTCCGCGCCCAAGGCCGGCGCGCCGATGAGTTTCGCTGATCTGGTCGCCAAGCTGCAGCCTGCGGTCGTCAACATCTCGACCAGCCAGCACATTACCCAGGCACAGCAGCCCAACCCGTTCGCGGGCACGCCGTTCGAGGGTCTGTTCAACCAGAGCCAAGGCGGTGGCGCCGCGCCAGTGACGCGCCAGGCGACGTCGCTCGGTTCGGGCTTCATCATCTCGCCCGACGGTTATGTCGTCACCAACAACCACGTCGTCGCTGCAGGCGCCAAGGGCGCGACGGTCGATTCGATCACCGTCACGCTCACCGACCGCAAGGAATATGTCGCCAAGCTGATCGGCCGCGATCCGACGTCGGATCTCGCGCTGCTCAAGATCGACGCCAAGGCGCTGCCGTTCGTCAAGTTCGGCAACTCCAACGCGGCGCGCGTCGGCGACTGGGTCGTCGCGATCGGCAATCCGTTCGGTCTCGGCGGCACGGTGACCGCGGGGATCGTCTCGTCGCTGCACCGCGTGACGGGCGGCGGCGCGTATGACCGCTTCATCCAGACCGATGCCGCGATCAACCAGGGCAACTCGGGCGGCCCGATGTTCGACCTCTCGGGCAACGTCATCGGCATCAACTCGCAGATTTTCGCAGGGCAATCGGGCGGCAACATCGGGATCGGCTTCGCCATTCCCGCCGACGACGCCAAGCCGGTCATCGAAAAGCTGATGAAGGGCACGACGATCGCGCGCGGCTATCTCGGCGTCGGCCCGCAGCCGATCGACGACGACCTCGCCAACTCGTTCGGCCTGCCCAAGAACCAGGGCGAGCTGCTCCGCCAGATCGAGCCGGGCCAGCCCGCCGAAAAGGCCGGGCTCAAGGTCGGTGACGTCGTGCTGCGTGTCGATGGCAAGCAGGTCAACCCCGACCAGTCGCTCAGCTATCTCGTCGCGAACATCACGCCGGGCAGCCGCGTCCCGATCGACATCCTGCGGCAGGGCCGCCCGATGACGATCGCGACCGTGATCGGCACGCGTCCGTCCGAGGAAGCGCTGATCGCAAAGGCGAGCGGTGCCGAGAGTGACGACATGAGCGACGACGACGATACGCCGACGGTGCCAAAGGCCGTGCCGAACGCGCTCGGCGTCACCGTCCAGACGTTGACCCCGCCGATCGCGCGCACCTTCAGCATCGATTCGTCGGTGCAGGGCGTTGTCGTCGGGATGGTCGATCCGACCAGCGACGCGGCGTCCAAGGGCCTGAAGCGCGGCGATGTCATCATCTCCGCTAATGGCGCGCCGACGACGACCCCGGCAGCGCTCGCCGCAGCCGTCGCGCAGGCCAAGGCCGCCGGTCGCACGCAGATCGCGCTGTTGCTGGTCCGCGGGCGCAACCCGGCTGCGTTCATCGGCGTCAAGCTCAAGAAGTAAGACGAACGTCCCGCTCCCCCCACTGGGGGAGCGGGATTTTCCTTCCGCCGCCACCGATTTCGCGCAATAGCTTTGACCGCAAGCGCGCGCTCGGGAGGCCCTGTAATGACCGACACCCCTATTGCCCCAGGTGGCATTTTCATCGGCGCCGGCACGGGCGGCACCAAGCCCCAACAGCTAGACCTCAAGCGCGCCAACCGGCACGGCCTGATCGCGGGCGCGACCGGCACCGGCAAGACCGTCACGGTCCAGGGCCTGATCGAGGGCCTGTCGAAGGCGGGCGTCCCCTGTTTCGTCGCCGACGTGAAGGGCGATCTCTCCGGCCTCGCGATGGCGGGCTCCGCCACCGCAAAGACCCACGCCACCTTCGCCGCGCGCGCCGCCGAAATCGGGGATGCGAGCTGGGCCTATGCCGATACCCCGGTGCAGTTCTGGGATCTGTTCGGCGAGCAAGGCCATCCGATCCGCACCACCGTCAGCGAGATGGGGCCGCTGCTGCTGTCGCGGCTGATGGACCTGAACGAGGTGCAGGAAGGCGTGCTGACGATCGCCTTCCACGTCGCGGATAAGGACGGGCTGCTGTTGCTCGACCTCGATGACTTGCAGGCGATGCTGGTCGATTGCGCGGGCCGCGCGGAGGAACTGACGACCACTTACGGCAACGTCTCCAAACAGTCGGTCGGGACGATCCAGCGCGCGCTGCTCCAGTTGCGCAGCCAGGGCGGCGAGCATTTCTTCGGCGAGCCTGCGCTCGACATGGACGATTTCATCGGGCTCGACGACAAGGGCCGCGGCATCGTCAACGTCCTCGCGGCGGACAAGCTGATGGCGAGCCCCAAGCTGTACGCCACCTTCCTGCTGTGGCTGATGAGCGAATTGTTCGAGCATCTTCCCGAGGTGGGCGATCCCGACAAGCCGGTGCTGTGCTTCTTCTTCGACGAGGCGCATCTGCTGTTCGATGCCGCACCCAAGGCGTTGCTCGAGAAGATCGAGCAGGTCGTGCGGCTGATCCGCTCCAAGGGCGTCGGCATCTATTTCATCACGCAGAACCCGATCGATATCCCCGATACGGTGGCGGGACAGCTCGGCAACCGCGTCCAGCATGCGCTCCGCGCCTTCACCCCGCGCGACCAGGCGGCGGTGCGCGCGGCGGCGACGACCTTCCGCGCGAACCCCGGGGTCGACGTCGAGACTGCGATCACCGAGCTGAAGGTCGGCGAGGCGCTTGTCTCGATGCTGCTCCCCGATGGCTCGCCCGCGCCGGTCGAACGCACGCTGATCGCGCCGCCGGGCTCGCGCGTCGGCCCGGTGACGCCGGTCGAGCGCGGCGTGCTGATCCAGACCGATCCGGTCGGCACGAAATACGACACGCCGATCGACCGGGTTTCGGCCGAGGAGATCCTGTCGGGCAAGGCGCAGGAAGCCGCCGCTGCCGCCGCCGAAGCCGCTGCCAAGTCGGCCGCGGACAAGGCTGCCGCGGTCCAGGCGAAGGCCGATGCGGTCGCCGCGCGCGTTGCGGAAAAGCAGCGCGTCGCCGAACAGCGCGAGGCCGACCGCAAGGCGAAGGACGACGCGCGCGCCGCGGCAAACTCGCCGTGGAACCGGGTTGCGACCTCGGCGGCGCGGTCGGCGTCTTCGGCGGTCGGGCGGCAGGTCGCGAACGAGGTGTCGAAGGCGGTATTCGGCTCGTCGCGCGGGGCTGCGGGCGGGATCGTCGGGAGCCTCGTGCGCGGTGTGCTGGGCGGGCTGTTCAAGGGCCGGTGATGGCTGCGGAGGTGGGGGAATTGCCGATCACCCTCCCCCTCCCGCTCTTCCCCCTTCTTACGCTTCCCCGGCGAAGGCCGGGACCCAGTAGCGGCGCAGCAGTTAGTGCGCGCACCGCGCGAGAACGGCGACCTTCGCTACTGGGCCCCGGCCTTCGCCGGGGAAGCGCATTCGTTAAACAACAACAGCGCTCTAACCCCCAATCACCCCACTCGCCGCAAGCACATCCAGCTCCACCTCCGACACACCCAGCACCTCCCCCAGCACCGCGCGCGTATCCGACCCGGCGCGCGGTGGTGCGCGATCGTAGCGGGCCGGCGTCGCCGACAATGTCACCGGGAAACCGACCACCCGCAGCGGCGTGCCGTCGTCGCGCGCCAGCGTCTGCACCGCCCCCCGCGCCGCAACCTGCGGATCCGCGAGGATCTCCGGAATGCCCTGCACCTTGCCCGCCGGCAGCTTCGCCGCCTCCATCGCCACGACCAGATCGTCCACGTGCCACCGTGCCACCGCCGGGCCGATCAGATCGTGCAGCGCCGCGCGATTGGCGCTGCGCAGCGATACGCTCGCGAACCGTGGATCCTCGAGCAGCGCGCCCAGCCCGAGAATCGCCGCGAAATCGCGGAACTGCCGGTCGTTGCCAAGCGCGACGACGATATCGCCGTCCGCGCACGCGTAATCGCGATACGGCACGATATCGGGGTGGTCGTTCCCCAGCCGCCCCGGCACCGCGCCGCCGTTGAGATAGCGCGACGCCTGGTTCGACAGCATGCTGAGCTGCGTATCGAGCAGCGCGCAATCGATATGCTGGCCCTGCCCGGTCGCATCGCGGTGGCGCAGCGCGGCGAGGATCGCGACGGTGGCGTAGATGCCGGTGAACAGGTCGACGATCGGCACGCCGACCTTCATCGGCCCGCCGCCGGGCACGCCATCGGGCAGGCCGGTGATGCTCATCAGCCCGCCCATCGCCTGGATCAAAAAGTCATAGCCGCCCTTGTCGGCATAAGGCCCGGTCTGTCCAAAGCCGGTGATCGAGCAATAGATCAGCCGCGGGTTGAGCGCGGACAGCGCGGCATGGTCGAGCCCGTATTTCGCGAGCCCGCCGACGCGAAAATTCTCGACGACGATGTCGCTCTGCAGCGCCAGCCGCCGGATCAGCGCGGCGCCCTCGGGGGTCGAGAGATCGATCGCGAGCGAGCGCTTGTTGCGGTTCGCGCACAGGAAATAGGCGGAATCGCCCGAGCCGTCGGCGAGCGCGGGTCCGCCCCAGCGGCGGGTATCGTCGCCCTGCCCCGGCTGCTCGATCTTGAGGATATCCGCACCGAGGTCGCCCAGCATCTGCGTCGCCCACGGGCCGGCGAGGACGCGCGACAGGTCGAGGACCTTGACGCCCTCGAGCGCTTTGGGGGTCGGTGCGGCGAGAGGCGGAAGATCGGACATGCCCGCGTGCTGCCACGAAATTCCGTGCCGGGCGAGGGGCTCCGGCATTTTCCTGCCCCCCCGTTCGTTTCGAGCGAAAACGAGAAACCCCGCGCTGTGCCAAGTTTCTCGACTAGGCTCGAAACGAACGGAGAGGTGGCGGTTCCGGCCCTCCTACCCCAGCCGGATCGTCCGCCCCTCACGCGCGGAGCGGTAGATCGCTTCGACGATCCGCATGTCGCGCAGGCCCTCCTCGCCCGAGACGATCGGCTGCCGCCCGGCGACGACGCTCTCGGACATATGGTCGAGCTGCCCCGCGAATTGCGTGACGCGCGGCCCCGGCGGCGGGGTGACCGCTTTCTCGCGACCGTCCTCGCCGACCCACATGTGGTTGCCGGTATACCGCGTCGCGGGTTCGAGCTCGATCCGCCCCGCGTCGCCCATCAGCAGCACGTGGTTCTGCGCGGCGCTGTACATCGACTGGCAACTCGCGATCGCGCCGGACGGGAATTCGAGCGTCCAGTCGAGGATGTCCTCGACCTCGCGGAAGCGCGGGTCGCGCCGGTCGGTCGATTCGCGCGCGGTGACCGCGACGGGTTCCTCGCCGGTCATGTAGCGCGCGGCCTGCAGGCTGTAGATGCCCATGTCCATAAGCGAGCCCCCGCCGGACAGCGCCCGCTTGAGCCGCCACGCGCCGGATCGTGCTGGACGAAGCCATGCTCGCTGCGGACGTAGCGGATCTTCCCCGCCGCCCCGCTCCGCGCCAGCCGCATCGCCTCGAGATTATACGCCTCGAAATGGCAGCGATAACCGATCATCAGCTTGCGATCCGCCGCACGACACGCCGCGATCATCGCCTCGCATTCCGCGACCGACACCGCCATCGGCTTTTCGCAGAGCACGTGCTTGCCCGCGCGCGCGGCGCGGATCGTGAACTCGGCGTGCATCGCATTGGGCAAACAGACATAGACGATATCGACGTCGGGATTGTCGCGGATCCGGTTGAAATCGGCGTAGGAGTAGATCGCCCCCGCGCCGAGGCCATGCTCGGCGGCGAGTCGCGTCGCCTTCGCGCGGTCGCCGCTCACCACCGCGGCGAGGCGGCTGTGCGTGCAATTGACGAATTGCGGGATGATCACGCCGAGGCCGTAGCCGCCGAGCCCGACGATCGCATAGCCGAGCTTGCGCCCCGGCACCGCACGCGCGGCGCTGCTGGTCGCCAGCAGGAGCGCGGCGGACCCGAGCAGCACGTCGCGTCGTCCGAAGTCGATCACCGGCTTTCCCATCCCATCAATGCGCAAGCATCTGCCCCTGCCACCCGAGCGACTGCGCAGTGATGGCGAGTTGCGTGCGGTTGCGGACCTTGAGCTTGCGCATCAGCGCGGTCATGTGCGCCTTGACCGTCGCCTCGGCGATCCCGAGGTCGAACGCGATCTGCTTGTTGAGCTGACCCGAGGACACGCCTTCGAGCACCTTGCGCTGGGTCGGCGTCAGCAGCGCGAGCGGCTGGTCCGGGGCGGCGTCATCAGACGGCGCATGCGATTGATCGGCTATCACGCAACCTCTCCCTGTAGCGTTGGGCGTGACGTTGCACGCACTTCGTCCGACCGGACGCGCCGGTCGCGCAAGGCCCGCTTTCGAGTCCTCACATCCATATCCTAGGCAAATTGGTTGGACAGGTTCAACCCCCCATTGTTTCCAAAGCGTCATATTCTGCGATTTGTTGCCAATTTGACGCAATGCTGTCCGACAGCTTGACCACGGGCGCGCCATCCCGGCATCTGCGTTGAACGCAACGACGCTTCGGCTACTCTGGCCGCTGCGAGGATTGCGAGGGAGAGACCGATGAGCGAGGGGCGTCTGGCCGACAGGGCCTATGCCGGCATCGTCGAGATCATCAACGCCGACGCGCTGGCGGTGGGGGACCGGCTGCCGTCCGAGGCGCGGCTCGCCGAGACCTTCGGCATGTCGCGGACGATCGTGCGCGAGGCGTTGGTTCGGCTCGCGTCGGACGGGATCACCGAGGCGCGGCGTGGCGCGGGGTCGTTCGTCAAGCGCCGCCCGTCCGACCAGTTGATCGCATTCATGCCGATGGATCATATGTCCGCGACGCTCGGCACCTATGAGGTCCGCTTCGTGCTCGAGGCGGAAGCCGCGCGGCTTGCCGCGACGCGGCGCTCGGACGAGGAGATGGCGCAGATCGAGGACGGGTTGCTCCGTCTCCGCACCGCCCTGCTGTCGAGCGCACCCGCGCATGACGAGGACATGGAATTCCACCGCCGCGTGATGCTGGCGACCGCCAACCCCGCGTTCCTGATCGCGTTCGAGGCGCTGTTCGCGGATGTCGAGCGGATCATGCGCGCGGGCGTCGACATCTCGCGCTCGCGCCCGCCCGAGGTGATCGGCGCGATGCTGCGCGAGCATGAGATGGTGGTGGAAGCGATCCGGGTGCAGGACCCGGACGGCGCCGCGCTGGCGATGCGCTGGCATCTGTCGGAGGGACGCAAGCGGCTGATGCCGTAGCGGATCGCCCGCGCGACGGGGTCGGGAACCCTACGCCTGCGTTGCGCGCAGCCGTGCCGCTTCGCGCGTCAGCCATTCGACGGCCTCGGCGCTCAGGTCCTCGGCCGGGGCGCTGGCGTCGAGGATCGTCGCGGCCTCGTCGGGCGCGGGGCGTTCGAGCGTGGCGATCTGGCTGTCGAGCAGGCTCGGCGGCATGTAATGCCCGGCACGCGCCGCCATCCGCCGCTGAAGTTCCGCACGGCTGTCGTCGAGCAGGATGAACCGCGTCGGCTGGCCGATCGCGGTGGAAAGCCGTTCGCGATAGACACGGCGCAGCGCCGAGCATGCCGCCACCGCCACGCCATCGCGGCGCACTCGCACGCCGATCGCCGTGCCGAGCCGGTCGAGCCAGGGCCAGCGATCCGCATCGTCGAGCGGATGGCCGCTGCGCATCTTCGCGACCGCCGCCGCGTCATGGAACGAATCCCCCTCGACGAAGCTGGCGTGCAACATCGGGGCGAGCATCGCCCCGAGCGTCGATTTGCCGCTGCCGCTGACGCCCATGATGATGACCGCCATCGGCGCGATCGTGCTGGTGGCGGATACCCGTTGCAAAGTCATGTCCTTGTACCGCACGGCCCCCCGCGCTCCACGATCGCGCGAGGCCGGACCATGCCGGATGGCGCTCTAGCGCAGCGCCTGCGCGGATGAAAACTACGACCTTGGTCGCGGATGGCACGCCCGAATACGCAGACTATCCAGCAGCAGTCCGGCCTTGCAGGCGCTGGGCCCGGGAGAGCGTCGACGTGATCAAGAGAAGCGCAGTCTGGCTGATGACGACGGCGGCGATGCTGTTGCCCGGCGCCGCGCAGGCCGGTCGTTCGACGCTGGCGACCGCCCCGAAGGACCCGCTGGCCATCACCGTCAAGCAGGCGGCGGACGGCAAGACCGATGCCACCGCCGCGATCCAGCACGCGATCGACGCCGCGCGCCGCGCCGATGGGCAGGGTGCGGGGATCGTGTTCCTCCCCTCGGGCCGGTATCGCGTGTCGCGCAGCATCCTCGTGCCCCCGGGCGTCCGCATCTTCGGCGTGGGGCCGACACGCCCCGTGCTGGTGCTCGCCGACGCGACGCCGGGGTTCCAGAGCGGGGTCGGCACGATGGTGATCTTCACCGGCGGCGACCAGTATAACGTCGGCAAGGTCCCCGTCCCCGTCACCACCGTCGTCCCGCCGCGCGACGACGTGCGCGACGCCAATTCGGCGACCTTCTATTCGGCGATGAGCAACGTCGACGTCGAGATCGGCGCGGGGAACCCGGCGGCGACCGCGGTGCGCTTCCACGTCGCGCAGCATGCCTTCCTCAGCCACATGGACTTCCGCCTCGGCTCCGCCTTCGCGGGCGTCTACCAGGCGGGCAACGTCATGGAGGACGTGCATTTCCACGGCGGCCGCTATGGCATCGTCACCGAGAAGACCTCGCCCGCGTGGCAGTTCACGCTGATCGATTCGAGCTTCGACGGCCAGCGCGATGCCGCGATCCGCGAGCATGAGGTCGACCTCACCCTGGTCAACGTCGCGATCCGCGACACGCCGGTCGGGATCGAGATCGACCCGGGTTACAGCGATTCGTTGTGGGGCAAGGATGTCCGGTTCGAGCGGGTGTCGCGCGCGGGCGTCGTCGTCAGCCGCGAGAACAGCGTCTTCACGCAGATCGGCTTCGACAATGCGGTCGCGACCGAGACGCCCGTGTTCGCGCAGTTCCGCGAGAGCGGCAAGACGATCGCGGGCAAGGGCCGCAGCTATCGCGTCACCGCATTCAGCCACGGCGTCGCGGTCCCCGCGCTGGGCGCGATCGGCACGGTCGCGACCGACGCGCAGATCGTACCGTTGCGCGTGCTTCCCGCCCTCGTCCCTCCAGCGATCCGCGCCTTGCCAGCGGTCAAGGACTGGACCGACGCGCGCAGCCTCGGCGTCGTCGGCGACGGCAAGACCGACGATACCGCCGCGCTTCAGCGCGCGATCGACACGCACCGCGTGGTGTATCTGCCGATCGGATTCTACCGGATCACCGCGCCGCTCAAGCTTAAGCCCGACAGTGTGCTGCTCGGGCTTCATCCGGCGCTGACGCAGCTCGTCCTGCCCGACAACAACCCCGCGCACGCCGGGCTCGGCGGCGTCGTCCCGCTGCTCGAGACGCCACGCGGCGGGAGCAACATCGTCTCCGGCATCGGGCTGTTCACCGGGCGGATCAACCCGCGTGCGTCGGCGCTGCTGTGGCGATCGGGCGCGGACTCGCTGCTCGACGACGTCAAGATCATGGGCGGCGGCGGAACCCCCACCGCCGACGGCCTCCCGCTCGGCGCGAAGAGCGCGCGCAGCGGCGACCCGGTCGCGGACAACCACTGGGACGCGCAATATCCGAGCATCTGGGTCACCGATGGCGGCGGCGGCACCTTCGCCGATGTGTGGACGCCGAATACCTTCGCGCAGGCGGGCTTCTACGTCTCCGACACGAAGACGCCGGGGCACGTTTACGAACTGTCGGCGGAGCATCACGTCCGCAACGAGATCGTCCTCGACGGGGTCGAGAATTGGGAGTTCCTCGCGCCGCAGACCGAGCAGGAAGTCGGCGAGGGGATGGACGCGGTGTCGCTCGCGATCCGCAATTCGCGCAACCTGCTGTTCGCCAATTACCACAGCTATCGCGTCACGCGGACCTTCCACCCGGCGGCGAGCGCGGTCCAGCTGACCAACAGCAGCGACATCCGCTTCCGCAACGTCCATGTGAACGCCGAGAGCGCGTTCGCAAGTTGCGAACCTGCGGGCTGCGGCACCTATGTCCGCGCGAGCAAGTTCCCGTTCGAGAATGCGATCGTCGACAAGACCCGCCACGTCGCGCTGCGCGAGCGCGAGTTCGCGCGGCTCGACTTGCCCGCGACCCCGATCGTCGCCGCGCCGACGGCATCGATCCCCGGCATCGGTCCGGTCCGCAAGCTCGAAGACGGGTTCTTCTCGATCTCGGGCGCGGCGGTCGATGCGAAGGGAGCGCTCTATTTCGTCGAACATCGCTTCCAGCGGATCCATCGCTGGACCGAGGCCAAGGGGCTCGAGACGGTGCGCGACGCAGCGCTCGACCCGGTCAACCTCGCGGTCGAGGCATCGGGCAAGCTGCTCGTCCTGTCCTCGCTCGGGGCGGAGGCGAGCGTCTATGCGTTCGACCCCGCCGCCCCCAAAGCCGCGCTGCAGGTCATCCCGGCGACGCCCGCCGCCGCGCATCCCGACGCGACCACGCTGCTACCGGTCAACTGGTGGAACAACGGCGAATTCCGCGATCAATATGATGCGAAGACCGACCATTTCACCACGCTCGGCGAAATGTTCGCGCGCGACGCCGGCACCGCGAAACCGCTCGAATATGTCTCGCCCGATGGCAGCCTCGTCCTCCCCGCGTTCCGGGTGTGGCAACAGGGCACGCCCGACCATGTCGGCTGGCGCTTCTCGGATACGCTTGATGCGTATGGCTTCGTCCGCGGCAAGACCGGGTCGCGCGTGTTCGTCAGCAACGAGTCCGAAGGGCGTACGCTCAGTGGGCTGGTCGGCGCGGGGGGCACGCTGACCGATCTCAAGATGTTCACGGAACGCGGCGGCGAAAGCGTCGCGGTCGATGGCGAGGGGCGCGTCTTCATCGCGAACGGGCAGGTCTTCGTCCATGCACCCGACGGCAGCGCGATCGGCCGGATCGACGTGCCCGAGCGGCCGCTGCAACTGATCTTCGGCGGGGCGGACGGGCGAACGCTGTTCATCCTGACGCACCATGCGCTCTATTCGGTCAGGGTATGAGCCGGCGATCGTAAAAGACTTTAAATCAACGATAAAACAAACAGGTGGGGATTATCATGGCTAGCATCATTTCAGACACCTCTCCCGTCGCACGGCGCCGCGGGATCCTGCTCGGGGCGAGCGTCGCCTCGCTGATCGCGATCGCACTTGCGGTCCCGGCGAGCGCGCAGACCGCCCCGGACGCGGGCCAGTCGGTCCCGGATCAGGCGGTCGTCCCCGCGCCCGCCCCGGTTCCCAACGCGCCCGACGCGTCGCCGGCGGACGGCGACATCGTCGTCACGGGTTCGCGCATCACCGCGAGCGGCTTCACCGCGCCGACGCCCACGACCGTGATCGGTGTCGCCGATATCGCCCGCAACGCGCAGCCCAACATCTTCACCACCATCGCGCAATTGCCCTCGCTGCAGGGGTCGAGCGGGGTCACCACCGGCACCAACAGCACCTCGAGCGGGCAGCAGGGGCTGAGCTCCTTCTCGCTGCGCGGCCTGGGCACAATCCGCACGTTGACGCTGCTCGACGGCCAGCGCGTCGTCGGGGCGAACGTGACCGGCGTGCCCGACATCAGCCTGTTCCCGCAGTTGCTGGTCAAGCGCGTCGACGTGGTGACCGGCGGCGCGTCGGCTTCCTACGGGTCGGATGCGGTCGGCGGTGTCGTCAACTTCATCACCGACAAGCGCTTCGTCGGGTTCAAGGCGAACGTCCAGGGCGGCATCACCACCTACGGCGACAACAAGCAGGGGCTGTTCCAGGCGGCGGTCGGCAAGGCGTTCTTCAACGACCGGCTCCATGTCCAGCTCAGCGGGGAATATGATCACGAGGATGGCGTCCCCGCCGGCGGGTTCGGCGAGGATCTGGCGGGGTCGCGCAACTGGTATCGCACGACCACCTTCGTCAACCGCGGCGTCACCAACGACGGATCGCCGCAATATCTCGTGCGCGATCACGCGCAGGCGTATCAATATACCAAATACGGGCTGATCAGCGCCGGACCGCTGCAGGGCACCGCGTTCGACGTCAACGGCAACCCGTTCCCGTTCCAATATGGCTCGAACGGCGTTCCCGCGAAGAATGCCGCAGGCAACGTCTCGGGCTGTTTTGCCTCGGGCGGGTTCTGCCTCGGCGGCGACCTGTCCGGCAACGTCGGGATCGGCACCACGCTCCAGTCGCGGCTGGATCGCTACAATGGCTATGGCCGTGTCGGGTTCGACATCGACGCCAACAACGAGATCTATGCGACGGTCAACATCGCGCAGGTCGACACGATGAACCAGCCCAACCCGGGCGCGACCAAGTCCGGGCTGACGCTGCAATGTTCGAACCCCTATGTCCCTGCCTCGATCCAGGCGGCGTGCGCGACCGCGGGGATCACGCAGTTCCAGTTCGGCACGAGCAACGGCGAGCTTCCGCGCAACATCACGGTCTATCCGTCGCGCAAGCAATATCGCTTCGTCGGGGGTGCCGCGGGCAAGGTGCCGGTGCTCGGGACCGACTGGTCGTATGACGTCTCCTACGAGCATGGCGAGAACATCACCGACATCAACGTCGACAACATCACGCTGACCCCGCGCTACAATGCCGCGATCCAGGCGATCCGGCTCAACGGCGAGATCGTCTGCGCGAGTGCGGCAGCGCGTGCGAGCGGGTGCGTGCCGATCAACATCATCGGCGGGGCGACGCCGAGCGCGGCCGCGCTTGCCTATATCGAACCCGAGAACGGCCCGTTCCAGCATACCCGCCAGACGCAGGACGCGTTCAACTTCAGCTTCAGCGGCTCGCCGCTGACGTTATGGGCGGGGCCGGTCTCGGTCGCGGCGGGTGCGGAATATCGCAACGAATTCTACCATGTCGTCGGCGATCCCTACGGCAATGGCGTGTCGAGCGAGAGCCCGAATTCCGCTGCCTACCCGGCCGACCCGCTGCTCTCGACCAATGGCGCGAACTGGTATGCGGGCAATTACCACAATGGCCGCGGCAGCTATCACGTCGCGGAAGGGTTCCTCGAAGTGAACCTGCCGTTCGTCAATTCGGAACAGCTGGGGAAAGCCAACCTCAACGTCGCGGGCCGCGTGACCAATTACAGCACGTCGGGCACGGTCTATACCTGGAAGATCGGCGGCACCTGGGACACGCCGATCGACGGCATCCGGCTGCGCGCGGTCACCTCGCGCGACGTCCGCGCGCCCAACCTGTCCGAGCTGTTCGCCGCGCCGATCACCACGACCGTCCCCAACTTCACCAACCCGTTCAACGGCAGCGCGCTGACCATCCTGCAGAATGCGATCGGCAACACCGCGCTCAAGCCCGAGATCGCGCGCAATACAACCGCGGGGATCGTGCTGACGCGGACGTCGCTGCTCCCCGGGTTCAGCGCCTCGTTCGATTACTACCGGATCAAGCTCAACGGAGTCATCTCGACGCTCAACGCGCAGCAGGAGGTCAATCTCTGCTTCAACGGCGTCACCACGCTGTGCAGTGCGTTCGATCTGGCCCCCGCGACCGGCACGCCGTTCGTCAATCTCCAGGCGTTCAACCTCGCGTCGATCTTCACCGACGGGTTCGATATCGAGGCAAGCTACCAGACCTCGCTCGACAAGGTCGGGCTGCCCGGGCGGATCGCGATCCGCGGGCTGGCGACCAACGTGAAGAACTTCATCACCGATCCGGGCGTTCCCGGCACGATCCCGACGCAGGGCGCGGGCGTCAATGCCGGCAACACGCCGTCGTGGAAGCTCCTCGCGACGCAGACATGGAGCAGCGACCGGGTGAGCTTCAACGTGCAAGAGCGCTGGTTCAGTGACGGTGTGTACAGCAACGAATATGTCGTGTGCAGCGTGGGCACCTGCCCGACCGGGCGCACCCCGCTGCAGAACACGCAGCGGCCGACGATCGACAACAACACGATGCCGGGTGCCTTCTATCTCGACATCGGCGGGTCGTTCAACGTCACCAAGAAGCTCAACGCCTATTTCAAGATCGACAATCTGCTCAACAGCGATCCGGAACCATCGCCGCAGACCAACACCGGAATCGACGTCAACCAGGGATTGTACGATACGCTTGGCCGGATGTTCCGGATCGGAATGCGCTACAATTTCTGACCTTACCCTCCCCCCGCCGCGACCGGTGGTCGCCGCAACCCCTCGTCCCGGCCGGTGGTCGGGACGTTTTGTTGAAGGACCTATCATGGCCGCCAGGCCGCTCCCGTTCCGTCTGACGCTGCTGGCGAGCCTGTGCGGGGCGGCGGCACCCGCGTTCGCCTCGACGTCTTACTATCGGACCGCGCCGCAGGACCCCCGCGCGGTTACCGTCGCGGGCGTGCGCGACGGGCGTGCGGACGATACGGCGGCGCTGCAGGGCGCGATCGATGCGGCGGCGGCGAAGGGTGGCGGCGGGATCGTGTTCGTGCCGTCGGGGCGCTACCGGATCAGCCGGACGATCTTCCTCTGGCCCGGGGTGCGCGTGTTCGGGGTGGGCGCGACTCGCCCCGTGATCGTGCTCGGCGATGCGACCCCCGGCTTCCAGCAGGGGCTCGCCAACATGGTGATCTTCGCCGGCGCGAAACCCGGCGCGGTCGATACGGCTGCCGCTTATCGCACGCCCTTCCCGCCACCCGGCAGCGTGCCGTTCAATCCCGCGATCGCGGATGCCAATCCCGGCACCTTCTATCCCGCGCTGTCGAACGTGGATTTCGTGATCGGCAAGGGCAACCCGGCCGCCACCGCGATCCGCTTCCACGCCGCGCAACATTCCTATCTCGCGCATATCGACTTCCAGATCGGGTCGGGGCTCGCCGGACTGTATCAGGTCGCCAACCAGGCGCAGGACCTGCACTTCCACGGCGGCCGCTATGGCATCCTGACCGAAAAACCCTCCCCCGCCTGGCAGTTCACGCTGCTCGATTCGAGCTTCGACGGGCAACGCGAGGCGGGAATCCGCGAGCATGAGGCGAACCTCACGCTGGTCAACGTCGCGTTCCGCGACATGCCGACCGCGATCGATATCGACCGGGGCTATGGCGACTGGCTGTGGGGCAAGGACGTCCGGTTCGATCTCATCACCAAGGCCGCGGTCGTCATCAGCAACGAGAACACCGTCTTCACGCAGATCGGCTTCGAGAACGCGCTGGCGCGCGCGACGCCGGTGTTCGCGCGGTTCCGCGACAGCGGGCGGACGGTCGGCGGCGCGGGCAGCAGCTACCGCGTCGCGTCCTTCGGCTATGGCCTGATGGTTCCCGGGCTGGGAACGACCGGCACCTACCAGACGGTGATGAAGGCCGCGCCGATCCCCCGGCTTCCAGCGCCCGCGCCGCTTGCAATCCGCGCGCTGCCCCCGACGACGACGTGGACCAACGTCCGCACGCTCGGCGCGAAGGGCGACGACCACACCGACGACACCGCTGCGATCCAGCACGCGATCGACACGCACCGCACCGTCTATTTCCCTGCCGGCCGCTATGTCGTCACCGATACGCTCAAGCTCCGGCCCGACAGCGTGCTGGTCGCGCTCCACCCGAGCCTGACGCAGCTGATCCTCCCCGACGGCACGCCCGCCTTCCAGGGGGTCGGCAGCGCCAAACCGCTGATCGAGAGCGCGCACGGCGGGACTGCGATCGTCTCCGGGCTCGGGCTGTTCACCGGCGGGATCAACCCGCGTGCGACCGCGCTGCTGTGGATGGCGGGCGCGCAGTCGCTGGTCGAGGACGTCAAGTTCCAGGGCGGTCACGGCACCGATCTCGCCGATGGATCGCGGTTCGATCCGTATAATGCCAACCACAGCGGCGACGCCGAACCCGCCAAACGCTGGGACGCGCAATATCCGAGCCTGTGGGTGACGCGCGGCGGCGGCGGGACCTTCGCCAACCTGTGGACCCCGGATACCTATGCCTCGGCGGGGATGCTGGTGTCCGACACGACGACGCCCGGTCACGTCTATCAGATGTCGAGCGAGCACCACGCGCGCAGCGAGTTCGTGCTCGACCACGTCGCCAACTGGGAATTCCTCGCGCCGCAGACCGAGGAGGAAGCCGGCGAGAGCCAGGACGCGACCTCGTTCGAGATCCGCGATTCGCGCGATATCCTGATCGCCAACTATCACGCGTACCGCGTTACCCGCTCGATCAAGCCGGCGCCGACGGCGGTGCGGCTGTACGGGACGAACGCCGTCCGGTTCCGCAACGTCCACGTCAACGCCGAGAGCGGGCTTGGCACCTGCGACGAGCAAGGCTGTGCAACCTATTTACGCGTCAGCAAATTTCCGTACGAGAACGCGATCCAGGACATGGCCTCGGGCAAGGAGGTGCGCGAACGCGAATTCGCCGCGCTCGACCTGTCCGGGGCGGCAGCTTCCGTTGCGCAAGCGCCGTCGCTCGGCACCGCCGAGCGGATCGCGGACGGCTTCTACTCGGCTTCGGGTGGGGCGATCGGGCAGGACGGGTCGCTGTATTTCGTCGACCGGCATGCGCAGCGGATCCATCGCTGGGCGCCCGATACCGGGCTGTCGATCGTCAGCGACACGCCGCTCGACGCGGTCAATCTCGCGGTCCAGCAGTCCGGCGACCTGCTCGTCCTGTCGTCGGATGGGCGCAACGGGACGGTCTACAGTCTGAACCCGCGCACCCGCGACGGCGCGATCGTGACGATCGCTCCAACGCCTGCGAGCGATCATCCCACCGCGGCGACAGTTCTGCCCGTAAACACCTGGGTCAATGGCGAATTCAAGGATCAGCTGGACCTCAGGAGCTACACCTACCCGACCCTCGCCGAGATGTACGCGCGTGACATGGCGCTCGCCAAGCCGCAGCAGTATGTCTCGCCCGATGGCAGCATTGCCCTGCCCGCCTATCGCACCTTCCAGCAGGGTCCGTCGTCCTTCCGCGGCTGGCGCTTTTCGGACACGCTCGATGCGCATGGCTTCACCGTAGCGCGACCGGGCGAACCGGTGTTCGTCACCAACGGGTCCGAGAACAGGACCTATCGCGGACGGCTCGCGGCCCAAGGCGCAGTGGTCGACCTCAAACCGTTTGCGAACCGTGGCGGCGAAAGCGTCGCGGTCGATGCGCAGGGCCGCGTCTATGTCGCGAACGGACAAGTGTTCGTCTACGCCGCGGACGGCAGTGCGCTGGGCCGGATCGACATACCCACGCGCCCGCTGCAACTGCTGATCGGCGGCGCGGACGGGCGGACGCTGTTCGTCCTGACGCATCATGCGGTGTACCGCGTGGCGCTTGCGGGATAGCGGAACTCCGCCGCGTTCGCGCGTTGATATCAAATGGAAATCAACGCCCCGCAATCCACTGACCGCGCGACCCTCGGCAAACCGCATGCCCGCATCGACGGACCCGCCAAGGTCTGCGGCACCGCCGAGTTCCCGGGCGACGTCCACCCCGAGCATATGGCGTATGGCGTGCTCGTCACCAGCCCGATGGCGCGGGGCCGGATCGTGCGGATGGACACGACGGCGGCGTTGCAGGGCGCAGGCGTGCTCGACATCCTGACGTGGCGCAACGTCGGCAATGCGGTAGCGCCGATCGGGCACATGATGGCGGACGGCTGGGCCAACAGCACGCTGCGCCCGCTGGCCTCGCCTGAAATCCATTATGCCGGCCAGATCGTTGCAGTCGTCATCGCCGAGACGTTGGAACAAGCGCAGGCGGCGGCCCACGCGATCCGCACCGGCTACGAAGCCGCGCCGCATGTCGGTGAACGCGGCGATCCGGGCGCGAACGCCGTCCCGCTCGCGACGCTGCGCGAGGGCTTCGAGGACCCGCACGTCGGCGATTTCGCCGCCGCCTACGCCACGGCGGCAACGACGGTCGACGCGCGCTACTCTACGCCGATCCAGCATCACAATGCGATCGAACTGCCGACCACGACCAGCGTCTGGGATGGCGACACGCTGACCGTCTACGAACCCACCCGCTTCGTGGGCGCGGCGCGCAACGGGCTGGCGGCGCAGCTCGGGATCGACCCCGCCAAGGTCCGGGTCGTCGCGCATTTCATCGGCGGGCACTTCGGGTCCAAGCTCGCGCTGTCGCAACATACGGTATTGGGGGCGATCGCCGCGCGCCGTCTCCAGCGGCCCGTCCAGATCGTGGTCAGCCGCGCCGACGGCTTCACCATCGCCAACCATCGTACCGAGACGCAGCATGCGATCCGGCTGGGGGCGGATGCGGACGGCCGCTTCGTCGCGCTGTCGCACACCGCGGAGGTGGCGACCTCGCGGTTCGACACGTTCGCGATGGAGGGCACCGACGTCACCACCGCGCTCTACGCCTGCCCCAATATCGCGAGCGCGGAACGCGTCGCGCGGGTCGACCGCAACACGCCGGGGCCGATGCGCGCTCCGCCTGAGGTGCCGTATCTGTTCGCGCTCGAAAGCGCGGTCGACGAACTTGCGCATGCGCTGCGGATCGATCCCGTCGAGCTTCGCCGCCGCAACGATACCTTGAAAAATCCGGTGACGGGAGATCCCTTCACGACGCGCCCCCTGATGCGCTGCTTCGATGCCGGCGCCGCCGCGTTCGGCTGGGCCGCACGATCCGCCGAGCCGGGGGCAACCCGCGACGGCGCGTGGCTGGTCGGCCACGGCTGCGCCGCCGCCGCGCGCCCGGTCAAGATCGGCGCCGCGATCGTCCGCGTGACGCAAACCGCCGACGGCGCGGTCCACGTCGAAACCGCGCATCACGAAATCGGCAACGGCCTCTATACGCTGCTCGCGATGACCGCGTCGGAGCGGCTGAACGTGCCGGTTGGCAAGGTGCGGGTCGACTTGGGCGACACCGCCCTGCCCGCCGCGGGCATCTCGGGCGGATCGGCGACGAGCACGACGCTGGTCAACGCGCTGGCCGAAGCCTGTCGGCAGTTGCTGGCGCAGCCGGCGGGCGCGGACCGGTCGGTGGAAGTCGCCTTCACCCCGCCGGGGTCGGAGCCGTCGACGATCGACAACCTGCGCAAGGGCCATCTCAAGCTCGCCAGCACCCCCAAGGACAAGCTTGCCTGGACCTTCGGCGCGCATTTCGTCGAAATCGGGGTCCATGCCGATACCCGCGAGGTGCGAATCCGCCGGCATGTCGGGGCCTTCGCCGCGGGCCGAATCCTCAACCCGCTGACCGCGCGGAGCCAGTTGCTCGGCGGGATGATCTGGGGCCAGAGCGCGGCGCTGCTCGAGGAGACGATCGTCGACCCACGGACCGGCGCGTATCTCAATCGCGACCTTGCCGAATATCTCGTGCCGACCGCCGCCGACGTCGGCGCAATGACCGCGATCCTGCTCGAGGACGACGATCCCGCGGTCAACCCCGAGGGGGTGAAGGGGCTCGGCGAAATCGGGATCATCGGGGTCAACGCCGCGGTCGCCAACGCCGTCTTCAACGCTACGGGCCGCCGTGTGCGAAACCTGCCGATAAGACTCGAAACGCTAGCCTGAACAGTCGGTTATGGCGCATCCTCAACGCCCCTTGGCAGCGCGCGCGGGGGTTACCATGTTGGGAAAATGGGCGGACGGGTGAAGCGGATGGAAGGACTGCGGCAGGCGGACGCGCGCGCGCTCCTACCTTCCGAGGCCGAACGTTGCGGGCTATGCGCACGACCGCTCGGTCGGAAGGTCGAGTGGCACCACCGCATCCCCAAGAGTCGTGGCGGGACCGAGGTGTTGCCGGTGCACCCGATCTGCCACCGCACCATCCACGCCTGCGTCTCCAACCACGATCTCGCGACAGGCCTTGCGGAGCTCGACGCGTTGCGGGTCCAGCCCGACATCGCGCGCTTCCTGCGCTGGATCGCGGACAAACCCGCCGATTTTCACGCCCCCACCCGCCGCCGCGCGCCGGACTGAGCGGAATCGCGGGCACTTAACCGGGTCACGACCGTTCGGTCAGCGACATCGCAGGAAAGAGAACCGCATGACCGACAACCCCCGCACCAGCCAGCCCACCAGCTTCCCCGGCGAACCGCAGCAGCAGGGCCCCGGCCTGACCACCGACATGAAGACCAAGCCCGACCATGGCGAACAGAGCTATGTCGGCAAGGGCCTGCTCGCGGGCAAGGTCGCGCTCATCACCGGCGGCGATTCCGGGATCGGCAAGGCGATTGCGATCGCCTATGCCCGCGAAGGCGCGGACGTCGCGATCTCCTATCTCGAGGTCGAGCAGGACGATGCCGAGGACACGCGCACCTGGGTCGAGCAGGCGGGGCGGCGCTGCCTGCTGTTGCCGGGCGACCTTCGGGATCGCGCGCATTGCGCGACGCTGGTCGAGCGCACCGTCGCCGAACTGGGCGCGCTGGACGTGCTGGTCAACAATGCGGCCCAGCAGACCATCAACGAGGACATCGCTAGCATCGACGACGACGAGATGCAGTCCGCCTTCTCGGCCAACGTCTTTGCGATGATCCGCCTCGCAAAGGCCGCCGCGCCGCACATGAAGCCTGGGTCCGCGATCGTGAACACCACCAGCGAGCAGGCCAAGGTCGCGACCAAGAGCATGATCGTCTACGCCGCCACCAAGGGCGCGGTTTCGAGCCTGACGGTCGGGCTGTCCAACCTGCTGTCGGCCAAGGGGATCCGCGTCAATGCGGTCGCGCCCGGTCCGGTGTGGACGCCGATCCAGCCGATCGCCAAGTCTCCGCAGGAACTCGAGGAACTCGGGCAGGACACCCCGCTCGGCCGCGCGGGCCAGCCCGCCGAGCTTGCCCCCGCCTATGTCCTGCTCGCCTCCGCCGAGGGCAGTTACATGACGGGCGCGGTGATCGCGGTCACCGGGGGCGTGCCGATCAACTGATCGTACGGGGCAGCGGCACGGCCCGGCCGTTCGCTGCCTCAGGCCACCGCCGCGCGGTCGCCGTTCAGCACGATCCGGAACGGCGTCGCGGGCGTGCCGCCAAAATGCGCGCGCGCTTCGGCGGCATCCACCGGGTTCGCGGCGAGCCCGGGCCGGTCGACGAAGCTCAACACGCTGAGGTCGGCGAGCACCAGCCAGCTATACGCCTGAAGCGGCGCGGCGGGCGGGTTGCCGCAGACGAGACCGCTCCCGTTAAGCGGCGTCCATGGCCCTTCGATCCGGTCGGCGACCATTCCGTACAGGCCGGTCGGTCCCGACGGTCCCTCCGGCGCGAAGACCTTCCGCTGGGTCGCCCAGAAGCAATAATAGCGCCCGTCGTGGTGGACGATATGCGGGCGCTCGAGCTCGTTATTGACCCCGTCCGCCGTGATCAGCGGCGACTGCAGCGCCCAGCCCCCGAGCACGCGCCGCGCCAGCCCGACCGCGCCGTTATAGGGCGACGTCGATTGCGCAAGCGAGGCAGCGAAGACGAGATATTCGGCCCCATCCGCCGGATCGCGGAACCACGCCGGATCGCGAAACGCCTTGATCGTGCCGATCGCGCCGCCCCCGGCCATGTCGCGCGTGTAGATCTCGCCGTCGGCGACGACCGACTCGATGGGGGTCGTCCAGTCCGTCAGCCGGGGCACGCCTGCCTCGACCGACAGCGTGGCGGTGGTTTCGAACAGGCGCTGGTCGAAGCTCGGCTTGGCCTCGCCGCGATGCCCGGCGGCGGTGAAGTAGAGCGTCACGCGGTCATGCCCGGGTGTCACGATGGCGGATCCCGACCATTCACGGCTCCCCGGGGCAAGCCCGTCGGGCAACATGGTGCCAAGGTCGCACCAGCCGTTCGGCGTCTCGTGCATCAACCGGATGCGGGCAAGCGCGTGGCGGGATTCGGGGTCGGGCATGACCGGGGCGGACAGCAGCATCTGGAGCATGCCGCCGGCAATCGTCGCGGTCCGCCCGTCGCGTTCCTGGACCGGCCAGTAATCCCACAGGTCCTGCCCCGGGAGGACCGGCGGCATGCTGTGCGCGGCGATCCGCGGCACCTCGGGGATCGGCCGATCCGCGATCGCGGCGACCGCGTCGCGGGACCAGAGACTTGTCATAGCGGGCTACTCACTGGATCAGGCGTCAAGATGCCCCGGGCGGGATGGCGCCCGGGGCGGTCGGTTCAGAAGTCGAGCTTGAGCGCGGCCGAGATGGTGCGGCCGTTGATCGAGCGCGCGCGCACGATGCCGTTGGTGGGGATCGATGCCTCCTCCGCTTCGGTGAAGCCCTTGGTGTTGAACAGGTTGTTCGCGTTGATCGAGACCTGCACCCGCTCCACCGGACGCACGCTCAGGAACGCGTTGACCTGCGTGAAACCGGGCAGCTTCAGCTGGTTGGTGTCCTGCGTGTAGCTCGACGTCGTGCCGATCGCGCTCGCGCCGAGCGTGAACAGCCCGGTCGTATATTGCGGCGTCACCTTGTAGACGAACTCGGCCTGGCGACGCGGGCGGTTGCCGATCACCGCGGGGGTGACGTTGTCGCTGATGATCTTGGCCTTGGTATAGGTCCCGCTGGCGGCGAGGCTGAACCCGTCGATCCGGTAATTGCCCTCGAGCTCGACGCCGTAAGCGCGGTAGGTCCGGTCGAAGAACCGCTGGCTCGTCGCTTCGAAATTCTGCTCGGCGGTCTTCGCCCAGAAGCCCGTGCCATACAGGTTGAGCCCGGCATGGCTGTACTTCACCCCCGCCTCGGCCTGGCGGACGAAATCGACCGGGCGCGCGCCGGGCTGGAGTTGTCCCGAGGTCGCGCTGACATTGTTTGCGTTGAACAGGAAGCGATCGGCATTGGTGCGACCGCCGCGGCTGTAGCGCGCGAAGACCGAGAGGTCGCTCGCCAGCCGATAGTTCGCGCCGAACGAATAGGACGCATAGTGGAAGTTGTAGTTGACCGGCTGCGGGCTGTTGAGCGGCAGGATGGTGGTCTGCGTCTCGGGATAGGAGATCGTCCCGTTGCCGTCGACGTCGAAGCTCGTCACCGGGCCATCGCCGATGACGAAGCCGCGGGCGCTCCCCGTGTCATAGCGCACGCTGGCATCGACGTTGAAGCCGCTGCCAGTGTAGCCGATCGACGCGAACGGCGCGTTGGTGTCGTAGTCGACGTTGTAGCTGCGACGGCAGCAATTGCCGAAGAAGGACGCGCCATACGCGACCAGCCCGTTGTCGGTCCGCGACAGGCCGGTGGCCGTCCGGACGTTGAGCAGCGCGGCATTGTCGCCCTTCGCGTCGAGCAGGTAGGACGACCACGTCCAGTCGACGTTGATCGTCTGGCGCGACTTGTAGAAGCCGGCCGAGAAGTCGACCGTCCCGTCCCCGGCATTGAACCGCCGGTTGACTCGCAGATCGTTGGTGATGTTGTTGAGGCTGTTCAGCTTCGTATTGAACAGCACGACACCGATCGCGTTCGACGTCGTCGGGTTGGCATAGGCCTGCCCGGCATTCGGGCCGTTGGCATAGCTCAGGATCGCCCCCGGGCCACCGATCGCATTGGCAAGGTTCTGCGCGGTGTCGACACTTGCCGGGAAGGGCGAGATGAAGCGCCCCGAAATGTCCGAATAGCGGAACTTGTCGCTGACCTTCCACCCGTCGGCGACCTCGAATTCGGTTTCGAAGCCAATCGCCTTGACGACCGGGTGCATCCCGTCGCGAATGTCGTCGACCTCGCGGTTGTTCGCCCCGTCGAGGGTGACCGCGCGCGTGAAATAGATGCTGTGGATCGTGTCGGTATTGGCGCTGAGCCCGGGCAGCGAGCGGTAGGTCGGGTTGCTGTCGCTTCCGGTCACGCGGACCGGGCTCGGCAGATAGGCGATCGCGCGATCGTCGAGATATTTGACGTTGAGGCGGAAGAAGCCCCGGTCGAAGGTCTTGGTGATGTTGCCGCGGATCTGTCCGCCCTTGTTGCCGTCATAGCCCGCACGCCGCGGCCCCTCGCCGACGCGGTAGAACCCGCCGACGTTGAAGCGCAGCGTATCGCTGAGCTTGCCGCCGTAATCGGCGTCGAGGCGATATTCGCCGTAGTCGAGCCCGACGGTGCCCTGGATCGAGCCGCCCTCCTGCTCGCCCGTCTTGGAGATCAGGTTGATTACGCCACCCGGCGAGTTGGAGGCGAAGGTCGAGGCGGAACCGCCGCGCACCGCCTCGATCCGCGCGACATTGAAGTCGGCGCGCAGGAAGATGTCGGCATTGGCGAAGGCGATGTCGCCATATTCTAGGATCGGCAGCCCGTCTTCCTGGAGCTGCAGGAACTTGGCGCCACCCGAGGCGACCGGCAGGCCGCGCACCGCGATATTGGCATTGCCCTCGCCGCCCGAGGATTCGGACCGGATGCCCGGCAGGCTGCGGAACAGCTCGGCGGTCGAGCGCGGGGCGGCGTTGACGATCGCATCGCTGTTGAGCGAGCTTACCGAAACCGAACTGTCGAGGCGGTTCTGCCCGCGCGCGACCGCGGTGACGATGATGTCGTCACTCGCCGGTGGCTCGGCGGCGGGGTCCGGCGCAGCCGCCGGGGCCGGGGTCTGCTGTGCGAAAACCGGCGTGGCGGCCAGCAGCGCGGTCGTCGCGAGAAAAAGGGTGCGCCCTTTCAACATATCACTCTCCTGGAAACAACATGGCCGTTTATCGGCTCGATCCGGTCCTAATCGATTCGTGCAAACGTTTGCAAGACGAAAATTGCAATCGTTTGCGGGATCGCTTATGCGC
The DNA here is from genome assembly GCF_000251145.1 of Sphingomonas sp. PAMC 26621. Taxonomy (GTDB): domain Bacteria; phylum Pseudomonadota; class Alphaproteobacteria; order Sphingomonadales; family Sphingomonadaceae; genus Sphingomonas. Next base: position 57,093 of record NZ_AIDW01000014.1, on the reverse strand, counting down.
CGTTGCAGGGTGGCAACAGTCCGCCGTTTCGGGAGAGAGACGTGACCAGCGTATCGGTCGGCAAGATCCATCTGCCGTTCGCGCAGATCCTGCAGATGAACCTCGGGTTCCTCGGCCTGCAGTTCAGCTTCGGGCTGCAGCAAAGCAACATGGGGCCGATCTACAGCTATCTCGGCGCGGACGAGGGCAGCATGCCGCTGCTGTGGCTCGCCGGTCCGATGACCGGACTGGTCATCCAGCCATTGATTGGATCGATGAGCGACCGGACGCGGACCCGCCTCGGGCGCCGCACCCCCTATTTCCTCGTCGGCGCGATCCTGTGCAGCCTGTGCCTGTTCGCGATGCCGTACAGCCGGACGCTGTGGATGGCGGCGAGCCTGTTGTGGGTGCTCGACGCCGCGAACAACGTCACGATGGAGCCGTACCGCGCCTATGTCAGCGACCGGCTGGATGCGGCGCAGCGGCCGCTCGGTTTCCTCACGCAGAGCGCGTTCACCGGCCTCGCGCAGACGCTTTCCTATCTTGCCCCCTCGCTGCTGGTCTGGTGGGGCCTCAACAAGGACACGCTCGACAGCAACGGCATCCCCGAAATCACGCGGATCAGCTTCCTGATCGGCGCGGTGCTGTCGATCACGACGATCCTGTGGTCGGTCTGGCGCGTCCCCGAGCTGCCGCTGACGCCGGAGGAGGACGCCGCGATCACCGCCGATCCGCTGTCGTTGCGCTCGACCGTCACCGGCCTTGTCGACGCAATCCGCGACATGCCCCCGACGATGCGCCAGCTTGCGGTGGCGATGCTGTTCCAGTGGTTCGGCATGTTCTGCTACTGGCAATATGTCGTGCTCGCGCTCGCCCGCGGCGTGTTCCACACCAGCGATCCCGGGAGCGTCGGGTTTCGCGACGCGGGGCTGCTCAACGGCCAGCTCGGGGCGTTCTACAATCTCGTCGCCTTCGTCTCGGCCTTCGCGATGGTGCCCTTCGCGCGGCGGTTCGGCGCACGGCCGATCCATGCGGTCGCGATGGTGCTGTCGGGCGCGGCGATGCTGACGATCGCCTCGACCGGGTCGATCCCGCTGCTGGTGGTCGCGATGGTCGGGATCGGGATCGGCTGGGGCAGCCTGATGGGCAACCCGTATCTGATGCTCGCCAACGCGATCCCGCCCGAGCGGACCGGCGTCTACATGGGCATCTTCAACATGTTCATCGTCATCCCGATGATGGTCGAGATTTTGTTCGTATGGCTCGCCTATCGTCCGCTGCTGGGCGGCGATCCGCGCCACGTGCTGCTGCTCGGCGGGGGGATGATGCTGGCCGCGGCGGTGGCGACCTGGTTCGTCCGCGCGCCGCAGCCACAGCCGCAGCTCGCCGTGGCCTGATCAGGCGGACGCGCGCAGGATCAGCTCGGGCGCCATCTCGACCGATCGGACGTCCTCGCCCTCCATCCGGCGGAACAGCAGGTCGACCATCACCGCGGCCCCGCGCGCGACATCCTGCCGGACCGTCGTCAGCGGCGGGTTGGTGTGCATCGCGATCACCACGTCGTCATAGCCGACGACGCTCACGTCCTGCGGGACGCGCTTGCCATGCGCGGACAGCGCCCGCAGCGCGCTCATCGCGATCACGTCGGACGCCGCGACGATCCCGTCGGGCGACGAATGCCCCGCAAGATACGCCTCGATCGCGGCATAGGACGCCTCGCTCGTCAGATGCACCGGCAGCAACGTCGCCTGCCCGCTCCCCGATGCGGCGAGCGCCTGCTGGAAGCCGGCATAGCGCGCGGCAAATTCCGGCACCTCGGTATTGCCGAAGAACGCCAGCCGCCGCCGCCCCTGCGCCAGCAGATGTTCCGCCGCGATCCGCCCGCCCGCGACATTATCGCTGCCGACCGTCACCTGCGTCTTGTCGGGCATGATCGCGCCCCACACGACGATCCGGCGATAGCGTTCGGCGACGCGTTCGATCGCATCGATCTGGTTCGACTGGCCGACCACGATGACGCCATCGACTCGCCCGGCATCGACGATCGCGTCGAGCCAGCGATCGTCCTTCGGGATGATCCGCGACAGCAGCAAGTCATGCCCGCGATCCGCGATCGCATCGGCGAGCGGTCCCAGCAGGCTCATGAAGAACGGATCGGACAAATGTTGCTCGGTCTCGTGCCCGAGCGGCAGCACGACACCGATCGCGCCGGTCCGCTTGAGCCGGAGATTGCGCGCGGCCTGGTTGACCTTGAAGCCGTGTTCGGTCGCGAGCGAGACGATCCGGTCGCGCGTCGCCTTCGCGATGACCGCGTTTCCCGCGAGCGAGCGGGAGACCGTCGCAACCGAGACTCCCGCCAGTTCGGCGAGTTCGGCCAGGGTCGAAATAGTCGGTGTACCGGACATCACCGTTCTTTGGCGTCTCCCGCGCGAATCGCCAACCGTTGTGTTGGAGCATCCGCCCGCGCCGGCGGGAGCGCCCGGTGGATTTGAGCGGGTCTATCCCGGCCTTTGCGGCGTTGTCCGTCCGGGCGGCATGCTCCGACAGTTGAGGAAAGACCTGATGACCGAGATGACCCTGCACGATCTCGCCAAGGCGATGGGCAAGATCGACTTCGCGATGCTCACGACCCGGACCGAAGGCGGCCAGCTCGCGACCCGCCCGATGAGCAACAACGGCGAAGTCGAATGGCAGGGAGACAGCTTCTACTTCAGCTACGATGATGCGCGCACCGTCTCCGACATTTCGAGCGATCCGCACGTCGCCTTGTCGTTCCAGGGCAGCGCCGGGCTGCTCGGCAAACCGCCGCTGTTCGTCGCGGTCGAGGGCGCGGGCCAGATCGTCCGCGACAAGCAGGCGTTTGCCGAGCGCTGGACGTCCGATCTCGACCGCTGGTTTCCGCAAGGCATCGACACCCCCGGTCTCGTGATGATCCACGTGCGCGCGGTGCGGGTGCATTATTGGGATGGAACGGACGAGGGCGAAGTCACGGTCTGACCAGGCGCGCGCACCGGGCGCGCGGGGCGGCGGCGGAATTATTCGGTTCCGCGGGCGTTTCACCGGAACGTACCCGTCGCTGCAACGTCACGCAGAGGGGAATTTGCGAGGCTGCATGACCGGACCGACGTTGGTATTTCTTCACGCGCTGGGCGCGAGCGCGAAAGAATGGGATCGTGTCGTCGAGCACTTGCCGCACCGTGCCTGCGTGGCGCTGGACCTGCCCGGGTTCGGCGATGCGGCGGACGCGGGATATGCCGATGTCGCCGCAATGGCGGATTGGCTCGCGGCGGAAATCCGGTCGCGTCACCTCACCGCCTGCGTGCTGGTCGGGCATAGCATGGGCGGCAAGATCGTCACCCTGGTGGCGGCACGCGCTGCGTCCGGGGAGATCGGCCTGTCGGGCGTCCTCGGCGTCGTGCTGGTCGCGGCCTCACCGCCCGCGCCCGAACCGATGGACGAGGATCGCCGCGCCGAGATGATCGGGTGGTTCGCCGATCGGTCGCCGACGCGTGACGATGCCGTGACGTTCGTCGATGCCAATACCGCAACCCCGCTGGCGGGCGAAGCCCGGGACCAGGCGATCGCCGACGTGCAGCGATCGAGCCGGGAAGCGTGGCTCGGCTGGCTCGAGCGCGGCAGCCGCGAGGACTGGCGCGCCATTGCAGGGCAGGTCCCGATCCCCGCGCTGATCCTCGCGGGGGCGGAGGACGGCGATCTCGGCGCGGAGGCGCAGCGACGGCTCAACCTGCCGCATTATGCCACCGCCGAGCTGCGGGTGGTCGAAGGCGCGGCGCATCTCATTCCTTACGAACAGCCGCAGGTGCTTGCCGGCCTGATCGACGGTCACGCCGCGATGGTCGAACCGGCGGCACTCCCGGCCCGGTTCGCGCGGTTGCTCGACTCCGATCGCGTCAGCCACCGGACGCGCGCCGCGATGGTGGACCGGCTCCATCCCCCCTCCTCCGACCTGTCGTCGTGGACGGACGACCACGTCGCGACGATGGCGGCGCTGGTCGGGCAGATCCTCCCCGATTGCGGCGCGGACCGCGCGCTGGCGGACCGGATTCTCGCCGGGATCGCCGAGGGTCCGGGCGACGGCTGGCGCTTTGCGGCCTTGCCCGCTGATCGCGCGGCATGGACGCGCGGGCTCGCGACGCTCGCCGCGTTCGAAGGGGGGTTCGCGACCGCGCCGGGCACGGCGCAGGCGGCCCTGCTCGAGTGCATCGACGCGGGCGAGACCGGCATCGCGGAAGACGACTCGAAACTGACCGCCGAACAGATGCGGCTGTGGTTCGAGGACGTACGTGCCGAAACCGCGCGAGTCTGGATGTCCCTCCCCGCGACGATGGCGGCGATCGGCTATGACGGCTTCGCGAACGGCGGCGATGGTCCGCGCAAGCAGGGGTACACCCGCACTGCCGCGGATGACCTCGAAACGTGGCAGCGCCCCGTGGAGCAATCGTCTTGAACGCGCCACGGCATGCCGCCAACGATGTCGTCGACGCGGTCGTGATCGGCACCGGCGCGGGCGGCGCGCCGCTGACGGCCCGGCTCGCGCAGGCGGGTGTGTCGGTGGTCGCGCTCGAGGCCGGCCGTGCCTTCCGTCCGGACGATCACGTCGCGGACGAAGTGGCTGCTGATATCTACTGGATGGAGGAACGTCTCAGTGGCGGATCGACCCCCACCGCGTTCGGTTCGAACAATTCGGGCATGGGCGTCGGCGGGTCGACGCTCCACTGGGGCGCGTTCTGCCCGCGCCCCGATCCGCGCGACCTGCAGTTGCAGACGCTGACCGGCGAAGGTGCCGACTGGCCGATCGACCATGACGCGCTCACCGCCTACCTTGCGGAGGTCGAGCAGTTTACCGGCGTATCCGGGCCGGCCGACTATCCGTGGGATGCGACGCGGCGCTATGCCTACCCGCCGGTAGCGCGCAACGCCTCCGCCGATGCGATGGCGCGCGGCTGTGCCGCCCTCGGCATTCGCGCGACCGATGCGCCGGCCGCGCTGGTGTCGCGTGATCGTGACCAGCCGCACTGGGGGCAGCGGCAGGCCTGCGTCAATTGCGGTGCCTGCCATCAGGGCTGCCGCAACGCCGCCAAGACCAGCATGGACACGACGTACCTGCCCGCCGCGGTCGCGCACGGTGCCGAGATCCGCGCGGAGTCCCGCGTTCTTTCGTTCGAATTCGATCGAAGCGGCAGGATCAGCGCGGTCGTCTATTGGCAGGACGGCCGGGAGCATCGCCAGCGCTGTTCCGCCGTCTTCCTGTGCGCGGGCGGGGTCGAGACGCCGCGCCTGCTGCTCAACCTCGGGATCGCCAATTCGAGCGGTCAGGTGGGGCGCAATTTCATGGCGCATGTCGCGACTCAGGTCTGGGGCCGGTTCGACGCCGACATGCGGATGAACCGCGGCTATCCCTCCTCGCTGATCAGCGAGGACATGATGCGCCCCGGCGACATCGGCTGTGCGAGCGGCTATCTGATCCAGAGCCTCGGCGTGCTCCCGGTCAACCTCGCGACCGGGCTCGCGCGCGGCGCGGGCATGTGGGGCGAGCGTCTCCAGACGCTGCTGCGCGGTTACAACAGCATGGCCGGGATCGGGATCAACGGCGAATGCCTGCCGCACGAGGACAATCGGCTGACGCTCGCCGACGAGACCGACGCCTTCGGGCATCGCAAGGCGCGGATCGACTACAGCTATCACGATAACGAACGGGCGATCGATCGGCACGCGCGCCGCACGCTGACCGACATATGGGCGGCGGCGGGCGCGCGCGACATTTTCTCCGTCAGCCGCTCGGCGCATACCATCGGCACGTGCCGCATGGGGCGGGATGGCGCTTCGGCGGTGGTCGACCCGGACGGTCGCAGCTTCGACATCCCCAACCTGCTGATCTGCGACAATTCGATCTTCCCGAGTGCGCTGGCCGCCAACCCGGCGCTCACGATCATGGCGCTGTCACTTCGCACCGCCGACCGTTTTCTGGCATCCAAACAGTAAGGAGTTCACCATGGATCTCGGCATCAAGGACCGTATCGCGCTGATCAGCGGCGCGGATTCGGGCATGGGCAAGGAGACGGCAAAGCTGCTGCTCGAGGCGGGCGTCCGCGTCGCGATCACCGATCAAGCCGGCGGGACGCTCGACGAGGCGGTTGCCGAGCTGTCGCCGCTCGGGGACGTCATCGCGGTCACCGGCGACGTGACCAGGATCGACGATGTCAGCGCGATCTGGGCGGAGGTTCGCGGGAAACTCGGCAACCCCGACATCTACGTCAATGCCGCCGGGGTCACCGGCGCGACCGGGGATTTCCTTGAGGTCGACGACGCCGGCTGGCAGCAGACGCTCGACATCAACCTGATGGGCGCGGTCCGCATGTGTCGCGAGGCGATCCCGGCGATGCGCGCGGGCGGCTGGGGCCGGATCGTGCTGTTCGCGTCGGAGGACGGGGTCCAGCCCTATATCGACGAACTCGCTTATTGTGCGTCCAAGGCCGGCATCCTCAGCCTCGCGAAGGGGTTGTCCAAGGCCTATGGCGGGGACAATGTGCTGGTCAACACCGTCTCCCCGGCGTTCATCGCGACCCCGATGACCGATACGATGATGCGCAAGCGTGCGGACGAACGCGGCGAGAGCTTCGACGATGCGATCGCGAGCTTCCTCGACGAGGAACGACCCGGGATGGTGCTCAAGCGCCGTGGCCGGGCGGAGGAAGTGGCCGCCGCGGTCGCCTTCCTGTGTTCGGAACGGGCGAGCTTCATCAACGGCGCCGGGATCCGGGTCGACTCCGGCTCGGTCGCGACCATCGCCGGATGACGACGATGTCGCCGCGGTACCGGTGGTCCCGCGGCGCGTCGACGGGGCGAGGCGATCGGCCGGCATCGCGGGAGTTTGCGCGGATCGTCTTATCCCCGTTGACGACCCCGTTCGAAACGTGGCATTGGCCCGCCACGTCGCGCATAGGGTGCCATCCGGACCCCGATGCCGACCCGATCAGCGGGTTGCCGTTGATAGGCGGGTGTAGCTCAATGGTAGAGCTTTTGCTTCCCAAGCAAGTGACGAGGGTTCGATTCCCTTCACCCGCTCCACATCTTCACTGAACATTTCCCAACTGCGCCCTGCTCGACGGAATCCGTTGCACGCCAGGCCGTGCCTGCGCCGTCGTCATTCGTAAGCCAGACGTCGTACCGATCACCGCGCCGCTAAGGCTGGTCATATTCCGCCGCCACGACGCTCGACAGACACCTGTCCGATGCGTGCGACGCGCCGCCGCAGTGTCCGCCACGCCCTCGGGATCAACTGCGCGCTCAAGCGTTACAGCGGTCTTCCCTTCGCGCTTCCCTTCCACGGAAAGACCCAAAGATGTCCGAACAGCCCGCCAGCCCCGTCCTGCAACCCGTCACGATCGGCGACCTGCAGTTGCAGAACCGCATCGTCATGGCCCCCCTCACCCGCAGCCGCTCGAACGAGGATGGGATCCCCCCGGCCTTCGCGGCGGATTATTATGCGCAGCGGGCCGATGCCGGCCTGATCATCACCGAAGCGACGAACATCTCGTCCCAGGCCCGCGGCTATGCGATGACGCCCGGCATCTGGTCGGACGCGCAGGTCGCGGCGTGGACGCCGATCGTCGCGGCGGTCCATCGGCGTGGGGGCAAGATCTTCCTGCAGTTGTGGCATACCGGCCGTATCTCGCACCCCGACCTCCACGGCGGTGCGCTGCCCGTGGCACCGTCCGCGATCGCGGCGGAGGGGCAGGCCTTCACCAATGACGGGATGAAGGATTTTGTCACCCCGCGCGCGCTGGAGACCGACGAGATTCCCGCCATCGTCGAGGATTATCGCCACGCCGCCGAACAGGCGAAGGCGGCTGGGTTCGACGGCGTCGAGGTTCATGCCGCGAACAACTATCTGCTCGAGCAGTTCATCCGCGACAGCACCAACCAGCGCACCGACGATTATGGCGGTTCGATCGAGAACCGGCTGCGATTCCCGCTCGACGTGGTCCGTGCGGTGGTCGGGGTCTGGGGCGCGAACCGTGTCGGCATCCGCATCTCGCCGGCGACGACCGAGCCCGGGAAGACCCCGCTCGACGGCCAGGTCGGACGCACGTTCGACACCTTCGTCGACGCCCTGTCCGGGATCGGGCTGCTCTACATCCACGATATCGAAGGCGTGACCCAGCAGACGCGCGACGTGCCCGATGGAATCGACTTCCACGAAATGCGCAAGCGCTTCTCGGGCGCCTATATCGCCAACAATCAGTACACGCTCGAGCTTGCCGAGAAGACGCTGGCGGACGGCGACGCCGACCTGTTCAGCTTCGGCCGCCCCTTCCTCGCCAACCCCGATCTCGTCGATCGGCTCCGGACCGGCGCCCCGCTTGCCGAGGCACCGAAGCAATATTGGTATGGCGGCGGCGCCGTCGGCTATTCGGACTGGCCCGGCATGAACGGGCAGATCGAGCTTCCGTGATCTGAGGCGTGTTGTCGCCTGCGTATTCAATCAAGGAGAAGTGACGTGCTGTTTCATACCATGGTGGGGTCGAACGACATCGAGCGATCGAGGCGGTTCTACGACGCTTTGCTCGGCGCGCTCGGCGCGGGCGAAGCGACGCTGAACATCGCCGGCAGCGGGCATACCCGCTTGTTCTACCGCAATGCCGGCGGGACGAACTTCATCGTTTCCCAGCCGATCGACGACGAACCGGCAACCGTGGCGAACGGCAGCACCGTGGCGTTTTCCTGTGACTCCCCCGAGCAGGTCGATCTGTTCCACAGGACCGCCGTCGCCAACGGCGGCATCTCGATCGAGGATGGTCCGGGTCCGCGCGAGTCGGCGATGGGAACCGTCCACCTCGCCTATGTCCGCGACCCGGACGGCAACAAGCTCTGCGGGATCCACATTCCCGCCCAGTAGCCGTCGCCGGGGTCGATGGGGCTCAGGTGGTGACTTAACCGCACTGGCGGACCGATCTGTATCGGTCCGCCAGTACTCCTTTGCCGATCCATTCCGCTGCCGAGACGGGCAAGAATGGCGTTACTAGCGAGCAGGTGGACTGGAGCTGCCTTTGGGCATCCTCGCGACGAGCCGCCCCAGCTCCCAGATCTCGCAGGCGCTGCTGAAATGATGTTGCCGCACATGCGCAATCGCGGCCTCGTCACCATCGCCCACAAATTCGATTCGGCTGGTGATGTGCCCCTGATCATCCAGGCAATAGAGTTTGTACGCGGCCATGACGCTGGACCGTACAATGCTCGCCCGCAAATCCCCAGCATTCATCTTGAGATTGCAACCGGTCTTCGGACGATCATCAATCCCGGTCGGGACCGTCCGCTCAGAACCCCATCGCCGTAAGCCCCGGGTGATCGTCCGGCCGTCGACCAAGCGGCCAGAAGAAGGCGCGCGCATCGGCAGCGATGGGATGTTCGTTGATGCTGGCAATCCGGATCATCATCAGGCCGCCGTCGTCGAACTGCCAGTTCTCGTTGCCATACGCCCGGAACCACTGCCCGCTGTCGTCGTGATATTCATAAGCGAAGCGCACCGCGATCCGGTCGCCGGCGTGCGCCCAGACTTGCTTGATCAAGCGATAGTCGAGCTCGCGCGCCCATTTCCGCGTGAGGAACGCCGCGATCTGCTCCCGGCCCGTGATGAATTCGGCGCGGTTCCGCCACTGGCTGTCGGGCGTATAGGCAAGCGCCACGCGCGCCGGATCGCGGCTGTTCCACGCGTCCTCCGCCAGCCGCGCCTTGTGCGCTGCGGTTTCGTCGGTGAACGGGGGGAGCGGCGGCCGGGTCATGCGCGGATCTTTCTGTGGCGTGCGGGCGGAACTGCGGTTCCGGCGGGATCTGCGATGTTTCCGGTCTTGCCGCAATGGGGATGGCACTTGGCGCGGACCAGTGCGTTAAGCTGTCATTACCGACCTGCCCTGCCCCCGCCTGATCGCTGAACCGGGTTACCCATTGACGGCGCCGATCGCGGTGCCACATCTATACCCAACGCGCTGGCCGAACGCCGAATGATCGCCGCTCCCCTCGCTCAAGAAAAGACATGGATACCATGACCCGTCGTACTGCGATCGTAATCGGCTCGGGCATCGGCGGCATTGCCTGCGCGATCCGGCTGCAAAGCCTCGGCTTCGACACACGGATCGTCGAACAACTCGATGACGTCGGTGGCCGCGCCTATGTCCGCCGCGCGGAGGGGTTCACCTTCGACATGGGGCCGACCGTGCTGACCGTGCCGCATTTCATCGAGGAGCTGTTCTCGCTCGAGCGGGACGTCGCGATGCTGGCCGCCCCCGATTTCCCCGACGACGTGCTGGGCGACAACCAGCGGATCCTGTCGGGCACCAGCGGCGGCCCCAACACCAGCCGCTATCTCGAGATCGTCCCGGTCCTGCCGTTCTACCGTATCTATTTCGACGACGGCACCTTCTTCGATTACGACGCCGACCCGGTCAACGTCCGCGCGCAGATCGCGCGGCTCGCGCCCGAGGATCTCGACGGTTACGAGCGGTTCCACGAGGCGGCGCGCGCGATCTTCCAGCGCGGGTTCCTCGAGCTCGGCTATACCTATTTCGGCAGCCTCGGCTCGATGGTCGGGGTCGTGCCCGACCTGCTCAAGCTCGGCGCGATCCAGCCGCTGTTCTCGCTGATCAGCAAATATTTCAAGAGCGACAAGATGCGGCAGGTGTTCAGCTTCGAACCGCTGCTGATCGGCGGCAACCCGCTCAAGGTCCCCGCGATCTATGCAATGATCCACTTCGTCGAGAAGACGTGGGGCGTCCATTATGCGATCGGCGGCACGGGCGCGCTCGTGAAGGCGATGGTCGTCAAGTTCGAGGAACTCGGCGGAACGGTGCAACTGAACGCCAAGGTCGACAGCATCGAGGTCGAGAAGCGCGGCGGGAAGCGGACCGCGACCGGCGTGACGCTCGCCTCCGGCGAGACGCTCGCGGCCGATCTCGTCGTCTCCAACGGCGACTATGCCACCACTTATCTCAAGCTGATCGACAAGGCGCACCGGCGGATCAACCGCGACTCTGTGGTCAAGTTCCGCAAGCAGAGCATGTCGCTGATGGTGATCTACTTCGGCTATGAAAAGCGCGATGGCGACCCCGACCTGCGGCACCACAACATCATCCTCGGCCCGCGCTACGAGGAATTGCTGACCGACATCTTCGAACGCAAGATCCTCGCCGAGGACTTTTCGCAATATCTGCACATCCCGACACTGACCGACCCGAGCCTCGCGCCCCCGGGGCATCATGCGGCCTATACGCTGATCCCCGTGCCCAACACGCTCGGCAAGATCGACTGGGATACGGTCGGCGAAGGCTTTGCCGAGAAGGTGCTCAATTTCCTCGATGACCGCGGCTACATCCCCGGCCTGCGCGAGCGGCTGGTCTATCGCAGCTTCGTCACGCCCGATTATTTCGAGCAGACGCTCGGGTCCTACGCGGGCAACGGCTTCGGGGTCGAGCCGCGGCTGACGCAGACCGCGTTCTTCCGCCCGCACAATCGCAGCGAGGATATCGCCAACCTTTATCTGGTCGGACAAGGCACGCAGCCGGGCGGCGGCACGCCCTCGGTGATGATGTCCGCCAAGATGACCGCGCGCGAGATTGCGCGCGACTATGCGGTCGATCGCGCGATCGTCGACGGGATGCCGCGCGCGCGGGTCGACGCCTAGGCGGGGCCGATCCGGTCGGCGAGCATCCGGCCGGACAGCCACGCGCTTTCGACCCTTGGCGCAAGCAGCCAGTCGCCGACCGCGCCGATCCGGCGCGCGGGGTCCCACAAGGCCCCGTCGCGGACTGCCGCGACCTTGGCGTAGCGCCAGCGGCGTCCGATCCGCAGGACCGCCGCGGGCAAGGGCTGCGTCGCTTCCGTCGCCAGCGCCGACAGCAAGGCATCGACGACGCCGTCCGCCGCTTCTTCCAGATGGTCGCGCGACCAGTGCGGCGTCGCCTGCACCACCCACGCCTCGCGCCCGCCGCGCCCCGGCTTGGCGCTGTTGCGCGCCGCCCAGCCGATGATGCCGTTGTCGCGAACGATGTCCCCGGCGATGGCAACGCGATCTTCGAACGCGACCATCGCGGTCCAGCACGGCGCGGACGGGCACGCCTGCGCGATCGCCGCCATCGCGGGATCGTGCGCGACGAGCAGCGGCCCCGCCTGCTCGGCCGGAGTCGCGACGATCACCGCGTCGAACCGCGTGTCCGAAACTGGGCCCAGCAGCCAGCCACCGTCGACATGGCGGATCGCATCGACTTTCGAGCCCCAGGTCACATCGAGATCCACGGTGATCGCCTTGACCAGCGCGTTCATGCCGGGGGTCCCGACCCAGGCATCCTCCCCCGCCGCGGGCCAGGCGGCAACGATGCCCGCCGCAGCCCACTGCTCGACCTGCGCCCCGAACGCGGGGTCGCGCGCGGTGAAATATTGCGCGCCGTGATCGAACGAAACGTCGCCGTCCGGACCATCGACGCGCCGTGTCGCCATCCGCCCGCCCGCGCCGCGCCCCTTGTCGAACAGCGACACGACATGGCCACGCGCCTGCAAGGCTTGTCCGCACGACGATCCTGCGATGCCGGCACCGACGATAGCGATCTTCATTCGGTTTCCCGTCCATTTCCCAGTAGAGTTCACATGATGCGGCGCACGGTCCGGCGATCAGGGCGGCGACAGCTTACGGTCGCGGGTTACCCCCGCCAAGCCGTACCCCGATCCACAACCGTCGCGGCGTCCCGATATCGATCGAGCCGCCCGCGTTGCGCGTGATGACCGTCGTGTCGGTGAGATTCTCCCCGCGCGCGATCACCGACCAGCGCCGCGCGACGGGCACTGTCACCACCCCGTCGAGCGTCGTCGCGGCCGGCAGCACGTCGGTCTGCAAATCGTCCTCGAACTGCCGGCCGACATACCGTCCGGTCAGCGACAGACCGAAACCGCGGCGATCCTGCCAGCCAAGCGTCGCGCTCGCGGTATGCCGCGGACTTTGCGCCGGGATGAACCCGTCGAGTTGCGCCGAAGCGCCGGAGGCGCGGACCTTGCTGTCGCTGAACGCATAGGAGCCATCGAGCGACACCGCCCCCCGCCCCGCATGCGCGGTGACTTCCACCCCACGCGCGACGATCGCATCGACATTCTGCCGCTGCCGCACATTGGGCGCGATCGTGACGTTGGCGATCGCCCCCTCGAGCCGGTTGTAGAAAGCGGTGACGCCGAGCCGCACCCCGGCCACCGGCGTCACGTCGACCCCGCCCTCGACCCCGCGCAACCGCTCGAGCCCCAATGCGGCGTTCGCCTGCGTCGTGATCGGGAAGACCACGAACGGGCGGTACAATTCGTTCAGCGTCGGCAGGCGGAACCCGGTGTACCCCGCCGCACGTAAGGCGACGGCGTCGCTCGCGTGGAACAGCGCACCCGCACGCCCGGTGGCCTCGACCCCGTTGCGGTCGGCAAAGCGCTGGTTGGTCGTGATGACACCAGCCGTCGTCCGCTCGCGGAAGAAGCCGTCGGTGATCGTCCAGCGATCGCCGCGCACCCCTGCCGTCAGCACCAGCCGCCCGAGCGTCCAGTCATCCTCGGCGAACAGCCCGGCGGTGCTGGTGTTGCCGCCAGCGGTGCGCCGCGTCGTCACCGCGCCGCTCGCGGCATAAGCGTCCTCGTACAGCGTCCCGTCGCCCAGCCGGACGTCCGCGCCGATCCGCAACACGTGATCCGGCCCGACCGGCGGGCGCAGCTCGATCTTGCCGCCGATTCCGGTCGCAGGCGTATTACGCTGGTCGAGCGTCAATCTGGCGGTGGTCGCGCTGATCACGCGGTTGGAGAAGTTGCGCGCCTGGACATAGGCCAGCACGTCGAGCGCCCACGGCCCGCGATGGATCAGCCGGACGCTCGCATCCTCGCCCGACGAACTGCTGTCCGCGCCCGCGAAGCGCAGCGTGCGATCGTCGCGGAACACGACCATCCGCGCCTGCACTTCGGTTTGCGCGTCGATCGGCACGACGCCGCGGATCTGCCCCGACCAGTCGCGATAGCGCGCGCGGACCGTCGCGGCGGTACGCTGATCGACCGGCGTCGTGTAGAACCCGTCGCCGCGCTCGAACCGGCCCGAGACGGTGAGATAGCCCGCGCCGACATCGGGCGAGACGCTCGCGCTGGTCTCGACCGCATTGTCGCTGCCGTAGAAGGCGCTCCCCGCCACGCGCGGCAGATCGGCACGCGTCGCGCTCGCGAGTTCGACCGTGCCCGCGACCGCACCTGCGCCGAACGCCCCCGACCCGCCCCCGCGCGTGATCCGCACGCTCGACAGGCGATCCGCCGACAGCGCGTTGAACGGGATGTAGCCGAAGAACGGGTCCGCGAGCGGCACCCCGTCGAGCAGCACGAGCGCGCGCGACGACGCATTGCCGCCGAGCGCGCGCAGCGTGACACCCTGCGCGGACGGATTGGCCGAGCGGCTGTCGCTGCGGCGGAACTGCTGGAACCCTGCAACGTCGGACAGGACGTTCTCGACCCGGCCCGACGCATCGCCGGTCAGCCGCTCGCGGTCGATCGTCACCGAACCGTAGGCCGGAACCCCGGGCGGCAGCGGCAGGGGCGATCCGAGCACGACGATGTCGGGACCGGTGGTTTCGGCCGGAACCGGGCCAGGTGCGGTCTGCGCGGACAGCGCAACCGGCACGCCGGCACCGGCGAGTGCAAGTTTCCAGATTCTCACGGAGCTTAGGGTTTCTTGGCCTGCGGCACGCCGCTAACCCAGAACACGCCGTCGGGCTTGAGCGTGATGACATATTGCCCGCGATCGTCGCATTCCGCGATCCACACCGCCTCGCCGTTGATTGGCGCGTGCTTCTCGAACCGGACGATCTTCTGGCAGGTGTATCCGCCGTCGCGGATCGCGCGGAAGAAGGTGGTTTCCTGCAAGCCCTTCGGCAGCGCGTCGATCTTGGCTTCCATCGGGTCGGGTTTGGTCGTGGCGGCGGTGGTCTTGCCCCCACTCGCGCCGGGGTCGCACGCCGACACCGCGACGAGACCGGCGAGCATGGGCACGACGAACAGGGGGGATAGGCGCTTCATGACATGTCTCCGGTCAGATACCGTCGGCAACGACGCTGCGCCCCGATTGCTCCAGCGCCTGGGTAAGATCGGCGATACAGCGGTCGGCAAGCGCCGCCTCGGTCGCGCGGACGACGAAATTGGCGCCGACCCGGCCATCGCGAAAGAACGGGTAACTGCCGATCGCCACGCCCTCGTGCGTCTTCTCCGCATTGCGCAGCAAGTCCGCGACCTCGCTCTCGGCGACCCAGCAGCCGATCGTCCGCGACAGCACCGGCAGACCGCCTTCGAGCGTGCCGGTCAGCGCGTCGAGCATCCCCGCGGTGATGTGCGGCACGCCCGCCATGATGAAGATGTTGCCGTGCCGGATCCCCGGCGCGCCCGACATGCGGTTCTCGATCAGGTCCGCGCCGGCCGGCACCCGCGCCATCCGCTTGCGCGCCTCGTTCAGCCCGCCGCGGCTCGCGTAATAGGCCTCAAGCACTTCGACCGCGTGCGGATGGAACTCGACCGGGACACCCAGCGCCGCGGCAATCGCGTCGACCGTGATGTCGTCATGCGTCGGGCCGATCCCGCCGGTGGTGAACAGATAATCGTTGCGTTCCCGCAGGATGTTGACCGCCTCGACGATCGCCTCGGTCTTGTCCGCGACGATCCGCACCTCGGCAAGGCGAATCCCTTGCACGTTGAGCCACGCCGCGATTTGCGCGACATTCTTGTCCTGCGTGCGACCCGAAAGGATCTCGTCGCCGATCACCGCGAGCGCGGCCGTCCAGATACGTTGCGTCATGGCTTCGGCATAGCCCCGCGCCGCCCTCTCGCAAAGCCCGCTTGGTGCCGCTATATCGATTGTCATGACCGATTATGTAACCGTAACCGCCGATGCGCCGATGGGCCGCACCGGTGCGATCAAGCTCAACGGCCGCGATGCGTTCGACGGGATGCTCGCCGCAGGACAACTCGCCGCCGAAACGCTCGACATGATCGTGCCGCACATGGTGCCCGGCATGGCCACCGCCGAGCTCGACGCCATGATCCGCCGCTTCATCACCGATCGCGGCGGCATCCCCGCGACGCTCGGCTATCGCGGCTATACCCATTCGAGCTGCATCTCGATCAACCATGTCGTCTGCCACGGCATCCCGAGCCAGAAGACGCTCAAGACCGGCGACATCGTCAATGTCGACGTGACGCCGATCCTCGATGGCTGGCATGGCGACAGCAGCCGGATGTATCTGGTCGGCGACGTGCCGATCAAGGCGAAGCGGCTGGTCGAGGTGACCTACGAATGCCTGATGATCGGGATCGAGCAGGCGAAGCCGGGCAACCATCTCGGCGATATCGGCCACGCGATCCAGCGGCATGCCGAGAAGCATCGCTACGGCGTGGTGCGCGATTTCTGCGGGCATGGTTTGGGGCGGCTGTTCCACGATGCGCCCGAGGTGGTCCATGCCGGGCGTCCCGGCACCGGGCCGGAACTCAAGCCGGGGATGATCTTCACGATCGAACCGATGATCAACACCGGCCGCGCCGACGTGAAGCTGCTCGACGACGGCTGGACCGCGGTAACGCGCGACCGCTCGCTGTCCGCGCAGTTCGAACATTCGATCGGGATCACCGAGGACGGCTGCGAGATCTTCACGCTCAGCCCGGGCGGGTTCGACAAGCCGCCGTATTGAGGCGAAGTTTAGCTCTTACCACCCCGGCGAAGGCCGGGGCCCAATCGCGCTGGCAGATGTTTATGGCGCTGCGCACCGTTTCTTCCACCTTCGCTAATGGGCCCCGGCCTTCGCCGGGGTGGTGCGTTTTTCTTGGCGCACTCCGACACAGCAGGGGCACTGCCGCAAAATCAGGCAACTCCCGCCGTCTGCGCGCCAGTTAGGCACCACGCCGCCCGAAATTCTCACAAAACCACGCATTTCCGCCCCTCGCGTGGCTGGCATGGTTATTGTAAGGTGAACGACCATTCCGGGAGGCGTATCAGCGTGAAAAAGATCGAGGCGATCATCAAGCCGTTCAAGCTCGATGAGGTGAAGGAGGCGCTGCACGAGGTCGGAGTGAGCGGCATCACCGTGACCGAGGCCAAGGGCTTCGGCCGCCAGAAGGGCCATACCGAACTGTATCGCGGCGCCGAATATGTCGTCGATTTCCTCCCCAAGGTAAAACTCGAGGTCGTCGTCGAGGACGGTCTAGCGGACCGCGTCGTCGAGGCAATCGCCGCCGCCGCGCAGACCGGGCGGATCGGCGACGGCAAGATTTTCGTCATTCCGGTCGAGACCGTCCTGCGCATCCGCACGGGCGAACGCGACGAAGACGCGATCTGAGCGCAATGATCGGAATGCGGGTTTGACGCAGCGCAACATCTTGTGACAGCGTGAACATCCGGGCTTAACACGAGTCCCGCACCTGGTTGACCGGTACGGGCGAATTTTCAGTATCCAGAAAGGGCGTGGGGACATGGCAAAGACGGGCAACAGCGCGAACGACGTGCTGCAGATGATCAAGGACCAGGAAATCGAGTGGGTCGATCTGCGGTTCACCGATCCCAAGGGCAAGTGGCAGCATCTGACGATGGTCGCGGGCGTCGTCGGCGAGGACGAGCTGACCGATGGCTTCATGTTCGACGGATCGTCGATCGAGGGCTGGAAGGCGATCAACGAGTCCGACATGATCCTCATGCCGGATCTCGACGCAGTGTGGACCGACCCGTTCTCGGCGACGCCGATGCTGATCCTGGTGTGCGACATCGTCGAGCCGTCGACCGGCGAGCTCTACGCGCGCGATCCGCGCTCGACCGCTAAGCGCGCCGAGGCGTATCTCAAGACCACCGGCATCGGCGACACGATCTTCATCGGGCCGGAAGCCGAGTTCTTCATGTTCGACAACGTCCAGTTCGAGAACAGCTACGCGACCAGCTATTACAAGATCGACGACATCGAGCTGCCGACCAACACCGGCACCAGCTATGAGGGCGGCAACCTCGGCCATCGTCCGCGCGCCAAGGGCGGGTACTTCCCGGTCGCGCCGGTCGACAGCGCAGTCGACATCCGCGGCGAGATGGTCTCGACCATGCTCGAAATGGGCCTGCCGTGCGACAAGCATCACCACGAAGTCGCCGCCGGCCAGCATGAGCTGGGCCTGACCTTCGGCACGATGACGCTGACCGCGGATCGCATGCAGATCTACAAGTATGTCTGCCACAACGTCGCGCAGGCGTACGGCAAGACCGTCACCTTCATGCCCAAGCCGATCAAGGAAGATAACGGCTCGGGGATGCACACGCATCTGTCGATCTGGGACAAGGGCAACCCGCTGTTCGCCGGCAACGGCTATGCTGGCCTGTCGGAGACGTGCCTGTTCTTCATCGGCGGCATCATCAAGCATGCCAAGGCGGTCAACGCCTTCACCAACCCGACGACCAACAGCTACAAGCGGCTGGTCCCGGGCTATGAAGCGCCGGTGCTGCTCGCTTACTCGGCGCGCAACCGCTCGGCGTCGTGCCGCATCCCTTATGGCACCGGCCCCAAGGCAAAGCGAGTCGAAGTGCGCTTCCCCGATGCAATGGCGAACCCGTATCTCTGCTACGCTGCGCTGTTCATGGCGGGCATGGACGGGATCCAGAACCGCATCCACCCGGGCGAGGCGATGGACAAGAACCTGTACGACCTGCCCCCGGCAGAGCTCGCGCAGGTCCCGACCGTCTGCGGTTCGCTCCGCGAGGCGCTCGACTCGCTGGCGGCGGATCACGACTTCCTGCTCAAGGGCGACGTGTTCTCGAAGGACCAGATCGAATCGTACATCGAACTGAAGATGCATGACGTGCTGCGCTGGGAGATGACGCCGAGCCCGGTCGAGTTCGATATGTACTATAGCTACTGAGGCGCGGCCACGACCGCGCCGGTGGCGACGAGGCAAAGCCAAGTCGCCACAGGAGCTGTCGGCCGGCCTCGCCAAAGCGAGGACCGACGGCGTGGCTTTGCCACGACGGCACTTTTGGAAAGGGCGTCCGGAGCAATCCGGGCGCCCTTTTCTATGTCAGCCAGAGCTCAAAACCGCGTCCCCCCGGCGCAGGCGGGACCTCTGCGAAACCATAGGTGTTCTCCCGCGAAAGCGGGCCCAGGAGTCGCGAGAGCTGTAAGCTGTTGTTTTGCTTGGCTCTGGATTCCCGCCTTCGCGGGAAAACAGCCAACTGGGGCTCCATAAACCGACTGTCGCAGAGGTCTCACGCAGGCCGGGGTGACGGCCGTGCCAACCGACCCTCCCCCCAAAGAACCAACCGCCTTTTCAAACCCCCGCAAAACCCCCTAAACCCCGCCGCATGATCCACGTCGCCGCGCTCTACCGTTTCGCCCGCTTCCCCGACCCCAAGGCACTGCGCCAGCCTTTGCTCGACCTGTGCGCGGCGCAGGGCATCAAGGGCACGCTGCTGCTCGCGCCCGAAGGCATCAACGGCACGATCGCGGGCAGCGACGCAGCGATCGAGGTGGTGCTGGCGCACATCCGCACCCTCCCCGATTGCGCCCCGATCACCGCCAAGCACAGCCACGCCGAGACGATGCCATTCCACCGCATGAAGGTCCGCCTCAAGCGGGAGATCGTGACGATGGGCGAACCCGCGATCGATCCGATGGAGGGCACCGGCACCTATGTGAAGCCAGCCGACTGGAACGCGCTGATCGACGCGCCCGATACGGTCGTGATCGACACGCGCAACGCCTATGAGGTCAAGGTCGGCAGCTTCGCGGGTGCGGTCGACCCGCGGACCGACGCGTTCAGCGACTTCCCCGCCTGGGCGCGCGCGCACCGCGCCGAGCTGGACGGCAAGCGCATCGCGATGTTCTGCACCGGCGGAATCCGCTGCGAGAAGTCGACCGCGTTCCTCAAGGCCGAGGGCCTGACCGACGTCTTCCACCTCGAAGGCGGCATCCTGCAATATCTCGAGGACGTGCCGCCCGAGCAAAGCCGCTGGGAAGGCGAGTGTTTCGTGTTCGACGAGCGCGTCGCGGTCGGGCACGGCCTCGCCCCGGGCACCCACGCCCTGTGCCGCGCCTGTCGGATGCCGGTCAGCCCGGCGGACCGCGCCTCGCCACTGTACGAGGAAGGCGTTGCCTGCCCCGCCTGTGCGGCCACGCGTGACGACACGCAGCGCGCCGCTTATGCCGAGCGCCACCGGCAGGTAAAACTCGCGGAGCGGCGCGGCGAAACGCATGTCGGCGCGGCGGCACCCAAAGCATAGGTGTTCTTTTGCGCCGACCTGTTGCATCGCAGCACGAGGTTTTGACGACGACGAGGCCATGATGATTCTTTCCCGGATGCGCGTATTGGCACTGGCGTCCACGGCAACGATGCTCGGTCTCGCGCAGCCGGCGACCGCGCAGCAGGTCGACATCGGCGCGCCCGCCCCGCCGCCCGCCGCCGACGCTCCCGTCGCGCAGCCCCCCGCCAACGACAGCCAGAAGCCCGCGACCGAACCCGCCGGCCCGTCCGGCCCGGATACGCCGGTCGAGACCGCAGCGCCCGCCAGGCGCCGCGTCCCCAATCACATGCAGCACCCGCGCAACATGCTGTTCTACCAGCCGATCGGCGACACGCAAAGCGATGCGCCGCCCGGGCTGTTCGCCGACTGGCGGCATGCGCGCACCTGGCTGGGCGATCGCGGCTTCGACGTGTCCGCACGCTATGCGTCGGAAAGCGGGTATAATTTCACCGGCGGCCAGCGAAAGAAACTGACCGAGACCGGGCAGGTCGATTTCGGCGCAAAGATCGACATGGCGAAGATCGCCGGGATCGAGGGCGGCACGCTGCAGGCGACGATCACGTGGCGACGCGGGCGCAACCTTTCCGACGACGCCGGGCTCGGCACGTTGCAGCAGGTGCAGGAAGTCTATGGCCGCGGGCAGACCGTCCGCGTCACGCAATTATGGTATGAACAGAAGATCGGCGATGCGGTCGAACTCAAGCTCGGGCGGACCAATCCGGGCACCGATTTTGCGGCATTCTCGTGCCATTTCCAGAACCTGTCGTTCTGCGGCGCGCAGCCGGGCAATCTCGTCGGCGATTATTGGTATAACTGGCCGGTCAGCCAATGGGGCGGCCGGCTGCACGTCGACGTCGGCGGCGGAACGTATCTCCAGATCGGCGCCTATGAGGTCAATCCGCTCAACCTGAAGAACAATTTCTTCGTCGCCCGGTGGCACGGCGCGACCGGCGCGCTGATCCCGGTCGAGGCGGGGTGGACTCGGCTCGGCGACACCGGCCATGTCGGATCGTACAAGCTCGGCGCGTGGTATTCGACCGCGAATGGCGACGACGTGCTGCTCGACATCAACCGCCGCCCGATCGTGGTGACCGGGCTCGCGCCCTTGCAGCGCTCGGGGCGGTACGGCGTCTATGCCAATGTCCAGCAGCAGCTCACCGGCACGTCCAAGGACGGCAAGGCGCTGACCGGGCTCGGGATCTTCGCCAACGTCACGCAGGCCGACCGCGCCACCAGCGTGACCGACAATCAGGCGACGCTCGGGATCTTCTACAAGGGGCTGCTCCCCGGGCTGGAAGGCGACGTGCTCGGGCTCGCGGTCGGGCGCACCAACGTCAACGGGCGCGCCGCCGATGCCGACCGGCTGATCCCCGGCACGCCGGTACGCGATGCCGAATATGCCGCCGAGATCTATTACAGCCTCACCCCGGTTCCGTGGCTCGAGCTGCAACCCAACGTCCAGTGGATCCACCACCCCGGCGGCGTGCGCACGCGCGGCGATGTCGGCGTGCTGGGGCTTAAGGCGGCGGTGACGCTGTAGCGCGCAGCACGGAATGGACCACAGCGTTCATGGACAAGAACGATGAACCGGCGCACTGTTCGGGCAGCCGAGTATTGGGTCTGTGTTCACCGTTTTCCATGCCCGATCCCGCGGGCCCAATCGCTCGGAATGGCGCTGCAAGGCCGCCATGCGCCCTCGCATCCGGATTGGAAACGCCACCATGATCGTCCTCATCGCCGCCGCCGCGCTTCTGGCGACCATCGTGCTCGGCGTGGCGAGCCTCGTCATCGGGCGCGGCAAAGCGCACGGCCCCGAACATCGCGGCGCGCTCTACTTGCGGAGCAGTTCGGCGGGGTTCTTCATTTTGCTGGTCTGCGCGATTTCGGCGACGGTTTTTTCCTGACCGGCGCCACCGGTTCGGGCGGCTTGCACGGGAAAGCGGCGGTCAGCGCATCGCGCACCAGGAAGACGGGCGCGCGGTCCCATGCCTTGCGATGCGTGCGGAGATATTTCCGCGCCGCCGAAACAGCCTTGATCGTCGAGGCGCTGGTCGGCGACGGGCAGATCTGCTGCGCCATCGACAGCGTATCGAACACGCCCAGGATATAGCCGGTGCAGAAACTGGCGGTCGCGTCCGAATCCTTGCCCCGGCAATCCTCGGCAAGTTGCGCGCTTTGCAGCGAACTCACCACCACCGGGGGCTCCGCCATCGCCAGAACGCCAGCCAGGAGCAGGATCATCGACTCGTCCTTATTCGGTAGCGGTCGCGGCGGTCGCCGGTGAGGCGCCAGGGGCGTTCAGATAGGGCAGCAAGCGGACGCGCGGAAACACCGCGTCGAGCGGCTTGGTGTCGGGGAGGATATAGACCACCCCGCCCCGCTTGAGGAACAGCGGGCGCAAATGCTTGGTGTAGAAACTCGTGCCGACGTTGATGCACCCGAAGGAGATGCGGTTGTCGTCGGGCGATGGCGACAGCAGACGCGCGACGCGCTGCTCGCTCTTGTGCGTGGTGATGACCGCGTGGAGCGCGACCGAATTGGCGTAATCGACCCACAGCACCCGCTCGCGCCCGAACGCCTTGCCGAACTTCGCGACGAACCGCCCGGCAGGCGTCGTACGCTCGGCGGGACCGATATCCTCGAGCTTCTTGGCACCGACCCCGGGGGACGAATCGTCCCCGATGCCGATCCCGAGCAGGACCGGCGTCTCGCCGAGGAAGTCGCCATTGGCCGCGAACAGCGAGAGCATCGCCGCGGGCTTGTCGATCACGATATAGGGAAGCTTGCCGTTGTCGCGGGATGTCTCGACCCAGGCGATCATGCGGTTGGCGTAATCCGACCGCACCGGATCGGGCAGCGGGAGCAGATCAACCGGCGCAACCGGCTTCGCCTTGGGCTTGGGCTTGGCGCGCGCTTTCGCCGTGGCGGCGGTCGTAGCTTTCGCCCCGGCTTTCGCCTTGGCGGGGACTGCCGCACGCGCGCCTAGCGGTGCCGCCGAGGCCGGGACGGATCCCAACCCCAGCGTCACCGATACAGCCATGCCCGTGCGGCACCCTATCGCAAACAGCTTGGTCAACATGTCTTGCGTGTTCACCAATGCTGTCCGTCAATGCAAGCGGTTAGCGACTGATAGCTTAACCGCGCGGCCGACGCTGCTGACGCTGCGCCTGCTGCTGCATCTGCTGGTCAAGACCATCGACGCGGCCGTTGATCTGGTCGATCGCTGCGCGTTCTGCTGGGCCTGACCGGCGGCAGCCTGAGCCTGGGTCAGCGCCTGGCCGGACGTACCTTCGACCGTGCGGACGCGGCCATCGATCGTGTCGATGCGCGAGTTGACGGTGGCGATCTGCTGGTTGACGTAACCCTTGGTCGCGCAGCCGCTGATACCAACCGACCCGACCAGGACCATCGCTACAGTTGCAGCCTTTGCAAAATTCGGACGCATTCACTCACCTCATTCGTGATTTCAGGGTGTAACGATCAAGCGCGGGCATGGTTCACTTGGCAATCACGAACCGTTGAAATGTGCGTCGGATACGGCGGGAGACGCCCAAACGGCCGTAACGCGGGCGCGATATCCGTCATTTGAAGGAGGCGGCCTGCCCCCTTTGGAACAGGCCGATCCGTACCGCGACTCTCAATAGGCGCGCCCGATCAGCACGCGCTCGACCGCGGTTTCGCCGGTAAAGACACAGGGCCCGTCGATCGCACCCTGCGCCATCGGCGCATTGCGGATCGTCAGCTTCAGCGCCTTCAGCCGTGCGACGACCGCGTCGAGCGCAGCACCGGTCGGCCGCGACCATTGCACTTCGAGCCAGCCGGGGTTCTTCACGCCTTCGGCAAAGTGCGTCTCGATCGCGGCGAAGTCGGCGGCGGGGACGACGCTCGCCTCAAGCCGCGCGCACGCCTCGCTGTGGAGCGACGCCTGGATGTCCGCGAGCATCGCGCCCGCGCCTGCGACGAAATCGTCCTGCGCGACGACGTTGCTGTCGAGCTTGCCGTCCTCGCGGTACAGCCGGTCGCGCCGGATCAGCGAGACGTTGCCCCCCGCCACGTCGCGCCCGCCGACCTCGATCACGATCGGCGCGCCCTTCTTGACCCAGCCCCACCGCTTGGTCGCGGTCTTGCCGAACTTGAGGTCGAGCAGCGCGCGCACCGGCTCGCCCAGCGCGGTCTGCTGCGCGAGCTTCGCCTGCAACGCCTTGCAATAGTCGATGATCGCTGCGTCCTCGGGGTTCTCGCGCAGCATCGGGACGATCACGACCTGCCACGGCGCGATCCGCGGCGGGACGCGCAGGCCGTCGTCATCGCCGTGGACCATGATGACCGCACCGATCATTCGCGTCGACACGCCCCAGCTCGTCGTATTGGCAAGCTCGAACACGCCTTCCGAATTCTGGAACTTGATCTCCTGCGCCTGCGCGAAGTTGGTGCCGAGGAAATGCGAGGTGCCCGCCTGGAGCGCCTTGCCGTCCTGCATCATCGCTTCGATGCTGTAGGTTGAGACCGCGCCGGGGAAGCGCTCGTTCTCGGGCTTCTCGCCCGCGACCACCGGAACCGCGAGGCAATCCTCGGAGAATGCGCGATAGACCTCGAGCATCTTGAGCGTCTCCTCGCGCGCCTCCTGCGCCGAGGCATGCGCGGTATGGCCTTCCTGCCACAGGAACTCGCTGGTGCGCAGGAACATCCGGGTGCGCATCTCCCACCGCACGACGTTCGCCCACTGGTTGATCAGCACGGGCAGGTCGCGCCACGACTGCACCCACCGCGCGAACGCTGCGCCGATCACCATTTCCGACGTCGGTCGGACGACGAGCGGTTCCTCGAGCTTCGCCTCGGGATCGGGGATCAGCCGGCCAAGCCCGTCCGCCTTGAGCCGGTGATGCGTGACGACCGCCATTTCCTTGGCGAAGCCCTCGACATGCTCGGCTTCCTTCTCGAAATAGGAGAGCGGAATGAACAGCGGGAAATAGCAATTCTCGTGGCCGGTCGCCTTGATCTGGTCGTCGAGCAACCGCTGGATCCGCTCCCAGATGCCATAGCCCCACGGCCGGATGACCATGCAGCCGCGCACCCCCGATTCCTCGGCGAGGTCGGCCTCGGTGATGACGGACTGGTACCAGGCGGAAAAATCGGCCTCGCGGGTGACGGGGAGTGCGCGTTTGATCATGCCCGCGCGGATAGCGGCAAATCGGCTGGCGGCAAAGCCCGGCGACGTTCTGCGTGCAGCAAATGCATGCAGGAATGCAACGGACCCCGGATGATTCGGCCGATGAACGGCGTAGATTCGTCCGCGCGGCGCGTGCCGCAGCAAGCCGCATGATCGCGGCATTCAACGGGGTTTTCATGGAGTTCTTGTTTGGGGTCGCGGTGCTGTTCGGCATCGCGCTGGTGCTTGCGCTCAAGTCTTTCGGCATCAACCAGGAATATGAACGCGGCGTCGTCTTCCGGCTGGGGCGGTTGCAGGCGACCAAGGGGCCGGGGTGGTTCTGGCTGGTGCCGCTGGTCGAGCGCGTCGTGAAGGTCGACATCCGCACGATCACCTATGCGCTCGACACGCAGGAGACGGTGACGCGCGACGGCGTCGCAGTGCGGGTGAATGCGGTGCTGTGGTATCGCGCATTCGATGCGGCGGGCGTGGTGACGACCGTCAGCAACTGGCAGTCGGCGATCGTCCAGGCCGCCGAAACCGCGATGCGCGACGCGATCGGGCAAAGCGACCTCGACCAGATGCTCAAGGACCGCACCACGATCAACAAGCGGCTGTATGAGATCCTGACGACGACCTGCAATCGCTGGGGCGTTGAGTTCGACGCGGTCGAGATCAAGGACCTCGACATCCCCGCGCAGATGCAGCGCGCGATCGCGCGCGAGGCGGAGGCGATCCGCGAGAAGCGCGCGCGGATCATTAAGGCGGAGGGCGAACAGGAGGCGGCGGCAAAGCTCAGCGACGCAGCGCGCGTGATCGGCGAAGTGCCGGGCGCGCTCGAACTGCGGCGGCTTCAGACTTTGTCCGAAATCGGGATCGAGCATAATTCGACAATCATCGCGATGTTCCCGACCGAGATCCTCGAAGCGGCGAAGCGGATCGCGATGCCCGCAACCAGTCCGAGTTGACGCGAACCTTCACCGCCATATCGGGCTCGTCCCGGCATCGATCGTGCCACCCGTCTAAAGACGAGCGGCACCGACCACCGCCACCCCGGGGACATGCCCGGGGTGACGGCTGTTCGATCAGCGGTAACGCCAGCCGTTATTGTACCGGTAGCGATGCTGGTAATAGCGACGGCCATCCCAATAGCCGCGTCCGCGGTGATAATAGCCGACGCGCGGCGGGCCGCGGTGCGCGTAGACCGGCCCGTTCGGCCGGCACATCCCGCGCGGTCCCGGGTGGAAACCGCGGCCACATCCGCCGGCGGCTTCGGCTGGGCCAATGGCGGCAAGCGCCACGCCTGCCGCAATCGCGGCTGCCAGAAGTTTTTTCATGTTCACCTCGCGCTAAACGCTTCACTACTTCCCTTTCGGGACAGCGGGAAAAACGTTGCCGCCGGGAGGCCGTTCCCAAAGAGCCAGAACGGCCCCTTCCCCGCCGCTACACCAGCAGCAGCGTCGCCCCGGAGGTCTCCCCCTTCGCCAGCGCGCGATGCGCGTCCGCCGCATCCTCGAGCGCAAAGGTCTGCCCGATCGCGGGCGTGATCGCGCCCGAGCGCAGCATCGTGAACAGCCGCTCGATCCCCGCCTGCCGTTCCTCGGGCGTGACATAGTAACTGAACAGCGTCGGCCGCGTCACGAACAGCGACCCGCGCGTCGACAGCGTCCCGAGATCGACCCCGGTCACCTTGCCCCCGGCATTGCCGTAGCTGACGATCAGCCCGCGCCGCGCGGTGCAGGCGAGCGAAATGTCCCACGTCGCCATCCCGACCCCGTCGAGCACGATCGGCACCAGCGCCCCGCCGGTAATCTCGCGCACGCGCGCGACCACGTCTTCCTGCTTGTGGAGGATGACGTGATCCGCCCCCGCCGCGCGCGCCTGCTCGGCCTTGTCTTCGGTACCGACCGTCCCGATCACCGTCGCGCCGATCGCCTTGAGCCAGCCGACCAGCAGATGCCCGACCCCGCCCGCGGCCGCATGGACGAGGACAGTCTGCCCCGCCTCGACCTTCGCGCAGCGCTCGACCAGGAACTCGGTCGTGCACCCTTTCAGCAGCACCGCCGCCGCGGTCCGGTCGTCGATGTCGTCGGGCAGCTTGAACACCGTCGCGGCGGGGAGGTTGCGCGCCTGCGCATAGGCCCCCGGCGTCGGCCCGAACGTGCCGACCCGGTCGCCGACCGCAAGCCCGGTCACGCCGTCCCCGACCGCCTCGACCACGCCCGCCGCTTCCGACCCCAGGCCGCACGGCAGGTTTGCGGGATAGACGCCGCTGCGGAAATAGATGTCGATGAAGTTGAGTCCGACCACGGTGTTGCGCATCCGAATCTCGCCCGGCCCGGGGGCGGGCAGATCGACATCGATCCACGCGATCACCTCGGGGCCACCGGTGCACTCGATCCGTGCGGTGCGTGTCATCTGCAATCCTTTCCATGGTCGCGCGCGGCACCCTATCGAACAGGTTTCAGGTTGCAACGCTTGTTGACGCACGGCAGATATGGCCCCGCGTACCCCAAATTCAAAAAAATGCGGAGGCTGAGGATGAAGAGCTATCTCAAGCACTATATCGATGGCGCCTGGGTCGAGAGCCAGGGCGGCGCACGCCACGACGTGATCGACCCCGCGACCGAGCAGCCGTGTACCGAGATCACGCTCGGCACCCCCGCCGACGTCGACGCCGCGGTCGCCGCCGCGCGCACCGCGTTCGAGACCTTCTCGCAGACCAGCGTCGCCGAGCGTGCCGCGCTGCTCGAGCGGATCATCGAGGAATATAAGAAGCGCATCCCCGATCTCGCGCAGGCGGTCAGCAACGAGATGGGCGCACCGATCGGCTTCGCGATGGCGGCGCAGGTCCCCGCCGGGCTCGGGCATTTCCTCTCGACGCTCAAGGCCTTGAACGCCTTCCAGTTCGAGGAACGGATCGGCCGCTCGACCGTGGTGCACGAGCCGCTCGGCGTCGTCGCGATGATCACGCCGTGGAACTGGCCGCTCAACCAGATCACCGCCAAGGTCGCCCCCGCGCTCGCCGCGGGCGACACGATGATCCTCAAACCGAGCGAGGAATCCCCCGGCTGCGCGGTCATCCTCGCCGAGATCATGGACGCAGCCGGCGTGCCGAAGGGCGTGTTCAACCTCGTCAACGGCGACGGTGCCGGCGTCGGGTCCGCGCTTTCCAGCCACGCCGACGTCGACATGGTGAGCTTCACCGGATCGACTCGCGCAGGGATCGCGGTCGCGCAGGCCGCCGCCGCGACGGTCAAGCGAGTCCATCAGGAACTTGGCGGCAAGGCCGCGAACCTCGTGCTCGAAGGCGCGGATCTGGGCGCGGTGCTGCCGCCGACCGTCCAGGGCGTGCTTGCCAATTCGGGGCAAAGCTGCATCGCGCCGACCCGCCTGCTCGTCCACGCGAGCCAGGTCGACGAAGCCACCGCGATCGTCAAGGCGATGATGGAGGGAACGCAAGTCGGCGACCCCGCACAGATGGGCGCGCATATCGGCCCGGTCGTCAACAAGGCGCAGTTCGACAAGATCCAGGGGCTGATCCAGTCCGCGATCGACGAGGGCGCGACGCTCGTCACCGGCGGGACCGGGCGCCCGGATGGCCGCAACGCGGGCTATTTCATCAAGCCGACGCTGTTCGCCGACGTGACGCCGGAGATGCGGATCGCGCAGGAGGAAGTGTTCGGCCCAGTCGCGACGATCACGCGCTACGACACCGA
Source organism: Sphingomonas sp. PAMC 26621 (assembly GCF_000251145.1). Classification (GTDB taxonomy): domain Bacteria; phylum Pseudomonadota; class Alphaproteobacteria; order Sphingomonadales; family Sphingomonadaceae; genus Sphingomonas. Next base: position 27,917 of record NZ_AIDW01000014.1, on the reverse strand, counting down.
GGACGAAGCGGTGAAGATCGCCAACGGCACGCCGTTCGGCCTGTCCGCGACGATCTCGGGCGACCCCGCCGCCGCCGCCCGGGTCGCGCCGCGGCTGCGCGCCGGGCTGGTGACGATCAACTCGTGGAGCCCCGACGGCAACGCGCCGTTCGGCGGCTACAAGCAATCGGGCAACGGGCGCGAGAACGGCAAGTTCGGGCTGACCGATTTCATGGAAGTGAAGACGGTGGTGGGCGCGCCGGGCTGAGATCGCTCGGCGTCTCCTTCCCCGGCGAAGGCCGGGGCCCAGTAGCGAGACAAATGCTGGCGAGCGCCGCGCTCAGTTGGCAAGACCTTCGCTAATGGACCCCGGTCCTCGCGAGACTTTCGCGAAAGTCGGTTCACGGACGCTTGTTCTGCTGTTTTCCCGCGAAATCGGTAATCCAGGGCCGAGCAAAACAACGGCTTACAGTTCCCGCGACTCCTGGACTCCCGCTTTCGCGGGAGAACAGCGATGATTTAGCAGAAGCCACGCTTCCGCCGGGGAAGCGTTCGAAAAAGACGCGCAAAAAGGATAGTCGGCGCAGACCTACGCCGGTCGCGCATCCCGCGATCGAAGCGGGCGCAGCGTGAAGCTCGCGCCCTGCAATACGGTGTGCCCCTTGGGCGGCTCAGGCTTTTGCGGGACCCGTTTCGGTTCGGCGTCTTTCGATCGGTCAGCCATCACGACAGTCTCCGAAGCGCCGCACGCCCATCATGCGACAAGCGCCTCGCTCAGTAATATAGCCGCTTCCGCCAGGAATGCGAGCAGGAAGCCGGTCATCGCGAACAGCAGCACCTGCCCCCGCGCATGCGCCTTGGCGGTGTTGTTGCGCCGGTTGCAAGTCGCCGCATCCGCCAGTTCCTCGATCATCAGCTTGCGCAGATCGCCGCGGATCCGTGCGTCGCGATCGACCGGCCCCTCGCTCTGGTCCGCGTAGAAGGACGCCAGCGTCTGCGCGTAATCGAGCAGTTCGACCTCGTTTGGCGGATGCCGATAGGGTTGCAGCCGGACCACGTCCCAGAACCACCGCCCGGCAATCGCGAATCACAGCAGCGACCCCGCGAGCAAGGCACCGACACCGATCGCCCACTCCAGCCCGCGCACCGCGCGCGCCGCGCGATACACCGCGGGCAGGACCGCAACCGCAATCCCGAGTATCGCCGCGAAGAACGGCAACGACCGCCAGATCGCCTCATCCGCATCGAGTTCGCGTTTGTACGAATCCCCAAACAGCGCGGCGAGATAGGCATCGGTCTGTTCGGTCGCCACGATCGCCTGCCCTTTGCGCTTTCTCTCTCCGAAATACCCGGACGGCTCGCGCCAAGTCGAGGCTAGATCGGCGCACGGCACGGGTAACGGGACAGTCGCTCCCTTTCAACAGACGGGTAATAGTATAGACGGACCAGTGTCGCCTGCAGGCGAACAGTCGCGCTTCAGCTATTCGCACGTAGCGGAAGGAACCCTGCCGTGAGGCTCCTGTTTCGATTTACACTGGTGTCGATACTGATGTTCGGAATTGGCGTCGGTTTTTCTGGACTTTTGTACGCCATGGAACCCGTCATCGGTACACTTCGTGCAGAGCGCAACATCTGGATAAGCAGTTTGCTCAGCATCCTGGTGTTCAACGTCCTTCCCCACCAGCGGTGGCTTCGCATCGGCCGGTACCGCGAAGACGGCTAACCACGATGACGGCGGCGCAACGTCTAGACAAAGGGGACCCCGGTCCTCGCTGCCGATGCAACAGACCGGCGTTCGCGCGCCTCGGCGGGCTTCCCGACCGCCACCGTCACCCCTCATCCGGGCGCATATGCGCCGGAGCGCGAATCCGGATGCATCGCGAAATGAACCGTTCCGGGCGCAGGAGAGTTGGCCTCCGGTTACGACCAACTACGCAACTTCATTGGAAAACATCATGGTAGATTTGAAAAAGGGCGCGCTCGTTGCCGTTGTCGACGGGGAGCATCTGAAGCTGTTCAAGAATTCCGGCGATGCGGGATCGTTGAAGCTCACCGAGCAGCCGACCGGCGACGTGTCGACCGAAAACATGGGCTCCGGCGGACGCCATCAGAGCAGTTCCGCCAACCCGTCGGACAGCCAGCAGGACGAGGATGCCTTCGCCGCGGGCGTCGCGGAAGTGCTCAACAAGAAGCTGATGGGCGGATCGATCGACGAGCTGGTGATCATCGCCGCACCCCGCACGCTGGGCGAGCTGCGCAAGCATTATCACAAGACGCTGAGCGCCAAGCTCGTCGGTGAAGTCTCGAAGGACCTTACCGGTCACTCGGTCGCCGACATCGAGAAAGCGGTCACCGCGGCCTGATCCTTCGCCGCACGATCGATCATGACGACACCGGGCCTGCTGCGATGATGCGGCAGGCCTTGATCGTCCGGCCCGGGTCGGCGCCCGTGTGGATCGAGGCCGATCATCCGCTACCGCCGGGCGACGGTGCGTTCGTCATTCGCGCGCGGTCTGCCACGTGACGACGAGGCGCGAGACCGCCCGCAGCACCGCTTCCTGATCCGGGAGCTCTGATCCCGGGGCGGTATAATAAGCGCTCAGCAGAAGCGGCGCGATGCCGGGACGCCTGGCGAAGGCGAAGTCGTTACAGATGCCGTCGCCAGTGCCGGTCCGGTCCCCGGCGATCCAGTTCGCGGGAAAGCTGGCGCGCAACCGCGCGCGACCGACGATGTTGCCCGCCATCCAGCCTTCCCACACCCGCCGCCCCGCGATCGGCAGCACCGGGCCGCACAGGATCCGGCGAACCGTCTCGGTGACCGCGCGGGGTGTCGAGCTGTCCGCCGGGAGCGGATGGTCGGTCAAATGCCCCTCGTAAGTGTCGATGCGCGTGACCCGGTCGCCGATGCTGCGCAGGAACGCGGTCAGGCCCGCCGGGCCGCCCGAGCGACGCATCAACAGATTGGCGGCGGCATTGTCGCTGCGGAGCATGATCGCCTCACACAGCTCGCGCACGGTCATCGATCCCCGGGCGACGTTGGCCTGCGTCACCGGGGACGCCGCCAGGAGATCGGAAGGCCCGTAGCGGACCGGAGACTGCAAGCTGTCGCGATGCTTCGAAACGTTGGACAGGACGAGCGCCGCCAGCAATCCCTTGAAGCTGCTCATCAGCTTGAAGGACTCGTCGGCGCGATATCCAAGCGTACGCCCGGTATGCATATCGAGCGCATGGACCCCGAGCCGCCCGCCATGGCGCCGTTCCAGCGCCGCCAGCGCCGCGGCACCGGAATCCCGTCGCGCATGCCCCGTGCCCGCGATCGTCAGCGCCGCGCCGGCAGACAGGAACGTCCGGCGGTCGACAGTCGCGTGGAGACTGGTGTTCTCGATTCCCATCGCGTCTCCCTACCCGACGCGCCGGCGCGACACTATCCGTCCGCCGCGCCCAGGGCGCTTCCGGGCTTGCCGTCCCTCCGGACATCATCGTCCGGCAGTTAGCAGCGTCGTGGCTGGTGTAAGCGCGGATGGTGAGATTGTGGCGCTGCGCACCTTACCAAGGCACCTCGTTCTGCTCCAAGTAGAAGCGGCCGGTCGTATCCCGCGCGTTCCGGGTCGCCAGCCAGACGATGCCCGTCGCGGCCTGCTCCACCGTGCGGTATCCGCTATGGCCGTTGAAGTCGGTCGCGGTATAGCCGGGGTCCGCTGCGTTCACCGTGATCCCGCAGGCGGCCAGTTCCTTCGCAAACGCAACCGTCACCGCGTTGAGCGCGGTTTTCGAGCTGTTATAGCCGAGGATGTTGACGCCGTGGAACGGGTTGCTCGGGTCCGATAGCCAGCCCAGCGAGCCAAGCCCGCTGCTGACCATGATGACGCGGGCATCGGTCGCTGCCTTCAGCAGCGGAAGGAAGGCTTGTGTCACGCGGATCGGGGCAAAGACGTTCGTTTCGTAGATCGTCCTGATGTCATCGAGCGGCTGCTCGCTCGGGAGAATTGGCTGAAGACCGGATATGCCGGCATTGTTGATCAGAATGTCGAGCTTGGAGTCGTCACCCTCGACGCGGGCGAACGCGGATCGGACGCTGTCGTCGCTGGTCACGTCGAGCGTCAGCGCGCGGACATCGATCCCCTCGGCGGCGAGGGTCTCGGCGGCCGCCCTGCCGCGATCCGCGTCGCGGCTGCCGAGCCAGATCCGAAAGCCCTGCCGGCCCAAGTGTCGGGCGGTTTCGTAGCCGATGCTCTTGTTGGCACCGGTGATGAGGACGGTTCTGTCGGTCATGCTATGCTCCTGCGCAGCGGTCGGCGACGGTGCGTCCCCTGAGCCCTCTTGCTTGAGGCGTATGATCGGCCGTTCGGGCAGCTTTGATAATCCGCCCGGGATCGGATACGCTGATCGGCATGGCGAACAATGCAGAGGTGACGAGCCTAGATACCCTGAAAGTGTTCCTCTCCGTCGTGGAGGCGCGTGGCTTCCGGGCAGCGTCGAAGCAACTGGGCCTCTCGCCCTCGACCGTAAGCGAGAAGATTGCCGAGATCGAACTCCAGCTGGGCGTTCCGCTTCTCACCCGGACGACGCGCAGCGTCATGCCGACCGAGGCCGGAAGCGCATTGGCCGCGCGGCTCGCTCCGCTCCTTGCCGAGGCGCGGGCAGCGCTTCAGGACGCCGCAAATTCGCAAGCCGAGGTGCGCGGTCTTCTCAAACTGAATGTCACCGGAGCGGTGATGGTGGATATCCTTCCGTCGTTGATCGACCGCTTCCTGATATTGCACCCGCACGTCCGCGTCGAAATCGAGGTGGAAGATCGGCTCGTAGATATCGTGGCGGCGGGCTGCGACGCCGGGATCCGGTATGGAGAGCATCTCGCCAAAGACATGATTGCGGTGCCGATCGGGCCTGCGGTTCAGAGCTTGGCCTATGCCGCCGCTCCGTCGTATCTCGCGCGAAACGCAATGCCGCTCGGCCCGCGCGACCTGCTCGCGCATGACGCGATCCGGCTGCGCTTTTCGAGCGGCGCGCTCGTCGCATGGGCGTTCGAGCGCGGTTCTGAGTCGGCGACGATCGATCCACCGGGCCGCCTGATCATCGGCGTCGATGCCGCGCCCGCCGCGATCGCCGCTGCGTGTGCTGGTCACGGCGTCATTGGAACCTTCAGGAACTGGCTCGATCCGTACATCGAAAACGGCGCGCTGCATCCCGTTCTGCCTGAGTGGTGGCCATCGTTCGACGGCCCGAGACTGTATTTTTCCCGGCGCTTCGTGCCTGCACCCCTGCGCGCGCTGATCGATTGTATTGCAGCAGAACGCCGGTCGCCGGCCCGAGGATAAGCGCGAAGAATGCCCAATGTGGCCGAAGCCCGGCTGTCCGTAGGGCATCAGCGGCAGCCGCTTTTAGAGTTCGATCCTTTTTTAAGAGAAGCCGCAGCTCCGCAATGTCGGCTATCGACCCCCGTCTTCCCGAATGCTGCCGTTCCGCTCGCTACCAGCCATTCCCGCCCAGACCCCTCGCCGGCGCTCATCGTGCCCGGAGGCCGACCGTGCGCTTTCAGGCACGCAAACAGACGGACCGGAAACGCCCACATCTCGACGTTCAAGCTGGCGATCCAGGCTCCCGATAACGGCGATTCGGTAAGCGCGATCTTTGCCGTTTCTCCGTCTCCGACAGGCCATCTCAGGAGATGCCAATCGGGAAAGGATTTGGGAGCGAGACTGCCCCGGATGGCTGCTTGCGTGATCACGGGGCGACCGTACCACTCTGGGTTCGTCTCTGGAACGGTCTAGTTCGTCAGCCCGGCTACATCACTTTGCTCGTCGCGCCCCTCGCAGATCGGCATCGATCAGGGTCGCAACGTCGGTGACCGGAAGGCCCTGCCGATCGTTGAACGTGCCTGCCTTCGGCCAGGACACACCGCGACCGATCGCGAAGGCGGCGCGGTACTTGCGCATCATGTTGTTCGGATCGTTCGCCAGCGCTTCCATCAGGAAAGGCACGGTCCAGACCGACCGCTTGAAGGCCCGGCCCAATGCCGCCTCCAACGTGTCCGCGACCTCGCCATAGGTGACGGTGTCACCGGCCAGAAAGACGATCTCGTTGCGGATCGTCGGCTCGAAGAACACGATCTCGGCGGTCAGCATACCGATGTCATCCGGCGTCGTCAGCGTCACAGCGGTATCAAGGCTGCCGAGCGCGTGAACTTCGCTATTCTCCAGATCGACGACACCAAAATCCGGCTCGAACAGGTAGCTCATGAACATGCCCGTGGAGATGATGACCCACTCGGTCTTGTCCTGCGAGCGCAGCAGCTCGCGTACGTCGAGCTGCGCATCGAAGATATCCTGCGGTCCGCCGCGGCCGATCGCCTCGAAGTCGACGCCGAACTGCCACGGGAAATAGCGCGGGATACCGGATTGCAGCGCCGCCTTGGCGAGCTTCATCGGCGTGTTGATCCCCGCGGCGTAGCCTGCGCAGCCGATCACCGTATCGTAATCTGAAAAGAGCGATGCCAGCTCATCGACCGTGTCGTTCACCAGGTCGCCGAGCACGATCTCGGTCCCCGCTTCGCGAATTTCGGCGATGTCACGCTGCTTGGAGGGATCGCCAGACTCGACGGCACTCTCGCGGAGAAGGACGCTGATCTTCGCACCGTCGATGCCCTTGGCGCGACGCGCCAGATTGCGGAGCACTGGCATGCCAAGCTCACCGGCACCCAGAACGAGGATATTGCGTGATTTCACGGTGGAGACTGTATCGTTCATAGTTCTAACTCGTTTCACCTTGGATGCCGCTGATCTGGCAAGCCACGGGCAAGCGTGAAAGATGGGTACATGCGTGATACTGCCGTTAAATCTTTAAGCCAGGACGACATCCTCCGATATTCGCAAACGGTTTGCGATGGCCTGCGGGACGATGATGACGGGGTTCGCCGTGAGGTATTGGCCCACGCCGGCAACCGCTGGTCGCTTGGTGTCATCCATACGCTCGGCGTGTACGGCAAGCTTCGCCATGCCGAAATCGGTCGACGGATGCACGGTATTACGCAGCGGATGCTGACACGCACGCTGCGCCATCTGGAGCGCGATGGATTGGTGGTGCGTCACGACTTCGAGGAGGTCGTTCCGCACGTAGAATATGCTCTATCCGAAACCGGACTGGAGCTACTGGTCAGGATGGTTCCCCTTTGGACGTGGATCGTCGAGAACGTCGACAGCTTTCGCACATCACGGGAGATGTTTGATCGGGAGGACGAGGGAGAAGATTCCTGAAGGTATATCGGCGTACAGGCTTAGCGTTCTCGAAGTACCATCGTCTTCAGGAAAGGCCGAGCCACGCTAGGTCTGCTATCGGAATAAACCTCCCGGTAAGCAGAGAGTCCGCTTGCCACAAGGTAACGACGTCCAGGTTCTGCTGGCGCGGCGACCGTTCATCAAAGCGGACTGGCAGCTATCGGACGGCAGACCGGACGGGCCGGAAGCGCCCAACAATGGACATAAGCCGGCAGAAATGTCTTTCCTGATTCCGGACGTTCGCATCTGAACGACATCTTCTCTAGTGAGCGCAGGCCGTCTTAAAAAGATCTCGTCGAACGACCGAACAAGAGAGAGCGTCGACCATGGACATTGCCAAAGCAAACGGGATCGAACTGGCTTGGGAGAGCTTCGGCCATACGAACGGTGAGGTTGTCCTCCTGATCGCCGGACTTGGCACCCAGATGATCCGCTGGACCGCTCCGTTCTGCGCCCACCTCGTAGCTCTGGGTTATCGCGTGGTGCGCTTCGACAACCGGGACGCCGGCTATTCGACGCACCTCGACGCTTACCCGGCCGTGAATTTCGGCGCGCTAGCTGCAGCGCTCGGGGCGGGAGAACGACCGGAGGTCCCGTACACGCTCTACGACATGGCGGCAGACGCGATCGGACTGATGGACGCGCTGGGGATTGCGCAAGCTCACATCGTTGGCCGGTCCATGGGAGGCATGATCGCGCAAATCATGGCCAGCGAGCACGCTAGTCGCGTCCTATCGCTCACCTCGATTATGTCGAGCACGGGCAACCCAGCGCTCCCGCAGTCAGCACCAGATGCCATGGCGATGATGGTGCAGCCGATGCCCGACCCTTCCTCCGATCGAGCAGGCTTCCTGTCGCGAAGTTCAGCCTTCGCCAGACGCATAGCGGGCTCGGGATACCCTTTCGACGAGGAAGCCCACCGTGCGCTGGCTTCGGAAGAACTCAGCCGTGCCTACGATCCCGCCGGAACGGGCCGTCAGATCGCCGCCGTTGGCGTGACCGGAGATCGGCGTGCTCGGCTGTCGGCTGTTACTGTACCCACGCTGGTCATTCATGGAAATGACGATCCATTGTTTTTGCCGGACTGCGGCCGGGACACAGCCGCTTCTATTCCGGAGGCCGAACTCTTGCTCATCAATGGCATGGGACATGACCTTCCCGCTAGTGTGTGGCACCAGATCGCAGGGAAGATCGATAGCGTCGCGCGACGAGCAGTACACGCTTAGCGTACCTGACGGCAGCTATCTCGCCTCGTTTCTTTTTAAGCCGTCGGACCGCTACCATCAGATGCGTGAAAAACGGTATCGGCGGTCCGCGGTCGCAGAGCATGATTAGTTGACCGCTATTTATCGTGCGCGTCCATAGAACTATGGTAGCGGAGACGGTGTCGTGGGTTGATCGAGAGACCGCCTGCAAGTCCTGAAGCTTTTGAGGCCGTCCGCTATATGATCCTGTCGCTGCTGTTCGCGCTGCAATCTGGAACCTCGCCAGTCACGCCTATAGAACCAGATATCGTGGTGCTTGCGAACAAGCTGCGCCGTATTGATGTCGACATGAAGATGGAAAAGCGGGGCGGGATAGTGATCCTTAGAAGCTGCCGGGTTACGCGCCCGTCGGGCGAAGGAGAACTTGATGCTATTCCGTGTGGCGTTGCGCAGCAATGCGTGACCGAGGGGGTGGTAAGCAAACGGCAGTTGGTTGCGTGCGTAGAAGGCAAGTCTAATCGGGAAATTGACGCTATCGTCGCCGCTCGGCGCGAGGCGGCTATCAAACGTTAAGAGGAGTGCATGACGATCAACGCGCCTGCGTTCTGTTGAACTATCCTTTTTGGTAAGGCCGGCGGCGCTTGACTACGTCCGTTACCGCATTCGCCTGCCCAAAAGCGGACAAACGGCTCACCACCACAATGCGACATTCGGGTCAGCGATCTACCGAACGTCCAGAGACGCCCATTCCTTACCTTTAGATGGCGGACCGGTCACTCAAGTGTAGCTTTGGATTACACTTGAAAGCTGCACATTTTTGCATGTCATTGATCATAAACATGCCAAGGATTTGGTATGAATATTGCTGCGACGACTCAAGACAGTTAGTCGAGTTTGTTGTTTCCAAAAAATATAAGAAATAATAAAATTTCTTTAGGAGATGATGATGTTCACCAACAAGGCACTAAGCCTCCTGACATTGCTTTCGGCCACTTTCGCGGCACCGGCCTTCGCCACCGAACTGATCGTCAATGGCGGCTTCGAAACGGGCGATTATACGGGTTGGTCAGCCACTGTTCGCCCAGGTTCGAACGGCAAGCTCAACATCGCGGCGCCCGGCGCTGCCTCGCCGATTTCCGGGTACGCAACTGCGCTGAATGCAGCCGGCGGCAACTACTACTCGGTGACCGATCAGAACGGGCCGGGTTCCTATGCCCTTATGCAGAGCTTTTTCCTTCCTGTCGGAACGACCTCGGCCGTTCTCACCTTCCAGATGTTCGCGAACAACCAGGCGGGGAACACGATCATCGATCCGATCGGTCTCGATCATCGAGGGGTGCCCAACCAGCACGCGCGAGTCGACATTCTCACTGCCGGAGCAACAGTTTTCAGCACCGACGCAGCGGATATCGTCGCCGGACTTTACCTTGGCGCTGATGGCAGCGGAGCCAATCCCTACGGGAACTACAGCTTCAATTTGCTGAACATTGGACTGAGCGCTGGCACCGGCTATCAAATCCGGTTTGGCGAAGTCGACAACCAAAGCTTTTTCCAGCAGGGCGTCGACAATGTTTCGATCGAGGCGGTTTCGGGCGCTGTTCCGGAGCCAGCGACATGGGCAATGATGCTCGCGGGCTTCGGTATGATCGGTTTTGCCGCGCGGGGTCGTAAGACGCCTTGGGTGCGTGTTACCTACGCCTGAACTTCCGGCACTATTACCCATTGGCCGTCGATCTCAACGGATCGACGGCCTTTGTCGGTTTAGAGGGGAAAACGGCCGCGCGATTCCTCGTCCCCGAGGAGCGCTGACAGTCCGCTCCGATTGGCCAAACGACCGCACTTGCCGCAGCCAAGCGCGCCCTCAATAATCCTTCGAAACCCGCAAGTTCGCGCTCTGCCGCCCGAGTGTCGAGATCGACGACAGGACCGACAGCCAGCGCGTCACCTGGAACTCGACCTGTGTCGCGGAATATCCCGCGCCGTCGGTCACGATCTCGGCGTAGAAGCGCCGCGTGATATATTTCCCCGCCGCGACCGAAGTCCGCTGCCCGGTCTGCGGGTCGGCGGAGACGATGCGGAGCCGGTCGAGCCCCGCCACGCGCCGCACGGCGTTGATCGGGTCGAGCCCGCCGCGCCCGTTCTGCAACGCCGCCACCGCTGACGCGAGTTGCAGCGCCTCGGGCGCGGACAGGTTGGTGATCGAGGTGCCGAACAACAGCCGCGACAGCAATTCGTCCTGCGGCAGCGCGGGCACGCTCGAGAAGGCGATCTCGGGCTTGAGCGCGGGGCCGGTCACGTTGATCGTCGCGTTGAGCCCGGTGGTGCTCGCGTTGGCCGCGATGTCGAGTGCCGGGTTGGCGGGGACGTCGCCGGTAAACAGGATCTTGCCGCGTTCGAGCGCGAAGGTGCGCCCCGCGAAGTCGTAATTGCCGCGCACCAGGTCGGCGCGGCCCGCAATCGCCGGATTGTCGGGCGCGCCGCCGATCTTGAGGTCCGCCGACCATTCGCTGCGCAGGCCCAGCCCAGAGACGATCACCTGGTTGGGCGCGCGCGCGTGGATCGCGAGCCGCCACGGGGTGCGCGGGGTGTCGTCGTCCTCGCTGCCGCCGCCGGGCACGTTGATCTCGCGGATGTTGAGCTGCGGCACCGCGCTCGCCGCGGTCGCCTGCCCAAGCCGGTAACGGCTCTTGTCGAGCCGGAGCTCGCCAGAGATCGTTCCGCCCTGCTTGTCGGACAGGAAGCGCAACGGTCCGGTCACGGTCGCGCCGATGTCGTCGCGCGCGATCATCACCGCATGGTCCGCCTGGACCGCGAGATCGAACCCGCTGTTCGCGCCGAACTCGAACGCGCCCTTCCCCGTCACGCGCCCGCCCTTGCCCGCGTCCGCGGTGAAGGTGTCGATCGTCAGCCGCGATCCGCCGAACTGGCCGTTCGCGACGACGTTGGTCAGCACCGTGCCGGTGGCGGTACTCTCGATCCGCGCGCCGCGCGCCTGGACGATTCCCTTGATCTGCGGGTTGCTGACGCGCCCGCCGACATCCGCGCCGATCGCGACCGGACCGGTCAGGTCGAACAGCTCGATCCCGGTCAGCCGCCACAGCGTATCCGCCGCACCATTGTAGCGCAGCTGCGCGAACACGCCTGCGTCCTGCACGCGGGTCGCCAGATCCGGCCCGGCGGGCAAGGTGAGCAGCATCTGGGCGCGCCCGACCGTCTTGCCCGCGGTCGCCGCGACCGCGCGCGCGGCGATCCGGTCGGCCGACAGAATCCCGGCGATGCCGACGTCGACCGGGCGCGAGGTCAGCACAAGACCTGAACGCGTGAGCCCGCGCACGGTCATGTCGATCCGCCCCGTCGGGGGATTTGTCCTGCTTTGTGAATAGGATAGGCTGCCCGACGCACTCCCGCCCAGCCCCAGCCCGGGGTAACCGATGTCGAGGATCGCGAGCGGCATATGTGCAACCTTCGCATCGATCGCGGTGCCGCCCGGCGTAAACCGCCCCGACAGCTGCGCATCGCCCCCGGCAAAGCTCAGCGCGGTCGGCGCGAGCCGCCAGCCGCCCTGCTCGGCGGCCCCGTCGCGCGTGAACACCGCGGGCGTCACGAGCTTAAGCGGCCGTCGGTCGAGCGTCCCCTGGAGCGAAACGACGTAGCGATCGGGCGAAACTTGCGTCACCGACTGGATATCGAACGCGCGCCCGCGCGACCCCGCGATCGACGCGGTGATCGTCCCCGTCCCCCCGCGCAGCGACGCGCGCGCACCGAACCGCCCGATCACCAGCGCCCCCCGCCGCACCCCGCCGGCGTTGAGCGTCGCCTCGATCGTCGTCCCCGCCGGATCGAGCAGCGTGACCGCATCGAGGTGCGCGCGCCTGACGCTGATCCCGTTCGACAGCGTGGCGCTGCGCGCGTCGAGATGCGCCTCGATCCGCTGATTGTCCCCGACCGGCGCAAACAGCAACGCGCCCGACAGCCCGCCGCCCGCGATCGCCAGCGTCCCGTCAAACCCGCCATCGACGATCGCGAGCGGTCCCGACGCATGCGTCCCGCTCACCGCAAGATCCGCGATCGCGATCGTCCCGCCGCCGCCCTTGGGCAGCAGGATCGCGCCATTGCCGGTAAACGGCCCGAGCCGCGATCCGCCGCGCGCGGTGAAGGCAAAGCCCGCCTCGGTCGGGTCGAGATGCGCGACCACGTCGCTCAGGCCCATCGTTTCGTTGGGGCGTTTGAAGACCAGATCGAGCGTCGGGCGGTCGATCTTGCCGTCGAGCTTGAGCGTCAGCGGGCCATAGGTCTGCTGCGTCCCCGTGCCCTCGAAGTGGAACGTCCCGTCGCGCCGTCGGATGCCGTTGCCGGTGATCCGGATCTGCGGCCCGGTCAGCACGAGATTGTTGAGGTGAAGCACGCCATCGGGGGTGCGCTCGAGCCCGGTGACGATCCTCGGCAACCCGCCCGCGAGCGAGCGGAAGAAGGCGTTGTCGAGCCGCACCATCTGCGCGGTCCCCTGCCCGATCACGCGAGTCCCGTGCCCGTCCGCGCCCGGCACGACCTTGAGCACGGTCTGCACGTCGACCAGCCCCAGCCCCGGGATCAGATAGCGCGACAGCCCGCCGTTGACGCCGATGTCATAGCGCCCGTCGCGCAGGTCGAGCAGCAGGTTGAACCGCCCGTTGAGCTTGTCCGAGGTCAGCCGCAAATCGTCCCCGGTCACCATCGTCGCGGTCACGCGGAGCACGCCCTGCATCGTCAGGTTGCGCAGAATTCCGCCCGCGACATCGCCGACCCCGGTCACGCGCGCCGCGACGAAGCGGATCGGGACGAGCACCGGCGCGCGCGACAGCCGCCCGCTCCCCGCGGCGAACGCGTCCTCGAACCCGGTGTCGTCGAACGCGAACCGCTTCGCCGCGAGCCGGTAATCGAACCGCGCGGTCGCGAACGCGCCATCGAGCAGCATCCGCAGTTCGATCGCACGCCCGGTCATGTTGGGGAACAGCGCTGAAGGCTTGAACAGCACCGCATGCAGCCGCACGCCGCGGAAGGCGTTGGCGGCGAGATCGAGCGTGCCGTCGCCCTCCACGCTCAGCGACCCCGACCGCAGCGACAGCGTGCCCTTCAATTGCCGGTCGGCCAGCGTGGCATCGCCCTGCACGCGGACCCGCGGGGTCGTCAGCCGCTGCAGCTTGCCATGCGCGAGCGGCGCGGGGTCGAGCACGCCCGCGAGCGTATAGGCCCCCGCCCGGTTGGCGAGGATGAGATCTGCCAGCCGCACCGTCCCGATCTCGGCGACCGCGCTGCCGCCCCACTTCGTCCAGCTCCCGCGCCCGGCGACATCGAGCGCGACCGTCCGCCGGAACCCCGCCAGCTTCGCCAGCAGCCCGTCGGCGGTGCCGCGCGCGTGCGCGTCCACGTCGAAGCGGTTGCGGTCGGGCGCGGCGTCGAGCTTGAGCCGCAGCGTATCGCTCCCCGCCACCACGGCATCGAGATCGATCAGCGCGCGACCGCCCCGGATATCCGCCCGTCCCGCCAGCCTTCCGACGCGCTCGACCCCGGTGACGGGTTTCGCCAGCGTCAGCCGGTCGATCGCGAGCGCCCCGATCCTGATGTCGAACGCGGGCAAAATCGGCTGCTTGCGCGTAGACGGGACGAGGTCGGGCAACCGCTCGAGCCGCGCCCGCGCGACGTGCAGCCGGGTGATGTCGAGCCGGTTGTGGACCCAGCGCAGCGGTGCCCAGTCGAGTTCGGCGCGCGGGGCCGCGAACACCAGCCCGCGCCGATCGCGCACGCGCACGTCGATCAGCGTCGCCTGCCCGTAGATCGACCCATCGATCCGCCCGATGCTGTAGCGCAACCCGTTCGACGGGCGCTGTGCGGCGATCCGGTCGGTCAGGAAGCGATGGCCGATCGCGGTATCGAGCAGGCCGACCAGCGCCACCGCGAGCAGCAGCATTGCAGCGATCGCGCCCAGCACGATCCGCCCCCAGCGCCGCCGCGGGACAACCACGTCCGGCGTTAAGACAGACCCGTCGTCGCTCAAAACGCCTGCCCCAGCGAAACGTAGACCGCGACCCGCGGATCGCCCTTCACCGGGTTGACCGGCGTCCCGACGTCGATCCGGATCGGGCCGAAATTGGTGTAATAGCGCACCCCGATCCCCGCGCCGTAGCGCATGCCGCTGAAGTCGGGGAGCACACCGGTATAGATGTTGCCGCCATCGAAGAACGGGACGACCCCGAAATTGCCGAACGTCTTGACCCGCGCCTCGAGCGAGAATTCGGCCAAGCTGCGCCCGCCGATCGGATCATTATTCGGGTCGCGCGGGCCGATGTCCTGATAGCCATAACCCCGCACCGAAGCGCCGCCGCCCGCATAGAACCGCCGCGACGGCGCGACCGCATCGCGCGGCGCGCCGAAGATCGTCCCCAGCCGGACTCGCCCGGCAAGCACCGTCCCCTTGGTCACCATGCGATAGGTACTCGCATCGAGCTGGACGCGCGAATAGCCGAAGACGTTGCCTTCGAGCGACAACTCGGGCGAGAACCGCCCGCTCAGCCGGAACCCGCGCGACGGGTTGAGCAGGTCGTCCGACCCGTCGTAGCTGAGCGTCGTCGGCAGCGCGCCGATGAAATAGGTGCGTCGCCGCGGCGCACCGGTCGTGACGATCACGTCGCGCTCGTCCGACGCGAGCAATTCTCCGCCGAGCGACCAGGTCCATTTCTTCTGGAAGAAGATGTTGGTCTGCCGCTCCAGGCTCGCCGCCAGTCCGAAGGTGCGCGCCTGATAGGCGTTGCGGGTGAGGTTGGACGCCGTGAGCGACGCGGTCAGGATCCGGTCGCGCCCGTTGAAATTGTTGCGTCGGAAAATCACGCTCGCCAGCTGCTCCTGCGTCCCGAGCACCCCGCGCAGCGTCAGCCCGCCCTCGGGCGGGAACAGGTTGCGATGCGTCCAGCTCACTTCGGCGCGGGCGCCTTCGCCGGCGCCATAGCCGATCTCGCCCGCGATCGTGCGCGGCGGGGCGCGGTCGATCCCGACCGCGATGTCGACCGTGCCGGGGTCCTTGCCATCGACCGGCGCGACCCGGACGGTCGAGACCAGTCCGGTCTGGATCAGCGCGCGGCGCAGGTCGACCAGCGCTGACGCGTCATACGGGTGCCCGGGGACGAACCGCGCGATATCCTGGACATGGCGCGCGTCGAAGATCTTCTCGCCCGAGGTCATCACGACATGCCCGAAACGACGTTCCGCACCAGGGACCACCGCGAGATCGAGCGTCGCACTCTTGGCCGCGCGATCGACGACGATCGCGGGGTCGCCGACCACCGCGAACGGGAACCCCTTGTCGGTGATCGTCGTGGTCAGCGCGGTCTGCCCGGCGACGATGGAATCGGAATTCACCGGGTCGCCTTTGCGCACCGCGAACGCGTCGCGCAGCAACGCCTGCTTTTCGCCCGCGGCATCGACCCCCGCGAGCGTCACGCCGCTGAACCGGTAGAGCGTCCCCGGCTCGGCATCGAGGATGACGATAGGATGGCTGCCATTCGGCTCGACCCGCGTCGCGATGCGCGCGTCATAATAGCCATCGGCCTTGAGCAGCGACGTCAGCAGCGTCGCATCCTCGCGGGCGCGGCGGTCGAGTTGCGCACCATTGGCGGGCTGACCATGATTGGCGTTGAGCGACGAAAGCTGGTCGAACCGCTCGCGGAGGAGTGATCCGCCGACGTCATCGATGCCGTCGACGCGGTAGGTGTAGCGCGTTTCGCCCGCGATGGTCGCGGGGTCCGCAACCGCGGCCGGCTCGACCGGTGCCGTGGCGAGATCGGGCCAGTCCACACCGAGCCCGGGAAGCGGCGCGAGCGGGGATTGCGGGTCGAGCTGGGGTTCGGGGATCGACCCCGGGGCTGAGGGCTCGGACGCCGGGCGCACCTGTGCCGCAGCATACGGACACCCCATGACAAAGACCCCGACGGCGGCAAACAAGTGGCCCCGCCGCCCGACCGGCAACGACATGGCGCCGTCCTAGCCCGGCTCTCGCCGAAGCGACAGGGGGCTGGCGCAGGACTTTAGTGAACCGTGCCGATCGCACGATCGAACGAAAGCCAGGCGATCAGACGCTCGATCTGGCGCCAGCGACAGAAATGCAGGTGATTGCCAAGATCGCGGCTGCGGTCCGCGCGCGCCGCCGCTTCCGTGCGCGCTTCGCTCCCGAACATGGTGATCAGGTCGGTCGCGTCTGTCAGTTCCGCGCGGTCGGCGAGATAGGGAAGATAAGGCATTCAGGCTCCACGCGCGGCAACGGTGATCGATCGGAGTGCCGACTAGCAAGTCCTTGCGATCGCGTCACGAGCCAGTCTCGCTCATTTTGGCGGTGCGCCGTCTCGGCTGCCCCGTCGCTCCCGGATCGGGACGCCAGCGCGCGCGGAGCCGGGGCGGATCGGAACACTGGCGCTGGCCGGTGTGACGTGGCAGGGCGCGATCATGGCCGTCTCCCCCCCGCCCCGCTCGCCGCTTGCCGGCGGATCGTTGATCGCGCTCGGGTCTATCGCCGGCGCGGCGATCAGCCTGTTCACGCCACTGGGCCCGACGCGGGGGTTCCTGATCGGGCTGTCGGCCGGGGTCGCGATGTCGCTTGCGATCTGGTTGCTGGATCGACGGCACTAGCGGCGGCACCGCCTTGAAAAGGGCGAAGCTCGACAAGCTGCGCCGCAAACTTTCACCGTAACGCGCGCGATAGCCACACCACCCGCCCGATGACATCGACTGCAGGCGCCGTGATGTCCGGATAGGCCGGATTGTCGCTCGCGATGACGACACCGCTTTCGCGCGACGTCAGCCGTTTCACCAGCAGCACCCCTTCATGTCGCAGCACGAAAATGCCCGCGCGCGCCGTGACGCGCCGGTCGCGCTCGTCGACGACCAGCGTGTCGCCATCCGAAATCGTCGGCAGCATCGAATCGCCCCGCGCGGTCAGCATGCTCGCATCCGCCGGACTCAGCCGAAGGTCGGCGAGCAACCGGGGATCGAGCAGCATCGCGCGCGCGCCCTCGCGAGTCTCGTCCGTATCGGTCAGCGCGCCCGGCCCTGCCGACGCCTCGACCGCGAGCCGGCGGATCGCCGCCATCGGCGTTGCTGAAGGACCGCCGAGTTCGCTCTGGTCGACCCGGAAGTAGGCGGCGAGCAGCGCACGGTCGCGCTCCGCGAGCACCCGCGGCGTCCCGCGCCGGACATATTGCTGCAAATAGGCGTCGTTCCGCCGGAGCATGCGCGACAGCGCGGCGTAACCGCCGCCGTGTGCGTCGATCAGCGTCGCCAGGCGCGCGCGGGGATCGCTCACTTCCATGCCGATGACGATACCATAGGAAATATCCTAGACAAGTTGGAAATGGCGGAACACATCGGGAACATAGATCGACTCGAAGGAAAGGGCCACCATGTCGGTACTGCATAAAATCGACCGCTACCTGCGCGCGACGGCGATGCCGCCGACCAGATTCGGGCGGCTCGCGGTCCGCGATCCCCGGCTGGTGCACGATCTGCGCCGGGGTCGCGAACCCGGCGTTCAGATGGTCCGACGGATCGAGGCGTTCCTCGCCGCCCATAGCGAGACGCCCCGATGAGCCGCGGCCCCGACGCCGCGACGTTGCTTCGCCGCGCGCTGGATCGACACGCCGATCGTTGTGGAATCACGGTGACGTGGCACGGTGTCCTCTCCCGCCGCTGGGCAAGCGCCACCTTCGTCGGTGCGCAACACCGTATCGCGGCGACCGTCGCGGGAACGGGGCTGGACGCCTGGATCGACGGCTTGGACGAAGTGCATCTGCAGTTGCGCGGACATCTCGTTGCGGACGTCGTCGTGACGATGATCTCGCGCGCCGAGGATCAGGCCGAACTCGGGGTGGAGGTGCTGACGGTCGAGACGTGACCGGCGCGATTTTCCGGATTTATGCCACGATCCGATTCGTCCGGTCGCCGAACGTCGGTTTGCGTCAGTGCGCGCGCTGCGCCATCGCGCGGAGCGTGGCGAGCGTATCCTCGAGCCGGTCCTGCGGCGAAACGGCGTTCCGTTCGACCGCCGGGCGCTGCACCACGCGTTCGAGCCGGTCGAGCAGCGCATGGATCGTTTCGGACGGATCGGCGCGGGTCGGCGTCAGCGCGAAGGTTTCGAACCGCTCTGTCGCAGCGAAAGTCTGCGGGCGTTGGTTGCCGAGCGCCATGCTCGCATAACCGGCAAGCGGTTGATCGAGATCCTCGGGCAATGCGCGCTCGGCGACCGGTGCGATCTGTTCGGGCAGTAGGATCGGTTCGGCAAGCAGCGCCTGCGCGTCCAGATGCCGTGCCGGGGTCACCGGAACCTCGAGAAACCGCGTGCCGAGATCGCGATCCGCGCGCAGCGGCCGGCGCGACGGCGCATCGGGGTGCGCATCGGCGCGGCGCAACACCGGCGCCGGATCATTCGGCGCCGTCGTGACATCCATTATCACGCGTCCCCCGCCGAACGCGGCGCGGCGATGGCCCAGCGCGAGGAAGGTCGCGAACCCGCTGATCACGCCGAGCCCCCCGCCCCCGAGCAGCACCAGCAGCAACCGCGCGGTAAAGCCAAGCGGCGGCGCGGCGGCGGCGACGATCGCGGCAAGCCCGCTGTCGAGCGAGACGTTCTCGATCGCGACGGTCGGCACCAGCGCGAACACGGCGGCGGCGCAGGTGCCAACGACCGCCCCGACGATCGGCGCTACCGGGAAAATCAGACGGTGGGAATCGGAGAGGACGGCCATGCGGAGGACCTTGCCAGCGGATCGGTAAGTTTCTGGTAAACGGGGGCGTAACAGGCAACGTTGACCGCCCAATTACGCTCTTTTTCAACGAACGCACGTCCCCGTTCGCGCATCATCGGCCACGCCCCCCGGTCCGCGAGCATCGCAGCGAGCGCGTGCGCCATGCCGTTCGGATCGTCGGGCGGAAACAGCGTGCCGGTGACGCCATCCTCGATCAGCTCGCGATGCCCGCCGACGTCGGACGCGGCGACCAGCCGGCGCTGCGCCATCGCCTCGAGCGGTTTGAGCGGCGTGACGAGATCGGTCAGCCGCATGTGCTTGCGCGGATAAGCGAGGACGTCGATCACGCTGTAGTACCGCTCGACCTGATCGTGCGGGACGCGTCCGACGAAGTGGATATGATCCGCGACCGGCGATGCCGCCGCCTGCGCGCGCAACGCCGCCTCGACCGGGCCGCCGCCGACGAGCACGAGGTGCGCCCTCGGCCGCTTCGCCACGAGTTGCGGCATCGCGGCAAGCAGATCGTCGAGGCCCTCGTAATCGTAGAAGCTCCCGATGAAGCCGATCACTTCCGCATCTTCGACGCCGATTTGCGCCGCAAGCGTCGCATCATAGGGCCGCGGTTCCCCGAACAGCGACAGATCGACTCCGTTGGGCGACACGAAGATCTTGTCCGCCTCGAGCCCGCGCGCGACGAGATCGCGGCGCAGGCCATCGCAGATCACCGCGACCGCATTCGCGCGGCGCACTGCATAGGTCTCGAGCGCGCGAGTCGCGCGATAGACCGCCGATCCCTCGCGCCCGGTCCCGTTGCCGACCGCCGCATCCTCCCAGAACGCGCGAATTTCATAAACCAACGGCAGCTTCCGCCGCCGCGAGACACGAAGCGCCGCCAGCGCGTCGAGTACGGGGGAATGCGCATGGAGCACGTCGGGCCGGAACTGCTCGACTACCGCATCGATCCGCTTCGCAAAGGCGTGGATCTCGCGCAGTTCCTGCACCACCGGGACCGACCCGGCGACCGGGGTCGTGCGATGAAAGTCGATCCCGTCGACCGTTTCCTCGGCGAGCGCCGCCGCGCCATGTCGCGGCCCGGTCACCGCGGCGACCTGCCATCCCCGCCGCATCTGGCTCTTGAGGATCGCGCGCGTGCGAAAGGTGTAGCCGCTGTGGAGCGGCAAACCGTGATCGAGAATGTGGAGAATCCGCATCTGCTCTCGGTAGCGCATCAGTGTTTAACGGAGCCTCAACCGGCGCGCGCTACGACACGGAGCGTGGCTGGTTCGCCGGCACGGGTGTCGCAAGGGCTCAGGCAAGAATGATCGACAATTTCGCGCTGGCGATCAGCCACGGCCTGATCGCGCTGACGGTGTGGCTGTTGCTGCGCCGGCCCGATCTCGACCGGGAGACGCCCTCGTCCGATCCTGCGGCGGATCGCGCAAAGCCTAAATCAAAGGCCCGCCCGCGTGCGTGACCTGTTTTTCGTCGGCTTCCTCGCCGCCTTCTTCGCGGCCGGGTTCCGCCGGCCGTTCCTGTTCGTGCTGGCCTATGTTTATATCGACATCGTTTCCCCGCAACGGCTGACGTATCTGCTGCTCAATGCCGTGCCGATCTCGCTGATCGCGGTCGCGCTCGCGGTCGGCGGGTTCGTGATCGCCGACGACAAGCGCGACGTTCGTGTCGCGCCGCGCCAGATCCTGATCGTGCTGCTGCTGCTCTATTGCGGCATCACCACGCGCACCGCCGACTTTCCGGTCGAGGCGCTCGATAAATGGGGGTGGGTGTGGAAGACGCTGGCGTTTGCGGCCTTCCTCCCCCTCACCCTGCGCACGCGGTTGCGGATCGAATCGCTGCTGCTGGTGATGATCGCGTCGGCGGCGTCGATCATCATCGTCGGCGGCCTCAAGACGATCGCGAGCGGCGGCGGCGGCTATGGTACGCTCAACCTGATGGTCGCGAACAATTCGGGGCTGTACGAAGGCTCGACCATATCGACCGTCGCGGTGGCGATCATCCGCTGATCCTGTGGTTCACGCGGCATGGCACGATCTTCCCGCCGAACTGGAAGGTCATCGCCTTCTGCTACGCGCTGGTGTTCGCGTGCCTCCTCATCCCGGTCGGCACCTCGACGCGGACCGGGTTGCTGTGCATCGGTCTCGTCGCCTTGCTGATGGTGCGCGATGCGAAACGGAAACTCCTCTACATCGGGCTAATCGCGGCGGCGGGGCTCATCGCCGTACCGTTCCTGCCGAGCGCCTTCACCGAGCGGATGGGGACGATCAAGACTTACAAGGGCGACGAATCCGCCTCGACCCGGATCGCGGTGTGGGGCTGGACGTGGGACTATGCCAAGCAGCACCCGCTCGGCGGCGGGTTCGAAATGTATCGCCAGAACCAGATCCGCTACGACACCGAAAAGGTCGAGGGCGACGGCAACAACGCGACGGTCGACCGCAAGCTGACCGTCGACAAGGCGCGTGCGTTCCACAGCGCCTATTTCGAGATGATCGGTGAACAGGGCTTCCCGGGCTTCGCGATCTGGGCAGCGATCAATCTGATCGGGCTGTTGCGGATGGAAGTGCTGCGGCGGCGCTATCGCCGGGGCGACCCCGAACAGGCGTGGATCGCGCCACTCGCCGGCGCGCTGCAATCGGCGCATCTCGTCTATCTGCTGGGCGCGGGGTTCATCGCGATCGCATTCCAGCCGTTCGTCTACATGCTGATCGGCGCACAGATCGGGCTCGATACGTATCTGGCGCGCAAACGCGCCGAGCAGTCCTTCCGGTCGTTCCGCAAGGTCCGCCCGGCGCAGGCGGCGGCGGCGTGACGGGCCGTTCCGAACTCCGCGCGTTGACCGGGATGCGCGGCATCGCCGCGTGGTTCGTCGTGCTGTACCACATTCGGCTGTCGATCGCGGGCGTACCGCCCTTCTGGCTCGCGGTGCTGGCCAAGGGCTATTTGGCGGTCGATTTCTTCTTCCTGCTGTCGGGCTTCGTACTTTGGTTGAGCTGGAGCAACCGCCTGCGCACGGGCGGGTTCGCGGCGGTGCCGGGGTTCCTGTGGCGGCGGCTGGCGCGGATCTGGCCGCTGCATGTGTTCATGCTCGGCTGCGCGGTTGCGCTCGCAATCCTGCTCGCGGCGGTAGGAAAGCACGATGCGGCAGACTATCCGTTCGCGGACCTGCCGCTCCATTTGCTGCTGCTGCAGAACTGGGGGTTTACCGATCATCTTGCGTGGAATGACCCGAGCTGGTCGATCAGCACCGAGTGGGCGGCCTATCTTGCCTTCCCGTTGCTCGCGCTGGCGATCGACTGGCGGCGGATGCCGACCGTGATCGTAGTCAGCGCGATCGTCGCGCTGCTTGTGCTGCTGCACCTCGTGATGGCGGGGGCACCGACGCTCGGGACCGACATCTGGACATTCGGACTGCGGCGGTGCCTGCTCGAGTTCACGGTCGGCACCGCGATCTGCGCGCTGTGGCTGCGCTTTCGGGACATGCCCGGGCGCGCGATCCGGGTTAGCGCGGGTCTCGCGGTCGCGGTGGTCGGTGCGCTTGCTGCGGGTGCCGCGGAAACGCTCGTCGTGCCGGGCGTGCTGGCCGCCGCGCTGCTGTGCCTTGCACTAACCTCGGACTGGCGCGGCAATCCGCTATCATGGCGTCCGCTCCACGCGCTCGGTGAGCTCAGCTACGCGACCTATCTCGGTCACTTCCTGCTGTTCGTAGTGTTCAAGCTGGCGCTGGTCAGTGATGCGCGGAGCATCTCTCCAGCGCTAATCGCTCTGTATCTGGCGCTCGTGCTGGTCAGTTCGCTGGTGCTGTACCGCTTTGTCGAACGCCCCGCGCAGGCCTGGATGAACCGGCTCGCCACGCGCTGGCGAGCCGGTTCCGGGCGTCAGGCGTCGGTGTCGTCGGCTTCCGCCTCCTGATCGTCGACATCTTCCTGCAACGCCGCGAGGATCGCCTTGTTGAAGGCGGGGATATCCCCGGGCTTGCGGCTGGTGATGAACGACCCGTCGCGCACGACTTCCTCATCGACGACTTCGGCGCCAGCGTTGGCGAGATCGACGCGCAGCGACGGCCAGCTCGTCATGCGGCGGCCATCGACCACGTCCGCCTCGATCAGCAACCACGGCGCGTGGCAGATCGCGGCGATCAGCTTGCCGTCGTCGGCGAATTCCTCGACGATCTCGACCGCGCGATCGTTCATCCGCAGCTTGTCCGGATTGCCGACGCCGCCCGGCAGCAACAGCGCGTTGAAGTCCTCGGTATCCACCTCGTCGAGCGTCGTGTCGGGAGTGATCGTGTCGCCCTTCTCGTCGGCAACCATGCCCTGGATCGGGTCGGTCTTGATCGAGGCGAGCGTGACCTTGACGCCCGCGTCGAGCAACGCCTTGCGCGGCTCGAACAGTTCGGCCTGCTCGAAGCCGTCGGTCGCGATGATGAGAACGTGCGCCTGCGATAGCTCGGCCATGATTTGTCTCCGGTGCAATTTTGGCATTTTGGGATCGAAGCCACCTTGGGCTCGGGTCAGTAAACCCGCGAGGGCCAGCGCCTGTTCCGGAACGATGCGCCAATCCGTGCATTCACAAAGGCCATGGCGCAGCAGATCCACCCGATCACGTACCACGACGACAGCGAGCCCGGCATCACGCGCAAGAAGATGCGGTCGGGCTGGGGCTATTACGATGCTGCCGGTACGCGGATCACCGAGCGCGACGAGATCGACCGGCTGAACGCGATCGGCCTGCCCCCCGCCTATCGCGACGCATGGTTCTGCCCCTCTCCCGTCGGCCACATCCAGGCGGTCGGATGGGACGAAAAGGGGCGCAAGCAATATCGCTATCACCTTGGCTTTCGCGAGACGCAGGATGCCGCCAAATATGAACTGTGCGCCCCGTTCGGCCACGCGCTTCCCAAGCTGCGCGCGCGGGTGGCGAAGGATCTCGCGCGACGCGGGCTCGACAAGGACATCGCGGTCGCCGCGGTGGTGCGGCTGCTTGATCTCGGCAAGGTTCGCATCGGCAACGAAGGTTATGTGAAGTCGAACAAAAGCTTCGGGGCGACCACGCTGCGCAAGCGCCATGCCGCGGTGAAGGGGCAATCGCTCAAGCTTCAGTTCAAGGCCAAGTCGGGCAAGCTCCGGATGCTGACGATCACCGACGGGTCGCTCAGCCGGTTCGTCAAACGTTGTCAGGACCTGCCGGGCCAGCACCTGTTCCGCTGGGTCGATGCGGAAGGCACGTGCCATCCGGTGTCTTCCTCTGACGTCAACGCCTATATCCGCGCGGCGATGGGCGGGAATTTTACCGCCAAGCATTTCCGCACCTGGTCCGCGAGCGTGCTTGCGTTCGAAGCGCTGGCGCGGGCGAAACACGACATCAGCCTCAAGACGATGCTCGAGCCCGTGACCGAGGCGCTCGGCAACACCCCCGCGATCGCACGCAAGTCCTATGTCCATCCCGCGCTTCTCGCACTGGCGAAGGATGGGCAGACCGCATTCCGCGCTGCCCTGAAGCTCCCGCGTTCCACCCAGCATCTGACCCGCACCGAGCGCGGGCTGATTGCCTTCCTCGAGCACGGCAGCGAGCGCGGCGTCCCGCCGGTCCTTGCCGGAGCCGCGTAAAGGTCCCGACATGAGTAACAAGTCTGCGGCGATCCTCCCGCCGATCCGCGTCCGCGACGTAAGCAGCCAGGTCCACGGCCTCGCCAAGACCACGCTCGACTGGATCGGCGATTACTGGCTGCAGCTCCTGATCTCGTTCGGCGCCGGTGCGGCGATCGTCATCGCGCTCCATTTCGCGCGGCGGATCGGGCGGGGCTTGTGCGAACGCGACCGGCAATTGCACGGCTGGGGGATCGTGTTCGGCCGGACAATCGCGCGGACCGGAAACGTGTTCATCGTCCTGCTGGCGGCAAAGCTCGTGATCGGCTTTGCCAACCCGCCCGCCGAAGTCACGCGGGTGGTCAACTTCCTGTTCACGATCTCCGCGGTGTTCCAGGCGGCGAACTGGGCGCGCGAACTGATCCTCGGCGCGATCGAGCATCGCACCCGCAGCGAACATTATTCGGGCGAAGCGATCGGCAGCGCGATGGGGATCATCCGGCTGCTCGTCAGCTTCGCGGTATTCGCGATCGCGCTTATCGTCGTGCTCGACAATCTCGGGGTCAATGTCACCGGGCTCGTCGCCGGGCTCGGCGTCAGCGGCATCGCGATCGGTCTCGCCGCGCAGGGCATCTTCGCCGACCTGTTCGCGGCACTCGCGATCATCTTCGACCGGCCATTCCGGCGCGGCGATGCGATCAGCTATGATTCCTCCTCGGGCACGGTCGAGGCGATCGGGCTGAAGTCGACGCGTATCCGCGGCGTTACCGGCGAGGAGCGGATCGTCGCCAACAAGCAATTGCTAGAGAAGGAGATCATCAACAACACCTCGCGCGAATATCGCCGTGTGGTCTTCACGATCGGGCTGGTGCAGGCGACCCCGGTCGAGACGATGGAGGCACTGCCGTCCGTGCTGAAGGACGTGATCGAGGCGAAGGGCATGAAGTTTGTCCGCGCCGGCTTCACCACGTTCGGCGCAAGCAGCTATGATTTCGACGTCGAGTTCGATTCCCCCAGCGCGGCCTTCCAGGAGTTTTACGACGCGCGCCACGCCGTAGGGCTCGCAATCGTTCGGCGGCTCAACGAGGACGGGATCGAACTGGCTTATCCGACGCAGACGACGTTCAACGTGAAACCCGAGCAAAATGCCCCTAAAAGCGCTCTAAAGACAGAGGATCGTCGCGGAACTGGTGCGATATCAAGCAATTCTGCGGTTGACGAAGATGGCGGACAGCACTGAACACTATGGTTTCCGCTGCATTAATGGTACTGTATTTACCCCATATCGCATGCCATTTTTGGCGTAAGCACCGAAATGGCCATAACCCGGCTGGCGTTATCACCGTTTTTGCCCTATAATTTCCCTGTATACTGTAAGCGCATGATATATCCCGGGGCGCCTGTCGGAAGGGATTTTGAACAAGACGCGGG
Source organism: Sphingomonas sp. PAMC 26621 (assembly GCF_000251145.1). GTDB lineage: Bacteria > Pseudomonadota > Alphaproteobacteria > Sphingomonadales > Sphingomonadaceae > Sphingomonas. The sequence continues at coordinate 1,659 of NZ_AIDW01000014.1, read as the reverse complement.
TCTTTTTGGGGGCGGATTCAGTGTCAGTACGGTGGGTGCACGGCCATCAGGACAGTATGGAAGTGCGTCTCAACCACGCCACCCTCGCCTATCTTCGGAAGAACTGGCCCAACCCCGTCAATCTGTCGCCCACCAGGCTTGGCAATGAGTTCACGCCCGAGGGTAAGATGTTCGTTCGGATCATCCAGAGTTTGATCGACGAGGGTCTGCTTTCGGTCGAGTTCTTCTTGATCGGCACCGGTGACGAACCGACCGCGCGGGACGCGATCCTGACGCGCAAGGGAGTCGCGTCGATCGCGGAGGCATGAGCCGCCCGGCGCGGGCGCCTTATCGGCTCTGTTCGACGATCGTTGCAATCTTGCGAAAGGTTACGAGGTCTTCTTCAGAAATCGCGCGTGGTTGTCTTGACAGGATCGCCAGGGTCCCGATCCGCAAGCCCGAGATATCGCGCACTGGCGTCGCGGCATAGAAGGCAAACCCCGCAGCATCGGCGGCGACCGGATGAACGAGGTCGGCGAGAGCCGAGCGCCTTGCCGGAACGGTGGCGGTTTCGTCCGCCGTGGTGGCTACGCCGACCCTGGCGGTGTTCCACGTCGCGACGCTACGATTCATCACGATGACCGCAACGTCAACGCCGAGCGCCCGGACCGCGACGTGCGCGATATCATCGAGGAGCGCGACCGACATGCCGGGCCGGTCGGCTCGACGCGGGTCGCTGAGGACGTACATTTCACTACGATCGGTTGGCCGCTGTTTCATCGCTACTCGCATCACGAAAGTCCCCCAAGACCGAAGAGATGTTGGTTTAATGTAGGAGGAGCTTTGCCGAATATTGGAACGTCGTGCATCCGCCTTAAGAAGGGTTTCATTCCTATTGACTATGTTCCGTGTCAAACCGGCGTAAGTTCCGCGTCAGTTTTCCATCGGAAACGCCATCTCGGCCACGTATTCGAATCACATCGGTTTCCATTTCGAAAGATCGGTTCGCCGGCAGGGTATGATTCGCCCCTGCTATCCTGCCTGTTAACGCTACGGCAGCCGGTCCGTTCCGGATTTGGGTTTTGGCAGGCTTGCGCGCGGCAAGCGCTGGTGCCATCTCCGCCGCACAGCCCGCGATACGCGCACTTTGCAGGGGAATGCCGTGACCACGACGATCACTATTCAGGAACTGGCAGGCCGGATCGGCAGCGAACAGGTGTCCGACTGGGTCGAAGTCAGCCAGGAAATGATCGACAAGTTCGCGGACGCGACCGGGGACCACCAGTTCATCCACGTCAACCCGCAGATGGCCGCGATGACCCCGTTCGGCGGGACGATCGCGCATGGCTTCCTGACGCTGTCATTGATGCCGTTGCTGTCCTCCAAGATCATCGACGCGGTCCAGATCGAGGGCGTGAAGATGGGCATCAACTACGGCGGTAACAAAGTCCGCTTCCTCCAGCCGGTCCGCTCGGGCAAACGCGTTCGTGGGCGGTTCAAGCTGTTGGAGTTGATCGAGAAGCGCCCCGGCCAGTGGCAGCAGACCAACGAGTTTTCGGTCGAGATCGAAGGCGAGGAAAAGCCCGCGATGATCGCCGAATGGATGTCGCAGATCTTCGTTTGAACCTACAAAGCCCCTCCCCTTCAGGGGAGGGGTTGGGGTGGGGCGGTGCCGCGAAC
>NZ_AIDW01000015.1 GCF_000251145.1 Sphingomonas sp. PAMC 26621 | reverse complement strand
AGGTCGCTCTGCTGTACTGCCCCTCTCCCCGGCCCTCTCCCCGCAAGCGGGGAGAGGGAGAAGTGATGCGCACCGCCCTCCAGATCGCCGCAGCCATCCGCGCCGGTGAAACCACCGCCATCGCCGAATGCGAGGCCGCCATCGCCCGCATCGAAACCGGCGACACCGCGATCAACGCGGTCGTCGTCCGAGACTTCGACCGCGCCCGCGAAGCCGCACGCGCCATCGACGCCAGCCCCAAGGACGACACCCGCCCCCTCCTCGGCGTCCCCATGACCGTCAAGGAAAGCTTCGACGTCGCCGGCCTCGTCTCCTGCTGGGGCTTCGAGGAACATGCCGACTTCGTCGCAACCGAAGACGCCGTCCAGGTGACCCGCCTCAAGAATGCCGGCGCGGTCATCCTCGGCAAGACCAACGTCCCCGTCGCGCTCGCCGATCTCCAGACCAACAACCCGGTCTACGGCCGCACCTGCAATCCGCTTAATCACGACCGCGTCCCCGGCGGCTCGTCGGGCGGCGCAGCGGCGGCGCTGGCGGCGGGGTTCGTGCCCATCGAAATCGGCTCGGATATCGGCGGATCGATCCGCCTCCCCGCCGCCTTCTGTGGCGTGTGGGGCCACAAGCCGACCTACAACGCGCTCTCATCCTTTGGGCATAACTTCCCGAGAACACAGAGTTGTGGCGTCGCGCTCAACGTCGTCGGCCCACTGGCGCGCGACCCTGACGATCTGGAAACGCTGTTCGGCGTCATGGGGGGCGACGCGCTTGCCAGACCCGCCCCGCGCGGTCCCGGCGACTGGCGTGTCCTGCTGCTCCCCGAACACCCGCTCGCCAAATCGCAAGCCGCGATCCAGACCGCAATCGCTGCGGTGGGCGAAGCCTTCCGGGCAGCGGGCGCGCAGGTCGATGACGCCAGCACGCTCCTCCCCGATCTGATCGCGCAGCACGGCGCCTATATCCACATGCTCGTCGTCGCGATGGCGCGCGGCGCGCCGATGGAGGGCGGGCAGCCGCTTGCCCTCCCCGACTGGTTCACGCTGGTCGACGCGCAAGCCAAAAGCCGTCGCGACTGGGCGCGGCTGTTCACCCACTATGACGCGGTGATCGCGCCGATCTGGGGCACCACCGCTTACGCGCACGACGATACCCCGCTGATGACGCGGATCACGAGGATCGGTGGGCTCGACACCCCCGCCGGGCTGCAGATGGCCTATCCCGGGCTCGCCACCTTCCCGATGCTCCCCGCGACGAGCGTGCGGATCGGGACCGATCCCGACGGCCTGCCGATCGGGGTGCAGGTGATCGCCGACTATAACCGCGACTATACCGCGATCGCCGTCGCGCGCGCGGCGCATGATTTGATGAGGAGTTGATCCGATGACCCAAGACCTCGACACCTTCCGAACCGAAACCCGCGCCTGGCTGGAAGCGAACTGCCCGCCCGAGATGCGCGCACCCATCCGCTCCGACAAGGACGCCTGCTGGGGTGGTCGCAATCCCGATTTCCAGCCCGGCCAGAAGGAATGGATGGACGCGATGGCGTCGCGCGGGTGGACCGTCCCCGACTGGCCCAAGGCGTATGGCGGCGGTGGCCTGTCCCCCGCCGAGACGAAGGTTCTGCGCGAAGAGATGGCTGCAATAAAGGCACGCAACCCGCTCAACTCGTTCGGCATTTCCATGCTCGGACCGGCGTTGCTCAAATATGGCACCGAGGAGCAGAAGCTCGACTATCTCCCCAAGATCGCGCGCGGCGAAATTCGCTGGTGCCAGGGCTATAGCGAGCCCAATGCCGGCTCCGACCTCGCCTCGCTCGCCACTTCGGCGGAGGATGGCGGCGACCATTATGTCCTCAACGGCCAGAAGGTCTGGACCTCCTACGCCGACAAGGCCGACTGGATCTTCTGCCTCGTCCGCACCTCGAAGGAGTCGAAGCAGGGCGGGATCAGCTTCGTGCTGTTCGACATGGCGAGCGAAGGCGTCTCGACCAAGCCGATCCTGCTGATCTCGGGCTATTCCCCCTTCTGCGAGACCTTCTTCGACAATGTGAAGGTGCCCAAGGCGCAGCGCATCCATGAGGAGAACAAGGGCTGGGACGTCGCCAAATATCTGCTCGGCCACGAACGCGAGATGATCTCCGGCATGGGGCTGGCAAGTTCCGGTGGCAACCCGTTGATTGAGGGCGCTATTGCAACCTTTGGCCTCGACCATGAGGGGCGCCTTGCCGACCCGTTGCTCCGTGCAACGATCGCGATGTTCGAAGTCCGTGCGAAGGCGTTCGGAGCGATGTCCGAGCGCTTCATCGACGAACTCAAGGCCGGTCGCGCCCACCCCGCGCAACCCTCGATGATGAAATACTACGGCACCGAGCTCAACAAGAGCCGCCACGAACTCCAGATGGCGGCCGGCGGCTCCGACGCGCTCGAATGGGAGAGCGACGCCTCGGGCGGCGGCCGCGAGGCGCGCGCGTGGCTGCGCACCAAGGCGAATTCGATCGAGGGCGGGACCAGCGAGGTCCAGCTCAACATCATCGCCAAGCGCATCCTGGAACTGCCGGCCTGACTCTCCCTCTCCCGCTTCGCGGGAGAGGGTGGCCGAGCGAAGCGAAGGTCGGGAGAGGGCGAACACGCGGACAGTAGCGTCCGGAACAGCCCCTCTCCCCGACCCTCTCCCCACAGGGGAGAGGGAGAAGAAGGAAGAACAATGCCGCTGTATCTCAACGACGATCAAACCACCCTCCAGGATACGATCCGCGATTTCGTCGCGGAGCAGGCCCCCGTCAGCCATATGCGCCACCTGCGCGATGCCAACGACGCGACCGGCTTCAGCCGCGACCTGTGGCGCAGCTTCGCCGAAATGGGTTTCACCGGCATCCTGATCGACGAGGCGGATGGCGGCCTCGGGCTCGGCCATGTCGAGGCGGGCGTCGTGCTCGAGGAGATCGGCCGCAACCTGTCGCCCTCGCCGTTCCTATCGACCGCGGTCGCCGCAGTCGAGGCGCTGAAGGGCAGCGCGCACGCTGCGCGTTGGTTCCCCGGCATCCTCAGCGGCGAAACCGTCGCCGCGCTCGCGATCGACGAGGGCGCGAAGCACCGCGACACCGTAACGCTGACCGCCGAGCGATCGGGCAACGGCTTCAAGCTGTCGGGCAAGAAGCAGTTCGTCACGCACGGCCACGTCGCCGACCTGCTGATCGTCGCCGCGCGCACCGCCGGCAGCGCCACCGATGCCGAGGGCGTGACGCTGTTCGCGATCCCGAAGGACGCCACGAACTTGACCGCCACCCCCGAACGTCTTGCGGACTCGAGCATCGCGGCACGGCTCGAGTTCGACGGCGTGGAAGTCGATGCGGACGCGGTGATCGGCGACGTCGACGGCGGGCGCACCCCGCTCGACCGCCTGCTCCGCGCCGGACGAACGGGCGCGTCGGCCGAACTGCTCGGCGTCGGGGGCGGCGCGATGGACATGACCGTCGGCTATCTCAAGGAGCGCAAGCAGTTCGGCATGCTGATCGGCAGCTTCCAGGCGCTCCAGCACCGCGCCGCGCACCTTTATTCGGAAATGGAAGTCGCGCGCGCGGCCGTGCTCAAGGCACAACAACTGCTTGATGCGGGCAGCGCGCATGGCGATGAAGCGGTGTCGGTCGCCAAGGCGATGACCGCACTCGCCACCACTTTGTCGGTGCAGGAAGGCGTCCAGATGCACGGCGGGATCGGAATGACCGACGAATATGACATCGGCTTCTACATGAAGCGCGCGCGCGTGCTGGCCGAAATGTTCGGCGACGCAAACTTCCATGCCGACCGGATCGCGCGCGCCGCGGGATACTAAGCGCCCTTGCCAAACTTCGCTTCCCCGGCAAAGGCCGGGGCCCAGTCGTGAGACGTGGATTGGCAAGCGCTGAGCGCGACAACCTCGGCCATCCTTACTGGGCCCCGGCCTTCGCCGGGGAAGTGCAAGAGAGTGAAGTCCTGAAATGACCGACCCCACCCCCGCCAGGCTCGCCCAGGACCTGACCGATCTCCTCGACGTCGAGGAGATCGACACCGACCTTTATCGTGGCGCGCGCGGTAACGACGGGTTCGGGCGCGTGTTCGGCGGACAGGTGATCGCGCAGGCGCTTCAGGCCGCGCAGCGGTCGACCGATGCCCCAAAGGGCGCGCATTCGCTCCACGCCTATTTCATGCGGCCGGGCGCGGAGGATCACCCGATCCTCTACCGTGTCGTGCGGGACTTCGACGGCAAGAGCTTCTCGACCCGTCGCGTGATCGCGACCCAGCGTGGAGTGCCGATCCTCAACCTTGCCTGTTCGCTGCAAATTTCCGAGGCCGGGCTCGCGCATCAGGATGCGATGCCCGACGTCCCCCCGCCCGAGGATCTGACCAACGACCGCGACCTGCGGCTCGCAATGATCGACCGGATCCCCGAACGCTTCCGCGCGATGTTCCTCCGCCCCCGAATGGTCGAGATCCGGCCGGTGTCCCCGCGCAGCTGGCTCGATCCGGTGGCGCACGCGCCGTTCCAGAACAGCTGGTTCCGCGTCGTCGCCCCGATCGGTGACGATCCCGCGATGCACCGTGCGATCCTCGCTTATGCGTCCGACATGTCGCTGCTCGGCACCGCGACGCTACCGCATGGCGTCAACTGGATGATGAACAAGCTCCAGACCGCAAGCCTCGACCATTCGCTGTGGCTGCACGAGGATTTCCGCGCGGACGAGTGGCTGCTCTACGCCTGCGACAGCCCGTGGGCCGGGCACGCCCGCGGGTTCAACCGCGGCAAGATTTTCGCGCGCGATGGCCGGCTCGTCGCGAGCGTCGCGCAGGAAGGGCTGATCCGGTTGCGGGAATAGGGCGAATACCCCGCACTCCCCGTTATCACTTCCCCGGCGAAGGCCGGGGCCCAGTCGAATTGTCCGAGGTAACGAAGGGCAGTCCCTCGTCCTCCCACGCCTCTCTACTGGGCCCCGGCCTCCGCCGGGGAAGCGGAAGGGTTAAGCTCGATGGCTGACCTTACACCGCAGTCTTGCCATATTCCTGTTTCGTCACCGGATGGCTGCTCGACAGCCCGCCATCGACTGCGATTGCCTGCCCGTTGACGTAGCTCGCCGCGTCGGACGCAAGGAAGGCCGCGACTTCGGCGAGTTCCTCGGGCTGTGCGCCGCGCCGCAGCGGATTGAGCCGTCCGACGCGGTCGATCTTCCCCGCCTCGCGCGCATAGTCGAAGGTAGGCTTGGTCATCCCGGTCTCAGTCAGCCCGGGACAGATCGCATTGACCCGCACGTTCGAGCCCGACAGTTGCTGCGCCGAGACCATCGCCAGGTTGATGACCCCTGCCTTGGATGCCGAATAGGCCGGCGACCCCGCTCCAGAGCGGATCCCCGCAACACTGGCGGTCAGCACGATCGCACCGCCGCCACGCTCGGCGATCTTCGGCGCGGCGTGCTTGATCGCCAGGTATGGGCCAATTAGGTTGACGCGCAACACCTCGGTGATCAGCGCGACGTCGGTATCGAAGATGTTCGCCATCCCGCCCGAGATGCCCGCATTGGCGAACATCACGTCGAGCCCGCCATAATATTCGGTTGCGACATGCACCGCGCGAACGACGTCCTGTTCGTCGCCCGCGTCGATCTGGATCGCATGCGCGGTGCCGCCTGCCCGGTCGATCAGCGCGGCGGTTTCATGCACGGCGTCGCTCAGGTCGGCGACGATCACCGATCCCCCCTCGCGCGCGAACAGCAGGGCGCTCGCGCGGCCGATGCCCGAACCCGCACCGGTGACGATGATCGACTTGCCCGTGAACCGCTGCGTCATGGCCTTCTCCCCCTGTATTTCAAATCGTCACGCCGCCATCGAGTACGATCGTCTGGCCGGTCATGAAGCTGCTCGCCTGGCTTGCGAGGAACACGACTGCGCCTGCGATCTCCTCGGGCTCGCCGATCCGGCGAAGCGGCACGGTCGAGTTTGCCGCTGCGATCCGTTCGGGGTCCTCCCACAACGCGCGTGCGAAGTCGGTCTTGATCAGCCCCGGCGCGATGCAGTTGACGCGGACATTGTCGGGGCCGAATTCATGCGCGAGGTTGCGTGCGAGCTGCATGTCGGCTGCCTTGGAGATGCAATAAGCCCCGATGATGGTCGAGCCACGCAACCCCCCGATCGACGAGACGATGATGATCGACCCCGCCCGGCGCTCGCGCATTTCGGGGGCGACCATCGTGATCAGCCAGTGGTTCGAGACGATGTTGTTGTCGAGGATCTTGCGGAACTGGTCGTCGGCAATGCCCGCCTGCGGGCCGTAATAAGGGTTGGATGCCGCGTTGCAGACCAGCACGTCGATCTGGCCAAACGCAGCGCGGGTCGCGTCGACCAGATGCTGCAAACCCGCCTTGTCTGAAATGTTGGCAGCAACCGAAATGGCAGCGCCGTCCCCGTATCGCGCGTTGATCTCTGCCACGACAGCGTCACAGGCGTCCTGCTTGCGGCTGGAGATGACGACTTTCGCACCGTGCTCGGCAAGCTCGAACGCGCTCGCCTTGCCGATCCCTCGGGAGGACCCGGTGACGATCGCCACTTTGCCGGTCAGATCGAATTGCGACATGTTGTCTTCCCCCGCCACCTCGACGACCGTCGAGAACCTTGCCTCAAGCGCCTGCCTTCTGCGCGAAACTCCACGCTGCGTCCGCCAGCCGATACACCCCCGCCGCGGACTTTTCCGCCTGCGCGCTGGATGCTGTTCCCTCGACGATCCGTTTCTTGATTCCCTGGACGATCCCGGTCAGGCGGAACAGATTGTACGCGAAATACCAGTTGAGATCGGGCACCCCGTCGCGTCCGGTCGCGGCGCAATAGCGCGCGACCATTTCCTCGATCGTCGGGATTCCCGTCTCCGGACCGGTATGCCCGAGGACGCCGGAACGCCCCTCGGGCGCGGTCACCCAGCTCATCAGGAAATAGCTGAAGTCCGCCAGCGGATCGCCGAGGGTCGACAACTCCCAGTCTAGCAGCGCGATCACGCGTGGCTCGGTCTTGTGAAAGATCATGTTGTCGATCCGGTAATCGCCGTGGACGATCGACGTCCGCGTCTGCTCGGGAACTGTCCGCCCGAGATAATCGATCAGCCGCTCGACCGTCTCCATCCGCTCGGTCTCGGACGCGCGATACTGTTTGGTCCAGCGCGCAACCTGGCGCTCGAAATAGTTGCCCGGACGGCCATATTCGCCAAGTCCGGCAGCGTCATGATCGGTATTGTGCAGCGCCGCCAGCGTATCGCACATCGCATTGTAGATGCCCGTGCGCTCAGCCGGCGCGAAGCCAGGGAGCGTCCCGTCCCACAGGTTGCGCCCGTCCGCGAAACCCATGACGTAAAAATCGGTCCCGATCACGTCCGGGTCGGTACACAGCCCGTAAGGCCGCGCGACCGGGAAGCCCGTCGGATGCAGCCCCGCGATCACGCGATATTCGCGATCGACCGCATGCGCAGAGGGAAGAAGGTTCCCGAAGGGCTTGCGCCGCAACACATATTCGCCCGAGGGCGCGCTGATTTTGAAGGTCGGGTTGGACTGCCCACCCGAGAATTTCGAGTAACGCAGCGGGCCTGCGAACCCGTCGACATGCTCCGACATCCAAGCGGTCAGCCGTGCTTCGTCGAGACGGTCCTTCTCGGGCACGTCCATCGTCTGCGGGGCAAAATCCATCATGCGAACTCGATCACCGAGCGTACCGTGTCGCCGGTCCGCAGCTTGGCAAAGGCGGCGTTGATATCCTCCAGCCGGATACGTTCGGCCACCATCGTGTCGAGGTCAAGCTTGCCGTCGAGATAGAGCCGCACCAGCCGCGGCATGTCGATCGGGAAGCGGGTCGATCCGAGCAGCGAGCCTTGCAGCTTCTTGCCGGTCAGAAAAGTCGGTCCTGCGATCTTCACGTCGTTGCCCGGTGCGATCATCCCGAGGATCGTCGCGGTGCCGCCGCGGCGAAGAATCGTCCAGGCAAGCTCGGCGGTATTGGACCGCCCGACCGCCTCGATCGCATAATGCACCCCGCCCCCGGTCAGCGCCGCGACCTGCTTCGCAAGGTCGGGCGCATCGGCGTCGAACACATGCGTCGCGCCGAGCTTCTCGGCGAGCGCACGCTTGTCCGCAACCGGATCGATCGCGAGGATCATCCCCGCGCCCGCGATCTTAGCAGCGTTGATCGCGGCAAGCCCGATCCCGCCGCAGCCGATCACCGCGACGGTTTCGCCGGGGCGGAGGCGGCTATCGTTGAAGATCGACCCCGCGCCCGTGATGACCGCGCAGCCAAGCAGGGCGGCACGGTCGAGCGGCATCGCCTTATCGATCGCGACGCAGGCGTTTTCGTGCACCAGCATCATCTCGGCGAATGCGGACAGGTTGAGGAACGGCGCGAGCGGAGTCCCGTCGGCAAGGCTCAGCCGGGGCGGCGCGCCCTTCGGCCGACGCGTCGACGGGTCGACGCACAACGACGGTCGCCCCGTCACGCACATCTCGCACGCGCCGCAGAACACCGTGAAGAAGGTGATGACGTGATCACCGACCTTGAGATGCGCCACGTCCGAGCCGACCGCCTCGACGATCCCGGCGGCTTCGTGGCCGGGCACCGTCGGCATCGGATGCGGGAATGCGCCGTCGACGAAGTGCAGGTCGGAGCGGCACACGCCGCACGCAACGGTGCGGATCAGCACCTCGCGCGGGGCGGGATCGGCGACGCGGATATCCTCGATCACCAGATCGGTGTTGGGCGCGTGGAGGACGGCTGCTTTCATCGCACTTCGCTTTCTTCGTCACCCCGGCCTCTTGCCGGGGTCCACCGCGCACCTTGCAGGATGCGCTGGTGGAGGAGTGGACCCCGGCACCGGGCCGGGGTGACGGGTGTGTTACCGCCGCATCGCGTCCTTCGCTGCGACCGCCGCCGGCAGCTCGGCATATTTGCCGAACTCGTTGCGCGCGATCGCGCGGTTGTGGACTTCGTCCGGGCCATCCGCGAAGCGCAGCGTCCGCATCGCCGCCCAGTCATGCGCGAGATGGAAGTCGCCCGACACGCCCCCGCCGCCATGCGCCTGGACCGCGTCGTCGAGGATCTGCAGCGCCATGTTGGGCGCCTGCACCTTGATCATCGCGATCTCGAGCTGCGCGGACTTGTTTCCCGCCTTGTCCATCATGTCCGCGGCCTTGAGGCACAACAGCCGCGTCATCTCGATGTCGATCCGCGCCTTGGCGATCCGTTGCTCCCACACCGACTGGTCCGCAATCCGCTTGCCGAACGCGACACGGCTGAGGAGACGCTTGGCCATCGCCTCGATCCCGGTCTCGGCGACGCCGATCGTACGCATGCAGTGATGGATCCGCCCCGGCCCGAGCCGCCCCTGCGCGATCTCGAAGCCGCGGCCTTCGCCCAGCAGGATATTCTCCGCCGGCACGCGGACGTTCTCGAGCACCACTTCGCCGTGGCCATGCGGTGCGTGGTCATAGCCATAGACCGACAGCATCCGCTTGATCGTCACGCCGGGAGCATCCATCGGCACCAGGATCATGCTCTGCTGGCTGTGGCGCGAGGCGTCGGGGTTGGTCTTGCCCATCGTGATCGCGACCTTGCAACGCGGATCACCCACGCCCGACGACCACCATTTGGTGCCGTTGATCACATAGTCATCGCCATCGCGGACGATCGACGTTTCGATATTGGTCGCATCCGATGATGCCACCGCCGGTTCGGTCATCAGGAAGGCGGAGCGGATCTCCCCATGCATCAGCGGACGGAGCCACTGCTCCTTTTGTGCGAGCGTACCGTAGCGGTGAAACACCTCCATGTTGCCCGTATCGGGTGCCGAGCAGTTGAAACACTCGCTCGCCCAGCCGACCCTGCCCATCTCCTCGGCACATAACGCATATTCGAGATTGCTGAGTTGCGTGCCCTCGAACACGAAAGTATCGTCGACGTGGTTCTGCCCCGAATGCGGCGGCATGAAGAAATTCCACAGACCCGCCGCCTTGGTTTTTTCTTTCATCTCCTCGATGACCGGAATGACCTTCCACCGCTCGCCTTCGTGCGCCTGCGCGTCATATTCCGCCTGGCGCGGGCGTATCTGTTCGTCGATGAACGACTTCACGCGGTCCCGGAAATAGGTTTCGCGTTCGGTGAAGCTGAAGTCCATCGCATCTCTCCAAGGGGGCCCGTCGAAGGCCTTCACGAGCGCTGGGTATACCGTACCGGGTTTTCGGTAAAGCCGGTTTGCGCCCGAAAATACCGCTGTGCAGGGTCAGTCGAAAAATGACTGTTTCTTCTAAAAGATGCTGTTACAGTTTCGGGCATGGAGGAAACAGCAACTGCAGGGCCCGCAGATCCGACGGATCCGGGTACGAGCACCAAACGATTCCGCGCCAAGCGCGATGCGATCCTAGCGGCAGCCGCGGAGGCGATCAACGAGCAGAGCGCCAAGGGCATGACGTTCGCCGATGTTGCGCGCCGGGTCGGGCTGAACACCACCAGCGTGACTTACTATTTCAAACGCAAGGAAGATCTGGCCGCTGCCTGTTTCGAGCAGACGCTCGAACGGCTTCAGGCGATGCTCGACGAATCGCTGGAACTCGCGACCCCGCGCGAGCGTGTCGCGCACTATCTCGCGCTCAATTTCGACCGGCTCGCCGCGATCCAGCGGGGCGAGGAGACTGCTTTCGCGGTGCTCTCCGACCTCCGCGCGATGGAGGAACCCGTTCTCGGGCGCTTGATGAGCGGCTGGCGCGAGGTGTTCCGAAAGACGCGAAGCCTGTGGGGCAACCCGACAAACCGCGCGCAGACCGACCTGTTCGGCGCGCGCGCGCACGTGCTGCTAGAAAACACCTTCTGGCTGCCGGTGTGGCTGGTGCGCTATGAACCCGACCAATATGCCCGCGTCGAGGAACGGCTGATGGACGTGTTCGCGCACGGTATCGCGGCAGAAGGGGGCAGCTGGTCGCCCAAGCTGATCGACCTTGCGCATGAAGAACCCGAGCCCGGGCGCGAGGCGTTCCTGCTCGCGGCGACGCGGCTGATCAACGAACTCGGCTATCGCGGCGCATCGGTGCAGCGGATCGCGTCGCAGCTTAACGTCACCAAGGGCAGCTTCTACCACCATCTCGACGCCAAGGACGATCTGGTGCTGGCGTGCTACAAGCGCAGCCTCGACATGATCGCCGACGCGCAGCAGCTTGCCGACGAACGCGGCGGCCCGCAGTGGGAGCGGCTGTCGGGGACGATCGCGACCTTGCTCGACGTGCAGTTTTCCGAACGCGGGCCGTTGTTGCGGACCACGGCCCTGTCGGGCCTTCCCGCCGATGCGCGGCGCGCGATGGTCGACCGCTCGAACCGGATCGCGCGGCGCTACGCCGGCACGATCAGCGATGGCGTCGCGGAAGGGTCGATCCGGGCGGTCGACCCGCTGATCGCAGCGCAGGCGCTGATGGCGCTCCAGAATGCCGCGTTCGACATGCGCAAATGGGCGGGCACCATGCCCCGCGACCGCGCGATCGCGTATTATGCATCCACCATCGTCTTCGGAGTATTCGATGACCGGGTGTTGAACACGTGATCCCTCCTCTCATTCCCCGCGAAGATGTGCTGGACGGAAGCGGCGAGCGCGGCGTTCGATAACAATCGTTCCGCTATCGGACCCCGGCCTTCGCCGGGGAAGCGGTTAAGACTTTGATACTGGAGTTTCCTATGGCCGAGATGGCACGTTTCGATTGGGCTGATCCTTTCTTCCTCGACGACCAGCTCGAGGATGACGAACGGATGATCCGCGATACGGCGCGGGCGTATGCGCAGGACAAGCTCGCGCCGCGGATCGTCGATGCGTTCCAACATGAGACGACCGACCCGGAGATCTTCCGCGAAATGGGTGCGCTTGGGCTGCTCGGCCCGACGGTGCCCGAAGAATATGGCGGCGTCGGCGCGTCCTATGTCGCCTACGGGCTTGTCGCGCGCGAAGTCGAACGGATCGACTCGGGCTACCGCTCGATGATGTCGGTCCAGTCGAGCCTCGTGATGTACCCGATCCTCGCTTACGGGTCCGAAGAGCAGAAGCAGAAGTATCTGCCCAAGCTCGCGACCGGCGAATGGATCGGCTGCTTCGGGCTGACCGAACCCGATGCGGGGTCCGACCCGGGCGGGATGTCGACGCGCGCGAAGAAGGTCGACGGCGGCTATCTGCTGTCGGGCGCGAAGACGTGGATTTCCAATTCGCCGATCGCCGACGTCTTCGTCATCTGGGCAAAGTCGGATGCCCATGGCGACGGCATTCGCGGCTTCATCGTCGAGAAGGGCGCGAAGGGACTCACGGCGCCCAAGATCGAAGGCAAGCTCAGCCTCCGCGCGTCGATCACCGGCATGATCCTGATGGACGAGATCGAGCTCTCCGAGGACGCGCTGCTCCCCAACGTTCAGGGGCTCAAGGGCCCGTTCGGCTGCCTCAACCGCGCGCGCTACGGGATCAGCTGGGGGTCGCTCGGTGCGGCCGAATTCTGCTTCCATGCTGCGCGGCAATATGGGCTCGATCGCCAGCAGTTCGGCACGCCGCTCGCCGGGCGGCAGCTGTTCCAGAAGAAGCTCGCCGACATGGAGACCGAGATCGCGCTTGGCCTCCAGGCATCGCTCCGCGTCGGGCGGCTGATGGACCAGGGCCGGTTCGCGCCGGAGATGATCTCGATCGTCAAGCGCAACAACGTCGGCAAGGCGCTCGATATCGCGCGGATGGCGCGTGACATGCACGGCGGCAACGGCATCTCGGGCGAATATCAGGTGATGCGCCACATGATGAACCTCGAGACGGTCAACACCTATGAGGGCGCGCACGACGTCCACGCGCTGATCCTCGGCCGCGCCATCACCGGCATCGCGGCCTTCTGATGCACACCGCCCCGCCGCTCGCTGGATTACGCATCCTCGAGATGGCGGGGATCGGTCCCGGCCCCTTCTGCGGGATGATGCTGGCGGACCATGGCGCGGAGGTGATCCGGGTCGAGCGACCGTCGCGTGGCGGCATGACCGATCCAGCGCGCGACCCGCTGCTCCGGTCGCGGCGGACGATCGTGCTCGATCTCAAGCGGCCCGAAGCGGTCGCCGCGGTGCGCCGCCTTGCCGGGACCTGTGACGGGCTGATCGAAGGCTATCGCCCGGGCGTGATGGAGCGGCTCGGGCTTGGTCCGGACCTGTTGCTCGCGGACAATCCGCGGCTCGTCTATGGGCGCATGACCGGCTGGGGGCAGACCGGGCCGCTCGCCGACGAACCCGGGCACGACATCGATTATCTGGCGATCTCGGGAACGCTCCATGCGCTCGGCGAAGCAGGGCGCAAACCTAACGCACCGATCAACCTTGCGGCGGATTTCGGCGGTGGTGGGATGATGCTCGCGTTCGGAATGCTCGCGGCGATCCTGCATGCAAAGGCGACGGGCGAAGGCCAGGTCGTCGATGCGGCGATGACCGACGGGTCGGCGGTGCTCGCGAGCACGATCTGGGGGTTCCGCGCGATGGGCCAGTGGCGCGACGAACGCGGGACCAACCTGCTCGACGGCGGTGCGCCCTTTTACGACACCTACGAAACCGCGGACGGCAAATGGATCGCTGTCGGCGCGATCGAGCCGCAATTTTACGCGGCCCTTCGTCGGGTTCTGGCGCTCGACGGGCCCGAGTGGGATGCGCAGTTCGTTCCCTCGGCCTGGCCGCGCCTGAAGCAGGCGCTTGCGACCCGGTTCCGCGATCGTCCGCGCGATGAATGGGTGGCGGCGTTTGCGGGACATGAGGCTTGCGTCGCTCCGGTGCTCGGGTTCGACGAGGCCGCCGCACATCCGCACAATGTCGCCCGCGGAACCTTCGTGACGGCGGGCGACGTCGTCCAGCCCGCCCCAGCCCCACGCTATTCCGCCAGCGAGACGGTGTCGCCCCGCATGGCCGGAGCTTCGGATAGCGTCGGAATTCTCACCGAAGCGGGGTTCACTGAAGCCGAGATCGCCGCGCTCCTGTGAATTGCGCGACCATACCGAACATGCGATAATCGCGAAAAGTCAGCTCAGGAGACGATCCATGGCCACTGCCGCCGTCCGCACCGCGCCCATGACCGAAGCCGAATGGGAAGCCCGCCAGCAACTCGCCGCCTGCTACCGCGTGTTCGCGATGCTTGGCTGGTCGGAAATGATCTACAACCACATCACGCTCAAGCTGCCGGAGGAAGACGGCGCGTTCCTGATCAATCCGTTCGGGCTGCACTTCAGCGAAGTGACCGCGTCCAGCCTCGTCAAGATCGACATCGACGGCAACAAGCTCGACGACAGCCCCTATCCCGTCAACCGCGCCGGCTTCGTCCAGCACGCGCTGTTCCACCGCCACCTGCCCGACGCGCATTGCATCATGCACACGCATACGACCGCCGGGATGGCGGTGAGCTCGGTCGAGGGCGGGCTGCGGCCGACCAATTTCTACGCCTGCAATTTCGCCGGGCAGATTGCGTACCATGATTTCGAAGGCGTGACGGTGCGCGACGAGGAAGGGGCGCGGCTGCTCGAGCATCTCGGCAACAAGCGAGTGATGTTGCTGAAGAACCACGGGATCCTCGTGATGGGCCGGACCTTGCCCGAGGCGTTCCTGAAGCATTGGTCGCTGCAGCGCGCCTGCGAGATCCAGGTCGCGACCGCAAGCATGGGAACGCCGCTGGAAGTCTCGCCCGAGGTCGTCGCGGTCCATCAGCGCGACCTGCACATGGTCCAGATTCCCGGCGGCCCGGGCAAGGCCGATTTCGACGCGATGGTGCGGCTGGTCGACAAGATCGACACGGGGTGGCGGAACTAGCGTTCGTCGACCGGCCATCCGGCGCAGGCTGAGCTCGTAGTGGCCGGGTGATGGTGGTGGGTGCGTCCGATGTCGCTACCCACCACCAACCGGCCCCGGCCCTCGCCGGAGTGACGGGATTATGTTCGACGCGTTACCGTGCGCGCCACGTCGCGGGCATCGTCCGCGCGGGCACGGTCACGGTCACCGTCTGCTTCACGTCCACCGCCGAATCCGCGAGCATCACGCGGTAGCTGCCGCCAGCGATGCGCCACTGGTGCCCGGCCTCGTCCCACGTTGCCAGCAACCTCGGATCGACCGTGACGGACACGGACTGGCTCGCACCCGCCCCAAGCGACACCTTCGCGAAACCGCCGAGCCGCTTGGGCGCCTCCCATCCGCCCGCGACCGGCGCGATGTAGACCTGGCCGACCGTAGCCCCCGCGACGGCGCCGCTGTTGCGGACCGTAAAGCTCGCCGAGATCGTCCCGTCGGCAACGCTGGCGCGCAGCCCGCTCGTGTCGAAGCGCGAATAGGACAGTCCGTAACCGAACGGGAACAGCGGTTTGAGCGCCTTGCTGTCGAACCACTTGTAGCCGACCGCAGCGCCTTCGCGATAAACGACGTCGCCGCTGTGCGGGGCCGCCGGATCGGGCAACTGATCCACGCTCCGCGCGAACGTGACCGGCAGGCGACCCGATGGGTTGACCCTGCCCGTCAGCACGTTGGCGATCGCGGCACCGCCAGCGGTGCCTGGATACCAGGCGGCGACCACCGCGCCGACCTTGTCGATCCACGGCATCGCGACCGGGCCGCCGGTCTCGAGCACGACCGCGGTGTTGCGATTGGCCGAGGCGACCGCATCGATCAGCGCGTCCTGCTGCCCGTCGAGCGCCATCGGCACGTCGAACGATTCACCGGCCCATTGCGTCCCGAACACGATCACCACGTCGCTGTCGCGTGCCAGCGCGGCGGCGGCGGCGAGGTAGCTGCCATCGGCAAAACGGACGGTCGCGCCCGGCAGTTGGCGCTTGATTTCCTCCATCGGCGACGACGGATAGTACATGATCGGCCCCGGCCACGTCGTCGGCGCGATCCCGGGAACGGCATTGCCCTCCGCCGGATAGACCAGCGACGACCCGCCGCCCGCGAGAACGCCCTTGTCGGCATGCCCGCCGATGATCGCGATCCGCTTCGCCTTCGCGACGAGCGGGAGCAGGTTACGCTCGTTCTTGAGCAGGACGATCCCCGCCTCGGCCGCGTTGCGGCTGACCGCGGCATGCGCGGGCATGTCGATCGCCTGTTGTTGCAGCGGATGTTCGAACAGCCCCTGCGCAAACATCGCGTGGAGGATGCGCTCCGACATCAGGTCGAGTTGCGCCGGCTTCACCGTGCCCTGCGCAAGCGCTTCGCGCAGCGGCGCGCCGAAGAACGGCTTGGTGTCGAACGGAAACCCCGAATCCTGGTCGAGCCCGGCAGTGACCGCCGCGACGGTGCTGTGCGTCGCGCCCCAGTCACTCATCACATAGCCCTTGAACCCCCAGTCGGTGCGCAGAACGTCGGTCAGCAGCCAACTGTTCTCGCACGCGTGCGTCCCGTCGACGCGGTTGTACGAGCACATGATCGATCCGGGCGTCGCGCGTTCGATCGCGAACTGGAAAGCGAGCAGGTCCGATACGCGCGCGGCGCTGTGGTCGAGGATCGAGTTGCCGGTATTGCGATCGGTTTCCTGGTCGTTGATCGCATAATGCTTGATCGTCGAGATGACATGGTTCGACTGGATTCCGATCACCTGCTCGCCGACGATCGTTCCCGCCAGCAGCGGATCCTCGCCGCCATATTCGAAGTTACGCCCGTTGCGCGGCTCGCGCAGCAGGTTGACGCCGCCTGCGAGCATCACGTTGAAGCCCGAACGGCGCGCCTCGTCGCCGATCATCGCGCCGCCTGCGCGCGCCACGGACAGGTCCCAGCCTGCCGCGATCGCCAGACCCGACGGCAGCGCGGTCCGCCCACGCTTGTTCTTCGCGCCGCCCTGGGTCGCGACGCCGACCCCGGCATCGGTCTGGAACTGCGCCGGAATGCAAAGACGCGCGATCGGCGGCACATATCCAGCCGATCCTTCGAGCGCTTCCTTCGGGGCGATATAGAGCGAGACGGGAAAGTCCGTGCCGAAATAGCCGAAGACCAACGCGTGCTTTTCCTCACGCGTCATCGCCGCGACCAGCGCCTTCGCGCGCGCGTCCGGGGTGCGCTTCGTATCGTTCCACGCACCGCGCAACGCAGGTTTGGTCCATGTCGGCAGTGCGGGCATCCCGGCGTCGGGCGCGACCTTCGCGGGCGGCGGTGGTGCGGCGACCTGGGCGGTGGCGGTGGTGGCGATCAACAGCAGCGGCACGGCCACGACACGAAACGTCATCAATCTCTCTCCTGTTCGGCGGACCGTGTCCCCGAGTCGTCGCAATCGCGACGGGACTTGCGAACGGCTGTAGTCGTCCCGGATAAATCAGACAAATACCCGCAAGGCAGATCGATGGGTGACCCGCGGGTGTCTAGAAACTGACCTGCAGGTTCGTCTCGATGAACTTGACCGTCCCCTGATCGCGCGCGATCGCCTGCGGCGCATCCTTCAGGAAACGCCCCTTGAACAACAGCGCGAAATTGCTCTCGAGCCGAAGGTGATCGGGGATCACCCAGTAACGCAGACGGCCTTCGACCTGCTGTCCGCCGAACCGCCCCGACGCGCCGGTCTTGTCGATGACATTGTAGAACCGGTCGTAGCGCGACGCGAGCCAGACACCGCGATAGTCCGCGAGCGCCTCGAACCGCTTCCCAGGCTTCGCCTCGAACCGGATTCCCGGCGCGCTGATGTTCTCGCGGGCAAGCGCTGCGTAGGTGCCCGAGGGCCCAAGATCGTCGCGTCGGCTGCCATATAGCGTGTCGAAGCGATGATATGTCCCGTCGCGCCCGTTGCCGCTGGCATAATCGTAGAACAGCCCGATCCGCGGCTTGAGCGGCCCGCCGAAGCTGTAGCCCGCCGCGGCGTGGACGAAGCCTGCGGAAACGTCTTTGGTGACGGCTGTCGCCATCGTCGAATCGCTTGCCCGACCGAACTGATAAATCGTCTCGACATCATAGTCATACGTCCCGGCCTTCGGCTCGCGCGAGAGCCGTCCGTCCAGCGTATGGAGCCGACGGTCGGCAGTCGTCCGGCCGGGGGAATCATGCTCCGCGAGACGGTAATAGGCCAGTTCGAGCTGCCCCTGCCCCAGCACCTTGGCCCGCCGCAGATCGACCCCGAAGAACACCTCGTCGAACGTCTCGCGATCGAAGCGGACGACGTTGCGGCGGATATCGGCCTGGTCGTCGGGCAGGCGTTCCTGCGGCAGGACATAGAATAGCGTGACATCGGTATTGCGCGCCGGTCCGAGATCCACCCGCAGGCCGGTAAAACCGTTGACGGTGTTGCGATATTCGTCCGTCGCCACAAGCCGCCCGGAGCCAAGGTTGAGCAGGAACCGCCCGCCCTCGATCGCGACCTTGCCGACCGGCCCCACCCCGTGATCGAGCCGCAGCTTGAAATAAGCCTGCGGCAGTTCGAGCGCGTTGACGTCGCTATTGGTGATCTGCGACCCGCCGCCAATGTCATAGGCGCGGCTGTCGACCAGTTCGCCGCCGATCGCGAGCGGCCCCGGGCCATATTCCACCGCGACCCCGGTACGAACGAGGAACGCATCCTCGGACGTCGCGAACCCCGGCCGCGGCCGACCGTCGACCGTCTCGTACCGCGCGCGGATCGACGCGGTGACGAGCAGGCCGGTCTCGTCCTTCTTGGGGGCAGTTTCCTCCTTGCCCGGCTTCTCGGTCGAGGAGGCGGGCGATGCTGGCAGCGATTGCGCCGCAACGGAGGCGCCCCCGAACGTTGCGATACTGATGAGGCAGCAGGCTGCCATGGCACGCGAAACCGCTGCCGTCCGAAGTGACGTCATGGAATTCCCCCGATATCCGCAGACCCACCCGATTGGTCTGCAGTCCATCAGCAGCCCCACGCCGCTGGCGTCGACGAACCGCTTGATGGGATCAGAAGTTCCCGTAAGACCTTCCGGAAATGACTCGTTTCACTGTGAATAACCAACCCGTCCAGTACAGCATGGACCCGGCGACACCGTTGCTGTGGGCATTGCGCGACGCGTCCAACCTGACCGGTACCAAATATGGCTGCGGCACCGGCGCGTGCGGGGCCTGCACGGTCGATGTGGATGGCATCGCGGTCCGGTCGTGCCAACGTACGATCGGCGCGGTCGAGGGCAGTTATGTCACGACGATCGAAGGTCTGTCGCACGACCGCAGCCACCCCGCGCAGATCGCGTTCGCGGCGAAGAACGTGGTCCAGTGCGGGTTCTGCATTCCCGGGATGATCATGGCGGTGTCGGTGCTGCTCCAGCACAACCGCGCCCCGAGCGAGGACGACATCCGGCGCGAGATCACCAATCTCTGCCGCTGCGGCATCTATCCACGGCTGGTCGAGGCGGTGCTGCTCGCGGCGAGCATCCAGCGCGGCGACGAAACGGTCGATGCGCCCCCTGCCCCCGGTATCTTGCCGGCGGACGCGGCGCGCACGGTCCCGGCGTTGGTCCAGCCACGGTGAAAGCTTTCGCAACGCTGTCATGACAGTTCAGCGACGGTCCATCGCCCGTCGAGTACTTCCCATCTAACGGTCGGGCGTAGTGCCCGGGCGGGACAGAGGACCATTCAATGCGCAAGTCTTTGCTCGCCGCTCTCATCGCGGCATCGGCGCTGATCCCGGCGGTGGCACTCGCGCAGGACGGTGGTGACCGGCGCGGTCGTGGCGAAGGCCGCGGCGACGCGCAAGGGCGGCCTGATGGCGGACAACGCTGGCAGCAGCGTGGCGGCGGCCAGCCCCAGATCCAGGCGCAGCCACAGCCTCAGGCGCAGGCGCAGGCGCCTCAGGCACCGCCGCAGCAACCCCGGATGGAACGCCCTGACGGTGGCGGGCGTGGCGGCTTCGATCGCCGTGGTGGCGATCAAGGCGGACGCGGCGGGTTCGACCGTGGCGTGCAACCGGCGCAGGCGCAGCCCGGTCAGCCGCAGTCCCCTGGCTTCCAGCGCCCGCGTGGCGGGTTCGATGGTCAGGTCCAGGGGCGGCCTGCGGATCAGCGCGGCTGGAACGGGAACGATCGTCGCGACGGGGATCGGCGCGGATTTGCCGGTGGGGTCGCAGGGCGGGGAAGGGACGGTCGCCCGGACGGTCGCAACGACGACCGCAGGGGCGATGGCTGGCGCGGGAACGATCGTGGCGCTGACTGGCGCAACGACGGCCGTGGCAACGCCAATTGGCAACGCAACGACAATCACGGCTGGGAAAACCGCGGGGGCGATAACCGCGGCTGGGACAATCGCGGCGGCAACACTCGTGGATGGAACGGCAACGGCGGCGCGTGGAGCCGCGACTGGCGGCGTGACAATCGGTTCAACTACACCGATTATCGCCGCCAGAATTACAACGCCTACCGGCTCCCCCGCTACTATGCGCCGAGCGGCTGGAGCAATGGCTATCGCCGCTTCGGGATTGGCTTCCGGCTGAACTCGATCCTGTTCGCGCAGGATTACTGGATCGACGACGCGGACGATTACCGGTTGCCGCCCGCCTACGGCCCGTATCGCTGGGTTCGCTATTATAATGACGCGCTGCTGGTCGATGTCCGCACCGGCAATGTCGTCGACACCGTATACGACATCTTCTGGTAATCGGTCCCCGCAGCAAGGGGTTCGCGCGGTCGTCCGCGCGAACCCCTTGTTTTTTCCCCGCTCGACGGCAAAGTCCGAGCGCATGGGCTTCTTTTCCAAAAAGACCGGTGCCGCGTCCCCGGTCCGCCGCCAGTTCGGCGAAAGCGTGACTCGCCAGCTCACCGCGAATTCTGCGATCACGCGGTCGAACGTCGACGGCGCGCATATCTACCGCCATCCCGACTTCCTCGATGCGGCGACCTGCGCGAAGTTCGTCGAGATGATCGATGCCAACCGGCGCCGCTCGACCGTCCTCGCGGACGATGCGGTGCAGGCGTTCCGTACCAGCGAAAGCTGTGACATGGACCGCTGGTCCCCCGACGTCCGCCCGACCGACGAGGCGATCGCCACGCTGCTCGGGATCGATCCGGTCCACGGTGAGACGATGCAGGGACAGCGCTATGCGGTCGGCCAGCATTTCCGCGCGCACAACGATTACTTTAACGAGGCCCAGCCCTATTGGCCCAAGATGATCGAAAGCGGCGGGCAGCGCACCTGGACCGCGATGATCTACCTCAACGACGTCGAGGAAGGCGGCGCGACGTGGTTCCCGCTGGTCGGGGTGCGGATCGCGCCCAAGCGCGGCCTGCTGATCGCGTGGAACAACATGCGCGCGGACGGAAGCCCCAACCCCGATACGCTCCACGAGGGCATGCCGGTGACCGCCGGGACCAAGTACATCATCACCAAATGGTTTCGCGAGGGCAACTGGATCAAGGGCTGACCCGCGCCCGCGGGCCGCAAGCGTTTGCGCCGTCTCCGCGATCCGGTACAGGCTGCCTTGTGAACACCGTCCTCAACATCGACCGCTCGATCCTTGGCCAGCCGTGGCGCTGGCGCCTGCTCGAAACCGACGCCCGCGACCCGGGCTTCGCCCCCGACGATCTCGTCACCCAGTTGCTCCTCGCGCGCGGTTGTCCGCGAGACGCGATCGAGCTTCACAAGGCGCCGAGCATCCGCGGCTTCATGCCCGACCCGTCGATCTTCCAGGACATGGACAAGGCCGCAGAACGCTCGCCGACGCGATCGCTTCGGGTGAACAGGTTGCAGTGTTCGGCGATTACGACGTCGACGGCGCGACCTCGGCAGCGCTCGTCATCCTGCTGCTGCGCGATCTCGGGATCGAAGCGCGTCCGTATATTCCCGACCGGCTGACCGAGGGCTATGGCCCGACCGGGGCAGCGATGGTCCAGCTCAAGAACGAAGGCGCGAGCCTGATCGTGACGGTCGACTGCGGCGCGCAGGCGTTCGACGCGCTCGCCGTCGCACGCGATGCGGGCGTCGACGTGGTGGTGGTCGATCACCACAAATGCGCCGCCGCGCTCCCGCACAGCCATGCGCTGGTCAACCCCAATCGGCTCGACGAGACCGAAGGCGCGGCGCACGGCCACCTTGCCGCGGTCGGGGTCGCGTTCCTGCTCGGCGCGGCGCTGATCCGGACGCTCCGCGCGCGCGGGTTCTTCGCGACGCGCGCCGAACCCCGGCTGCTCGACCTGCTCGACCTCGTCGCACTCGGCACCGTGGCGGACGTGGCGCAACTCAAGGGCCTCAACCGCGCGTTCGTGGCGCAGGGGCTCAAGGTGATGGCGCAGCGGCGCAACATCGGCCTCAACGCGCTGATCACCGCCTCGCGGCTGACGCGCGCGCCGACCAGCAGCGATCTTGGTTTCGCGCTCGGGCCCCGGATCAACGCGGGCGGGCGGGTCGGCAAGTCCGATCTCGGCGTACGATTGCTCATCACGCAGGATCCGGCGGAGGCCGAGGCGATCGCGGTCGAACTCGACCGGCTCAACGAGGAACGCCGCGCGATCGAGGGAATCGTCCAGGAAGCCGCCGACCTGATCGCTTCGTCCAAGAGCAACCGCGCGGTGCTCGTCGTCGCGGGGCATGGCTGGCACCCCGGGGTGATCGGGATCGTCGCGGGGCGGCTCAAGGAAAAATACGGCCGCCCCGCGCTCGTCATCGCGATCGACGATGCGGGCGTCGGCAAGGGCTCGGGCCGGTCGATCCCCGGGGTCGATCTCGGCGCCGCAGTGTTGTCGGCGAAAGAGACCGGTCTGCTCGTCGCGGGCGGCGGGCATGCCATGGCGGCGGGGCTGACGATCGCCGAGGACCGGATCGGCGCGCTGGACGATTTCGTGAGCGACCGGCTCGATGCCGCGGTCACCCGCGCGATGGGGGACCGCGCGTTGTTGCTCGATGCAGTGCTGACGACCGCCGGGGTCAACCCCGAGCTCATCGCGGCGATGGAGGCTGGCGGGCCGTACGGCATGGGCTGGCCGCAACCGCGAATCGTCGCGGGGCCGGTTCGCGTCATCAAGGCGGATATCGTCGGCAACGGTCACGTCCGCGCGATCGTCAGCGGCGATGGCGGCGGCACGCTCAAGACGGTCGCCTTCCGCGCTGCGGAGACGCTGCTTGGCCAGGCGTTGCTCGGGGCACCGCCGCACCGCCGCCTGTGGCTCGCCGGACGCGCCAAGATCGACGATTGGGGTGCGCGTCCGAGTGCCGAATTGCATTTAGATGACGCCGCATGGGCGAATTAATGACCAAAGCGCTTGACCGCCGCCCAGACTTTGCCTAACCGGCCCTTCGCTCCCGAGCAATCGGGCACGGCCCCTTCGTCTAGCGGTTAGGACGCGGCCCTTTCACGGCTGAAGCACGGGTTCGATTCCCGTAGGGGTCACCAGCGTCATCTTCCACGATGGAAACGCTGGTGAACTCAGGCAGGTGCCCCTTTGTGAAGCTCGCGGTGGTCCATGATGATGGTCCATATGAACCGCAAAATGATTTCACCGTGGAAGCGCTCCAAATCCAGCAACTACTGGTTTCGGCTTGCCATACCTCCGCGCTATCGGGCGCGTGTCGGTCAGACTGAGATTAAGAATTCGCTTGGCACCGCAGATGTCCGAGTGGCTCGGCAGCTCTGCGCGGCGCTCCATTCCGACTGGCTAATAAAGTTTGCAGCTTTCGACGCGGAGCAGGAGCGCCAGTCGGGGCGTACGGGAGTTCAGATTGTCGATGCGATGTTCCGGCATGAGGCCTCCAGCGTAGGGAGCATGGACGCCGTTATCGCCTACGAACTCGAGGGCATGGCGCTAGCGGAATGCACATACCTCGACGCGCGAACGACCGAGGACATCCTCGGTCCTGATGCGCAGGAACGTGTTGAGCTGGTCATCGCGGAGACCCCTTACCCGGCATATCGCCTGCCAGTCGAACGGTCGTTGATCGCGAACCGCCACCGGCTTCTTGAACGCCACGAGGAGGCCTCGATGCTCCCCGGTCTCGAGGCAGCTAAAAGAGCTTTCGCGCTACGTTTCTGGCAGATTGGGTCGAAATTCCTCCGCGACGCCTTCGAGCATGCTGATCAACCTTACGTCGAGGGCAGCGCAGCTTTCGCGGCGGCGGGCGAGCATTATCTTCGGCGTTTGATTGATCACCAAAATCCAACCCTAGCTCAAGCCGAGATTTCGTTGCCTCTGCCACCATCAATCGCGCCATTATCGCAAGATGCCGACCTAATTACCGCCGGAACATCCTCCATCGAAACTCCTAGCCGCACGTCGGCCCCGGAAGTCTCCATCGTTTCGACGGCAGGGTTAGTGCGGCCGCGCCTGTTTCCGATCTCGGTGGAGGCTAGAACTATCTCCGGAGTTTTTGAGCTGTGGGCAGCAGCTCAACCGCCCAACGCAACAAAGCTTATTGACGAATGGCGTGTGGCAATCCGGCGCTTCGTTCAATTGTTCGGTGACGTCGACGTTTCTGAGATAGACGGCGACATGGTAGCCGACTTCCGAGATGCGATGGAAAAATTGCCGACTAGGCCGAAGCGGCTGGTCGTGGCGCTTCCACTGCTACAGCAAATTGCGCGAGCCGAGACCGAGAACCTACGTCGACTATCGGGTCCAACGGTGGCCAAACTGGTTTCGGGACTTAGGGTCACGCTTGCATATGCGTGCGACCCGCTTCGTATCATCCGCATCAACCCGGCCTCCGGCGTGAAGGTAGCTAAGAGCAAGAGCGAGGACGATGCGCGGCTCGCATTTGATCACGATGATATGCGTCTCATCTTCACTCGACCAGAAATTATCAACCCGAAATCCAAGGCCACTGATGCCGAGGTGTGGCTTCAGGTGCTGGCTCCGTTCACTGGCATGCGGATCGAGGAAATGGGGAAATTGCGCCCTGGCAACATCCGTTGCGAGCGCGGTATCTGGTATATTGCCGTCGAAAGAGATCGGGCGGTAAGGCGCCGAGCGGATGAAAAGGCAGGCGACGCGACAAAACGGGCAAAGACACAGTCCGCGTACCGTCACATACCAATTCACTGGCTTCTGATTGAAGCGGGCTTCCTCGCCTTCGTGCAAGCGCGGTGCGATCTCAACGCTGAATGGCTTCTGGATGAGCTCGAATCGGACGTTTATGGCAACCGCACAAAGAGCGTTTCCCGTCGTCTTATTCGTCATTTCCGCAACATCGGCATCAAGGACCAGGAGAAGGTGTTCTATTCATTCCGACACACTATGAAGCGCGAATGCCGCGGGCGACCGATGAAGGAGGAGATTGCCGATCTGCTCGCTGGGCACTCGCCCGCGAACGTTGGACGTAAGTACGGCGCTGGCGCGGAGCTGGCGGTATTGAAAGAAGCAGTGGATATGATTGACTATGAGATGGTGGAGTGGGATCCGGTGATCGCCGCAATGAAAGCGCGAGGCGCGCGGGCATAGGCACTCTTGTGCAAGTGTTGAGACGGCACAAGATAGAGTTCGAATTCGGCACATTGGTGAAGCAGTTTGGCAAGATCCTCAGACGTTACGTCTATAGCCCGAACCATCGCCAGGATGCCTTGCAGCTAGTCTGGGAACTTGGACGGCGAGACCAGCGTGATCGGGGATGCAGGGAACGGCTTGCGGTGCTCGAGAGCGGCTGCGAGCTTCGCGGCGGCGCTGACCCAGTCACGGACGAATAGGATAAGTCGTCACCGTTCCGACTTCGGACGCTAATCCAAGTCCGTGTTGCCAGACCAAGCTTTAAGAACAACTGAGAAATCCGGCGCCGCCCCCTTTCAAGATTTAGCAGGTGCGGCTTGGACGTACTCTGGCGGTCAGCTGTACCCCCATCGCGCGCGCGGACCGTCCGTCGTGTCGACGGTGTGAAAATGTGTACGGCGATGCACGCGCTCTACACGCGATCATTTATGCGATGAACGTAACCGTGTCGGCGGCGCTAACTGGGGTAAAGATGTCGCGGTGCTCAGCAAAAATGCATCGCCCCCGGTCGTGTCTATTGCCGCACGTTGCAGTGATGTTACCGGTTGGCGACGAATTCGGGTCACACGGATCGACGCAGGAGGGTGTTCGAAGCCCTAAGGGGGACCATTCATGATTTGCTTGCCTGTTCGTACGTCTGCCCTCGTCCGGCTGCTGGCCGCCAGCGCGCCGTTATTCGTCTTTGCCACTCCCGCGGTCGCGCGGGACCAAGCGCCGACGGGGCAAGCTCTCAGCGATCCGGCCAGTGAACAAGGTGTCAGCGACATCGTTGTTACTGCAACTCGCCGTCGAGAATCGTCGAAGGACGTGCCGCTCGCGGTCACCGCAATTAGTGGCGAGAAGCTGGACGTCCTCAACTCGAGCGGTCTCGATATCCGGTTCCTCGCCGGCCGCACGCCGAGCCTTCAGGTAGAGTCGTCGTTCGGCCGCACCTTCCCGCGCTTCTACATCCGCGGGCTCGGCAATACCGATTTCGATCCGAACGCCGCGCAACCGGTGTCGGTCGTGTATGACGGCGTCGCGCTCGAAAATCCGATGCTGAAGTCGTTCCCCGTGTTCGATCTGCAGAGCGTCGAGGTCCTTCGCGGCCCGCAGGGTACGCTGTTCGGGCGCAATACGCCGGCGGGCGTCGTGAAGATCGATTCTGCCAAGCCGAACCCGAACAAGACCTCGGGCTATGCGACGGGATCCTGGGCGACCTACAACACGGTCAACGGCGAGGCGGCGATCAACCTCCCGATCGGCAACGGCTTCGCGGTCCGCGCCTCGGGCCTGATCCAGTCGCGCGACGACTGGGTCACCAACGATTCCACGACGGGCAACGCCGACCGCAAGCTCGAAGGCTACCGCGATGTCGCGGGCCGTTTCCAGCTCGGCTATACCAGCGGCGATTTCAACGCGTTGCTAAACGTGCATGTCCGTGACCTCACGGGCTCCCCGCGCATCTTCCGCGCCGGGCTGTTCAAGCCGGGCACGAACGACTTCAACACCGGCTTCGACCCCAAGCGCACCACGCTCGACGGCTATACCAGCCAGAGCCTGACGCAATGGGGCACCAACCTGCGGGTCGACTATCATCGTGACGGCATCGGCACCTTTTACTCGGTCACCGGCTATGAGCAGGCCAAGGTCGAAAGCACCGGCGACATCGACGGCGGCAACAGCTACCCGTTCACCGGCGGCACGATCGGTGCGATCGGCGTAGGGCTGTTCCCGTCGAACACCGGCGGCATCACCAAGCCCAAGGAGTTCAGCCAGGAACTGCGCTACGCCAGCGAGGACATGAACGGCATCCGCCTTCAAGGCGGGCTGTATTATTTCTACCAGACGCTGCGCTACAACCAATATGACTATGCGTTCGGCGGCACCGGATCGCGTGCGACCAACCTGACGCAGGACATCTTCCACGACAATCGCAACGAGAATTACGGCGGTTTCGCGTCGATCGAGGCCAAGCCGACCGCGCTGCTGACGGTACGCGCGGGTGTCCGCTATTCGCACGATTATCGCAACGATTTGGTGACCGCCCCGATCCCCGGTACCGGGATCAGCGACACGCTGCCGGCGCGCGCAATCGTCCGCGGATCGAACGTCACCTGGGACGCCAGCGCGACGTACGCACTCACCCCGGCGATCAACGTCTACACGCGGCTTGCGACCGGCTATCAGGGGCCGGCGATTCAGGACCGCGTGACGTTCGGCAGCGTCCAGAGCACCGCGCCCAAACAAACGACCTTTTCAGGTGAAGGCGGGTTCAAGGGCACGCTGCTCGACCGGAAGGTGAACTTCGCGCTCGACGCCTATTGGTACAGCACCAAGGACCTGCAGATCACCGCCGTCGGCGGGAACAGCAATTCGGCACGGTTGATCAGCGCGAACAAGGCAATCGGCTACGGCGTCGAGGGCGAGTTCGAGGCACGTCCGCTCCCCGAACTGACGCTGACCGCGAGCGGCAGCTACAACTTCACCGAGATCCGCGATCCGAACATCTCCGTCGGCGTGTGCGCGACTTGCACCGTGCTGGATCCGATCGTCAACGGGTTCGCGGTAATCGACGGCAACGATCTTCCCCAGGCACCACGCTGGATCGCCAACTGGACCGCGCGCTATGGCATCCCGCTCTCGAACGGCGGGGAAGTCTATGCCTATACCGACTGGGTCTATCGCAGCCGCATAAACTTCTTCCTCTATGAAGCGGTAGAGTTCACCGGCAAGTCGTCGCTCGAAGGCGGGCTCAAGCTCGGCTACAAATCGCCGCAGGGATATGAGATCGGCGCGTTTGTCCGCAATATCACCAACCAGTATCGCAGCATCAGCGCGATCGACTTTAACAACCTGACAGGCATGATCAACGAACCCCGCATCATTGGCGGTCAGTTCAAGATCGCGTTTTAAGATAAAGCTCGGAACTGAGCGCTTTACGGACGGTTTTGGTGCGTAAACGAACCAGAGGTGCGGTCGTTTGACGTCACACGTCGGTGGGCCGGTGCTTTGGCACTGGTCCTAGCCTTGGGTCCGCTCTTGGGCGTCAGTGGCGCGGCCGCTTGGGTCCGGCGAGACAGATGAGTCGCCGTTCAACGCCCTCCCGGGTGTTCCCAACTTCAGTCGCTCGTAAAGGTTAGCCAGACGGTTGTTCGAGCAGCCGCTGAAGGAAGCATTGAAAAGCAGAAAGTGGGACAAATCCGCCGTTCGGGAAATCGGCCGTAAACGTCGGGTTTCGGATAAACTGGCCACTCGGGGGGCTTCAGAGATCGGCGGGGCAACGATTCAGCCTGTACGGTAGCGACTTTGCGGGGATGGGATCTCACGCCAAACGAGCAGCCGTTGCTCACCTGACGAAAAACCTCGCCTCTGAAGCTGTCGCGCACTTTCTCAATCCAACAGGGTATCTCGGACAATAGATTAAACGTGGAGCACGTACGCCCTCGCGCGCGCCGCAATGCTCCAGAATTTCAGGTGTGCTGCGTCGACAAACATTTGTTTTGCGTCATTTCAGCGGGCCTGACGGTGCTTGGCGGATACCCCCGTCCGTTCAATGTACCGCCCCTTATTTGGACTGCTCAATGGGGGCTGCTCAGCTTAATCCGCAGTCCGTATGCGAGGCACTTCAACCGCTTTCATTTCGCAGTCATGTCATGCTCGGACCAAATTGCCCCTTCCGAAACTATTGCGCCGTCTCGGCGGGATGTTTGCGTGCCCAATCGTGGTTCAGCGCAAGCGCTGCAAGCGTGCAGAGTGCTCCCGACAACAGATAGGCGCCGACCCAAATCAATCCGAACGTGCTTGCCAGAAATAGCGCTGCCAGCGGCGCGAAGGCAGCGCCGATGAACCAGGATGCGGTCGCGGTCGTGCCCGCGCCGGTATAGCGGTGCTTGGGGGAGAAGTTGCCATTGACCGCGCCCGACGACTGGCCGAACGACAGCCCTAGCAGAACGAAGCCCAGCATCATGTACGCCCATTCGCCCGCCGGGCCCTGGCCGAGCAGTTGCGGTGCAAATCCGCTATAGCCTGCGATCAGCGCGGCTGAGACGCCGAGCAAGGTCCGGCGGCCAACGCGGTCGGCGATGACGCCAGACAGCGTTACCGCGATGAGACAGACCACTGCGCCTACCAGCTCGATCACCAGGAAACGCGCCGGCGGCTCCCCCGAGGTAAGCACGAACCACGATAGCGGGAACACGGTGACGAGGTGGAACAGCGCGAAGCTCGCCAGTGGCGCGAATGCCCCGAGCACGACCGTCCGCCCTTCTTCGCGAACCAGCGCGGGAAGCGACGATGGCTGAAGCTCGCGGGTTTCGAAGAGCTGTTTGAATTCCAGGGTCGAAATCAGGCGCAGCCGCGCGAACAGCGCCACAACGTTGATGACAAAGGCGACGAAGAAGGGAAAGCGCCAGCCCCAATCGAGGAAATCGGGGGTGCTGAGCGCGCTCAGCAGATACGCGAAGACCGCGGTGGCCACGAACAGTCCTACGGGCGCACCGAGTTGCGGGATCATCGCGAACCAGCCGCGGCGCCCCGAGGGCGCGTTGAGCGACAGCAGCGCCGGAAGGCCGTCCCAGGTGCCGCCGAGCGCGAAGCCCTGTCCGATGCGGAACAGCGCCAGCAGGACGACAGCCCAGCCGCCGGCCTGCGCGTGACTGGGCACGAACGCGATCGCAGCGGTCGATCCGCCGAGCAGGAACAGCGCTGCCGTCAGTTTGACGCCACGGCCGTGCTTGCGGTCGATCCAAATGAAGGCGAGCGCGCCGATCGGCCGCGCGATGAAGGCAAGCGCGAAGACTGCGAAGGAATAGAGCGTGCCCGTTAGAGCATCGACATAGGGGAAGATAACTGAAGGAAAAACCAGCACCGAAGCGATCGCAAAGACAAAGAAGTCGAAGAATTCCGATGATCGCCCGATGATCACGCCGACAGCGATATCGCCCGGTCGGATCTGATGTCCGCGCGCGTTGATCAGCTGCGCATCGCGCTCCAAGGGGGTCGAATTCCCTGCGCCCAGTGTCGTGGCTACCATCGCGTTCGGTCCTATCTGCTCAGTCGTGTTGGCAGCGACTGTGCCGGCACGTCGTCTTCGATCAGCAATGCCGATGACCCTGTATAGCGACCGAGAAACCGCAAAACTTTGATCGCGGACAAAGTTCGACAGTCGATCCGCGGCTAGACGCCCGATATGGGCAGACCAAGATCCGATCGTATCCGAAGGGCCTTGCGCCTTCCCCTACTGGCGCTGCCTGCATTGCTTGGCGGCTGCCACATGGTGGTCATGAATCCGACCGGCGACATCGCCGTCCAGCAACGCAATCTGATCCTGTTTGCCACCGGGATTATGTTGTTAATCATCGTGCCGGTGATGGTGCTGACCGTGCTGTTCGCCTGGCGCTATCGGCGCGGCAACCCGAACAAGGTCTACGATCCCACGTTCGATCATTCGACCACGCTAGAGCTGGTGATCTGGGCGTGCCCGCTGCTGATCATCATCGCGCTTAGCGTCGTGACGTGGACCAGTACCCACTTGCTGGATCCTTTCCGGCCGCTGGATCGGCTTGCTGCGGGCAAGCCGATCGCGCCGAACACCAAGCCACTCGAGGTACAGGTTGTCGCGCTCGACTGGAAATGGCTGTTCATCTATCCTGAACAGGGCATCGCGACGGTCAACGAACTGGCCTTGCCGGTGGATGTGCCGGTGCACTTCTCGATCACCTCGACGAGCCAGTTCAGCACCTTCTACGCGCCGACCATGGCGGGCATGATCTACGCCATGCCCGGCATGCAGTCGGTATTGAATGCGGTGCTCAACGCGCCCGGCGAGAGCTGGGGGTATTCGGGCAATTATACCGGGCGGGGCCATACCGACATGCGCTTCAAGCTGCGCGGCATGACACCGGGCGATTTCAACCGCTGGGTGACGCAGGTGAAGGCCAGCAACCAGGGGATGCTCGCGCCGACCAATTATGGCGCGCTTGAGAAACCCAGCATCAAGGTGCCGGTGTTGCATTTCGGCTCGGTCATGCCCGGCTTGTTCGACCGGGTCGTCAACCGCTGCGTCGCCCCCGGCACGCCGTGTACGATCGACGTGATGCGCCGCGACATGGCGCGCAGCCGGGGCGATGTGCCCGGCCGCAGCGCCGCGCCGCTCCATGGTGACACGCCGACGCCTGCGATCTTCAAGGCGCCCAAGGACAAGGGCACGGGCCCCAATGTCACCAAGCCGGCCAAGCCCGGCGCGCCCGGTGAACGCAAGCAAGGCGATCCGCGCAATCGCGACCTGTCCGCCACGCAGCCCTCCCTCGCCCCCGGTGCGCTTCGCACCGTGCGGGTCTGATCCCCAGAATCGGGACACTCATGAGCGAACAGCTTCTCAAATCGATCTTCGGGCGCCTCACATGGGAATCCTTTCCCCTGCACGAGCCGATCCTCTTGACGACGTTCGTCGTCGTCTGCCTGCTCGGCGCCGGGCTCGTCGGCGCGGTGACGTACTTCCGGCTGTGGGGGTATCTGTGGACCGAGTGGTTCACCAGCGTCGATCACAAGCGGATCGGCATCATGTACATCATCCTCGGCATCATCATGTTGCTGCGCGGCTTTTCCGATGCGCTGATGATGCGCGCGCAACAGGCGATCGCGTTCGGTGCCAACCAGGGGTATCTGGAGGCGCATCACTACGATCAGATCTTCACCGCGCATGGTACGATCATGATCTTCTTCGTCGCCATCCCGCTGGTGGTCGGACTGGTCAACTTCGTGATGCCGTTGCAGATCGGCGCGCGCGACGTGGCATTTCCGTTCCTGAATAATCTCAGTTTCTGGCTGACCGCTGCAGGCGCGATACTGGTAATGATTTCGCTGTTCGTCGGCGAGTTCGCGAGCACCGGCTGGCTATCCTATGCACCGCTCGCCGGGCTGGCCTACAGCCCCGAAACCGGGGTCGATTATTACCTGTGGTCGCTCCAGATCGCCGGCGTGGGGACCACGCTGTCGGCGATCAACATGGTCGCGACGGTGATCAAGATGCGCGCGCCCGGCATGACGATGATGAAAATGCCGGTGTTCTGCTGGACTGCATTCTGCTCGAACGTGCTCGCCGTCGCCATCTTCCCGGCGCTGACTGCGGCCTTCTTCCTGCTCATGCTCGATCGCTATGTCGGCACGCACTTCTTCACCAACGAGCTCGGCGGTTCGCCGATGATGTATTGGAACATGGTGTGGATCTGGGGCCATCCCGAGGTCTATGTGCTGGTCCTTCCGGCATTTGGCATCTATTCCGAAATCACCTCGACCTTCACCGGCAAGCGCCTCTTCGGTTATTCGTCGATGGTCTACGCGACCATCGTGATCACGATCCTGTCGTATCTCGTCTGGCTGCACCATTTCTTCACGATGGGCGCGGGGCCGAGCGTCAACAGCTTCTTCGGCATCGCCACGATGGTCATCGCGATCCCGACCGGGGCCAAAATCTTCAACTGGCTATTCACGATGTACCGCGGCGACATCCGTTTCGAACTGCCGATGATGTGGGTGGTGGCGTTCATGCTGACCTTCGTGGTCGGCGGGATGACCGGTGTGCTGCTGGCGATCCCGCCCGCCGATTTCGTGTTGCATAACTCGCTGTTCCTGGTGGCGCATTTCCACAATGTGATCATCGGCGGGGTGGTGTTCGGCCTGTTCGCCGGGATGGTCTATTGGTTCCCCAAGGCGTTCGGCTTCAAGCTCGACGAATTCTGGGGCAAGGTCGCGTTCTGGGGCTGGGTGATCGGCTATTGGGTCGCGTGGACGCCGATCTACGTCGTCGGGCTGATGGGCACCACGCGCCGCGTGAACCATTTCGACGATCCGACACTTCAGCCGTATTTCGTGATCGCCGCGATCGGCGCGCTCATCATCCTCGTCGGTATTCTCGGCTTTGTGATGAGCATCGTGATGGGTTTCGTAAAGCGCGATCAGTTGCGCGACCTGACGGGCGATCCATGGGATGGCCGGACGCTCGAATGGTCGACCAGTTCGCCGCCGCCGGCGTATAATTTCGCCTTCACGCCGATGATCCACGATCTCGACGCGTGGTATGACATGAAAAGTCGCGGTTATGAGCGGCCCGCCGGGGGCTATCGCCCGATCCACATGCCGCGCAACACAGGGGCGGGCATCATCTTGGCCGGCCTCGCGCTAAGCCTCGGCTTTGGCATGGTGTGGTACATGTGGTGGCTCGCCGCATTGAGCTTTGCCGGGCTGATCGTCGTCGCGGTGGCGCACACGTTCAATATGAAGCGCGACTATTTCATTCCGGCCGAGGAGGTCGCGCTGACGGAAAACGCGCGCCACCAGCCGGTCGTGGGAGCCTGACATGACTGACCACGCCCACACCGATGGCAACGCCCCCCCGATCTGGCACCTGCCCGAAGACGAGGATCACGATCATGGTGGCAACGGTGCCACCGTGATCGGCTTCTGGATCTATCTGATGAGCGACGCGCTGATCTTCGCGTCCTTGTTCGCGATGTTCGGGGTGGTACGAACCAACTATGCTGGCGGGCCAATGCCGCACGAAATCTTCGAGCTGCCGCTCGTCGCGCTCAACACCGCCTTGCTGCTGGCGTCGTCGATCACCTTCGGCCAAGCGATGCCGCACATGGAGGCCGGACGGCTCAACCCGACGCGCTTCTGGCTTGCCGTCACCGGCCTGCTCGGCGCAGCCTTTGTATGCGTAGAGCTGTACGAATTCTCGCAGCTCTTCGCGCAAGGGGCCGTACCGCAGCGGAGCGCGTTCCTTTCCGCCTTTTTCACGCTCGTGGGCACGCATGGCGCGCACGTTACCGTCGGGCTGATCTGGATCGCGGTCTTGCTCGTCCAGCTTGGACAGCACGGCCTGAGCCAGCCGATGAAGCGCCGGCTGATCTGCCTGTCGATGTTCTGGCATTTCCTCGACATCATCTGGATCGGTGTCTTCACCTTCGTTTATCTGTTTGGAGTCCTCCGGTGAGCCAACCCTCGATCGCGCAAGACGCCGCACACAGCCATGGCGAGCCCGGCCACAGCCAGCGTGGCTATCGCATCGGAACGATCCTCTCGATCATCCTGACGGCGGTGCCGTTCTGGCTGGTGATGTCCGGGGTGCTGCACGATGCGCAGACGACGGCAGCGCTGATCTTCGCCATGGGGTTCGCCCAGATCATCGTTCACGTGCTCTGCTTCCTGCACCTCGACACGCGATCCGAAGGGGGTTGGACGTTGCTGGCGTTCCTCTTCACCACGGTGATCGTTGTCTTGACCGTCGCTGGGTCGATCTGGGTGATGTATCACCTGAACGCGAACATGATGCCAATGCCAATGCCCGGTGGCGGCGTGCTTCCAGTGCACTGAGACAGGGCGACCGTCGGTCGAGGGTGGTTCGCCCGCGGCGATGTGGGGGGTACGACTCAGTGCCTTAAGCCTGATTTCGATGCTGATGTGTGTATGCATCAGCCTCTGGCAAGGAGGTCGTCGTGTATGGAAACGGACGATCGCGACCGAACTCGCCTCGGCATCACGCGCATGGCCTGATGCCGCCGTAACGCTTCGTACGCGCAGCTGACCTTCTGACGGGGTTATGGCTGGATGCGGATCTGGTCGTCAAAAAGAGGCATTTGCTTGTACCGCCGATGCTTCGCGCCTCGTAGCATTTGCCCCTAGCAGCTTCTGCCGAGAGGCCTTTCACGACCCTGCGTACCTGTGGTCTTTACGTAGTTCTGCCGAATTGATGCTCAGTTATTATCTATCTTAGGTATAGATAATCATATGCTCGGCACGACCATCTGCTCGGATTGTACGGTACGCGACGCAACAATCTGCGGCAGTGTGATGAACAACGAGCCGTCCGCTTTGGAAAATATCGGTCATAAGAAAAGCATTAATCGCGGTGAAACCGTGATCTGGGCCGGTGATGAGAGCATTATCTGCGCCAATCTACTATCCGGGGTGCTCAAGCTGGTCGCCTACACTGCGGATGGTCGCGAACAGATCGTCGGCCTGCTCTACCCGGCCGACTTTGTCGGGCAACCCTACGCAGGCCGTGCCGACTTCACGATTACCGCCCTGACGAACGCCGAGTTATGCGTGTTCCCGCGCAGCGCGTTCGAACGGGTGTTAACAGATCACGCTGGAATGGAGCGGTTACTCCTGCAGCGCACGCTGGCGGCCCTAAATACCTCCCGTCGACAGATGTTGACGCTTGCCCGGACATCGGCCGCGGAAAAGGTCGCCGGTTTTCTAGTGGACATGACTTCGCGCGCAGCCTCCAGCGGATGCAGGGCGACGGACGATGCACCGGTCACCTTCGATTTGCCTCTGTCGCGGGGACAGATCGCAGACATTCTGGGTCTTACGATCGAAACGGTCAGTCGGCAGATGACCCATTTGAAGGCGGCCGGTATTATTCGGCTGCCCGGCGGACGCGCGATCACGATTGCGGACTCGGACGGACTGGAATCGCGGGCGGTCGCCGCTTAGCCTCGTCCCCGGTAGTGTCGGACCTCGGTTTATCGGAGCCCGCTGCTGAGCAAATGTGCCAGCCGACAAGAACGTTAGCGTTCCTGAATCCGTCGACATTGATGGGACACCTCCAAAAATCGCACTGGTTTGATGACGATCAATGGCGCTCCGTAGCTTGGAGCGCAGAGCCGACGCTCAGTAGGAGCCTGGAGTGACGGACGGCGACAGTAACAAGGGCAACGCCAATCTGCCGGGCAATGTCGTCGCACTGCGCCGTCGCCGGCACGTCATCAACGAATTGGACCTCGTCCGCTTGCTCGCCGGGCATTGGAAACTCGACACGCTTTGCGACCTGCTCGAGGCGTGCGCCGATGCGTTGCCGACTAGACCGTCATTGGCCCAAAGTATCATGCTTTGCGAAAAGCTTTCTAGATTGATTGACTTGTACGAGCACGGCGGAACGATGCTGCTACACGAGATGTTCGAACCTGACCTCCATCGACCGCTTACCAACGCGCTGTTAGATCACATCGTCGCAAGCCACGCGGTCGATAGCGCCAATGCTCAGGACCTGATCGCCGCACTCGATCCGGCTTCGGGAGAAGCCAGCCGATTTTCAGCTGAAATTCTGGGCTACATGCTTCGCTGCTTCTTCGACGGTTGCCGCCGCGCAATGAACTTCACCGAGCTCGCCATCTTGACGCTCGGCGAGAAACGCCTGACTCCAGATGCAAAGACGCTGTTGACTAAAGTCCTGCAAGACAATGCAAAACTTCGGGTGCAACGAGCAGACAGTCCTGGCGAGATATGATACTGCTGGTGCGCCAACCTTCTCGTTTGCTAGTAGGTTTGGCTTGCTTATTTCCTTTCACCGCGCTGGCGGCTTGTAGCGCGAGCTTTTACCCGAGCCGATCTCGATGGCGTCGCGCTTAAGCTCAACGCACGGGCGCGAAAAGCATCTGGATTCTGAACGAACGGAGCTTCGTTTGCCGGAGCGGTTGCAACGACGGGATGAACCCAGCGTCGCTAACTGCCGGGGAACTATCATCACTAACAATGGCCGCTTCCGGCGTGAGCGGTCATTCGCTCCAGCGGTTCGGAACGACGCATGTTGGTCGACACCTGCCGCGGCAGCGACGACCCACACCCGGACATCGGCAGGTCGTTTGCGGCTCCCCAACTTCAGTCATTCATTCATGTCGGTGGAAAGTAATGCGGCAAGCACCTTCCCGACGGCGCGGCAGCGTTCTTACAAGGCTGGTAAATAAGGAAAGACGGATCGAGGCGACCTAAGCCGCGGCGGCTGTATCCAACCACCCCGCGCGCGTGAGCAGATCGATCGCATCGTCGATGCGCCGTGCGGCGGTCGCATCGAGCAGCGCGCGATCGTCGCCGATCAGCGCGCGCATCTGGTGGGGGACGAACACCATGTCGATGAACCGGCCCGCAACATCCGACGCTTGTGCGATCCGGTCGGGCACCGCGTCGGCCCCGGCAATCGCCTGAGCGACGCACGCAACGCCACCATCGCGGCCGATCCGATCCACCAGCCGGGCGAGATCGGGCATCCGGTGCACGGTGGTGACAACGACACGCATCAGCGCGACCGCCTCGGGCGTCAACGCATGCTCCAGCAGGCTATGCCCCACCGCGCGCAGCCGGTCCTGGACGGACAGATGCCACGGCACCACGCCGGACGGCACCAGCGTGTGATCCACCATCCGCCGAACCACGGCCGCGAACAGCGCCTCCTTGTTGGCATAGCGGGCGTAGAGACTCGCCTTCCCCGCCCCCGCCTGCGCGACGACTTGATCGCAGCTCGTCGCGTCATATCCCATCCGCAGGAACAGGTCCGTGGCGGCGTCGAGAATCCGGCGATCGACGTCGCCGGCCTGGTCGGCGGACGGTCGACCACCGCGTCGTCGCTTTGCTGGATCAGGCTTTGTGTCGGTAAGCGTTTGCATCACGCAACCATATAGGCCATGCGCCCGTTGAATGGAACTGAACGGTATAGTTCAGTTTATGGCGAAGGGGGGTGGTGATGGGTGCGATCACGCTTGAGGACGTGAACGGCCGCGATGACGGCGGGGTAGCGCAGCGGACGATCGCGCTAGCCGGTGCGACGGGCGATCTTGGTGGACGTGTGCTGTCCGCGCTGGTTCGGCGTGGCGTGGATGTGCGGGCGCTGGTCCGCAGCGGGACGCCGGCCGCGGCGCAGGATGTCGTGCGTGCGCGCGGCGGCACGCCCGTCCCGGTCGATTTTGCCGACCATGCTGCACTCACGAATTCGCTGGATGGTGCGGAATGCGTCGTCTCGGTCCTGAACGGGCTGGAGCCCGTCATTCTCGATCTCCAGGGCCGTCTTCTCGATGCGGCGGTCGCGGCGGGCGTACCCCGCTTCATCCCGTCCGACTTCTCGCTCGACTTCACCAAGACCCGCCCCGGCGACAATCGCAACATGGACCTTCGGCGGCGCTTCATGGGACGCGTCGACGCAGCGCCGATCCGCGCGACCTCGATCCTCAACGGCGCCTTTGCGGACCTGTTGACCGGCGAAGCGCCGATCGTGCTGCAGCGCTTCCGCCGCATCCTCTACTGGGGCGACGCCGCCCAGTCGCTCGACTTCACGACGAAGGACGATGTCGCGGGTTATACCGCCGACGTGGCGCTCGATGCCGATGCGCCGCGCTTCCTGCGGATCGCCGGTGACGTGGTGTCCCCACGCGACCTAGCGATGCTGATGACGCGGCTGGAGGGCCAAGGGTGGAAGCCGTTCCGGGCAGGTGGGCTCGGGCGTCTCTCGACGCTGATCCGCGTCGCGCGCGCGTTGTCGCCGACCACCGATGCGCCGTTCCCGGCCTGGCAGGGGATGCAATATGTCCGCGACATGTCGAGCGGGCGCGGCAAGCTCTCACCCCTCGACAACGATCGCTACGGCAAGTCTGACTGGACGCGCGCCGAAGCCGTCCTCGCCCCGACCCTCTGATCGCACCTTCCGGAGTCTTACCATGAGCGACGCCATCCAGCCGTTCCCGATCCACATTCCTCAGGCCGACCTCGACGATCTGGCCGATCGCCTCGCCCGCACCCGCTGGCCGGATGCCGGCACGGTGCAGGACGGGTCGCAGGGTCCGCAATCGGACCGCATCCGCGCGCTAACGCAGCGATGGCAGGACGGTTACGACTGGCGTTCCACGGAGAGTCTGCTCAACGGCTGGGGCAGCAGCCGCACGGTGATCGACGGGCTCGGCATCCACTTCCTGCATGTCCGCTCCCCCGAACCGGATGCGACACCACTGCTCCTGACGCACGGCTGGCCGGGATCGGTACTGGAATTCCGCGACGTGATCGGCCCACTCAGCGATCCGCGCGCGCATGGCGGCGAAGCGTCGGACGCGTTCCACCTCGTCATCCCCGCGCTGCCAGGCTTCGGCTTCTCCGACAAGCCGACCGAGCCGGGTTGGGGCGTCGGCCGCACCGCCTCGGCATGGGGCGAGCTGATGCAGCGGCTCGGCTATGGCGATCGCTGGATGGCGCAAGGCGGAGACTGGGGTGCCGCAGTCACGACGGCGCTAGCGCATATGCGCGTGCCGGGCCTCGCCGGTATCCACCTCAACATGGTGATGGTCCAGCCGACACCCGAGGAAAGGGAAAAGGCGACCCCGGCCGAGCAGCAGATGCTCGACGATGCCGCACGCTACGACCGCGAGTATTCAGGCTATATGAAGCTCCAGTGCACCCGGCCGCACTCGCTAGCCTTCGCACTCGCGGACTCGCCCGTTGGACTGGCAAGCTGGATATACGCACTGTTCCAGGATGTATCCGACAGCGGTGGGCAGCCGGAACGGGTCATTCCGCTCGATCATCTGATCGACGACATCATGCTGTACTGGCTACCGAACGCCGGCCCCAGCGCGGCACGCTTCTACTGGGAAGCCGCGCAGGAGATGGCGAAAGGGATGCCGCGCGCGCGCGTGCCGCTGCCGGCCGGGATCAGCATGTTCCCCGGCGAGCAGGTACGCCTGTCCCGCCGTTGGGCGGAGGCGCGTTTTGCCGATCTCCGCTATTTTGGAGAGGCCGCGAGCGGTGGGCATTTCGCGGCAATGGAGAACGCCGAAACGTTCGTGCAGCACGTCCGCGCGACGTTCCTAACCACATAACACCCCGATGGGTTGGAAGCCGTTTCGCAGTTTGCGACTGCGAGAACCCACATTCAGCCGTTCACAGCGGGTTTTCCGGCCACCAACTTTCGCATTCGTTAATTTCCTGCACAGCCGTTGGAAGAGGGCGGCAGGTTAACACAGTCACGGAGAGATCCGCTTGCGAAGTCTCCGGATCGAGATCATGATCCGTCGAACCATTGGGGGTGGCGAGTACAATGGATCGCTTCGGTCGACTTAGCCTGATAGCCAGCATGCTTGCCGTAGCGCCGGCCGTTCACGCACAGCAGCGCTACGACATCATCGACATGCATTTCCATGCCGACCTGCCGGATGCTGAAGGACCGCCAGGCAGCACGGTCTGCGCGCCTTATACGAACTGGCTGCCGCGTGATCCGAAGCGGCCGATCGCTGACTATCTCCAGCGCTTTAGCGTCCGTCCCAATTGCCCTCACCCGCTTGTCGCTCCAACAGACGCAGCAATACTACGGCAAAAGGGAATCGCTGCGCTTGAGCGCTTCAACATGCTCGCGCTGGCAGGTGGCGCAGCCACTACGGTGGAGCGCTATCGTGCCGATGCGCCGAAGCGGATCTTGCCGTCGGCTGGGTTCGGAAGCGACGGCACGTTGCCGCCAACTGACGAGCTGCGCCGGTTGCACGCGGCCGGCAAGCTTGCTGCCCTAAGCGAGATTACCTCGCAATATGCCGGAATTGCTCCCGACGATCCCAGACTAGAGCCTTATTACGCGCTTGCCGAGGAGCTCGATATTCCGGTCGGCATCCATCTCGGCCCAGGCCCGCCTGGCACCGCCTATTTCGCCACACCAGCGTACCGCGTGGCCGCAGGCGATCCGCTGCGGCTGGAACCGATGTTGGTCCGGCATCCAAAACTGCGCCTCTACGCGATGCATGCTGGCTGGCCATTCGGTGATGCGATGATCGCGATGCTGTTTGCCCATCCGCAGCTCTATGTCGACGTGGCCGTTCTGGACTACGCCTACCCCGAGGCAGACTTCTATGCATATCTGAAGCGCTTGATCGACGCCGGTATGGAAGAGCGCATCATGTTCGGGTCAGACAACATGGTGTGGCCGGACGCGATCGCGGTTGCTATCGAGCGGATCAGGCATGCGCCCTTCCTCAATGAGCGACAGAAGCGCCTCATTCTCCACGACAACGCCGCGCGGTTCCTGCGCATTGAGGGCTGAAGGGCGCCGCCTGCTTCCCACTTCTCGGTCTCGGTCGTTCGTTCGTTCAACGGCATTTCGCCAACCATAGATGCAAACGGCCACTTTACCCTTCCCGGTGTACCCTGCGGCGCTCAATTTGCACCGTGGAGACAAGCGATGGGACATTCCTCGTTAGATCCAGCCTTCCAAGAACTCCGCCCTTGGAACGAGGGCCGTGTGCTTGGCGCGAAGCGCGCACTGAAACCGCAACATGTTTGAGCTATTCGCTTCTGGCTCGACCAGCACCAGCGTCTCCGGGATCGAGCGCTCTTCGACTTCGCGATCGACAGCAAGTTACGCGGTTGCGATGTCGTGAAAGTCCGCATCGGCGATATCGTTGCCGGTGGCCGCATTCGGGATCGCGCGATCGTGGTTCAGCAAAAGACGACACGACCCGTGCAGTTCGAGATTGTCGAGCCTGCCCGTAAAACCTTGTTCGCCTGGCTCGAACGCCGTGGCGGCACATTGAACGATTTCGTTTTCCCAAGCCGTAACGACTATATGGGGCACATGAGCACGAGGCAGTATGCCCGCCTCGTTCGTGAGTGG
The DNA here is from genome assembly GCF_000251145.1 of Sphingomonas sp. PAMC 26621. Classification (GTDB taxonomy): domain Bacteria; phylum Pseudomonadota; class Alphaproteobacteria; order Sphingomonadales; family Sphingomonadaceae; genus Sphingomonas. The sequence continues at coordinate 258,672 of NZ_AIDW01000015.1, read as the reverse complement.
ATTGTCGGCGTCGGCCTCCACGCCGAGGATTACGGCACTCACTCCCTTCAACGCACCAAAGCCTCAATCATCTACAAGGCGACGGGCAATCTACGCGCAGTTCAAATCCTTCTCGGCCATGCGAAGATCGAAAGTACCGTCCGCTACCTCGGCGTGGATGTCGAAGACGCTTTGGAACTGGCCGAACGCACCGAGGTCTGAGACGACCCATAGTCCGCCACTCAGGGCGTCATCTGCGCTGCCCGTTACCAGACATCCGTTCATGTGAGGCGAGCGTCGCTGCCGAGCCCGCGCGCGGGTTTCACACAGAATAGCAAGATCGGTCGAGCGCACGCTGGTCGATCCGCGCTACGTAGCACCCATGAAGAACGCACTTGTCGACCCGCCTCAACGGTACCGTGCTCGCATGGTGCGCGTGCTCGACCACATTGATCGGCATCTCGACGACGATCTCGACCTTGATGCGCTGAGCGGGATCGCGGCGTTTTCCAAATACCATTTCCACCGCCAGTTCACGGCAATGTTCGGCCTGACGGTGCACCGCTACGTCCATCTCGCCCGGCTTAAGCGAGCCACGCACCGTCTGGCACACGCGCGCGGCTCGAGTGTGACAGAGGTCGCCTTGGAAGCGGGCTATGACGCGCCTGACGCGTTCGCCCGCGCTTTCCGCCAACGCTTTGGACAGGCACCGTCTGCCTTTCGCGCAGCTCCGAACTGGGCCGCGCTGGACGAGGCATTCTCAATCTTTCATCAAGCAAGGAGTCAGTTGATGCCAGGCTTTTCACCCGACGATGTGACCATCTTCGAGCTGCCGTCAACGACGGTGGCGAGCATGACGCATGTTGGCGAGCCCGCGACGATCGCCGCCACAGTGGCGCGCTTCATTGCGTGGCGCCAGGCGAACGGCCTGACCGATCCCGACTTGCCGATTTACGGCATCTTCCCGACCGACACGCGTGTTACAGCACCGGCTGAATTCCGGATGGAGATCTGCGTCGCCACGAATCGTGCGATCGCTCCCAATGATGATGGGGTCGAAGCCGCAACCATCCCCGGCGGCAGGGTAGCGGCCTTGCGTTTGTTGGGCTCGGCTGGCGAAGACCTCGAGCCGGCAGCGCTGTTTTTATACCGCGACTGGTTGCCTGGAAGCGGTGAAGAACTGCGGGACTTCCCGCTCTATTGTGAACGCAAGAATTCTTTCCGCTCGTGCCAGCACATGAAGCGATCACGGACCTGTTCCTTCCACTGCGATAGGCACGGCGAAGGATCATCGCGTGCCGAATGCCGCTACGACCCATAGTCGGCCATTCGGCGCTTAGTTGCCGCCTTCCAACTTCAGACACTCCTTCAAGTCGGTAGAACGGCAATTTGACGTCGCATAGCGACGCGCCGCCGCACCGTTGGATGGAAAGAGCTGGGGCGAGCCTAGGTGCTTGTCGTCAGCGCCGGGAAAGGCGTGGCGACGACATACGCCTCGAGAGGCATGCGCTTCACTGCGCGCCGCAGAACGTCAAAACCGAAGTCGGGGCATTCAGGGCTTCACCGATCGCATCCAGCCGGGCAGTCGCCAGTCCTACTTGCTCGGTCAGTCGAGCCGCGAAAGCCCGACCGCGAGGGCGTCGAACACCACCCGGTACCGCGCACTCGTCTTCAAGTCCTCGTGCATGACGATCCAGAATGGCAACGGCAGCGTGATCTCAGGAAGTATGCGAACCAGCATCGGGTCGCGGTTGGCGACCGCGACCTGACAGATGCCAATGCCGAACCCGGCCCGGATGGCTGCCAACTGCGCAAGGTTGCTGTCGGTCCGTAATGCGAAGCCCCGCCGGTCGAGAGGGGCTAGACGCGTCGCCATCGACCGGAGGGCAGGCGTCTCCGCATCGTACCCGATCACATCGTACCGCGAGAGGTCAGCGAGAGTCGCCGGCTTGCCAACCCTCGCGATGTAGCCTGCATGAGCATGGAAGCCGAGCTCGACCGGCGGCAGTCGCCGCGCCAGCAACGCCCCCTGGGTCGGCTCGGTCATGCGCACCGCGATGTCGACTGCGCGGCCTAGCAGGTCATCTACGCGGTCCGTAAGGGCGAGCTCGACCACCAGCGCAGGGTGTTCGCGGCGAAGCCGGGCGAGGATGGGTGGCAAGTATTCGACGCCAATGACGTCGCTGGCGCTGATCCGCACCGTCCCCTCGACCACGCCCGGCGCGCCGCTGGCGGTGCGCAGTAGCGTGGCGGCGGCGGTGGTCAACGTGCCTTCGGGGTTGATGGCGACGGTGCCGTCGGGGGAATAGGCGCTGGCGACCTGCAGCGGATCATTGTCCGGATCGGTGTCGTTGGTCAGCACCGCGATCGTCACCGGCGTGTCCCCCGGCGCCGACGCGCGGTCGTCCACGGCGGTCGGTGCGGAGTTGGTCGCGGTCACGGTGAAGGTCGCCGTGGCGGTGCCGCCGGCCCCGTCGTTCGCGTAGAAGGTCACATTCCAGCGACGTGCGATTATAACTTACCACTGACCGAGGCGGTCGAGTCCACTCTGACGTGGCATAGGAAACTCAGTACGTCAGACGATATAGGCCCAGGTGGCACGTGCCGGGAGCGACCGTCCGATCTCAATCGCAGGGGCTGCCTCACCGACGACGCGAGCAACCAGCGTCGGCTGCGGGAATGGTATCCGGAAGGGGATGCGCGTTCACGCCGCGGATGATAAAGGCCGCCTTCCATACAAACGACTGCGCACCGTTCGTTTCCCATGTATGCGCCGCGATTAACCAGGTTGCGTCCGTTGTGCCTTCCGCTGCCAACGTGCGGCTCTGCACACTCATAGCGGCCTACAAGGTCGTTGGCGGATCGCGTGCGGGGGACCTGAAGGTTGATCCGGCGCAAAAGCGGGACCTGCGGCGACATGAAAAGGACGCTGACGCTGAGAAGGGGATGGCTGCGCTGGAATTTAAGCGCGGAACACGCGGCGCGGTCGGACCAAATGGTCAGCGTGCGACGAGCACACGATTGATCGGCATGTGAAACGAGGCAAACGCCCCTTGTTCAGAAAAAAGCGCGGCAAGGTCTATCAACAGGTTCGTTCGCGCGCCTTCAGTTAGGAGAAAGGCGGAATAAAAGAAGCTGGAGGCCTCGCGGGCAAGCGCTTCGGGGGCGGCGGTCGCCGACACCACGTTCGATTCTATACGAACATGAGCCCCCGGGAAAACGTCACACAAGAGATGGTGTAGTTCGGTGGTGTCGCGGATACGCGCGTCACCGAGATCGACGTCGCCATAGCGCGGGTATGCGCGACGGACATGGTTCGAAATGAGGTCGTTGACCGCAGAATAGCCCGGCGCGATGTCCATCGGCCCATCGACGATCGCCGCGAATACCCCGCGGGGCTTCAGGACGCGCGCCACTTCGGCCAGCACGGGCGCCACCGGGTCCATCAGCGTCAACGCCCAATGGCACAGCACCCCATCGATCGAACCGTCGGCGAGAAAGCCGAGATCCTGCGCCAGGCCATGATGCAGTGCGACACGGTCAGGGCCGAGCCGCCGCCGCGCCAACGCCAGTTCGTCCGCGCTCATGTCCACGCCGGTCAACCGGACGTCCGCGTTGCGTCCCGCCAGGCGTTCGAGCAATACGCCGGACCCGCAGGCAAGGTCGAGGATGCTTGCAGTCGCGTCATAGTCAATGACATCGGCGAGCCAGTCGTAACTGTCGCGCCCCTCCGCATCGACGCACCTCGCCGCGCAGGATTCGGTGAATCCGGCATGGACCCGGTGGACCGTTTCCAGATGATCGCGCACGGCAGCCGCGTCCGGCGTGAACCCGCTTGCAATTGCACGGGTCCAGCCGGTGTCGAGCGTCATTTCGTCGCTTTCGGGAAGACCGAATTGGGTCAGGGTGTCACGAAAATCATCGCGACCCGCTGCGCGAAGCCCCACGTCCCGTCGGTGTGACACTCGTTAAGATATTCAGCCATCGGCGCGGTCGAGCGCATCGCCTCGAGCGACACCGTATCGTCGAACGCGCAACGCTGCAGATACCCTTCGACCACGACATCGTCGTCGGACCTCTGCACATAGCTGATCTCGCGCAGCGTTACGGTCGCCCCCAGCCGACGGAGCGATGCGACGATTTCCTCACCGGTCCGGTACATCTCGCCCGCGCCGCCGTGGAAACTGTCGAGGAACGCGCGATAGAAGCGGATGTAATGGCTGTCGGCCATCGCGTTCGCGATAAACCCGGTGCCACCGATCGCAGCGACGAACCGCTCCATCGCTGCGTCCAACTCGGCCAGCGGAACCGCGTAAAGGGCATGGGTCGCCCATACGATATCGTAGGGATCGGCAGGAACTGCGAAGTCCTGCAGCGGCGTCTCGAATTCCGCCCCCGCAACGAAGGGCGGGCCCAGTGCCGCGCGCGCCTCGGCGATCGAGAAGGCCGAAGGGTCGAGCAGGTCATAGGCGATCGGCGCGATGTCCGCGGTCTCGATCCCCGCATGCAGGCGCAGCGCGGTCGGAAACTGCCGGATCCGCAAGCGACGTCGAGCAGCCTTAGGGATCGGTTACCCGCGGCACGCTGATGCTCCGCCAGCCATGCCGACCAGTCATTGGCTTCGGCCAGATGGCGATAGTCCTCGGTGGCGAGCATGTAGAACGCGTCCATTTCCGCACGACCGGCCTCGGACCAGTGGTCGCACGACCGTGCATAGGTATCGTTGGCACTATCGGTCATGCTTCTTGCTCCGTCGGCCAACATATTGGATTTAGTTCGGAATTCGCCGGCCCGCCGGGTTCGCAACCGGGCATGAACTTTCGCCAGTCGCCCGACACGATCGTGGGATCATCGACGATCCGCGCGCCATCGGCAAAGAAGGTGTTGGCGAGCACGATCCGGCTCTGCGTCGTGCGATTGGGCCCGGCGGTATGGAAGCTGAGATTGTGATGAAAGCTTACCGTGCCCAGGGCAAACGGACTTTCATCGATCGCGACGTCGTGCTGCCGGAACAGTTCGGCGACGTGCTTGTCGTAGCTGGTATCGGTCTTGTTGAACGGCACGTCCGCCACCAGCCGGTGGATGTCGATCGGCCCCGCGAACGCCAGGGGCCCCATCGCCACCGGAATGAACTGCGCGGCCATCCACGCGGTAACGACGTCCTGCGTGGCCAGCGGGAAATGGTGATCGTCGTAATGCCACGGCGTACGCCCGCAGCCGGGCTCCTTCGACAGCACATTGTCGTGATACAGCCGGACCCGCTCCACGCCGAGCAGATCGGCGCAGATCTTCGCGATCCGCGGGCTCAGGACGAAGTGCCGAACCAGCGGGTTGTCCAGCCAGATCATCTCGAGGCTCAGGAAACAGTCGGCCAGCCCGCCATCCAGCGACGCGGCATAGGCCGCCTCGAGCAAGCGTTTCAGTTCGGCGCGCAGACGCAGCGTCGCGCCGGGCGACAGGACGTCGGGCAATTTCACGAAGCCGTTCAGACGAAACGCCTCGATCGTACCCGCATCGAGCGGATAGGGCTCGGCCAGTTCGCGCCCGAGTTCCTCGTCGTCCGGGCAGGCAATGTCGGGCAGCGCGCCCAGATCGACCAGCGGCGTCAGCGACCGCTCGTTCTCGGCCAGCGACACGTACCAGTCCCACCATTGCTGATTGTCGCCCGACCATTCCCCGCGCACATCGGTTGCGCCGCCATCGATCACGGTGTCGGGGACATTACTCATAGCGCATTCCTTAGGCCCCGCTTCGGCCAAAGGCCAATTGTTTGGCGGGATACGGATCCAGAATTGGAGCGCCTTGCCACTCCCCCCGGCAAAATTGATGAACCGAAATCACGCCGGCCGCCAGCATCGCAGGATGGATTCGCGTAATCGGCTGGACGAAGGCGGCGGCATCGCGGATGCAGGTCCGGTATCGCGCGCCTGAGCCTGAGGATCCAACACCCACGCATGATCGTCCAGGCCCTCCTTCGCCGTCTTCCGCTGGCCTTCGTGACCCTTCTGGTCCTGAGCCTCGTCGTCTTCTTCGGAGGGCAGCTCCTGCCCGGAGACGTCGGTCGCGCCGTGCTTGGCCCGCTGGCCGATGCGCGCGCGGTCGCCCGGTTCAACCACGCGATCGGCGTGGATCGCGCCATTCCCGTGCAATATTGGGAGTGGATCAGCCGGTTCGTGCGCGGCGACATGGGGGAATCCTACACGTTCCGCGCGCCCGTCGCGCCGTTCGTGCTGGCCGCGCTGGCCAACTCGCTCAAGCTTGCCGCGATGGCGTTCTGCATGATCCTGCCGCTGGGTATCCTTGGTGGCGTCGTCGCGGCGCTCGACGTCGGCGGCTGGAAGGACCGGGTCATCATCCTCACCGGCCAGTCGCTCGGGGTGGTGCCGGAATTCATCTCGGCGATCGTCCTGATCCTGATCTTCGGCATCTGGCTGCGCTGGTTGCCGATGTCCGCCGACTGGCCCGACGGCGCGGGCGCGCTGACGCAGGCGCGGTATCTCGTGCTGCCCTCGCTGCCGCTGGTCATCATCTATTTCGGCTATGTCGCGCGCGTCGCCCGGACCGGCGCGGTTGCGGCACTCGACTCCGACTATGCCCGCACCGCCATCCTCAAAGGGCTGCCGCCACGGATCATCCTGTTCCGGCACGTCCTGCGCAACGCGCTGCTGCCGACGATCACGGTCGCGGCCAGTCTGGTCGGCTATCTGACGGGCGGTCTCGTCGTGGTGGAAACCTTGTTCCACTATCGCGGCATCGGCAGCCTGATCTACACCGCCGCGAAGGCGAAGGATTTTCCGATGCTGATGGCAGGCGTACTGGTCGTCGGCATGCTCTATACCGTCGCGGCGATCGTCGGCGACGTGCTGGCCGAGATGCTCGATCCCAAACTTCGCGCAAGAGGGCGGGCATGAGCGAACGATCCGGATCGGGTGTCGGCGACCGGCTTCGCATCGTGCTCCGCTCGCGCGGACTCGTCGTCGGTTTGGCGATCATCGCGTTCTGGACCGCCTGCGCGCTGTTCGGGGAACGGATCGCACCGTTCGATCCCTATGCCGACAATCTGCTGGCGACCTTGGCCGCGCCATCGCTCGCCCACCCGTTCGCACCGACCAGCTCGGTCGCGATATCCTGTCGCGGGTGATGATCGGATCGACCGACATCCTGACGGTCTCGCTAGCGGCAACGCTGCTCGGCACGCTGGCGGGAACCGTCCTCGGTCTGGCGCTGGGCTATTTCGGCGGCGTGTTCGACGCGCTTGCCAGTCGCGTCATCGAAGCGTTGCAGGCGCTGCCGCTCATCATCATCGCTTTAATCGCGCTGGCGGCGGTGGGGACGTCGAACCTGTCCGTCATCCTCGTCATCGCCTTCACCTTCACGCTGCTGATCGCTCGGACGGTGCGGTCGGCTGTGAAAATCGAGACGACGCTCGACTATATCGCCGCCGCACGGCTGCGCGGAGACGGCGCCGGCTCGATCATGTTCGTCGAGATCCTGCCTAACGTGGTGCCGCTGATCGTGGTGGAGATGACCGTGCGGCTGGGCTTTGCGATCTTCTTCGTCGCATCGCTCAGCTTTCTCGGCTTCGGCATCCAGCCGCCTTCGCCCGACTGGGGTCTGGCGATCGCTGAGAATTACGGGCTGATCGGCAGCTATTGGTGGACCGTGCTGTTCGACGCCGGCGCGATCGCGTCCCTGATCATCGGCTTCGTCCTCGTCGCCGAGGCCTTGCAGGGGCTGTTCGACCGATGAGCGACGACGCCCTGCGCATCGAAAACCTCTATGTCTCCTACCTTATCCAGCGTCGCCCGCGCCAAGTGATCGCGGACCTCAGCCTGCATATCGCGCGGGGCGAGGCGTACGGGCTCGTCGGGGAATCGGGCTGCGGCAAGTCGACCGCGGCGTTCGCTGCCGTGCGGTATCTCGCGCGCCACGGTCGGATCGAGGGCGGGCGGATCCTGATCGACGGCCTCGACCTGATGGCGATGACGCCGGACGCGCTGCGTCGGCTGCGCAGCCGCAAGGTCGCAATGGTCTATCAAGACCCCGCGCGCGCCCTCAACCCGTCGCTGCGGATCGAGCGGCAGATGACCGAGGTGTTCGAAAATGCCTTCGCGCTGGGCCGCGACGAGGCACTCCAGCGGGCGCACGCCATGCTCGACCGCGTCCAGATCGCCCAGCCCGAGCGCGTCCTCAACAGCTATCCGCACGAGCTTTCGGGCGGATTGCAGCAGCGCGTCGTGATCGCGATGGCGTTGTCGATCGCGCCATCGCTGCTGATCCTCGACGAGCCGACGACAGGACTGGATGCCACGGTCGAGGCGGATATCTTCGACCTCGTCGCACGGCTCCGGATGGAAACGTCGATGGGGCTGCTGCTCATCAGCCACAGCCTGCCCGCGATCGCGCGGATGTGCGACCGGGTCGGCGTGTTGTACGCCGGCAATCTGGTCGAGGAGGGCCCCACCGGCGACGTCTTCGCCGACCCCAAGCACCCCTATACCGCGGGCCTGTTGCGGTGCGCACCGCGCGACGGTCGGCGCAAGGATCAGGGGCCGCTGGATACGATCGCGGGCTTGCCGCCCTCGCCCGGGTCGGTCGTGCAGGGCTGCATCTATGCGCCGCGATGCCCGATCGTGCAGGACCGCTGCCTGACAGAAGCGCCATCGCTTGCCCTGATAACCCACGATCGCTCGGCGGGCTGCCATTTCCCCGATGCCGTCGCGACCATGCCCCACGCCCAGGCCGCGACGACGGCACCACCGGCGCGAACCTCCGGGGCGGCGATCCTGACCGCTCGCGGGCTCGCCAAGACCTATCGGACGGACGGCGTAGCGGTGCGCGCGGTCGGCGGCGTCGATCTCGACATCGCCGCGGGCGAGACGCTGGGCGTGGTCGGCGAGTCCGGCAGCGGAAAGAGCACGCTCGCCAAGCTGATCCTCGGGCTGACCGAGCCCGACGTGGGGGGCCGCATCACACTCGACGGCGCCCCCCTGCCCCCGACCGCCAGCCGACGGAGCCGCGACCAGCTCAAATCCATCCAGATGGTCTTTCAGAACCCCGGCCTCGCACTCAACGGGGCCCATAGCGTCCGCCGGCTGATCGGGCGGGCGATGCGACTGGCGGGCACGACCCGCGGCGATCGCGAGCAGCGCCTCCGCGCCCTCGCCGATCGCGTCCGTCTCGGCCTCCCCTATCTCGACGACCGGCCATCGCAGCTATCGGGCGGGCTGAAGCAACGCGTCAGCATCGCCCGCGCCTTTGCCGGAGACCCCCGGATCGTCATCTGCGACGAGCCGACCTCCGCGCTCGACGTGTCGGTCCAGTCGGCGATCCTGAACCTGCTCGTCGAACTTCAGGCCGAAACCGACGTCAGCTACATCTTCATCTCGCACGATCTTGCGGTGGTGAACTATCTCGCCGACCGGGTGGCGGTGCTGTATCTCGGGCGGCTGATGGAGGTGGGACCGACCGCGGCCGTGTTCTCATCGCCACAGCACCCCTATACGGAGGCGCTCCTGTCATCGAGCCTGACACTGCAAGGCGAACAGCCGTCGCGCATCCGCCTCCAGGGCGAAGTCTCGGGCCATCACGCCAGCCTCGGCGGGTGCGTCTTCCAGGCGCGCTGCCCGCGTCGCATCGGCCCCATTTGCAGCGAACGCGAGCCCGAACTGCTTGCCGCGGGGGACGGCCATGCGATCCGCTGCCATATCTCCGTCGAGGAACTCAGCCGTCTACAGGCACTGGGTGCGCCCGATCCAGGAACAGCTGCGCCATTGCCGTCGGCCTGACGCCCGTGATCCGCTTCGTGTTGACGGTCAGCCAGTCGTAGAAGCAGGTCGTCACCACCGGCGTTTCGGCGAGCAACAGCCGCTGGATCTGCCCCGCGGTCGCGCGCTGCGACGCTGGCTCCAGCGCCGCGATATACCCCGCGACGAGGCGATCGTAGCTGGGGTTGCGGAAATGCGCGGCGTTGAAGGTGCCGGGCGTGGTCAGCGACGCGGCGAGGATGGTGTTGGGCACGCCGCGATGCGCATAATCCTCGATCCCCATGGTCGAATCCAGCCAGTCTGACTGGCCGAACGTCGCCTGGCCGTAAAAGGCGGCCTGGTCCTCGACGTTCAGCGTCAGGCGAACACCGATCGCCTTGACCGCATTCTGGATGACGACCGCATAATCGGGGATTTCTTGGAATCGTTCGGTGGTCAGCAGCGCGGCGAAGCCATCCGGATGACCGGCAGCCGTCAGCAGCGCCTTGGCCTCGCGCAGGTCCTTGCGCCGTTGCGGCACGCCCGGGTCGGTCGCGGCATAGAGGGGCGCGAACGGACTGTCGTTGCCCAGGGTCCCCCGGCCCGCATACAGTCCGGTGACCAGCGCGTCGCGGTCCAGGCACAAAGCGATCGCGCGGCGCACCCGCGGATCGTGGAACGGCGGACGATCGCAGCGCATGTGGAGCTGCTCGTGTGCGCTCGATCGCAGCGCGAGGATGTTCAGCCGCGGATCGGCGAGCAACGCCTGCGTGCCGTGGACCGGGACATGCAGCAGCACATCGACCTGCCCGCCCTGGATCGCCAGCACCTGCGCCTGGAGGCTGTCGTAGAACAGGAAGCTGGTGCGATCGGGGAGCGCCTTTCTCCCCCAATAGGCGTCGTTCCGGACGAACGCGGCACCGACCTTGGGCGTGAACCGCTCGAGCCGGAACGGGCCGGTGCCGATGAAGCTGTCCTCGAAGCCCCCGGCATAATCGGCCGGCAGGATGATCGCGTTGAAATTGTCCGACGACACCAGATACGGGAAGCTGCCATTGGGCGCATCGAGGTGGAACGCCACCGTCTGCGCATCGACAGCACGCGCCCCGCCCTTGGACAGCACGCCAGAGAAGGCCGACAGCGCGATCGAACCGTTCGCGGGATCCGCCAGGCGGTCGAAGGTCGCGACCACGTCCGCCGCGGTCAACGTCCGGCCGTCGTGAAAGCGGACGCCCTGCCGAATCCGGAACGTCCACACGGTCCCGTTGTCGTTCGACGCCCAGCTGGTCGCCAGAACCGGCTGCAGCCGCAGGTCGGGGCCGGACACCGCCAGATATTCCCCCGTCTGCGACAGCATGCAGACCCCACCCGTATCTGCAACGGTCAGCGGGTCGATCCGCGCGGCCGGCACCGGCATGCCGACCCGCACGACCCCGCCCGTTCGGTCCGCCACCGCATCGTCCGACACGGTGCACCCGCCCGTGCCGAGAAGCGGGATCGCCCCGCCCAGGACGCTTGCCCAGCGCAGGAACTCACGCTTGTCGATCCGGCCGGACAGACATTCGTCTATCGCAGCATTGGCTACAGGCGTGGCGCCCCGACGCAGACGATCAAGCCTAACGTTGCTCACGCTGACGCCACGATCCGGCTGTTCCCGACAGCGGAACCGCCGGTTTCTTCGCAACGCGGGCTGTAAAGTACCGTGCTCAACATCGCCCTGACCATTAACCTCAGGATGTTGGATGTAGCGCGATCCGTTGGGCGTGCCAGTCGTGTTAGATGTTCGGCTTGCGGTAATCCTGCATCGTCAGAGCAGTCAGCATAGCATGGACGATGCTGAACTCCCAATATGACCCGTCCACGATCGCTATCTGGAAACCCATGCGCGATAGACAAGCTCTCTTGAGGTATCGGGCCTGCAAATACGCGGCTGCAGCTAGTTAGAGCATCTGAACCGCAGACGAGCCATCGCCAGCGCCTGTCCCGGTGTCTCCGGCTTGGGTTCATGAAACTTGGTATCCTCCCTCTGGTAAAGCCCGATGCCGTCGCGAGCGATGTCGATGAAAAAGTAGCGCCCATGGGCCAGGCCGTTATTCACCTCGGCCAGTGTGTGTACGATGAAATTGACCGGCGTGCGCAGCGTCTTGGTGATCGCCAGTTCGCGGTTGAGCCGGTCCTCGGCGGTCGCCCAGACTTCGATCCGGTCGGTCAGCTTGTCGTTGTTGCCGATGACGAGAAGATCGAAATCCGACTGATAGGCCTTGGCTGTGTGCGGTTCATCGACCCAGCCGCCATGCGCATAGCTCCCGTAGAGGACAACCTTGAGGATGCGCGCCTGCTTCTTCCAATCGGAAGTCGCGATCGCCTTCGCGTCGCCGAACTCCTCGAAGTGGATCTGGACGACACGTTACAGCTCGCGTTGTTTGGCCGGGGGGCAAATGATCGAGCGGGCACTCTGAATGACCAAGTTTGGGCGCATTATTGTCGGTCCGCTTCGAGCATTCCAACGGCAGCTTCTGCCAGGAGCAGACGTTCGCGGCGGCTAATTGGAACGACCGGGTCTGGTCGAGAGCTGCCGGCGGTTAGCTGTCGATCAAAACCTGAAACATTAATGGTTCAGATTTTGATCGACAGGTTTGGATCCTTTTGACACATAAGACGCCGTTTAAGCGCGCTTTGAAGCTCCTCGAAAGATGGTGTATCGCCGCGGCTGCATTTCGCCCGTTGGATGGTGAGATTGCAGTCCCTCCACATACGATGCCTGGATCGGGGTCGAGCCTGACCTCGAGCATCGAGGGAAGGAGTGTGAGCGATGGCGCATTTCGTGGGTCTGGACGTCTCGGTGAAGGAGACGTCGGTGTGCGTGGTGGACGATGCCGGCAAGGTGGTGTGCGAGCGTAAGGTGCCGACCGAGCCCGATGACATAGCCGTACTGCTGACGTCGATCGGTGCCGATTACGTCAGGGTCGGGATCGAGGCCGGGCCATTGTCGCAATGGCTATTGTACGGTCTAAGCGAGGCTGGTCTGCCGGTCATCTGCGTCGAGACCCGCCACATGAAGGCGCTGTTGCAGGCGCAGCAGATCAACAAATCTGATCGCAACGATGCCCGCGGCATCGCCCAGATGATGCGGGTCGGCCTGTTCAAGCCGGTGCATGTCAAGACGCTAGCCGCGCAGGAGCTACGCATGCTGCTGACCAGCCGCGCGCTCGTCCAGCGCAAGCTGATCGACATCGAGTCCGACATGCGCGGCACGCTCCGCAACTCTAGCCTCAAGGTCGGTGTCGTCAGCACAATCGGTTACGAGGCCCGGATCCGTCACCTGGTCGAGGGATTTCCGCGACTGGCGGCGATCGTCGAGCCGTTGCTGACGGTACGGCGGGTGATGCGCCAGCAACTGGCCACGCTCCACAAGATGCTGCTCGACACGGTTCGGCATGATCCGGTCTGCAAACGGTTGATGACCGCGCCCGGCGTCGGCCCGGTGGTGGCTCTCACCTATCGGGCCTCGATCGACCAACCCCAGCGCTTCGTTCATTCCAGAGCGGTCGGCGCGCATCTCGGGTTGACGCCCCGGCGGCATCAGTCGGGCGAGGTCGACTATGACTGCGGCATCTCCAAGTCCGGCGACATCATGCTGCGAACGATGCTGTAAGAGGCGGCGCAGGTCCTGCTGACCCAGAGCCGGCACCTGGTCGTGGCTCAAGGCCTGGGGGATGAAGGTCGCACAGCGCCGGGGCATGCGCCGAGCCATCGTGGCCGTCGCGCGCCGCCTGGCCGTTGTCCTCCACCGCATGTGGACGGATGGCACCGACTTCCGCTGGGGCAACGCACCCGGCACCGCGGTCGCCGTCGCTATCGCCTGACACAATTTCAAACAGGAGCTTTTACGGTTCTGCCTCGGCAGGAAAAGGTCCTCACGGGGACGAAGGTGGTGTGAGATCGTAACGACGGCAGCCTACCGCTCGCGATAAAGGCGTTACAAAGATTGATCCACGCCGCTTTTTCTTACCCCATCATGGGGCGGCTTCGTGCCGACCCCGGAGAGAAGCACGAACCTCGTGTTGCGATCGCACGCTCGGCAGAAAGTCAGCACCTGAATAGCGTTGCATACCAACCATCACCGGCGCGCCCGCGGCGGCCAACGGCCTGCGCCTATTGACTAACGCCGCGATAGAGAAGCCGTCGTTCAGAACGGCGATGGGGATTGACAGCTTCGCATGAAGAGGTCGTTCGCGCGGCAACGATCTATATCCGGAGAACGGTCAGGTCTGGCCGTTATGCATTGAACATCGGACGTCGTGTGCCATCGGTGGTGGCTGGATGATCCACTCGCAACGATCCCGAGAGGAGTTGCTAGCGCACCATCTGAATAGCCTTGGTCGGCATGCCGCGGGCGTCCGACGGTGATGGGCACTCCGCAGTACGTCGGGTAGGTTCGTCCGACGGCCAAGCTCAAACGGAGGATAGGCCAACCGACGGATACGGGTCACGCGATAATCAACCCACGAATGAGAGCGTTATAAATTGCCGTCGTTCAGGCGCTGGCGGCACAACTACCAGCGTCAATATAACCGCTCGTGTCTTGGGCAGCGGAACAGCGGGCTGACCAGCGTCTCGGATGACCGTCTTGAGATCGTAGACTTTGGTCCGTTCTATGTACCGACCCCCAATATCTCAGTTGGCCGTTGGATCAGCCGCTTGCCACGTCCGGCAGTATGAGTTCCACTGCTGGTCGAACAGGGTTTGGAGCGCCAGCTTGACCCTCTCTTCCCCGGCGCGTTCGCAGGCGGACGCGGTGGCGCCTGCGGAGGCATACGAGTTGCTTCGCATCGAGCGACACAAATCTTCTGCAGACATTAAAAACTCCGGGTCGAACTGGGGATCGAGCATGGCGAGTTTGGCAGTCACGTTAACGTGAAAGCGGCCAAATCCGACGTATGCGCCCATCCTGTTCTTGCCATTCACCTCTCCGCAGACTTGGGTGCCGAATACGCGCACATTTCTAAACTGAGATGAGGACGGATCAATCAATTCCTCGGAAGCAAGCTTTTCTGCGAGACGTCGACTATGGGTCTTTGTGCCCGGAATGAACTGGCACGCTAACATCCCAAATAGCAAAGGTAGTAGAGTGTATCGTCCCGCGCGTACCAAGATCACAGGCATCCTTCTACATAGCCGCGACTAGATCCGCCAACCGTTATCCAGCTAACTTTCCTTTTTTTGATTCCGAACACAAGGCCGAACTTTCTTTTTTCAGTATCGAAAAATAGTATCTTGTCGCTCGCGTCGCCGTAAATGTCTGGCTCCTGGCGGAGTGGACTGTAGGTATTGCGAACTGCGCTTTCTGAGTCGCCCACCTTGACGCCGCGGTCGGTCCGCCAGCCTTTACCCGCTGTCGAAAGAGAGGTTATCACCCCTCCTTCCACGAGCATCGACAAAGCAGAGGGACCGCCGACGACCTCATAACGCGCACAACCTTCGACCCCCTCATAATGGCCGTCGTCGCGGAGCTTGAGCCCGGAGACTTTTTCGGCGCGTATGACATTCATTCCGGCTTCGATTCTTGCCCAGCCACGCGCAGTCAGAACTCGGCACGCGCTGCCCGTGCAACCCATCCTCGGCTCCGGCAAAATAGGCTTGACAATAAGTTCCATCGGAGTTCGCCTAAGCGGCGTATTCGCGGTAACAGCGAGCACTGGTGCCGGAGGGCCGCCCGGCAGATCGTTTATGACAAATGCACCGCCCAATAGGCCGGCGCCGACAACGGCGACCAGACCGGTAACAAGCCAAATCCGGCGACGCGGAGGTTTCTCCGCGAGTTGCACGGCGAGGACACTATCGACTTCTGACAGCACTCTCCCTTTTTCGACCGCGAACTCCTCATCGGTGAGCATGTCATCGGCTCGCAGCCTCGCCAGCCGCTCTAATTGTTCCAACCGTTCCGCGCTCACGATAGCTTCCTTTCAATACGCTCTTCGCGCAGTCTCCTCGCCAGAAGCAGTGGCATAGATGCAGGCGACAAAAAGGTGTCTCTCGACACGGCAGATCTTAGGCCTTAGTCGTGGCTGCGGATTGACTGACATGGGTGTGTTGTTGCTGTGCTGTTGCCGTACCAGCGAATGACTGGTTCCGGCGCGAGCCGACGTTCATCTTGGCGCACCGGAACGGCATGAGGTGGGCGACTGCTGTCGCCTCCCCTTTGGACTTAGCAGCCGTTGGAGACGGCGGCCAAGACGGATTTCATTACAAGCGGGCCTTCAGCGTCCAGAGCCGCTCCCGACTTCGTCACCTCAGACGTTGAATTGCTCACGTCATCACGCTGCGGCAAGTCCGGCCAGTAACGCAACCTCGCGGCTATCGCTGGCGGCGGCTACTCGGTTGCGTGCCATTGCCTGAACCGTGCTTCGAACCGCCGCAAGATCTTCTTGCTCAACGGCAGCCGCGCCCGCCTTCACAAGTCGATCGTGCAAATCCTTGTCGAGCGCGGCGTATCGCTGCTCGGTGAAGCGCTCTAGAAACGCGTGCCAGTAGCTTGGATCTTCGGCATAGGCGCGTTGTAATAGGCTGCGCATCTCCTCGACAGTTTGTCGGGTACGGTCCCAATCCTCTCGGGACAACGCCTCGCGCGCCGTGCGGCCCAGTGTCTGCATCCGTTCGACCGCCGGCTTGCTTGCATCGGCAGCGATCTCCGCGAAATCGTCTTCGATATTCATTACGTCAGCCAGCAACGATGGACGGCGATGATCGGGCAACCCGCGTAGCTTCGCAATGTCCTGAAGGATGTGCCGGGCTTCTTCTGTGATTGAGCGACGCGCCTCCGCGTCGGCAGAGTTCGCTAACAATTCACGGTGTCGGGCAAGCCTACGCCTGAGCTCTGCAATCACGGGCGCTGCTGATAGCCCGAGCGCAGCTTCGGTCTCATCAAGGGCTTCCTGTGCGCGATCGAGAGAGGACGCAGCCAGCGATTGTCCGTCGCCACCGTCAAAATTTTTATGCCCGACCTGGGAAACGTAGAACTTTTTATCCGCCAGTCGGATACCGAGGCTTGCGATCTCAAGCTCACAGTTGATTAGGCCATTGTCATCCATCTGCCAGTGTAGCGCGACCGGGGTCCCCGCGGGCATCCTCTGGCCGTCGTCGAGATCTTTTTCGGACGATACGCGGAAGCTGCCGATCGATAGGTTGAGCATCGGATCGTCGACACCCTCAGACTGATTGAACAGCTCCGCATCCCAGTGCCCGGGAACACCACCCACCAGCTCCCTCATTGTTTTTAATGCTTTGACGCCTTGAGCAGGTAATGACGCCCCCTTGAGCACCAGAACGGATAACGCGTTATATTGCGCCGTCGATGGCCCGGCCACTACCTTGATTGCAACCGTCTGCGCCGCTGTTGCTGCCGTCGCGCTCGCGTGGACGCGCGTAATGATTAGAGCTTGATCGGGTAACGCTCTGGTTCCGTCGGACAACAGTAGCTTCGCTACAAAACGGTTCTCGCCGATCGATGGTAAACGTACCACTTCGTCGCGATCTCCTACCAACATTAGCTCGCCGCTATCAAAGCCCTCGGGACCCGTCAGGCGCAGTCGCAGACCAGCCGCGACCGCAGTGGGCCCCACACGGACACGGATACGCCCGGTTTCGTCTGCAGCGCGAGCGGTGTACTCAAAGCGAACATCGATATCCCCGGTCGCCATCGTCGCCGCGCGTTGTGGCTTACGCTTACTGGCTTTTGGGCCCCAATTACGACTTTCAGCAAAGATTGCTGCCCCGCGTGCCACCGCTGTCATAGGATCGCTCGTCAGATCAGCTGGTACACCAAGTGCCGCAGGAACGTGCTCGCGGACAAAAGGAATGTTCGAGGGTCCGCCAATAAAGACTATGCGGTCCAGGTCATCATGCGTGACGTGATTTTCAGAAAGCAGCTTCCGGCACAGAGCGATGCTTTCATCAATGCGCTCGGCAATCAACGATTCGAAGACGGCGCGGGTTACGACGGCTTCAATGTAGATGGGCTTGCCATCGAGGTCATTAACCCGAGCTTCGTCGTCACTGACGAAAACTGTTGCTTCGTCGCGGGTTGATAGCTCGATCTTGGCTATTTCAGCCTGTGCACGGGCTATATCGAACAGGCGTTTGTAAGCCAAATCAGCAAATGGGTTACTAGGCAGTGCGAAGTTGCTCGCTAGCCACTGGCGCACGATTGAGTCTAAGATAACCCGGTCATGATCACGGCCACCAAGCATGTTGATGCCCTCGTGTGCGAGTACGGTAACATTGCCGCCCAAGCTTTCCACTAATGCGGCGTCGAACGTCCCGCCACCAAGGTCATAGACTAAAAATTTGCCGTCGCGGCGGGTACCGCCTTCAAGCGCAGACATTGCCGCCGCTACCGGCTCTTGGATCAGGCCGACGCGCTCGAGGCCGGCGAGGTTCGCTGCCCGAATGGTGGCTTCTGACCGCATCTGGTTAAATGCCGCAGGAATGGTGACCACCGCGCCTTCGAAATCAACTTCTCCAACTGCTGATCGAACCTGTCTGACGAGAGCACGAAGCACTTCTGCGCTTGCCTCCTCAGGGGTGAAGGAAATGCCCGAGGCTGCGAATGACAGGCGACTGTCTGTGCCCATTAACCGCTTAAAACCGTGCACGACATCGGCCGGCGATTTCACTAACTGCTGATAAGCGCGTGTACCAACAAACCGCGCTCCTCGACGATCGGCATAGATAACGCTGGGCAGGACATCTCGCCCGTCGGCCGTCTTAAACAAGCGCAGACCATCCGGGCCGTTGCCAACGACCGCCGAGTTGGAGGTTCCAAGATCAATTCCGAGATACATCGCCCGCTCCCCCTAGAACGCGGCCCATGCGGACAACGCGGTCACCGGCTAGCACGGCCGGCTCAATTGTTTCGACAACGACGGGAGCAACAACAGCCGTTAATTCGTCGGCGTTGATCGTTTCCATCGGCAATTCTGGCCCGAGCACTTGCCCCTCGAAGCGCGCCAGCTTCAGACCGGCCCCGGCCAACACGATATCTAGACGCCCTGCAGCGAACCGAGCTTGTGCACCTGCCCGGTGTGCACGGTCTTCGTCGAGATGGGTAAGGCTCCGCTGGAACGCACGGTGCAACTTCCAATACTCCACTGCGAGATCGGCAAGCGCCGTCTCGGCTATCGCGACGCTCATTTCCATCTTTGCACCATCGATCTTCCCTCGTCCGCCAATGTGGCTGCGTCGGCTTCAACTTCACTCGTTACGGTCGTCATATCACTCTGCAGATATGTAAAATCACTGCATTTACCGTTGAATTCATCGACAGCGGCATTGAATCCGTCGACCTCACTGACGACACTGTTATCAACGGCAATTGATGCTGCTCTGAGGCGTTCCTTCTGGCGTCTGCAGTAGCGCAATTCTGGCATCGAAAAGGATTGACCGGCCAAACTAAGCGGCGGTGTTTCTTCTTTCGTGTCGCTATTACCGACCGCAGCTGGCGCACTCAAATCGGTTGTCTGCATTGCCGGCGGAGTCATTACATCCGCGCTTGAGTTAGCAGAGGATGTGTCCATGACCTCGGCAGCGGGTGGAGCAGTTTCTGCCGAAGTCGTGGCATAGGTGTGGGTGTCCACGTACGCTGGTTTTTGCCCGCTATTTTCCAAGAATATAATCAAAGCTACAAAAGCTGCTGCAATACCCCAACCCCAACGCCCCCGGCTTCGCGATCCACGACGGCTAACGATGTCAGCCCTGACCGATCGCATCAGCTCACGATCCTCCGCGTCTGTAGCGGTCCCGAGAAGATTGCCAACTAAAGTTTCGGCTTGATTAAGATCGCCGCGATCAAGGTTACTCTTCAGCTCGTTTTGCCAAACTATCCGCTGCAGCGTCGTTTGATCATCCAATAACTTGGCAACTACCGAACCAGGCAATCTTGCACGATAGCTCAACAGCCAACGGGTCAGTCGCAAAGCCGCGTCGCTCAGTGTGTGTTCGTTATGGAGATCAAGCGTAAGGCTGCGAATGTTCATCGCCGGTATGCCGGTGTCCTCGCCTCTCAGCTTGTCGAGTGCAGTTTCGAATACGGCGCGTAGCTTTCCAGGATCTTTGCGGACAGGCGATCCTATCCAGGCGTCAAGATTAATTGCCGTCACTGTCGGCTTAATTGCCATCGTCGTGAGCGCATCCACCACCGGAGCCATAATGGCAGTGAGGCGAGCTTGCCCAGCCAGCTCATCCAATGTGCCAGTGTCTTCGGCAAAAAGATCTCGCATCCCGGGCAGCTCGCCAAAAGCTTCGTGTAAAGCGCGCGAAATTACGAGGGCGACTTCATATGCAGAATGCTCGTTTGCGAGCTCGATGTATAAATCCCGCAGCTTACCGCCAAGCGCACGCGAGTCTGGCTCATCAATCCCTTGCGCTTCGTCCCACAATTGGACCGGTTGCCGCACGGTGTCCCAGCGATGAAGGCAGGCGGCAAGAGCTTCAGCGTTTGCGACAGTGCGAGCACTCCGCAGTCTAGACGACGATGCCTCCAAATCGGCGGAAAGGCGAGCAAGATGCGGAGCAGTATGCCGAGCAAACGCTTCAACAAAGGCGCTGAGAAAGGGCCTAAGGCCTTCATCTTGCAACCCAAATTCGACGACAGCCGTTGCCTCCTCATAACCGCCATCTCTTTTGGAAAGCCGTTCCGCGGCCGTATCCGCGTGGGCTGTAACAAGTGACCCCACCTCAGCTGCGAGAATTCCACTGGGTATGGGCGGGAACCCTGAAATCTGCCGCGCTTCGTTTATTTTTCTTTCGATGCCGACGACATCAGGCGTATGGGTTTTCACAAGCAAAGCAACAACGTTGGCCGTCTTCTCACCATTGCTCAGAAGATGTGCAATTACATTAGCGCCATCCCATCCCTCGCCCCAGCTACCGGTAAATGGGGTTGTCTTTAGTCGTTCGAGCATCGCTCTTGCCTGCGCGGGCGTGCTGCCCGGGAGAAAGGAGAGTTCAGCCCGAAGCCGTTCGCGTGGAGCCGTCAGCGCAGCAAGTGCGCGATCAAGATCGGATTCGTCATGCTCACCGTCCAGCACAGCTCGTTGATGTGCCTCAACCAATTCCGCGCGGGTCGCACGAGTGCTTACATTGAGCCGCGCAAACGGACTCGCCAATAGATCGAAAGCCACGGTGCCCCTAATAGTCGCGGTATGAATGACCGTCGATTTCGTTCTATATGCGTAACGGCTCTGCAGCAACCTCGCCTGATAGGTTCATGAGGAGAGCTTGCTGCTGAACAGCCGCAAGTTCATGCAGCGCAAGCTTAATCATTTCAGTTCGACATGTGCGGCATGCTGCTCAAGTTTGGCGCAAGGTCGGTGTCGTCAGCACGATCGGTTACAAGGCCATTGTTCGTCATCTGGTCGAGGGCTTTCCGGGACTGGCGGAGATCGTGGAGCCGTTGCTGGCGGTACGGCGGTGGTGCGCCATCAACTGGCAAATCTCCACAAGATGCCGCTCGACACGATTCGGCATGATTCGATGTGCCGGCGATTGATGACCGCGCTCGGATCGCTGAACGGCTAAAGCTGGTCGAATCCTGCCGCCAGTTTTGCGGCGGCGCTGACTCACATGCCAACATTCGTAACGCCTTATTGGCTTCCAAACATCGGTCTCCCGTTGATGTGGAGTCGATACGTCACGTTGAACGTCGAACTGCTGCGCCAGCTCGGCCAGCGTCTTCTCGCCCTCAACCGCAGCTAAGGCTACCTTCGCCTTGAACGCCAGACTGTGGTTCCGGCGTGTTCGCTTCGTCATCTCCTCTCCTGTTTGGCAGCAATGCTGGCCGCCTTCAGACAGAAACTCCACTTAACAGCCTGTGCAAGTTTGCCGAGCCACCTCCCCTATCGCGGGCGAGGTTCTCTGAGCTGCTGCCGGTTTCGTGGACACCGAGATAAGGTGTTTTCGGAACCGGAGGGTGTAAATGCAACGACGGAAGTTCAGCCGAGAGTTCAAGCTCGAGGCGGTGAAGTTGGTCCGCGATCGGGGTGTGGCGGTAGCGCAGGCTGCCCGCGACCTGGACCTGCACGAGAACGTGCTGCGCAAATGGGTCCGCGAAGCGGAAGCTGATCCCCAGTCGGCATTCCCGGGCAACGGTCAGATGAAGCCCGAGCAGCAGGAGATTGAGCGGCTGCGCCGCGAGTTGGCCCGGATGAAGGCTGAACGTGACATATTAAAAAAAGCCGCGGCCTACTTTGCCAGGGACTCGATATGAAGTTCGGGTTCATCGCAAAGCATCGAGGAATCTGGCCGGTATCATGGCTTTGCGTGGCGCTCGATGTCTCGCGCAGTGGTTTCCACGCCTGGCTCGTGCGGGCGCCAAGTGCCCGGTCGCGCAGCGACCAAGTGTATGCAGGAAAGATCCGCGCCAGCTTCATCTCCAGCTCCGAACCTATGGTGCGCGTCGCGTCTGGCACGATCTCTTGGCCGAAGGCCTCGTCTGTGGCCTGCATCGGGTCGAACGGCTGATGCGCGCGCACGGTCTGACTGGCGCGGCCGCGACGCCGCGGTCTGCCCAAGGATCATGGCGAACGCTCGGTGATCGCGGGCAACGTGCTCGATCGGCAGTTCAGCGCGGACGCGCCGAACCAGAAGTGGGTGGCCGACTTCACCTACATCTGGACCGCCGAAGGATGGCTGTATGCGGCCGCGGTGATCGACCTGTTCTCGCGGCGGGTGGTCGGATGGTCGATGAGCGACACGATGACGGCACAGCTCGTGACTGATGCGCTGGTCATGGCGATCTGGCGACGCGGCAAGCCCGATGCGCTGCTGCATCACTCCGACCAGGGTAGCCAATATACCAGCCAGCAGTTCCAGCGGCTGATGGCCGACAACGGCGTCACCTGCTCGATGAGCCGGTCGGGCAACGTCTGGGACAACGCTGCGATGGAGAGCTTCTTCTCCTCGCTGAAGACCGAACGCATCGCACGCAAAACCTACCGCACGCGCAATCAGGCAAGGCAGGACGTGTTCGATTACATCGAACGCTTCTACAATCCCACACGCAGGCACTCGACCTTGGGCTATCTCAGCCCCATGGACTTCGAGAAGCAAGCTCATGTAGCCTAACTTGGTGTCCATGAGACCGGCAGCAGCTCACTCAAAATAATCGCGCGCGAGCGCGCCTAGCCCTTTAAGGTGCGTCGAGCCGATCGCCGAGCTCATCCTCCAATGGCAACGCATGTTGTAGGATCATCTCAACGAGCCGCCAGACTCCATCTTGTCGGGCGTGGCCTACAACTTCAAATTCCAAGCTCCACGCCACAATCCCGATTTGGGCAGAAGCCAATTGCGAGATCGCCACCTGATATGTGGAACCCGAGGCGATCTTCGCAATGAGTGGTCGAGGCAAAAGCTTCCGAAATGACGCCATTAATCAGAAACAATGCTCACTCGGCTATAAGGAAACTAGGTCCCTTATTTGTTGGGAACCGATATTTCTGTGTCATGAATGAATCCACGTCGAACGGGCCCATTTCTGGTGGACAAGATAGAGAGGGTTAAATTGACCAGACCCACAGTCAAAATCACCAGGGCGGAACGAGCGACGATCTCATCGGCAGTTGGCTCGACAAAAGCCTTTTCCGAAGAGGACGGATTTCCAGACTAACCTCAAGCGACTGGTTTCCCCGGCATGTGAGGAACTGGGCGGATCGAGCAATTCATGACGGTGTCAAAATGGCTGCACGATCCGGATATGCTGTCGCCAGCAGCGATATGAACGTTTTAGCGCATGGCTTGCACGGCGCTAAGTACTCAAAGCTGCCGGCTGATAGCATTCCAAAATCAAAGCCGGCGCTTACAGTCTTTCTACGCGAATTGATCGTAAAATCTCAAAGCGCCACTCCTGGCGATATGGAGCAGTGCACCAGCCTGATTGTTGACGGATTCGGAGGTTATAATAATCGAGACCATGATCTCCGTATCAATCATCTTGCTGACAACCTCTGGAAGATCCAGGAGTTTTCGGAGGAACTTTATAATCAAGCGGTTTGCGGTGACATTACGTTAACAAGGAATATTGCCAAAAAGATCCCGGATTTAAACTTTAGAAATATTTCACTCGGCGCTATTGCGCGCTGCGCCCAGTTTTGGGGTGCCTTCGACCTACAGCGTAGTGCATGTTGTCGTCGCGCATCTAGGGTATCAATTTATCCGTACTTCATGCGGCCGTTTACTAAAACGCTTAGTACAAACGAAAATATCAATATTTTGCAGCTAGCCGAAAATACAATTCATCGAATTTTCAGTGCGGATGACATAGCTCGTCGTCATGGACGATAGAAAGTGAGATTGCGCGGAACAGACGGTCCCCTGCTCGATGCAGTGAGGGCCCCTTCGAAAGACATCGAGTTCGACCCCACGCTAAAGATTTCACTTGATGAACTCGATGATGGTAGAGCGCAACTTCTGATTGGGGCTGGCGCGATAATGGATGAATGCCGTAACGCCCGGTTGCCAGGATCAGGAGACCAACAGTCTCTACATGCGCATCATTTCGCAGGCCTGACCGAACTAGCAGCGTTTACCGTTACCGCTATCCGATTTGCCCAGGCTGAGCGCGAGCTTGTTAAGTTTATGAAGGCTCCGTGTTCAGGCCTCGGTCTCGGGCATATATCAAATCGGCCGGTGAGCAATAATTTGGAAGCGGCTGTAATTCGTCGTGCCAAGGGGATCGTTGCCGCATATCGGAATGCTATCATAATCGATCCTCATGCCACGAACGATGGGGTAACATCTGAGACAAGCGCTGACGACGCGTTCGCTCTTGCACGCGCCTTTCTCGCAAAATTTGATGACCGGACGGCTTCGCCGAAAGACCGACACGTGATGATCGACCTTGATCTGTCTCATTGGGTTCGCTGTTCGCCCAGCGTCTGAGGACGAGGTGTGCTTTAGCATCAGAGCACTTTTGCTCTGGCCTACTGGTAGAAAGCCGACGATTGTTACTTCGATGCGGTGTTTATAGAAACGGCGCGAATTAGTTGTGGAGAGGTCGAGCAGCTATTGGGGGCCGATATGTTAAAGCGCCCGGTCTACTCTGTCTGGTGCCACCGACGGCTAGCGACCAGTCCAGGTCATTCCGCGATGGACGCTCGAACGTCCGCTCATGCCGGAACCGGTCATTCGCACGCAATTAAGCAGCTGAACGAATGCGGGACCAATTGTTGCAGTTCAATCGCCCATCACGGAATCTCGAGATCGGTCTTACATCGAGCAGTGCGGGCGGTCAGTCGTTGGGAGGTTTACGATTAACGCAGCGTGACGTTCGGCCATGCATCGGCCGAATGCCGGAAAAACCTGTTTGTCGCACAATCGCGATCGGGGCTGGGTTTCCCTTGAATCCGACCGCCGAAAGCAATGGAGGGTGAAAAGTCGCGGCGAACGGCGGCTATGGGTCGCGACCGATAATCCGGTTTTCCCACGGTAAGATCAAGGCGTCGAAACAGGAACAGGATGTCGCCCCTCCTTTGGTAACGTGAGCCGGACGAGGACCGGCATCGCAAGCAGCACCAAGGGATATTGCAGCATTAGGCCGGCAATTATCGCGATTGCGAGCGGCTGCTGGATCCCCGAACCCTGGCCGATCGCCAGCGCAAGCGGCAGCAGCGTAAAGATCGCCGCCAGCGTCGTCATCGTGATCGGGCGGAGACGGTTGCGGCTCGCCTCGCGCGTCGCCTCTGCAGGCGGCATGGTCCGCGCCAGTTCTTCAAATTCCGAGACGTAGAAGATCGCCATCTCGGTCCCGATACCGATGATCATCGTCATTCCCATCAGCGCGGTTATATTGAGATCGACCCCGGCCGCCCACAACGCGGTGAACACCGCGGTGGTCGACAGCAGCGAGCAGCCGATGATGATCACCGGCAGCCAGAAGCGGCGATAGAGGATCAGCAGCAACGCCAGTTCTGCGATCAGCGCTGCCCCGAAAACTTGGATCAGCCCGGCAAAGGCGATCTGCTGCTGCTGGTACAAGCCGCCCAGTTCGTAGCGCACTCCAGGGGCGAGCACCCCAACCTTGTCGAGCGCCGCACGCACGTCACCGACCGCAGCACCGATCCCGCGGCCCTGGATCCGCCCGGTCACCGCGATCATCGGCTCGAGATTTTCGCGGCTGATCTGTGGCTGGCCGGTCACCGACTCGATCGTGGCAACGCGCGACAGCGCGAAGACGTGCCCATCGCTCGCGCGGATCGGCAATTGGGCGAGCCCGGCTTCGCTGAGCGTCAGTGCGTCGGGCAAGCGCACCCGCACGTCGACCGGCTTGCTCGCCTGCGCGAGCGTGGTTGCGACGCTCCCGGTCAAGGCGGCGCTGAGTTGCGCCTCCACTTCGGCGGGGGCGACGCCCTCGAGCGCGGCGCGGACCGGATCCACATGGACGTCGAGCGCATCGCCTGCGAGCTGCACCCCATCCTTCACTTCGACCACGCCATCGATCTTGCCGATCAGTGCGGCGACCTTGCGCGCCTCGCCCTGCAGGACCGAAGGATCGGTGGCATAGAGCTTTACCTCGATCGGCTGCGGCACTGCGGTCAGGTCGCCGATCAGATCCTCGATCAGCTGCGCGACCTCGACCTGGACGCCCGGCACCTGCGCGGTGATCCGGTCCGCCACCGCTGCCGCGATCTCCTCGGTCGGGGCGGCATGATCGGGCTTGAGCCGTACGAAATAGTCACCGTGATAGCTCTGCCCGAGATCGCCGCCGAGCCCGGTGCCGAGGCGGCGCGAGAAAGTCAGCACCGCCGGATTGGCCTTCAGCATCGCGTCGATCTGGCCGACCTGCCGACCGGTTTCGTCGAGCGACGTGCCGGGCGCGGTGTAATAATCCATCACGAACCCGCCTTCGTCGACCTTGGGCATGAAGCCGCTCGGCACGTTTTCGTAGCTGATATAGCCGATCACCAGCAGCGGCAACGCGGCCACCGCGAGCAGCCAGGGGCGTGCCGACAAACGGTCGAGGATGCGATCATGGACACGCGCCACCCGCCCTACACCCGGAGCACCAGGATCATGCCACGCGCTGAAATCGACCAGCCAGCGCACCAGCACCGGCACCACGAAGGCGGTCATCGCCCAGGAGATCGCGAGCGCCGCCGCCATCGTCAGGGACAGCGCCTTGGAGAAGGCGCCGGTGACCCCGGTGAGGAACGACAAGGGCACGAACACGATCAGCGTCGCGAGGCTCGATCCGGTGAGCGGCGCGAGGAACTCGCGGGCCGCCGGGATGACGGCGGAATCGCCAGCCGGGCGGCCATCTTCGCCGATCGCCCCGGCGCGACGCGCAATATGTTCGACCATCACGATGACGTCGTCGATCAGCAGCCCGACAGCGGCTGCGATCCCGCCGAGGGTCATGATGTTGAAGCTCATTCCCAGCATGCTGAGCACAAGCACCGTCGCCGCTAGCGTCGCGGGCACGACGATGATCGCCACCAGCGTCACCCGCCAGCTGCGCAGGAACCACAACAGAACCAGGGCGGCGAGCACGAGCCCGATCAGCACCGCGTCGCGCACGCTCGCGACCGATTGCGTGACGAGCTCGCTCTGGTCGTACCAACACACCAGCTTGACGCCGGGCGGCAGCGCGAGCGTGGCGAGCTTCTGCTGCACTGCCTGCGCGATCCGCACCGCATTGCCGTCGGGCTGTTCGTAGATGTTGAACAGCACTGCGGGCGTGCCGTCCTCTACGATACGCTGCCAGACCGGGACGGCACCGTTCTGAACGGTCGCCACATCCCGTACGCGGACCACGCCCTGCGGATCGGCGGATACCACGATCGCGCCGATCTGCGCTGCGGTCGTCACGCTACGATCGGCGATGACGAGCGACAGGCGACCGCGATCCTGCACCTGTCCCACCGCGCTCAAGACATTGCCGTTGCGGATCGCGGTGGCGAGGTCGGTCATCGACAGAGTGTGATCGGCGAGCCGGTGCGGATCGGCGAGTACCTGCACCTCGGCGGTGTCTCCCCCCTGCACGCCGACACGCGCGAGCCCTGGGACCGAGGAGAGCAGCGGGGTGATCTGGTATTTCGCGATGTCCTGCAGCGCGACCGGATCGGCGGTGGTCGAGACGAGCGCGTAGGAAATGATCGGGAAGACCGTCGGGTCCATCCGCCGGACGGTGTATTGCGTGCCGGTCGGGAGCGACGGGATCGTCCGCGCGATCGCCGAATCGACCAGCAGCGTGCTCGCGACCATGTCGCGACCCCAGCCGAAATCGATCGAGATCTGCGCCGACCCACGGCTGGTCGCGGAGCGGACGTCCTGCACACCGGGAATCGCGCGGAGCGCTTCCTCGATCGGGCGGGTGACGGTCAGCGCGGTCTGGTCGGCGGGGCGGCTGCCGGCATCGAGATCGACCACGACCCGCGGGAAGGACACCTGCGGAAACAGTCCGATCGGCAGCGACAGCGCGGCGACAAGCCCCGCCAGTGCCAGCGCGATGGCGATCAGGACGAAGGCGCGCGATTGCTCGCGCAGCAACCGTTCGAGCATCAGCGCGTCCACCGCACGGCGGCACCATCGCTGACCTGATAGGCCCCATCGACGATCAGGCGACGCCGGGGATCGATCGTCCCGCTGACGACATCGCCCGCGTCGGAGGCGAGCAGCACCGTGACGGGGACGGCGACCGCCTTGCCGCCGCCGACCTGGAAAACGTGCGCCGGCCCGCCAGCGGTAACGACGGAGCGATGCGGCACGACCCAGCCGACGATCTGCCCCGTGGCGATCGCGACCTGCATGCCCTCGCCCGGAAGCAGGCGTCCTGCCGGGAACGTCACGTCAACGTCGACCAGCCGTGTGCGGGCATTGAGCGCAGTGCTGACCCGCAGCACGCGCCCGGCCAGCGGCGTTCCGCCCGACAGGCGGACGATCGACGCAGCTTGCCCGACCGCGACCCGGCTGCGTTCGGACGGGTCGATCCCGGCGGTGATGACGATGCCGCCCGCCTTCGCGACCGTCAGGATCGGCGCACCGGCTTGCGTTCGGTCCCCCTGCGCGACGCTCACGGTGGTGACGACGCCGTCGAACGGGGCGGTCAGCGTCTGCTCGCCGCTTCCCGCGCCATCCGCCTGCAGCGCGGCGAGCGAGGTTTGCGCGTCGGACACCGCCTTTTCGGCCTGGACGAGCTGGTCCTGCGTCGCCAGTTGCTGCGACAGGAGTTGTGCGGTGGTCGCGCGTTGCTTGCGCGCCGTGGTCAGCGCATCGACCGCCTGGCGGTACAGGCTCCGCGACGCGGGCGCGGTGGCGAAGGAGGCGAGCGGCTGACCGCGCCGCACCGCCGTGCCAGGGGCGACCATCAACCGCGTGATCTGGCCCGGCTGCGCTTCGCTGAACGTGCGCGTTCCGTTCAGCGCGGGCGCAACCGTGCCGTAAGCGGTGACCGTTTGCAGCAACGACCCCTGTGCCGGTGTGATCGTGGAAACGAGCACGCTCGGTACAGCGGTTTGCGCGGCCTCGCGGGTGCCCCCGGCACCACAGCCCGACAACGCCAGTGCGATCGACAGACCGAGCGGCACTCTCATCGCGGCACCGCGCGGGTGTCGCCAGCGGGCACGTCCACGGTGGGCAGGCCGTCGCCGACCAGTGTCTGGATCGCGACCTGCCGATCGAGCAACGCCAGTTCGAGCGTCATGATCTCCTGTTCCTTGGCAAAGCGGTTGTAGACGAGGTCGACATAGCCACGCTCGTCGATGTTGGAGGCGCCGAACGCGGCCTGCGCCCGCTCGGCGGCGGAGCGCGCCGCGGGCAGGTCGCGGCGCGCGATCGCGAGTTGCGCGGACAGCTGCTCGATTTCGCGCAGCAGCGCACCGACCGTGCCGATCGCCGTCGCGAGGCGCGCAGCATAGTCGGCATGGAGCTGCGCTCGGGTCGCGCGCGTGATCGCGACATTGCCCTGGTTGCGGTCGAAGATCGGCAGGCCGATCGCGGCATTGGGGCCGCTGTTGATGACCTTCGAGCTGTCGCTGCTGACGCTGCCGCCGAGAAGGACGTCGGGGAATTGCGCGACGATTGCTTGGCGCAGCTGTTCGTCGGACGCGGCATAGCCCAGCCGCAGTGCGATCAGATCGGGGCGGCGGTCGGGCAGCGTCGCAAGCCCGGCGCGGATCGCGGCGGGGTTGAACCGCGGCAGATCGGTCTGCGTCGCAAGCGGGACCACGACGTCCGGGGTGAGCCCAAGCAATGCGTCGAGTTGATGCATCAACGCCAATTGCCGCTGGTCGAGCGCGTTGAGCGCGGTCCGCGCGGCCTGCAACGCGACCCGGTCGGGCGCAACCGTGACCAGCGTGACGTTGCGCGCCGCCAGCGCCTGTTCGAGCTTGGCGTTGCGCGCGGCGAGCAATTGATAGGCCGCGACATAGCCTTGCCGACTGGCCGCGCTCAGGATCAGGTCCCCCGCGACTTGCCGCGCCAATCCCGCGACCTGCCATTCCTGCCAGACGATATCCGCGGCGACCTGGCGCTCGCTGTCCACCGCGGCGCGGCGGCGCGTGCGGTAGGTGAGCAGTGCCTTAATGTCCTGGCTGAGCCCGATGTTCCACGCGGGCACCGATACGCCGCCCGACAGCAGCGGGAGGAAGGCGCCGGTCAGAGACGGATTGGGCAGAACGCCGGCCTGTCGCGTCTGGCCCGCGGCGATCGCGCGTCGCAGCCGTGCCGCCTTGAGGTCGGGGTTGTTCGCGAGGACGAGGTCGACCACCCGCGCGACCGACAACGGTTCCGTCCCGACGATCGTTTCTGCCCGCGCCAGGGATCGCACGTCGGCCGCCAGCGGCGGTGCGGTCGCCAGTGGAAGCGCGGTGTAGCGCGCGCACCCCGCCATCCCGCTCAGGGCGGCGAGCGCGGCCAAGGCGAGGCGCGGAAGGGTACGTCTCAACTCATCTAACTCCGGATGTCACGGTGCGGTACGGACGCGCACGCCATCGTGCGATATGGCATAAGCGGGTGACGATCCTGACGTTGTTTATTCCCAACTTGCACGCGAAGCGTGACGCCCGGCTAGGCGTTCATGCTAGGCGGCTGGTGGAGGTGATGCGGTGAAACTGCTGCTGCTCGAGGACGACGAGGCGACGCGCACCCATCTCGAGCGCACGCTGGTTGCGGCCGGACATGTCGTCGACACCTGCAGCAACGGCAGCGACGCGATCGTCCTCGGGTCCGGCGGCGATCATGCCGTCCTGATTCTCGATCGTATGGTCCCCGGGGTCGATGGGCTCGGCGTTCTCAAGGCGCTTCGCGCGGCCGGTGTTCGCGCCCCTGCGATCTTCCTCACCGCGATCGACGGTGTTCATGACCGGGTCGAAGGGCTCGACGCGGGCGCCGACGATTATCTGGTCAAGCCGTTCGCCGGGATCGAATTTCTCGCGCGGGTCAACGCGCTGTTGCGCCGCCAGCAGGCCCAGGATGTCGCGACAGTGCTGCGCGTCGCCGATCTCGAGATCGATCTGATCAAGCGCAGCGTTCGGCGTGCCGGACGCACGATCGCGTTGCAGGCCCAGGAGTTCAAGCTGCTCGAATATCTGATGCGGCACGCGGGTGAGATCGTTACCCGGACGATGCTGCTCGAAAACGTGTGGTCTTTCCATTTCGACCCGCAGACCAATATCATCGAAAGCCACATGAGTCGCCTGCGCTCGAAAGTCGATCGTGGCTTCGATCAGGAACTCATCCATACGGTGCGCGGCGCGGGCTATCGGTGCGATGGCCTGGCTTAGCGGTTTCCGGAGCGGGGCGTTTCGCTTTGCCTGCCTGCTCGCGCTTGCGTTCGCGGCAGGATCCGCGCTCGTCTTGGTCGTCGTCGAGCGGTCGATCGCGCACTATGCGGTCGACGCCACCGAAGGCGGCTTGACCAGCGAGGCCGCGATTCTTGCGGGTGAGGACAGGGAAGGGGGGCGATCGAGCCTGCTCGGGGCGATCGCCCGGCATCGGCGCGCGAGCGGCGCGGAAGCATTCCGATACCAGGTGATCGATCGCGCGGGACGCCTGCTGGTCGACGATATCGGCGCGCGGACGGTCAGGCTCGGCTGGGGGCAGGTGGCGGTGCACGACGACCCGCAGGACCCCGCCGCCGAAACCTTAAAGAGCCTCGGTGTTGCCCTCCCCAACGGCGGTACGCTCGCCGTTGCCACGGACACCTACGATATCCAGGAATTGCGGCGTGCGCTCGACCGGTTCCTGGTCGTCGCAGGCGTGGTGATCACGGTGCTTGCGCTGGTGGGTGGATATCTGATCGGTGCGTTGTTCATGCGACGGCTCGACCGCGTCAACGCTGCGATCGCCCGGGTGATGACGGGCAATACGGCGGAACGCCTGCCGCCGATCGGGATCAGCCGCGAATTCGACCAGCTTTCGGCGAACCTCAATGCAATGCTCGACAAGATCGGCGCGCTGATGGACGGCCTGCGCCAGGTCACCACCGACATCGCGCACGACCTGCGCACCCCGCTCGGACGGCTTCGCCAGCAACTCGAGCAAACCCGCGACGCGCGGGACCCGGCGCGGATCGAGGCCGGCATCGACACCGCCATCGCACAGACCGACGAGGTTCTCGCGATTTTCCGGGCACTGTTGCGGATCGGGACGCTAGAGGGGGGCGACGGGCGCCAATATTTCGCGACGCTCGACCTGAGCGAGCTCGTCGGGCGGGTGATCGCCGCATATCAGCCGGTCGCCGAGGACGATGGCAAAACCGTGCTTGCGGAGCATGCCGACGGTCTGCTGATCGAGGGCGATGCCGAACTGCTGGCGCAGATGATGACCAATCTGGTCGACAATGCGATCCGCCATACCCCGCGCGGCAGCACGATCGTCAGTCGGCTCGAGCGGATCGACGGCGCGATCGTCGCGAGCGTCAGCGACGACGGCCCCGGCATTCCGCCGCACGAACGCGACGCCGTGCTGACTCGCTTCTACCGGCTCGACCGCAGCCGCAACCTGCCCGGCGCCGGGCTGGGCATGGCGCTCGCCGCGGCGATTGCAGCACTGCATCGCGTCCGCCTCGACCTGCTCGACAATCGCCCCGGCTTGCGGGTGCGCCTGACCTTCGCGCAGCCCGCACGGGAACTCGAAACCGGTGCCGCCACGGTGGATTAGCGATCCCTAACGTGACCGCGGGGGTTCGCTGCGGCAAAAGGCAGCTCATCTTCGTGGAGACTGCAATGCGCCGCCCTTCGCTTCTCGTCCTGCTCGCCGCCACTGCCACCACGCCATCCGCGCTCGCGGCAAAGCCCATGCCGACCTACGCCGTCACCCAGTCGATCGCGGGCCCCGACGGATCGTGGGACTATGTCCGCGCCGACGACGACGGTACGTTCGTATATG
Organism: Sphingomonas sp. PAMC 26621; assembly: GCF_000251145.1. Taxonomy (GTDB): domain Bacteria; phylum Pseudomonadota; class Alphaproteobacteria; order Sphingomonadales; family Sphingomonadaceae; genus Sphingomonas. Next base: position 225,568 of record NZ_AIDW01000015.1, on the reverse strand, counting down.
TCGCGCGCAGCAACGCGGTCACGGTGCTGGAGCTAGCGACCGGCAAGGTCACCTCGCTCGGCAGCGTACAGCGCGGCCATGCGGTCGTGCCGCTGCGCGGCGGCAAGCTGCTGGTGACGAGCGGGACCGATGGCACGGTGCGGGTGTACGACCTGCGCTCGGGTGCCGAAACCGCCAGCATCGCGGTCGGCAAGAAGCCGGACGCCGCCATTCTCGACCCGCAAAGGACCCATGCCTATGTCATGAATGCCGACAGCGGCACCGTGTCGGTGATCGACCTCGCCACGAGCAAGGTGTCTCGCACGATCCAGGTCAAGCCCGCGCTCGAATATGCCGCGTTCGGCGCGGACGGGACGCTGTTCGTCAATAACGAGGATGCGGACCAGATCGAGACGGTCGACGTCGCGCGTGGGGTTGCTGGCAAGGCGATCGCGCTGCCGGGCTGCAAGGCGCCGACCGGGCTCGGCTACGATAGCGCGCACGATCGCCTGATCGCGTCGTGCGCCAACGGCAAGGCCGCCATCGTCGACGCGCGGCGGCGGCAGCTTACCACGCTCGTCGATATCGGTTCGGGACCGGACGCCGTGATCATGGACGAGGCGCGCGGGCTCGCGTTCATCCCGTGCGGGAAGGACGGGGTGCTCGACATCCTTTCGCTGAAGGGTGTCGGTGTCGAAGCGGTCGGTGTCGTGAAGACCGAGGTCGGCGCGCGCACTGGCGCGCTCGATCCCAGGACTGGCGCGCTGTATCTACCAGCCGCGACGTTCGGCGCGCCCGTGGCGGGCGGGGGTCGTCCCGCGATGGTGCCGGGGTCCTTCCATATTCTGGTGGTCAAACCTGCCCGTTGAAGGTGCGGACTGCCGATCGTCGAGACTTTATTGAACGATCTCAATTGAGTTGTGTCGTGTGCCCGTCGCGCCAATATTGATTCTTGCCAACCTAATAACAAACAAGGATAAATTCGCCGTCTTGTAACAATTGGGTCCCACTCGAGCCTCTCCGGGAGCGTCGTAACGCGCAGTCGTCGACTGCCAAGCGCAAGGATTGGGGCCATGACCAAAACGCGAGCACTGTTGCTTATCTCCACGACGGCGTTCGCGCTGGCACCGCTCGGTGCGAACGCCCAGGTCGCGGCAGGCCCGGTCGACCGAGCGGACAATGACATCGTCGTCACCGCCACGCGCGCGGCGAAGACCGCGCGTGCCGAGGAGAAGGCGGCGCCCAATCTCATCAACGTTCAGTCCGCCGAGGACATCGTCAAATATCCCGACTTCAACGCCGCCGAAGCGCTCGGTCGCGTTCCCGGCGTCAGCCTGGCGATCGACACCGGCGAAGGGCGCTTCGTCAATATCCGTGGGATCGACGGGAACCTGAACGGTACGACGTTCGGCGGCGTCACCTTGCTCAATACGCAGCCCGGCGGCACCTATTTCGGTGGCGGCGGTCGTGCGGTAGAACTCGATACGGTCCCGATCGGCGCGGTCGACCGCCTCGTCGTCCGCAAGAGCGGCCTACCCGATCAGGAGGCCGAAGGGCTCGGCGGATCGGTCGAACTGACGCCGCGAACCGCGGTCGGCCTGACCAGGCCGTTCTTCGAAGGGACGATAGGCGGCGGCTATCAGAGCGCGCACAACAATGGCGATGTCTTCATCGGCGAGGCGGCGGCGGGGACGGCGTTCGGTCCGGACAGGCAGTTCGCGATCGTGTTGACCGGATCGTTCCATACCGACCAGCGTGGCTTCGACGATGTCGAGCCGGGTTTGCTCGATGCGGTCCAACCGGGGACGCCGGGCGACAAGGTGCTCGATGCGCTCGACCTGCGGCGCTATTCGTACAACCGCCGCCGCTTCGGTTTCGGGGGCGAGCTCGACTGGAACCCGGACGCGCAGAGCCATTACTATCTGCGCGCGAACAACGCCGGCTACACCGAGTCGGTCCATCGCTCGATCCTGCAATATCGCGGGCTTGGCGACGCCACGACGCAGAGTGGCAACGTGATCACCGCGACCGGCGTCGATGCGCGCGTAACGCTCCGCGACGAACAGGAATCGCACCTCAATTTCATCGCCGCCGCCGGCGGTCGCAATGATTTCGACAAGGTGATCGTCGATTACCAGCTGTCCTATACCGCCTCGACCTATCACCGCGACTATGACCGCAACACGACGTTTTCGCGGGTCGGACAGCCGGGCTTTACCGTTGCCTATGACAATGCGACGCGACTGTATCCGACGCTGACGCCGACCGGCTTCAACCCGAGCGATCCGACGCAATTCACGCTGACCGGGGCCAATAACGCAACCGAGCGGGCGCATGACCGCGAATATGCCGGCGTGCTCAACATCACCGTCCCCACCACGCTGCTCGGCGGGGACGGACGGTTCCAGTTCGGCGGCAAGCTGCGGTTTCGCGACAAGATCGATTCCCCCAACAACCTGAGCTACGCGGGCGGACCCGCTACGTCGCTGAGCGCGGTGCTGGGCGGCGGCCCCTATCTGCAGGCGCGCACGCCGTACAACCCGATGTACTACACGCTCGAAGTCTCGCGCACCGCGTCGGGCTCGCTCGCGGGTTGGGCGACGCTGAAGTACTTCGGCAAGGAAGGGATGCAGGCGATCCTCGGCGGCATCCTCGAAACCAAATATTACCTCTACGATCTGATCCGCAGCCATCCCGACATGGTCTGCGTCAACCCCGACGACACCGGGCTGATCACGCTGTTCCGGGTCTATCCCGCGGGCGTCGACGCACAGGTACAGTTCGGTCGCGAACTGAACGAACCGGCGCTGCGGAGCGACCTGATCAAGCATAACCACCTGACCGAAGCGGTCGGCAACAAGCTGTTCGAATGGTTCCGCTCGGGCAAGCAGATCGACGGCAAGTACACGCCGTACATGAGCTTCAGCACGGGCTTCCGCGACGCGACCTACAATCGCGACGGGACCGACGAAGAGGCCGTCGTCTATGCGCTGAAGTCGTTTCCGATGAACGTCTTCATCACGCCCGAGACGATGCAATGGGCGCTGCACTGCGTCGCGGCCGCGCGCGACGAAGTCCTCAAGCGCTAACCTTTCGTTCGACCTTTCGCGCCGCCGGCCACAGTCGGCGGTGCCCCCTTTCAAGGCTGTTTGCATGACCGAGCCCTCGCCCCCCGCCGCCGTCCCCGGCGGCAAGCCCAAAGCTGCGGGGTGGCTCGCGCATGGCGGCCGGACCAAGCCGCAACCCAGCATCGTCATCGGCATGATGGCGTTCGCGGTCATGAACGTGACGACGATCGTCAGCCTGCGCGGCATGCCGGCGCAAGCCGAATATGGCATGGCGTCGATCTTTTATTACCTGTTCGCCGCGATCGTCTTCCTGGTGCCCGTATCGCTGGTCGCCGCCGAGCTCGCCGCGACCTTCCCCAAGCAGGGCGGGGTGTTCCGCTGGATCGGCGAGGCGTTCGGCCCGCGCTGGGGTTTTGCGGCGATCTATTATCAATGGCAGGCGGTGGTAATCTGGTTCCCGACCGTGCTGATCTTCGCTGCCGCCGCGCTCGCCTATATCTGGTGGCCGCCCGCGTTCGACCAAGCGCTTGCCGACAACAAGCTCTACACGATCCTCGTCCTGCTCGCAGTCTATTGGTTTGTGACGCTGGTCACCTTCCGCGGCATGGCGGCGTCGACCCGGCTGAGTTCGCTCGGCGGCCTGTTCGGGACGATCATCCCCGGCGCGATCCTGATCGCGCTCGGCGTGGCCTATGTCGCGGCCGGCAAACCGATGCACCTCGACCTGCACGCCAGCCTGATCCCCGATTTCAGCGATTTTCACAACATGGTGCTGGCCGCCAGCGTCTTCCTCTATTTCGCGGGGATGGAGATGCAGGCGGTCCATGTCCAGGACCTGAAGAACCCGACGCGCAATTATCCGCTTTCGGTGCTGATCGCGACGGTGATGGTCGTGGTGATCTTCGTGCTCGGCACGCTTGCGGTCGGCGCGGTCATTCCGCGCGAGGCGATCGATATCAACCGCGGGTTGCTCGTCGCCTATAACGAACTGTGGGCGGCGTTCGGGCTGCCGTGGCTCGGCAATGTGATGGCGGCGATGCTGGCGTTCGGCGTGCTGGGCCAGGTCAGCGTGATTGTCGCCGGGCCGTCGACCGGGCTGCTCGCGGTCGGCAAGGCGGGGTATCTGCCGCATGTCCTGCAAAAGACCAACGCGCACGGCATTCCGGTCGCGATCCTGATCCTGCAAGGCGTACTCGTCACGCTGCTGTGCGTCGCTTTCACGGTGCTGCCGTCGGTCGAATCCGCCTATCAACTGCTCAGCCAGATGGCGACGATCATCTATCTGGTGATGTACGTCCTGCTCTACGTCGCCGCGATCCGGTTGCGCTACACACAGCCAGACCGGGTCCGCCCGTTTCGCATTCCCGGCGGGAATGTCGGCATGTGGCTGGTCGGGCTGGTGGGGCTTGCCGGGGCGCTCGTCGCGCTGGGGTTCAGCTTCATTCCGCCGGCGCAGATCAGCACCGGCAGTCCGGTGCTCTACGTCGGTGCGCTGGTGATCGGGTCGGTGTTCTTCCTCGCGATCCCGTTCGTGATCTACGCCTTCCACAAGCCCGACTGGAAAGCAGCGGAATCGGACTTCGAACCGTTCGAAACCGCCGCATGAGTGCGCTCGACTCCAGCGCGCTGGTGACGATGACCGTCGGCCTGTTCGCGATCACCGCGCCGATCGCGGTCCTGCCCTTGTTCGTCGCCGCCACCGCCGGCCAGACAGCCGGCGACCAGCGTCGCACCGCGCTGGTCACGGCGGCGACCTATGTCGTCGCGGGATTGCTCGCGCTGTTCATCGGCAATGCCGCGCTCGGGGTCTTCGGGGTCAGCGTGGCCGCGTTGCGCGTGGCGGGAATGGCGGTGATCGGCGTGATCGGCTGGCAAATGCTCAACGCGCCGACCCCGAGCGAGGCGACACCTGCGCGCAGCCACCACCACCGCGCGTCCAACACGCACGTGGCGGCGGCCGCGCATCATGCCGTCGCGCCCTCGCCCACATCCGTGGGAATCCTGCCGCTGGGGTTCCCCATCTACGCCGGACCGGGGGTGCTGTCGGTCATCATCGCGTGGGGCAGCGGCAGCCGCCCGGTCTATCTCGCCGCGATGGTCGCGATCCTCGCGAATGCGGCGATCATCGTCGCGCTCGATTTCCTGGCCGCGCCGATCACCCGCGCGATCGGGGAGAAGGCCCTGCTGATCACCGAAAAGATCTTCGGTCTGCTCGTCGTCGCGATTGCGGTCGGCGGCATGGCGGGCGCGCTGGTCGTGCTGTTCCCGGGGCTCGGCGGGCGATGAGGACGGCGCGCGCAATACTCGCGCTTTGCGCGTTGGGATTGCCCGGCGCGGCGCTGGCGAAGGATGCGGATCTGGCGGTTCGCAACCAGTGGTTCACCGGCTCGCTCGAGGCGTCGTCGCCAGCCTTGTCGACCGCCGGGACGCTCGCGATCGAACCTTATCTCATCTACAAGATCGATACCGGACGCTATGACGACCACGGCCATCGCCACCCCGGCGGCGACGGCGTGCATCAGCTGCAGTCGGTGACGGTCGTGAAATACGCGCTCACCGACCGGCTGAGCTTCCAGGCGCTGCCGACGGCGGTCCGCGTGACCGATGGCCATGATCGACGCGGTCTCGGGATCGCCGACCTGCCGGTCGAGCTGGAATATCGGCTGAGGGACGAGAATGGCCGAACCGGATCGCCCTCGATCACGGCGAGCGCGGGCATGGTGCTGCCGATCGGTCGCTACGATCACCTGACGACCGTGCTCGACGGTCTCGGCACGGGCGCGCTGCTGGCCAAGCAGGGCATCGTCGTCGAATCGCTGTTCGACACCAAGGGCGGCCACCCGGTTCGCATCCGTCTCTTCGCCTCCGTCACCGAGGCGCTGGCAGCGGCGGACGTTCGCGACCTGAGCGTCTACGGAACGGCGGATGGCTTCGCCGGCCACGCCACACCGGGCGTGTCCGCGCAGGTCGGTTTGGCCGCCGGCTACGCGCTTGACCAGCGCTGGGTGATTGCGCTCGATCTAGTGCGCAGCGATGCCCGCCGTTCGGACCTGTCGGGCGTCGACGCAAGCGGTACGGCGATGCGCACCACGGGCCTGCGCGCATCGCGCACGATCCTGGCGCCAGCGCTCGAATATAACTGGTCGGCGCGCGCCGGGCTCATCGCGGGGGTCGAGATGTCCGTCGCGGGCCGCAATACCCCCGCCTATGTTGCCCCGCAGATCGCCGTCGCGCTGGCGTTCTGACGGTCGATCAAGCGACCGCCATCGGGGGCGGCGCCGTGCGTAGTTTCCGACGCTGCCCGGAGTCCGGGAACGGCCCTACGCCCGCATCCTTCGGACAAAGGATCGGTATTTCATGAGCAGCTATACATTCGTCGGCAGCGGCATCGCCTCGCTTGCGGGGGCGGCGATCCTGCTGCGCGACGGCGACGTCGCGGGCAAGGACATCACGATCCTCGAGGAAAGCCACCAGACCGGCGGCGCATTCGACGCGCACGGAACCGCGGAAGACGGCTATTTCATGAGCGGCAGCCGCATGTTCGAGGCGATGTACCAATGCACCTTCGACCTGTTCGACGGGATCCCCTCGGCCACCGACCCGATGATATCGGTGACCGAGGAAACCAACCGCGCCGCTGCGAAATGGCCGTGGGACAACAAGGTCCGGCTGGTCAATCGCGACGGCAGCGTGCCCGACGCGCATTCCATGCGCTTCAACGAGCATGACCGGATCAACCTCGTCACGCTGATCGGCGAGCCCGAGAGCCTACTCGACGACAAGCGCATCACCGATTGCTTCACGCCCCATTTCTTCGAAACCAATTTCTGGATGGAATGGTGCACGCTGTTCGCGTTCGAACCGTGGCACAGCGCGATCGAATTCCGCCGCTACCTGCGCCGGTTCGTCCACCATTTCTCGACGATCGACGTGCAGCACGACATCTATCGCACCGTCTACAACCAGTATGACAGCATGATCGTCCCGCTCATGAACTGGCTGAAGGACCGCGGCGTCCAGTTCCGCCACGGCGTCCGCGTCGAGGACCTCGGCTTCGCCGCGGGCAGCGGCGCAGTCACCGTGACGAGCATCTCGACGCTGACCGCCGACGGCCCGGAGGCAATTCCGGTCAAGCAGGGCGACCTAGTATTCGTCACCAACGGCTCGATGACCGCGGACAAGGCTTTCGGGTCGATGACCAAGGCTCCCGGCCTCGATACGAGCAACCATTCGGGCGCATGGAAGCTGTGGGAAAAGCTCGCCGAGGGGCGTCCGGCGTTCGGCAATCCGGCCGCGTTCAACCGCAACGTCGAGGAGAGTTCGTGGATCTCCTTCACCGTCACGGTCAAGGACCCGTTGTTCCTGGAACTGATGGAGCGGTTCAGCGGGAGCGCGGCGGGGACCGGCGGGCTGATCACCTTCAAGCAGTCGGCTTGGCTGCTGACGCTGTCGATTTATCACCAGCCGTTCTTCCCGGACCAGCCCGAGGGTGTCGCGGTATGGTGGGGCTATGGCCTGTTCCACGATCGCCCCGGCGATTACGTCAAGAAGCCGCTGGTCAAGTGCACCGGCGCGGAGATCCTGGAGGAAGTGCTCGGCCATCTGCGCTTCAGCGCGCCCGACAGCGCGGCGGTGCTTGCGGCATCCATCTGCATCCCGTGCGCGATGCCGTATATCACCAGCCAGTTCATGCCCCGCAAGGCAGGCGACCGGCCGCTGGTGGTGCCGACCGGATCGACCAATCTCGCCTTCATCGGCCAGTTTGCCGAGCAGCCCGACGACGTCGTGTTCACGGTCGAATATTCGATCCGCTGCGCGATGACGGCGGTCTACACGCTGCTCAAGCTCGATAAGGCCCCGCCCCCCGTGTACGAAGGCCTGCACAGTCCCAAGGTGATCGTGGACGCGATCCGGACGCTCCACCGCTAGCGGCCAGCCTCTTAACCGGGACGCGTTACGGCGCGCGTCCCGGTCAGAAGCGCATCGACCCCGTTTCGATGAAGCGCTGATGCCACGACAGCGCTTCGCCCGGCAGCGACGGTGATTGTTGCCCGTAGGACCCGAACCGCGCGCGTGCGTAATAATCGGCGAGTGCGGGACGGTAATCGGGGTGCGCGCAGCGCTCGATGATCAGTGCGGCGCGCTGCTTGGGGCTGAGCCCGCGCAGATCGGCGAGGCCCTGTTCGGTGACCAGCACCTGCACGTCCTGGCTGATATGGTCGACATGGCTCGCCTGCGGGACGATCGCGGAGACCTTGCCGCCCTTGGCGGTCGACGGCGTCATGAAGATCGACACATAGGCATTGCGCGCGAAATCGCCCGAGCCGCCGATGCCGTTCTGGATGCGCGATCCCATGACGTGCGTGGAATTGACGTTGCCGTAGATGTCCGCCTCGATCAGCCCGTTCATCGCGAGGCACCCCAGCCGCCGGATCAACTCGGGATGATTGCTGATCTCCTGCGGGCGCAGGATCATCTTGTCGCGATACCGGCCGAGATCGGCGTTGAGCCGCGCCGCCGCCTCGGGACTGAGCGAGAAGGCGGTCGCCGACGCCATCCGCAATTTGCCCGAATCGAGCAGGTCGAGCATCCCGTCCTGGATGACTTCGGTATAAGAGGTCATGTCGCTGAACGGCCCGTCGATCAGCCCCGTCAGCACCGCGTTGGCGATATTGCCGACCCCCGACTGCAGCGGGAGCAGCGAGCCGGGCAACCGCCCGCGCGCGACTTCATGGCGGAAGAATTCGATAAGATGCCCCGCGATCGCATGCGCCGCCGCATCGGGCGCGGCGAACGGCAGGTTGCGGTCGGGCGCCTCCGTCTCGACGATCGCGACGATCTTGTCCGGGTCGACGCGGAAATACGCCACTCCGATCCGGTCGTCGGGCCTGACCAGCGGGATCGGCACGCGGTGCGGGGGCAGCGCGGTGCCGTAATAGATGTCGTGCATCCCCTCGAGCGCGGGGTTCTGCCAGCGGTTGACCTCCAGAATGATCTTGTCGGCGCGGTCGAGCCAGGTCTTGTTGTTGCCCACCGACGAGGAGGGAATGAGCGACCCGTCGGCGCGGATGCCCGAGACCTCGATCACCGCGGTGTCGAGCGGGCCGAGGAAACCCTGCCACGCCATCGGCGCGACCTGGCTCAGGTGCATGTCGAAATATTCCATCTCGCCGCGATTGATCTTCTCACGTGCGATCGGGTCCGAATTGTACGGCAAGCGGAACTCGATGCCGTCCGCCTTGGCCAGCGCACCGTCGAGCTCGGGCCCGGTCGAGGCACCCGTCCAGATCCGGACGCGGAACGGGTTTCCGGCGGCATGTTCCGCCTCGATCCGCGCGGCGAGCGCCAGCGGCACCGCCTTGGGATAACCCGAACCGGTGAAGCCGCTCATCCCGATCGTGCTGCCGGAGTGGATCAGCATGGCCGCCTGCTCGGCGCTCATGACGCGTCCGCGCAAGGTCGGGTTGTCGATACGACTGCTGCTCATCCTGGGCCTCGTTTCACCGGGCCGCAGCCCTTGCCGTCAGGTCGCGCGCCCGACGGTCGCCGTCGGCGCGCCGGGGGAACGCCTGCCCGCACGGTGCCTATGCCTATTGCGACCGGAACGCCACCATTGCCCGGCGGGTGAACCGATCAGGGAATATTGCGGCGGGAGAAGCGCTTTGTCCCTTGTGCTGTTCACGAGCTGACGGGCATCCGCAATTGCGGACGGGAGGATCCGAGTCGTCCCGCACCAGCGTGCAACCAGCGCCCTTGCCTCGGCCGCGTACACCACCGATTACAGGTCTTTACCGGGATCACGGCGCGACCGTCAGGCCACGCAGGCAAGGTCGCGGGCGTTCGTCGGATCTCGAAGCTCGTCGCAGATCCGTCGTGCCTCTTCCTCGACCTGAGAGAGATCCTGTCGGGCGAAACGCCCGCTCTGCTGGCAGGTGATGTGGCCCAGATGGACGTGCCTTTGGGAATGCATGCCGAAAGCAGAAACGAGGTACCGGTCGAAGACGGTGCGCAGCGCCTGCCCTTCCCCCTGTGCATCGAGCCAGAGTGTTTGTGTCGCAGACGTCGTGAAGCTGAGCAACCGTTTGCCCCCCAGCAGTGCGCTTGCATCGTTGCGCTGGATCGCCTGCGGATCGACCCCGGCCCCCAGCACCCGTTCGACATAGCCCTTCATCATGGCTGGCGCCGAGCCGAACCAGATCGGGTAGATCAGGACGAAAACGTCCCCCTGGCTGATCAACGCAAGTTCGCGCGCCACGTCGGACGCACGCTGGAACCCGGCAAGCGTCGGTCGTTCGTACGTCTTCAGGACCGGATCGAAGCCGATCGCGTAGAGATCGCGAAAGACGACGTCGTGGCCGGCTGCGCGGACGGCGGCGCAATAGGTCTCCGCGATCGCCCGGTTGAAGGTCTCGGGGTCGGGATGACAGAGGACGACGACATGCCGTACGGGCGGGGCCATCGCCGGAATGTCTTGGGTCATCTCAAGATCCTTGCAGAAGAAGCCGACCGGTTCACGGGAGGGTACGAGCAATCGGGCTACCGTGTCGGCGCGTCCGCGGGCAGTACCGGAATCTACTCATAGACCTGTCTTCGGGAGCTCTCCGCGCGACCGCGCCCGTGGCGAGCGGTCAATTGCGGCGGGGGCCAAGCGCGGCCTTGGCCATCCCGTTCGCCAGGGCATGCATGGTGAACGGCTTGGCCAGAACCACCGCGTCCGGGACCGCCTTCAGGAGCTGGTTCGGATCCCCGCTGATGTAGAAATGCGCCACGAAACCGCGGGCAAGGATCTGCCGCATCGCCGACACCCCACTGCCCTCGGCAAGATTGCCATCGACGATCATCAGATCGGGGGCCAAACGCGCCGCGGCCTCGACGGCATCCGCCTCGGTCGACGCGATATGGCAAACGTCATGCCCCATCGCGCTCAGCAGATCGGCAAGATCCATCGCGATCAGTACGTCGTCCTCGACGAGGAGGATTTTCCGGCCAAGGCTCACGGTCTTACGCGCCTTGCCGGATGCGCGCGACATCCACGGTTGGTCACATTCCGGTTCACTGCCGGTGACTGCGGCCACCCGGCCTCGGGGAAGCAGTCTCTTGTCGTGTCCACGCTCTAGCCTCCGTGCCCGCCCATCGGCGATAAATGCGAACCTGTGCTCGATTGTGAACGGCGCTGTCACCAGGGTCGACCGCGATAATGACCTGGAGAAATCCATGCCGTCAGTCTCGGAAACTACTCACGCCAGCACGACGCAACGCCGAATTCTGGAATCACGCAACTATACGTAGGATAAAAGTGCCACGACAGTGCTACTTCCCTTTTCATGACGGCACATGAAACAGTCTTGGCGGATGCACGGCCCACCGCTGAAATTCAGCCCGCGTCGCCGCGGCGGGAGAAAGGTACGGCCCCGGTCGCCGCGAGAGGGCCTCCGGACTCGATCCCGATTGTCGCCATCGGCGCTTCATCGGGCGGGCTCGAGGCGGCATCGAGACTGCTCGATGCGATACCGCCGACCTCGGGTATGGCATTCATCATCGTGGTGCATCTTGATCCGTTCCACAAGAGCATGATGGTCGACCTGTTGGCCGATCATACCACGATGAAGATCGACGAAGCGGTCGATGGTGGTGCCATTTGCGCAGACCATATCTATGTCATTCCCCCAGGCCGCTACCTTTCTGTTCACGAAGGCGCGCTGGCGCTTTCCCCGCAGCAGGCAAACCATGGCGCGCGCCTGCCGTTCGATGTTCTGCTGGAATCGTTGGCCAAGGAGCGCGGACACCACGTGATTGCCGTGATCCTGTCGGGAACGGGCGCGGACGGCAGCGGCGGGCTTGCCGCGCTGAAAGCCGCGGGGGGCTATGCGATCGCACAGGACCCGGAAGAGGCCGATTACGACGGAATGCCACGGAGCGCGATCGACACCGGATTGATCGATCGGGTGCTTGCGCTCGAGGACATTCCCGCCGCACTGGCGGAGCGCCGGATCGCAATCGCGCAGTTCCCCGCCGCGCCGACCGTCTTTGCCGCTCCGTCTTCATCCAGCCTGAACGACATCATCGGCGTCCTCAACGAAAAGACCGCGCACGATTTCCGCCAGTACAAGACGGGGACGCTGGAACGACGGATCGAGCGGCGGATCGGGCTGCTCGCGCTCGCGCCCGGCAATTTTGCCGGCTATCTGGAGCTGCTGCGCACCGACCCGGCCGAGCGGGATCTTCTCGCCAAGGACCTGCTGATCAACGTGACGCGCTTCTTTCGGGATCCCGCGATCTTCGATGCGCTGGCGCAGACGATCCTTCCCGACCTCGTCCGGCTCCTGCCCGAGCGCACGCCGCTCAGGATATGGGTCGCCGGATGCAGCACCGGCGAAGAGGCCTATTCGATCGGGATGCTGTGCCGCGACGCGATCAAGGCATCCGGCCGCGATATCAAGCTCCAGCTCTTCGCCTCCGACGTCGACCCGGACGCGGTCGCGATAGCGCGTGAGGGGCTGTATCCCTTCGATATCGAGAATACGGTCCCCGCGGATCAGTTGACGCGCTTCTTCGTCCGGGACGAAGCCGGATACCGGGTGGCGACCGGCTTGCGTGGCGACGTCGTCTTCACCGTCCAGGACGTGCTGTCGGACCCGCCCTTCTCGAAGATCGATCTCGTCTCCTGCCGCAATCTGCTGATCTATCTGAACCCCGAGGCGCAGGCCAAGGTCATCTCGCTGTTCCATTTCGCGCTTCGCGAAGGCGGCGTCCTCGTCCTCGGGTCCTCTGAGACGGTGGGCAAAGCCGGGGACCGGTTCGAGGTCATCGCCAAGTCGGAACGCTTCTACCGGCACGTCGCGCGCGGCCGGACCGGCAACGCGGGCTTTTCCGTGAGCTTCGGCGACTCCCTGCCGATGCCGGGGACGACCGACCGGTCCGCATCCCCGCAGCGCCAGTCCACGCTCGCGGACATTTGCCGCCGGGCCGTCATCGCCACCCACGCGCCCGCCGCCATCCTGATCAATCGCAAACGCCAGTGTCTCTATTCGATGGGGCCGACCGATCGCTATCTGCGGATTCCGCCGGGCTATGCCTCGCTCGACCTGCTCGCGATGGCCTCGCCGACCCTGCGGACCAAGCTCCGGCTCGCGATCGACAAGGTGAGCAAGGCGATACCGCGCGTCGATGGCGGGCGCGCGCGGGTGATGCAGGACGGCACCGCCATCTGGTTTCGGCTCGATGTCCAAGCAGTTGCCGACGGACAGGACGACATGCTGCTCGTCTGCTTTGTCGAGGAACCGGGCAAAAGCGCCGACGCAGCGTCCTCTCCAAACCGCGGCGACGCCGCGCGCGTCAGCGAGCTCGAACGGGAACTGGAGGCAACGCAGGCGGAGTTGCAGACGTCGATCCTGAATCAGGAAACGTCGAGCCAGGAACAGAAGGTGATCAACGAGGAGGCACTTTCGGTCAACGAGGAGTTCCAGTCGACCAACGAGGAACTGCTGACTTCCAAGGAGGAGTTGCAGTCGCTCAACGAGGAGTTGACCGCGCTCAACAGCCAGTTGCAGGAGACGCTGGAACGCCAGCGCCTGACCTCGGACGATCTGCAGAACGTGCTCTACAGCACGAACGTCGCGACGCTCTTCCTCGACATGGACCTGAAGATCCGGTTCTATACGCCTGCGATCAAGTCGGTCTTCAACATCATCGCGGGGGACATCGGGCGGCCGATCGCCGATCTGCGCTCGATCGCGACCGATCCCGATTTGCTGGGCGATGCGCGCAAGGTGCTGGCGGATCACGCCCTGATCGACCGCGAGATCAGCGGGCCGAACGGAACGTGGTTTCTCCGTCGGGTCTTCCCATATCGCGCACATGACGACGCCGTTGAAGGCGTCGTGATTACCTTCGCCGACACCACCGACCGGAAGATCACAGCCAAGGCGCTCGAGGCAGCCAAGATCGAGGCGGACCGCGCCAATCTTGCCAAGTCGCGTTTTCTCGCAGCGGCGAGCCATGACCTGCGCCAGCCGCTCCAGTCGCTGACGCTGCTGCAGGAGCTGCTCAACCAGACCGTCGAGGGTGAAAAGCCCCGGAAGCTGCTTTCCCGACAGGGACAGACCCTCGCGGCGATGTCCGGCATGCTCAATGCATTACTCGACATCAACCAGATCGAAGCCGGCGTGGTCGAGGCGAAGCCGGCGGTCTTCCCGATCGCCGACGTCCTCGATCTCCTGCGCGACGAGTTCAGTTATCTCGCACAGGCGCGCAACTTGTCGCTCCACATCCTGCCGAGTGCGGCGTTGGTCCTGAGCGATGCCACGCTGCTGACGCAGATGATCCGCAACCTGCTCGGCAACGCGATCAAATATACCAGGAAGGGAAGAATCCTCCTCGGCTGCCGGCGCTCCGGCGACACGCTTCGGATCGAGGTCTGGGATACCGGGATCGGGATCGCCGCCGACCAGTTGCACGCCGTTTTCGAGGAATTCCATCAGATCGACAACGCCGCGCGCGAACGCAGCCTGGGGCTGGGTCTTGGCCTGTCGATCGTGCAGCGCCTTGGACATTTGCTCGGGCATGCCGTCGACGTGCGCTCGCAGCCCGACAAGGGTTCGGTCTTCACGATCACGCTGCCGTGCCCGGCAGCCGATCCGGCGGGCCCCGTCGCAGGACCATCCGAATGCGATGCTGCCCCGAGCGGGCACCGGCGCACCTGCAAGATCGTCGTCGTGGAGGACGACCCGGACGTCGTCGAATTGCTCGAGCAACTGCTCAAGAGCGAAGGACATATCGTCAAGACTGCGTCCGATGCGGCAGCCGCGATCAGCCTGGTCGCCGGCAGCGCGATCAAGCCCGAACTGCTGCTGACCGACTATAACCTGCCCGGCGGCATGGATGGCATCGACCTCCTGCGGAGCCTTCGGGCGAGCCTGCCGCGTGGCCTACCCGCGATCGTGCTCACCGGGGACATTTCGAGCGAAGCGCTGGCGCGGATCGCGGGACAGGACTGTGTCCAGTTGAGCAAGCCGGTCAAGGCGCGGGACCTGACTGCGGCGATCGAGCACCTTATGGCGGGGGCCCTGCCGTCGACGTGGCACGTGCCCGGCGCTGGCGCGATCACGGGCGGATCCGTCGCCTATGTCGTCGACGACGACCCGCACGTCCTGACCACGATCCGCGAGGTGCTCGAAGACGATGGGCGGATGGTCGAGGACTTTCCGAGCGCGGAGGCTTTTCTGGCCGCGTATCGGCCCGGCAACGACGGGTGTCTGCTGGTCGATGCGCATCTGACGGGAATGAGCGGCGTGGCGCTGATCGAGGCGCTGCGCGCGCGCGGCAACCATCTTCCCGCGATCCTGATCACGGGCACCAGCGATATCGGTCTCGCGGTCTCGGCGATGCGCAGCGGCGCGTGCGACTTCATCGAAAAGCCGGTCGGTCGGGTCGAATTGCTCGCCAGCATCGCGCGCGCGATCGACCAGTCGCACGACCTGCGGCTGCGCGACGCCGCGCAGGAGCAAGCCGC
Source organism: Sphingomonas sp. PAMC 26621 (assembly GCF_000251145.1). Classification (GTDB taxonomy): domain Bacteria; phylum Pseudomonadota; class Alphaproteobacteria; order Sphingomonadales; family Sphingomonadaceae; genus Sphingomonas. The sequence goes on along the minus strand of NZ_AIDW01000015.1, from coordinate 210,010 downwards.
CGCGCATGTCGGCGAATTGACCGGTCGCCAGCGCGAAGTGATGGACCTGGTCCTGGCGGGACACCCCAGCAAGAACATTGCCACCGATCTCGGGATCAGCCAGCGCACCGTCGAAAACCACCGGGCGGCGGTCATGCACAAGATGCAGGCCAAGTCGCTCCCCGAACTCGCGCGCATCGCGCAGGCCGCCGCCGACGGGAAGCCGGCGAATGGCAGTACGCCCCTGCCCCCGTCCGAAACGCCCGCTGCAACAGGCGCGACCGGCCAGCGGCCGAACGAAACCTAGCTCCGTTCCGTTCCGCGACGCCACGCTACGAAGCAGGGCTCAGGATGCGGCACTCTGCCCCCATGTCGCAGTCGCAACAGGCCGCTGCCTCCCCCGCCGTCCCGATGCAACGCTGCCGATAGAGACGCGCCAGATGGGCATGCGACCATGCGGCGGGTCTACAGTCGGTCGCCGCGGCGATCACGTCTTCGGTGCGGGCCCGGTCGCGCAGAAACGATCTGGTTTCGATTGGCATGGCGCTGGTCTTTCTCGCCGACCGCAGCGTGGGTGAAGCGGTCTGGTTTTCCCACGTTATGGCGACGGACCGGGCCGCTCAAGGATCGGGAACTACGCACGGGCGGAGCCATCGTCGACGAATGGACCTTCAGGGGCGTTCGGACCCGAGGGTTTCCGCGATCTTGGCAGCAATGTCCTCGGGACGCAGGATGAAATCGACGCAGCCGCTGGCGATCGCGCTATCGGGCATGTCCGCCTGCCCCGCGGAGGCGGGCAACTGCGCGATCGTGACCCCGCCGCACGCACGGATGCCGCACAGCGCGTCCGCGCCGTCGCCGTCATAGCCCGACACGATCACCGCGATGAGCTTACCGTGCCAATATTGCGTCAGCGATCGCAGGAAGACGGTGATGACGTCGGGCCAGCCCCGGGGTTTTGAAATTGGCGCAAGGCGAAAGACCCCGTCCAGCACATGCAGATCGCGTTGCGCGGGAATGATGAAGACATGGTTCGGCCGGATATCGAGCCCCTCGGTGATGAGTTCGACCGGCATCGCGGTATGCCGCGGGAGGATTTCGTGGAGCAGGGTCGAGACGGTGCGCAAATGGTTGACGATCACGATCGCCGCGCCAAGATCGCTCGGCAGATTGTCGAGCAGCCGCTTGTACGCATCGAGACCACCCGCCGATCCGCCGACGCATATGATCGGGATATCCCGGGGTGTCATAGAACGAATGCTCCTCTGCATGGACTGGCCAGTCAGGTCCCACGTCGACGCATGCGACGGACTGCCCTTCTCGACCATAGGTATATCTGCACGGAACCGCGTACGCTTTCTGTGTGACCCGGCCACTTTGGTGCCGGGCGCACCACCACGGACCATCCCCGGATCGCTGGAGCGCAGCGAGTAGCCGGACGCGCCTTGGCCGCCGTGATCAGCGATAGGGGGCGATGCTGACCGTGCAATCGCCCCGATCACCGGGCTGCGGCGACACGAAGGTGACGTTGCCGCAGATTGATCCGTCGCTGCAAACCCTGGCGTTATGGACACTCGTCGAACCGTACGGATCCACTGTTGATCCGTCGGTAGTCGATGACGGCGCCGTATGGGGCGCGCTCGATCCGGCCGCTGCGCGTCGTGGGCGTGGTGCCGGTGTTGCTGGTCAGAGTCACGCCGATCGCGCCGGTCGAACGGATCACCCGCCCCCCCCGCCCGGCACGGCTGGACGTTACCGATCGGGGCGCGAACGACGCGACGGCGCACGCGCGCAAAGCCGGAACAATCGACTGGGGTCGTGCACCGCTCGCGGCGTCTTTCCCGGATGAACGATATGACAACCACCGCCGGACCCGCGTCCGCCGCCCCGCTCCTCGACAAGAGTCGACCAGCGTGCCCGCCTGATCGCCCCCGGCTTTGGCCGACGTCGATCGCGACGGCTTTCCTGGTAGCCGCCAGCATGCCGGTCGCTGCCTTTGCGCAGGATCGAGGGCCCGAGTATGACGCACCCACGTCGATCGCAACGACACCGCAATTCGCTCCGACGCCGGTCGGTGCCAACCAGCCATTCACACCGGTTGCCGAATGGGCGAACGACCCCTCCAGCCCGAGCAACGCCGGGACGCAAAGCGACATCGTCGTCGTGGGCAAAAAGGCGCTTGCCCCTGATCCGCTGGCGGCCATCAACGTCAAGGCGTTCGGCGCCACACAGGCAGTGGACCGCGCGTTCGTCGGGCCGGTTGCGATGGCCTATAAAAAGGTCCTTCCCTCGCCGGTCCGCAGCGGGCTGCGCAACGTCCTCTATAATCTGCACGAACCCGATGTCTTCCTCAACTATCTCTTGCAGTTTAAGCCAGGCAAGGCCGCCGAGACCCTCGGCCGCTTCGCATTGAACAGCACGGTCGGGATCGGCGGGGTGCTCGATATCGCGAAACGGCGCCCGTTCAAATTGCCTCGTCGCCCCAACGGCTTTGCCGATACGTTCGGGTTTTACGCATCAGGAACGGCGCATTCCTGTACCTCCCCCTGATCGGGCCGACGACGCTGCGCGATTTCACCGGCGGCATGCTCGACCGCTTCGTCTTGCCAGTGGCCGTGGGCAGTCCGTTCAACAGTCTGGCCTTTTCGATACCGGTCGGCGTGCTGAGCACGCTCGATCACCGCGCGGAATTCGACGACCAGCTTCACGAACTCCACGACGGCGTCCCCGATCCCTACAGGACATCGCGAGACTTCTACCTCAGACGACGACAGGCGGAAATCGACCGCATTCGCGGCAGGACGCGTTCATCACCCTCTTCCCTGCCGTCAACGCCCGCGGCAACCGCCCCCGCCCAGGAACCACAGCCCGCGCCGACCGCTCCCTCCATCACCAGTGCTACGCGGGAGGATAGCGATGAGGGATAGTGCAGGACCAGCGCGTTACAGCATGGTCGCGCGCGTGCTGCACTGGAGTGTGGTGGCGCTGATCGTCATACAATTCGCGATCGCCTGGACCATGCCTGACATCCATGGCGGCATGCGACCGGTTGGGCTGATCGGTTGGCACCTGTCGTTCGGCACCGCGATCCTCGCGGTGATGCTGGTTCGACTGGTCTGGCGGCTGTCCCATCGCGAACCTGTAGCGCCCGAAACGATATCCGCGCCGCTGCGCCGGATATCGCGTGGGACGCATGCCCTGCTTTACGCGCTTCTCGTTGCACTCCCTTTGCTTGGTTGGGCAAATGCGTCCGCGCGTGGGTGGCCGGTCAGGCTGTTCGGTGCAATTCCCCTGCCGCCCCTGTCCGCCACCGGATCACCGCTTGGCCTGTGGCTGGGGGACGTTCACGGGACGGTTGCGATCGTCCTGCTGGCGGTGATCGCATTGCACGTGGCCGGCGCCTTGTATCACCTCCTGATCCTCCGGGATCGCACCGTCCAACGCATGCTTTAGCGATGGCCTGGCCTGATCCGCCGGGCCGGGATGACGCCGGGGGGGGGGCAAAGTGGCCGCCGCCACCACAAGCGAAAGTGCCACCTCGACCCCCACGACCCCGAACGCACCCAGCGCCGCCGCGATCGATGCCGCTCCGCCGGCCTTGCCGATCGCGGCAACTGCCCCTGCGAACAGCATGTCCTTGCCCGGCATGAACGGCAGCCGCGAAATCAGTTGCCTGAGCGTCAGGAACAGAACGCACGTATCGAGCGTCAGGCCCGGCTCGACGGTCAGCCACACCGGGATCAGCAAGCCGAGCATCGCGACCGCTCGCACCAGATGCACACCGGTCACGAACAGCGCGTCGGGGCCCGTCATCCTGAGCAGGCGACGCCGTAAACCGATCATCCCGATACTCGGTGCGATCACGACCGCGCAGGACAGGGCGATATGGGGGAACGTCAGCCCCGGCGTTGCAAGCCCGTGGTTTGCCAGGAACGGCACGACCAACGCGATCGTCACGCCATTGCCGACCAATGCGGAAAGCACCGAAACGTCCTTGATCGCATGCAAGGGTGCCGCGATTCCCCGGGTGCGCGCCCAGGCGAACAGATAGACGTCGCCCGAATAGGCGAACATGAGTTCGTTGCTCAGGAATCGCCGGGTCATCGCGCCGAACATTCCATCGCGCACGCCCCACAGCCGCCGGAAGATGGCCAGATCCGCAAGCGGATGAACCAGCACATAGGCCAGCGCCGCGAGCCAGAAACCGCCGGGCAGGTGCTTGAGGGCGGCGGCGCTCCCCGCGGGAATGTGCCGCAGCGCAACGATCGCGATCGCCAGCCAGAGGATCACCAACGCTCCGCGCATGATCGTGTCACGCGCCGCGCTTGGCCCCCTTTGTGCAGTCCCGATCACCCGTCGATCGTCCCGATCAGACCACGGACCCCGAACCCTGCATCGACCACGCTGATGCGGGCGGCTGGCCCGAGCATCTGGCCGAACGTCGCAGCCGTGAACAGGCGATGCGTTCCGCTCCTGTCGAGACCAATCCGTGCGAGAGCGGCCGCTTCCGTCACGTACAGAACAACTCGTCCGTGCGGCCGTGTCACCCGGCGGAGTTCCGCCAGCACTGCGCGCGAATCGTGCCAAAAATAGGCGACGTTCGTCGCAAGGATCCGGTCGAAACTGTGATCGGCAAAGGGCAACGCATCGAACCGTCCGACGCAGAAATGCGCATCGGGACAGCGTCGGGACGCGATCGCGATCATCGCATCCGAATGATCCAGACCCGTAACGCACCCGGCTCCGACGACGCCCTGCAATGCGGGAATGGCATCGCCCGCCCCGCACCCCAGGTCCAGCACCGCATCTCCCGGGCGGGGGTCCAGCGCGGCGATGGCAAGGCGCGTCGGCCGACGGTTCACCAGCCGCATGGCGTCCGCCACCACCCTGCCGCCGAGGCCGCAGGGTCTTGCCAGCTGACGGCCGAGCGCGGTTGCGATCCGGGTCACGCGTGCTTGAGCTTGGCGTCGATCTTCGCGAGCAGCGCGCGCATTTCGGCCCGGCGACCGGCGTCCCATACCGGTCGGCTGGCGTTCACCGGTGCCTGCAGCCCGCGAAGGGCATAGATCTTTGCCTCGGCGGGCCGCCCCTCATCGTTGAGAAAATCGGCGTAGAAAAAGGTATTGTCGAGTCCGCGCGGATCCTGTCGCAACGCCCCCTCGAGCAGCGCACGCGCCTTCGCCGTACTGCCAAAGCCGACCGGGAACCCCGGGACCCGGTAATAGAGCACGCCCAGGCTCATCTTTACGCCGCCGTCGGCAATATTCGGATCGATTGCTTGGGCGCGCTCGAGGATGGCCTTGGCGGCTTTTGCCAACCCCAATTGGCGAAAGACGCTCGCCCGCGCCGCCTCCTCGCTGGTCACGATGCCTTGCCACAAGAGCGGTTCGGCCCGCCCCGGATAGCGCGCGACGACTTGCGCGGCCTGCCCCGCCAGCACGTCGAGGTCGCGATATTGCTCCTCGCGGTCGCGACCTGGTAGCGGATGTGCGCCCATTGATCGTTGATACGCTGGACCGCGGCATCCATCTGCGGATTGTTGCTCGCCTGCGCCGCGCTGGCGACGCCCCATAGGAGACAGATCATTACGGCTTTACCAAACACATGCATTTGATGGGCTCCTCATCAACATTCTGGAAATAGCGTACGGGCGGTTGCGACCGGCTTGGTCAGCCCGCGGTCGATCAGCCCCGGCAACGCGGCGTTGAGCTGGCTGAAGACCCGTTCGGGCAAACCGATCGAGACGTCGTTCGCGCGCCGTTCGATCGCCGCGACGATCCGGTCGGCGACCAGGTCCGGCGCATCCGCCGCCATGCCGCTCAACTCCATGAACCGCTCGACCGCTGCGGTATTGAAGCCGGTGCGAACCGCTCTGGGGGCGACATGGGTGACCGTGATGCCGCGGCCGCGAACCTCGCGACGCAGCGCCTGGCTAAAGGCCTTCAACCCGGCCTTGGCACTCGAATAGGTCGTGAAATACGGATAGGGCACCGCCCCCATCACCGAACCGATATTGACGATCTGCCCCGATCCCCGCGCAATCATCTGCGGCAACACCGCGCTGGCGAGGATCGTCGGCGCGACGAGGTTGACGGCATAGCCAAGCGCGATCCGCGCCGGCCCTTGCGCCTCCAGCGGCCCGAAATACTGCAGCCCAGCGACATTGCACAGGATATCGACTCGCCGTCCCGCCAAGGTCGTCGCAAGCTCGTCCAAGGCATCGGGACACGACAGGTCGCTTTCAACGCTTTCGGAGCAGGTCACGCTGAACCCGCGATCGATACCCACGACATAGGCGCCCGCGTCGCTCAACCGCATCGCGATCCGCGAACCAATGCCTCCGGCCGATCCGGTGAGGACGATCCGCAACCCGTCAAGCCGCGACATGCATCGTCTCCAGTTCGATGCCGGCGAACAGCCCGCCGAACAGGCCGAACATCGCGCGGGCCATGGCGATGATCGCCGCCTGATCACCCGGATCGTCGATCCGGTTCATCAACCTCTCGAAGAAGACCATGTGCTCCTGATCCAGCGCACCGTGCGAGGTCAGATAATGGAAGGCGTCGTCGGGCAGCCCCAGCGCGGTCTGCACCGCCCCCGCCCCATGGCTTGCCATCGCGATGCTCGTCCCTTCGAGTACATAGACCATGCCGAAAAACGCCGCCGGATTGCCTTCGCGGATCGTGCGATACGCGTGATCGACCATCGCTTTGGTCGCCGGCGACGGCAAACCCGCGCCAACCGCTTCGGCATCCCCGCCTGCCGCCGCAATGTCCTCGAGGATCCAATATTCGTGCCCCGTCTCCTCCTCGATATAGTCGTCGAGCGCGGTCACGAGCGTCGGGCGGTGGTTCAGGCGCGCGCGCGCTTCCCGCATCAGCGGTACGGTGTGGCGGACATGGTGAAACGCCTCGGTCAGATAGGCGATATAGTCCGCGACCGAGATCCGGCCGGTGAGCCCGGCGATCAGTTGCGGCGTCATCTGGAAACGCGCCTGCGCCTCGCGCGTCTCGGCGACGAGACGGTCGAAGAAGGGCTGGTCCAGTCCGGCGTCGCGATACGGGTAGGCCACCTCGATCGCACGTCGGCGCAGACGGCTATTGCCGGTCAGCAATCCCGCCGCAGGCGTGAACGGGGGCACGATCTCCCACTGCGCGACGCGGGCGTACGCCGGCAGCGCCAGATTTGCGGCGGCCACGGCAGCGGCGACGTCCGCCGCCGGGTTGGCGGGTACGATCAGGGCGTCGAGCGCCGATCGACCGTCGCCACGCACCAGCACCTGCAGAATGGCGGGATCGGCGCGCAACGCGCCTTCGACCCATTCCGGCGATATGTTGCGTCCGTGACTGGTGACGATCAGCGACGATTTGCGCCCCTCGATCCACAGCCTGCCGAGATCGTCGATCCGCCCGATGTCGCCCGTTGCAAACGGCGCAGCGGGCCGTGGATGGCCGATCGTGCCAAGGAACATCGGTCCGTCGATGAGGATCTCGCCATCGTCCGCCAAGCGGATCTCGTTCGCGCCGATCGACTGCCCGACGCTGCCGCGCGAACCCGGTTCGCCGTCGTCGAGCGCGACGACCGACCCGCATTCGGTCAGCCCATAGCCCTGCCGCACCGGCAGACCGACCGCGGCGGCCGCGTCGAGCAAGCGCGGCTCGATCCGCGCGCCGCCCACCGCGACCAGCGTGAGCAGCGGCAGCCGCCTGCCGGACGCGGCCATCGCGCCGACGAGACCAGCCAGATATTCCGGGACGAGGATCAGCGAGGTGATCGCATTGTCTTCGATCGCCCCGAGCATTTTCGTAAAATCGGGGCGAAACGGGTCCGCCATGCCGACCTCGGCCTGCGGCAGCGCGACATAGGTCCCCCCCGCCAGGATCGTCGCATAGAATCCCGCGACATTTTCCAGCAGGATGCCCGGCGGCAGGATCGGCAGGTGCCGCCCGGCATGGTGAGCCCCGAGATGCTCCACCACCGCGCCGGCCACACGGCACAGGTGCGTCATCGACAGGCAGATGCCTTTCGGATCGCCCGTCGAACCGGACGTGAAGGTGATCCGCGCCGTCTCTTCGGGTACGTCCGCCCGCAGCGTTCGACGCGGTTCGACCGTCATCGTAAAACCTGGGGTCGGACCATCCGCAAGGTCGATCGCCCCGCTGACGACGGCGGAGGCACCGGCATGATCGAGCGCTGCGGCACCCTGCGCGAGGGAAAAGAACGGCGGCAACGGGATGGTGACGATTCCGCTCCCGACCAGCGCGAGGTCGAGCAGGCATTCGACAACGCCGTGATCGACCCGGATGCCGAGCGGTCTGGCGACGTCACACCGTGTCGCGACGTCGGCCGCAAGCATCGGCAACACGCGCTCCAGCGCTTCCCAACTCATTGCGACCGAACCGTCGATCGCAATCGCCTGCGGCCGGGTTTCGGCATGACGGCGGATTGCCGTCCAGAGTTCGCTCACGGCCGTGTTCTCCCATAGGTGATGGTATCGAGCCGTCGCCGGCACAGCGCGACGTCCCCGACGCAGAGCATCGGGTCGGCATCGTAATAGCGGCCCCATTGCGCAGCCTCGCTGCCAACCGCCGAAATCGCGGCGGGCGCGAGCACGATGATCGGCAGCGCCAGCCGCGCGAACATCGCGCGGAGCGGTTGAGTCAGGACGGCAACCGCATAGTCCGCCCGGCCTTCCAAGGCGGCGGCGGCTTCCCGCCACAGCCTGATGGTTGCGCCGGGGCGATGCGACGCGTGATTGCCGATTTCGGCGATCCGGTCGCGCGACACCGTACAGCCGAAGGTTGCGCTGACCACGTGCTCGATCGACCGCTCGACGTACCGCTCAAGCAACAGCGGCTCCGCGCCTGCGGTGCGAAACCCGAGCACGGCGTGCGGAGCATCGGGCTGCCCGACCGTAAGGTACGCGGGATATTCCGCGGTCGGAAATGCCGCATGGACCGCGGCATAGCGGTCGACAATCAGGGTACGAATGGCGGGATCGTGCATGAACACCTCGTCGATGCACGAAAGACGCCGTGGTCAGGCAGCCACCCTACCTCTGCTCCGGAAGGTAGCGACGACGCCTCAGAAGGTCCGCCGCACCGACAGCGCGATCGTTCGCGGGCGAACGGGGGTATGCTGGCTCGACGCCGATATCGAGAATGGATTGCCGAACGCAAAGCTGTCTGCGCGGCTGTTCAACAGATTGTCCGCACTCACCCGCCATTGCCACGCGGCACGGCCCGCCGATAGCGACGTCGCGAGCAGCGTGATCGGCTCACTCTCACGGTCGAGCGCAGGGTCGAAGCTCAAGCGCGTTGCGCCGACGAAACTGGCGCGGGTGGTGACCAGAAACGTCCAGCCGTTCCTTTCCAGCGCGTATGTCGCTTCGCCGTGCGCGCTGACGTCGGGAATGACGGGAAGCCGTCGATCGGCGGCAAGCGCGGGCGCGGATGCCGGGTCGATCCGCGCATGTTGCAGGAGCGTCCCCGCCGACACCGTCCAATGCGGGCCCGGGTGCCACCGCGCGGTGAGATCCACGCCTTGATTGGTCGCGTCCCCCGCGTTGCGCGTTGACAGCAACCCTTGCGGACCAAGCACATCCGCCTGGACATGCGCCCAGTTGGTAACGAAGCCCCCCAGATCCAGCGCCAGCCGATCGCCCGGCGACGACCAGCGCAGCCCGAGATCATACGCCTGCAATTCGTCGGCCTGATACGTCGACGTCGCGGTGCCTGTGCCAGCCGTCGCATCGATCCCGCCCGGGCGCAGCGCGGACGCATAGCGGGCGAAGACGAGGAAACGCGGCCGGATTTGCCAGGCAATCGTCGCGCTCGGGCTGGCCCGGACGACGGCGCGGCTGATCACGGCCTCGTTCAGTTGCTCAGTCCGGTCGTCGTCGACGGCGGATCGGAACACGCGCACGCCCGCGCTTGCCCGAAGCATCGGCGTCAGATGCCAGGTCGCCTCCCCGAACACCGCGACTTCCTCGACCCGGCGGCGGACCTGCAGGACGGGAAGCGACGTCGCGCCGACCAACGTTCCCGTCGCATCCGTCGCCGCCGACAGGACCGAGGCCCCCACCAGCCCATCCAGCGCCCCGCGCGACAGCAACGCCCGAACCTCGCCGGTCGCGACCTTATATTGGCGGATGTCGTGATACCCCGCGGGCGCGGCGCCGCCGAGCACGGCGGCCTTGGCCGACGCGTCGTAGGTGGCGTTCAGCTCCTGCCACGCGAGACTGCCGGCCGCGGTAATCCTCGCGGCACCAATCGACCCGGTCGCTGCGACGCTGACCAACGTAATCCCGGTGTCCTGCGGTTCCCGCAAGCGCGCCGCGCGCGTGAGGGTGTGCGGTGCCTCGACATATTGGCTGTCGGCGACCGAAGCGGATTGCGTCACGCCCTGGAGGTCGACGATCCAGTCGCCGCCGGGGCGCGCCCGAACCGAAAGGCGGCCACCGCTCGTCTGCCCGTGGTTGATGTCGCGTGCGCCCGCTGCCGTGTCGATCCATCCCGCCTGCCCGATGCGATAGCCGACCAGCCGGATGCCCAATCGATCGGGCACGATCGGGACGTTAACCATGCCGTCGAACGCCCCCGCCGCCGATCCGCCTTGCGTAGCGCTGACGCTTCCCTCTGCCATGCCGGCCGCGCGCGAGAGATCCGGTTTCGCGGGCACCAGCCGGTAGACGCCGCCCAGCGCCCCGGTGCCGTAGAGCGGCCCCTGCGGCCCTTTCAGCAGTTCGACCTGTTCCATGTCGACAAGGCGCAGATCCGGATCGGGCGCGTCATAGGTCAGGCGGGCTTCGTCCAGCTGCACGCTGACGCTCGATTGGCCGAAGCCATCGAACGGGCTGTCGGCGACGCCGCGAATGAACAGCCGGTTCCGGCCGGGGCCAAGGTTGGTCACCGACAGACCGTTGACCAGGGACGCGAAGTCCCGCGTATCGGGCGTCTGCCCGAGGATCGACAGCATCGCCGGGGACACGATCGTCAACGGGGTTGCGGTGGACGCCAGCGGCTCGCGATGCTTGGTGCCGGTGACGAGGATGTCGACCTGATCCGCGGAACCGACTGCTTCCTCCGGGGGTAAGGCGCGCGATCGCCGGACGATTTTCGGTTTCGGTCGTTCGATCCGCCAAAGGCCGGGGCCGACGCGGACCGCGAGCAGCCCGGTGCCCCGCAGCAGTTCGGCGAGCGCCGCGGAGACCGGCAATATCCCGTGGATTGCGCGCGTGCGAAGCACCGGAAACGCGAGATTGGTCCCGATCGACGCGCCCGACTGGCGCGCCAGTTCCTGGATCGATCGCTCGATCGGGCCAGCCGGAATGTCGAGCGACCGGCGCTGTGCGATGGCCGCGGTGCTAGCGCCGAGGCTCCAGACGAGTGCGAACGCCATCGCGGCGCGCGGCAACCCCGACGATCGCCGCCAGCGACTCTGCAGGTTTGGCACCATCCCCAATCTTCAACGCTCCAGAGAAATGGAGATCGGCGATTGCGGGATCGACCGTCGTCTCCTGGCCGGCATAGCGGGAGATGTCGGTGGCAACCAGCAGCAGCGGCGCATCGGCATAAACGAGTTGCCCGCGTTGCCAGCTTCCGATGCTGTCGGCGGCAACGCTCGAGACGGAGATGGTTGCGCCGCGGGCAACCATCGCATGCCCGCCGTCGAGGGTGATCGGCGCGTCCAGCCGCGATGACGTCACCGCAAGTTTGCCCTCGGCGACCGAGATGCGCGTGGCGGCAGCGTCGGTCGCGACGTTGAACCGCGTCCCGATGTCGCTGATGCGATAGCCACCAGCTGAAAGGGACAGGGTCCGCCCGGATCGGTGCGGAATCTCGAAATACCCCGCCCCGGTCAGCGCGAGCTGGGTCTGATCGCCATGGTGAGCGACCAGACGGCTACGCGGCGCAAGCGCGATGCGGCTGCCGTCGCTCAGGTTGATCTCCCTCCCCGTCGTGTCGCTTTGCCAGGCGACATCCGGGTTGGCCCTGGGGATCATCACGATCAGCGCCAGCGCCGCCGCAAGTGCGCCACCACCCGCGACCGCCCACCGCCAGCCGGCGGGACGACCCGCCACCGGGAAAGGCACCTGCCGTGGCTCGTCGATCCGCGCCAGGATGGCACCCCGCTGCGCGACGATATCGTCATCGAGCAGCGCGATCCGGTCGAACGCGTCGCGATGGCGCGGATCCGCCTCGAGCCAGACCGCAAAGCGGTCCCAATCCATATCGTCAGTGTCTTGTGCGGCATGCCACTGCGCGGCGTGCTGCCGGAAATCCTCGTTCATTGAATCACCTCGCGCCGGCATGCCCGCCGCCGCTCCCTGCTTCTGTTGGCAAGACGTCGTGCACTGGCGATCACCCCAGTTCCCCGTCGTCGAGCAGTCGGCGCAGATGCGCCATGGCGACCGCCATGTGTTTTTCCACGCCCTTGCGGCTGATGCCGAGGTGGGCAGCCGTATCGGCGTGGCTCAGTCCCTCGAGCTTGTGGAGCCGAAACGCCCGCGCGGCGCCAGGCGGAAGGCGTGTGATCGCGTTTGCCAGTCGTTGGGCATCTTCCCGTGCGATCAAATCCACCTCGGCCGACGCCTCGACATGCGGTTCCGGCGCGTCGGTGCGGAACCCCTGTTCGCTATCCGCCCACGCGCATTCGCGCCCGGCCCGACGGCGCCCCGCGCGGAGCCGGTCGAGGACGATGTTCTGCGCCATGCGGTAAAGATACGCCCGCCCGTTGCCGATCGGCCCGGAGGGTACAGCGGCAAGCTTGAGCCAAAGGTCCTGAACGACGTCATCGGCCTCGGCGGCGCTGCCGGTTCGTGCGACCAGGAAACGCAGCAATGCGGTCCTGTGTTCGACGTACAAGGCCATCAAACCGTCTGGTCCGTCGTCGGCGCCACCTATGTTCAAACGAGCCGTCCTCCCCGCATGTCGGTATCACACGTGGTAGCGCATCGCCATCTGCCGGATCGGAATGCCCGCTGGGCCAGGTGGGGCGACATCGCGGAGTGTTGTGCACCGACCACGCGGTCTGCTTGCGCACGTACCCCTTGCCATCCTGTCCCGAGCCGAGGAACGCGGCGCATCACCCCGGCCTCGCTCGTGAAGCGCGCAGGCGTGACGCGCGATGGTTTGGCCTGGATAATTACCGACGATGGAGTCCGCGGGCGGCGGACTCCATCTCGACTCTTACCGAAGCGATACCGTCAGACGTCGTACCGGTCGAGCATCATCACCTTGTCCCACACCTTCACGAAGTCCCGGACGAAGCGCGCGTGGCCATCGTCGCCGGCATAGACTTCGGCGACGGCACGCAACTGGCTGTTCGCGCCGAAGACGAGGTCGCAGCGGGTCGCGTGGAACCGGGGCGTGCCGGTTTCCCGGTCATCGAGCGTGAAGGTCATGCCCTTGTCGTCCGCCTTCTTCCATTCAAACTCCATGCTGGTCAGCACGGTGAAGAAATCGTTCGACAATACCCCCACGCGATCGGTGAACGTCCCGTTGGCCGAGCCATCATGATTGCCCCCGAGCACCCGCAGCCCGCCGACCAGCGCCACCCATTCCGGCGCGGTCAGCGCAAGGAGCTGCGCCTTATCGAGGAACATCGCCTCGGGCGAAACCTCCGGCGCGACCTGGCCGTATTGCGGATCGACATAGTTGCGGAAACCATCGACCACCGGCTTCAACCAGGTGAACATCTCGATGTCGGTAAGCTCCTGGGTCGTATCGCGCCGCCCCGGCGTAAACGGAACATCGACCTGGATACCTGCGTCCGCGGCAGCCTTCTCGACCGCCGCACAGCCGCCGAGCACGATCAGATCCGCCAGTGCAACCTTGACGTCACCGGCCTGCTTGCCGTTGAAATCGGCCATTACGCCGCGCAAAGCGGCAATGACCGGGACGGTGCGCTGATTGACCGCCCAGTCCTTTTGCGGCGCGAGCGCCAGCCGTGCGCCGTTCGCGCCACCGCGCTTGTCGCTGTTGCGATACGTCGCCGCGGCGGAAAAAGCGGTGAACACGAGGTCCGATGTCGAGACGCCGGACGCCAGGATCGCCTGCTTCAACGTCGCTATGTCGGCCGACCCGATCAGGTCATGATCGCGCGGTGGGATCGGATCCTGCCACGCCAGATCGTTCTCGTTGCGCTTTTCGGGCCCGAGATACCGTTCGCGCGGGCCCATATCGCGGTGCGTCAGCTTGTACCACGCCTTTGAGAACGCCTGCGTGAACGCCTCGAAATCGCCCAGGAACTTCTCGCACACGGCGCGATAGGCAGGATCGACCGTCAGGGCGATATCACTGGTCATCATCATCAGCGGGTTCATCTGGCCCGGGACGTGCGCATCGGGGGTCTTGGGCGCATCCGGGTCGGACGGCGTCCATTGCAGCGCGCCGGCCGGGCTCTTGGTCTGGACCCACTGGAACTTGAACAGGTTTTCCAGATAGCTGTTGTCCCACTGCGTCGGGTTGGGCGTCCAGCTGCCTTCGATCCCGTTGGTCATGGTATATTCGGCAAAGCCCGTCCCTTCGGGGTTCTGCCAGCCCATGCCCATCGCTTCGATCGGCGCGATTTCCGGTGGCGGGCCAACCTGATCCGCGCTGACCATGCCGTGGCTCTTGCCGAAGGCGTGGCCGCCCGCGATCAGCGCGACGGTTTCCTCGTCGTTCATCGCCATGCGCGTGAAGGCGATACGGATGTCGCGCGCCGACCCCATCGGATCGCCATTGGCATAGGGGCCTTCGGGATTGACGTAGATCAGCGCCTGATGCGTCGCGGCGAGCGGATTTTCGAGATCATAATCGGCATCGCCGTTCGTGCCGCGCCAGCGCTTGTCGCGCGTCACCATGCTGTCCGACGACGGTGCGGCGCTCGGATCCCAAACTTCCGGCCCCCAATAGGTGCTGGTATCCGCTTCCCATGCGTCATGTCGGCCGCCGGCGAAGCCATAGGTCGGGAAACCCATGATTTCGAGCGCGCAATTGCCCGTCAGGACCATCAGGTCGCCCCACGACAGCGCGCTGCCGTACTTCTGCTTGATCGGCCAGATCAGCCGCCGCGACTTGTCGGTGTTGCCATTGTCCCACCAGCTGTTGATCGGCGCGAACCGCTGGAGCGCTTCACCCGCACCGCCGCGACCATCGGCGATGCGATAGGTGCCGGCGGCGTGCCACGCCATGCGCACCATCTGCGGGCCGTAATTGCCGTAATCGGACGGCCACCACGCGACGGACGAGGTCAGGAAGGTCTTGATGTCCTGCTTCAGCGCCGCGTAATCGATCGCGTTGAACGCTGCGGCATAATCGAAGTCGTCGCCCAACGGATTGGCCTGCGGGCCGTTCGAGTGGAGCTGCTCGACCTTCAGGCGGTTCGGATACCAGTCGGACAAGGCCGGCGGCGTGCCCAACGCACCACCGATACGATCTCCCCCGAACGGGCACTTTCCGCCCATTTCGAAGCTCTTCGTGTCGGTCTTGTCGGTTTCGATATCGAGCATGGCTTCATTCCTTCTGAACAACGGTGGGAGGTGTCGCGCGAAATTAGAATGCAGGCTCGTCCGGGACAGCGGTGTCCTTCTCGTCGCCGATCGATTTGGCGAAAACGAACCGGTAAAAGATTGCCGCCAGTGCGGCACCTAGGAATTGTACGAGCATATAGGGAACCGCCTCGGTGAACTTGCCGAGCCCGATCGCGGGGCCCAGTGTGCGCGCCGGGTTGATCGACGCGCCCGTAACGGCGCCGAAGCTCATGATGCAGAAGGCGACCGTCATGCCGATCGCAAACGGCGCGAACTTGCCGGCCACGCCGCGGAGCGCGGTGTTGAGCACGATCGTCATCAGGAAAAACGTGCCGATCCCTTCCAGCACAAGCCCGCCTGTCACCGAAGTAAGGCTGGTCGTGACCGTGGTCATCCCCAGGCTATGCGGTGCATCGACGCCATAGATTGCGGCCAGCGCCAAGCCACCGATTGCGCCCCCGGCGAATTGCGCCAGGAAAACCGGCAGGGCTGCGCCGATCCTGCCCTCGCCCGCGATGACGACCCCGAGGGTCAATGCGGGGTTTAGGTACGAGTTGCTTTCGTTTCCAAAGGCATAGGCGAACGCCATGATGACGAAGCCATGCGCCAGTGCGATCGCCGCTATGTTCGGCGGGTCGAGCACGGTCACCGCGCCGGCACCAATGAAGATCAGTGCGAACGTTCCGAGGAATTCGGCGATCAGCGCCTTGATAAGATGCACGGTTTTTCTCGCTCGCCACATGACACGCCGTTTGCGCTGTGACTGGCCGGATAACGATCGGCGGCGGTGTGCGACCCGCCCAAAGACCCTAAAATCGAGTTCATGAAATTCCGAACGGCATCGACGGGGCCTCGTACACGGGACGCGAGGCCGGACCTGACGCCACGGGTGCGCCTGTGAACGGGGCCCCCGTCAACCAGCATTGGCCGAGCGACACATCCAGCGAAAACGGATCGAACGGGTCCAGCCCGGAACCGGGGTAAAAGGTCATCTCGCCAAACCGCGGCACGCGTCCTACGTCGTAGAAATCGATCCGGACGAAATCGAAGCCGCTTGCCAGGGCTTCCGCGCCCTCGATCATGCGGTCCAAGGCCATCGGCGGCGGCATGTCTTCGCCCAACCCGTCACCCGACAGCCGTCTCCAGCGGCGGTCGAACACCGTCCAGCGATGATTGGTCGCGCGGTCGCTATGAACCTGGATCACCGCGACCCTGCCGTGGAAGACGTACAGCTTGTAATCGATCGGCAACACCGGGGCGACGCCGACGAAGGGTTCGATCAACACCCCGCGCGGCACGTCGCGATATCCCCACTCGTCGAGCCAATCCCCGTAGGACCGTCGCATCCACGACGCCGCCGCGCGGCGAACCATGGCCCAGTCGTCGGCCTGGCTGCAGACCACCCGCAACTGTTTGCAACCGTGGCGCGATTTTACGACGAATGGGTAGGAACAGGGCGGTGTTGTCGGCAGGATGTCACCCGACCACAGCGTCGGCGTCACCCAGTCTGGCCCGAGCATGTCGGAGACGAAGCGCTTTACCGTCAGCTTGTCGATCAACCCCGGCATCCGAGGATCGCGGTCGACGAGCTTGCGCTGCTGGACCAGTTCGGTGAACAACCGGGGCGCGGTGAGCGACAACAGGCGTTTGTGTCGCCAAAGGTACGTGAGATGCAGACGCAGCAGCATCGGCAGCGACGCCTTCGGCCGAGCGTCCCACCCCGCGGAGACCGACGTCGACCTCCCGGTCTCCTCGACCGGTAACGCAGCAGCGATGCCGAGATCACCCGACATCGACGAAGCCTGCTCGCCAGCCCGCAGGCGTCGGAATGATCACGGCCTGCGCACGATCGTCTCGTCCACGCTGGCGACCGGGACGCCGAATTTCGTCACGACCATGCGGTTGCGCGCGGTCTGGCCGCCCGGTTGCAAGTCGAGCCATTGCTGGGCGTGCAATCCGTGCTTCATGGCAAACTGCAGATGCAAGCGGTTACCGGTAACCTCTCCCGTCACCGGACCGACGGCATCGCTCAGCGTCCCCGCGTATCGATCCGGCGCGATCCGACGCAGATGCCACGTCCGGTGCGTAGGTTTGCCGACTCCCACGCGAACGTCCTGCTCCAGGTCGATTTGGCCAGCCCCAGGGGCAACGCCATATCCTTCGACGAGCGTTGGCGTATGACGCCGCAGTATCACCGAAAGGCGCCCTTTCCCTTCGGTATGTCCGGCGAAGAACGCGACGGGATCGAACACCGGCACGGGTGCCTGCGTGCTCGCGAGATGCCCCGAGGGCACGCAAGCGCTGAGCGCGATCGACACGGAGAGCAGAGGGACGCCCTTCGCGATTTTTTTGGTGGAGCGACGGAACGCCAGAAACACAGCCATCGTCGCCAAACCAATGAAGGGCAGGACGGTTGTCTAAATTCGCGTTCATAGTGTGGCCGGGAACGGGCCAACGGGAGGACCGCCTGGCCGACGCGCCGCCCCACCCCGATCTTCGACCTCGTCATTTTTCCCGGAAAGCATTATCGGAGAGCTTGCTGAACGGTGTCAGCAGACAGCTCAGCACAGACCGTTTTTGCCCCTGAAGATCGATCTGCGCGGTCTATCTCCGTTTCGATACCGTCGATCCGAATCGCCTGCCCCACCTCGTCGAAGCGGGCTCGTCCCGGACGTGAAGGCCTATATCGACAACCTCAGCGGCGTGGCCAATTACGTCAATCAAACCTTTTCGCTCTTCTCCGGCGCACAGCATCGCCGGCCGAAACGGATGTTCGTGAAGGCGTGACGCAGTCCAGCCGTCGGGATCGCAGCGTGAAATCGGAATGCAGGACGCCCCAACGCGGACGGCTTGCCGCCTTTCGTCGACGCGCAGGTGTAATCGCCACCCCGTATCCTTATATCTTGCGCCATCTTCCCTCATCGAACGGTGTCGCGTGTCCAAGCCCATGAAGATCGATTTCGTTTCCAATGTCTCTTGCCCGTGGTGCATTATTGGCCTGCGCGGCCTCGAGGAAGCACTCGCGCGCACGGGGGACCTGGTCACCGCCGACATCACTTTTCAGCCCTTCGAGCTGAACCCGGGGATGGGCAAGGATGGCCAGAATATCAGGGAACACGTTGCCGAAAAATACGGCTCGACACCCGAACAGTCGGCCGCCAGCCGCACGATGATCCGCGATCGCGCGGCCGAACTCGGCTTTTCGATGCAGATGTCGGAGACGAGCCGCATCTACAACACCTTCGATGCCCACCGGTTGCTGCATTGGGCGCATATCGAGGGCAAGCAGGCAGCGTTGAAGAACGCGTTGTTCGTCGCTTATTTCACCGATCAGCAGGATCCGTCCGACCATGACGTGCTGATCGCCACCGCCGCAGAGGCCGGGCTCGACCCCGTGCGCGCCGCCGCGATCCTTTCGTCGAGCGAATTCGCCGACGAGGTCCGGACGGCCGAGCAGCTATGGCAGTCGCGCGGGATCAGCGCGGTGCCTGCCGTCGTCATCAACGATCGCTACCTGATCTCGGGGGGGCAGCCGCCCGAAGCATTCGAGCGCGCGTTGCGCGAGATTGCCGCGCAGGACTGACATCGGCGCATCCTCGCGCCTGTTGCGGAAGCACGCTCCCTGACGCGCTCCGGCGCATTACCGAATTGGCAAGCCGCCCGGCTTCGGCTAGGATTGTCGACGGGCGCCGTTTCACGGTGCCCGTTGATCGCGCCGGTGCCCCGCGAGGGGCTTGAATGGGAATGCGGTGCGGGGGTCCTCCCCCAAATCCGCGGCTGTCCCTGCAACTGTAAGCGGTGAGCGAAAGCGTCATGCTCCCGGCAACGGGAGCGGCCACTGGACTGCGGCGGTTTTCGAACTGTCGATCTGGGAAGGCGATGCTCTAGCGATGACCCGCGAGCCAGGAGACCTGCCGGCGATAAGGTCGCTCTTGCCTTGGCCCAGGGGATGGCCGCGGCACGGTTCTCCGTCTGAGCGACGAGCCTATGCGGCTGGGGCTGCATCGGTGCGTGGCTGGGCGGCTTTACGGCGCTCGTCCGTCGTCGCGCGCCGTCCGAAATCGGCCCCTTCCGTTCGTTGCTGTCGCGCCGCGGGGAAGAGCATGTCCGATCTATCGAAGGTTCCCGTCACCATTGTCACCGGCTTCCTTGGCGCCGGAAAGACGACCCTCATCAGCCACCTGATCCGCAACGCCGGCGGGCGTCGGCTCGCGGTGGTGGTCAACGAATTCGGCACATTGGGCGTCGATGGCGACATCCTGAAGGGCTGCGCGATCCCCGATTGCCCGGCCGAGAACATCGTCGAGCTCGCCAACGGGTGCATCTGCTGCACCGTCGCGGACGATTTCATCCCGACCGTCGAGACGCTTCTCGCGATGGAGCCGCGGCCCGACCATATCCTGATCGAGACATCCGGACTCGCCTTGCCCAAGCCGCTGCTGAAAGCGTTCGATTGGCCCGCGATCCGCTCGCGCATCACGGTCGACGGGGTGATCACGCTGGCGGACGCCGAGGCGGTCGCCGCGGGGCGGTTCGCGCCCGATCTCGCCGCAGTCGACGCGCAGCGCGCTGCCGATCCGAGCATCGACCATGAAACTCCGTTGTCCGAAGTGTTCGAGGATCAGCTCGCCTGCGCCGACATGGTGCTGCTCACCAAATGCGACCTCGCCGGGCCCGTCGGAATCGCCGCCGCACGCGCGGTCATCGCTAACGAGACACCGCGCCCGCTCCCGACCGTCGAGCTGGTCGATGGCATCGTCGACCCGCGCGTCGTGCTCGGGCTCGGCGCTGCGGCGGAGGACGATATCGCTGCCCGCCCGTCGCATCACGATGGCGAGGACGAGCACGAGCATGACGACTTCGACAGCATCGTCGTCGCATGGGGCGAGATCACCGACCCGGACGATCTCGCGCGCCGGATCGAGACGCTCGCGGCGGGCGGCGACGTGCTGCGCGTCAAGGGCTATGCCGCGGTCGCGGGCAAGCCGATGCGGTTGCTCGTCCAGGCGGTGGGGGCGCGGGTGCGCGTGCAATACGACCGACCGTGGCGCGGCGACGAGACGCGCGGCACGCAACTGGTGGTGATCGCCGAGCAAGACCGGCTCGACCCGCCGGCAATCAGGGCAGCGCTGGCGGGCTGATCCGCCATGCACGTCGTCTTCCGCGAAACGCACGGGTTGGAGGAGAGCGCCACGCCGCGCGATCTGGGGCAGGATGCCGCGGATCTCGTCGTGCTGTCCTTTTCCGACAGCGACCTCGGCGCGTTCGCGGCGGGATGGCGCGCGGGCGGGCCGGGGATGCCGAGCCTGCGGCTCGCCAATCTCGCCGAGTTAGCGCACCCGCTTTCGGTCGACACCTATGTCGAGCGGACGCTGGGAGCCGCACAAGGAATCCTGATCCGGCTGATCGGCGGGATCGCCTATTGGCCCTACGGCGTGCAGCAGGTCGAAGCGCTCGCCCGACGAGACGGGATCGCGCTGGCGATCATCCCCGCGGATGGCCGCATGGATCCGCGCCTCGACGCGGCCTCGACGGTGTCGGTCTCGACGCTGCGCCGCCTGACGGAACTGTGCGACATCGGCGGCGCGACTGCGGCGCGCGCTGCACTAGCGCAATTCGCGCTGGCAGCCGGGTTGTACGTCAAGCCCGCGCCGGCAGCGCGCGCGATCGCTTCGGTCGGCGGCTGGCAACCGGGGCCCGGCGTGACCTGCCCGGCGGCGTTCGCGCTGACGGCGGTCCGACCGCGAGTCCTGCTGGTCTTCTACCGATCCTATCTCATGGCCGCCGATCTCGACCCGATTACGGCGCTGCACGCGGCGTTCGTGGAACGCGGCTACGACGTCCTCGCGCTGTTCGCGCCGTCGCTCAAGGATCGCGCGGCGGGCGGGTGGCTGTCACGGTGGGTGTCCGCGCTCGCACCGGTCGCGATCGTCAACGCAACCGCTTTCTCCGCGCGCGATGCCGCCGGCACGAGCCCGCTCGACGCCGCCGGGGTCCCGGTCTTCCAGGTCGCGCTGGCAACGTCCGACCGTGCCGCCTGGGCGGATGCGGCACGCGGTCTATCGCCCGCCGATCTCGCGATGCACGTCGTGCTGCCCGAGGTCGATGGCCGCCTGTTCGCCGGCGTGGCGAGCTTCAAGGACGCTGCCGCGCGCGACGCCGACCTGCAATTCGCCCGCCGCGAACACCGCGCCGAGCCAGAGCGGATCGCGGCGATCGCGGACCGGGTCCACGCCTGGATCGCGCTGGGAGCGAAGCCCGTGGCGCAGCGGCGGCTCGCGATCGTGCTGTCGACCTATCCGGGCAAGACCTACCAGATGGCGCACGCGGTCGGGCTCGATGCGCTCGCGTCGGTCGCAGCGATGCTCGGCGATCTGGCGGATGCGGGCTATGCGACGGCATTGCGGAACATCGAGGATCTGCCGGTTGCACTTGCACAGCAGACCATCGTCTGGCCCCTGTCTGCCTATCGTGCGGCGCTCGCGACATTGCCCGCCGCGCTGCAGGCCGATGTGACCGCAGCCTGGGGCGCGCCCAAGGACGATCCAGCGGTTCTCGACGGTGCCTTCCATTTCGCCGCCGTCGCCGCCGGGGACAGTCTCGTCGCGCTCCAGCCCGAACGCGGCAGCGCCGCGGTGCGCGCAGACGAGTATCACGATCTCTCGCGCTGCCCACGGCACGGCTATATCGCCTTCTACCTCTGGCTGCGAACGCAGGGGACCGACGCGCTGGTCCATGTCGGCGCGCACGGCACGCTCGAATGGCTGCCGGGCAAGGCGGTCGCGCTGTCGGATGCGTGCTGGCCCGAAGCCCTGACCGGCGCGCTGCCCGTCGTCTATCCGTTCATCGTCAACGACCCCGGCGAGGCGGCGCAAGCCAAGCGGCGGATCGGCGCGGTCACGATCGGCCATGTCCCGCCGCCGCTGGTCCGTGCGGACGGTGGCACCGGGCTCGGACGGCTCGACGCGTTGCTCGACGAATTCTCCAATGCCGACGGGCTCGATCCGGCACGCCGCGATCGGCTGCAGCGCGATATCGGCGACGAAGCGCTCGCACTCGGGCTCGGCGACGTGCTCGCGCTCGACCAGGCGCTATCGCACGCGGAGGCGATCACGCGGATCGATGCCTTCGTCTGCGACGTCAAGGACAGCCAGTATGGCGATGGGCTGCACGTCTTCGGGCGTGGCGAGCAGGGCGCGGCGGAACGCGACGGCCTGCTCGCGGCGCTCGCCGGAAGACGGGTCGCACCCGGACCATCGGGCTCGCCGTGGCGCGGGCGAAACGACGTGCTGCCGACCGGGCGCAACCTCTACACCACCGATCCCCGCGCGGTGCCGTCGCGGTCGGCGCATGCGCAGGGGGTACGGCTCGCCGACGAACTGATCCGGCGTCATCTGCAGGATCATGGCGACTATCCGCGTGGGCTGGTGGTCGACCTGTGGGGCTCGGCGACGATGCGCACCGCGGGCGAGGAATTCGCGATGGCGCTCCACCTGCTCGGTGCGGAGCCGGTGTGGGACCATCAGTCCGACCGCGTCACCGGGGTCGAGATCCTGCCGCTGATGCGGTTCGACCGTCCGCGGATCGACGTGACGCTGCGCGTGTCGGGGCTGTTCCGCGATGCCTTCCCGACGCTTTGCGCGATGTTCGGCCAGGCGGTGCGTGCGCTGGCGGCGCGGGACGAGCCGGCGGATCGCAACCCGTTCGTTGGGTCCGCCCCCGGCGCGCGCGTGTTCGGGCCGCGCGCGGGCAGCTATGGCATCGGGCTCGGCGACAGCGCCGACACCTATACGCCCGAAGCGCGGCAGGCGGCAGGCGCGGCGTGGCTCGCCGCTTCCGCGCACGCGCTTGACGATGGCGAGGCGCGCGCCGACCCGGCGGGGATCGCGGCGCGCGTCGCCGCCGCGGATGTCTTCGTCCACGTCCAGGACCTGCCCGAGACCGACCTGTTGCTTGCCGCCGACTATGCCGCGCACGAGGCCGCCTTTGCCGCCGCGCAGGTGATCACCGGCGGAAGCGCCGCTCTCTATCACCTCGACGCGACCGACCCGGCCCGTCCGCGTGCGCGCCCGCTCGGGGAGGAGATCGCGCGCGTCGTCCGCGCGCGCGCGGCGCATCCGGGCTGGATTGCGGGGATGATGCGGCACGGGTTTCGCGGCGCCGCTGAACTCGCCGCCACGCTCGATCATCTTGGGGCGTTCGCGCATCTCGCGGACGTCGTGACGCCTGAGTCGATCGACCTCTATTACGACGCGACGCTCGCACGCGACGACGTCCGCGCGTTCATGGCGGACGCCAATCCGCAGGCGCTGGCGGCGCTGGAGGCGCGGTTCGTCGCGCTCTACGCGGCGGGGCTGTGGCCGACGCGGCGCAATTCGATCCTCGCGCAATTGGGCGCGCGCGCATGAGCGTGGTGCGCGGCTGGTGCCCGACGGCACACCGCCCGATGGCGGCAGGCGACGGCCTGCTCGTCCGCGTGCGCCCGCGGCTCGCGCACCTCACCCGCACGCAGGCGATCGGCTTGGCCGAGGCAGCGGCAGCGCATGGCAACGGCGCGATCGACGTCACCAACCGCGCCAATTTGCAGATCCGCGGTGTCCGCGACGACCGCTGGGCGGCGTTGATCGCCACCCTGTGCGCGCTCGATCTGGTCGACACCGATCCGACGCTCGAGGCGCGGCGGGCCGTGCTGGTAGCGCCCGACTGGAACGCGGGTGACGACACGCACCGCATCGCGAGCGAACTCACCACGCGACTGGCGGAACTCCCCGAACTGCCCGGCAAATTCGGGTTCGCCATCGATGCGGGCGCTTCCCCGCTGCTCCGCGACGCCCCCGCCGACATCCGCATCGAACGCGGCTCGATTGGTGGGCTGATCCTCCGCGCGGAGGGACGGACGCAAGGCGTAGCGCTGACCGCTGGCACCGAGGTCGATGCGATCGTGGCGCTGGCGCACTGGTTCGTCGCGAGCGGCGGCAGCGCCGCCGGCCGAATGGCGCGCCACGCCGCCGCCCTGCCCGCTTGGGCGGATCGCGAAAGTCT
This sequence comes from Sphingomonas sp. PAMC 26621, assembly GCF_000251145.1. GTDB lineage: Bacteria > Pseudomonadota > Alphaproteobacteria > Sphingomonadales > Sphingomonadaceae > Sphingomonas. The sequence goes on along the minus strand of NZ_AIDW01000015.1, from coordinate 185,472 downwards.
TCCATCACTGCCGGGTGCTGCACCCGCGACCGGGCAGCACCCGCTTGGCGCGGTGGTAGGCCTTCCGTTCGGACGAATCGACGCTTCGGACCTCGCTCGGCTGGTGGCGAACGGTGGCGAGATCCGCGTCACGCCGTGGCGGCGGCTGATCGTCCTGGGCGGGGTTGCCGCCGAGCAGCCCGAACCCGCGCTCCTGCATACCGACGCCTGTGTCGGTGCCCCGGCCTGTCCGCAGGCAAGCGTAGCAACCCGCGCGCTCGCACGCCGTCTCGCGCCGCATGTCGCGGGCCAGCTTCACGTCTCGGGCTGCGCCAAGGGCTGCGCGCGCGCGCAGCCCGCCGATGTCGTGCTGACGGGGCGCGAGGGTCGCTTCGATCTCGCCTTCGCCGCCCGCGCCGGCGCCCCCCCCGCCGTATCCGGGCTCGACGCCGCCCGGATCCTCGCCCGCTTCGGAGCCGCCTGATGCCCCATGTCTATCAAACCGACGGCGCCGCCATCTATCGCCAGTCCTTCGCCACGATTCGCGCCGAGGCCGACCTGACGCGCTTCACGCCGGAGGAGGAGCCGGTCGCGGTCCGCATGATCCACGCCGCCGGGCTCGTCGATCTTGCCGCGCACATCCGGTTTTCGCCCGACTTCGCCGTGGTCGCGCGGCGTGCGCTCGCGGCGGGCGCGCCGATCCTGTGCGATGCGCGGATGGTGACCGAGGGGATCACGCGCGGCCGCCTTCCTGCCGACAATCCTGTCCTCTGCACGCTCCACGCGGCGGAAACGCCCGACCTCGCGCGCGCGATGGGCAACACGCGGTCCGCCGCCGCGCTCGAACTGTGGCGGCCGCATCTGGCGGGCGCACTGGTCGCAATCGGCAATGCCCCGACCGCGCTGTTCCACCTGCTCAATATGCTCGAGTACCCCGCCTGCCCGCGTCCGGCCGCAATCATCGGGTGCCCGGTCGGGTTCGTCGGCGCGGTCGAATCTAAGGCCGCCTTGTGGGCGGAACAGCCCGTTCCGTGCGTCGTGGTCGAGGGGCGGATGGGCGGCAGCGCGATCACCGTCGCCGCGATCAACGCGCTCGCGAGCCGCATCGAATGACGGCCCCTTCCCCCCAGGGCACGATCCACGGTGTCGGCCTCGGCCCGGGCGCGCAGGACTTGATGAGCGTCCGCGCCGACCGGCTGGTGCGTGGCGCGCGGCATATCGCCTTCTTCCGCAAGGCGGGCAAGCCGGGCCAGGCGCGGCGGATCGTCGACGGCATGTTGCGCGCCGATGCAATCGAGTTCGCGATGGAATATCCCGTCACGACCGAAATCCCGGTCGCCGACCCGCGCTACAACGACCGTCTCTGCGGTTTTTACGCCGATTGTACCGATCACCTCGCCGCGCTTTCGGCGACGGGCGACGATGTGGTCGTGCTGTGCGAGGGCGACCCGTTTTTCTACGGCTCGTTCATGCATCTCCACAGCCGCCTGGTGGGGATCGCGCCGGTGCGGGTCGTCCCCGGCATCACCGGCATGTCGGGCGCGTGGACCGCGAGCGGCACGCCGATCACATGGGGCGAGGATGTGCTGACCGTTCTCACCGCGACGATGACCGAAGACGAGCTCACCCGCCGGATTCGCGACACGGATGCGCTGGTGGTGATGAAGATCGGCCGCCACCTCGCCAAGCTGCGCCGCGCGGTCGCCGCCGCGGGCCGCGACGATGCGGCGTGGCTGGTCGAATATGCCGCGATGCCCGACCAGCGCGTCACGCGGCTGTGCGACGCCGACAGCATCGCGCCTTATTTCTCGATACTGCTGATCCACGGCCAGGGGCGGCGGCCATGAGCGGCTGGCTCGCGATCGCTGGGCTCGGGCCGGGCGATTCGGCGCTGGTGACGCCCGACGTTACCGCAGCGCTTGCAGAGGCGACCGACGTGATCGGCTACATCCCCTATGTCGCGCGCGTCACCCCGCGCGCCGGGCTGACGCTCCACGCCAGCGACAATCGCGTCGAACTCGATCGCGCGCGGCATGCACTCGACCTTGCGATGGCGGGGCACCGCGTGGTGGTGGTGTCGTCGGGCGATCCCGGCGTGTTCGCGATGGCAGCGGCGGTGTTCGAGGCGGTCGAGCATGGCCCGCCGGCGTGGCGCGAGCTCGACATCCGCGTGCTTCCTGGCATCACCGCGATGCTCGCGGCGGCGGCGCGCGCGGGCGCACCGCTCGGTCATGATTTCTGCGCGATCAACCTGTCGGACAACCTCAAACCGCAAGCGCTGATCGACCGCCGGGTCCGCCTCGCCGCCGAGGCGGACTTTGCGATCGCCTTCTACAACCCGCGCTCGATGAGCAGGCCCGACGGGTTGGGGCGCGCATTGGAGATCCTGCGCGACGTCTGTGCGGATGCGCGCCCCGTGCTGTTCGCACGCGCTGTCTCGACCCCCGAGGAAAGGCTGCGCATCGTTCCCCTGCCCGAGGCCCGCCCGGAAATGGCGGATATGCGGACCGTCGTCATCGTCGGGTCGAGCACGACGCGGACGATTGTGCGCAGCGGCGCGCCGATCCTCTACACCCCGAGGTCGGCGGCATGACCGATCCAGCGCAGCACATCTGGGACGGCATGCACCTCCGCGCGCAAAGGCAAGCTGGGGCGGTCGATCATCACCACTGGGATTCCCAACTGCCGCGCCGCGATCAGCTTGGCCTGCGCACCCGTGCCCCCGGCATTCTTGCAGACGACTACATCGATCGCATGGTCGCGCATCAGCGCGACGTCGCCCATGACATCGAACGGCCCCCGATCGATCACGAGGTAATGGTCCGGGAGTTCGGGTGGAGCCTCAGGCGCGTCGACGAAGCGCAGCAGATAGCGATGCTGCGGCTGCGCCGCGAACGCCGCGACATGCATCCGTCCGAGCGCGAGCATCACGCTGCGGCGTGCGCCCGCGAGCGTGGCGACCGCCCCCTCGATGTCGGCGACATGCCGCCAGTCGTCGTCGGGCTCCGCGGTCCATGCAGGTCGGGTCAAAGCAATGAGGGGGATGCCGGTGTCCGCTGCCGCTTCCACCGCATTTCTGCTCATCTGCGCAGCAAACGGATGCGTCGCGTCGACCAGATGCGTAATGCCTGCTGCGCGGAGATAGGTAGCCAGCCCCGCCGCGCCACCGAACCCGCCGACCCGCGTCGGCACCGGCTGCGCCTTCGGATTTGCCACGCGGCCCGCATAGCTCAGCACGGCATCGTCACCGCGCAACGCGAGTGCCTCCGCCAACGCGCTCGCCTCGGTCGTGCCGCCGAGAATCAGGATTTTCGGCATGGTGGATGAACTCGGCAAGGCTTGGCTGACGATCGTCGGGATCGGCGAGGATGGACCAGCCGGCCTGTCCCCCGCAAGCCATGATGCCCTCGCGCACGCCGAACGGGTGACCGGCGCCGCACGCCACCTGGCGCTGCTGCCCGATCTGGCGTGCGAAACCGCCGTGTGGCCTGTGCCGTTCGAGGACGGGATCGCGCCGCTGCTGGCGCAGCGCGGGCGGCGCGTCGTGCTGCTGGTATCGGGTGATCCGTTCTGGTTCGGTGCGGGATCGGTCGTCACGCGCCAGCTCGAGCCGTGTGAATGGGTCGCGCACCCGCTGCCCTCGACCTTCAGCCTCGCGGCGGCGCGGCTGGGGTGGCCGATCGACACGACCCAGTGCCTCGGCCTGCATGCCGCGCCGCTCGCACGACTGCGCCCGATCCTTGCCCAGAACGTCCGGGCGATCGTGCTGGTGCGCGATGGCGCGGCGGTCGGCGCATTGGCGGGATATTTGCGCGATCACGGTTTCGGGGACAGCCGGTTGTGGGTGCTCGAAGCGCTCGGCGGTCCGCGCGAGCGCATCCGCGAAACCACCGCCTCGACGATCGACTTCACCGATATCGTGCATCCCGTCGCGGTCGGCATGGCCGTCAACGGCGACGGTGCGGTTCTGGCCACCGCATCCGGGCGCCCCGACAACTGGTTCGAGCATGACGGGCAGATCACCAAGCGCCCGGTCCGCGCGCTCACGCTGTCCGCGCTCGCGCCCGCCCCGTTCGAGACCTTGTGGGACATCGGCACAGGATCGGGTTCGATCGCGATCGAATGGCTGCTCGCCCATCCCACGACCCAGGCGCTGGCGTTCGAAGCCGATCCGACCCGTGCCGAACGCGCCCGCGCCAATGCGGACGCCCTCGGGGTCGACCGGCTCCGCATCGTCGGAACGCGTGCGCCCGACGGGCTGGCCGATCATCCCCAGCCGGACGCCGTCTTTATCGGCGGCGGGCTGTCCGAGGCACTGCTCGACTGGCTCTGGACGCACCTCGTGCCCGGCACGCGGATCGTCGCCAATGCGGTGACGCTCGAATCCGAAGCGCTGCTGGCGACCTGGCACCATGCGAAGGGCGGCGAGCTGCTGCGGATCGACCTGTCTGACGCCGCGCCGATCGGCACGCGCCGCGGCTGGCGCGCGCACTATCCGGTCGTCCAGTGGAGCGTATCGCGATGATCGTCGCTGGCTTCGGATATCGCAGCGGTACCGCGCTTCCCTCGTGCGAAGCCGCGCTGGCGCTGGCGCAAGTCGGGCACCCCCCGGTCACCGCGCTGGCCGCGCCGGACGACAAGACCGATCTGCTTGCGCCGCTCGCCGAACGGCTTGGTCTCGCGCTGTTCGCCATCCCGGCGGAGGCCCTGACCGACGTCCCGACGCGGACCTCCTCAAAGCCAAGCCTCGAGGCGCGCGGCACCGGCAGCGTTGCCGAAGCCGCCGCACTCGCAGCGATCGGCGAAGGCGCGCGCCTGATCACGCCCCGTCACATCTCCCCCGATCGCAGGGCGACCTGCGCGATCGCCGAAGGACCTTCGACATGACCGTTCACTTCATCGGCGCCGGCCCCGGTGCTCCCGATCTGCTCACGCTGCGCGGCCGCGACCTGATCGCCGCCTCTCCCGTGTGTCTGTACGCCGGGTCGCTCGTCCCCGCCGCGTTGCTCGACCATTGCCCGCCGGGCGCGCGGATCGTGAACACCGCGCCGCTCTCGCTCGATCAGATCATCGGCGAGATCGCGACGGCGCACGCGGCGGGCCACGATATCGCCCGGCTGCATTCGGGTGATTTGTCGATCTGGTCGGCGCTGGGCGAGCAACTCCGGCGGCTCCGCGCACGCAACATCCCCTTCACCATAACGCCGGGTGTCCCCGCCTTCGCCGCCGCCGCCGCAACGCTCGGAGCCGAACTCACGCTTCCCGGCCTTTCGCAGTCGGTCGTCCTGACCCGCACCACGGGCCGTGCCAGCGCGATGCCGAGCGCGGAGACGCTTCCCGCCTTCGCCGCGACCGGCGCGACGCTTGCGATCCATCTCTCGATCCACGCGCTCGACCGCGTCGTCGCCGAGCTGACCCCGGCTTACGGCGCTGACTGCCCGGTGGCGATCGTCTGGCGGGCAAGCTGGCCCGACGAACGGATCGTCCGCGCCACGCTCGCGACGATCGTCGCGGCGGCGGCGGACGGCCCGGAACGGACCGCGCTGATCCTCGTCGGCCCCGTTCTCGCGGCCGAGGATTTTGAGGAGAGCAGCCTGTACGCCATCGGCTACGACCGCCGTTTCCGGCCGCAGAGCGCCACTTCCCCCTTTGCGGAGACCGGCGAATGACCCCGGGTATAATGATCGCCGCTCCCGCCTCGGGAACCGGCAAGACCACCGTGATGCTAGGCCTGCTCCGCGCGTTCCGCGACGAAGGCCTGCGCGTCCAGCCGTTCAAGAGCGGCCCCGATTATATCGACCCCGCCTTCCACCGCGCGGCGAGCGGACGGCCTTCGTTCAACCTCGACAGCTGGGCCATGGCGGAGCCGATGCTCCACGGCCTCGCCGCGGAAGCGCACGATGCCGATCTCGTACTCGCGGAGGGGTCGATGGGCCTGTTCGACGGCGTCGCCAAGCCGGGCGCGACCGGCAACGGCGCAAGCGCGGACGTTGCGCGGCGGATGGGCTGGCCGGTGGTGCTGGTGATCGACGTGTCGGGTCAGGCACAATCCGCCGCCGCCACCGCGCTCGGCTTTGCGCGCTACGACCCCGCGGTGCAGGTCGCCGGCGTGATCCTCAACCGCGTCGCGAGCCCGCGGCATGAACGGCTCGCGCGCAGCGGGATGGCGGCAGTGGGGATCCGCGTATTCGGCGCGCTGCCGCGGCGTGGCGACCTCAAGCTGCCCGAGCTCATCTCGGTCTGGTCCAGGCCTCCGAGCATCCCGATCTCGACGCGCGGATCGCCGATTATGCGATCTTCCTGCGCGAGCACGTCGATCTCGCGGCGATCCGCGACGCCGCGGCGGTTGCAGCCTCCCCCGCCGTGCCCGCGCACCGCTTCACCCCGCCCGCGCAACGGATCGCGCTGGCGCAGGATGCGGCCTTCTCCTTCGCTTACCCGCACATGCTCGCGGGGTGGCGCGGCGCGGGCGCGGAGATCCTGCCCTTCTCGCCCCTTGCCGACGAAGCGCCCGACGCAGGTGCCGATCTCGTCTGGTTGCCCGGCGGCTATCCCGAGCTCCATGCCGGACGCCTCGCCGCCGCCACGCGCTTCCGCGCCGCGCTCACCGAGCATGCCAGCACCCGCCCGGTGCACGGCGAGTGCGGCGGCTACATGGCGCTCGGTGATGGCCTGATCGACGCCGACGGCAAGCGCCACCGGATGGCGGGGCTGCTCGGGCTCGTGACAAGCTATGCGCAGCGCCGGATGCATCTCGGGTATCGCCACGCCACGTTGCTTGCGCCGATCGCGGGTTCGGCGGCGGGGACGACGCAGCGCGGCCACGAATTCCATTATTCGACGATCCTCGAACAACCCGACGCGCCACTCGCGCACGTCGTCGACGCCCAGGGCGACCTTGTTGCCGAGACCGGATCGTATCGCGGCCATGTCTCGGGGACCTTCTTCCACCTGATCGCCCCCGGGCAATGAGCGGCTTCGTCTCCTTCGTCGGCTCCGGGCCGGGCGATCCCGAATTGCTGACGCTCAAAGCGGTCGCGCGGTTGCAGGCGGCGGACGTCGTGCTGTTCGACGATCTGTCCTCGGGGCCGATCCTCCAGCATGTCCGCAAGGGCGCCGAACTGGTCGCGGTCGGCAAGCGCGCGGGCCGCCCCTCGCCGTCGCAGGCGCATGTCTCGCAACTGCTGGTCGATCACGCGCTGAGCGGCGTGCGCGTGGTGCGCCTGAAATCGGGCGACCCAGCGATCTTCGGGCGGCTGGAGGAGGAGATCGCGGCGCTTCGCACGGCCGGCATCGCGTTCGAGATCGTCCCCGGCGTCACCTCCGCCAGCGCCGCGGCCGCCGCCGCCGCAATCCCGCTCACGCGCCGCCTGAGCGCGCGGCGAGTCCAGTTCGTCACCGGGCACGACGTCACCGGCGGCCTGCCCGACGGTCTCAACCTGGCGGCGCTCGCCGATCCCGCCGCGACGACCGTGGTGTTCATGCCCAAGCGGACCTTCGCGGCGCTGGTCGGGATGCTCGTGGCGCATGGCCTGTCGCCGGATACGCCCGCGTTGGTCGCCGAGAATGTCAGTTATCCCGACCAGCGGCTGACGCGCTCCACCATCGCCGACCTCGCGCGCGACCTCGCGCCGCGGAACGACGCGCCGGCGCTGATCCTCTACGGGCCGCTGCTCGCGCCATGATCGACCTGCACCTCATCGGCATCGGCACCGGCAACCCCGATCATCTGACGCGCGCGGCGGAAGCCGCGATGAACGCCGCCGACCTGATCCTGCTCCCGCGCAAGCGCGACGCCGCGTCGGACCTGATCGATCTGCGGCGGACGATCTGCGCCGCGGTGTTGCGGGGCGGGACCCGCGTCGTCGAATTCGATCTGCCCGAACGTGCGGAAAGCGACGCCTATCTCGCCGCCGTCGGCGACTGGCACGACGCGATTGCCGCCGCGTGGACGACGCAAATCGCGACGCATCTGCCGGACGGCGGTCGGCTGGCGTTGCTCGTCTGGGGCGATCCGTCGCTCTATGATAGCAGCCTGCGGATCGCCGACCGCTTGCGGGACGACGACCTGGCGATCCGGGTCCATGTCGTGCCCGGCATCACCAGCCTCCAGGCGCTGACCGCCGCACATGCCATTCCCCTCAACACGCTCGCCGCGCCCGTTCTGGTGACGACCGGACGCCGCCTCCGCGCCGATGGCTGGCCCCCGGCGGCGGACACCCTTGCGGTGATGCTGGACGGCGGCTGTGCGTTCGCGACGCTCGATCCGCGCGGCGTGACGATCTGGTGGGGCGCGTTTCTCGGAATGCCGCATCAGGCGCTGGTGACCGGTCGGCTGGCGGAAGTGTCCGCCGAAATCGTCGCTGAGCGGGCAAGCCTCCGCTTGGCGCATGGCTGGATCATGGACACCTACCTCCTCCGCCGGTCGGGAGCTGCGGCATGACCGCGCCCGACTTCGACCCGGCATTCGGGGATCAGCTCGAAGCGCTGCTCCGCTGGCGGCGCGACGTCCGGCACTTCAGCGCGCGCGCAGTGTCCGAGGACGCCATGCAGGCGTTGCTCGACAGCGCCGCGCTCGCGCCGTCGGTCGGCAATGCGCAGCCGTGGCGCTTCGTCCGTGTCCGTTCGGCGCAGCTTCGCACCCGGCTTGCCGAACACGTCGATGCCGCGTCCCGGGACGCGGCCGGCGTTATCCCGGATGCCACGCTGCGCACGCGCTATCAGGCGCTCAAGCTCCACGGCATCCGCGAAGCGCCCGAACTGCTCGCGGTGTTCTGCGACGAGGTGCCGGACGCGGGCCACGGTCTCGGCCGCGCGACGATGCCCGAGATGCTCCGCTACTCGACCGTCATGGCGATCCATACGCTGTGGCTCGCGGCGCGCGCACGCGACATCGGGCTTGGCTGGGTCTCGATCCTCGACCCCGACGTGGTGACCGAATTGCTAGACGTGCACCCCCGCTGGACGCTGATCGCGTTGCTGTGCCTGGGATACCCGGCCGAACCGTCCGACACCCCCGAACTCGAACGGCACGGCTGGCAAGCCTGCGAACCGATCGCGGACCGGATCCTCGAGCGATGACACCCCGCCCCTCCCCTGTATTGGACCAGAAACCATGCTGACCCCCGTCGAGAACGGCCTCGCCGTCATCGCGTGCAACACCTGCCGCCTGTCCGCGGAAGAGCGGGAAGATACCGATGGCACGCGCGGCGGCGCGCTGCTCGTCGCGGCGCTCGAAGCCGCAAAGGCCGCCGATCCACGCTACGCCGACGTCGCGATCCAGCAGATGCCGTGCCTCTTCTCCTGCACCGAACATTGCTCGATCCACCTGCGTGCGCCGGGCAAGGTCGGCTATCTGCTCGGCCGCTTCTCGCCCGATGCCGAGGCCGCGCGCGCGATCCTCGATTACGCAGTCCATTATGCCGACAGCGACCATGGCCGCGTGCCCTACAAACAATGGCCGCAGGGCATCAAGGGCCATTTCATCGCCCGCACACCGCCGGAGGGTTACCTTGTCGAAAGCTGATCCCAAACCCGCTCCCGCCCTGCCTGCCCCCGCCCTGCCCACGCTGCGCAAGCGGATCAGTCTGCTCTACGTGCTCTTGATCGGCGCGAATGTCGGGGCGTGGATCTGGGCGCTGGCGCTGTTCCACGCACAGCCGCTGATGCTTGGCACCGCGCTGCTCGCGTGGGGGCTCGGGCTGCGCCACGCGGTCGACGCGGACCACATCGCCGCGATCGACAATGTCACGCGCAAGCTGATGCAGGACGGGCAGCGGCCGATGACGGTCGGCTTCTGGTTCGCGATCGGGCACAGCACGATCATCCTGCTCGCCTCGGTCGCGATCGCGTTCACCGCCTCGGCCTTGTCCGACTTCGCGGCGCTGAAGGCGACCGGCGGCGTGGTCGCGACGATCGTGTCCGCGGCGTTCCTGTTCACGATCGCGGCGATGAACCTCGTGATCCTGCGCTCGGTGTGGCGCACCTTCCAGCGGGTCCGCGCAGGCGGTGCGTATGTCGACGAGGATCTCGACATGCTGCTCGGCGGACGTGGCCTGCTGTCGCGGCTGTTCCGCCCGTTGTTTCGCCTCGTCTCGCGCAGCTGGCACATGGCGCCGCTCGGCTTTCTGTTCGGGCTCGGTTTCGACACCGCCACCGAAGTCGCGATCCTCGGCCTCTCCGCCGCACAGGCGGCGCATGCATTCGTGATCGGCCCGGTGCTCGTCCTGCCCGCGCTGTTCGCCGCCGGAATGGCGCTCGTCGATACGACCGACGGCATCCTGATGTTGGGCGCGTACGAATGGGCGTTCGTGAAGCCGATCCGGAAACTCTATTACAACATCACCATCACCGCCGTGTCCGCGTTCGTGGCGATCGTCATCGGCGGGATCGAGACGATGGCGCTGATCGCCGACAAGCTTGACCTGCACGGCACGCCGTGGTCCGCGGCGCGCAATCTGGGGGGGCAGTTCAATCTGCTCGGGTTCGGCATCATCGGGGTGTTCGTGCTGTGCTGGGTCCTCAGCTGGGCGGTGTACCGCTGGAACCGCTTCGACGAAATCGAGGTCGTCCTGGGGTCTTAGGCGTTCGCCGCGTACCGGTTCGGGAGCGACGTCGCGGCTGCCCGACGCCCGCCACCGGTTGATGCACGTTCTTTGCTTTGCAGAGGGGGGATTTCGGCGCATCGTGTCTCTAGGGGAGCAGAGAGGCGCAAATGCGCCCGAATGTATCCACGAAGGGGAGGATGCTACGGAACCGTGGCCGGAAGGGGAACTCGCGCGTCGGCGTCACCTGGCCGTTTGGGTGGCGCGCGAAATCATGCCGCATGAAGACCGGGTTCGCGCCCGGTTCAAGCGGGCGCGCCTATCGCCGGAGGATATCGACGACGTGATCCAGGAAGCGTATTGCCGCATTTCGATGCTCAAGGCGGTCGACCATATCGACAGTCCGTCCGCCTATTTCTTTTCGATCGCGCGTAACCTCCTGTTGCGGCGGCTGAAGCGCCAGCGGATCGTGTCGTTCGAGGCGATCGCCGAGATCGAAGCCTATCGCGACGACGCGACCCCCACGCCAGAGGAGCAAACCGGGAGCCACCTCGCGTATGAGCGGATGATGACGCTGATTGAGGCGCTTCCCGAGCGCTGCCGTCGGATCGTCGAACTGCGCAAGATCGAAGGCTGGTCGCATCGCGAGATCGCGGATCACCTCGGCATGACGGAGAAAGCGGTGGAGAAACAGATCTGGGTCGGCGTCCGCGCCGTGCGCGAGGCGTGGAACACCGCCGAACGCCGCGCCGGTTTGCGGCTTGATCCCGTCGAAACCGGTGTCCGGGGCCAGCGATGATCGACAGGTCCGGAAGCGTGGCGGACGAGGCCGCCTGGTGGGTCGCGAAGATGGATTCGGGGCGCTGGGAAGCGGCCGACGAGATCGCGCTGTCGCAATGGCTCGCGCAGGATGCGATGCGCCACGGGCTGTTGCTCCGCACGCAGGCGGCGTGGGTGGCAACCGATCTTGCTTTGCGCCCGCCGACAACGGCCGCCTCCATCCCGGATGTCGTCCCGGAAGCACGCCCGGTCTGGCACCGCCGCAATCTCCTCGCCGGACTTGCCGCCGTCATCGTCGCCGGGGTGATCGGTACGACGCGGATCTTCGTGCCCGAGACGCGCTACGTCACCAACCTCGGGGAAATCCGCCGTGTCCCGCTCGCCGACGGGTCGATCATGACGATCAATTCCGGAAGCGCGCTGACCGTCCGGATCGACGCCCGCTCGCGCCAGATCGCACTCGCGCAGGGCGAGGCGTGGTTCGAGGTCGCGCATGATCCCACACGGCCGTTCGTCGTGACCGCCGCGGGGGTCACCGCGCGCGCGCTCGGCACCGCATTCTCCGTCCGCCTCCGCCCGGCCGGGGTCGAGATCCTCGTCACCGACGGCACGGTCGAGACCCGTCATGAGAACACCGTCAGCCCGAGTGCGGCGACCCGGCTGACCGCGGGGCAGCGCGCGTTCGTCGATGCGCGTGCCGCGGTCCGGTTCGAGGCGGACCGCGCCTCGGCGGTCGATCGTGCGCTGGCATGGCGCGGCGGGATGATCGACCTCGAGGGTGATACGCTCGCCTCCGCTGCCGAAGAGTTCAACCGCTATAACACGCGGAAGATCGTCGTTTCGGATCAGCAACTTGCTGGCGAGAAGCTCGACGGGGTGTTTCGTATCAACGACCCGGAGGGGTTTGCGCGGGCAGTGAAGGTAAGCCTCGACGCAACCGTTTCGGACACCGACCCGACCATCATTCGGATCACGCGCTGAGGAATCCCGGAAATTACAGCAAGACGCCAAAATAGTTTGGAAGGTTTGTCGCCAGCCGCGTCTCTAGGGGGAATACAGACGCAAACGATCTGTTGAAAACAGGCTCAGGGGGGGGATAAACGATGGTCGGAACTTCGATCCGTCATGCACTCTATACATCGTCGGCAATGATCTGTCTGGCGGCAACGCCGGCCTTCGCACAGGCGAAACAATTTGCGGTGGACGCACAACCTGCGGAAACCGCGATCGGACTGCTCGGTCGCCAGGGCGACGTTCAGATCATCGCCGCGCGCCGCGTCACGCAGGACAAACGCACCCGCCCGGTTCATGGCGACATGACCGTTTCGGACGCACTGACCCGGCTGCTGGAAGGGACCGGTCTGGTCGCGCGGCTGATCGGCCCGCACACCTATGCCGTCGTCCCGCAAGCCCCCGCAGCGACGCGGCCCGGCACCGTCCCCGCCGCGATGGTGACGGTACGCGCGCCGCAGGACGACCGCGCCGCCGCGCCGGTCGCCGCCACCCCGCAGGAGGCGGCACCGGCGGATGCTCCCGCGCCGCAGGCGGATGGCGGGTCCGACATCGTCGTGGTCGGGTTGCGCGCCAGCCTGAGCAACGCGCGCGGGATCAAGCGGAACGCGTCGGGGATCGTCGACGCGATCTCGACCCAGGATATCGGCAAGCTGCCCGACACCAACCTCGCGGAATCGCTGCAGCGCATCACCGGCGTCTCGATCGATCGGTCGGGCGGCGAAGGCGCGTTCATCACGGTGCGTGGGTTCGGCCCCGAATTCAACACGGTGCTGATCAACGGCCGCCAGCTCGCGACTCCGACCGACCCGAGCCAGGCGTCGGGCCGCGCCTTCTCGTTCGACACGCTCGCGTCCGAACTCGTCGCGGGGGTGGAGGTCTACAAATCCTCGACCGCGCGCTACCAGTCCGGCGGGGTCGGTTCGACGGTCAACATCAAGACCGCGCGGCCATTCGACTACAAGGGCTTCAAGCTGTTCGCCGCGGCAGATGGCAATTACGACGCGAATGCCAAGAAGGGCGCGCCCGACGCGTCCTTCCTGCTCAGCAACACCTTCGCCGACGGCCGCTTCGGCGTCCTGTTGAGCGGGAGCTACCAGCATCGCTTCACCAAGCTCAACGAAGCGCAAACCGACGGGTGGCTGGTCAATCCCGGCGTTCCGGCAGCCCAGGTGAATGGCGGGCGCGGGACGGTCAGCGCGTCCAACCCGCAGGGCAACCTGTTCATCCCGCAGAATTTCGACAGTCGCGTCACGCGCGAGGACCGCGAGCGGATCGGCGGCACCCTGGTGCTGCAATATCGCCCGAGCGACGATTTGACCGTGACCGCGGACGGACTCTACACGCGCTTCACCAACACCACCGACGCGCGCTCCTACGGGCACTGGTTCACCGCCTCGAACCTGACCGGGGTCACGACCGACGCCAACGGCACCGCCACCGACCTCACCCAGACCAGCGGGATCGCAAGCGACTTCCACGACAAGAAGTTCGACAAGCGCACCAACACCTACGCCGCCGGACTCAACGTCGAATATAAGATCACGCCGCAGCTTTCGGTCAGCGTCGACGGGACCTGGTCGGTCGCGAAGGAGGAGCCCAATGGCGGGCGGCAGGCATATCTTGCACTGCTCGGCTATCTCACGGGATCGGAACGCTATCGGTCCGACGGATCGATCCTGCCCTATGCGGTCGAGACGTTCCCCAGCTTCGCTTCCGCATCCAACCCGTGCGGTTCGGCGGTCACCAATTCGGGAACGCCCTCGAGTGGCAACATCGTCGGGGCGGGGCAGCCCTTGTGCCAGCACGTCATGCTGCTGCGCGGCTTTGGCATCAAGGACGAGGTCGGACAGGTCCGCACCGACTTCAGCTACAAGAGCGACGACGCCGAAGGTCTCGTCAAGGCGAGCTGGGGCGGCTATTTCTCGCACGATCGCAAGGATACCTCGCTCTATTCGAACGACGGCGGGACCGGTTGCACGACCTGCGGGTACAACATCGCGGCGCCATCGGGGGTGCCGATCTCGGTGTTCAACGCGGGCAGCGGGTTCCTGTCCGGGGTCAGCGGGTCGAACCGCCTGCCGACGCAGTGGCAGACCTTCGATGGCGATGGCCTGTTCGCCGCGATCACGCAGCAACAGCGCGCGACCAACCCAAACTTCACCTTCGCGCCCCCGCTGGTCAACGACACGGTGGTGACCGAACGCGTCCTCGGCGGCTATCTCGAGACCGAGTTCCGCGGCGCGCTGGCGGATCGGCCCTTCTCGCTCGTCGCGGGCGTGCGGGTCGAAAACACTGCAACCAACGTCAACGGCCTGGCGACCGCTTATACCGCGCTGGTGACGCTCGCCAACGACCAGACGCAATATGGCTCCGCCTCATCGGGCACGACGCGCACGGTCGGCCATGCCAGCTATACCGACATCCTGCCCAACCTCGCGTTCCGCTGGGACCTGACCGACAAACTCACCGCGCGCTTCGCCACCTCGCAGACGATCACGCGGCCGACGCTCGAGCAACTGTCCCCGGTGACGACGCTGGTGACGCTCCGCCCGGGCAATTTCGCCGCGAGCCGGGGGAATGCCGATCTGAAGCCGTTCAAGTCGAATAATCTCGACCTGTCGCTGGAATATTACTTCGGCCAGTCGAACTACATCTCGCTCGGCGGGTATTTCAAGAACGTCAACGACTTCATCGTGCTCAACCAGACCAGCGGCCCGGTTTCCAATGCGACCGGCGGCCCCCTGCTCGATCCGGTGACGAACCTGCCCGCGCAGTTCACGATCACCGCGCCCGTCAACGGGCAGAGCGCGACGGTCACGGGCCTCGAGGCGGCGTGGCAGCAAAACCTGTGGGAAACCGGCTTCGGGTTCCAGATCAACGGGACGCTGGTCCATTCCAACCGGAAGCTCAACCCGCAGGACCTGACGAACAAGTTCGCGCTGACGGGCTTGTCCAATTCGGCCAACGCCGTGCTGTTCTTCGACAAGAACGGGATCGAGGCGCGTGTCGCGTATAACTGGCGCGACCATTTCCTCCAGTATCTGGCACCCCCGCCGCTCAACGGCGCAGGCCAGGCGGTCACTCAGGTCCGTGCCTATTCGCAGGTCGATGCGAGCCTGATCTATCGCATCAACAAGCATGTCTCGGTCTTCTTCGAAGCGGTCAATCTGACCAATTCGAAGGCGCTGAAATATGCCTATTACACCAGCCAGTTCCTCTATGCCGAGGACACCGGGCGGCGCTTCAAGAGCGGCGTGCGCGTCAACTTCTGATGCGGCCATCGTACGACGACCGGACCGGGCTTTCTTCGAGCCCGGTCCCATGCCATCCTCGTGGGCGATGGTCGATATGAACACACCCGTATCATCGGTATGCATCGTCGGCGGGGGATCGGCGGGGTGGCTGACCGCCGCGCTGATCGCCGCACGACACAGCACCCCGGACGGCGGCGGGCTGAGCGTCACGCTGGTCGAGAGCCGCCGGATCGGGATCGTCGGGGTTGGCGAAGGGACCTGGCCGACGATGCGCAACACGCTGCGCAAAGTCGGCGTTTCGGAGACCGATTTCCTCCGTTTCTGCAACGCATCGTTCAAGCAGGGGGCGAAATTCGCGGGATGGCGGACGCAATCGGCGGACGATTTCTACTACCACCCGCTCGTCCTGCCCGAAGGCTTCCCGACCCTCGACCTCGCCCCCTATTGGAACGCGCAGGTGCGAGACGATCCCGCGACGGCCTCCTTCTCGGATGCGGTCTGTTTTCAGGAGGCGCTGTGCGAGCGCGACCTGGCGCCCAAGCTGATCACCTCGCCGGAATATGGCGGGGTCGCCAATTATGCCTATCACCTCGATGCGGTCCGCTTCGCGGACTTCATGGCGGAGCATTGCGTGACGAAGCTCGGCGTCCGGCACGTCATCGACGAGGTGATCGCGGTCGAGCAGGCGGACGATGGCGACATCGCCGCTGTCGTCACCCGCGCACACGGCGCGATTACCGCAGACCTGTTCGTCGATTGCAGCGGCTTCTCGTCGTTGCTGCTTGGCGAGACGCTGGGCGTGCCGTTCCGCGATTGCAACGATGTGCTGTTCATCGATCGCGCGCTCGCGGTGCAGGTGCCGTATGACGATGCGGGCGCGCCGATCGTCTCGCATACCGTCTCGACCGGGCAGAAGCACGGCTGGATCTGGGATATCGGCCTGCAGAACCGGCGCGGGGTCGGTTATGTCTATTCGAGCCGCCACGCCAACGGCAGTTCGGTCGAAGCCGAGCTTGCCGCCTATGTCGGGCCAGCGTTCGATCGCCTGTCGCCGCGCGAGATCACGATCCGCTCGGGGCATCGCGAGACCTTCTGGAAGCGCAATTGCGTCGCGGTCGGGCTGGCGGCGGGGTTCCTCGAACCGCTCGAGGCATCGGCGCTGGTGCTGATCGAACTGTCGGCGGATTATATCGCGGCGTCGATGCCCGCGACGCGCAGCGCGATGGAGATCGTCGCGCGGCGGTTCAACACGATGACGCTGTATCGCTGGGAACGGATCATCGAGTTCCTCAAGCTGCATTACATGTTGAGCGAACGCGACGACACCGCCTTCTGGCGCGACAATCGCGACCCCGCGACGATCCCGCAGGCGTTGCAGGACCAGCTCGAACTGTGGCGTCACGTGCCCCCCGGCGAACAGGATTTCGCCAGCGCGCACGAAATGTTTCCGGCGGCGAGCTACCAATATGTGCTGTACGGCATGGGGTTCCGGACCGATCCACGCTTCGCCGCAACCGCGCTCCGTGATCCGGACGCGGCGCTCGACGCGTTCGATCGGAACGCCGCGCTCAAGCGTCGGCTGGCGGCGACGCTGCCGACCAATCGCGCTCTGCTCGATACGCTCGCGCAGCACCGGTTCCAGCCGGTCTGACATGCGCGCGCCAAGCTTCGTTCCAAGGGAAGACCTGCCGTGAACCTGGTACAATTGTCGCGCGAACAGCATGCCGGTCTGCGGATCGACCCGGCCAAGGCCGCGGCGACTGCGGCCAACGTGCATCTCGTCCGGATCGTCCGCAGCGAAATCCGCAAGGCCGCTGCGCAATATCCGCTGTTCTTCATCAAGGACGGCGAAACCGGGGCGTTTCACCTCGCTGCGCTGATGGGGCTCGAACCGCACGAGAATTTGTTCTGGGACGGCGACACCCTCGATGCGGGCTATGTCCCGCTCAACCTGCTGCGCCAGCCCTTCTACATCGGCGGCGAGGATGCGCTGGCGGGGGTGATCTGCGTCGACCTCGACAGCCCCGCGCTCGACCCGGCGGGAGCCCGCGCGATCGTCGAGGCAGATGGCAGCGACAGCCCGTATATCGCGCAAGTCCAGGCGATGCTGGGCGACCTCGCACGCGGCCAGGCCCCGACGCAGGCGCTGGTCGACCTTGCGGTGTCGCTCAAGCTGGTGACCGAAATCTCGCTCGACATCACTTTCGACAACGGCGCGCGCTGTACGCCGACCGGGCTGTACGGGATCGATCAGCGCGCGCTTGCGCGGCATCTTGCGACGCTGCCCGATTTCGAGACGGCGCTCGATCTCGCGGCGCTGCTGCTGTCGCTCGAACAGGTCGCCGGGCTGGTACGCCGCAAGAACCGGCGGATTGCGGACGAGGCGGCGTGGTTCGAACCCGGGACGCGCGCGCTGGAACGCGCCGGATGATCCTCCACCCCGTCCGGGCGATGGGGCATGAGGCAGTGCCACTCCATGTGATCGATGATGCGCATCCGCAGCCAGAAGCGCTGCAGGAAGCCGCCGCCGCGCAACGGTTCGCGCGCGCGGCGGCGGATTATTATCCCGGGCTTCGCGCGCCCGCCCCGGTCGGCTATGCAGTCTGGCTTGCCGAAGCGGCGCGGGCAATCGGCGCGGCGACAACGTCCACCGTCCTGCGCACCACCTTCGCGATCGCGACCGACGCACCGGCTGCGCTGGCACCGATCCAGCGGATCCCGCATTTCGACACGGTCGACCCGACACTGCTCGCCGCGGTGCATTATCTGTGCGCGCCGCCGCATGGCGGGACCAGCTTCTACCGGCATCGCGGCACCGGATATGAACGGATCGACCCGAGCCGGGCGGCGGCGTGGCGACAGGGATTGACGCGCGACCGGCAACGCCACGGTCTGCCTGAGCCGCAGTATCCCGGCGACCACACCGCCGGGTTCGAGCGTATTGGGCAGGCGGACTTGCGCTTCAATCGCCTGATCTTCTATCCCGCGAACTGCCTGCATGCGGGCGACCTCGCCGCGGCCGCGCTTGGCGCAGACGCAGCGCACGGTCGCCTCACGTTGACCTCGCTGTTGCAGGCGTAAGGCGGCGCTGCGGTTAGCCGCGGAGCATCTTGATGATCGCGGAGAAGTCGAGCCCGCCCTGCCCTTCGTCGGCGAAACGCTGGTACAGTTCCGCCGCCTTGGTCCCCATCGGGGTATTCGCGTCCGCCCCACTCGCCGCCTCCGCTGCGAGCTTCAGGTCCTTCAGCATCAGCGCGGTCGCGAAACCGCCCTGATAGTCGTGGTCGGCGGGGGTATCCGGCCCAACCCCGGGGACCGGGCAATAGCGCGTCATCGACCAGCTCTGGCCCGACGATACGCTCGAGATGTCGTAGAACGTCTGCGCATCGAGCCCGAGCTTCTCCGCGAGCAGGAACGCCTCGCAGGTCGCAACCATCGTCGCGCCGAGCAGCATGTTGTTGGCGATCTTGGCGGCCTGCCCGGTGCCGTTGGCGCCCGCGTGGATCACCGCCTGCCCCATCGCGTCGAGGACCGTCTTGGCCTTGGCGAAGCCCGCGTCTGTGCCGCCGACCATGAAGGTCAGCGTGCCCGCATTCGCCGCGCCGATCCCGCCCGAGACGGGGGCGTCGACCGCGGTGATGCCGTTAGCGAGCGCGAGCGCGGCGACGTGCTTCGCGGTTGCCACGTCGATCGTCGAGCAATCGATCAGGAGCGTCGTCGGCAGGATGGTCGCGGCGAACAGCTCGGCATAGACCGCCTCGACGTGGCGCCCGGCGGGGAGCATCGTCACGATCGCCTCGGCCCCGTCGGCGGCTTCGGTCGCGGACCCGACCGGCAGGCAGCCCGCCGTCTTCGCGCGATCGAGCGCATCCGCCGACAAGTCGAACGCGCGGACGTCATGCCCCGCCTTCGCGAGATTCGCGGCCATCCCGCCGCCCATGTTGCCGAGCCCGATGAATGCGATACGTGTCATTATTGTCTCTCCCAAGTCTTCTCGCCGCGCGTTATTTCCCCGTCCACACCCCGGCGCGCTTCTCGACGAAGGCAGCCATCCCTTCGCTCTGGTCGTCGGTTCCGAACAAAGCGTGGAACAGGCGGCGCTCGAACTGGACGCCCATGCTGAGGCTGGTCTCGAACGCGGCGTTGACCATTTCCTTGTTCGCCAGCACCGCAAGCGGCGCCATACCGGCGATCGTCGCGGCGACCTTGACCGCTTCCTCGACCAGCTCGGCGGCGGGGATCACACGCGAGGCGAGCCCGGCGCGCTCGGCTTCGGCGGCGTCCATCATCCGCCCGGTGAGGCACATCTCCATCGCCTTGGCCTTGCCGACCGCGCGGGTGAGGCGCTGCGACCCGCCCATGCCGGGCGAGACCGCAAGCTTAATCTCGGGCTGGCCGAACTTCGCGCTGTCGGCGGCGAGGATGAAATCGCACATCATCGCCAGCTCGCACCCGCCGCCAAGCGCATAGCCCGCGACCGCCGCGATGATCGGCTTGCGCGTCCGCGTAAAGCGATCCCAGCCGGCGAAGAAATCGTGCGCGTACATGTCGGCAAAGCCCTGCGCCTGCATCTCCTTGATGTCCGCCCCCGCCGCGAATGCCTTCTCGCTGCCGGTGATGACCGCGCAGCCCTGCGACGGATCCGCATCGAACGCGGCCATCGCGGCAAGCAGGTCGGCGAGGATCTGGCTGTTGAGCGCATTGAGCGCCTTGGGCCGGTTGAGCGTGATCAGCGTGACGCGGTCGCGTTGTTCGACGAGGATCGTTTCGTAGCTCATGAAAGGCTTCCTTCTTGCGTCACCCCGGCCGTGTGCCGGGGTCCACCGTGCCGCGAACCGCTGGCCCGGTGGAAAGGTGGACCCCGGCACAGTTCCGGGGTGACGGAACAGGTCAGGCGGGAGTCCACGCCTCGCCATCGGAGAGAGGCGCGAAGATCTGGTCGATCACGTGGTCGGTCACGCCTTCCGGCGTCGCCGGGTCCCAGCGTGGGGCATTGTCCTTGTCGACGATCACCGCGCGGACGCCTTCGAGGAAATCATGCCGCTGCACCACGCGCGAGCCGATCGCATATTCCTGCCGCATCTCGTCCTCGAAGGTCGCCATCCTCTTGCCTTCGTGGAGCAGGCGGAGCGAGACCTTCATGGTCTGCGGCGACTTGGTGCGGAGCGTGGCGAGCTGTTGCGTTGCCCAGTCCCCGCCATCCGCTTCGAGCGCCGCGTAGATGTCCTCTAGCGCGTCGGAGGCAAACAGCCGGTCGATCGCCTCGCGCTGCGCGAGGATCTTCGGCTCGGGCGGCGTCTCGCCGAGAGCGTCGAGCGTCGCCGCGATGGCTTGCGGGTCGGCAGCGATCCGTGCCTTGGCATCGTCGAGCGTCGCGCTCGGCAGGTAATGCGTCGCCAGACCCAGCGCGAGGCACTCCACCCCGTCGAGCCGGTGCCCGGTCAGCGCAAGATATTGCCCGATCCGCCCGGGCAGCCGCGACAGATACCAGCCGCCACCGACGTCGGGGAACAGGCCGATCCCGGTTTCGGGCATGGCGAACTTTGTATTCTCGGTCGCCACGCGAAAATCGCACGGGCAGGCGATGCCGACCCCGCCGCCCATCGTGATTCCGTCCATGAACGCGACCGTCGGCTTGGCGTAGGTGAACAGCCGGTGGTTGAGCCGGTATTCGGTATGGAAGAAGGCGCGCGCCGCAACGCCATCCGCTGCGCCGCTTTCCGCGAGCATCCGGATGTCGCCGCCAGCGCAGAAGCCCCTGCCCTCAGTGTGGTCGAGCAGCAGCGCTTCGATCGTGGGGTCGGCACGCCACGCGTCGAGCGCATCAAGCATCGCCGTGCACATCTCATGAGTCAGCGCATGCAATGCCTTTGGCCGGTTGAGCCGGATCCGGCCGACAGGCCCTTCGATCATGGTCAGAACGTCGCTGGTCATGCACGGTCTCTCATCACTGTCTTCGTGTCTTTGTGGCTTCGTGCGCGAAGACTCTTTCTCGCACAAAGCCACAAAGCCACGAAGAGGAAGGGGGCTTCGCTTCGCGGGATTACTGGCGCGTCAGTTCGCGCCCGATGATCATCCGCATCACCTGATTGGTCCCCTCCAGGATCGAATGCACCCGCAGGTCGCGCCAGAAGCGTTCGATCGGGTAATCCATCAGATAGCCGTAGCCGCCATGCAGCTGCAGCGCGCGGTCGGCGACCAGCGAGCCGGTGTCGGTCGACAGGCGCTTCGCCATCGCCGCAAACTTGGTCTTGTCGGGCGCATTCGCGGTCACCTTTGCCGCCGCCATGTACAGCAGCGCACGCGCCGCCTCGAGGTCGGTCGCCATGTCCGCGAGCATGAACTGGGTGTTCTGGAAATCCGCGATCGCGGTGCCGAACTGCTTGCGATCCTTGGTGTAGCCGATCGATTCATCGAGGCACCGCTGCGCCCCGCCGAGCGAGCACGCACCGATGTTCAAGCGCCCGCCATCGAGCCCCATCATCGCGATCCGGAACCCCTCGCCCTCGCCGCCCACAAGGTTATCCACAGGGATACGCACATCCTCGAACACCACTTGCGCGGTCGGCTGCGAGTGCCAGCCGAGCTTGCGCTCGTTCGCGCCGAAGCTGACGCCGGGCATGTCCTTCTCGATCACCAGGCACGAAATGCCCTTGGGGCCGTCCTCGCCGGTGCGGACCATCGTGACATAGACTTCGTTCTCGCCGCCGCCCGAGATGAACTGCTTGGTGCCGTTGACGACATAGTGATCGCCATCCCGCACCGCGCGGGTCTTGAGCGCCGCGGCGTCCAGCCCGAGCCCGGCTCGGTCAGGCAATAGCTCGCGATCCGGTCCATCGTGACGAGCGAGGGCAGATACTTGTCCTTGACCGCCTGCCCGCCGAACCGGTCGATCATCCAGCTCGCCATGTTGTGGATCGAGATGAACGCCGAGGTCGACGGGCAGCCATAGGCCATCGCCTCCATGATCAGCGCCGCTTCGAGCCGCCCGAGATTGATCCCGCCCGACTCTTCCGAGACGTAGATCGCCGCGAACCCCAGCTCCGCCGCCGCCTTGATCGTGTCGCGCGGGAAGATGTGTTTCTCGTCCCACTCCGCCGCGAACGGCGTGATCCGGTCGGCGGTGAAGCGGCGCGCGAGTTCCTGGATCTCGCGCTGATCGCCCGTAAGATCAAATTGGGGGGTGAGGTCGAACTGGTCGGTCATGAAAGGCCTTTTGATATTGGATCGCAGGGCAACGAAAAACTCAGCCCATTGTCGGGATGACGAAGGCGTTGGCACCGTCGCCGACCCCGCCATCGGGCCAGCGCTGCGTCACGGTCTTGACCTTGGTCCAGAACTTGACGCCTTCCATGCCGTGCTGGTTGGTATCGCCAAACGCGCTGCGCTTCCACCCACCGAACGTGTGATAGGCGACGGGCACCGGGATCGGCACGTTGATCCCGACCATCCCGACATTGACCCGCGCCGCAAATTCGCGCGCGGCATGGCCGTTGCGCGTGAAGATCGCGACGCCGTTGCCGTACTGATGCTCGCTCGGCAGGCGGACGGCATCCTCGAAGTCGTTCGCGCGGACGATCTGCAGCACCGGGCCGAAGATCTCCTCCTTGTACGATTCCATCGACGTGGTGACATGGTCGAACAGCGACGGGCCGATGAAGAACCCCTTCTCATGCCCCTGCAACTCGAACCCGCGCCCGTCGACGACCAGCTCAGCGCCCTCGTCGACGCCGGTCTGGATCCACTGCTCGATGCGCGCGCGATGCACGGCGTTGACGACCGGGCCGTAATGCGCGTCCTTGTCGGTTGAGACCCCGACGCGGAGCGCGGCGATCGCGGGGATCAGCTTCTCGCGCAACGCGATCGCGGTCTTCTCGCCGACCGGCACCACGACCGGCAGCGCCATGCACCGCTCGCCCGCCGAACCGAATGCCGCACCCGAAAGGTCGGCAACGACCTGGTCGAGATCCGCATCGGGCATGACGATGCCGTGATTCTTCGCGCCGCCCATCGCCTGGACGCGCTTGCCCGCCGCGACGCCGCGCTTGTAGACATAATGCGCGATGTCGGACGAGCCGACGAAGCTGACCGCGCTGATCGCGGGATGATCGAGGATCGCGTCGACCATTTCCTTGTCGCCGTGGACGACCTGAAGGATGCCCTCGGGCAACCCTGCCTCGCGGAACAGCTCGGCAAGCCGGACCGGCACCGACGGGTCACGCTCGGACGGCTTGAGGATGAACGCGTTGCCGGTCGCGATCGCGACACCCGACATCCACAACGGGATCATCGCCGGGAAGTTGAACGGCGTGATCCCCGCCCCGATGCCGAGCGGCTGGCGCATCGAATAGACGTCGATCCCCGGGCCTGCGCCCTGCGTGAATTCGCCCTTCAGCACATGCGGGATGCCGCAGCAGAACTCGATTACCTCGAGGCCGCGCTGGATATCGCCCTTCGAGTCCGCGATCACCTTGCCGTGTTCGGACGACAGCAGCTCGGCCAATTCGTCCATGTGCAGCTCGACCAGCCGCTTGAACTCGAACATCACGCGTGCGCGGCGCTGCGGGTTGGTCGCGGCCCAGCCCGGCTGCGCCTTCTGCGCGGCGGCGATCGCGGTATCGAGATCGGCCTGCGTGCCGAGCGCGACCGTTGCCTGGACCTGGCCGGTGTTGGGATCGAACACCTCGCCCGTCCGGGTGGC
This sequence comes from Sphingomonas sp. PAMC 26621, assembly GCF_000251145.1. Classification (GTDB taxonomy): domain Bacteria; phylum Pseudomonadota; class Alphaproteobacteria; order Sphingomonadales; family Sphingomonadaceae; genus Sphingomonas. The sequence goes on along the minus strand of NZ_AIDW01000015.1, from coordinate 161,200 downwards.
ACCGCCGCCGGACAGGCCGACGATATGATGGTCGATATTTCGCATGGCAACTCTCCTATGGTGGGTGCGCTAGACCATTTGCCACGCGCCACTGCAAGAGGTGGACACGCAGTCGCAACCTGCATATTTGCAGGTGATGGACTGGAGCGACCTGCCGATTTTCCTGGAAGTCGCGCGCGCTCGCCAGATTGGTCGCGCCGCATCCGCGCTCGGTCTCGACGCGACGACCGTGGGTCGGCGGCTTCGTCGGCTGGAACAGGCACTGGGCCAACGGCTGTTCGAACAGACCCCGACCGGGCAGGCCCTGACCGAGGCCGGGCAGGACTTGCTCAGTCGTGCAAGCGCGATGGAAGCAATCGCCAGCGAGACGCGAACGCCACCCTCGGCCGATCACCATATCGAGGGCACGGTGCGGGTCAGCGTTGCCGAGGGGTTCGGGGCATGGTTCGTCAGCCGGCATCTCGGGAGCCTGGCGGATCGCTACCCGGCCCTCTCGGTCGATCTCGTCGCGACGAGCGGTTTCCTAAACCCAACCCGACGCGAGACCGATGTCGCGGTCCTGCTAGCCCGCCCCCGCCGCGGGCCGCTGCGGACTCGCAAACTGACCGATTACGCGCTGCGGCTTTACGCTTCCGCGCAGTATCAGACGACCGAACAGGCGGTGCTGGCGCGGGACGATCTGCGCACCCGGCGGATGATCGGCTATATTCCCGACATCATCTATGCTCCCGAGCTGCGCTATCTCGACGAGATACCGGGTGCCCCCGCCCCGACGCTACGCTCCTCCAGCATCAACGCGCAGGCTCGGATGATCGCGAGTGGCGCCGGGATCGGCGTCCTGCCCCGCTTCATCGGCGACGCGGATCCCGCACTCGTTGCGATCCTCCCGTCTCTTGCGATCACGCGGTCGTTCTGGCTGGTGACGCATCAGGACACGAGCGCCTTTCCGGCGGTCCGCGCGTTTACCGACTGGCTCGTCGCGCTGGTCGCGACCGAGCGAAGCAATTTGATACCCTGAACCGTTTCGCATCGGACCTTTTGCGGGGGCACGTCGTTTCACCCTCACCATTTCTCGAAGCCGAACAGGATCGCTCATGGCCCGCAAGATCTCCAAGTCCTCCACCAAGCCGGAATCGGTAGAGGCGCAGCCGCAGTACAAGGTCGACTACCGCGAGATCCAGCCGTACGAGACGCTCAAGGACCTCCCGCTCGCCCTCGAGGCGAACGCCCGCGCCCAGAGCGTCGCGACGCTAAACCAGGTGCTGGTCGACACGATGACGCTGCGCGATCTGTACAAAAAGCACCACTGGCAGATGTCTGGCGTGACCTTCTACCAGCTGCATCTGCTGCTCGACAAACATTACGAGGAGCAGGCCGCCCTCGTCGACATGATCGCCGAGCGGATCATGGCGCTCGGCGGGATCAGCATCGCGATGGCGCCCGATGTTGCGGAGATGACGCGCATCCCCCGTCCGCCCAAGGGCCGCGAGGACGTACCGACGCAGCTGTCGCGTCTGCTCGAAGCCCATGAAATCATCCTCCGCCAGGCGCGCGAAGGCGCGGAAGCCGCCGACGAAGCGGGCGACGACGGCACCAACGACCTGCTCGTCAGCAACATCATCCGCACGCACGAGCCGCAGGTGTGGTTCCTGGCCGAGCATCTCGCCGCGACCGAGATCATCCGCCCGAACGCCTGATCGGTTCTGATCCATGAAAGTCCCGGGGGTCGCCAGTCGGCGATCCTCGGGACTTTTCATAGGTAGCTGTCCGTATGTCGACCTAGCCACAGAGATCGATTAGGCTATTCGGCATGGGGACGCCGTTGATCCGGACGTATCAGACACGCTCGGGGCCGATGCTCGCGTTTGCGACGGATCACTATATTACCCAGGCGCTCGAGCTTTACGGCGAATATGCGCCCGACGAATGGCGGATGCTGCGCCAGTTGATCCACCCCGGAATGACCGTCGTCGAAATCGGTGCGAACATGGGCTCGCACAGCGTCGACATCGCGCGCGCCAGCGCGCCCGGCCCGTTCCTGGCGTTCGAGCCGCAGCAACTGCTGTTTCAGATCCTCTGCGCCAACCTTGCGCTCAACGACATCACGAACGCGGTGGCCTATCCGGAGGCGTGTGGCGAAGCCGAAGGCGAGGCGATCGTTCCGCGGGTCGACTATGGCGCGCACGGCAATATCGGGGGAATTTCGCTGCTCGCCGAGGGCAACGGCGGGATAAAAGTCCGGGTCCGACCGCTGGATGCGCTGGAATTGCCGGCATGCGGCTTGCTCAAGATCGACGTCGAGGGGTTCGAGCCTGCCGTGCTGCGTGGTGCCGCGGAAACGATCCGACGGTGTCGTCCGGTAATCTACATCGAGAACGACCGGGCCGCGAACCAGCAGACGGTGATCGATGCCATCGCAGACCATGGCTACGCGCTGTACTGGCACCTGCCGCGGCTGTTCTCGCCCGATAATTTCCGGGGCAACCCGCAGGATATCTGGCCCGGGGTCGTATCCGTCAACATGCTCTGCATTCCCGCGGAGGCAAACGTTCAGGTCGAAGGACTCACGCAGATCGACCCCAGGGACTGGACCTGCCCGATCGCGCTCAGCCAAGACTGACCGTACGATACTACCCGTTCGTTCAGCGCGATGGCGAGAGGCCGTCGTTGTGCCGGGTTTCCCGACGACGCTCGAAACGAACGGTCGCGGATACTGTCACGCGGCGGTCTGGCGGTTCTCGCACTGCCGCACCAAAGCGTTGAGCGCGGCCGCCACCTCCTCGACGACCTGATCCCATCGCCCCCACCCACGCTGTCGAAATAGCCGCAACGAGGGATACCAGGGCGAATCCTCGCGATGCTGGAGCCAGCGCCAGTCGGGTAGCAACGGTAGCAGCACCCAAGCCGGCCGACCGAGCGCACCCGCGAGATGTACCGGGGAACTGTCGATGGAAATCAGCAGGTCGACCTCGCACAGGATCGCCGCGGTATCCTCGAAATCGCGGATCTCGTTACTCAGGCTGACCACTTTCAGGCCGGGCGGCGGCGAGAGCCCCTGCCCCTCGCTCGGCCCCTTCTGGATCGCAAAGAAAGTGACGCCATCCTGCGCAAGCGGTGCAAAGTGCGCGAGCGTCATCGAACGGTTGGCATCGTTGAAGTGGGTCGGACGCCCGGCCCAGAGAAACGCGACTTTCACCCCCGGATAGGGCGCCAGGCGCTTGCGCCACGCGACCCTGCGTTCCGGTAAGGCCGAAAGATACGGCATCGGTTTCCCGGGGAGATCGCTCAGCTGCAACCCCATCACATGCGGCAGGCTCATCATTTCGCAATGCACGTCGAAATGCGGCGGGAGTTCACCGCGTAGCGTGATCGCATCGTGCCCCGCCATCCGTCGCGCGAGCCCCGCAGTCTCGTGGTTGATTTCGAGCACGACGGTCGCCTTACTCCGCGCCTTGGCCCACGCCACCATCCGCATGAACTGAAACGTATCACCATAGCCCTGCTCGTCGTGGATCAGCAGCGTCTGCCCCGGGATCGGACGTCCGTCCCATCGAGGGCGCTGGACCTTGCGTTCGATCCGGTTGGTATGCGCAAGGCTGTAGCGATGGTTATACTCGCGCCAGCCCGCGCCGAACTCCCCGAGAAGCAGGAGCGTTTCCGACAGGTCGAACCGCGTCGAAAGGTGCCCGGGCAAGGCACTGACCAGCATTTCCTGAATCGGACGCGCCTCGGCGACCCGCCCCTGCACCCGCAGCGCTTGCGCAAGCAGCGCCCATAGCGCCACTGGCCCGGCGCCACTCGACAGCGCCGGTCTGAGCAACGCCTCGGCCTCCGCCCCACGCCCGGCCGTCAGCAGCGGGCGGACTTGCGCCTCGATCACGGGGAGGTCGACGCCGCCGCCGGTCACGAGGCGACCGGAACGGCGGCGCGCTTGGCGCGCGTTTTGGGTGCATGTGACGGGACCGGAACCTCGGCATCGATCCCAAGCGCCGCGGTCAAAGGCGTCAGGTGCCGCGCATACTTTCGCCAGCGACCGACGCTGTCGGCATGAAGCGGCTGTCGTACTTGATTGACACTGGCGGTGCGGACGATCCGCCCGGTCCGGTGGAAGTGCAGGCAGGCAGGATCCCAGTCGAGACCGCAAAATGCGACCAGACGACGGCTTTCGGTTTCGAGATCGCTGACGATGTCCTCATACCGCACCTCGATGAAGCGATCCGCCGGAAGCACCGCCCGCCAGTGCGCCATCAACCGATCGTAGCTGCGATAGAAGAGCCCGAGCTCGGCCAGATCATAGGCGAACAGCTGTTCGCGCGTGAACAGCTTGGAGTAGCAGGACAGGCACGTATCGACCGGGTCGCGGCGGACATGAATGATCCGCGCATCGGGGAGCAGCCGGTGAATCAGCCCCGCGTACAGGAAGTTCGACGGCATCTTGTCGACCATCCGACGATGACCCTCAACCAGCGGTTCGATCGCGTCGACATACGCGCGGCCGAGCGTCGCCTCGTCGTCCACGCCAAGGCCAGTCGCGCATGCCGGAAACGGCCCCGCCGTCCGTACGACCCCCTGCAAGGTCGCGAGTTCGCCCGCGCCGACCACGGCGGAATGCGAGGCGAGGATCTGCTCGACCAGCGTCGTCCCGGATCGCGGAACGCCGACCACGAACACCGGGCGATCGCTGCCTGGCACGTCTGCGGGTGGTCGCTCGAACCGTGCAGGGGGGAAAGCCGCGATGATCTCGGAGATCCACTGATCGGTTGCCGCCGGGTCGTAGGAAAAGGTTGCCCGTTTCTCTCGATTGCCCTGGTCGAGATGCGCAAACCCGCGCTCGGCATCGCCAACGTCGAGCCACGCCTTGCCCAGCGCGAAGCGCAGCGCGGTCCGATCCGCGTGCGATTCGATCCCGCCGCTTGCGAGCAGCGCCTCCATTGCGGCGATCGCGGGGTCGCCCGCCGAGAAGCGCCGAAGATCGGCAAGATTGAACCACGCGCCGATCGACCGCGGATACTGGTCGAGCACCCGTTCGAACGTCGCAATGGCGGCATCGCGGTCGCCCCGTTCCATCAGCGCAACCCCGCGGTTGGTGAGCGCCTTCTCGGGCGCGAACCCGACCGACGTGGCGGCGCGGTCGAACGCCGCGATTGCCGCTCCGATCGCGTTCTGCGCCTGCAGCACTTCGCCGAGGATATTGTGCGCCTCGCCGCTGTCCGGCGCCGCCGCGACCGCGCGCCGCGCGTCCGTCAACGCCTCGTCGAGCCGGCCGAGATGCTGCAGCGCCGTCGCGCGCACACCGAGTCCGCCGACGTGCAACGGTGCGTAGCTCAGCAGCGCGTCGACCCAGCGCAATGCCTCGGCCGGGCGATCGCGCCCGACCTCGACTGCGGCGGCGTTGATATAGGCGTCCGACAACCGCGGATTGGTATCGATCGCGCGGCGGGCGAGCGCCAGCGCCTCGTCGGGCTGCCCGAGGTCGTTGAGCAGGTTCGACAAATTGCTCATTGCCTCCGCATAGGCGGGCGAAAGCCGCAGCGCCGCCTCATATTGCCCGCGCGCCTGCTCCAGTCGCCCGAGGCGCTTCAGCGTGTTGCCGAGATTGTTATGCGCCTCCGGATAGTCCGGCTGGAGCGCCAGCACGCGCTCGAGGCACGACAGGCTTTCCTCGAGCTTGCCCGATTCCTGCAGGATGATGCCGAGATTGTTCCACCCCGCGACCATCGCCGGGTCCATCGTCACCCCGCGCCGCGCGGCGTCCTCGGCCTCGGGGAGCAGTCCCTTCTGCCGGCACATTTCTGCAAGGTTGCTCAGATAGGTCGCGTGGACCCGCGGTGCCTGGCACGCGCGACGAAGGTGGTCGATCGCGATGTCGAGATTGCCGTACGCATGCGCCATCAGCCCCATCAGATGCAGCGCATCCGACTGCCCCGGCCACAACGCCAGAACATGCTGGCACAGCCGCTCGGCCTGGTCCGCCTGGCCCGCGTTCCAATGCGCGCTGGCCTGCCCCAGCGCCTGTTCGATCGTCATGCCGTTCGGTTGGGGCGAGATCATGCCGCTTCATATCGCATTTGATCGTCCATCGGGAGGATAAACATTACGGTACCGTAGTGAAATATGGCGTCAGAAATTCACGGTCATCTTGACCGTGCCTGAATGGCTTCGGAAGTCGCGCCGCAGATCGCCGTCATATTGGACCGCGATCCGGAAGCGATCGCTCGACCGGAACGACAGCCCCACGCCGACCGCCGCGCCATCCGCTGCGCCGCGCGCGGCGGTGCTGGTGAACGCGACACCGCCAAGCACCGCGGTGAGCGGGATCGGGCCGTTGTTGTAGGTGTGCAACCAGCCGAGCTTGACCGTCGGGGCGAAGCGCCCGGACGCGCTTTCGAAGATCCCCGCGCCCTGGAAACCGATCTCGTGGCTGAGCGCATCGACGTCGAGTTTCGCCACCGACAGATTGGCCGATCCCGCCCCGGTCTCGCGATACGCCGCATTGTGGAGATGGACTTCGCGCAGGCTCGCATAAGGCGTGACCGATGTCGTGGTCGACAGCGGGATCGTATAGCTGGCGCGCAGGTTGCCGAGATATTGCTGGCCATCGTAGGCGGCCCGCGCCGTCGCGCCGAGGAAATCGATCCGGCGGCGCTGCCTGTAGTGGTTATACCCGAAGCCGATCTGGCCATCGATCGCAAACCCGGCGGTGTCGAGATCACCCGGCTGCCATGTGAAATATCCGGTCGCCTGGAAGCTGTCGAGATCGGTCCTGCTCCCGGCAATCGCCCCCCGGCCGTCGGCGGAACTATTTACCCAGCTGATCGCGGCACCCGCGGCAAGGTTCGGCGCGGCAATGACGTCGGCGCCGACCATCACGCCATAGCTGCTCGCATGATAGGGCGACGCCGCCGACGCAGCGTCGCGTTTTGCCGCACTGACGAGGACCTGCCCCCACACTGCGCCCCGCTGCCCCTGCGACCCGGCGGCGAGCCCGCGCTCCTCGCGGCCGGTCGCATTCGCCGCGATCACGTCCTGATGCTGGATGATCGCATTGACGGCGGGCGACACCGCCACCGCGATCACCTGCGGCGTCAGTTGCGTCGGCGCGAGCTGGATGATCCCGCGCTCCTGTTGCTCCGGCGCCAGTTGCGACAATGGCAACAGCACGTCGGTGATGACCGGCGTCGCTGCAGGGCCGCCCGCGTCCGCGATCGCGTCGAGCGCCGCTCCCGTCCCGACCCCCGGACCGCCCGCCTGGCGGCCGGTCCCGGTGAAGGTCGTCGGTGGCGGCGTGATCGTGCCGACGGGCTCGCTCAGCGTCAGCACCAGCCCGTTCGCGCCGCCGCTGGCGATCGACGAGAATGTGCCGGTGAGCCCCGTCACCGAAGACGTGAGGTTGCTGAAGGTGAGCGCACCATTCGCCTTCACCACCGTATAGGCCTGTCCCGCGCTGATCGCACTGGTGCCGAGCTTCAAGAGCGTGACGTTGGTGCCGGTCAGGCTCGCCGAACCGGAGACCAGCAACTGGCCATAGGCCGCGCTCGACGTGACGCCGACAAGCAGCTTTCCGCCGGTCTGGCTGTAATTGCCGGTAACCGCGACCGGCGCGTTGATCGCCAGCGCCCCTCCCGCGACGCGCACCGTGCGCCCGCCGACGTTGACCGCGTCGTTGAGCAACAGATTGCCGTTCAGCAGCAGGTCGCCTCCGGTATTGGTGATCGTCCCCTGGGTTCCCGCGGCGAAACCGGTCAGCGTCCCGAACACCGTCCCGCTGCCCCCCGCGATCGTGAGATCCGCGGCGGCATCGCTGGCGATGTTGCCCGCGATCACGCCCGTATTGGCGATCGGACCGATCAGCCCGAGGTTGCGAATTGCGGCGATCGTCCCGCTCAGCGTCCCGCTGTTGTCCAGACTGCCGAGCGTTCCACCCGCCGCGATGTAGACAGGATAGTCTGCCGAGAGCGTTCCCGTGTTCGAAAGGCTGTCGAGGCTACCGCCGACATAGTCGTTGAGCGCGGTAACGACGAGGTTCGTACCGTTCGCGCCTGCATTGAGCGCAAGACCCGGAACCGCCCCGGTCGTTACGGTAACCCCGGTGTAGTTCGATCCTGTGCCACCCTGGACGAGCGTACCCGCCACCGAACCCGCAAGATACGTTGCGGCTGCCTCAAAGCTGGTCGAGACGGTGCCGCCGGTCAGGCTCGCCGCACCACTTACCACGAGCCGAGTCCCGCTCTCCAGCGCGAGCGCGCCGCCAGTCTGACTGTACCCGCCGGTGATGCTCGCGCTATTCGCGAGCCGGAGCACCGCGCCGATGTTCGACACGACCTGCCCGGTCGCGACGATATCGTCGTCGAGCAGCACATTGCCCGCCGTAAAGACGATTGGGGCGGCGGTGCTGGTGATCGTCCCCCTGGCACCGCCGTTCCCCGTCAGCGTTCCGAAGACCGTGCCCGCCCCGCCTGCGATGCTCAGTCCCTGCGCCGACGCATTGACGATATTGCCCGCGATCAGCCCGCTGTTGCTGATCTGCCCGAGCGTGCCGACGGTATAGATCGCGGCAATCGATCCGCTCAGCGTGCCGTCGTTGCTCAAGCTGCCGAGGCTGCCGGTCGACGCGACATAGACGGGATAGGCCTGCGACAGACTTCCGCTGTTCGACAGGCTTCCCAGCGAGCCACCGACATAATCGTTGAGCGCGCTCAACACGAGGTTGGTACCGTCGGCGCCGGCGTTGAGCGCGAGCCCGGGGGTGGTGCCGGTCGTGACGGAAACCCCGGTATAGGCCGACCCGGCGCCGCCCTGCACCAGTGTATCGACCGCGGAGCCTGCGATATAGTTGGCGGCGATCGGTACCACTGCGGAGATCGTGCCGCCCGTGATGCTGGCGCTGCCGCTGACCACCAGCGAGGCGCCACTGCCGAGTACGATGGACCCTTCGCGCTGGCGGAACTGACCGGTGATCGCGACGGTGCGCGCCAGCGCCAGCGTCCCGCCGGCGTTGACGACGGTATTCGTGCCGACATTGATCGCGTCGTCGAGCGAGATCGTCCCGGCAAGAACGACCGCGCCGAGCGTGCTGCTGATCGTTCCCTGGCTCCCCTGCGTAAAGCCGGTCAGCGTTCCGCCGGTGATGTTGAGCGCCTGCGCCGAAAGGTTCTCGATGTTCCCCGCGATCACGCCGGAATTGAGGATCGCGCCGAGCGTGCCTTCGTTGTGGATCGCCGCGATCGATCCGGCGAGCGTCCCGCTGTTGCTCAGGCTGCCGAGGCTGCCGGTCGTCGCGATGAAGACGGCATAGTCCGAGGACAGGCTGCCGGTGTTCGACAGATGCCGAGCGTCCCCGATATAATCGTTGAGCGCCGCCAGCACGAGATCGTTGCCGATGACTTGCGCGCCCTGGTCGAGCCCGGGCCGGTTTCCGGTCGAGACGGTGACGCCGGTGTAGCTGGATCCGGCACCGCCCCGCACCAGCGTCCCCGCCGATCCGCCGACGAGGTAATTGCCGTCGCCGGCCGACGCGGTCGCGATCGTGCCGCCGGTAAAGCTGGCCGCGCCGCTGACCGCGAGCACGCGCCGCTGTCGAGCGTGACCAGCCCGCTGGCTTGCTGGAAGTCCCGGTATGCGACGAACCCCAAGCCTGAGCGACCCGCCGTCGTTGATGACGCTGTGGCTGCCGACTGCGATCGCTCGTTGAGGACGATCGTGCCGCCGAGCACCACATCACCTTGCGCGCTGCTGATCGTCCCCTGGCTGCCGGGCGCGAAGCCGGTGAGCGTGCCGCCCCAGATCCGCAGCGTCTGCTCGGACAGATTGTCGATGTTCCCGGCGATCACCCCGGTGTTGGTGATGGCCCGAGCGTGCCGTCATTATGGATCGCCGCGATCGATCCGCCGAGCGTGCCGCTGTTGCTCAGGCTGCCGAGGCTGCCGGTGGATGCAACGTACAGCGCATAATCGCCCGCCGCGATGCTGCCGCTGTTGGTCAGGCTCCCCAGCGCTGCGCCGATATAATGGTTGAGCGCGGTAACCACCAGATCGGACCCGTTCGCGCCACTGCGCAACGCCAGCCCCGGGGTATCGCCGGTATCGACGGCAACTCCGGCATAGCTCGACCCCGTACCGCCGCGGACGAGCGTTGCCGCGATGCTCCCCGCCAGATAATTGACCGCTGAGTCGAGTCGGGCCGCGACTAAACCGCCGGTCAGGCTCGCCACCCCGTCCACCACCAACGGCCCGCCCAGCAGGTACAGACCGCCCGACGACTGCTGAGGTCGCCAATGATGGTGGTGGTGGCGGCAGCCAGCCGAGCAACGCGCCATCGTTCCGCACGACATGCCCGGTCGCGACGATATCGTCGTCCAGCAACTGGATGCCGGGCGCGAATACGACGTCCGCCAACGTGCTGCTGATCGTTCCGTGCGCCCCCCCAAAGCCGGTGAGCGTGCCGGCGTGGTCGAACGAGCCGCCTGCGATCGTCAGCGCCTGCGCGGAGAGGTTTTCGATGTTCCCCGCGATTACGCCGTCATTGACGATCGGCCCGACGGCCCCCGAAACCCCAATGCGAATCGCGACCGGGGCTACGATGAGCCCCTCGTTGGTGAAGTTGCCGATCGTCCCGCCGTTGAGGACGCCATAGGTTTCGCCCGACAGCGTACCGCTGTTGAGCAGGGTATCGAGTTGACCGGCATTGTTGAGCGCGGCGCTTTCGGGCCCGGCGGAATCGAGGATCCATCCGCGGTTGTCGATCGTCCCGATGCTGCCGCCGTTGTAGAGCGCAAGCGCGCCCGAGATCGTCCCGCTGTTGACGATCCGCCCGACCGTACCGCGGTTGAAGAACCCGCGCGACGAACCGCTGATCAACCCTTCGTTGATCACCGCGCCGATCCGTCCATCGTTGTTCAGGCCAGCCGCGAGGACGGTCGGAAAGTCGATCAGGCTGCCGCTGTTGTAGATCGTATCGATCGTACCGGCATTGAAAAGGCCGACCCATCCCGTAATCGTGCCCGCATTGTCGACCCGACCGATCGATCCCAGATTGCGCACGCCGTACAGGCTGCCGTCGAGCCTGCCGGTGTTCGCAAGAGTCCCGAGCTTTCCCGTTTCGGCGATATACGCTGCAGTCGAGACGCCGGTGATCGTCCCTTCGTTGGTGAGGTTGGCGAGCGTCGACCCGACATAGTCGTTGGTGATCGTCAGCAACAGATCGACATTGCTGCCGATCGTGCTGACATTGGTCGCGACCGCCAGCCCGGTGATTCCCGACGTGGCGGATACGCCTTGATAGGAGGAACCCGCGCCGGCCCGGACCAGCGTCCCGCCGCCCGTGCCGACGAGATAGGTCCCGGTACCGTCGAGCTGGTCGGTCGTGATCATCCCGCCACTGATGTTCGCGACACCGCTGACCAGCAGCGACGCCATCCCGAGCGCAAGCGTCCCGGTCGCCTGCGCGTAATTGCCGGTGACGTTGACCGAGTTCGCCAGGTGGAGCGTCGCGCCGGTGTTGACCAGCGTGCCTGTCCCCAGCACGACCGAATCGTAGAGCAGGATTTCGCCGGCAGCAAGGACCACGTTGCTTACCGTGTTGCTGATCAGGCCCTGGCCGTCCGTGCCGTATCCCCGGAGCACGCCGATGCTGCCGCCCGTCCCGCCGGTGAAGACGAGATCCGGCGTACCGCGATTGACGATAGTGCCCGCAATCGTACCGCTGTTCGCGATCGTGCCGATCACGCCGTCGGTGTAGAGCGCAACCGGCCCGGCGATCAGGCCGGTGTTGCTCAGGACGCCGATCGTTCCGCTGTTGACGATTGCGCCGATCTGCCCGGATCCGGCATTGAACTGGCTGTTGATCAGCGTACCGCTGTTCACGATCGTCTGGATCGTTCCGTCATTGTAGACCGCCGCCGATCCTGCCGCGCGCAGCATGCCGCTGTTGGCGAGCATTCCGAGCCGGTTCGTGTTGATGATTCCGGTCGCGCCGACGTCGATGACGCCGGCGTTCGAGACCGAGTCGACCGCGCCCAGATTGACGAGTCCGACCTGTCCCGTAAGGCTCCCGCTATTGGAGAACGCGCCGAGCGTGCCGCTCGATGCAATGAAGGCAGCGATCTGTACCGGGAGATCGCGCGCGTTGGCGATCGATCCCAGCGTCCCGCCGACATAATAATTGGCGATATCGAGGTGCAGCGCGTTGCCCGACGAACTGCCCGACAGCAGCAGGCCACCGAGGTCTGAAACATAGGAGAGGCCGGTGAAGACGACCCTTCCCCCCCTTCGACCACCACCCCGCCGAGGTCGCCCACCAAATAATTGCCGGTCGGGGCGAAGCCCGTCATCGCGACCGTTCCGCCGCCGAGGATCGCCGCCCCGCTCGCCACCAGCCGGCCGGTGCCGCGCGCGAACGACAGCGTGCCGTCCGTCTGCGTGAACGCGCCCGTCACCGATACCACCCCGTTCAGCGCGACCGAGGCACCGCTGTTGATCAGCGCTCCCGCGCCTACGTCGACCGAATCGTCGAGGAGCAGGCTGCCCGTATCGAACACGACGTTCGAACCCGTGCTGGTGATCCGGCCCTGCCCGGACCGGCCGGTGAGCGTCCCTTGCGTATCGTTCAATCCACCGCTGATCGTCAGGCCATTGGTGGAGAGGTTGAGGATGTCGCCCGCTATCACGCCGCTGTTGGCGAGCCGCCCGAGACTTCCGGTCGCCGCGATATAGACCGCCGTCGCAGCTGAAACCGTGCCCGTGTTCGACAGCGTTTCCAGCGCACCGCCGACGTAACTGTTGGCAAATCGTTCGACCAGCGAGCCCTCGCTACCGTCGGCAACCGCGTCGAGACCGGTCGGCGCGCCGGCGAGGGTCGCGCCGTCGTAACGCGAGCCTGCCCACCCTGAGATCAGGAGGAGGCTGTCGCCCGCCAGATAATTCCCCGTGCTTGTGAGATCGGCACGCACGGTGCCGCCGGTCAAATTCACCGTGCCGATGACGGACAGCGCTTGCTGGCCCGGGACCAGCGACAGGACCCCGTCCGTCTGCGTGAAATCGCCGTGGATCGAGAGACCGGGCACCAGCGACAGAGTCGCTCCGGCGTTGATGGCGGTGTGCAGGCCGTTGAGTTCGATATCATCCCCGAGCAGCAAGCTGCCGCTGCTGAAGACCAGATCGCTCGCGGCGTTGATGATCAGCCCGTGTCCTCCCGCGATGCCGGTGAAGGTTCCCGTCCCCGGACCGACGCCAGCCGAGATGGTCAGCGCGTGCGATCCGAAATTGTAGATGTCGCCGCGGATCACGCCACCGTTCGCGATCCCGCCAAGCCAGCCCTCCCCGGTCACGATCAAAGCCAGACCGGCGTCGCTGATGATCGACCCGGTGTTGACGAGCGTTCCCAGCGTGCCCAGGACCGACACCGCATTCCCGCCGCCGGAGGACAGGATCGTGCCGCTGTTGCTCAGCATCCCGATACTGCCGGTGCTGAAGATCGCGTTCTGACCCGCGATCACGCCGTCCTGCTGGTTGATCAGGAACGCGATGCTACCGCTGGAATTGTAGATGCCGGCGGACGCGGCGATCCGACCGCTGTTGGTCAGCGTGCCGATCGATCCGGTGTTCAGCAGTGCGGTGTAGAAGCTGGGGTCGCTGGTGCTGACGGTTCCTCTGTTATCGAACCACCCTACCGTGCCGCCATTGGCGAAACCGTTCCTGCCTGCGGTAAGGAACCCCGCATTGGCGACGCGGCCGATCGTTCCGTAATTCTGTACGCCAGTGCCGAACTCCGCCGCCTGGCCGATCGTCGCGCCAGCGTGGTTCGACAGGGTGCCGATCGTCCCGGCGACGAGGATCCCCGTGCTGCCGCCTCCCGTCCCGCCGCTGATCACGCCATCGTTGGTAAAGTTCGCGATCAAGTTCGTGGAGAAGACGCCAATGCCGTTTGGAACACCGTTTGCGGCTACCGTACCGGCGTTGGCGAACGCGGTGATGATCCCGTAATTGCGCAGTCCGATCGTGCCGTCGATCAGCCCATTGTTGCTGAGCGTGCCGATGCTGCCGCGATTGACGAGGCCCGTTGCGGTTCCGCTCAGCGTCCCGCTGTTGACGAGCGTACCCACCGACGCACTGTCCGCGACATACAGCGCATAGGTGGCACCGCCGATCGTCCCACTGTTCCCGATCGAATCCTGCGAAGTCCCGATATAATCGTTGCCGACCGCAAGGACGTAATTGGTGCCGCTAGTGGTCGCGTTGACGCGCAGACCGGAGAAACCGCCCGACAGCACGGCATTGACCCCGGCGTAGTTCGACCCGGTTCCCCCCACCACCAGCGTCCGCGCGGCGCCGCCCCCGACGAGATAGGTGCTCGTCGCCGAAAAGTCGCCAAGGCTCGCGGCGATCGTACCCCCGGTCAGCGCGGCCCCCTGCGTGACCAGCAGTCCGCCATTGGCTCCGAGATCGAGGATGCCCGCCGTCTGCCGGTAGTTACCGTCGATTTGGATGACCGACGACAAAACGATATCTGCGCCGACGTTGCTGATCGTGAGGTTCGCCGGCAAGGCACCGACGGCAAGGATCTTGTCGTTGAACAGCAGCCTGCCCGACGCGAAAAACAGGTCGGCGCTTGCCCCGAACGTGCCCTGGGACGTGCCATCGAAGCCCGTGAACGTCCCGACCGTGCCGCCGCTGCCACCGACGATCGTTCCGATCGAACCGCCCTCGGGGTTGATGTTCCCGCGGATCAGGCCGCTGTTGACGATCGTCGCGACGTTGCCGGAGATCACATCGCCGCTGCCCGACATCGTGCCACGATTGTCGATCAGCGTCAGCAGACCGCCATTCTGGATCGCCGCAACGCCACCGCCGATCACCCCGCTGTTGGTCACCGTGCCGATCGTGCCGGTGTTGAGGAGCGATCGGCTTGCATTGCTGATCGTGCCCGCGTTGACGATCCGTCCGATGCTGCCCGCATTCGCGAATGCCGCGAGGTTCGTGCTGGTGATCAGGCCGGCGTTGGAAAGGGTTGCGATCGCCCCCCGATTGGTGATGCCGAACTGGTTGCCGCCAAAGGTGCCGGTGTTGGTGAGGGTGCCGATACTGCCGCCCGAGACAACGTACAGCCCGGTCGCGGCGGCGGTGATCGTCGCGCTGTTGCTGAGCGTCGCGAGCGTCCCGCCGACATAGTCGTTGGTGATCGACAGCAGCAACTTGCCGGCCGCACTGGTGGTATCATACAGCCCGGCAATTGAATTGATCGAGATCTGCGCCCCGTCGATCGCGAGGCTCGACGCGCTGATCAACGTGTAAGTGCTTTGCAGATAGTTTCCCGTGCTCGAAAGGCTGGACCGCACCGTACCGCCGCCGAGCACAACCGCCCCGTTGACGGCCAGCCCGCCTAGGGTCGGATCGATCGTCAGCGTTCCCGCGCTCTGACTGTATTTGCCGGTAACGTTGACGAGGGTATTCAGCGTGAGGTTGGCACCGGTGTTGCTGATCGTCCGCCCGGTCGCGACGATATTGTCGTCGAGCAGCAGGTTTCCCGACGCGAAGACGATGTTGCCCAGCGTGTTGGTGATCGTCGCCCGGCCGGATAGCCCGGTCAGCGTGCCGATCGTCCCGGCAGCCCCGCCGCTGATCGTCAACGGATTGGCCGATACGATCTTGATGTTCCCTCGGATCAACCCGCTGTTGTCGAGCCCGCCCAGCGTGCCGTCGACATACAGCGCGTCGCTGGCGCTGATCGTCCCCCCGGCGAGGTTGACCAGCGTACCAAGCGTGCCGGCAAGGTTGATGCCAGTGCTGCCGCCACCGATGACACCGCTGTTGACCAGCGTGGCGATCCCGCCGGACAATCCGATCGCGCTTTGCGCGGAGGTGATCGACCCACTGTTGGCCAGCGTGGCGGAAATCGTACCGGCGTTGTAGATTCCCTGCACGCCGCCGGTGATCGTCCCGCTGTTGATGAGCGATCCCATGACGCCATAATTGGCAAAGCCCGCCGAGCCGGATGAGATGACTCCGGCGTTGATCAGCCTGCCGAGCGTCGTATCGTTCTGCAGCCCCGCCGCGGTCCCGCCGAGGATCGTTCCGCCGGCGGCGTTGATCAACGTGCCGATCGTCGCCTGATTGCCAAGCCCCTTCTGGGCGCCGCTGATGCGACCGCTGTTGGTGAGCGTGCCGATGCTGCCGTTGATGCTGACGCCGTCGGCCGTACCGCTTAAGATTCCGCTGTTGCCGAGTGTCCCCACCGCGCCGGTATTCGCGACGTACAATGCGTAACTGACGCCGCTGATCGTGCCGGTGTTGCCGACCGACGTCTGCGTGTCGCCGACGTAGATGTTCTTGGCACCCAATATGAGGTTGGTCGCGCTGGTCTTCCCGGCGAAGCTCAGTCCGGCGATGCCGCCGGTCGCTGCGATGCTGACGCCAGCGTAGCTCGACCCTAGACCACCCGCAACCAGCGTTCCCCCGACCGCGTCCCCGACCCGATAGGTGGCGTTCGCGTTGAGCCCGCCGACGTCGACCCCGATCGTACCACCGGAGAAGGTGGCGGACTGCGTGACGACCAGCCGCCCGGCGCTGCCGAGCAATAGCGATCCGGCGGTCTGGCGGTAATTCGCCACGATCGAAACGATCGTCGGCAGCGTGATGTCTGCGCCGCCGTTGCTGATGGTGATGGCGCTCGGCGCGATATTGGCGGCCATGATCGTGTCGTTGAGCAGCAGCGCACCCGACGCGAATGCCAGGTTCGCGCTCACCCCGATCGTCGCTTGCGATGTGCCTCGAACCCGGTGAACGTCCCGACCGTGCCGCCACCACCGCCGATGATCGTCCCGATCGTGCCGCCGCTGCGGTTGATGTTCCCGCGGATGGCACCGCCATTGGCGATCGTGCCGAAATCGCCGGCGATCGCATTCTGGTCGCCGGACATGGTGCCGGTGTTCAGAAGGAGTCGGATCAGGCTGTTGTTCTGGATCGCATTGCCGCCACCCGCAATGACCCCGGTGTTGGTCAGCGTCCCGATCGAACCGTCGTTCAGGATCGCCCAGCTCGAATTGGTGATCGTCCCCGAATTGACCAGTTGCCCGATGTCACCCTGGTTCCAGAACCCGGTCGAATTGCCGCTGGTTATCTGCCCCGAATTGACGAACGTGGCGATCGTGCCGCGATTGTCGACGCCGAACATGTTGCCGCCGAACGTTCCGCTGTTGGTCAGCGTACCAATGCTTCCAGTCGTGGCAACGTAGAGCCCGATGTCCGCTCCCGTGATCGCCGCGCTATTGTTCAGCGTCGCCAACGTGCCGCCGACATAGTCGTTGAGCATGGTCAACAGCAGCCCGTTGCCGACCGTGCTCAGCGAACTGTACGCACCGTCGATCGTGCCGATCGAGACGGTCGCCCCGCCGAGTCCCAGGCTGGCACCGCGCACCATCGTGTAGGTGCCCTGGAAATAATTGCCGGTGGTTGCGAAGTTCGACAGGATCGTTCCCGCGATCGTCGCCGCCCCCGTCGCGATCAGCCCCCCCGCCGTCGGGGCAAGAAGGAGCGTTCCCGCAGTCTGGCTGAACGCGCCGGTAATCGTGTCGGTCGCGTTGAGGTAGACCGTTGCCCCGTTGTTGACCAGCGTGCGCCCGGTCACGTTGACGTGATCGTTGAGCAGAAGGTTGCCGCCGGCGAGCACGATGTTCGACAGCGTGTTGATGATGCTGCCCCTGTTGGTAAGGGTGCTGCCGGTCAACGTGCCGATCGCGCTTCCGGCCCCGCCGGTGATGGTCAGGCCGCTCGTGCTGGCGTTGAGGATGCTGCCCGCAATCACGCCGCTGTTGGTGATCGGCCCGAAGCTGGACCCGGACCCGATGTACAGTGCAGTGACACCACGGATCGTGCCGCTGTTGTTAACCATACCAACCGTACCGCCGGTAATCGACAGGCCCTGCGCACCGACGATCTCACCGCTGTTGACGAGCGATCCGATTGTGCCTTCGCTGTAGATGCCGCCCGTGGCTCCCATGATCACCCCGCTGTTGGTGATCTGCCCGATCCAGGCGCCGGTTTGATTGTTGCCGATCCCGCTGCTGGCCCCGCTGACGATGGTTCCGGTGTTGATGATGGACGCTATCGTGCCGCTGTTCGCGATCCCGCCCGCGGCCTGCGCCCCGCCGACCGCGACGATCCGGCCCTGGTTTGTGATCGTGCCGATGTGACCGAAGAAGTCGACCCAGATCCCCCGCGAGTTGCCCGACAGCAGACCGCTGTTGCCTAGCGTGCCGACCGAACCGGTTGCCGCGACCACCAAGGCATACGCCGAGCCGCTGATCGTCCCGGCGGTGTTGAGCGTGGCGAGCGTGCCGCCGATATAGTCGTTGGACGCCACCAGCAGCAAATCGCTGCCCGCCGTCGTGCCGCGCGCCGCCAGCCCGCTCGCCAGCGTGGTCGCGATGCTGACACCGCCATAGCTGGGCGTGCCGCCCGCGCTGACCAGCGTCGAGATCGCCGTGCCTGCGAAATAGTTTCCGATACTCGAAAGGCTTGCCAATATGGTCCCGCCCGAGATCGTCGCTTGCCCGGTGACGGACAATTTCCCGAGCGTATCAAGGATCAGCCTGCCCGCCGTCTGGCTGTAAGCGCCGGAGATGGTGGTCGGCGAAGTGAGCGTGATGACCGCTCCCCTGTTGGCGATCGTGCTTCCGTTGATGGCATCGTCGAGCAACACATTGCCCGACGCGAAGACGATGTCTTGCGTAGAGCTGATCGTGCCATGTTTCGACGGTTGGAATCCGGTCAGCGTGCCCGTTTTCGCTCCGCTTCCGCCAATGATCGTCAAGACGGAACCGAAATTGAAGATATCGCCCGCTATCAAACCCGAGTTGACGATCGTACGGATTATTCCGGAATTACCGTTGTCAGCCGCCGTCAAGATCGCGATCGGTGCCTTGATCGTCCCGCTATTGGTCAGCGTTCCAATCGTGCCACCGAGGTTGGTTATGCCCGCGGTGTTCGACCCTATGATGACCCCGGAATTGGTGAAAGCCCCGATCACCGGAACGAGCGTCGACGTCGCGTCTTGACGGTCGTTCAGGAAAGCTACGCCAAGCGCACTGATCGTGCCGCTGTTGACGATCGCCCCGATCGAGTTGCTGTTTCGCAGCCCGTTACCGGTCGTGGCGGTATTGAAGATCTTGCCCTGATTGGTGAGCGTTCCGATCGTTCCGAGGTTGAACAGGGTCGTCACGGCCGTACTGGTGAGCGTCCCGGTTCCGGTGATCGAATATTGTCCGATACTCGCGCTGACGGTCTGCGGGGTCGACACGATCGTGTTGCTGATCGTCGTGTCTGCCGCATGGAGGGGCTGCGGCAAGGCCAGCCCGGCACCAAACGCGAGCGCCGATATGCCGGACAGGAACTGCCCGATCCGCCGCAGTCGCATCGCCGACGCATCGCCGTTCCGCACCACCGCCGTCCCCCTCTGCCAAGCGACGCCCGGTTTGCCGCACCCTTTCCCGAGGTACTGTCCGAGGCCGCGCTACATTCAGAAAGGATAGATCGCCTTTCCGTATCATACTTTGGTATAGGATCCGTTTAGAAAGCGGTATTCTTGTAATAATACCTAAGCGGTTTCGGTAACTTCTTGCGAACAAAACGGGTTTCTTGTCGGACGCAGACAGTCGACCGTGGTACAAATATGGTAGAGCGAACTGGCCGGCATCCATTCGACCAGGGCGTTACCTTGCACATCGACCCGATCGATCCATCCGCCCGGACAGGCCGGTGCGCAGAACGCCCGCCACGCAGCCTCCAGCGCGGCGGACGACTGCCGCATTTCGCCGAGCGGCGGGGCGAGCGCCTTTGCCGCCTCCATCGTCGCCCATAACCGACAACTGGTCGTGACCGGACCATCACGGCCGATGACTTCCATGGCCCTGCCCTGACGGTCGATCCCGCGAAGACCATGACGCAACAGCCGGCGAATGCGCGGCTCGACCGAGCCGCCGGTCGCGGTCGCATAACGGGTCAGCAGCCAGATCCATTCGAAATGGTGTCCGGGTTCGAGCGTCCGCTCGCCGCCAATCGCGTTCCAGTGCGCGTCATACTGTTCCGACAGAACGTCGTCCTCGTGACCGAAAAACCGTCGGTCGAACAGGTCGACGAGCGCCGCCATCCGGTCCGTCTGATCGCCGCAGCGGCCCGTGGCGTGCAACGCCAGCAATGCCTCCAGCAGATGCAT
This sequence comes from Sphingomonas sp. PAMC 26621, assembly GCF_000251145.1. GTDB lineage: Bacteria > Pseudomonadota > Alphaproteobacteria > Sphingomonadales > Sphingomonadaceae > Sphingomonas. The sequence continues at coordinate 140,995 of NZ_AIDW01000015.1, read as the reverse complement.
GTGCGGGTTCTGCCGGCGGGGGAGCACCGCCGTTGGCCACTGCTCGACATAGCCTCCGGCCGGATCCGCCATTTCCCGATCAAGGAACGACAGGGTCCGGTGAGCCAGCGCGACATGTCGCGGCTGCCCTTCGAGCCGGATCAGGCTCGCCAGTGCGAGCAGGACGAACGCATGGGCGTAGAGATCCCGCCGTTCGTCCACCACGCCACCGCCGCGCCCGCACGCGAACGCCCAACCCCTCGAACCGTCGGCCTGACAATAATGGGCGATCATCGCATCCCCGGCGCGCATCGCCAGATCCGCCCCCGCGGGAAACCACCCGTCAAGCGCCGCAGTCGCATAGACGTGGATCTGCCGCGCCTGAACCATCACCCGACGCGGCACCGCCAGCTGCGGGGCCCCGTCCAGGCCAAGCCGCTCGACGAAGCTGCCGTCGGCGGCATCATGACCGGCTTCGCTCCACAACGGGAGAGCGAACCGGGTCAGCCAATCGATCCAGAAGGCGGGTTCGCCCGCCGTCACAGGGCCTCCAATATGTCTGCGACGAAGCGGTCGAGGTCACCACCGCCGAATAGGAATGCCCGGATGCCGGCACGCTCGGCCGCTTCCAGATCGCTCGCGCGGTCGCCCACCAGGAAACTTGCGCTCCGGTCGATATGATGGTCGGCGATCAACCGCTCCAGCATCCCGGGCGCAGGCTTCCGGCATTCGCAAAGGAGCGCGTAGCGTTCGACGATGCCGTCCGGGTGGTGCGGGCAATAGGCGAATGCGTCGATTTTCACCGGCGCCGGCAATGCGGCCTGCATCGCATCGTGGACCCGCGCGATCGCGGCTTCCGCGAAATAGCCTTCGCGACGCCGGATTGGTTGGTCACGACGAACCGGCGATAGTCCAGCGCCGCCAGCCGAAACAGCGCCCGCTGCGCCCCTTCGATCCAGCGAATATCGCCCGGTTGAGACAGATAGCCGGTATCGGCGATCAGGACCCCATCCCGGTCGAACAACGCAGCCCTGGTCGTTTCTGTTCGCTTTCGCGCAACCGGAGGCACCGTGGCCACCATATGCCAAATACTCCCGATCTCCGCCTTGTCGACTACGCTCCACTACTGCTATTGTACCGACTGCGTTATCGCCCTTTGCTTCTCATTCGGTGAGGCCGACGAGATATGCGTTTGGTCCGTGTCATCTATACAGTACTTATACTAGTACTGTTCATCGGTGCAGTTGGTCCAAACGTCGCATTGGCACAAAGTTCCGCGATTGCGCTGGCGCAGGCATCCGGGTGGCACTGGGCGGTCATCCCCGCCGGACGGTTCGATCTGGCGTCGGCGTACAGTGCCGGCGACCACCGAACCAAGGTGCTGACCGTCTACCTCGAGGGCGATGGCCTCGCCTATGCGACCCCGGGCCAGCGCGCGATGGACCCGACCCCGACCGATCCGCTCGCGCTTCGAATGGCGTTGCAGCATCCGGGGCGCGGCGCGGTCGCGTGGCTCGCGCGGCCCTGCCAATATGTCTCCCGCAGCCGTATCTGTCGCAGCGACTACTGGAGCGTCGCGCGCTTTGCCCCCGAAGTGGTCGCCGGCACCAGCGCCGCGCTCGATCGGATGAAGGCAGCGACCGATGGTGCGACGGGGCTGATCCTGATCGGTTATTCGGGCGGTGGCGCGCTCGCGGCATTGCTGGCGGAGCGGCGAGACGACGTCGTTGCGCTGGTAACGGTCGCGGCCAATCTCGATCTCGCCGCCTGGGTACACGATCGCGGACTGACTCCCTTGTCACGCTCGCTCGATCCAGCCGATGGGGCATCGCGTCTTGCGCAGGTTCGCCAGGTTCATTTCGTCGGGTCGGAGGATCGCGTGGTCGGCGAACGGGTCACGCGAAGCTTCGTCGCGCGGCTACCGCCCGGGACGCCGGTCTCGATCCTCGTCGTACCGGGCCAGGATCATGGCGCCGACTGGGGAAAGCGCTGGCCAGGCCTTGCCATCCGCCCCGAGCTGCTGGGGATCGAAGGCTGGCGCTGAACGTCGCGAGAGGAGATACGCATGACGGTCGACAGTGAAGCCCCTCCCCGCCCCGACATCCTCGTCGTCGGCGATGCGATGATCGATCGCTACATCATCGGCGAGACGAGCCGGATTTCGCCGGAAGCGCCGGTCCCGATCGTCCAGGCGAGCCGTGAGGACGTGCGCGCGGGCGGCGCGGCCAACGTCGCCGCGAACGTCCAGGCGCTCGGCGGCGGCTGCTGCCTGCTGACGGTATGCGGTGGCGACAGCGGCGGCGAGGATCTGGTGCGGCTGATGGCACGACACGGCGTGACGCTCGACCGGGTGATCGACCTCGGGCAGCGCACGACTCAGAAGACCCGGCTGATTTCGGGCGTCCAGCAAATCGCCCGGATTGACCATGACGGCGGCGTCAGCGATGCCGCGCGGACCGAATTGGCGCGTCGGTTCGAAGCGCGGCTCGACGGCTGTCGTGCAGTGATTTTCTCGGATTACGACAAGGGGACCCTCGCTGATCTGCCGAGGCTGCTCGCGCTCGCGCAGCGGCGTGGCGTGCCGACCTTCATCGATCCCAAGTCGGCGGACCCGACGCGCTATGAAGGGGCGTTTCTGCTCAAGCCCAATGCGCGCGAATTCCACGCGCTGTTTGGCGCTTGCCCCGAAGAGCACATCGCTGACCGCGCGAGCGCGGCGTTGCGGACGTGGAACCTCGAATATCTCGTCGTTACCCGGGGCGCGAAAGGGATCCTGATGGTGTCGCGCGGTGGCGCGGTCATCGATCACCCGACCGAGGCGGTGGAAGTGTTCGACGTTACCGGCGCGGGGGACACCATCATCGCCGCGCTCGTCGTCGGCATCGCGGGCGGTCTCGCGATGGCGGAGGCGATCGATCAGGCGAATATCGCGGCAAGCATCGCGGTGTCGCGTCCCGGTACCTACGTCGTCACCCGCGAGGACCTTGCGGAACGACTGGACCAGCGGCACGATGCGGCCCCTAAGCTTGTTCCCCTTTCCCGCCTCGCCACCGTCGTGGAGCGCGCGCGTCGTGGCGGCGCGCGGATCGTCTTTACCAACGGGTGCTTCGACGTGTTGCACGCCGGGCATGTCCGGCTTCTCGAACTCGCGCGACGACGCGGCGACGTGCTGATCGTCGGCCTGAATTCTGACGCTTCGGTCCGGCGGCTGAAGGGGGCGCAACGCCCGGTCAACCCGCTCCCCGACCGCGCCGATGTGCTCAGTGCGTTGACCGCGGTCGATCACGTCGTCGCGTTCGAGGACGATACGCCCGCCGCGCTGATCGACGCGATCCGCCCGGACGTCCTGGTCAAGGGCGGGGACTATGCCGCCGACGCGATCGTCGGTGCCGATCTGATGCGCGAGACCGGGGGCGAGGTGTTCATCGTCCCGTTGCTGCCAGGCCGGTCGACCAGCGCGATCCTCGCCAACCTGCAGCATTGAGCAAGCGATGCCCGGTTTCAGTCGCCCTCGAAGCGCTCGGTCATTTCCATGAAATTGCGCGCCGCTGCCCGGTCGGCCTCGGCGGAAAAGGCAATGTCGAGATCGGGCGCGGCCCCCAGCATGAACAACAGCGTCCACAAACCGAAGCGCCGGTCGCGATCCTGTTCCAACCCGAAGTCGACTCGCATATGCTCGATCCCCGCGGTCATTGCCGCGGGGGTGACCCCGGCAAGATCGCTCGTGCCAAAGTAGCGGCGAAACTGGTCGTCGAGTTCCACCGTCATTTACTCCCGAGTGCGCGTTGAACAGTCGGCAGCATGCGGCGAACGATAATATCCACGCCAGGTGCGTTGGGATGCAGCCCGTCCGCCTGGAGCAGTCCGGGGTTGGCCGCGACACCGTCGAGGAAGAACGGATAGCGTGGCACCGCATGTTTCGCGGCGAGCGCCGGATACAGGCCGTCGAACGCGCGGACATAGTCGGGACCGAGGTTGGGCGCGGCGCGCATGCCCGCGAGCAGTACGGGAATCCGCCGGTTGTGCAATTCGGTCAGGATCGCATCGAGATTGGCGCGCGCCTGCGCGACCGGAAGCCCGCGCAGCATGTCGTTCGCACCGAGTTCGACGATCACCAGATCGAGCGGCGTCCCGAGCCCGCGCAACCCCCAGCGCAGCCGGGCGCGTGCCTGCGCGGCGGTGTCCCCCGCCACCCCGCCGTTGCGGACCGTCGCGGCGACCCCGGCCTTTCGCAGCGCGTCCTGCAGACGCGCGGGAAAGCCCGCCGCGGGCGGGAGGCCATAGCCCGCACTCAGGCTGTCGCCGAACGCCCAGATCACGGGCGCGCCGGGGCTGGCCTCCGCCATCGTCGGGAATACGACCGCCATGAGCATTGCGAGTTGGACAATTCCCCGCCGCCATCCATATCGCTTGAGGTATGGCCACTGCATCCCCCTCTGATAGCGTCCTGATCTCCGCGCGCAACGTGCGGCTATCACTGGGGCGCGGTGAATCGCGCGTCGAGATCCTGCGCGGGATCGACCTCAGCGTCGTCGCAGGCGAAAGCGTCGCGCTGCTCGGGCCGTCCGGGTCGGGCAAATCCTCGCTGATGGCGATCCTCGCCGGGCTCGAACGCCCGACCGATGGCAGCGTCGTGGTCGCAGGGCTCGAATTCTCGACGCTCGACGAGGATGCGCTGGCGGTCGCGCGGCGCGGGCGGATCGGGATCGTGCTGCAGGCCTTCCACTTGCTCCCGACGATGACCGCGCTCGAGAATGTCGCGGTACCGCTCGAACTTGGTGGCGCGCGCGACGCGTTCGATCGTGCCGCAACCGAACTGGCGGCGGTCGGGCTCGGGCATCGCACCGGCCATTACCCCGCGCAGCTTTCGGGCGGCGAGCAGCAACGCGTGGCGATCGCGCGCGCGCTGGTCACGCGTCCCGCGCTGATCTTCGCGGACGAACCTACCGGCAATCTCGACACGACGACCGGCGCCGCGATCATGGACCTGCTGTTCGAACGCCATGCCGCGAGCGGGACGACGCTGTTCGTCATCACGCACGATGCCTCGCTGGCCAGGCGGTGCGCGCGCGTGATCGACTTGGCGGATGGCCGGATCCTCAGCGACCGGCGCGCGGCTTGAGCATCGCTTGGCGTCTCGCGTGGCGGGATCTGCGGCGCGGTGGCCGCGGCTTGCTGCTGTTGGCGATCTGCCTGTTCCTGGGCACCGCCGCGCTCGCCGGGATCGGAAGCCTTGCCGCGAGCATGGTCGCAGCACTCGATGCCAATGCCCGGCAGAACCTCGGCGGCGATCTCGAGCTGACCGTATCGCAGCGACGCGCGACGGTTGCGGAACTGGCGGCGTTTGCGGAGGCCGGCCGCGTGTCCGAAGTCGTCTCGCTACGCGCGATGGCAGATGCCGGCGGGGCTTCGGCGCTGGTCGATCTGCGCGGCACCGATGCCGCCTGGCCGCTGGTCGGTGCGTTCCGATTGGCACCGGGGGCGCTTTCGAACCGACCGCATGGCCGCGAAGTCGCGATTGCCTCGGCGCTGGCGGATCGGCTCGGCCTGCGGCTGGGACAAGACGTGCGGCTCGGATCGACGCGCCTGCGACTGATCGGGATCATCGCGGCGGAGCCGGACCGGCTCGGCGCGGGCTTTGCGCTCGGGCCGCCCGCGTTGGTCGATCTGGCGGGGCTCGACGCAACCGCACTGCTCCAGCCGGGAAGCCTGTACGAAAGCCATTACCGCATCGCGCTGGCGCGCCCGGCGGAGGCCGCATCGATCCGAGATCGTCTGCTGGCGCGCTTTCCCGGCGCGGGCTGGTCCGGGCGGACCAGCGAGCGGGCGGCGGCTGGGTTACGGCGCGGGATTGATCAGTTCGGGCAGTTCCTGCTGCTCGTCGGGCTCGCCGCGCTGGCGATTGCCGGCGTTGGCGTGGGGAACGGCGTCGCGGCGTATCTGGCGGGGAAGACGCGGATCATCGCGACACTCAAGGTCCTGGGCGCGCGTTCGCGGACGATCGTTGCGATGTTCCTTGCGCAACTCGGGATCGTAGCGGCGGTCGGGATTACGGGCGGGCTGCTGGTCGGGGCCGCCGTGCCATGGATCGTGACCGCTTCCGTGGGCGCGGCATTGCCGGTGCCACCACGGCTCGCGCTTTACCCGGTACCGCTGGCGACGGCTGCGTTGCTCGCGTTGCTCGTGGCGTTGCTGTTCGCGGTGCCCGCACTTGCGCGCGCGCGCGTCGTGCCCGCCGCCACCCTGCTGCGCGATGCGCTGGCGACGCGGCGGCTGCCTTCGGTGGGGGTGATTCTGCTGATGGCGCTGCTGGTCGCCGCGCTGGTCGCGCTGGCGGTGCTGACGGCGTCGAACCGGCTGCTCGCGCTGGGTTTCGTCGCGTCGGTCAGCGCGCTGATCGTCGTGTTGTGGGGGGTTGGTCTCGGCATCCGCTGGATCGCGGCCCGGCTACCGCGCGCGCGCAATCCGTTGCTGCGGCTGGCGGTGGCGAACCTGCACCGACCGGGCGCGCAGACCGACCGGCTCGTGGTCGCGCTCGGACTCGGCTTTTCGCTGTTCGTCGCGCTGGCGGTTGTCGATGCGAGCCTGTCCGCCGAATTGCGCAATGCCGCGCCCGCCAAGGCCCCGCGCTTTTTCGCGATCGACCTCCAGCCCGAAGATGCGCCTGCCTTCGCGCGCGCCGTGCGAAGTGCGGCCCCGGCCGCGACGATCGAATCGCTGCCGTCGCTGCGCGGATCGATCAGCGCATTGCGGGGCGTACCGGTCGCGTCGCTGAAGACCCTGCCCGAGGGTGCCTGGATCCTGCGCGGGGACCGGACGCTGACCTGGTCGGCCGCGCTCCCCCCGCGGAACGAAGTGGTTGCGGGCAGATGGTGGCCGGCGGACTATCGCGGCCCGCCGCTCGTATCGCTCGAGGACAAGGCGGCGGCGGCGCTTGGCCTCAAGGTCGGCGACAGCATCACCGTGTCGGTCCTCGGCGTCGACGTGCCGGCGCGGATCGCGGCACTGCGCAAGATCGACTGGGGCGGGCTCGGGCTCAACTTCGCCATCGTCTTCTCGCCCGGCTATATCGAGGAAGCGCCGCACGGGCTGCTCGCCAGCGTCTACGCGCCCCCAGCCAGCGACGGCGCGATCGCGCGGCAGGTCGGTATGGCGCTTCCCTCGGTCACGCTGATCCGGGTCGGCGACGTGATCGGGCAATTGGGCGCGATCCTAAGTCAGGTCGCAATCGCGATCCGTGCTGCGGCAGCGGTGACGGTCGCGGCGGGGATCGCGGTGCTGATCGGCGCGGTGGCGGCATCGGGCCGCGCGCGGCGCTATGATGCGGTTGTGCTCAAGCTGCTCGGCGGAAGCCGTCGCCAGGTGCTCGGGGTGCAGGCGATCGAGTATGCGATCCTGTCCGTGATCCTCGCGCTGGTCGCGCTGACGATCGGCGCGGGGGCTGGCTGGTATGTCGTGACGCAGGTGCTGGCGATCGGCTGGGCACCCCGCTGGGACAGCGTTGCGATGACGCTTGCGGTTGCGAGCGTGACGACTTTGGGCGCGGGGACGCTGGGGAGCCTGCCCGCCTTGCGGGCGCGGCCGGCGGAAGCGCTGCGGGATTTCTGAGGTGAGGTTGGACTCCTGCAATCGCTTCCCCGGCGAAGGCGGGGGGTAAGTAGCGAGGCCACGGGTTGCAGGCGACTGCGTCTCGTTACCTCGGCCATTCCAACTAGTCCCTGGCCTTAGCCGGGGAAACAGTGCCAAAGACGCCCGACACTGCCATCCGGCAAATGGCCTGCCAAAGTCGACCGAGGAACAGCCGTTACTTCGCCTCGACCGGTTCCGCCGTATCCCCGGTATCGTTACGCGTGGCACGCGCCGTCATGCCAGAAGCGGACGCATCGTCCATCATCTGCTCGTCAGGCGCGGGTGCGGCGGCGGGCGGCGTATCGTCCGCGACCGTCGCGTTGGCGGTTTCGGTCGGCTCGGCCACCGGCGGGGCGGGTTCGGCCATCGGCGGGGCGAGATCCTCGTTCGCCATCGGCGAATCCTCGCTCATATTCTCCATCGGCGCGGGCTCTTCCGAGCGCGAGCAGGCACCGAGCCCCAAAGCCAGCAATGCGGCGGTGAGAGCGAAGGTCGTCTTGCGGGTCATCCTAGGGTCTCCTCAACGGGCCGCGAGCGTCTGGGTCTGGCGCGCCGACCGCGCCGTGATCTTGCTGGCGAGCGTACCATCCCATTTGTACGGATCGTCGCGGAAACTGACCTGCCCGCTCTGGTTCGCGAACGCGGTCCAGTACAGCAGATAGACCGCGACGGGCGCGGCGAGTTTCGCGCGAACCGTCTTGCCCGCCGCAACCGTGTCGTCGATCGCATGCGCCGACCATTCGGGCGTCGTGCTCATCAACTGCTTGGCGAGATCGCCCGGCTTTTCGAGCCGGACGCAACCGTGGCTGGCGAGCCGGTCGAACCGCGCGAACCCGGCCTGCGCCGGCGTATCGTGCAGATAGACCGCGAAGGGATTGGCGAAATCGAACTTGTAGCGACCGAGCGCACTGCGTTCGGATGCCTGCTGAAGCCGCTTGGTGCCATCACCATTGTCGATCACGCGGAAGCCGTTCCGCGCGAAATACCCCGGGTTTGCGCGCTCCTTCGGCCACAATTCCTTGGTCGCGATCGTCGAAGGAACGTTCCACGGCGGGTTGAGGACGATGCTGTGGATCTGCGAGACCAGCATCGGGGTTTCGTCGCCCGGGCGACCGGTGACAGCCTTCATCGACATGATCGGCGAGTCGCCGTTGAACAGCGTCAGCACCGCCGCCGCGATATTCACCTGGACCCGGTTCTGCTCGAGCACCGGCGGCAGCCAGCGCCACCGCTCCATGTTCGCCTTGATCTGTGCGATCCGCGCGTCGACGGGCACGTTGAGCGCGGCGATCGTCTGCGCGCCAGCGGTCCCGTTCGGGTTGAGGCCATAGCGCCGCTGCGCGCGCCGGAGCGCCTCGACCAGCGTGGTGTCGAACTTCTCGCCGCTTCCCTTGGCTGCGGGATCCTCGAGCGCAAGCCGCTTGCGCAGCGCGGTCACGCGCGCGCCCGTGGCCCCGAACCTGAGCTCCGGCCCGCCCGCGACCTGAGCCCAGCCGCCGTCGGTCGCAATCGCCCGATACCGCGCGAGACCGGCGACGAGTGTATCGTAACCGGCATAAGGTGGCGGCAACGACGCGATCCAGGCACTCAACCGGTCGCGATCGAGCGCGTCGCGCAAGGCGGGCAGCGGATCGTAGGCGACCGGGCGCATCGCCCAGTCGCGCTGGAAGTCGGCCTCGGCCAGCCGCCCCGAATGCACTGCGCGCGCGTGGTCGAGCGCAGCGCGGATCAGCCCGTCATTGTCATGCGGGACGGTGATCGCTTCGTCGCTCAGCCCCTGCGCAACCGAATCGCGGCGGATCAGGTCGCCGAGTTGCTTTGCCTGCGCGGCACTCAGCGTCGGCAATACGATTTCGGGCGGGATTGCCTGCACCGTGGCGGGCGCCGGCGCGACGATGGGTGGCGGGAGGATCGACACGGGCGGCGCATTCTGCGCGTGGAGCGAAACGGGGACGAGGCAGACGCCCACCGCGGCATAGCGCGCGATCGTCCGTGCGATCCGGGAATGGGCAGATTCTGTGAGGCGCTTCATGGTCATAGCCAATGCCCCTAACACGGCATCGGCATGCTCTGCATCGCCTATTTGGGGTCTTCGGTCGATCCGGCGCACCCCGCCGCCGAAGACGCCACCAACGGCGTGCAACGAACGAAGCTATTTCAATCGCATCGCTCGCTCGAATGGCCGGGGGCCTCCCCCAGATGGATCGCGAGCGCCGCGAAATGCCCCCTTGAGTAGCACAGATCGCTTATCTGCCACGGGTCCCCCCACGCCGCTATCTCGACCAGTGTGCGTTCGTCGCCCAGGGTGTCGAACCGCCGCAGATCCTCAGACAGCCCGCGCCCCGCCGCCTTCACCAGCGCTTCCTTGCGAGTCCATAGCTGGAAGAAGCGCGCGGTCCGTTCCGGCTCCGTCACCGCTAGCATCCAGTCGCGCTCGTGATGGCCAAAGACCTGCTCCGCGATCCGCTCCTTCTCCGCGACCGGGCGCACCCGCTCGAGATCGATCCCAAGCGGTGCCCCGCCAATCGCGAGCAGCGCGGAACCCCCGCTCCGCGAGAAATTGAAGTGCCGGCGACTCGCTGCGAGTTCCGGTTTGCCATAGGCATTCGTCTGCAATCGAAGGGCTTCCGGGTCTTCGTTGCCGTCCGCCGCCAGCAGCAGGCGCAGGACGGCGCGACCGACGACGAAGCGATTCCGGTCGCAGTCATAGCGGAAGCTTGCCGCCCGCGCCCGCTCGAGGGGATTCAGCACCTCGGACAGGCGCGCGATATCCTCCGGCGGGCGGTCCAGTTCGATCCGCCACAGCCGGACGACATGCAAGCTGCCGGACAGTCGGACCGCCCTCCCTGCAAGCGAGAATGTTTCAACGCCTGCCACGTCTCGAAGCGCGCTCAGCCTTGCGCCCGGCGCAGGCTGAGCGGGCGCATGTCGGTCCACACCGTTTCGATATGGGCAAGGCAGTCCGCCTTGCTCCCCTCCTTGCCGACCGTGTGCCATCCCGCCGGCACGGCACGATCCACCGGCCAGATGGAGAATTGTTCCTCATCGTTTGCGACCACCTGATAGGGCGTGTCCGCTTCCTCGGTCATCGGATAGTGCCTTTCTGCGATAGGGGAAGAACGGCAGAAGGCGGCGCCGCTCCGTCCGGGTCTGCGTCCTCCAGCGCGTCGAACGCGTGTAACAAGGCGTCTGCCTCCTCGTCGGACAGCGCGGCGAGCTGTTGCTCGACCACCGCCACCGCCATTTGCGCAATGGTCGGGTGCTCGAACAGCGCGCGCACCGGAACGTCGAGGTCGAACGCCTCGCGGACTCGCGTGATGACCTGCATCGCGGTCAGCGAATGACCGCCGAGTTCGAAGAAATCGTCCTCGACCCCAATGTCGGGGAGCTTAAGCACCTGCCCCCAAATCCCCTGCAACACCGCTTCGATCTCGTTTGCCGGGGCTCGGAACGCGCGGTCCAGGTCGGGACGCACAGCGCCGGGATCGGGGAGCCGTCGGCGGTCGACCTTGCCGGTCGCACCGAGCGGGAACGTGTCGAGGCAGACGAACTGCGTTGGGATCATATGGCCGGGCAAGTTTCGCGCCAGAAACGCGCGCAGGCCGTTCGTGTCGACGGCAGCGCCCGCGCGGGGACGGACATATCCAACTAGGTGAAGTTCGCTGCCGCTCCCGCGCGGTTGCACGACCGCCTCCGCAACATCGGGGTGTTCCGACAGCGCGGCCTCGATCTCCCCCAGCTCGACGCGAAACCCGCGGATCTTGATCTGATCGTCGTTGCGACCGAGGTATTCGATCGTGCCGTCCGGCCGCACCCGCGCGCGATCCCCCGTCCGATACAGCCGCGCGCCCGGCGCGTCTGACCAAGCATCAGGCAGGAACCGCTCGGCGGTGAGCGCGGGACGCTTCTCGTATCCCCGCGCGATCGCCAGCCCCCCTGCGTACAGATCGCCAGCCACCCCGATGGGAACAGGCTGAAGCATCGAATCGAGCAGGATGACGGCAGCAGCGCGATCTCCACCGACTGGAACAGGCTCCGCGCGAGGCTGGCGCTGGACGCCGTCGGAAGCGGATGTTGCGCCCGGATTCCATCGAGGACGGCAAGGCCCTGCAGGTCGTAATAATTCTCGGCGATGACCCCCCGGTCGTTCCGGTACACCGCGCCGTCCTCGCTCAACTTCGGCATGTCGACGACAGAATCCGCTTCGCGCTCCATGGATCATCCCCCGATCGAACCGACCCGGCGCGCCTGTCCCGTCGTCTGTCGACGGTCGCGCGGGCCATCCCGTTTCCCGGGGCAATCAATGCGGCGGACGCGGTGGCAATGCCACGAACGACGCAACCATAAGCGATCTTGTCGCGGACCGGCGATTGCCCGCAGCGGCAAAATCGACCCGGCGGGGTCGGCAAACACGGGGTGCGCCTGCGACCGAAACGCGGTTTCTCCGGCACTTGCAGGCGGCGCGGGCCGCCGACGCGGCAACGGATACTGCAACCAAAGCGGGTGCGATCGATCGGTCCGCATCCGACGAGCGCAGCCCGTGCGCCGTTCGGTTCAGTACCTCTGGCCGAACACCGTCAGCGTCAGGTCCGGTTTCTGCGTCGTGGTCGTAAGCGACACGCTCCCGATCCGGTCGAGCGCCGCCTGGTAACTCGCCGCCTGCGCCGACGCGCGCGCCACTGCCGCCTTGCTTGTCGCCCCCGCACTCGTGCCGCCGTTCGCAAGCGCCGCCTTGGTCGAATCCCAATAAAGCGATCGATAGCCGGTCTGCGTGACGGACATCGCCTGAGTTACCGCATTGAGGGCAATCCCGGCATCCTGCGCGGTCGCAAGCGACAGGCTGGTCGACAGCCCGAGCCCGAACCGACCGCCGGGCGACACCTTGGGTGCGCCGGCCGGGCGGACCGGCGCCTGCGACAGGATCTGCGCGTCGATCCCGAGCTTGGCGAGCGCGTCCTGCCCGGGTGGCCCCGCGATCAGCTCGATCGTCGCGCCGCCCCGCGCGGTGATCTGGAACGCGCGGCCATCGCCCTTGATCGTACTCGCGACGGTCGCCTTGCCCCCGGTGAGCAGGCTCAGCCGACTGGCGAGCGACGCGACGGTGTCGTTCGGCCCGATCGTCAGCTTGATCGCCGCGCCGCGATTGATGCGGATCGAGACGCTGTCGCCAACCTTGACGCTCGTCTGCGTAACGAGGTTCGCGGAGACGTCCGGCGTGACCAGCCCGCGGCTGAGCCCGAGCGCGTCCAGCACCGTATCCCCGTTCGGCGCAGCCGCGACGCGGACCGCACCGACGTGAGTCCCGACCGCGCCGAACTGTTCGACGGCCGAGACCGTCCCCGTCGCGGTATCGATCCGTCCGATGAAGCCATCGACCGGCCCGCGTTGCGTCGTGCCCAACGTACCGCTGGTCCGCCCGCCGACGTACAACGTGTCGCCGAGGAACCCGAGGCTATCGACCCGGTCGTCCCCCGTGGTGGCGAGATACGTCGTGGAGACGCTGCCCAAATCGGCACTGATCCGCGCGACGAAGCCGTCGCGCCCGCCAACGGGCACGTTGACCTGATCGCCGCCGAGCACGCCCAGGGTCGCTCCGCCGACCGCGATCAGCCCGTCCGCACCGATCGCCAAGGCGCTGCCCTGCGTCGTGCCAAGCCGGACGGTCCCGCCCTGCGGTTCGAGCGATGGGCCGTCGAACTGCTGCACCACGCTGGCCTCGCCCTGCTGGCTGAGGGCAACGAGCTGGCCCGCTGGATCGACCGCGAGCGCGGTGACCGAATCGTCGCCGCCGCTGTCGAGCGTCCGGTACTGCGCGAGCGTGCCGTTCGGATGGAGCCGCGCGAGATACCCGTCGCCGCCATCGCGCGACGTGCGACCGCCGAGGAAGATCGTCCCGTCCGCGGCCACCGCGACCGCGCGCGCGCTGTCGAACGACCCGGCGCGCAGCTGCTGGGACATCTGTTGATCGCCGTTGGAGGCAAAGCGCGCGACCGTCATCGCGCTCCCCCCCGCGGGATCCGCCACCGTCCCCGCCACGACGATCCCGCCATCCGGCGCGAGCGCAAGCGCGGCGCCCTGCGACGCGCCCGCGGTGCCCAGCCCGCGTTGCCACAAGACGGTCCCGCCGCTGTCGCGCTTGGTGACGAACAGCATGTCGGTGCCGTTCGACAGCACGCTGCCGAGATCCCCGCGCGTCGTCCCGAGGACATAGGTCGCGCCCTGCGGATCGACCACGACCGCGCTGGCGGTGGTCGCTGCGGCAATCACCGGCGGTGGTGGTGCTACCGGGCGCGGTTTCCCCGGCACGGGTTTGACGACCGGGGTCGGACGCAAGGCAGCGGTCGCGCTTGCCCCCCGGTCGACCGCCGCGATCGTGCCGTCGAGCCGCTGCGCGATCGCGCCATCCGGCGCGTCGAAGCGCAGCATCTGGACCTTGGTCGCCGCGCTGGCTCCGGTCATGTCTGCCGCAACGACAAGTGTCGTAGGCGCGCCCGGCTGATCGATCGTGATCCGCTCGTTCCCGGTTCGGTCGATCGTCAGGCCCCAGGCGTCCCCGGTCTTGGACGCGTGAACCTTGACGTCCCACTGCGGAACCGGATTGCCCGATGCGTCGAGTTTCACCGCACCATCCGCGTCGCGCGCCGGAATGGCGGCGATCGCACTGGTGATCGCGGTGGCGATGCCGTCTAGCGTCGGCGGTTGCGGCGCTTGCGACAGGTCGACCTCGACGACGTCCTGATGATCCCGCTGCGCCAGCGTGATGCGGAGCCGCTCGGTCCCCGCGACACCGGGCAGCGCAGCGGCGCGGTCGGCGACGACGCCCTTCCCGACGATCGCGGGGAGCACTGGCGGCCCACCGATCGCAACGCTTTCCGCCCGGGTGCGCGGCTGGTCGAAGGCAAGTTGCAACTGGGCGCCGGCTGTCGATCCCAGATACGCCTGCAGATCCTTGAGGCCGCGCCCGAAACAGTCCTGATAGAGCGTGCGCTGCGCGTCGCTCGCGCCGCTATTTGCCGCAGCCTGCGCAAGCACGCGGAGCCGGTCGAGCGCCTTGTAGGTGGTGAAATCGGTCTGCACATCGTGCGGCAGCGCCCCGGTTGCGGCGTGCATGTCGATGACGGATGCCATCGCCTGGACTGCGGCGACCGAGGGCGACGGCACGCGCGCTTGCGTCCAGGGGGCGGTGGTGGCCGGCGTCCTGAACTGCGCGTGCGCGAGGCGCTGCGCGTTGGTTTCGCTCGCGGGCGCGGTCGTCGCGGTCGGACCGTAAAGGGCAAACGCGTTCGTCCCCGCCAGGAGGCTCAGGCCGGCCAGGCCATTGGAGATATCCGCGGCCATCGCATGTCACTCCGGATCACGACCCTTCTGGGTCAGATCCCATCGTAGCGCGCGCGCCGGGTATCCGGTCGCCGACGGGCGCTTTATTCAGTGCGTCGCCTCCACCCGCTCCGCCACTGCCGCCGGATCCCGCGCCAGCGCGACTGCCTCGTAAGCGATCAGCTCGCGGCAAATCCCGAGCGCCCGGTAGAAATCCCCCGCTGCGATATGCCGCGCAAAAGCGACGCACAGCGCCTTGGCCTCGTCCGCTTCGATCGCGCCGAGCAGCGCATGAAGCAGCAGGACGACCTGATCCTGATAGCG
The DNA here is from genome assembly GCF_000251145.1 of Sphingomonas sp. PAMC 26621. Taxonomy (GTDB): domain Bacteria; phylum Pseudomonadota; class Alphaproteobacteria; order Sphingomonadales; family Sphingomonadaceae; genus Sphingomonas. The sequence goes on along the minus strand of NZ_AIDW01000015.1, from coordinate 125,746 downwards.
TTCGCGCGCGCTCTCCTCGACATAGGCCATCATTGCCGCGAAATAGAGCCGCCGGGCCGGGGTATTGGCCTCGTCCGGCCCCATGATCTCGCTTTCGCGCAGCACCGCCGCGTGATTCTCGATCGCCAGCCGGGTCCGCCCGAGCGCGACCAGCACCGCGCCGTTGACGACGACCTTCTCCCCGTCCCGCAACCAGATCTTGAGCGCCACCGTGTCTCTCCCTTGCACCTGTGGCCATCGTAGATCGCGCAAGCGCCAGCCGGTCGGCACCCGGCAAATTTTGCCGCATGCGACGTTTGCGATGCCTTAACCGTGAAAAAGTTCGGCGCCCGAAACCGCCCCGCGAGGCGCGTTTCTACAAATGCAGCATGCCCCGCCAATCGCGGAGCATCGCGCGGGCCAGCGCTCTGGCCCCGGCTGCAGAAGCAGCCGTTGTTTGAGAAGGAATGTACATCATGGTTATGTCGGTCAATACCAACACCGCCGCTCTCACCGCGCTGCAGAATCTGAGCATGACGAGCACCGAGCTCGCCTCGACCCAGAAGCGGATCAGCACTGGCCTCAAGGTCTCCTCGACCAAGGACGATTCGGCTTCCTACACCATCGCGCAGACGCTGCGCGGCGATGTCGGCAAGCTCGCATCGGTCGGGTCGTCGCTGAGCCGCGCCAAGAGCACGGTCGACGTGGCGGTTGCGGGGACGCAGCAGATTTCCGATCTGGTCAACCAGATGGCCGCAAAGGCCACGTCGGCATCGGACGCGGGTCTCGACACCAACAGCCGCGATGCGATGGGTAAGGACTTCGACGCGCTGAAGCAGCAGATCCAGTCGATCATCGACTCGTCCAGCTTCAACGGCACCAACCTGCTGAAGGGCAGCGGTGGCAGCGTCAGCGCGCTGCAGTCCACCGATACCAGCGCAGCAACGCTCGATGTCGCGAACCAGGACTTCGACACGGGTGTCGTCACGGCAATCGGTTCCACGTTCACGGACGCCGCAACGGCCAAGACGATGGTCGACACGCTGAAGGACGTCTCGACGACGATCAACTCGAGCCTCAGCACGCTGGGTTCGGCATCGCGCAAGATCGACGGTCAGTCGAGCTTCGTGAACAGCCTGTCGGACGTGATCACCAGCGGCATCGGTAACCTCGTCGATGCGGATCTGTCGAAGGAATCGGCGAACCTGCAGGCGTTGCAGGTCAAGCAGCAGCTTGGCGTGCAGGCGCTGTCGATCGCCAACCAGGCACCGCAGAGCATCACCTCGCTGTTTCGCTAAGGTGAAGCGCCGGCGGCGGCGGGATGACCGTCGCCGGCGTCGCACGGGTGCTAAAGGATCGTCGGTGCCAGCCCCCCTCTAGGCACCGGCGTTACGACAGGGGTCGATACGGACGCTCCCTTGACCGTGTCGGCCCCTGTCGCTTCGTTCGTTCGGGCGACGCGCGCGGCTACATCATCCGCCCGCGCAGGTTGAGCAGCACGACGAACGTCCCGCCGACCATCATCACGATGATCAGCGTGGAGAACAGGATCAACTGGAGATCGTGCCGCGACGCGCGCTGCATCGTGATGTGCAGGAAGCAGCGGAAGTGGACGATCGCCTGGACGAGCGCGAGCGCGAGCACAACGCCGAACGTCGTCGCAGCCCCGAACGACGGCCACACCACCATTCCGAACGCCGCGCAGGTGAGCACGAGCGCAAGCGCGTAGCCGACCGCATAGTTGCGCAGCTCGGTCCGCCGTTCGCTCGCCTGTTTGTCGGTCATGCGATCCGTCCCCCCAGATAGACGATCGAGAAGATCGCGATCCACACCACGTCGAGGAAATGCCAGAACAGCCCCAGCCGCATCAGGTTGAGCTTCACCCGCTGATCAAGCCCGATGAACCCGAGTTGCAGGATCATCACCACCAGCCAGAAGCAGCCGATCGCGACGTGGAGCCCGTGCAGCGGCACCAGCGCGAAGAACGCCGAGAGGAACCCGCTCCGCATCGGCCAGGCGTGATGCGCGAACATCTCCGCAAAGTCCTTCAGCTCGAGCGCGAGGAACACCAGACCGAGTCCGAGCGTCGCGACCAGCCAGCCGAACAGCACGCGGCGCGGCTCGCCATATTTCATCGCGACCGACGCGCGTCCGAAGGTCGCGCTGCTGGTCAGCAGCAGCAGCGTCTCGACGAAGGTCGGGAGCAGCTTGAACGCGCTCCCCGCGGTCGGTCCGCCGGCGGTGGCGGCGGTCATCGTGCCGTAGGTCGCGAACAGCAACGCGAAAATCACCGCGTCGCTCATCAGGAACATCCAGAAGCCGAACAAAGCGGTGTCTTCTTCGTCCTCCTCCGCGTCCGGGCGGTCGGCGGCCGGCATCGTACGCTCGCTCATCGGTCTGCCAGCCCCTGATTGTCGCGCGTCATCTCGCGCTGGCGCGGCACGGCTCGCGCCTCTGCGAGCGCAGCGCGCCAGCGGCGGTCCTCGCGGGCGACTTCCACCGCATGCAGTACGCGATGCTGGTTCCGCCCGAAACTGCGGACGACCAGCGCCGCGACCGTGACCATCGCTGCCAGCACCGCAAGCCACCAGATATGCCAGATCAGCCCGAACGCTGAGACTGCCGCGAATACCCCGATCGCGACCCCGGTCGCGCTGTTGCGGGGAATGACGATGTCCTCATACCCATAGGGTTCGGCATATGGGGGATCGAGCCCCTCGTCGTGCTTGCGGTTGTAGAACTCGTCCTGCTGGCCGACCTGCGGCAGTCGCGCGAAATTATACTCCGGCGGCGGTGCCGCGATCGACCATTCGAGCGAGCGCCCGTCCCACGGGTCGCCTGCATAGACGCGCGTGAGCTCGCGGTCGCGGATGCTGACGACGAGCTGCACCGCGAGCGACCCGAGCGCGCAGAACAGCACGCCCGCGCCCGCCATCGCGACATACAGCCACGGCCGGAACGCGGGATCGAAGATCTCGTGCGTCCGCCGCGCCATCCCGCTCGCGCCGAGGACGTAGAGCGGCATGAAGGCGAGGTAGAAACCCAGCAGCCAGCAGCCGAACGCGATCCGCCCCCAGCGTTCGTCGAGCCGGAAGCCGAACGCCTTGGGGAACCAGTAATGATAGCCCGCGAGCATCCCGTAGAGCAGCCCCGGGATCAGCATGTTGTGGAAATGCGCGACGAGGAACAGCGTATTGTGCACCAGATAGTCGAGCGGCGGCATCGCCAGCAGGATGCCGGTGAACCCGCCGAGCACGAAGGTCATCATGAACGCGAGCGCATAGAGCATCGGCACGGTGAAGCGGACCTCGCCGCGGAACATCGTCCAGATCCAGTCGTAGATCTTGACCCCCGTCGGCACCCCGATCGTCATCGTCGCGATCCCGAACACCGCGTTGAGATTGGCGCTCTGTCCCATCGTGAAGAAGTGGTGGACCCAGACGGTGAAGCTGAGGACCGCGATCGCCATCGTCGCCAGCACCAGCGAGGTGTAGCCGTACAGGTCCTTGGTCGAGAAGGTCGACACGACCTCGGAATAGACCCCGAACGCGGGGAGGATCAGGATGTAGACCTCGGGATGTCCGAACAGCCAGAAGAGGTTGGCGTAGTTCATCATGTTCCCACCGAGATCGTTGGTGAACAGATGGAACCCGAGATAGCGGTCGAGCGCGAGCAGCGCTGTCGCCACCGTCAGCGGCGGCATTGCGAAGATCATCAGGATCGCGGTGCACAGGCTGGTCCAGCAGAAGAGAGGGAGCCGCATCCACTCCATCCCCGGCGCGCGCTTCTTGTAGAGCGTGCACGCGATGTTGATCCCCGCCATGGTTGACCCGATCGACCCGAGCGACACTGCCCAGATCCAGTAGTCCGGCCCGACATCGGGGCTGAACGCAGTCTCGGTATAAGGCGGATAGCCCGTCCACCCCCCGGTCGAGAACTGCCCGACGACGAGCGACGCCATCATCAGCCCCGCCCCCCCGCCGGTCAGCCACAAGGCAACCGAATTGGCCCAGGGAAACGCCATGTCGCGCGCGCCGATCTGGAGCGGCATGACGAAGTTTATGAGGCCGGTCAGGAACGGCATCGCCATGAAGAAGATCATGATCGACCCGTGCGTGCTGAACAGTTCGCCGAAATGGTCGGGCGTGAGGAAGCCCGGATTGTTGATCGCGACCGCCTGCTGCCCGCGCATCAGCACCGCCTCGACCAGCGCCCGCGACAGCATGACGAAGGCGAGCGCGATGTACATGATCCCGATTTTCTTGTGATCGAGGCTGGTGAGCCATTCCGACCACAGATACCGCCACTTGCCATAGCGCGTCAGCAGCAGCGCAACCACGATCGCGCCGACGACGACAAGCCCGCCGGCAAAGGCGCCGACCAGTTCGCTCGCGCTCGGGTTCTCGAACGCGCGGACGAACGGCAGGTCGCGCCAGGCGAACCGCCCGAGCAGGAGCGGCCAGACGGGGGTGTTCATCGTGCGTCCTTCGGCTTCATCGGCATTCCGCTGGTTTGCGCCAGAACGCGCTGGAACATGCCCGGCTGGACCGCCCCGAAGAACAGCGGCCGGGGCGCGGCCGCGCGCTGCGACAGGGCGTGCCAGACGGTCTGGTCGAGGATCTGCGGCGCGGCGTGCATCCGCCCGAGCCAAGCCTGATACCCGTTGCCGCGCAGCGCCAGCACCGTGAACTTCTGCCGCGCGAAACCGGCACCGTTATATTGCGTGTTCTGTCCAAGATACTGACCGGGCCGCGATGCGGCGACGTTGAGCTCGGTCGTCATCCCCGCCATCGCGTAGATCTGCCCGGCAAGCTGCGGGATCAGCAGCGACTGCATCACGGTCCCGCTGGTCAGCCGGATATGGACCGGACGACCGACCGGGATCGCGAGCTGGTTGACCGTCGCCACGCCTTCGTCGGGATAGATAAACACCCACTTCCAGTCGAGCGCGACCGCCTCGACCTCGATCGGCGGGCCGCCGGCGAGCTTGCGATAGGGATCGTCGACGTGAGTCCAGGTCCACAGCAGGACCGCGAGACCGATCACGATCCCGGTCGGCGGGATCCAGATCAACCCCTCGACCCACCACGAGAAATTCCATTTGGGCTTGTACGAGTCCGCCGCATTGCCGAGCCGGTAATGCCACGCGAACAACGGCGTCAGCAGCAGCACCGGCCCCGCGACGAACAGCAGTACGATCGACACGATGATGAACAGATGCCGCTCATCCGCCGCGACCGGCCCCGCCGCATTGAGGAAACCGTGCTCGAGCGCGCTGCACCCGCACAGCGCGAACGCGAGCGACAGCGCTGCGAGCCGCGCCGCCCCCGGCATCCGGACCTGTTCCCGGCGGATCATCCTCTACGCAATTCCCTCGCCGCCGGACGACGCGCCCGGCAAAGACGCGGTCCTCTAGCGCCATCGCGGGGGAGATGTCGACGGATTGTAAGGTTTTATGTCTAAGTCATGACCTGAGAGAGAGCGACCGCGAGTTCAGCGCCACGAAACGGCTTGGCCAGTCGCGTCAGGTCGGACGCGACATCGTCCAGATCGGCATAACCCGACACGAGCAGAACCGGGAGCGCGGGCCACCGGGTCCGGACCGTCCGGGCAAGTTCGGCCCCGGTCATGCCCGGCATCAGATGATCGGTGACGACGACGCCGTAAGAAGCATCGTTGGACAACAGCACCAGCGCGTCCTCCGCCGACCCGGCCTCGGTGACCGTATAGCCAAGCTCGGCGAGCATGTTGCTCGTGCTCAGCCGCACGAGCGGCTCGTCGTCGACCAGCAGAACGCGTGATGGCGAGGTGCTCGCAGGCCGCACCTCGACAGACGGCACCGAAGCTTCTTCGGGCGGAGCGACCGCGCTCACCGGCAGCCAGAGTTCGATCGTCGTGCCGGCTCCAAGCGCACTCTTGATCGTCAGCGCGCCGCCGAGCTGCGCCGCCAGCCCATGCACCATCGACAAACCGAGCCCGGTTCCCTTGCCGATCCCCTTGGTCGAAAAGAACGGCTCGATCGCGCGGGACCGCGTCGCAGCGTCCATCCCCTGCCCCGAGTCCACGATCGACACCCGGATATAGGCCCCCGGGGAAAGCGCGGTCGGATGATCCGGGCCGACTGCTTCCTGCTCCGCGATCAGCCGCAACGTCCCCCCATCCGGCATCGCGTCACGCGCGTTGACCGCGAGATTGAGCAGCGCCATCTCGAGCTGGTTGGCATCCGCGCGCGCCGGCGGCAGACCCGGCGCAAGCGCCGTACGAACGTCGATCGCGGGGCCGAGCGTGCTTTCGATCAGCCCCGACATCCCGTCGATCAGCGCACCGACATCGACCGGCACGGGGTGCAACGGTTGACGCCGCGCGAAGGCCAGCAACCGCTGGACCAGCGTCTTGGCGCGTTCGGCCGACTGGAGCGCACCGTCGATCAACCGTTGCTCGCGCTCGCCGCCGATCCCGCGGCGGATCAACAGGTCGAGCGACCCGACAATCGGCGTCAGCAGATTGTTGAAATCGTGCGCGACGCCGCCGGTCAGCTGGCCCATCGCCTCCATCTTCTGACTTTGTCGGAGGGCGTCTTCAGCCTCGCTCAACCGCTGCTGATCGCGGATGCGCTGTGTCACGTCGGTGACGAACTGGTAGCATCCGACGGGCGTGCCCTGCGCATCGCGCAGCGTGCGGAACTTGACCTCATACGAGGGCCGGTCGCGGTCTGTGGCACCGTGCTGGGTCACCACCGTGATTTCCTCGCCCTGCAGGCCGCGCCCCCAGGTCGAACGGACGACCGCCTGTTCTTCGGGAAGGTGCGACAGGAGATCGAGCATGTTGTCGCCGACCACGGGGCGCACGCCATAGATCCGTTCGAACTCGTCCGCATTGGCGCGGTTGATCGCCATGACATTGTAGTCGAGGTCGCTGACCAGGATCATCACGTCGGTACTCTCGACGATCTTGGCGAGCACGTTGCGCTCGGCGGTCCGCTCCTCGACCCGGCTCTCCAGCGTCTCGTTGAGTTCGCGCAGCGCGAGGTCCGCCCGCCGACGATCGGTGATATCGTTGAACAGCACCGCCACGCGATTCTGTTCGAGCGCGCCGCTGCGATAGGCGTGCACCTCATACCAGCGGCCGAACACACTTGCTTCGCTTTCGAATTGGACCGGCTCGCCGGTCCGCGCGACCTGACCGTACGTCTCGAACCAATATGGCTCGAGACCGGGCGCAAGCTCGCTGATCCAGCGGCCCGACGCGCCGATCAACCCGGTCTGGCGTTCGAATGCCGAATTCGCCTCCACGATCCGATAATCGACCGGGCAATCCGCCGCGTCAAACCGCAGTTCGATGATGCAGAACCCCGAATCGATCGCCTCGAACAGCGTGCGGTAGCGTTGCTCGCTCTCGCGCTGGTCGATCTCGGCCCGGACCCGGTCGGTGACGTCGTAGCCCCCGATGAAGATCCCGGTCACCGCATTCGCGTCGTCGCGGATCGGTTCGAACAGGATATCGATGAAGCGTTCGCCGCCGACGCGATCGAACCTGACCACCATCGCGCGCTCGAAAAAGGGCGTCCCGGTGCGATAGACGTCATCGAGCAACCCGATGATCCGGCGGTCGGCAAGGCTGGAGTACAGCTCGCCGACAGTCCGCCCGATGAAGTCGTGCGGACCGGATAGGTCGACATAGGCGTCGTTGACATAACTGAAGCGATGCTCCGGGCCGGATAGCATCGCAGCGAAGCCCGGCATCTGCTGCAACATGCGCCGCTGGCGTTCGCGCTCGGCCACCGCCTCGCCCTTCGCCAGTACTGCCGGGGTGGCGTCGCTTGCCACGTTGAGCATGCCGACGATCCGCCCGTCATCGTCGCGCGCCGGGCTGTAGCAGAAATTCCACCACGTCTCTTCGGGATAGCCGTTGCGGTGCATGACGAGGTGAAACTCCTCGAACCGCACCGCCTCGCCCGCAAGCGCCCGATCGATCAAGGGCGCAATGTCATTCCAGACGTCGGACCAGACGTCGGCCATCGGACATCCAAGCGCGGCGGGATGCCTCTGCCCCAGGAACGGTGCGTATGCATCGTTGTACAGCAAGGTCAGGCCCGGCCCCCAGCACAGGCACATGGCCTGGCGCGAGTCGAGCATCAGCAGTACGGTCGTCCGGAGCGCTTGCGACCATCCGCTGACCGCACCGAGTGGCGTATTGGTCCAGTCGACCCGCTCAGCCAAAGCCTCGAGGGGTGCCGGCAGCGACACCTGTCGGGCGCCGCGGCGTGCGCTCGCGGCATCTTCCGTTCTCATCGTCGATCGCGACTCGTCACCGCTTCCTGCACCCCTGCGGCTATTGGAAAGACGCGTGTTGGTAGCGAAATCATTTGAACGCGTCACGCCGCCATGACGCAGCGTGTCGATCGCGCAGACGGAACGGCCCGCATTATTTGTGACGGGCGAGCATCAAACCATATCGCCAGGATCGCAAAATAGCATATGGGCATGCCAATATTGTGTTTCACGGCCTAACGAAATTCATCCAGCCTTCATGATCACCGGGTGCTCGCCACGATGTGCGACGCGCAAAACGCGCGCCATCACCTCGGCCCCCGGCATGTCGGCGACTATCAATCGACCTTGGGGGGTAAGATGACGTCACTGCGTACCAAGCCATATCTGTCCGGCGCACGCTGGTTCGGGTCCGCCGCATTTGCGGCGCTGATCGCCTCCACGAGCGCGCACGCGCAATCCGCGCCGCCCGCCGATGGCGCCGCCACGCCGAGTTCCGAACTCACCGACATCGTCGTCACCGCCAACCGCTCGGGCGCGCAATCGCTGCAGAACGTCCCGATCGCAGTGTCGGTGGTGAACGTCGACCAGATCACCAAGTCGGGCCAAGGCAACCTCTCCGATCTCGCAAAGTTCACGCCCTCGCTGGCGATCACCGAAGGCGCGCCGGGGTTCAACAAGTTCAACATGCGCGGGCTCGCGACCGGGCCGTATCGCACGTCGGACACGTCGGACCGCTCGCTGGTCGCCGTGTATCTCGATGATACGCCGATCTCGGTGCAGGGCCAGACCCCCGATCTCAAGGTCTATGATCTCGAGCGCGTCGAGATTTTGCGCGGGCCGCAGGGGACGTTGTTCGGTGCGGGATCGATGGCGGGGACGATCCGCTTCGTCACCGCAAAACCCAGCCTGACCAAGGCGTTCGGCACCGCCGAGGCGGGCGTGGTGTTCACCGAACATGGCGAGCCGGGGTTCAATTTCCGCGGGATGCTCAACCTGCCGCTGGTTGCGGACACGCTGGCGCTGCGCACCAATTTCTATGTCGGGCGCGATGGCGGGTTCATCGACAATATCGGGCTGCGCAACAAGAAGGACGCCAACCGCAACAGCACTTATCAAGGGCGCGCCGCGTTGCGCTGGACGCCGGACGCCGCGCTGACCGTCGACGCCTCGATCACCTACGAGCGCAGCATCGCCAACGGTCTCAACTCGGCGTTCGATGGCCTCAAGAACTATACCGTGCTGACCAACGGCCCCGAAGGCACCGACGACCGCTTCCGGCTCTACACGCTGGGGGCCGACTATGACGCCGGGTTCGCCCACGTCATCGTGACGGGTGCCTATACCGACCGCGCGATCGGCTTCGATGCGAGCCTAGAACCGCAGATCGGCTATTTCTTCCAGGATTATGGGTCGGCACTGACGCCGAAGACCAACACCTATCCGCTGTTCGAGGCACCCACCGCGTACAGCGACACACTCGCGCGTCAGATTCCGGCCGAATTGTACCAGATCGACCAGAAGATTAAGGACTATATGATCGAAGGTCGGCTGGTGTCCAAGCCGGGCGGCCCGGTGACGTGGACGGTCGGCGCATTCTACGAGAAGCAGAAGCGCAACCTGCGACAGGATATCCCGGTCGCCGGGTTCGACACGCTGTCCTACCAGAATTTCTTCTATGGCCCTTACAAGACGCCGAACGGTCTCTACAATTCCCAGACCGTCGACGCCGCCTTCCAGCCGAACGACATCTTCTCCGGCTTGCAAAATACCAACGAGCATCAGTTCGCCGCTTATGCCGACGGGACGTGGCACGCGACCGACAAGCTCGATCTGACCGCGGGCTTGCGCTACTTCAACTTCAAGGAACGATATTATCTGTTCGAAAGCGGCGTCTACGGAGTCATCGACAACACGCCGCTGACGACCAATGCGACGCTCAAGTCGAACGGCGTCAATCCGCGCGCGAACATCTCCTACCATGTCGACCCCGACTTCATGGTCTATGCCGAAGCCGCCAAGGGCTTCCGCTATGGCGGCGGCAACCAGCCGGTGCCGCTTGCGACGAGCTTCCCCGCGACCGGCGGGACGATCGCGCAGCAATGCACGCGCCAGCTTGGCGGCTATGGCTATAGCGCCGCGCCGCTCACGTTCGGGCCGGACAAGCTGTGGAACTACACGATCGGCGAAAAGGCGAAGTTCGCCGGCGGGCGCGTGACGCTCAACGCCAGCGCCTATTACATCGACTGGCGCGACGTGCAGACCCGGTTGCGGCTCGATTGCTCGTATTTCTTCACAGACAACAAGGGCCGCGTGACCAGCAAGGGCGTCGAGCTCGAGACGATGGTCAAGGCGACACCCGAAATCACCCTCTCGGCGAGCGGGTCGTACAATGATTCGAAGGCGAATGGCGACATTCCGACCGTCGGCGCGTTCGATGGCGACCGCACGCCCTATTACCCGCGCTGGACCGGCAATCTTCAGCTTTTCTACGATCGTCCGGTCGGCGATGGCGCGCTGCACGTCCAGACTGGCTATCAATATCAGTCGTCGCAGAACACCAACTTCAACCAGTTCAGCACGGTCATCACCAACGGCGTACTGACCCGCAACGGGTTGAACCAGAGCTTCGCGACGATTCCCGAATCGCACAATCTGAGCGCTGCGGTGACGTACAACATCGGCCAGTTCGAGTTCGGCGTATACGGCAACAACCTCGCCAACGGCGTCCGCGTGACCGACATCGCGCGCGCGACCTATTATCAGGTCTATCAGGCGGGTAGCCGCGTGACGGTCGCGCGGCCGCGCACGATCGGTCTGCGCGGGAAGGTCAGCTTCTAGGGCGGTTCCGGGCTGATCTACGACAGCCTCCCCGGCGAAGGCCGGGGAGGCTCCGAAGATCTCGTTACCCCGCCTTGTTCCCGGCGCGGCGCGCATACGCACGCCGCTGCCGCCGAACCACCTCGAGCAAATCGCCCTGGACGATCGCCATGTCGACGACGTGGAACCCCCAGTCGGGATACGCCGCATCGCCGATCGTCGCGGTGCCGGCGATGGCCTCGGCAAGGCCCGGTGCGGATCCGGGTCCGACCGTCACCGAAAGATACGACACCGCGCCAACGGTGGTGCAGGCGCCCGACAGCAATCCCGGCATCGCGACAAAGCGCGTGGTAATCGGCCTCCCGGCAACGCTCCATCCCGCCGACGGCGGCGCATATTGCGCGACTCCGCCCTTCCACCACGGTGCACCGAACCGTGCATCCAGCGGTGCGACACCGCCCGCCAGCCGCGCCGGGTTGGTGCACCCCGCGATAAGCCCCGCACGTCGCGATGAGCCAAACAGCGCGTTCGCAGGCGGCGGCGTGCCGGCGCGATAGCTCGCCCAGGTGACGACGCACCCGATCTGCCCGTCGCTGCGGCACAACGGCACCGCCCGGAAGCTCCCGCCGACATCGCGCCCGGTCGGCACGAGCACGGCAGTGCCCGGCAGGATCGCGGACAGCATCCGGCGCTGGACGGGTTTGCCGTCGATCTCCTCTTCGACGAGCCGCTTGAGCAGCAACGATCCCTGGCTGTGCCCGACCAGCACGAACGGCCGCCCGCGATTGTCGTGCGCCAGATACTGCTTCCACGCGGCCCGAACATCACCATACGCCAGGTTGAAATCGCCCGGAATCCCGCCGCCGCCAAGGCCCTTGCGCAGCGCGGTCAACGTCACCTGCCGGTACAGCGGCGCAAAGGTCCGGCACACGCTGCGGAAGGGCGCGAACTGCGCTTCGGTGATCCCGCGTTCGGTGCGATCGGGCTCCAGATCGCTGTTTCCACCGGGGTCGAGCGACACCGTCGGATAGACATAGAAGCAATCGACGTCAGCCGGTCGCCGCGTCGGCGCACGCTCGACCCGCGGTTGTCCGGTGGCGTCGACACGCGTGACCGACAGGTTGGCTGCGCAGACGTCGGTCCGGCCCGGCCGGCATAGCCAGGCGTCCCCGCGCGCATAGTCGACCGGTGTGGCAGCAAGAGCGAGCGCGAGCAGCATGACCGTCAGTCCCTGAACACCACGGTGCGCGCGCCGTTCATAAGCACCCGCCCCGCCAGATGCAATCCAACCGCGCGCGACAGCACCCGTCGCTCGATATCGCGGCCCTTGCGGACCAGATCGTCGGGTGTGTCGGCGTGGCTGATCCGCTCGACATCCTGCTCGATGATCGGGCCTTCGTCGAGATCCGCGGTGACATAATGTGCGGTCGCGCCGATCACCTTCACGCCGCGCGCATGCGCCTGATGGTAAGGTTTGGCGCCCTTGAAGCCGGGCAGGAAGCTGTGATGGATGTTGATGCACTTGCCTGACAGCGCGGTCGCAAGATCGTCCGACAGGATCTGCATGTAACGCGCCAGCACGACAAGATCGGCGCGGGTTTCGTTGCGCAATGCGAGGATCCGCGCCTCCTGCGCCGGCTTGGTCGCGGCGGTGACGGGGAGATGATGGAACGGGATCGCGCCAAGATCCGGATTGCCAAGGGCTTCGCGCGCATGGTTCGAGACGATCGCGACGACGTCCATGTCGAGTTCGCCGATCCGCTGGCGATAGAGCAGGTCGACGAGGCAGTGATCGAACTTGGAGACGAGGATCAGCACACGCTGCCGCGCGGTGCGCGGGCGGAGTTTCAGGTCCATCTCGTAGGAACCGGCCAGGGCGTCAAAGCCCGCCGCAAGCCGTTCGGTTTCCATCGGATCCGCCAATACGAAGCTCGTCCGTAGAAAGAAGCGGTCACTGTCCGGGTCGGTATATTGGCTCGATTCGAGGATATTGCCGCCGCACGCATGGATATGTGCCGACACCGCCGCAACCAGCCCGGGACGGTCCGGGCAGGATAGGATCAGGATGAACTGCGCCGCACCGCTCATGCCTCGAACGCCGGCGTCTTGCCCGGAAAGCCGAGCCGCACGTCGTCGCTGTCATAGGTCCGCACGCTGGTGAGATAATGATAGCCCGCCCAGAAGCCGGTAAGCGACAACGCAAGCAACGCATAGCGCAGCGATTCCGCGTTGCTCCCGAGCCGTACCGCGAGCGTATCGCTGATCCAGCCGACCGCCGTCGGCGCGATGATGAGGTTGCAGACGTTCGCGGCCAGCAGGCTGATCGCCATCCCCTGCGCGCGCATCGTCGGCGGCAGGAAGTTGAGCAGCAACGCCATCGTCGGCCCCATATAAAGGTAGACGCACGGGATCACGAGCCACAGCATGATCGTCGCGACGCGGAGCGAATGCGTCCAGAAGATCACGAACGACGGGATCGTCGAGAGGATCGTGATTCCTGCCAGAAACCACGCGATCCGTTTGGCATCCTGCATCTGCGGCAAGGCGAGCAAGGCGCCGGTCGCCACCGTCGCGAGCGTTCCCGCCCAGAAATAGATCGTCCCCAGCCGCGCGCCCGCGTCCGACGTGGACAGGCCGTAAGCGCGCTCGAAATAGGTCTGCATCCAGAACAGCATCCCCCAGCCCCACAGACAGATCACCGCGCCCGCCGCGTTGATGTGCCACGCCGAGCGCTGGCTCCACAGGAAGCGGCACGTTTCGCCGAACGTGGCGGCCGGTTCGCTGGTCTCGGTGACGAGCTCGAACCGCCCGCGGATCGGCTCGCGCACGGTCAGCAGGATGATCGCGCCGAACACCACGCCGGGGACGCCGAGCGCGATGAACGCCGCGCGCCAGCTGTGGAAATGATCGACGATCGCCCCCGCGACGCTCGACCCGAGCCACGCGCCGAGTGGAAGACCCAGCGCCCACAGCGTCAGCGCGTATGCACGTCGCCCGCGCGGGAAATTGTCCGCGATGATCGAGGTCGAGGGCGGCGTGCATCCCGCCTCGCCGATCCCGACCCCGATCCGCGCGAGCAGGAACTGCCAGAAATTCTGCGTCATCCCGAGCAGCGCGGTCATCCCCGACCAGGTGATCAGCGCGAGCGCGACGATATTGCGGCGGTTCGCACGGTCGGCATAGCGCGCGATCGGGAGCCCGGCGAAGATGTAGAAGATGGCGAGCGACACGCCGGTCAGCCAGCCGACCCCGGTATCGCTCAGCCCGAACTCCTTGCGGATCGGCTCGAGCACGGTCGAGACGACGTAGCGGTCGGCGATGTTGAGGGCGTAGACGAGAGCGAGGATCGTGACGACATACCAGCGTGCCGGGGACAGGGTTGGTCGCGTCTCGGTCGTCAAATCACTTCCCCCCGGTGGCTCCATGCCAGAGCGCTTCCAATGTCTGCGCATAGCTGGCGGCGCAATAGACCTCGCATCCCGCCTCGCTCGTGACAAGCACGGTTACCGCGACATGATGCAGCACGGTCCGCGCGACCGCACCCGGCGGCAGGGCGTGCGCGCCGGTATCGAGGAACCCGCTGACGCTCAGCAGGTCACGCCAGCCGGGTCCGGACAGCGTCGCGCGGACGAAGCCGCCGCCAATGGCGGTGCAGGCCCCACGATCCGCGATCACCTCGGCGATTTCAGCGGCGTGCGGTCCGGCGTCGATCAGCCACCAGCGGTTCGGCTCGACCTGAACTGCGCGAGCGCCGGGGAATATTGGCAAGATGCCGTCCCACAGGTCGACCGCAACGATGTCCCGCGCGGGCGCAAAGGCGACGTGCGCATCAATCACGATAACGCGCTCCTTCGGGATCGTGGAACACGGGCGCGACGACCGTGACCGTCGCGCGCAAGCCACGGGTCGGCGACGTCGCGACCAGCGTGTCGCCAAGCCGCGCCGCACCGCTGGCGAGCAACCCGATGGCGACCGATCCGGCCTCCAGCACGCGCGGCCCCGCCGAGGTCACGTGCCCTTGCGCCGCACCGCCTTCCGCCGCCACCAGCATCGCGCCTTCGGGGATCGGCGAGTCGGACGTCAGCCCGACGAGCTGCAGCCGGTCTGCGGCATGAAGCGCCGGCCGCATCAGCCCCTGCGCGCCGACGAACCCACCCGCCTTGCGCAGCATCCGCCCCAACCCCAGGTCGCCCGGCGTGGTGCGCCCATCGGCTTCCGCGCCGACCACGACGTGCCCCTTTTCGATCCGAAGAAATTCGAGCGCTTCCAGTCCGTACGGACATCCGCCCGCCCCGCGCACCGCCGCCTCCAGCGCATCCCACACCGGCCCCGCGTCATGCGCCGCGGCATAGATTTCGAACGCGCGCTCGCCGCTATAACTCGCGGCCAGCACCAGCACGGCCACGCCAGCGATCACCCCGCGCGCCAGCCCCATGTGCGCGGGCGGCGTGATCCCCGTGACGACGCGCAGTAGCCGCGCCGCCTGCGGGCCCGCCAGCGCGATCCCGGCGAAATGCTCCTGCTGCATCACCACCGATACGCGCAGTTGCGGCGCGAGCACGCGGTGGACGTAGCTCAGATGCGCCTCCATCCGGTCAGCCCCGCCGGTCGAACTCGTCAGCAGATACTCGGTCTCGCCCAGCCGCCAGACGGTGCCGTCGTCCAGCACCATGCCGTCCTCGCGCAGCATGAAGGTATAGCGCCCCCGCCCGACCGCCAGCTTGGCGATCCCCGTAGCGCAGACCAGTTCGAGCAGAGCCGCCGCATCCGGCCCCTTCACGGCGAATTTGGCGAGCGTCGAGACATCGACGATCCCCGCCGTCGTCCGCACCGCGCGCGCCTCGCGCATCGCCGCTGCATGGAGCGTCTCGCCCGCCACCGGATACGCGCGCGGGCGATGCCACAGCCCGAGCGGCTGCCAGATCGGCGCGAGCCGCTGGTGGCAGTCCCACAGCGCCAGCCGTCGTGCGGGCGCGGCGTGGCCACCGCCATCCGCCCCCGCCAGCGCAGCCAGCGTCAGCGGCGTATACGGCGGGCGGAACGTCGTAAGCCCGGCCTGCGGGATCGTGACGCCGCCGGTCTGCGCCAGCCGCGCGAGCGCCGCCATGTTGCTCGTCTTGCCCTGGTCGGTCGCCATGCCGAGCGTGGTGTACCGCTTGAGATGCTCGACCGAGCGATAGCCCTCGGTCCACGCGAGATCGACGTCGGCGGCGGTCACGTCGTTCTGGAAATCGACGAAACTATGCTTGGGATCGGAGAGTTCGGCGGTCGTTGCCGCGATCGGCGGGATATCGCCCGCTGCCGCACCGACGCTGGTTACCGCTTGCGGGGACGCGCCGGGGACGAACGCCTGCAGGTCCTCGCGCCAGTCCAGCGTGCCGCCCGCCTGGCTGTGGAGATGGACGGCAGGGGTGAAACCGCCCGACACGGCGAGCAGGTCCGCCTCGAAGCGCTGCGTCCTGCCGCCGATGCTTGCGACGACAGCCGTAAGCCCGCGCGCGCCGCCATGGGCTTGGACGACGTGCGCGTCGGTAAAGGACGCTGCATCCCCACCCGCCGGACACGATTCCCGACTGTCGAGGATCGCCACCATCTCGCCGCCGGCGGCGCGAACCGCATCGGCAGTTGCATAGGCATCATCATTGTTGGTCGCGATCACCACGCGCTGCCCCGGGAGCACGTCGAACCGTTCGATATAGCTGCGGACCGCTTGCGACAGCATCACGCCCGGGCGGTCGTTCCCGGCGAAGGTCAGCGGCCGTTCGATCGCGCCGGTCGCCAGCACGATCCTGCGCGCGCGGACATGCCACAGGCGCTGCACGGGCTCGCCGATCGCAGGTGGCTGGCCGGGTTCGACGAGGCGTTCGGCAAGCGTGGCAAAGCCGTGGTCCCACAAGCCCGACGCGGTGGTGCGCGTGAGGACGCGCAGATTTTCCGTCCGTGCTCCTGCAAAGGCAGGGGCCCAGGGGACCGAGCGCTGCGTGTGTGACTCTGGATTCCCGCTTTCGCGGGAAAGCAGATGTGGGCCGCGATCCTGCTCCACCAGCATCACCCGCTCGCCCGCCACAAGCGCAGCTCGCGCCGCCGCGACACCGGCGGCACCGCCCCCGACAACCAGCAGATCGCAAAACGCCGAGCGATGCTCGTAGCGATCTGGGTCCGCCAGCGTCGGGGCCTTGCCCAGCCCGGCGGCCCGCCGAATGAACCGCTCATACACCATCCACCGCGACGGCGGCCCGAAGAAGGTCTTGTAGTAGAACCCCGCCCCCAAAAACCGTGCAAACAGGTCGTTGACCGCGCCGAGATCGACCGCCAGCGAGGGCCACGCATTCTGGCTCCGCGCGACCAGCCCATCATAGACATAGACGTCGGTTGCGCGCGTGTTGGGCTCCGTCCGCCCGCCCTCGCCGACCGTCACCAGCGCGTTCGGTTCCTCGACCCCCGCCGCCATGATGCCGCGCGAACGGTGATATTTGAAGCTCCGCCCGACCAGCATCACCCCGTTCGCGAGCAACGCCGCAGCGAGCGTATCGCCCTCGCGCGCGAGCATCGCGTGGCCGTCAAAGCTGAAGCGCAGCGTCCCCTGCGCGCCGCCGATCCGCCGGCCACTCATGGCAGCAGCGCCGGGTCATAGGCGACGACCAAAGCAATCGCGTGGCTCCGCCGGTGCCGCCGCAGCACGATCCATTGCCGACAGCCGTAAGCATGCCGCCACAGCTCGTCATCCAGCCCGACCGGATTGGCCCGCGCATATAGCCGGGCAACCGCCACCTCCGGCGGCATGCCGGGCGTCACGATCGAATCGAGCGTGCGCTCATAGACGAACTCGACCTGCGCGCGTTCGCCGCAATGGGGACAGTCGATCAGCAGCATCAGCGCAATTGCGGCATGAAGCCGACCCCCGCCTCGTCGATCGTCGCCCCGCGCGCGAAGCGATCCAGCGCGAATGGTGCGGCGAGCGGATGGCTCGTCCCCGTCGCGAGCAGATGCGCGTAGCACCAGCCCGACCCCGGCGTCGCCTTGAACCCGCCGTAACACCAGCCGCCGTTGAGATAGAGCCCGTCGACCGGCAGCGGCGAGAGGATCGGCGATCCGTCGAAGCTCATGTCGGTCGTCCCCGACCAGCACCGCACCATCCGCAACCGCGACAGCGCGGGCACCAGCGCGATCGCCTCCGCCGCCGCTTTCTCGAGCCGGACCGGCAGCCCGCGCTGCGCATAGCTCGGGAACTGGTCGGGATCGCCGCCGAGCACGATCCCGCCCTTGTCCGACTGGCTGATGTAACAATGCAGCGATTGCGACATGACAACGGTATCGATCATCGGCTTGACCGGTTCGGTCACGAACGCCTGCAGGGTATGCGCCTCGATCGGCAGCGTGAGCCCGGCCAGCGCCGCCACCCGCCCGCTGCTTCCCGCGACGCAGATGCCGACCCGCCCCGCCCCGATCTGCCCGCGCGTGGTTTCCACGCCAGTCACGCGACCGCCCGCTAGGGTGAAGCCGGTGACCTCGCACTGCTGGATCACATCGACCCCGAGCGCATCCGCAGCGCGCGCATAGCCCCAGGCGACCGCGTCGTGCCGGGCAGTCCCGCCGCGACGCTGGATCAGCCCGCCGTGGATCGGGAAGCGCGCGCCCTCCGACATATCGAGAAACGGCACGAGCTTGCGCACATCGTCGCGCGACAGCAGGTCCGCGTCGATCCCCGAACAGCGCAGCGCGTCTCCCCGCTGCGCCAGCTGCGTCATGTCGCCATCGGAATGGCCGAGGAACAGCGCGCCGCGCGGGCTGAACATGACGTTGTAGTTGAGCTCGTCGCTCATCCCCTCCCACAGCCCGAGCGCGAAATCGAACAGGTCGTGGAGCGGCTTCTGCCGATAGTTGGAGCGCACGATCGTCGTATTGCGCCCGGTGTTGCCGCCGCCGATCCACCCGCGCTCGAGCACCGCGACATTGCGGATGCCGTGGACCTTGGCGAGATAATAGGCCGTCGACAGGCCGTGCCCGCCCCCGCCGATCACGATGACGTCATAGTCGCGTTTCGGTTCCGGATCGCGCCACGCCCGCTCCCAGCCGCGCTGCCCGGTCAACCCCGCCTTGAGCAAAGCGAGCGCCGAATAGCGCTTCACGCCGCCTGCTCCAGCGCCCAGCCGCGCCGCGCGCGCCAGTCGGGTTCGAGGGTCGCGAACCGCGCGAGGCCCAGCTTGCCGATATCGGCGAACGAACACACCCCGTCGAGCACCAGATCGCGGATCGCATGACCGCTCGCGGGCGACAGGCCGAAGCCGACCCCGGACATCGTCGCGACGGTGACATTTCCCGGATCGGCGGGGCGATCGAGGATTGGTCGCCCGTCGGGGGTATTCTCGACGATCCCCGCCCACGACCGGATCACGCCGAGACCGGCAGCGCGCGGAAACATCTCCGCCACGCGCCGCGCAAGGTTGCGCACCAGCGGCGAGGTCGGCCGCGCGGATGGCCCGGCGGGATCGGTCGCCAGCCATTCATGCGGTCCGCCCCCGAAGGCGAGATTGCCGCGCAGCGTCTGGCGACCGTACAGCCCGTTCCCGTCGACCCCACCGATCGCCATCAGCGGCGCGGGCTCGGTCACGATCATTTCCGCGCGCGCGGCGGCGAGCGGAAACCGGATTCCGATCGGCGCGACCAAGGCCTCCGCCTGCGGCCCCGCCGCGACGACCAGCGCATCGCATGCGATCGTTCCGCGCGGCGTCACCACCGCACTGGCGCGTCCGCCCCGCGTCTCGATCGACACCGCCGGACAATGTTGCAGGATCTGTCCGCCAAGATCCTGCAACGCCCAGGCATAAGCCTGCACCGTCCGCTGCGGATTGGCATGGCCGCCGAAGCGCAGATGGATCCCGCCGAGGCAGGTATGATCGGTCAGCGGCACCATCGCCTGCGCCTGCGCCGAATCCAGATCGTCGACGCGGTAGCCCATCGCGTTGCACATCCGCCCGACCGCACGATAATGCTCAAGCAGGTCGGGATCGCGCTGGATGATGATCCGCTCGCGCCGGTATTCGGTCGGATAGCCGAGCAGCTCGTCCATCTGCGGCCACAACCGCTGTTCTTCGGCGAACAACGGGCTCTGGTAATGCGACGCGCCGCCGCCGTTCCGGCCCGACGCTTCCCAGCCGACGACGCCCTTGTCGAGCACCACGACATCGACCCCCGCGCGCGCCAGCCACCACGCCGCGCTCAGCCCCGTCACGCCAGCGCCGATCACGACGACGGAAGCATGACGCGGCATGTCGCGCTCAGACATGCAGCGTCCCGCCTAGTCCGGTGACATGTCCGGCCTCCTCGGGCGTGCCGATTACGGCGTATGGCGTCCACTGCGTCGGGATCCCGAACCAGACGTCCCATCCCGCCGTCATCCCGGCGTCTTCGTTCCAGTCGGCGAGCACGCTCAGCGGCACCGGGCGGACCGGCGCGCGGAAGCTCGCGACCGGGACTTCAGACGGCTGAACGCCTTGTTCCGCCGCAAGCAGGCAGCGTACCTGCTCGCGACAGCGCCGCCCCTGGCACGGCCCCATGCCAGCGCGCGTGAGACGCTTGATCTGGTCGGGGTGCGCGGGACCATCCGCCAGCAGCGTCGCCAGCGATCGGGTCGCCAGCCGCGCGGGGCGGTCGAGGTAGCGCGGCGGCTGGACGCCGAGCAGATCGGCGCGGGCGACCGCCTCGCACTGGCAGACGATCGTCTCGGCGGTCGCATGACGGCCAAGCGCGGTAGACCATTCGAGCAGCCGTTCGTCGCTGGGCGACACTACGGTCGCGCTATCGCCCACGAGCTGCACCAGCCCGTTTGCGACCGTCCCCGCCGCCTCGATCAGTTCGGTCGCGGGCGTCACGCCAATCGCCAAGACGATCGTATCGCACGCCAGCACCGTAGGTTCGCCGACCCCGTCGAGCGGGGCGAGCGTCACGCGCTCAACCCCGTCAATCCCGCCATCGGTCGCCGCAATCGTGTGCGCGAGGAACACCGGCACCCCGAGCGCCTCGGCCAGCGCCGGATCGCCCTCGATCCGTTCCGCGACCTCGACGATCCCGGCAACCTCGATCCCGCGCTCCAGCGCCATCCGAGCAGTCTGAAGCGCCAGATCGCCCGATCCGACGATCGCGATCCGCCGGCTCGCCAGCGCATCGTAGCGGGTCAACAGCGCGGCAAATCCCTGCGCCCCCATCACGCCGGGCTGGTCCCACCCCGGAAACGCCATTGCGATATCGCGCGCGCCGGTCGCGAGCACCAGTCGCCGGAAACCCACCATCCGCGACGCCTCGGCATCCGCGATCCCGAGCAGCGGCCCCGGCAACGCACGCAGGGCGGCATTTGGAACGTACAGGCCCCAGGCGACCGCCCCGAGCCGCACATCGACCCCGGCATCGAACGCCGCCTCCAATTCGGGATTGGCGCGGAACAGCTGTTCGATCAGTCGGTCGGGGTGATGCACCGCCGCGGTCGCGCGACCGCCGAAGAACAGCGGCACGTCGTTCCCGATCATCGCGCCCGCAACCGGGTTCTCGTCGATCAGCAGCACGCTCGCGCCACTCAGCGCTGCGCGGATCGCGGTGGTCGTGCCAGCCCGACCCGCGCCGACCACGATCAGGTCGAACTGTTCGTCGGGCGCGGGGATCTTGCCGTCGATGGCGTGGGGGTCGAGGATTTTCATATCGCGTCCAGCGCTTGGGAAAGGTCGGCGATCAGGTCGTCGACATGTTCGATCCCGACCGACAGCCGCAGCGTGGCGGGCGTGATCCCGCCCGCTGCGCGTTCTTCGGGGCTGATCGCATAATGTGTCGTCGTCGCGGGATGCGTGATGAGCGTCTCGGACCCGCCGAGGCTGACCGCGAAGCGCAGCAATTCGAGCCGGTCGAGAAAGCGGAACGCTTCCGCCTCACCGCCAACGACCGCGAAGGAAAAGGTCGAACCCGCCGCCTTGCATTGCCTGTCGTACACCGCGCGAGCGGGCGTACCGTCGGCAAGGAAACCGAGATAGGTGAGGCTCGCCACCTTGGGATGGTCGCGCAGGACCTCGGCAAGCCGACGCGCATTGTCCATCGACCGCTCGACCCGCAGGTGCACCGTCTCCATCGAGCGCAGCATCAGCCAGCACGTATAGGGGTCGAGATGGCTCCCAAGCGTGGTGCGCAACAGCCGCAGCGGCGCGACCAGCGCTTCGCGCCCGGTGACACCACCTGCCAGCAAGTCGCTGTGTCCGCCGCAATATTTGGTGAGACTCGTCATGCAGAGATCGGCGCCGAGATCGATCGGTCGCTGCATCATCGGCCCGAGCAGCGTGTTGTCGATCACGACGACCGGGCGCGTCCCCGTCCGCGCGCCGACCGTATCGGCGATCTCGACCAGCAGTGCGATGTCGACCATCGCCGCGGTCGGGTTGGCGGGCGTTTCGCCGACGATCAGCTTGAGCGGCCCCGCCGCCAGTGCCGCCTCGACCGCCGACATCACGTCCGCGCGATCACAGCCGTCGGTGAAGCTCGCGTGATGCACCCCGAAGCCCGGCAGCAACCCGGTGTAGAGCCCGTTGGTCCCGCCATAGATCGGCCGCCCGAACACCACGCTGTCGCCCGGTCGCAGATGCGCGAGCGCGATCGCGCTGTGCGTCGCCATCCCGCTGTTGAACACCGCCGCGCCTTCCGCGCCGTCGAGCGCGGCGAGCCGTTCCTCGACCATGTCGAGATTGGGATGGCTGAGGCGCGCATAAATGTGCCCCGCGCCGCCGACTTCCGGCCCCGTGCCATCGAAATAGGCTTCGTGAATGTCCTTCGCCTGCCGCGCGGAGGCATAGGCGAAGGTCGACGTCATATAGATCGGGGGTTTCGCTGCATTGGCGGCACCCGCCGGATCATATCCCGCACGGACCGCGAGCGTTTCGGAGCGCCAGCGCGGCCCAGTCATACCGGGACCCGCGCAAGATATTCGCTCGCCCGCGCGCAATACCAGTCGACGAAGCGCAGCGTCAGCGATTCCGCGGTCGGGCTGTACGGCCCCGGCGTATAGCCCGGCGACCACACACCGACCTGATTATCCTCGGCGAACGCCTTGTCCTGGAGGTTGGTCTGCGTCCACAGATGCGTCAGTTCGTCGATGTCGTAATCGACCCCCTCGACCGCATCCTCATGCACTAGCCAGGTCGAGACGACGTGGGTTTCCCCCGGAGATACCGGCATCGCATTGAACGCGAACGTATAGTCGCTGGTCGAATGGCAGAAGTTGTTGGGCTCGACCGCCCAGCGGAGCGACCCCGCATCGCCCCCACCCGCCTCGACCATCAGCTTCTTGACCGCGAACTGACCCGAGGTCGTCATCGCGACATTACCATCGTTGAGCGCGAAGCGGACCGCCTGCCACCAGTCCTCGCCCACCGGCCCCGTTGGGAGCCCGATCGCTTCCATCCGCTCCGTGAACAGGCGCGCGGCGGCGGCCTCCAGATCGAAATATTGCGCAGCGCCGACCGGGAAGGTCCGCGCCAGCTCGGGGTGACCGCTCGCGCAATGGTAGCATTCGCGGCCATTTTCGACGACCAGCTTCCAATTGGCATATTCGACCAGCACGGATTTGTGCGCGACCTTGGCGCGCTCCAGATTGTGCGGTTCGAGCAAAGGCGTCAGATCACGCCGCAAGATACTGATATCCGGCGGAACCAGTGCCAGCGACACGAAGATAGCGCCCGCGATCGTCTCCAGATGCACCGGCTTCAACCGGTAAGCAGTCTTGTCGAAATCGTCCGGCATCCGCCCCGCCGCGAGCAGCCGCCCGTCGAGCCCGTAGCTCCATCGGTGATACGGACAGGTCAGCCGCGGCGCGTGCCCCGCGCCCGGCTTGCACAGGATCGATCCGCGGTGGCGGCAGCTGTTGTGGAAGGCGCGCAACGCCCCGTCGCGCCCGCGCACCACGATCACCGGCCAACGCCCGACCATGAACGACAGATAGTCGCCCGGCTGCTTCACTTCGGCGGTGAAACCGGCGAGCAGCCACGACGTGCCGAAGATCGCGGCGAGATCGAAATCGAAGGCGTCGGCGCTAAGATACAGGTCCTGCGGCAACGAATGCCCGGCGCGGCGCGACCCAACCCATGATGCAACACCTGAAAGGTCCACGCGCTCGTGCTCCTGCCCCGTACGCAGGGTGTGACATGCGGGGACCACCCCCGGAAAATTCCATTTGCGCATACACCCATGCGAAAACCGCGACGAACCGCGCCGCCGGTCCGGCGAACCGGCCATGCTCTTGCATTCAGGCGTGGAACCGGATTGATACCCGCCATACAGCGCGTCGCAGTCATTTGGGGAATGGGCCATCGCCAAGTCGAAGATCATCAACCGTCGCTGGCTCCCGCTCAACGCATTGCGCGCCTTCGACGCGGTCGGGCAACAGATGAGCTTCACCGCGGGGGCGCAGGCGCTCAACGTCTCGCAAAGCGCCGTCAGCCGGCACATCATCAGCCTAGAGGAACTGTTGGGGCAGAAGCTGTTCGACCGTTCGGGCCAGCGCCTCGTGCTGACCGCGGCGGGCGCGGCGCTGCTCCCTGAGGTACGGCGATCGTTCGACCTGCTGGAACAGACGATGAATGCGGTAAGCCACGATCCGTTGAGCGGCCGCCCGATCCGGATCCACATCCCGCCATCGCTGCTGCAACAGGTGGTGATGCCGATGATCCGCGCGTTTCATCGCGACTATCCTGACGTGCGGATCGACATTTCGAGTTCCCCGGTGACGGGGATGCCGACCACCGAGACCGACATGGCGATCGTGTTCGACCGGCCGAACATCGACGACCGCATTACCGACCTGTTGTGGCTGGTCCGAGTCGCGCCGGTCTGTTCCCCCGCCGTGGCAGCGGCCAACACGGGCAAGTCGCTCGAGCAGTTCCTGTCGGACAACGACCTCCTGCACGTGACCCTCGACGGCGAGGTGCGCGGGCTGCTGTGGAGCAGCTTCGCACGCAGCAGCGGGATCGAGCTCAACACCAATCGCGGGCTCGCGTTCGACACGCTGTCGCTGGCAGCGACCTATGCGATGCAGTCGGGTGGGATCGCGCTTGCCGACATCGCGATGTTCGCGCCCGAGATCGCGGCGGGCAAGCTTGTCGTGCCGCATGACACGATGGTCGACGACGGGTTCGGCTATTATCTCAAATTGCGCGCGGACGATCTCGACGATCCAACGATCAGCCTGTTCCGAAGCTGGCTGATCGCGCAATTCGCGGCGCGGCAGACGGGCTGAATTTTCCGGTCGCATCCGTCGCGAGACGCGCTATTTGGTTGCAATGGAAACGATCGCTCCCAGCCCCGACGCCGAAACCATCGCGATTCTCGAGACGATCGAGACGCGGCTGCGCTGGCTGTCGTCCTGGACGATCCACAACGCCAATCACCTCCGCGAGAGCCGCGACGGGTTGAAGGTCGGCGGGCATCAGGCGAGCTGCGCGTCGATTACCGCGATCATGACCGCGCTGTACTTTGGCGCGCTCCGCCCGAACGACAAGGTCGCGGTCAAGCCGCACGCCGGGCCGGTGCTCCACGCGATTCATTACATGATGGGCCAGCAATCGCTCGACGCGCTCCAGCGCTATCGCGGGCTGGGCGGCGCGCAGAGCTATCCCAGCCGGACCAAGGATTCGATCCCCGTCGACTTCTCGACCGGGTCGGTCGGGCTCGGGGTCGCGATCACCGCCTTTGCGAGCCTGATCCAGGATTATCTGATCGCGCACGGCGACCTCGCCGAGGCGGACGCCGGGCGGATGATCGCGCTGATGGGCGATGCCGAACTCGACGAGGGCAATATCTACGAATGCCTGATCGAAACGTATAAGCACGACATCCGCAATTGCTGGTGGATCGTCGACTACAACCGTCAGTCGCTCGACAGCACGACTGCGGACCGGATGTTCCGGCGCTTCGACGACATTTTCGAAACCTGCGGCTGGCGCGTCGAGACGCTCAAGCACGGCAAGCTCCAGCGCGCCGCGTTCGCGCGCGACGGCGGACAGGCGATTGCCGACTGGATCGACGCCTGCCCGAATGCGGAATTCGCCGCGCTGACCTATCAGGGCGGGGCCGCCTGGCGCACTCGGCTGCACGCGGACCTGGCAGGTGCGGGCGAAAGCCTCGCGCTGATCGACACGTTTGACGACGATGCGCTGGCGGCGTTGATGACCAACCTCGGCGGGCACTGCATCGAGACGCTGCTCGACGCCTTCGCGCGGTGTGACGACGACGTGCCGACGCTGTTCATCGCCTATACGATCAAGGGCTACGGCCTCCCCTTCGCGGGTCACAAGGACAATCATTCGGGGCTGATGAACCCCGGCCAGATCCACGCACTGCGCGACCGTCTCGGCATCGCCGAGGGCGACGAATGGGCGCCTTACGGTGGCCTCGGCGACAATGTCGCGGCGCAGGTGCGTTCGGTGGTCGAACACAGCGCGCTGGCGAACGCGCGTCCCGTTCCCGCCACCCCCGCGATCCCGCTGCCCGACGCGCTCCCCGCCCCCGAGGGCGCGGAATGGTCGACCCAGGCAGCGTTCGGGCGGATCCTGCTCGATCTCGCCAAAAGCGGGCACCCGGTCGCGGACCGGATCGTAACGACCTCGCCCGATGTGACCGTCTCGACCAACCTCGGCGCGTTCGTCAACCAGCGCGGGCTGTTCCGGCGGCAGGAACTTGCGGACGTGTTTTCGGCTGCCCGCATTCCGACCGCGCAGAAGTGGGCGGGCCACGGCGCGGGGCAGCATATCGAACTCGGCATCGCCGAGAACAATCTGTTCCTGATGCTCGCCGCGCTTGGTCTTGCGGCACCGCTGTTCGGCACCCGGCTGATGCCGATCGGAACGGTCTACGACCCGTTCATCGCGCGCGGGCTCGATGCGCTCAATTACGCCTGTTACCAGGATGCGCGCTTCCTGCTGGTGGCGACTCCCTCGGGGCTGACCCTCGGGCCGGAGGGCGGCGCGCACCAGTCGATCAACTCGCCGCTGATCGGAATCGGGCAACCGGGGCTTACCTATTTCGAGCCAGCCTTCGCCGATGAACTCGCGCTGATGATGCACCGGGCGTTCGAGCAAATTCAGGCCGACGACGGCGGATCTACCTATCTGCGGCTGTCCACCCGCACGATCCCGCAGGTCACGCGCACGGATGATCGATGGAAGGCGGATGCGCTCGAGGGCGGCTATTGGCTGGTCGAACCGGGCGGCGCGCGCGATGTCGCGATCGTCTTCACCGGTGCGGTGACGCCCGAGGTGCTCGAAGCGCATGCCGCCCTCGCCGACGACGTTCCGGGCCTTGGCTTGCTGATGGTGACGTCGCCCGACCTGCTGCACCGCGGTTTTTCCGCCCGCCACGCGCAACGCTGGACCGGGGACACGCGCGCGGCGTGCCACGCCGAGACCCTACTCGACCGGCTCGCGCCTAGTGCCGGGCTGGTAACGGTGATCGACGGCGCGCCGTCGACGCTGTCGTGGCTCGGCGGGGTGCGCGGGATGCGCGTCAGCCCGCTCGGGACCGACCGGTTCGGGCAGACTGGCGACCTGCCGGACCTTTACCGGCTCTACCGGCTCGACGCCGAGGCGATCGTCGATGCGGTAGCGGAATTGCTGCTGTAGGGCGCTTTGCCGAAGGGGGACGACGTCCCGTCAGGCTTGCTCTGGATCAGCGCAAAATTCCCCCCTTGGAAATGGTTCTAAAAGCGGCCCGCGCGTTTCCTCGAGTCCTGTAACCGACGCGAAGGACACTCCGCTGGAAAGCATTGCCGGACCAATCCGGGTCGTTCTGCAAGACACGGCCCCAAGCATGACCCCTGAAGCGCGTGGCGCGCGAGAAAACGGGGGGGCAGCATGACCGTCGCGTTTCTCGCAACCCGGATTGCCGAAGCCCTGCGCGACGACGATCTCGTCTTCATCGCCAATGACGACCAGCAGGCCGACGCGTTGGCCTGCGCGCTTGCAGCAATCGTCGACCGTAGCCGCGTCTTCTTCCTCCCGTCGAGCGACACGCTCCCGGGCGATGTCGCCCCCGCCTCCCCCGCCAACGCCGGGCGGCGAGTGGCGACGCTCCATGCGCTGCGGGTCGCGCAGACTCGAGCGAAGCGCGACGCGATCGCACTGATCCTCAGCGGTGAAGCGGCGGCGCGACGGTACCCCGCCGCGGAACAGTTCGACCGCGCGCCCCCGACGCTTGCGATCGGCGACGCGATCGATCTCGAAGCATTCGCACCGATGGTTGCAGACCTCGGCTACGTCACCGACGACCGCGTCGACGAGCCGGGCGAAGTTGCGGTCCGTGGCGAAGTGATCGACATTTTTCCGGCCGACGCGGTCCGCCCCGCGCGAATCGATGTCGTCGACGGAAAGATCGCAGCGATCCGCTGCTTCGATCCCGCGACGCAACGCACGCTCGAGCCGCTCGATACGCTCGAAATCGGACGTGCCGCCGAACCGCCGCTGGGTGACCCGGTCGCGATCCTCGCGCATCTGCAGCCGGGCCGGATCGTGCTGGCGGACAAGGCCGACAGCCGTCGGGCCCGGTTCGTCAAGCTCGCCGGCGACGTCGCCGCTCGCGGCACCGGCAAGATCGACGCGATCGACGACGACCAGTGGCACGCCGCGCTGGATGGCTGGACGCCCCTGTCGTTCGACGACGCGGCGGCCGACGTCGCCCGCTTCGCGGAGGTGAAGGCGCCGCTTGCCAAGCTGGTGCGCTTCACCAAACCGCTGCTCGCCGATCATGCCTTGGTGCTGGCGGGGAGCAAACGCGACATCCGGTTCCTGCGCGCGCGGATCGGGCAACGGCTCGGGGTCGAGTTCGTCGACCATGACACGTGGGACTCGCTCCGCGATCTCACCCCCGGAATGGCCGCGACCGTGACAATGCCGGTCGACTGCGGGTTCGTCGATGACAAGCGAGTCGTGATCGCCGCTGCCGACCTGCTCGGCAGCCGTGCGTTGCTTGATGACGCGCAACCCGGCTCGGCGAACCCGCTTGCAGGCGGCGCGGAGATCCGGATCGGCGATGTCGTGGTGCATGAGGATCATGGCGTCGGAACGGTCCTCGGGCTCGAAGCGGCACCCCGTGCCGAGGCGACGTCGGGCGAGATGATCGTGCTCGAATATGCCGGCGGCGCGCGGCGGCTGGTCGAGGTTGACGATGCCGACCGCCTGTGGCGCTATGGCGCGGATGCGGAGGCGGTGACGCTCGACAAGCTCGACGGTTCGTCCTGGCTCAAGCGGCGCGGTGACATCGACGCGGCGATCGCCGAAAGCGCACGCGGGCTGACCGAGCTTGCTGCCACGCGCGCAACGTTGAAAGCGCCGGTCCTCACCCCCGATCCTGCCGCCTACGAACGTTTCGCGAACGGTTTTCCGTTCAACGAAACCGCGGACCAGACCCGCGCCATCGCGGCAGTCCGGCAGGATCTCGCGCACGGCACCCCGATGGATCGGCTCGTCGTCGGTGATGTCGGGTACGGCAAGACCGAGGTCGCGCTGCGCGCTGCGGCGATCGCAGCGCTCGCGGGCTATCAGGTCGTGGTCGCCGCGCCGACCACGGTGCTGGTCCGGCAGCATCTCGAGAGTTTCCGACGCCGCTTCGAAGCGGCGGGGATTGCGGTCGAGGGCTTGTCCCGCCTGTCGAGCGCAGCGGAAAAGAAAGCGGTCAAGGCCGGGCTTGCCGACGGGTCGATCCAGATCGTGATCGGGACCGGCGCGGTGATGGCGAAGGGCGTCAGCTACCCGAAGCTCGGGCTCGTCATCATCGACGAGGAACAGCGCTTCGGCGCGGCGGACAAGGCGCGGTTGCGCGGATCGGGCGAGGTCCATCTGCTGACGCTGTCGGCAACGCCGATCCCACGGACGCTCCAGATGGCGCTGGTCGGGTTGCAGCAGATCTCGATCATCGCGACTCCGCCGGCACGTCGCCAGCCGATCCGCACCAGCCTCGACCACTATGACGACGTCCGGATCCGTACCGCACTCTTGCGCGAGAAGGGGCGCGGCGGACAAAGCTTCGTCGTCGTCCCGCGGATCGAGGACATGGCGAGCGTCGGCGAGAAGCTCCGGCGCGCTGCACCCGACCTCAAGATCGTCGAGGCGCACGGCAAGATGCCTGCCGCCGACATCGACTCGGTGATGGTCGCGTTCTCCGAGGGCGACGGTGACGTGTTGCTCGCCACCAATATCATCGAGGCGGGGCTCGACGTGCCGCGCGCGAACACGATGGTGGTGTGGCGCGCGGACCGCTTTGGGCTGGCGCAATTGCATCAGTTGCGGGGTCGGGTCGGGCGCGGCAACCGGCGTGGGCAGGTCGTACTGCTCACCGACTCGGATCACGCAATCGCGGAGCGGACGTTCAAGCGACTGCGTACGCTGGCCACTTTCGACCGGCTCGGCGCCGGGTTCGACATCAGCGCGCAGGATCTCGACATGCGCGGCGCGGGCGATCTGCTTGGCGAGACGCAGGCGGGGCATACCAAGCTGATCGGGATTGACCTGTACCAGCATTTGCTGAGCGGTGCGCTGCGAAAGGCGCAAGGCGAGGATGTCGAGCGCTGGACGCCCGAACTGCATCTCGGCCCGGCCGGTGGTTTCCCGGCGGACTGGATCCCCGAGGATGACGTGCGGCTGTCGCTCTACATCCGGCTCAGCCGGATCTCAGACGGCTCGATGCTTGATGAATTCGAGGATGAGCTGGTCGACCGGTTCGGTGCGCTCCCGGTCGATGCATCGGCCTTGCTGGCGC
Source organism: Sphingomonas sp. PAMC 26621 (assembly GCF_000251145.1). Lineage (GTDB taxonomy): Bacteria > Pseudomonadota > Alphaproteobacteria > Sphingomonadales > Sphingomonadaceae > Sphingomonas. The sequence continues at coordinate 94,901 of NZ_AIDW01000015.1, read as the reverse complement.
GGGCGCGCGTCCGGTTGCTGGCGCGTGATGCGCGGGTGGAGCGGATCGACGCTGGCGACAAAGCAATCGCGCTAACGCCGCGGCGCGACTTTGCGGCGGATACGGCGGAAGCTGGACTGGTCGAGAAGAACGGTCGGTTCCTGCTCGCGGAACCAACCGATGAAGGCACCCGGACCGAACGGGTCCAGACCCTGCTGGAGGAACTGGTCGCCTGACATGTCAGGTCGGGGCGGTACCAGTGGCACATTGCGCCATCGGTACGGCCCCGCCCTTCGCAGGCGTGCCAGCGGCTTTTACGAGATCCGCCGACCGAGTTCCTTGTTGACCCCAAGCGCGATCAACGTCGCCAGCGCGCCCGACAGGAGATAGGCACCTGCCGCCAGCAGACCGAAGTTGCTTGCCAGCAGGAGTGCGACGAGCGGCGCGAACCCCGCGCCGACCAGCCACGCCAGATCCGACGTCAGCGCAGCCCCGGTGTACCGCCGCGTGCTGCCGAAGTTCGCGGCGACCGCCCCCGACGACTGGCCGAACGCCACGCCGAGGAGCGCGAAGCCGACCAGCACGAACGCCATTTCGCCGGCATATCCAGCGCTTAGCAACTGCGGTGCGAAGCCACTGAACGCCGCGATCCCGGCTGCGGTCACGCCGAGCAGGTAGCGCCGCCCGACCCGATCCGCGATCAGGCCAGACGCGATAACGCCGACCACGCCGACGATGCCGCCGAGGATCTCGATCGACAGGAACCGTTCCGGCTTCTGGTTCGTAAAGAGATGCACCCAGGACAGCGGAAACACGGTGACCATGTGGAACAGCGCAAAGCTCGCCAGCGGCGCGAACGCTCCGATCACGATGTTGCGCCAATCGCTGCGGATCGTCTCGAGCACATGCGACGGCTCGAGTTCGCGGCTTTCGAAAAGGGCTTCGTAATGCGGCGTCGACACCATGCGGAGACGGGCGAAGAGAGCCACGACGTTGATCGCAAAGGCGACGAAGAACGGATAGCGCCAGCCCCAGTCGAGGAAATCGGCGGGCGACAAGGTGCTGAGGAAGAAAGCGAACAATGCGCTCGCCACGATCAGGCCGAGCGGCGCACCGAGCTGCGGGATCATCGCATACCAGCCGCGCTTGTTCTCGGGCGCATTGAGCGCGAGCAGCGAGGCGAGGCCGTCCCATGCGCCACCCAGCGCAATACCCTGGCCGATGCGGAAGATCGCGAGCAGCACGATCGCCCAGGCACCGATCGTCTCATACCCGGGCAAGAACGCGACCGCGGCGGTCGATCCGCCCAGCATGAACAGGGCGATCGTCAGCTTGGTGCCACGGCCGAGCACCTGATCGACCGCGAGGAAGATCATCGACCCGATCGGACGGGCGATGAACGCCAGCGCAAAGATGCCGAAGGAGTACAGAGTGCCCGTCAGGCGATCCGCGAACGGAAAGATCAGCGCCGGGAACACCAGCACCGATGCGATCGCATAGACGAAGAAGTCAAAGAATTCGGACGTACGCCCGATGACGACGCCGATTGCGATCTCGTTCGGGTCGACATGGCCATCGCCATGCCCGTGCCGGGCGTTAATCGCCCGCGCATCGCGCTCGGCGGTGTGGGAGGCGGTTTGTGCTGTCATCGTTCGCGTCTTCCTGGACCGTGGGACGTCGGTCGTTGTTTGACCGTATGCCTTATACCACGGCTTTAGGGCATTGGACAAAATGTCCAATGTCGCAGCGCAGCATCTGTGTATAGCGCGCCCCCATGGCATCCCTCCGACTCCCCCCGATTCCCCGCCGCCCGATTCGTCACTTGCTGGCCGCGGGTTCGCTCACGCTGCTGCTTGGCGGATGCAACATGGTCGTCATGAACCCGGCCGGCGACGTTGCATTGCAGCAACGCGATCTGGTGATCTTCGCCACCGCGCTGATGCTGCTGATCGTCGTTCCGGTCATCGGGCTCGTTGGCCTGTTCGCATATCGTTACCGGTCGACCAACGAGGACGCGACGTATGAACCCGACTGGGATCACTCGTCGCAACTCGAGCTGCTGATCTGGGCGGCACCGCTGCTGATCGTCATCTGCCTTGGCGCGGTGACCTGGACCGGCACCCATCTGCTCGACCCGTACCGCCCGATTGCCCGCCTTTCCGCCGGCAAGCCGCTGGTCGCGAACGTCAAGCCGCTCGAGGTCGAAGTCATCGCGCTCGATTGGAAGTGGCTGTTCGTCTATCCGCAATATGGCGTTGCGACGGTCAACGAGCTGGCCGCACCGGTCGATCGCCCGATCCATTTCCGCATCAGTTCGTCCTCGGTGATGAACGCGTTCTACGTCCCCACTCTCGCCGGCATGATTTACGCGATGCCGTCGATGGAGACGCAGCTCAACGCGGTGATCAACAAGCCGGGCAATTACGAGGGTTTCTCGTCCAACTATTCGGGCGCGGGCTTCTCGGGAATGCGGTTCCGCTTCCACGGGCTGAGCGAGGGCGATTTCAACGCCTGGATCTCGCGCAACAAGGCGGCCGGTGGAAACCTGACGCGCGCTGATTATCTAAAGCTCGAGAAACCATCGGAGAAGGTTCCTGTCATGCGGTTCGCGAACGTCGATCCCGGTATCTTCAGCGCGGTCGTCAACCAGTGCATCCGCCCCGGCACGACCTGCATGAGCGACATGATGAAGAAAGACATGCAGGACAGCGCGGCGATGGAAGGCATGCCCAATAGCGGTCACGCCGAAGGCAAACGCAACTCGTCCCCGCTGACGACGCGCGACGCCGGTCAGGCACCGCCGAAAAGCCCGTCCGACATTCCGCAACGCGGACCTTCGGCTCCCGATGAGTCCAATACGCCCAAGCAGCGCCCCCTCTAAATGGCCAGTACCATGCAAGCTTCACCCCTCAACGTCAGTCCGATCCTCGGCCGCTTCACGCTTGAGTCGCTCCCGCTTCACGAACCGATCGTCGTCGCCACCTTCTGTGGCGTCGCGCTCGGCGGGATCGCGCTGCTGTCGGCACTCACCTACTTCAAACTGTGGGGCTACCTCTGGAAGGAGTGGTTCACCAGCGTCGATCACAAGAAGATCGGCATCATGTACATGATCCTCGGGATCGTGATGCTGCTCCGCGGCTTCTCGGACGCGATCATGATGCGCGCCCAGCAGGCGATGGCCTTCAACGGGTCCGAAGGCTATCTCAACGCGCACCACTATGACCAGGTGTTCACCGCGCACGGTGTCATCATGATCTTCTTCGTCGCGATGCCATTCGTGACGGGTCTGATGAACTACGTCGTCCCGCTCCAGATCGGTGCGCGCGACGTGTCCTTCCCGTTCCTCAACAATTTCAGCTTCTGGATGACGACCGCAGGCGCGGTGATCATCATGATGAGCCTGTTCGTCGGCGAGTTCGCGCAGACCGGCTGGCTCGCCATGCCGCCGCTGTCGGGCATCGGGTTCAGCCCGGGCGTCGGCGTCGACTATTACATCTGGTCGCTCCAGATCGCGGGTGTCGGCACGCTGCTGTCGGGCGTCAACCTGATCGCCACCATCGTAAAGATGCGCGCGCCGGGCATGACCATGATGAAGATGCCGATCTTCTGCTGGACCGCACTCTGCACCAACATCCTGATCGTCGCAGCTTTCCCCGTCCTCACCGCAGTGCTGGCACTGCTCAGCCTGGACCGTTACGCCGACACCGCGTTCTTTACGAACACGCTCGGCGGCAACCCGATGATGTACGTCAACCTGATCTGGATCTGGGGTCACCCGGAAGTCTACATCCTGATTCTCCCGATGTTCGGCGTGTTCAGCGAGGTCACCTCGACCTTCTCGGGCAAGCGGATCTTCGGCTACACCTCGATGGTGTATGCGACCATGGTCATCACCCTGCTCGCCTACCTCGTCTGGCTGCACCACTTCTTCACCATGGGGTCGGGCGCGAGCGTCAACTCGTTCTTCGGCATCACCACGATGATCATCTCGATCCCGACGGGCGCGAAGATCTTCAACTGGCTGTTTACTATGTACCGTGGCCGGGTGCGCTTCGAACTGCCGATGATGTGGACGATCGCGTTTATGATCACCTTCACGATCGGCGGCATGACCGGCGTCCTGCTCGCGGTGCCGCCGGCCGACTTCGTGCTCCACAACTCGCTGTTCCTCGTGGCGCATTTCCACAACGTCATCATCGGCGGCGTGGTGTTCGGGGCCTTCGCCGGGATCAACTACTGGTTTCCCAAGGCGTTCGGGTTCAAGCTCAACGAGTTCTGGGGCAAGGTGTCGTTCTGGTGCTGGGTCGTGGGCTTCTACCTCGCGTTCATGCCGCTCTACGTGCTCGGCCTGATGGGCGTCACCCGTCGCCTGCGCACCTTCGATGACCCGAGCCTGCAGATCTGGTTCATCATCGCAGGGATCGGTGCCCTCCTCGTCGCTGCCGGCATTGCCGCCATGCTCCTCCAGTTCGCGGTCAGCATCCGCGATCGCGAGAAGCTGCGCGACACCACCGGTGACCCGTGGAACGGCCGTACGCTCGAGTGGGCAACGTCGTCGCCGCCGCCAGATTACAACTTCGCCTTCACGCCCGTCATTCACCAGGGCGATGCATGGGCCGACATGAAGGCACGTGGCTACGAGCGTCCGACGACCGGTTACAAGGACATCCACATGCCCTCGAATACCGGTTCGGGTGTCATTCTTGCCGGTCTGTGCGTGGCCTTCGGCGTCGGCATGATCTGGTACGTCTGGTGGCTCGCGGCGGTCAGCTTCGTTGCTATCCTCGGCGTCGCGATCGGCCATACGTTCATCTACAAGCGCGACTTCTACATTCCTGCGGCGACCGTTACCGCCAAGGAAGAAGCCCGCACCGCGGCCCTCGCGGAGGTAAAGGCATGAGCACGTCTTCGTCCGATTACGACATCGACACGTTCCACCTCGCCGAGGAGCCGCATCACGCAGAGGGGTCGAGCACGATGCTCGGCTTCTGGCTCTACCTGATGAGCGACTGCCTGATCTTTGCGATGCTGTTCGCGACCTACGGCGTGCTGGGGACCAGCTACGCCGGCGGTCCGGGGCCGAAGCAGCTGTTCGAGCTGCCGCTGGTCGCGGTCAATACGTCGATGCTGCTGTTCTCGTCGATCACCTACGGCTTTGCGATGCTGTCGATGGTCAACAAGAAGGTCGGCGCGACTCAGGCATGGCTCGCGGTGACGGCAGCGTTCGGGATCGCGTTCATCAGCATCGAGCTGTACGAGTTCGCAAACCTGATCCACGAAGGCGCGACGCCACAGCGCAGTGCGTTCCTCTCGTCGTTCTTCACGCTGGTCGCAACGCACGGGCTCCACGTCACCTTCGGGCTGGTCTGGCTGTTCACGCTGATGGTGCAGATCCAGGTCAAGGGCCTGATCCCCGCCAACCAGCGTCGCCTGATGTGCCTCAGCCTGTTCTGGCACTTCCTCGACGTCATCTGGATTGGCGTCTTCACCTTCGTCTATCTCATGGGAATGCTGCGATGAGCGCCGACCTCCACCACGCCGCGCACGACGCCCACCACGGCGCGCCCCACGGCAACGGCCATCACGACGATCTCGCGCACGAGGAGTCGCACGGCTCGTACAAGAGCTACGGGATCGGTTTCGGCCTGTCGGTGATCCTCACCGCGATCCCGTTCTGGCTGGTGATGACGCGCACGCTGACCAACCAGGCGACCGCGCTGATCATCATGGCGTTCGCCGCGGTGCAGATGGTCGTCCATATGATCTTCTTCCTGCACATGAACCGGCGTGCCGAAGGCGGCTGGTCGATGATGGCGTTGATCTTCACAATCGTCATCGTCGGGATCGCGCTAAGCGGGTCGCTGTGGGTGATGTATCACATGAACGCGAACATGATGCCCGCCCAAGACATGAGCCAGATGGGGTGAGCACCCCGCGCCGTCGCGTCGTGCGGGGCGCGGTTACGATAGTCTGGCTCGCGGTCATCGCCGCGCTGCTCGGTCTCGGTACATGGCAGGTCCAGCGCCGCGCGTGGAAGCTGGACCTGATCGCGCGGGTCGACGCGCGGGTCCACGCCGCGCCGGTCGCGGCACCGGCCACCGCCGGCAAGGACGACGCCTACCGCCGGGTGCGTGTTACCGGCGATTATCTCTCGGGGCGGGATACGTTCGTCCAGGCCTCGACCGAGCGCGGTCCCGGTTTTTGGGCGATCTCGCCGCTGCGCCGCGGCGACGGATCGATCGTCCTGATCAATCGCGGCTACGTCCCCGCCCGCGCGGCGCTCCCACCGGTGGCGGGCACGACGACGGTCACCGGGCTGCTCCGCCTGACCGAGCTAGGCGGCGGCTTCCTGCGCAGCAACGTCCCGGCAACCGACCGCTGGTATTCGCGCGACGTCGCCGCAATCGCCACACGACGCGCGGTCTCGCCCGCCCTGCCCTATTTCATCGACGCCGATGACAGCGACACCCGCCCCGGTGCGCCCGTCGGCGGTCTTACGGTGATCCATTTTCCCAACAGCCACCTTGCGTATGCCGTGACATGGTACATTCTTGCCCTCATGAGCATCGCCGGTTTGATCTACTGGATCCGCGTCGAGCGGCAGCGGCACACCCCCGCCGCGTGAGCCGCGCGATCGCCAGCCTGCGCGGTCTCCCCGCGCTGCAGACCGCTGGCCATGCGAACATGCTGCAACTCGTCGAACTCCGCTGGATGGCGGTGGCGGGACAGCTCGGCACGATCCTGCTGACTCACGTGGTCTTCGGCATCCGCCTGCCGATGATGGCGATGCTGAGCGTGCTGACCGGACTCGTCATCCTCAATGCCGGAAGCCTGTTGCGGCTGCGGCTCGACCGCCCGATCACCAACGGAGCGTTGTTCGGCGGGCTGCTGCTCGACGTGCTGGCGCTCAGCGCGCAACTGTATCTGAGCGGGGGCGCGACCAACCCGTTCGTCTCGCTGTTCCTGCTGCAGGTCGTGCTCGGATCGGTGCTGCTGGCGAGCTGGTCGGCATGGACGATCGTCGCCGCGACCAGCCTGTCGTTCGCCGTCCTCACCGCCTTCTACCAGCCGATCACGCTGCCCGCCGGGTTCGACCGCTCGCTGTTCGCGTTGCACGTGCAGGGCATGTGGGTCTGTTTCGCGTTGGTCGCGGTGCTGCTGGTGGCCTTCGTCGGGCGGATCAACGCGAATTTGCGGGCGCAGGACAATCGGCTTGCCAATGTCGAACGCCACGCCGTCGAGGAAGAACATATCGTCCGGATCGGCATGCTCGCCTCGGGTGCGGCGCACGAGCTTGGCACGCCACTGTCCTCGCTGTCGGTGATCCTCGGCGACTGGCGGCGCAGCCGATTGCTCGCGCAACACCCCGACCTGCTCAACGACATCGAGGAGATGCAGGCCGAGGTGCAGCGCTGCAAGGCGATCGTCACGAGCATCCTGCTGTCCTCGGGCGACGCGCGCGGCGAACAGTCCGCCGCGACGACGGTGCGCTCCTTTGTCGACCGCGTCGTCGCCGACTGGATCGCGGCGCGCAGCTTCGCGCATGCGATCTACACCGACCAGTTCGGCGAGGACGTGCCGATCGTGTCGGACGTCGTCCTGCAACAGGCTGTCTTCAACATGCTCGACAATGCCGCGGAATATTCGCCGCAGCGGGTCGAGATCGCGCTGACCCGCGACGACGACGACGTCGTGCTGACGGTCCGCGACGCCGGGCCCGGGTTCGCCGCGCATCAACTCGCGAGCATCGGCAAGCCATACAACAGCACCAAGCCCGAGCTCGGTCGTGGCATGGGGCTGTTTCTCGCGAGCAACGTCGCGCGCAAGCTCGATGGATCGCTGACCGCGCGGAACCAGCCCCGCAGCGGCGCGGAGGTGACGTTCCGCCTGCCGCTCGCCGCGATCGCGCTGGGAGGAGAGGACGATGGCGAGTAACCCGCTGCTGCTGATCATCGAGGATGACGCTGCCTTCGCACGCACGCTGCAACGCTCGTTCCAGCGGCGGGATTACGAGGTCGTGCTCGCCGAGGGGCCGGGCGACCTCCCCGCCTTGCTCGCCGAGCGCACGCCCGATTACGCCGTGGTCGATCTCAAGCTTGCGAACAGTTCGGGGCTCGCCTGTGTCGAGACGCTGCGCGCGCACGATCCGGACACGGTGATCGTCGTGCTGACCGGCTATGCGAGCATCACCACCGCGGTACAGGCGATCAAGCTCGGCGCGACCTCCTATATCGCCAAGCCCGCCAACACCGACGATATCGAACGCGCGTTCGGGATGGCGCTGGGCGACGCGGACGCACCAATCGGCGACCGACAGACTTCGCTAAAGACGATCGAATGGGAACGGATCAACGAAACGCTGGCAGCTACGGGCTTCAACGTATCGGAAACCGCGCGGCGCCTCGGTATGCATCGCCGGACGCTGGCACGAAAGCTCGAGAAGCGCCGGATCGTATAGGACGGTCCACGATTCATCGATCGTTAAAAGTATGCGCGTAGATGATCCATCTGGTGACGTTACCGGCGTCAGGATAAACAACGCCAGACCGTCCGCTTCGGCCTAGACACTTTTGCGACAACAAAAAGCGAACCGTCGCAGTAAAGACTAAGTATTAATAAATACACAACATACTAAAATAGATATTACGGCATAGTTTTGGAACTATTCGTCGTATCAAATCATTTTTCACAACGATGGCACATACTGCCACAGGCGTCCTCGCCCTGTCCCGATACGCAATTCGGACAACCACCTTCCTCCGGAGTTAACGGCGTGTCGACCCATCCGGGGTCGCGCGGCCGACGGTTGTACGTTCAGAGCGGGGCAAACCCATGAAAATCAGATATTTCACGCTGCTTCTGGCAGCGAGCACGTCGCTCGTCCACGCGCAGCGCGCGCCCATTCTTGGCGGACAGCTACAGCAGCAGATTCCCCCCGTCCCGCTGCCCGAACGTTCGGACCCCGGCCTCGATGTCCAGACGATGGCAAAGGCCCCCGATACCGATCCGAACGGACCGACGATCCGCGTGCACACGCTGCGGATCACCGGCCAGACGCTGTACGACGAACGGACATTGCTCGCCGCCAGCGGGGTCGCGCCGGATCGGGACCTCAACCTGTACCAGCTGCGCGCCGCCGCCGCGCGGATCGCGGCCTTCTACAAGGCGCACGGCTATGTCCTCGCCCAGGCCTATCTCCCCGCGCAGGACGTCCAGGGCGGTGCAGTCTCGATCGCGGTGATCGAAGGCCACTATGGCGCGATCACGATCGACAATGCGACCAACCTCCACACCGGCGTCGCGCGCAACGTTCTCCACGGTCTCGACACCGGCGACATCGTCGCTATCGCGCCGCTCGAACGCCGCCTGCTGCTGCTGTCGGACATTCCGGGCGTCGTCGTCCAGTCGACGCTGTCGTCGGGGACCAGCTTCGGCACCTCCAACCTCAACGTCGCGCTTGCGCCGGGCCACCGCGTCACCGGCGACGTCGAGGTCGACAACGCAGGCAACCGCTACACCGGAGCCTATCGCGGCGGCGGGTCGATCAACCTCAACGATGCGACCGGGCTCGGCGACATGCTCAGCCTGCGCCTCCTGGCCTCGACCGATGGCCTCGCCTACGGGCGCGCCGCGTGGCAGGTGCCGGTGGGCAATCTCACGGTCGGGGTGGCCTATGCGCACTTCCGCTATGACCTCGGCAAGGAATTCGCGAGCCTCGACGCGCACGGCACCGCCGATGTCGCGGGCCTCTACGCGAGTTACCCGCTGATCCGCTCGCGCCGTGCCAACCTCTATGCGGTCGGCGAACTCGACGCGAAATGGTATGACGACCGGATCGACCTCACCAACAGCCAGTCGCGCCGGATGAGCAAGACCGGGACGCTTGGCCTCAACGGCAACAGCCGTGACGGTTTCCTGGGCGGTGGCCTCAACGTCGCGTCGGTCGGCTGGACGATCGGCGATCTCAAGCTCCGCACCCCGCTGGACCGCGCGACGGACTCGCTCACCGCGCACAGTGCGGGCACGTTCAACAAGTTCAACTTCAGCGTCGCACGGCTCCAGACAGTCACCGGTCCGCTCGAACTGTACGGCGCGGCGCGCGGGCAGATCGCGCTCGACAATCTCGACACGTCGGAAAAGATGGAACTGGGCGGCGCCTACGGTGTCCGCGCCTATCCCGAGGGCGAGGCCTACGGTGACCAGGGCTATATCGCCACTGCCGAGGGCCGCCTGATGCTCAGCCACTGGGCGCGGAGCTTCCCGGGCCAGCTCCAGTTGATCGGCTTCGTCGAGACCGGGCGGGTGCAATATGCGCACGATGCGTGGTTCCTCGGCAGCAATCATACCCAGCGCAGCGGCTTCGGCGGCGGGTTGGTGTGGTACGCGCCACAGGCGATCACGTTGCGCGGCACATATGCCCGCAAGATCGGCAATGTCCCCGCCACCTCAGCGCCTGACCGTGCCGGCCAGTTCTGGTTTCAGGTCGCCAAGACCTTCTGACGCGCGCGCGCCACGCGCGGCGCCGTCCGAACGCTATTTCAAGGATCCCGACCATGACCATTTCCGGACAGGTTTTCTCCCGCCGCCAGTTGCTTGAAACGACCGGCCTCCCCGGCGTCGTCCGCCTCGCGCTGTTCGGGCTTGCCGCCGCGATCGGTTTCGCGGGACAGGCGCAAGCGCAGGTGCAACCGCTGCCGACCGGCGGGACCGTGACCGCGGGTGCCGCGACGATCGCGTCCGGCGCGACCGCGCTGACCGTCACGCAGACGAGCAAGGCCGCCGCGCTCAACTGGCCGAGCTTCGATATCGCCGCGGGCAACAGCGTCACCTTCGTCCAGCCCGACCGCAATTCGGTCGCGCTCAACCGGGTGACAGGGCCGGATGCGTCGCAGATCCTCGGCAACCTCACCGCGAACGGCAAGGTCTTCCTGGTCAACCCGAACGGTGTGCTGTTCGGTAGCGGCGCGCAGGTCAATGTCGGCGGGCTCGTCGCGTCGACGCTGAATATCAGCGACGCCGACTTCATGGCGGGCAAGTACAAGTTCAGTGGTTCGGGCAAGGGATCAGTGCTCAACCAGGGCACAATTACCGCGGCGGACGGCGGCTATGTCGCTTTGCTCGGCGGAAGTGTCGCAAATGACGGGCGGATCACCGCGCGGATCGGGACGGTCGCGCTCGCGGGCGGCGATGCGATCACGCTCGACGTCGCGGGCGACGGGTTGCTCTCGGTCGTCGTCGATGCCGGCACGGTCGGCGCGCTGGTGCGCAACGGCGGGCTGATCAGCGCGAACGGCGGCAACGTCCTGCTGACGACGCAGGGCACAGGAACGCTGCTCGGCACCGTCGTCAACAACAGCGGTGTGATCGAGGCGCAGACGATCGACACGCGCGGCGGGACCATCAAGCTGCTCGGCGACATGTCGAGCGGCAAGCTGACCCTGACCGGAACGCTCGACGCGAGCGCACCGAACGGCGGCAGTGGCGGCTTTATCGAAACCTCCGCCGCCAGCGTCTCGATCGCCGACTCCGCGCGGGTCTCGACGCTCGCGCCCGCAGGCACGACCGGCACGTGGCTGATCGATCCACAGGACTTCACCATTGGGGCGGGCGGCAACATCTCCGGCGCAGCCCTGTCCGCGCTGCTCGTCACCAACAGCGTGACGATCAGCACCAATCCGACCGGCACCGTCACCACACCGGGCACGCCGCCCCTGACCGAAAGCGGCACGACCTCGCCCGGCAACGGCGACATCATCGTCAACGATGCGATCGCCTGGACCGCGACGCCGAGCACGACCACGCTGCGGCTGAATGCCGAGCGCGATGTGGTGTTCAACAATTCGGTCACTGCGACCAACGGCAACATCCAGACCTGCTGTGGTCGCGACGTGATCGTCAACGCGGCGCTGACGACGACCAACGGCAGCATCCTGCTCAACGCCGGGCGTACCGTTAACGTGCTCGCGGCGATCACCACCACCGATGGCAATATCGCGCTGTGCGCGGGCATCGATGCTTTCATCGCCGCCTCGATCACGCTGACACGCGGCACGACCATCCCTGCGCAAGCGCTTGGCCTGCAACCTGGATTGCTGATCATCGCAGGCGCGGCGGGAACTGGTCCCGGGGCCGGCAACGGCACGCTCAGCTTCGCGCCGGGAACCGCGCCGATCACCGTGACCGGGCCGAATGCGGCGGCGGTGATCAACTACAATCCGGTCTCCTATACCACGCCGAATGATTATTCGGGCTTCTTCACGCTCAGCCTGGGCGCAAGCCTGACGCAGCGGATGCTGGTCTTCCCCGGCAGTACGAAGGTCGCGGACGGAACGACGGCGGCGACGCTTTCCGGCTTCAACGGCACCGCCGTCACCGGGCTGCCGTCGGGTATCACGCTGGTCGCGGGCACCAACGCGACGGCGACCTACGACAGCGCCAGCGCGGGAAGCCGGATCGGCATCACCTTTACGGGCTATACGCTCGCGGGGGCAAACGCGGGGCAATATGCCCTGGCAGGTTCCTGCTGCGTGACGACCTTCCGCACCACCGGAACGATCACGCCGGCAACGACGCCTGTCGTCACCCCGCCGGTCGTAACGCCCCCCGTTACGACGCCCCCAGTTACGACGCCCCCCGTCACGACGCCGGTCGTTACGCCGCCGGTGGTCGTGGTGCCGCCAGGCGGACCGGTGGTCGTACCGCAGGTCGGGACGCCACCCGGTCCGCCGACCGCGCCGCCGGTCGTGCTCCAGCCCGTTCCTCCGCCCGAACGTCCGGTGCCGCCGCTGCCGCCCATCGTGGTGATCGACTATCCGCCGCCGCCCGTCCTCGAAACGCTGCTGCCGCCCCCGCCCCCGCCGGTCCAGTTCGTGCCGCCGGTCCAGCCGGTGCCGCCGGTCGCACCCCCGCAACAGACGCCACCGCTTCCGGCGCGACAGGCGCGCAACTGAGGTGCGCGCGGCGGGGCTGATTCTGTTGCTGGTGGTGGCCAGCCCTGCGGTCGCACAAGGCGCGGCCCCGGTGCCGCGCGCCTCCCCGGCTCCGGCCGCCGAACCGACGCCTGCCGCGCGGCGACTTGCCGCCTGGGCAACGCGATCGCAGGACACCAGGGGGCGGCCCTTCCTGGTGATCGACAAGGTCGCGGCACGGGTGTTCGCCTATGATGCGGACGGCACGCTGCGCGCGACGACACCCGCGCTGCTCGGTGCGGCGCGCGGCGACGTGACTCCGCCCGATATCGGGAAGCGCACGCTCGCACAGATCGGTCCGGCGGACCGGATCACCCAGGCGGGGCGGTTCGAAGCGCATATCGGCCCCGATCTGCACGAGGACGTGTTGTGGATCGACTATGACAGCGGCCTCTCGCTCCACCGCGTCGTCACCGGCAGCCGCACCGAACACCGGCTGACCCGCCTTGCGACCCCGTCGACCGCCGACAACCGTGTGTCGTTCGGCTGCATCAACGTCCCCCGCATCTTTTACGAGACCGTCGTTGCGCCGATGTTCCGGCCGGCGGACGGGGTGGTCTACATCCTTCCCGAACAACGCGCGCTGTCGGAGGTCTTCCCCGCGCTTCCGGTCGCGCTCGCGGCACAGCGCTGAGCGGGACTCGCGCGCGGCGGTGCAAGTCGGTATCGCCCACGGGATGCCAGCACGTCTCAGGATCTTCTTCGACGGGGGATGCCGCCCCAATCCCGGCGCGATGGAAATTGCGGTGGTCGCGCGCGGCGCGGTCCACCTCCACACCGATCTGGGCGAAGGATCGAGCATGGACGCCGAATGGCACGCGTTGATCGCGGCGGCGCGCCTCGCGGTCGCGCTGGAATTGCGGCGGGACGGATATGTCCTGCTGGGCGATGCCGTAGCGGTGATCGCGCAGGCGAACGGCAGACAACCCTGTCGTGGATCGGGTGAGACGCATCGCGCGACCCTGCTCGCGCTCGGCCACGGACGCGTCCCGCCGATCCGCTATATCAAGCGTACCCAGAACCTAGCCGGAATCGCGCTTTCGCGGCACCACCAGCGTTGAGTGCTATGCCGATCCTCTACAGCTTCCGCCGCTGCCCCTACGCGATGCGCGCGCGGCTTGCGCTGGCGATCAGTGGAACGTCGGTCGAGCTGCGCGAAATCGTCCTGCGCGCCAAGCCCGCCGAAATGCTGATGGCGTCGCCCAAGGGCACCGTCCCGGTCCTGCTCCCCGGCGACGGCAGCGTCATCGACCAGAGCCTCGACATCATGCGCTGGGCGCTTCGGCGGAACGACCCCGAGGCGTGGCGCGCCGGTGACGACGCGGCGCTGATCGCAGACTGCGACGACCGGTTCAAACACCATCTCGACCGCTACAAATACCCCGATCGTCACGGTGCCGACCCGCTCGAACACCGCGCCGCCGCGTGCGACTGGCTCACCGGTCTGGAACATCGCCTGGCCGGGCGGGAGAACCTGTGCGGCGCAACGCGGACGCTTGCCGACATGGCGATCATGCCGTTCGTCCGTCAATTTGGTGCCGTCGACCCGGGATGGTTCGCGGCACAGCCCCTGGCCGCTGTCCATGCCTGGCTCGACCGCCATCTGGCGTCGGCATTGTTCGCGACGGCGATGCTGCGGGTTGCACCCTGGCAAACCGGCGACCCGGTGCTGCGCTGGCCATGAGCCTTCATCACTCGGATCGCCGAACAGGCTTTGCGCTCCGCGCCTGCGCTGTGTAGCGGCACGCGGCATGGCTGCTCTCTCCTCCCCGCCCGCCCCGTTCACGCTCGGCCTCGATTTCGGCACGACCAACTCGGTTGCGGCGATCGCACGCGACGGCGTGTCCGAGCTGCTCGAGCTCGATGGCCCCAACGGGCCCGATGCCGCCTTCCGCTCGGCGCTGTGCTTCTGGGAAGACGATACGGTCAAAGGCGGGATCGCCGCCGAAGCCGGTCCCTGGGCGATCGCCGAATATCTCGAATATCCGCAGGGCAGCCGGTTCCTCCAGTCGTTCAAGTCGGTCGCCGCCAACCCCAGCTTCGAGCACGCGACGATCTTCGAGCGGCGCTACCGGTTCGAGGATCTCGGCCAGACCTTCCTTGCTAGGATGACCGCACGCTCGCGCGGGATGCTGGACCGCGCGAGCCGCGTCGTCGTCGGTCGTCCGGTCGAATATGCCGGACATCGGCCCGACGCGGCGCTCGCGCGGCAACGCTACGACCTGCTGTTCGCCGCGCTCGGCGCGGACGTGCATTATGTCTACGAACCCCTCGGCGCGGCCTATAGCTACGCCGCACGGATCGCCGATCCCGCGACGATTCTCGTTGCCGATTTCGGCGGCGGCACCAGCGACTTTTCGGTCGTGCGGATCGCGGCCCCCGGCGCGGCGCGACGGTGCGTCCCGCTCGCGCATGCTGGCGTCGGGATCGCGGGCGACCGGTTCGACGCGCGGATCGTCGAGCAACTGGTGATGCCGTTGCTCGGCCAGGGCGGATCGTATCGCTCGTTCGACAAGACGCTCGAGATCCCGCGCGGCTATTTCGCCGATTTTGCGGACTGGTCGCGGCTTGCGTTGATGCGCAACCGTCGGACGATCGCCGAGCTCGAGAAGCTCCGCAAATCCGCGCTCGACCCGGATGCGATCGGCCGGATGATCGCGGTGATCGAGGAAGAGCTCGGCTTCCAGCTGCACGAAGCGGTCGGCCAGGTGAAGCGCGACCTGTCCGCATCGGAGCATGCGAACTTCCGGTTCAGCGGCGCGGGGCTCGCGATCGAGGCGGAGGTCAGTCGCGCCGACTTCGAAACGTGGATCGCGCCCGATATCGCGCGGATCGCGGGAGCGGTCGACCAGGTGCTCGAAGCCGCACAGACCACGCCGGACGCGATCGACCGGGTGTTCCTCACCGGCGGTTCGTCGCTGACGCCGCGCGTGCGCCGCCTGTTCACCGAACGCTTCGGTGACGACCGGATTGCGACGGGAGGCGAACTGACCTCGATCGCGCACGGACTCGCCCTGATCGGGCAGCAGGACGATCTCGCGGCGTGGTCGGTTTAGGCCCTCCGCGCCACCCGAACTCTTCCGGACCAGCCGCCCTCATCGACTAGAGCGAGCCCGCACGTTCCGCCATCCATCCGTGGATCTGCGCGACGACCGCCGCGCCTTCGCCCACCGCCGCCGCGACTCGTTTGGTCGAACCTGCGCGCACGTCGCCGATCGCGAACACGCCGGGCAGGCTGGTCTCGAGCGAGCGCGGGCCCGTTCCGGTGACGATGAACCCCTTGCCGTCGGTCTCGACACAGTCGCGCAGCCAGCCGGCATTGGGATCCGCCCCGATGAACAGGAACAGGTGCCGCGTCGTGCACTCGGTCACCATACCGTCGGGCTGGCGGATCGAGGTACCGGTCAGCCCGCTCGCCCGGTCGCCGTGCAGCGCGACGATCTCGCTGCCGACATGCAGCACGACATTGGGCAACGCCGCGATCCGCTCGATCAGATAGCGCGACATGGTCGCCGCCAGATCGCGCCGGACGATCAGATGCAGCCGCTCGACCCGCGGCGCGAGGAACACCACCGCCTGCCCCGCCGAATTCCCGCCGCCGACGAGCGCGATCTCCTCCCCGGCGCACAGCTTCGCCTCGATCGGCGAGGCCCAATAGGAGACCCCCGCCCCTTCGAACAGCGCGAGGTCGGGAATGTCGGGCCGCCGGTAGCGCGCGCCCGAGGCGACGATCACCGCCTGCGCCCGCACCTTGCGCTCGCCTGCCAGCAGCAGCGCGATCGGGTCCTGCGGCGCACGCTCGGGGGCGCATTCGAGCCGGTCGACCGACACGGGCACCGCGATCTCCGCCCCGAACTTGAGCGCCTGATTGAACGCGCGCCCCGCGAGCGCCTGCCCCGAAATGCCGGTGGGGAAGCCGAGATAATTCTCGATCCGGTTCGAAGCCCCCGCCTGCCCGCCGATCGCGCGTTCGTCGAGCACGATCGCGTCCAGCCCCTCGGACGCGGCATAGACCGCCGCCGCAAGCCCCGCAGGCCCCGCCCCGACGATCGCGACATCGTAGACATGCGCCGGATCGATTTCGGGCGTCATCCCGAGGCAGCGTGCAAGGTCGGCATCGCTGGGGCAGCGGAGCAGATCGCCGCCCGGACAGACCACCAGAGGCAGTTCGTCGGACTGCACCCCGAGCCGTGCCACCAGCGCCTGACCTTCGGCATCGGTTGCTGCGTCGAGCACCATGTTGGGATAGCCGCTGCGCGTCAGGAACCCCTGCAGACGGACGATATCCCGGCTGCCTGGCGTGCCCACCAGGATCGTCCCCGCGCCGCCCTCCTCGATCAGCCCGACCCGCCGCAGGATCAGCGCGCGCATCACGATCTCGCCCACGTCGGCCGAGCCAACCATCAGGGCGCGAAGATGCGCGGGATCGAACGGTAGTGCGGTGCAGCCATCGCCACCCGCGCGCCCCGCGGCGATCGATCCGCGCCCGGCAAGCTGGCTGACCTCGCCGGTGAACTGGCCTGAGCCGTGCGTCGTGATCGGCGCTTCATGGCTCAGCCCATCCCGGCGCACGACGTCGATCGTGCCCTTCAGCACGAGCCACGCAGGCGCGTCGCGCTCGCCGATGCTGAAGATGGCCTCGCCCGGCGCGAAGCTGCGGACGGGTCCGCTCGCGAAACGCGTCGCGATCGCGATCTGCGCCGCATCGAGCGACGGGAACATCTGATGACGGCGCGTATCGATCGTGCTCATGCGCACGATCCTAGCAGTTTTCGACGCGAGCGTCGCCGGGTCAGAACGGCGGCGCGTGGCGCGCGCGCTGCGCGCGGGCAGCCTCGGTCCACCACGCGAGATCGTCGGCGAAGCGCGGGAACGCCTTGGCGGCGGCGGCACCGCCCTCGCCGGTCGGCTTCCCCTCGGCATCGAACGCCGTGCCGATGCCACCGACCGCGAGCGTCGACGAAGTGACGATCATCCCCATTTCGGACAGGATGCCATGCCATACCAGCCCCGAGCGCACCCCGGCCATCCGACCCGCCGAATAGCTCGCGATGGCGGCTGGCCGCCAGAACCATTCCTCGAGGAAATGGTCGGTCAGGTTCTTGAGCCCTGGCTGGACGCTCCAGTTATATTCGCCGGAAACGAACACGAACGCATCGGCGTCGCGGATCTTGCCCGCCAACGTCTCGAGCGCCTCGGGTGCGGTACCCGACGGATATTCCTTGTACATGCGGTCGAGCATGGGCAGCCCGATCGCCCTGGCGTCGATCAGTTCGGGGCTGGCCCCGCGCGCTGCGAAGGATTCGACCAGATAGTGCGCGAGCCGGATTCCCATCCGATCCGATCGGTAGGAGCCGTAGAAGATCAGGATCCGGTCGCTCATGCTGTGTTCCTTGCGTGATTGGCGCAAACGAAGCGCGTGGAATGCTGTTGCACCCCACGCGTCCCATGTGCCTGGCCGTCAGCGTTCCAGCGCCTGACGGCCGGGTCCGTTCCCGCCAGTGGAACCGAGCTAAAGGCGTCAGAACGCAGCCGAGATAGAGAATAGCACCTTTCCGTTCGCAATCGATTCCCCGTTCTTGGTCCGCGAGAAGTTCGGTTGGAGATAGGCGGCTTCCGAGCGGCTGATGTCGGTGTCGACGTAAGCCGCCCCCAGCGTGACCGGTCCGATCACGTAATCGAGCCCGAGCAGCCAGTCCCAATAGTCACCGGTTGGCGCAACGCTCGTACCGTTCGGCCCGAGCCCGGGGTTGCCGTTCGAGTGGCCGATATGCGCCTTGGCGGTCAGCTTGGTGGTCGGGATGCCAACCGCTGCATCGCCCCACAGATACAAATTGTCCTGGCTCTGCCCGCGGCTTTGCGGCGTCGCGGAGAAGTTGCCGAGCGCACGCTGCTTCGGCGCGTAGGCGACCCCCGCGAGCAACGTCGCCGGGCCGACCGTGCCGCTATACTTAACGTAAGGCTCGCCGAAGTCGGTGTTCGCCGCGCCGCCCGGGTACATGTACCAGGTCAGTCCGACGTCGACCGTCCCGCCAGCGAGCGGGCGCTTGTAGCCACCGATCACGTCGAGTTCGAGGTTGGCTCCCCCGAAGGTGCCCCAGCCGGCGAGGTTGGACCCCCAGAAGCCGCCGTAAAAACCGCTCTCGTGCGTGAGGGTGACGCCACCCTGCACCGCAATTTCCTCGTCGGACTGGGAGACGCCGCGGAACCGATAGTCCGAGACGACCGCAACGTTGCCCGTGACCGTGACCGGTTTGGGCGGTGCGGTATCCTGTGCGGCAGCGGGAACCGCGAGCAGGCACAGGGTCGTGGCAACACAATAACGCAACATGGGATACCCTTCGGAAATAAGGAAAGGTTCCCGCCTGGGGTCGAAGGGTCGCACCTCTCATCGTTTCGTGGCGATGGTGAGCGATCCCTCCCGAACATTCTCTCCGTACCGAAAATACCGCACCGCAGCATTGCTTCTTCGTAACGAAACATTGCCGAGGCTGTGACGTTCAGGCCATCATCGCCTCCAGCTTGGGCGACGCACCCGTCAGCTCCACCGGGTTTCCACCGGCCTTACGCCGCGCGAGCCAGTCCTTCATCAGCTCGGCGCAAGTGTGGTCGACCTTGGTCAGCCCCGACACATCCATCCGCACGAACGAATGGTCCGCCGCGCGCAGCGGCAGGGAATCGAGCGTGTCGCTCAGCTTCGGCAGCGTCACGAACGTCGCGCTGCCCGAGAGGACCATATCCGCTTCGTCCGCAACCGCAGGCCGGACGACCTTGAGGTTGAGGCTGCGCAGATGCGGCAGCAGCTCAAGCAGCGAAAGCGCGATCCCGGTCAGCACCCCGGTCAGCAGATCCTCGGTCACCACGACGATCAGCGTCACCGCCCAGATCAGCGCAGGCAACACGCCATAGCTGTGGAACAGATGCTTGACGTGCGCGAGGCTGACCAGCCGGACGCCGGTGATGACGAGCACCGCGCCAAGCGCCGCCATCGGAATTTCGCGCAACAGCCACGGCAGCAAGGCGACGAAACCGAGAATCCACACGCCGTGCAGCATCGTCGACATCCGGGTCGTCGCGCCCGCCTGGACGTTGGCCGAACTGCGGACGATCACGCCGGTCATCGGCAACGCCCCGGCAAAGCCGCACAGCAGGTTGCCGATCCCCTGCGCGCGCAGTTCCTTGTTGTAGTTGGTCCGGACGCCATCGTGCATCCGGTCGACCGCCGCCGCCGACAGCAGCGTCTCCGCGCTGGCGATGAACGCGATCGCGAGCGCCGCGACGATGATCGACGGGTCCATCCACTTGGCGAGGAATTCCGGCCCCGGCAGCGCAACCGCGGAAACGATCGACTGGGGCACCGTGACCCGGTTGATCTCCAGCCCCAGCGTGTAAGCCGTCAGCGTACCGACGAGCACGCCGATCAGCGCCGCCGGCACTTGCCGCATCGATGCCGGACGGAAGCGCTCCCAGCCGAGCATCGTCGCGATAGTCAGCAGGCCGATCGCAAAGGCATGCTCGACGGTCGAAAGATTGACGGTGGACAGGCCGATCAGCCGCTCCGGGATGGCGACGAGGTTCTGCAGTCCGCTCGGCAGCGGTTTGGCGTCGAACAGGACGTGGAACTGCCCGACGACGATCAGCACGCCGATCCCCGCGAGCATCCCGTGGACGACCGCCGGAGAGATTGCGCGAAACCAGCCGCCGACCTTCAAAATGCCGGCGATCAACTGGATCAGCCCGGCGAGAATGAGGATCGGACCAAGCGCGGACAAACCCTTGTCGCGCACGAGCTCGAACACGACGACCGCGAGCCCCGCCGCCGGTCCGGAGACCTGCAGTGGCGAGCCCGCGAACGCACCGACGACGATGCCGCCGATGATGCCGGTGATCAGCCCCTTTTCAGGCGGAACGCCCGATGCCACCGCGATGCCCATGCACAAGGGCATCGCGACCAAGAACACGACGATCGATGCGGTAAAGTCCCGCGAGGCGATCGCCAGCGTCGGGAGCTTCACACCGGCTACGGTTTTCATTCGGCTGCCTCGAGCATGGGCTCACCCGCTGCCAGACGCGACTGCGCGGCGAGCGCGACCGGCATCGGACGGTCGGCGTTGATTTCCTCGAAGCGACCGCTCGCGCCGTCGAGTGCGAGCACGACGCCGTTGTGGATGTCGAAGAACCAGCCGTGCAGCGCGATCTCGCCGCGTGCGATGCCGGAGGCGACCGACGGATGCGTGCGCAGATGCGCCAGCTGGACGACCACGTTCTCGAGAGCGGCGGCGCGTGCCTGTTCCGGCCCCGAAAGCTCGGGATAGCCGTCGCGGACGACGCTGAACGCGGCGTCGCTATGGCGCAGCCAGGCGGCGACGTTGGGCATGCTGTCGAGCGAACCGGGCTTCATCAGCGCCTTCATCGCGCCGCAGTCCGAATGGCCGCAGATGATGATGTCGCGCACGCCGAGGACCATTACGGCAAACTCGACCGTCGAGGTCACGCCGCCATTGGCGTTGCTGAACGGGGGAACGATGTTGCCGGCATTGCGGCAGACGAACAGGTCGCCCGGGTTTGCCTGCAAAATCTCCTCAGGGACGACCCGCGAATCCGAGCAGGAAATGATCAGTGCCTTGGGGCTCTGTCCGTTTGCGGCGAGGTTCTGATAGAGCGCGCTCTTCTGGGGAAAAATGTTCTTCTGAAAGTCGAAGACACGACCGATGAGCTCGTTCATGAATTTGGGCTCCTGCGTTGGCCGCGCGAGATGGAGTGCGCGGACTTCACAGTATGAAATAGCGGACACGCTTTGCTGCGCCGCGGCACCTTTGTAAGAAAGCGTGTCTTCGCAGGCGCCCCGACCGCTCGGCTGGAGCGACGAACGGGTTACGAGACTGTCGGAAGCCGGATCTCGGCCCGCAGTCCGCCCTCCGGTCGGTTGACCAGCGACAGCGTCCCCTTCTCCAGCGCAACCGCGCGCACCACGATCGCAAGACCAAGCCCCAACCCCAGCGTATCCCGACGACGTGCGGTATCGAGCCGAACGAAGGGCTCCAGCACGCTCTGCAACTGCTCGGGCGGAATCCCCGGGCCGTTGTCCTCGATCGTCACGACCACCGCGTCGGAGGTTTTCGTCAGGCCGATCGTCACTTCGGTCCCGTGGTGGAGCCCGTTATCGACCAGATTGGACAGCGCGCGCTTCATCCCCAACTGGCGGAAGACGTGCTCCAAATGGTACGGTCCGACATACTCGACGGCACGCCCGTGATCGACCGCATCGTCCGCCAGTGTCGCGCACAACACCGCGAGATCGGCGAGCACCGGCTTTTCGGGATCGTCCTCGCCGCCAAGGAACGCGAGCAAGGACCCGACCATGGCGTCCATCTCGGCAACGTCGTCGAGGATCTCGTCGCGGACCGGCGCGGACTCGATGCTTTCCGCGCGCAACCGCAACCGTGCGAGCGGAGTCCGGATATCGTGCCCGACCGCCGCCAGCGCCTGCGTCCGGTCGGTAATCAACTGCTGAATCCGCGCCTGCATCCGGTTGAACGCGGTGATCACGCGTCGCACTTCGGCGGGGCCTTCCTCGGCAAGCGGTTCCGACTTGCCCATGCCGAACCGATCCGCCGCGCTCGCGAGCAGCCGCATCGGTCGCAACGTCCGCCCGATCAGCCCGCCGCCAAGCGCCATCACTGCCGCCGCGATGCCGAGGGCGATTAGGATGCGGCTGCGCGACTCGTCCAGGCTGTCGATCGCCTCGGCGGTGCGGAAGTGGATCCAGCTACCATCGGGCAAGGCGGCACCGCCGGTGACGAACGATCCCGTCCCGGCGGGTTCCAGCCGCATCCGCAGGGGAGCCGATTGCAACACGGGCTCCCATGCGAGCACCTTGCTCCGCATTTCGGAAAGCGAGCGGTCGCTCGGCGGGGGGGCATCCGCCTGCCATGCCATCGCATAATGCGCGGTCGACACCGCCCGCGCCATTTCCGCGCGCTCCGCCGGCGGGCGCGTTGCCACCAGCCGACGCGCGATCACGAGATGTTCGGCCAGCCGCCGACCCTCGTCGTCGCGCACCGAGAACTGGCTCGCGCGTTCGTACAGCACCGTGCTCATCGCGAACTCGACAAGCGTCGCGAACAGCAGGATCGCGACGACCCGCCCGATCAACCCGAGCGACGGTCGCACGAAGTGGGTCACGTGCGCGCGACGGTCGCGTTGAACATATAGCCGACGCCGCGCACCGTCACGATCGGCGGGGGCTGGTCATCGACCGAGAGCTTGCGTCGCAACCGGCTGACCAGCACGTCGACACTGCGATCGGTGCTGTCGCCCATGCGGGTCCGCGACAGTTCGATCAGCCGTTCGCGCGCGATGACGCGCCCGGCATGATCGATCAGGCTCGTCAGCAGATCGAATTCGGCACCGGTGAGATCCACCACCGCCCCGCTCGGTGACCGCAGCTCGCGTCGCGGGAGGTTGACCGTCCAGCCGTCGAAACTGATCAACCCCTGCTCGCGATCACGCGTATCGCGCGGCGCATCGACCCGGCGCAGCACCGCACGAATCCGCGCGGTCAGCTCGCGCGTACCGAACGGCTTGGCGAGATAATCGTCCGCCCCCAATTCGAGCCCGACCACCCGGTCCGTCTCGCTGCCACGCGCGCTGACGAAGATGATCGGTACGTTGCTCTGCTGGCGCAGCTTGCGGCAAAGCTCGATCCCGTCGGTGCCGGGCAGCATGATGTCGAGCAGCACGAGATCGACCGGTCCTGCCTCCATCGCCAGCCACATTTCGGGGGCGGAAGCAGCCGGACGAACCATATAGCCGTGTTCCTGCAGCGCCCGGGTGGTGAGCGTCCGCAGCGCGGGGTCGTCCTCGACGAGAACAATCGTTGGGGGTGTCGTCATATGCAGCGCGTAACCGTTGGGGAGCCGGAATTGTTTCGGTACGGTTGCGGGCCCGCGCGGTCAACGGACCATGACTTTCCGTTACGGCCCGCGGCGAGCAACGTTTCCTCACACGCCAGCGAAGGGCTGGCAAGACGCCTGGCGTATCTGGTGGTCATCGAACTCCCTCGGAGATTGCACTGTGATGTTCCGCCAGATCCTTACCGCCGCCGCGCTTCCCGTGCTCGTCCTTGCCGCCGCTCCGGCCTTTGCCGGCGGTAGCGCCGACCGTGCGACCGCGATGTCTCGCACCGAGCAGACCGCCTTCGCGCGGTGCCAGCTCCGCCAGCCCCATATGCAGACCGGAAAGGGCCTGATCTTCCAGCCGCAGAATTGCCGCCAGATCGCCCGTTCCGAGATTGCCGCGCTTTCGCCGAAGCTCCCCCTGGCTTCGCGCGAAGTCGGGCTCGACTGAGCCAAAGCTCCAGCGACCCGCGGGACCGTCGTTCCCCCCACCCTGATCCTCGACGGTTCATGACCAGACTTTGAAGCCTCGGGAAACCGGGGCTTCTTTTTTGTCTCGTGCCAATTCGCGCGAGACACCTTCGTATCGTTCGCTATATCCCAAGGAATATAGCGAGTCGCCGGTCTGGCGAGGGAACGACGGGGATTGCATGCGAACAGCGACTTGGGCCGTCTTGATCTCGACGGCGGCGTTCATCATCGGCGGCGCCAGTCCCGCCGCGGCGCGCGACGCGTCGACGGCGCCGGCCGCGGCGACCTCGGACGATAGCGAGATCATCGTCACCGCCCGCCGCCGCGACGAGGACCTTCAAACCGTCCCGCTCGCGGTCTCGGTCGTCGGGGGAACATTGATCGACCGGTCGTACACGGTGAATACGCAGCAGCTCAGCCTGCTGGTGCCGAGCCTGACCTACAGCTCGGCCAATCCGCGCAATACCGCCTTCACAATCCGCGGCCTGGGCAGCAGTATCGTTGCGGTGAGCCAGGCGAACGACGGTCTGGAGCCCGGCGTCGGCTTCTATGTCGACCAGGTCTATCACGCGCGCCCGGCGACCGCCGCGTTCGATTTCTCGGATATCGAACGGATCGAAGTGTTGCGCGGCCCTCAGGGTACGCTGTTCGGCAAGAATACCACGGCGGGCGCGATCAACATCGTCACGCGCGCACCGACCTTCACCGCCGAGGCGAGCGAGGAACTGTCGGTCGGCAGCTATAATTTCGTCCAGGCCAAGGCATCCGCCTCAGGCCCACTGGTCGGCGACACGCTCGCGTTCCGCGTCTCGGGGCTGGTCACTCGCCGTGACGGCACCATCCGCAACGTTGCGACCGGCGCGCGGCAGAACGGGATCGGCAATCAGGCGATCCGCGGCCAGTTGCTGTTCCGCCCCACCACCGATTTCTCGCTCCGGCTCACCGCCGACTTCACCAATTTCGAAAGCGAATGCTGCACGCAGGTGTACCTGCGCGTCGGGCAGAGCCTGCGCCCGGGGGCACGGCAATATCCGGCGCTTTCGGCGGGGCTGAACTATGCGCCCCCCAGCACCAACCCCTATGACCGCAAGACCGACATCGACGCGCCGCTCGGCGTTACCACCAACGAAGGCGGCGTCTCGGCAATCGCCGACTGGAACCTCGGGTTCGGCACGCTCACCTCGGTCAGCGCGTGGCGGTTCTGGAACTGGGATGCGGCGAACGACCGCGACTATACCGGCGTCCCGATCCAGCTGATCCAGCATATCCCGTCGCGGCAGGACCAGTTCAGCCAGGAACTTCGCCTCGCGTCGAACGGCGATCACCCGCTCGGCTATGTCGCGGGGCTCTATGTCTTCGACCAGAAAATCGTCGGCCGCCCCAACAGTGTCTATGGATCGCAGGCGGCCTATTGGCTGATCGGCCCCACGACCGGCACCGGCGCGAGCACCGTCCGCGTCCCAACCAACCTGCTCGACGGCTATGGCACCGATGGCAGCACGCGGCTGAAACAGGACAGTTATGCCGCCTTCGCGGAGCTCAATTACAAGATCCTGCCCCGGATCACGCTGACCGGGGGGCTGCGCTATACCTATGAGGTCAAGGACGGCACGTATGCGACCTACGTCTTCGGCGGGTTGCAGACGACCAACACCGCGCTGCTCAACGCCAAGCTCGGCGTGCTGCGGCCGCAAAGCTACGATGCGCATGACGACGAGAGCAACCTGTCGGGCCGCGCCAATATCGCGTGGCAGATGACTGACCGCGTGCTCGCCTACGGCAGCTATGCGCGCGGGTTCAAATCGGGCGGGATCAACCTGTCGGGTCTGCCGCTCGACGCGCAGAACCAAGCGGTGCTGACCACTGCATTGATCCGCCCCGAGCGCAATCAGACCTATGAAGTGGGACTGAAATCGCAACTGTTCGACCGGCGACTGACGGTCAATCTCGCAAGCTATCTGACCGACGTTCGCGATTTCCAGGCGACGCTGGTCGACAGCTCGCAAACGGTCGCGCTGCGCGGCTATCTGTCGAATATCCCGAAAGTGACGGTGAAGGGCGTCGAGGCCGACGTCACCGCACAGGTTACCCGCACGCTGCAACTGCGCGCGAACATGGCGTACGCCAACGGCCGCTACTCCAACTATCCGGCCGGCCCGTGCCCGCTTGAACTCCAGACCAACGCGACGACCGCGTGCAACCTGACCGGACGTCCGCTCGCGGGCCTGTCGAGATGGTCGGAGACGATCGGGCTCGACTATGCGCAGCCGATTGGACCGGGCGCTATCGTCCTGCACGCCGATTCGAACTTCCGCTCGAGCTATTACGGCGACCCGACGCTTTCGCGCTACACCCTGATCGACGGGTTCAACCAGACCAACGCAAGCCTCGGCTTCCACGCGACGAGCGGGCTGGAAATCGCGGTCTTCGTGCGCAATCTGTTCGATTCGAACTATATCCAGAACCTGACGATCCAGGCCGGCAATTCGGGCCTTATCCTCGGCACGCCCAGCGAACCGCGCACGATCGGCATTACGTTGCGCGCGCGCTAGTAAAGCCTGCGTATCTCTACGGATGGCGCCGCGATCCAGCGGGGCGCAGGATCGCCCAAACGCAAGGTCCGGCTTGGCCAAGGGGGCGAGCCGGCGCGTCCTCTATCCGGAGATCCGCCGTGGCCCATTTCGACAGCACTCCCCCCGCGCTTCGCCATGTCGTCGTTCTCGGCCATCCCGCCGAGGGCAGCTTCAACCATGCCATCGCCGAACGCTATTGCGAAACGGTCCGATCCTGTGGGCAGGAAGCGGACCTGCGCGATCTGTACGTCCTCGATTTCGACCCGCGTCTGCGCGCGGACCATCGTCCGGGATCGCTTGGCAACCACCTGTCATCGGACGTGTCGCGCGAACTCGGGTTGCTCAGGCAGGCCGATGTCGTGGTCTTCGTCTATCCCTTGTGGTTCGGCATGCCGCCCGCGATCATCAAGGGCTATGTCGACCGCGTGCTCGGCGCCGCGCTGACCCCGGATTCGATCGCGCACAACGTCCCCGACGCGGTGCTCGACGGCCGCACCTTCGCGACCCTGTCGACCTCCGCGACGACACGCGCATGGCTCGAGGAACAGGGCCAGTGGCAGTCGCTCCATCAGGCATTCGATCGCTACCTGCTGTCGATCTTCGGGATGGCGGATGGCGGGCACACCCATTTCGAGGCGGTGGTCGACGATCTCGACCCGCAATATGCGCGCGAGATGCTGGAAACGGTCGAGCAGACCGCGCGCGCCTTGTGCAGCACTCTCGCCGCCGCACGTCATGCGATCGGCGCGCGGCGCGCGCTCGAAAGCTTCGCGATCGCGGAGTGAGGGAGCGGGCTTGCCATACTCTTGGAATTGCTTCCCTGGTGACGGCCGCGGCCCAGTAGCGATACCATTCGACGGCACACACCGCGCTTCGTTACCGCGACCCCTTCGACCGGGCCCCGGCCTTCGCCGGGGAAGCGCTCAGGATGAAGGGCAAAACCGCCCCGAGGGCATTGAACCGTTCAGAAAAACAGCTTCCGGACCGACACCCGCACCGTCCGCCCGAGCGGGTTGAGATAGCCCGGCTGATACGCCACCGGCGTCGTGCCATTGGCGTCAGTCACGCGCTGGCGCGTGTCGAACAGGTTATCGACCGACACCGCGACCCGCATCCCGCGCACCCACGGATGCGCCTTGACCAGATCGAGCCGCTGCCCGAGATCGCCGAACAGCCGCACCCCGACCGTCCCGAGCCCCGAGAAGCGGAGGTTCTGCGGGTTGCCAAGCGTCCCGCCGTTGACATCGGTCGCGCTCTGCCAATTGGCCGAGAAGCGCACGCCGAGGCCGTTGTTGTTATAGCCCGCCTGCCCCTCGAGCTCATGGCGCGGCTGCCCGCCGCTCGATCCGATCGCATCGCCGTTGAGCAGGTCGAGCGCAGGTCCGCCCTGGACGAGCACGCGATTGGTGAAATGCCAGGTGTGATACAGCGCGAACTGCAACCGTCCGCCGGCATTGCCCCGCCCGCCGCCGCCGAACCCGCGACCGCCACCACCGCCCGGGCCACCAGCACCACCGGGGCCACCCGGACCACCGGGACCACGACCGCCGGCCGCAGGACCGTCTCCAGGCCGCCCGCCCCCCGGCGGGCGCAGCCCCGCGAACGGGTTCGGCCCGGTCCCGGCGCGAAACGCCTCGAACTGCTTCTGAAGCTTGGACTTGAGCGGTGCCGAGAAGTTGATCCCCCACCGCAGTTCGGACCGGCTCGTCTCGGCGAAATTGATCGGCCGCGTATCGAGCCGTTGCAGCACCCCGTCCGCTCCGCGCGTGAAGCGATCGGGGAACGCCGTTTCGATCGCGGCGGTCGCGGTCGGGAACGCGACGATCGGGTTCTCCACCCGCGCCTGGACATAATTGGCGGACAGCGTGAGTTGCCTGGTGCTCCACGGCTTGAGCGTCGCGCCGACCTTGACCGTATGGCTGTTGCTCGCGCGTAAATTGGGGTTGCCCCCCGACAGCGTCGTCACCACCGCATTCTGGCCCAGCACATAATCGAACACCGCGACGTTGGGCGTGGTGATCTGCGGGTTGCCGAGCTGTTGCGGGGTCGGTGCGCCATCCTGGTCGGTGACCGACGCGATGATGCGTAGCGGGACGACCGGTGACCAGTTGAGCCCGTAGCCGATCGTCTTGAGCGTCCCGAAATCCGAAAGCTGGTCGACCGCGAAATTGCCGTTGACCGAAAGGCTCCCGATCGCCCCGAGCACATCCTTGCCGCGGCTGGTGAGTGGTACGTCGAGGTTGAGCTGACCGCTCCCGGTCTTGCGCGACACCGCCCCGGTCGAGGTCAGCCCGGCGCGAAACGAGCGGCTGCTGAAATCGTTGATGTCGCCGCCGAGATGGACGCTCGTCGTCACGTCGCCCGCGGGCAGCTTGAATAGGCTGCCGGTGAACAGCGCGTCGACCTGCGTCTCGTTCGATACCGAATAGCCGAAGTTCGACGGCAGCGGGCCGATCACGCCCGGGGTCAGCGCCCCGAACGGGTTCGCCGTCGGATCATTGCCGAGCAGCCGCGCTTGGAACGCGCTGGTGTCGAGCCCGGTGTCGGTGAAGGTCTTGGCCTCGCTGTGATCATACGCGCCGGTCACCGACCATTGCCACGTCCCGATCGTGCCGTTGAGCACCGTCCCGAAATGCGCTGCGACGGTCGACCCATGTTGCGCGAGCGGGAGATAGTCGCCGGTCAGTGCGCGATCGACCACGACCGTATTGGCGAACGGCGAGAACGGGTTGCCCGCGGGCAGCGTCAGCGCGACCGTCGGTAGCCCGAGCAGCGAATCGCTGCTGGTCGTACCCAGCGTCCCGTTGAACGTTGCAGACACCTTGCCGATCGAACGGGCATAGGTCGCATTCGCGTTGAACGTGCGAGTCTCGGGCAACAGCGTGCGATAGCGCGTCACGTCGGTCGCGTTGGCGCGCCCGGCGGTCCCTGCGAAATCGGCGAGCGTCGGGTTCGTGCCCGGCACGCCCGCGATCGTCGCAGTGCCGAGCGCGGGATCGATCACCGCGCCGCCCACGCCGACGACATTCCCGCCGATCGCGAACGGTGTCGGCGTGCGGACGATCCCGCGCTCGTCCTCGGTCAGCGCGTTCGCGCCCTGATATTCGAGGTGAAGGTTGAGCCGCCCGGTCCGCGCAATCTTGAGCAGGTCGAGTTCGGCCTGCGGCGCGTTGCGCCCACCCGCGGTCGCAAGCCGGTCCGCGAGTTCGACCGTCGCTGCCCTGAATCGGCGGCGGAGCACGAAGTTGACCACCTTCTGGTCGGCGCGATAGCCGTATTTCAGCGCGACTTCCTCGGGCAGGATATCCACGCGCTGGATCGCCTCGGTCGGCAAGTCGCGGATTTCCTGGAAACCCGAGATGCGCTTCCCGTCGATCAGCACCACCGGCGCGCCACCGCTGCCGCGATCGCTGCGGATCTGCGGGCTGAGTTCGGCGAGCAGCTCGGTGACCGATCCGACGCCGTAGGAGCGGATGTCGGCGGGGCTGAGTTGCTGTTCGGGCGGAATGTCGCCGACCACCGACCCCGGCTGGCGCGCGCCTCGCACGACGATGTCCGGACCGTCCTCGCCAGCGTCCGTACCGCCCTCGCCCGCCTCGGGCGCCGGGGTGGTCGGCCGCGCAGGCGGAGTCACCTGTTGGGCAAGCGCGAAGCTCGGGGTCGCCGCAAGCGCGAGCGTAAGCAGGACAGTCGATCGCGTCATCGGGGTTCCGGTCGTTGGCAGGGCGCGGCGTGGGAGCTGCGGTATCGCGCAAGTGTCGCAAGATTGTGCCGGTTGCTGGCACGCGACAGAAAATCGGACAGTTCCAGGTTCGAAAAGACCGGATCATCACCGCGACCGTCATCTCGGCGTCAGGCCGGAATCCACCGTGGTCCTGACCGAACCTTGCACAGGACACGCGGCACGGTGGATGCCGGGTCAGCTGCAAAGACAGCCTACACCGACTCCCGCCGCGCGATCCGGACCAGCACCATGCCCTCGCTCACCTGTCCGCCGCTTGTCGCCGAAAGCTCGGCGACGGTGCGTCGAACGGCGCGGTCAGGCTGTGCTCCATCTTCATCGCTTCCAGAGTGACGAGCTTCTGTCCCTTGGTCACGGCATCGCCCGCCGCGACGTCGACCGCGATGATCCGCCCCGGCATCGGCGACAGGATCGCACCGTCCGCCGCAGCCCCGGAGGCGGTCCCGTAAGGTCGCCACAACCGGTACGACCGCGCCTCGCCAAGAGCGAACAGCGTGATCTCGTCCTCCGCCAGATCGTCATCGGACGTCACGTCGTCGATCGCATGGACCGTCCCCGCCTGATCGACGATCCGCACGGTCCGCCGCGCCGCGCCGTTGAGCCGGAACCCGCTCCCCGTCGTCCACGGCGTGCCGTCGTCCCCACTTACCAGCGCGGCAGCAACCGCGTGCAACGCGGCAGCCTCGGTTTCCGGCGGCTGCGTCAGCGCATCCCCCCGCCGCGCGATCAGCCCGGTGTCGACCGCCCCCGAACGGAAATCGGGATCGCTGCACAACCGCCCGAGGAACCCCGCATTGGTCTGGACCGGCCACACCTCGACATCGGTGGTCGCGTCCCACAGCCGGTCGATCGCGGCGACGCGCGTCGGCGCATGGACGATCAACTTGGCGATCATCGGATCGTAGAACGGCGACACCGCGCCGCCCTGCTCGACGCCGGTCTCGACGCGCGCATCGTCGGGGAGCACGAGATGCTCGAGCGGCCCGGTCGACGGCAGGAACCCGGTCGACGGGTTCTCGGCATACAGCCGCGCTTCCATCGCCCAGCCGTTGATGCTGAGCTCGTCCTGCCGATGCGGCAGCGGCTCGCCGCTGGCGACACGCAGCTGCCACTCGACCAGATCGACCCCGGTGATTTCCTCGGTAACGGGGTGCTCGACCTGCAGCCGCGTGTTCATTTCCATGAACCAGATCCGGTCCGCGCGCAGCCCCTCGCTCGCGTCCGCGATGAACTCGATCGTCCCCGCGCCGACATAGTTCACAGCCTTCGCCGCGCGCACTGCCGCGGCGCAGATTGCAGTGCGGGTTGCTGGCGTCATGCCGGGCGCGGGCGCTTCCTCGATCACCTTCTGGTGGCGACGCTGGAGCGAACAGTCGCGCTCGAACAGGTGGACGACGTTGCCCTGCGTATCGCCGAACACCTGCACCTCGAGATGGCGCGGCGACAAAATGTACTTCTCGATCAGCACGCGCGCGTCGCCGAACGACGACGCCGCCTCACGCTGGCACGACAACAGCCCGTCGGCGAACTCTTCGGCCGCCTCGACCCGCCGCATCCCCTTGCCGCCACCCCCGGCGACCGCCTTGATCAGTACCGGATAGCCGATCGCGTCCGCCTCGGCACGGAGCCGTTCGGGCGACTGGTCCTCGCCGAGATACCCCGGCGTCACCGGCACGCCCGCCGCGATCATCCGCGCCTTGGCCGCGTCCTTCAGCCCCATCGCGCGGATGCTGTCGGGGTTGGGTCCGACCCAAATCAGCCCCGCGTCGATCACCGCCTGCGCGAAATCGGCGTTCTCGGAGAGGAAGCCGTAGCCCGGATGGATCGCCTCCGCGCCGGTTTGCTGCGCGGCGGCGATGATCTTGTCGCCGACCAGATAGCTTTCGCGCGCCGGGCTCGGCCCGATGTGGACCGCCTCGTCCGCCTCGCGGACATGGAGCGCCTGCGCGTCGGCGTCCGAATAGACCGCGATCGTCCGCACCCCCATGTGGCGCGCGGTGCGGATGATGCGGCAGGCGATCTCGCCGCGGTTGGCGATGAGGAGCGATTGGATCACGTCAGTTCTCGCAAGGTGTCGTCCGCGACGACCAGGTGATGTTCTGGACCAGCCAGCGCCCGTTCTCGCGGACCAGATCGAAATGATCGTAGCCGCAGTGATGGCGCGTGCCGTTGATGCTGAAGGTATAGGGTGCCCACACCATGGCGATGTCGCCGTCGATCTCGATCGCGGGGGTGGCGATCCGCTCCTCGAACCGCTCCGCGCCCGGCGTGAAGCGCGCGAGCAGCTCGGCGCGGGTCATGTGCTTGACGGTGCGCGTGCCGTCGACGTTCTCGCTCGCCGAGGTGGCGGTCGCATCGGCACGCATCGCGTCGCCGATCCGCGCGGCATCCCGCGCGCCGATCCCGGCGAGCAGCGCGGTGACGGGGGCGAGGACCTGCCCCTCTTCGTTGGCTGGCGGCGGCAGGCCGGTGCCCTTGGGGAGCGGTTGCACCGGGGTGACTTGCGACGACATTTGCGCAAGCAGCGCGAGGATCATGAACATGGCGGGCACTCCGGCAAATTCCTCCCCGAGCTTGTCTCGGGGAGGGGGACCATGCGAAGCATGGTGGAGGGGTTGACGCAACGCTCGGGGGAGCGGGCAGGATGATACGGGGCACGACCGAAGCGTTTCACCGCTCGCGCGCATCGCGGCGCAAGCTGACCTTGCCCGAGGTCTTGCTGTGGCAGCAGTTGCGCAAACGCGGCACGGGGCACAAATGGCGACGGCAGCAGCCCGCCGGCGTCTACTCGCTCGACTTCTATTGTCACGCCGCGCGGCTTTGCATCGAGGTCGATGGCGAAGCGCATAGTCGCGGGGACAGGCCACAACGCGATGCCCGACGCGATGCCTGGGTTCAGGCGCAGGGGATCGTCACGCTGCGAATTCCGGCAGTCGACATCCTGCGAGACCTCGATGCGGTCGTTCGGGGTATCGTCGCACACGCTACGGAGCGGGCACCCCTCCACTCCCCTTCCCGAGACGAGCCCGGGGAGGAATGATCCTGTCCTAAATCTTCCCCGAGCTCTGCTCGGGGAGGGGAACCGTGAGCATTCAGCAAACGGTGGAGGGGTGGATGCCGGATCCAACGTCCGCCGTCGCGCAAACCCCTCCACCACCAGTCTGAAGAAGACTGGCGGTCCCCCTCCCCCGTTGGGGGAGGATTGAAAAGCGTGCACCCCCATCACATCCGGAACACGCCAAACGCCGGCCGCTCCGGGATCGGCGCGTTCAGCGTCGCCGCGAATGCCAGACCGAGCACGTCGCGCGTCTGTGCGGGGTCGATGATCCCGTCGTCCCACAGCCGCGCGGTCGCGTACCAAGGGTTGCCCTCATCCTCATATTTCTGCCGGATCGGCGCCTTGAACGCCTCCGCCTCGTCAGCCGACCAGCCCTCCGCATCACGATGCACCGTCGCGAGAACCGACGCCGCCTGCTCGCCCCCCATCACCGAGATCCGGCTGTTGGGCCAGCTGAACAGGAACCGCGGCGAATAGGCCCGCCCGCACATCCCGTAATTCCCCGCCCCGAAGCTTCCGCCGATCAGCACCGTGATCTTCGGCACCGTAGCGGTAGCGACAGCGGTGACGAGCTTCGCGCCATGCTTGGCGATCCCCTCCGCCTCGTAGCGCCCGCCGACCATGAACCCCGAGATGTTCTGCAGGAACAGCAACGGGATCTTTCGCTGGCACGCCAGCTCGATAAAATGCGCGCCCTTCTGCGCGCTCTCCGAAAACAGCACGCCGTTGTTCGCGAGGATCGCCACCGGAATCCCCCAGATATGCGCGAAGCCGCACACCAGCGACGTCCCGTACAACGCCTTGAACTCGTGGAACTCCGACCCGTCGACCAACCGCGCGATGATCTCGTGCACGTCATAGGGCGCGCGAACGTCGGCCGGCACGATCCCGTACAATTCCTCGGGCGCGAACTTCGGCGCACGCGGCTCGGCGTAATTGACGGCACCGTCGGTCTGCGGCGGCAGCATCGAGACGATATCGCGCACGATCGTCAGAGCATGATCGTCATCCTCGGCGACATGATCGACCACGCCCGACTTGCGCCCGTGCGTATCAGCACCACCCAGTTCCTCGGCCGAGATCACCTCGCCCGTCGCCGCCTTTACCAGCGGCGGCCCGGCGAGGAAGATCGTCCCCTGTCCGCGCACGATGATCGTTTCGTCCGACATCGCGGGCACATACGCCCCGCCCGCGGTGCAGCTCCCCATCACGCAGGCGATCTGTGGAATGCCCTTGGCGGACATGTTCGCCTGATTGAAGAAGATCCGCCCGAAGTGGTCGCGATCCGGGAACACCTCGGCCTGATGCGGCAGGTTCGCGCCGCCGCTGTCGACGAGATAGATGCACGGCAGATGGTTCGCCTCGGCAATCTCCTGCGCGCGCAGATGCTTCTTCACGGTCAGTGGATAATAGGTCCCGCCCTTCACGGTCGCGTCGTTGCACAGGATCATGCACTGCCGCCCCGACACGCGCCCGATCCCGGCGATCACGCCAGCCCCGGGCACCTCGTCGTCATACAGGCCATTCGCCGCAAGCTGGCCGATCTCGAGGAAGGGCGACCCCGGATCGAGCAGCCGCTCGACGCGCTCGCGCGGGAGCAGTTTGCCACGCGCGGTATGGCGCTCGCGACTCTTGGCGTTGCCTCCCAGCGCAGCGGTCGCGACGTCCGCCTCAAGCCGCTCCACAAGCGCGCGATTGTGCGCGGCATTCGCGCGGAACGTGTCGCTGTCGACGCTGATCTTCGAGTCTAGGACGGGGGCGCTCAAGGGCGGTTTCCTGCTTGCAGTATCCGTTGCATTTGAAACTGCCTAGCGACCCCGGGCGGCGAAGGAAAGCCGATTGGCAGAACCGTGGCGCGGGTCTATCGCAACGCCAAACCGATAGTTACCGAGGATACTTGTCATGGTTCGCGTACCGCTTCTCTCCCTTGCGCTGCTTGCCACTTCTGCGCTCGGCACCGCGCTTGCTGCGCAGGCGATCGGTACGCAGTCGGGCGTCGACAAGGCGCTGGTCGATCAGAGCGTCAAGCCAGGCGACAATTTCGACGATTATGCTAACGGCACGTGGCGCAAGACCGCCGAGATCGAGCCCGCGCGTTCCTCGACCGGCGTCGGGGTCGAGGTGTCGAAGGTCGCCGAGCTGCGCAACGCGACGATCATCCAGGACGCTGGCAAGGCGAACGCTGCGCCGGGCAGCAGCCAGCGGCTGATCGCGGATTATTACGCCGCCTATAACGACACCGCCGGAATCGAAGCGCGCGGCACCGCGCCGCTCAAGACCTTGATCGCGCCCTATTACGCGCTGCGTGACAAGGCAGCGCTGGCGAAGGTGATGGGTGCGCAGATGCGTGCCGACACCGACCCGTTCAACAACAACAATTACGCAAGCACGACAAACCTGTTCGGCCTGTTCGTTTCGCAGGATCTCAACCAGCCCAAGCGCAACATCCCCTATCTGATGCAGGGCGGCCTCGGCCTCGCCGACCGCGATTATTACCTGTCGCAGAGCCCGCAGATGGCGGAGCTGCGCGAAGGCTATAAGGCGTATCTCGAGCAGATCTTCGGCCTCGCGGGCCTGAGCGACCCCGCCGCCCGCGCCGCGCGCGTGTTCGCGCTCGAGATGAAGATCGCCGCCGCGCAGACCGACATCGAGGCGAGCCAGGACGCAAGCAAGGGCGACAACCCCTGGACCCGCGCCGACTTCGCCCGCAAGGCCCCGGGGATCGACTGGGCGAGCTACTGGACCGCAGCGGGGATCCCCGCAGGTCAGCAGGACTTCATCGCGTGGCAGCCCGACGCGATCACCAAACTCTCCGCGCTGGTCGCCAGCGAACCGCTCGACGCATGGCAGGACTGGCTGACCGCGCATCGCATCAGTGCGGTCGCCTCGGTATTGCCAAAGGCATTCGATGACGCGCGCTTCGCCTTCTATGGCAAGCAGCTCAACGGCACGCCCGCGCAATTGCCGCGCGACAAGCGCAGCATCGCGGCGGTCAATGCAGCACTCGGCGACGAGGTCGGCCGGCTCTACGCCGCGCGCTACTTCTCGACGCAGTCGAAGGCCGAGATCCAGACCATGGTCAAGAACATCGTCGGCGCGTTCGATCAGCGGATCAGCAAGCTCGACTGGATGGCCCCCGCGACCAAGGCCGAGGCACGGCGCAAGCTTTCGGTACTGTACGTCGGCGTCGGCTATCCAGACCACTGGCGCGCCTTCCCGAAATTCGCGGTCGACGCGAAGGACCCGATCGGCAACCTCGAGCGCGCCGACCGCGCGATCTATCGCTACCAGATCGGCAAGCTCGGCAAGGCACCCGACCGGACCGAATGGTGGATGACCCCGCAGACCGTCAATGCGGTCAACCTGCCGCTCCAGAACGCGCTGAACTTCCCCGCGGCGATCCTGCAGGCGCCCTATTTCGACGCGAAGTATGACGCAGCGGCGAACTACGGCGCGATCGGCGCGGTGATCGGGCACGAGATCAGCCACAGCTTCGACAATCTCGGCGCGGACTTCGATTCGACCGGCAAATATCGCAACTGGTGGACCCCCGCCGATCTCAAGCGGTTCGAACAGGCCGGGTCGGCGCTGGTCGCGCAATATGATGCCTATCAGGCGCTCCCGGGCCTGAAGCTCAAGGGCCGTCAGGAACTCGGCGAGAACATCGCGGATACCGCTGGCCTTACTGCCGCTTACGAGGCGTACCGCGCTTCCTATGGCGGCAAGGAACCCCCGGTGATCGACGGCATGACCGGCGACCAGCGCTTCTTCCTCGCCTTCGCGCAGAGCTGGCGCACCAAGATGCGGGACAAGGCGCTCCGAGCGCGCATCGCGACCGACGTCCACGCGCCAGCGATGTTCCGCGTGCTGACGGTGCGCAACCTCGATGCCTGGTATCCGGCGTTCAAGGTGCAGTCCGGCGACAAGCTGTACCTGGCGCCCACCGACCGGGTCCACGTCTGGTAAGGCGCGGCGCACTCCTGAAAGCACTTCCCCGGCGAAGGCCGGGGCCCAGTCGAGGGCGGATCATGGCGGGTGCTGCGCGCAATGCCATTGGACGCCCTGACTGGGCCCCGGCCTCCGCCGGGGAAGCATAAAGCAGAGTTATTGCGCGTTCGGCGCGTCGTGTCCGATCAATTCCCGCCCGATCAGCATCCGGCGGATCTCGTTGGTCCCCGCCCCGATGTCGAGCAACTTGGCATCGCGGTAGAACCGCTCGACCGGCCAGTCCTTGGTATAGCCAGCGCCGCCAAGCGCCTGCACCGCCTCGTTCGCGACGCGGACCGCATTCTCGCTCGCGAGCAAAATCGCGCCCGCCGCATCGAAGCGCGTCGTCTTCCCGGCATCGCACGACCGCGCGACCGCATAGACATAGGCCCGCGCCGAATTGAGCGCGACGTACATGTCCGCGATCTTCCCCTGCATCAGCTGGAACGCACCGATCGGCTTGCCGAACTGCTGCCGCTCGCGAACATAGGGCACGACCACGTCGAGGCACGCCTGCATGATCCCGAGCTGGATTCCCGCCAGCACAGTCCGCTCGTAATCGAGCCCCGACATCAGCACGCCGACGCCGCCGTTGACCGGGCCCATGATATTCGCTTCGGGAACCTCGCAATCGGTGAAGACGAGTTCGGCGGTCGGCGACCCGCGCATCCCCATCTTGTCGATCTTCTGGCCGATCGCGAAGCCGGGCATGTCCTTCTCGATCAGGAACGTCGTGATCCCGCGCGAGCCCTCACCGGTCTTCGCATAGACGACGAGGGTATCGGCGTAAGCCGCGTTGGTGATCCAGAATTTCGTGCCGTTGAGGACATAGCCCCCCTGCACCTTGTCCGCCTTGAGCTTCATGCCGACGACGTCCGATCCCGCGCCGCTTTCCGACATGGCGAGGCTGCCGACATGCTCTCCCGAAATGAGCTTGGGCAGATATTTCGCCTTCTGCTCCGGGTTCGCCCAGCGCGCGATCTGGTTGACGCACAAATTGGAGTGCGCGCCGTAGCTCAGGCCGACTGACGCCGACGCGCGCGACACCTCCTCGCACGCGATGACATGGTCGAGATAGCCGAGCCCGAGCCCGCCATCTTCCTCGGCCACGGTGATCCCGTGCAACCCGAGCGCGCCCATTTCCGGCCAAAGTGCCCGCGGGAACCAGTCCTCGGCATCGACCTTTGACGCCAAGGGCGCGATTCGGTCGGTGGCGAAGCGTTGCGTGGTGTCGCGAATCATGTCCGCGGTCTCGCCCAGCGCGAAGTCCATTTCGGCGATCATATCCGTCTCCTTTTGCGCAACGCCTAAACCTCGCGCCGGTATCGGGCAATGGTATGTCGCGGCGCGATGCGATACCGCCTGTCGCCATGAGTGAAGAACGATTCGAGCGCCATCGCCAGCCCTGGACGACGGACGAAATCCAGAAGCTGCACACGCTTGCCAAGAAGGGCATGGCGCTCAAGGCGATTTCCAAGGCGCTCAAGCGCAGTGAGGAATCGACCAAGGATCGCGCCAAGGCGGACGGGCTTACGATCGCGAAATTGCGCTGACGTTGCTGCGCCGCAATAGGGCCGTACCGAGACAGTTGATCCACCGCTGGAACAACCCGTATGAGCTTGCGTTGGGCGACGATTGCGCAGGGTATCCTCCTGTGGCGCATACCCCTGCGGAGCAGCGGCTCGGATGAAATTGCGGACTCTTCCCGTGTGCGCGCTGGGCGCGCTTGGTCTTGCGACGGTGGCGATCAGCGGATGCGCGCAAAAGACGGATTCAAAGGGTGGTCGCGGCGGTCCGAAAGGGCCGCCGGAAGTCGGCTATATCGAAATTCAGAAATCGAGCGTCCCGACGGTAACGGAACTAGCCGCGCGGACTTCGGCTTACCAGACTTCTGAGGTCCGTCCCCAGGTCACTGGCCTGATCACCAAGCGATATTTCACCGAAGGGTCGATCGTCCGCAAGGGCCAGCCGCTTTATCAGATCGATCCGCGACTCTATCGGGCGTCCGCAAATCAGGCCGAGGCCAATCTCGCGAGCGCTGCGGCAAACGCGTCCGCGACCAAGGTCAAGGCAGACCGTTACAAGCCGCTTGCCGACATGCAGGCAGTCGCGGCGCAGGATTACACCGACGCCGCTGCGCTCGCACGCCAGGCGTCCGCGTCGGTCCAGCAGAATCGCGCGGCGCTGGAAACCGCGCGAATCAATCTCAAATTCACCACGGTTCCCGCGCCGATCACCGGCAAGATCGGCCGGTCGCTCTACACCGAGGGCGCGCTGGTTACGGCGAGCCAGACCGACCCGCTGACCGTGATCCAGCGGCTCGACCCGATCTTCGTCGATATCCAGCAGGCAAGTGCAGACTTGCTCCGCCTTCGCCGTGCGCTCGCCGGGGGAGGATCCTCCGCCGCGGGGCGTGCCGACGTCCGGCTCAAGCTCGAGGACGGTAGCGACTATGGCATGGTCGGCGATGTCGAGTTTTTGGAAGCGATGGTCGATGCCACCACCGGCACCGTGACGCTGCGCGCCCGCTTCCCCAATCCGCAAGGACTGCTGCTCCCCGGCATGTTCGTCCGCGCGAGCTTCGCACAGTCGATCGACAATAACGCCTTCCTCGTGCCGCAACAGGCAGTGTCGCGCGATGCCAAGGGCAATGCGACCGTGTTCCTCGTCGGTCCGGGCAACAAGGCGGTACAGCGGAACATCACGACGAGCCGCACCGTCGGCACCAACTGGGTCGTGACGGACGGGCTCAAGCCCGGCGACAAGATCATCACGCAAGGCGTGGGCAAGGTGAAGCCGAACCAGCAGATCAAGCCCGTGGCCGCAAACACGCCGCAGCAGATCCGCGCGCCAGGCAAAGACGCTGCTTCCGACCAGAAAAAGAACTGACCGCCCGTGATTTCGCGCATCTTCATCGACCGGCCGATCTTCGCCTGGGTCATCGCGATCATCATCATGCTAGGGGGCGTCGGCGCAATCTACTCGCTCCCGGTCGAGCAGTTTCCCGACATCGCGCCACCCCAGGTCAACATCCGCGCCACCTACCCCGGCGCAAATGCGCAGACTCTAGAGAATTCGGTTGCCCAGGTGATCGAGCAGCAGCTGACCGGGATCGACGGGCTGCTGTATTTCACGACCAGTTCGTCATCGCGTGGCCAGGTGACGATCGCGGCCACCTTCAACAAGGGGACCGACCCGGATATCGCGCAGGTCCAGGTCCAGAACAAAGTGCAGCAGGCGCTGTCGCGGCTGCCGCAACAGGTCCAGCAACAGGGCCTTACGGTCACCAAGTCGAACCCGGACTTCCTGCTGATCGCGGCGATCTACGACACGACCGACAAGACGACCAATCAGGACGTGTCGGATTACCTCGTTTCGAACCTCCAGGACACGATCGGCCGGATCAAGGGCGTCGGCGATATCAACGTGTTCGGCGCGCAATATGCGATGCGGATCTGGCTCGACCCCAACCGGCTCGCCAGTTTCAGTCTGATGCCGTCCGACGTTACGGCGGCAATTCAGGCGCAGAACGCCGAAGTCGCGGCGGGTGAAATCGGCGGCGTTCCCAACACGCCGGATCAGGTGCTCGACGCGACCGTCACGTCGCAGTCGCGCCTGTCGACGCCCGAACAGTTCCGCAACATCGTCCTCAAGACGCAGACCGATGGCTCGACGGTCCATCTGTCCGACGTCGGACGGATCGAGCTTGGTGCCGAAAGCTATGCGGTCACCAGCCGAGTCAACGGGCACCCGGGCGCAGGTATCGCCGTCAGCCTTGCGCCGGGGGCCGACGCGCTCGGCACCGCGGAACTCGTCAAGGCCGAGATCGAACGTTCGGCCAAGGCGTTTCCCAATGGCTACGCGTACAGCTTCCCCCAGGATTCGACCGCCTTCATCAAGCTGTCGGTCGAGGAAGTCGAAAAGACGCTGTTCGAGGCGATCATCCTCGTCGTCATCGTCATGTTCGTCTTCCTGCAGAACTGGCGTGCGACGCTGATCCCGACGATTGCGGTTCCGGTCGTCCTGCTGGGCACGTTCGGCGTGTTCGCGCTCGCCGGCTTCTCGATCAACACGCTGACCTTGTTCGGTCTGGTGCTGGCGATCGGCCTGCTGGTCGATGACGCGATCGTCGTGGTCGAGAACGTCGAGCGGCTGCTCGACGAAAATCCGGAAATGTCGCCGCGCGACGCGACGATCAAGTCGATGGAGGAAATCACCGTCGCGCTGGTCGCGATCGCGCTGGTGCTGTCCGCGGTGTTCCTGCCGATGGCGTTCTTCGGTGGTTCGACCGGCGTCATCTATCGCCAGTTCTCGATCACGATCGTCTCCGCGATGGTGCTGTCGGTCGTCGTTGCCCTCGTTCTGACCCCGGCGCTGACCGCCTCCCTCCTCAAGCGGAAAAGCGACGAGAAGCAGGACGGCTGGTTCGCGCGCAAGACGCAGGGTGCGAAGGACTGGTTCAACAACGGGTTCGACCGCACGATCGACCGGTACGGGCATGCCGTCGAAAAGGTGATCGACCGCAAGTGGCTGTTCCTGCTCATTTACGCCGGTACGATGGCGGTTCTGGCGCTGCTGTTCGTCCGGTTGCCGACCGGCTTCCTGCCGACCGAGGATCAGGGGATCGCGCAGATCCAGTATAACCTCGCGCCTGGCGCTACGCTCAACCAGACGCGGGTCGCGCAGTTGGAGATCGAGAAGTATTTCGCCGGCCCCGAGGCTAAGAACGTCGACGGATATCTGACAGTCGCCGGCGGCGGTGGCGGTAGCGGCGGATCGAACGCGGGGCGCGGGTTCGTCGCGTTGAAGGACTGGGCCGATCGGTCGGGCGTCGAGAACGGCGCGGACGCGATCACCCAGCGCGCGACGAAGGCGCTCGGTGGCCTGCGCGACGTCGAGTTCTACGCGACCGTTCCCTCCGCGGTGCGCGGACTCGGCCAGTCGAACGGCTTTACGATGGAACTGCAGAACAGCGGCGGACTGAGCCGCGAGCAGTTCAAGGCGGCACGCGACGGATTGCTGGCGGCGGCACGCGCGGACTCGACCCTCGCCGCGATCCGTCCGACCGATCTCGAGGACCAGCCTACGCTGCAGGTTCAGCTCGACTCGCAGAAGCTGAGCACGCTCGGGCTTACCCAGGCGAACGTCAATTCGACGCTGTCGACCGCCT
This sequence comes from Sphingomonas sp. PAMC 26621, assembly GCF_000251145.1. Lineage (GTDB taxonomy): Bacteria > Pseudomonadota > Alphaproteobacteria > Sphingomonadales > Sphingomonadaceae > Sphingomonas. The sequence continues at coordinate 52,055 of NZ_AIDW01000015.1, read as the reverse complement.
GGGGCGGCTCGTACGTCAACGACTTCAACGACCGCGGGCGCGTCAAGCGCGTCTATGTCCAGGGCGATGCGCCGTATCGCTCGTCGCCCGACGACCTGTCGAAATGGTTCGTCCGCGGGTCCACGGGCACGATGGCCCCCTTCTCCGCCTTCTCGACGATCTCGTGGAGCAAGGCCCCGCCGTCGCTTGCGCGCTTCTCCGGAATTTCGTCCTACGAAATTTCGGGTCAGGCGGCCCCCGGGCAGAGTTCGGGCCAGGCGATGGACAAGATGACCGAGCTTGCCGCGAAATATCCCGGCACCAGCGTCGCCTGGGCGGGCCTGTCGTATCAGGAGCGACTGTCCTCGGGTCAGGCGCCGTATCTCTATGCGATCTCGCTGCTCGTCGTGTTCCTATGTCTTGCGGCCTTGTATGAAAGCTGGACGATCCCGGTCGCGGTGCTGCTGATCATCCCGCTCGGGCTGATCGGTGCGGTGTTCGCGGTGACGCTGCGCGGGTTGCAGAACGACGTGTATCTGCAGATCGGGCTGCTCACGACGATGGGGCTCGCGGCGAAGAACGCGATCCTGATGATCGAGTTCGCCGAACAGGCGGAGAGCGAAGGCAAGGGCGTAATGGAGGCGGCGCTGGAGGCCGCGCGGATCCGACTGCGTCCGATCCTGATGACGAGCTTCGCGTTCATCTTCGGCGTTCTTCCGCTCGCGATTTCGACCGGTGCCGGCGCGAACAGCCGCATCGCGATCGGCACCGCGGTGATCGGCGGGATGATCACTGCGACGATCCTCGCGATCTTCTACATCCCGTTGTTCTTCGTGCTGGTGCGGCGCGGGACACGGGATCTGATGAAAAAGATCCGCGGAAACAAGGCCGAGGATCGCGCCGGCAATCGCAAGGACGAGGAACCGTACGGGCCGCCCGCACCCAATGCTTCAGACAGCCCGGAGGCAACGGCATGATGCGCAAGATCCTCGTCGGCGTTTCGCTCGCCGCACTGTCGGCCTGTTCGATGGCACCCAAATACGTCCGCCCCGAACTGCCCGTTCCGCAGGGCTGGCCGACCGGCGACGCGTATCTCCGCCAGAGCGAGGCGACGCTGCCGAGCGTCACCTATCGCGACATCTTCCGCGATCCGCGGTTGCAGGCGATCATCGCGCAGGCGCTGGTCAACAACCGCGACCTGCGGATTGCCGCGGCGAATATCGAGTCAGCGCGTGCGCAATATCGCATCCAGCGCGCCGAACTGCTCCCCGAAATCGCGGCGAGCGCCAACTTCCAGCGCCGGGACAATGGGACCGGCGGCGTCGTTACGAACACCAACAGCGGCGTCGGATCCGGCACCGGAACCGGGACGGGCGGAACGGACACTGGAACCGGGGTGGGTACCGGCACCGGGACCAACACCGGCGGCGCCGTGGCGACGACGACAAGCTCCGGCGCGCGCAGCAGTTTTTCGGCAAACGTCGGAATCACGTCGTTCGAGATCGATCTGTTCGGACGGATTCGTTCGCTCACCACCGCGGCGCAGGCGCGCTATTTCGGCACCGAGGCGACCGCCCGCGCAACCCGCCTGACGCTGGTCGGCGATATCGCAACGGCCTGGCTGACCTATGCGTCCGACGTGAGCCTCCTGCGCATTGCGCGCGAGACTGCCGCGATCGCGCAGACCAGCGTCAATCTCACCAGGTCGCGCCTCGACGGTGGGATCGCCCCGCGCACCGATCTGGCGCAGGCGCAGATCGTGCTGCAAACCGCGCAATCCGATCTGGCCGCACAGACCACGCTCGTCGCGCAGGATGCCAATGCGCTGCAATTGCTGGTCGGGGCTCCGGTCGACCCTGCCCTGCTGCCCAGGTCGATCGAAGAAGCCGCGCCGACGGTTGCGGAACTGCCGGCCGGGCTCAACTCGGCCGTGCTGTTCCGCCGTCCCGACGTCGTCCAGGCGGAACATGAATTGCGCGCGACCAACGCCGAGATCGGCGCCGCCCGTGCCGCGCTGTTCCCGCGTATTTCGCTGACCGCGCTCGCGGGTCTCGCGAGCACGTCGCTGACCGGCCTGTTTTCGGGTGGCGCGTTCAACTATTCGGTCTCGCCCAATGCGAGCTACTCGATTTTCTCCGCCGGTGCCGCCCGTGCCGGGGTCGCACAAACCCGCGCGCAACGCGATGCAGCCCTCGCCACCTACGAGAAGACGATCCAGACTGCGTTCAGCGAAGTCGCCGATGGACTTGCGCGCCGTGGAACGATCGACCGGCAGCTTGCGGCGCAGGTCGCGCTGTCGGCGGCGGCAACGGACAATTATCGTCTGTCCGACGCGCGCTATCGCGGCGGGATCGACACGTTCCTGCAAAGCCTCGATGCCCAGCGCTCGCTCTATTCGGCACAACGCACGCTGGTGTCGACACGGCTGACGGGCGCGGCAAACCTGGTGACGCTGTATCGCGTGCTGGGTGGAGACTCGTTGCTCGACGTGGCCGCGGACGGCCCGCGTCCTGTTACCGGACTTTCGACGAGCGGTGCTTCGCCAACGATCAGGTGACTTTGCGCGGCCACGCTGTAAGGATGCCGGCGGGGCCGCGGGGACCGGGGGGTAGTGGCCATCCCGGTGTATCGGCCGGGAACACGTTCGCCATGAGCCACCGGATCCGCCGTTTCACCGACGCCGACCAGACTGCGATGATTGCCTTCGCAGAAGAATTGCCGGAGCACGACCTGCTATTCCTGGGGAGAGACCTCAGGCATCCTCGCGTAATCGCGGCATGGGTCGATGCGATGGCGGCGGGCCATATCGACGGTCTGGTGGCCGAAGAAAACGACACGCTGGTCGGCACCGCAGCCTTGGTCTGCGATCCACTCGGTTGGAGCGCGCATGTCGGCGAGGTTCGCCTGCTGGTTACGCCGGCGCGGCGCGGCGCGGGCGTGGGGCGTGACCTGCTCGAAGGGATTTATGTCATCGCCCGCGAGCGCGGACTCAGCAAATTGGTGGCGAACATGACGCCAGACCAGATCGGGTCCGTCATGCTGTTCGAAAGCCTCGGTTTCCGGGCGGAGGCACTGCTGCGCGATCACGTCCGCGATCGCGAGGGCAACCCGCACGATCTTGCGATCCTGAGCGCGGACATCGGACGGGACGGTCCGGGTTCGGCGGGATAACAGAGCACGTCCCTCCCCGTCTCCGGGGAGGGAGATGGCAACTTCAGCCCTTGTCGCCGCGCATGACGCCGACGGTATCGCGACCGAACTTCATGATCAGTTCGCCGATCTCGCGCGCCTGGTTCATGTTGCGGCTGCTCTGCTCGCGAATAAAATCGCCCTGGATCTTCATCACCTCGGACAGGTCCTTGGCGGCGGCGGCCGCGCGCATCGCGTTGAACGCCTCGCGCGTGTTGGTTTCAGCCTGATCGAGCATCTTGAGGCTCACGGTCGATCCGGTTTCGGACATCTTGCTGCCCGCATCGCGCAACGCTTCGCCAGCCTTGCGCGCGGGGTCGACGACCTTGTCGGTGAACGCGTCTCGCATATTGTCGGTCATGCCTTCAGTCCTTCTGCTGGTGCCGCCTTCCGAACGGCCGATCCCGGCTTCGCTGCCGGTGTTCCCTATCTTCAACGCACGAAACGAAAATTCGAACCTTACAACAGTTGCGCGGCATAGGTCGCGGGCGCGCGCGGCAAGGCCAGCCGCGCGATCGTCCCACTTGCGACCACGAGCGCTAGAGCGGTAACACCGGCGATCACTTCGCGCCGCGACGGTGCCCGATCCGCGACCAGCAACACGATCGCCACCGTCGTCGCCACCATCGACCACAGGTGATAGCGCAAGTCCGACGCGATGCTCAGCAGGAGGAAACTCGCCTCGAGCAGAATTGCCGAGACCAGCAGCGCCATCGCCAGATCGCGCACCGCGCTTCCGCCGCGCCGCAGTCCGACACCGAGCCCGACGAGCGCGACGCACAGAAAGGCAATCGGCCAGCCGAGCGGCGTATCGACCGTAAGGCGTTCAAGCGCCTGCCACCACCCCGCCGCAGCCCCGGGGCTGGTCAGGCCGAGGTCGTTCGGCTGGCTGACCACAGGCGGCAACGCACCCGGCCCGCCTGCCCCGACCAGCCAGCGTTCGGTCGAATTCCAGTGCGCCAGTCGGTGTCCGGCATAAGCGATCGGCGCGTGGACGACCGCGACCGCGAGCATGCGATACAGGGTCCCCGCCGGATAGGCGCGCAACGGCTCGACCTGCGCGTTGCATCGCTCGGGTTCGCCGAGCGGATCCCAGAAATAGGGTTTGACGCAGTGCCGCGCGACGATTGCCCGCACCGCGTCCGCCGACAGGCCGGTAGGGGCACCCGGCGCGCGCACCGCGATCCCCGCCAGGTCATAGATCGCTTCGGTACGCTCCACCCCGCTGCTGCCGGCCTGGAGGACCCAGTGGTTAATGACCGGCGAAACCGCCAGCACTGCGCCGACCCCAAGCAACGCAACGACGCCGCGCGCCCACCATGCCCTTGGACCGACCAGCATGACGACCAACGCAACCGTCGCGAATACCGCATTGGCGCGGACCAGCGTCGCATAGCCGAGCAACACCGCGATCAGCAGCCACCCCAGGATCGGGACCGCGACCCCGCGCAACCGCCACCACCCGACAAGCCCGACCGCCGCGAGCATCGCGCCGAGCATCTGCGCATCCTTGAGCACGGTGCCCTGCCAGCCGAGGAACAGTGGTGTCAGCCCGATGACGAGCGTGGCGATTGCCGCGCGCGGCTTGTCGATCCGCGCGAGTGCCGCGGCGATCAGCCCAAGCCCGGCCCAGTAGAGCACCATTTGCAGGACCAGCATCGGCGCAGCGCCACCGCCGACCCCGGAACGGAGCATCGCCCAGACCCGCGCCATGACCGGCGGGTGCCAGTCCTCATATTCATCGGCGAGCACCTGCCCATATTGCGCGACCGTGTCGTACAAGGCGACACCCGGCCAGAACAACGCGAGCGCGGTGACGCACAGGACCAGCGCCGCCCCGGCGAGGATTGCGGGGCGGAGCCGGTCGCTGGTCATGTCAGAAGTGGATCGCCCGGCCGTACGCACCGAGGACGCTTTCGTGCATCATCTCGCTCAGCGTCGGATGCGCGAAGACCGTTTCCATCAGCTCGGCTTCTGTCGTCTCGAGCTGACGCGCGACGACATAGCCCTGGATCAGCTCGGTCACTTCCGCGCCCACCATGTGCGCGCCGAGCAACTCGCCGGTCTTGGCGTCGAACACGGTCTTGACGAAGCCTTCCGCCTCGCCGAGCGCGATCGCCTTGCCGTTGCCGATGAACGGGAATTTGCCGACTTTCAGTTCATAGCCCGCTTCCTTGGCCTTCGCCTCGGTGAAGCCGACGCTCGCGACCTGTGGACGCGAATAGGTGCAGCCCGGAATATTCCATTTCTCGAACGGATGCGGCTTCAGACCCGCGATCGCCTCGACGCAGACGATGCCCTCATGGCTCGCCTTGTGCGCGAGCCACGGTGCGCCGGTCACGTCGCCGATGGCGTAGATCCCCTCGACGTTGGTACGCGCATAGCCATCGACCTTGATGTGCCCGCGCTCGGTCTCGATCCCGAGCGTGTCGATCCCGATGTTCTCGGTATTGGGGACGATTCCGATCGCGACGATGACATGGCTAAACTCTTCGGAAGTGACGGTGCCGTCCTTGCCCTTGATCTTGGCGGTGACGCCCTTCGCCGACGTCTCGATGCCCTCGAGCCCGGTTCCGACGAGCAGTTTGATTCCCTGCTTCGTCAGTGCCTTGTCCATGAACGCCGAGACTTCCTCGTCTTCGACCGGCAGGATCCGCGGAAGCATCTCCACGATCGTGACGTCTGCGCCCATGTCGTTGTAGAAGCTCGCGAATTCGACGCCGATCGCGCCGGATCCGATCACCAGCAGCTTGGTCGGCATTTCGGGCGGGACCATCGCGTGGCGGTAGGTCCAGATCCGCTCGCCGTCCGCCTTGGCGAACGGCAGGTCGCGCGCCCGCGCGCCGGTCGCGACGATGATGTGCTTGGCTTCGAGTTCGGTCGTCTTGTCGCCCTGGCGGACGGTCAGCTTGCCCTTGCCCGTCAGCGCGCCGACGCCCTCGAACACCTGGATCTTGTTCTTCTTCATCAGGCCTTTGACGCCTGCATTGAGCTGGCCCGCGACCTTGCGGCTGCGCTCGACCACTTTGTTCAGGTCGAAGCTCACGTTGTCCGCGCTGAGGCCGTAGCTCTCGGCGTTCTGCATGTAATGGTAGATTTCGGACGTGCGCAGCAGCGCCTTGGTCGGGATGCAGCCCCAGTTGAGGCAGATGCCGCCCAAACGCTCGCGCTCGATGATCGCGGTCTTGAGGCCGAGCTGCGCCGCGCGGATCGCGGCGACATAGCCGCCGGGGCCGGAGCCGAGGATGACGAGATCGAACGTATCAGCCAAGGGAGGATCCTTCATGTAGCGGAATATCGTGCAGGGGCTGGGGACGATCGTCCTCGCCCATCGAAACCAGGGTGAACCGCCCGTTCGCGGCGCGTTCGGTATGCTCGCCGTGCCGGTCGCGGCGCCAGACCGCCACCGCGACCGTCATCGACGTGCGGCCGGTCGCGACGATCTCGGCGTGGAAACTGACCTCGTCTCCGACCGCAACCGGCGCGGTGAAGCTGAAGGCGTCCGCCGCAACAACCGGCGCGCGCCCGCCGCAATGGCGCGATGCCACCGATCCGGCGGCGAGCGCCATTTGCCCCATCAACCAGCCGACGAAAATCTTGCCGTAGGGGTTGGCGTCGCATGCCATCGCAGTCGCGCGGATCGCGGGGGCGGCGCTGGGCGGAGCTTCAGCCATGCCGGCTCGCGCCCCGCGCCGCCCGATCCCGCGCCCACGCCTGGCGGATCGGGCCGATTCCCATCAGCACCAGGACGAGCATCGAAACGTAAGCGACACCCCAGATCGAGCTGCGCGCCGCCGGGACCGACCAGGTGGCAAGCCAGGCGAATACCGCCGCGCCGATCAGCCCAGCGACGATCCACGACACCTCGATCAGGGTGCGCCACATCGGCATGTCAGGCCAGCATGCCCAGCGGCGACTCGACGAGTGCCTTGAACGCCTGCATCAGTTGTGCACCGTCCGCGCCGTCGATCGCGCGGTGATCGAAGCTGCCGGTCGCCGACATCACCGTGGCGACGCCGAGCGTATCGTCGACGATGTACGGACGCTTCTCGCCCGCGCCGATCGCCATGATCATGCCCTGCGGCGGGTTGATGACCGCTTCGAACTGCTTGATCCCGTACATGCCCATGTTGCTGAGCGACGCCGTACCGCCTTGATATTCCTCGGGCTTCAGCTTGTTGTCGCGGGCGCGCGCGGCCAGGTCCTTCATCTGGGTCGAGATCGCAGCGACGCCCTTCGTATCGGCATGCGAGACGATCGGCGTGATCAGACCCGACGGGGTCGACACCGCGACCGAGATGTCCGCACGCTCGAAGCTGATCAGTTGGTCGGGCGTGAACATCACGTTGCACTTTGGCACCTGCATCAGGCTGGCGGCGAGCGCCTTGATCAGCAGATCGTTAACCGACAGCTTCACGCCGCGGCTCTCGAGCCCCTTGTTCATGTCGCTGCGCAGCTTGAGCAGCGCGTCGAGCCGGATGTCGACCGTCAGGTAGATATGCGGAACGGTCTGCTTCGATTCGGTCAGGCGCCGTGCGATCGTCTTGCGCACGTTCGTGAGCTTCTCCGCCGTGTGCGGGATGTCCGGGATCGCGGCGGGCTTGGATGCTGCGACTGGAGCAGCGGCGGCGGCGGTCGGTGCCGGCGCGGCAACGGGTGTACTCGCCTGCGCGGCAGGAGCATGACCGGCCTTGGCACCTTCCAGATCGGCACGAACGATCCGGCCGTTCGGGCCGGAGCCCTGCAGCGACGCGAGGTCGATGCTCTTCTCGGCAGCGATGCGGCGCGCGAGCGGGCTTGCCTTGACGCGGTCGCCATCCTGGCGCGCGGCGGGTGCGGGCGTCGCAGCGGGAGCGGGCGTCGCAGCGGGAGCAGCCGTCGGGGCGGCACCGCCCTCGGGGTTGCCGTGATCCTCGGCCTGTTCGAGCGTGCGCTCGGCGGGCTTGGCTTCGCTGCCGGTCTTGTTGGGGTCGGCGGGCGACGGGTTTGGCTCGGCTTCCTTCGCGGCGGGCTCGGGCGTCGTCTCGCCGGCGCTCTCACCGTCCGCGAGAAGAGTCGCGATGACGGTACCGACCTTCACATTGTCGGTTCCTTCGGCAACGAGGATCTTGCCGATCGTGCCTTCGTCGACCGCTTCGAATTCCATCGTCGCCTTGTCGGTCTCGATTTCCGCCATCAGGTCACCCGATTTGACGACATCGCCTTCCTTGACCAGCCACTTGGCCAGCGTACCTTCCTCCATCGTCGGGGAAAGCGCAGGCATTTTGATCTCGACCGGCATCGACACGTCCTTGTTTTGACCGAATCCTATTGCCGCCGTCCTTCGCGCCCCATCACCGCCCGGTCAAGACCGGCGCTTGCGTCCTGCGGCAGTTAGCCCCACTTATCCGTAGGGGAGAGTCAGCCACATGCGCATCTATCTGGTCGTGATCGACGAAACGCCCGAGAGCAGTATCGCGCTGCGATTCGCGGCGCGCCGCGCGGTCAAGACCGGTGGCGGGGTCGAGATCCTGGCGTTGGTGCCCCCCACCGAATTTACGCCCTTCGGGGGCGTTCAGGCGACGATCGAGGACGAAGCGCGCGACCATGCCGAGGCGCTGGTGACGGGCGCGGCAGGAACGCTGATCCAGGAATCGGGGCTGCGCCCCTCGATCACGGTCCGGCAGGGCGAAGGCCCGAAGGTCATCCGCGAGATGATTTCGGCCAATCCCGACATTGCCGCGCTGGTCCTCGCGACCGCGGCTTCGGGCGCGCCGGGGCCGCTGGTCGCGCATTTCGCCGGGCAGGATGCGGGTGGCTTACCGATCCCGTTGATGATCGTGCCGGGCTCGCTGGACCGCGAGGCGATCGACCGGTTGAGCTGACCGGTCGATCGCTCTTCCGCCTTTTTTTAGAGCGGTCAGAAGCTTTCCGGCATCATCGGTCCACCGCGCGCCTGTGCCCGCTGGAACCCGGGCTCCGCCTCGATCCGCGCGAGATAATCGACCAGCGCCGGATGCGCCTCGAGCAACTTGGCCATCCGCGCCATCGCGAGGAAGTAGCTCATCTGGATATCCGCGAGCATCGGGCGCTCTCCCATCAGGAACGGCTTGTCGCCAAGACCGTCCGCAATGTAGCCGAGCGCGGTGTTTACCATCGGCTTGGCGCGATCGGCAGCGGCCTGCTCCCCGGCGCGCTCGGACAGCAGCACGGTCACGACTGGACCGGCGGCAGTGCTTTCGACGAAGTCGAGCCACTCTTCGTGAATCGCATGCTCGGGCGTTCCGGCTTCCGGCGAAAAGCGGTTCTCGCCATAGCGACCGTCGAGATACCGCAGGATGGTTGCCGATTCCGCAAGCATCAGGCCGTCGTCGGTGATGACCGGCGACTTGCCGAGCGGATGGACCGTCTTCAATTCAGGCGGCGCGCGGAATTCCGCGGTCCGCGCGTAGCGCACGAGGTCGACCGGGAGACCAAGCTCCTCGATCAGCCAGAGAATGCGTTGCGACCGCGAAAAGGCGAGATGGTGAAGCGTCAGCATCGGTAGAACTCCTTTGGGGGAAACAGGTTTTGTCAGGCGCCAGGGGGCACGCCCTGATCGCGCTCGGGCAGCGGCGCGTGGACTTCATGGCAGATCGCCCTAAGCCCCGGCTTGAGCCCTTCCTCGAGCGTGGGATGATAGAAGGGGAGCTCCAGCAGGCTCGTGGCGGTCTCGCCGCGTAGGATGGCGAGCGCGAGCAGGTGCGCGATGTGGTCCATGCCCGGCCCGATCATCGCCGCCCCCGTCAACAGCCCGTCGGGTTTGCTGGCATAAATCCGCACCATTCCCTCGGCGCGCGCCATCACGCGCGCGCGACCCTGATCGTCATACGGCGCACATCCGATCACGCTGTCATCGTCTGCAGGCGCGCCGAGCATGGCGACGGGCGGATCGGTGAAGGTGATCGTGAACGGCAAGTCGCGCTTGACCGGCTTGACGTGCGGGAAGCGCACCGCGTTCCGGCCCGCGATGGTTCCCTCGTTCGACGCCTCGTGCAGCACCGGTCGGTCCGCGTCCGCGTCGCCTGCGACGAAGATCGGCGATTCGCCACATTGCAGTGTGGTCTTGTCGAAGTGCGGAACGCCGTGGTCGTCCAGCGCAATTCCCGTCTGGTCCAGCCCCAGCCCGTCCAGCGTCGGCGCGCGCCCGGTCGAGACCAGCAGGCGATCGAACCGAGCATTACCGCCGTCCCAACTGAGCACGACGCCGCTTTGCCCGGCAGAAGGCGTCACCTCGACCCCAAGATGGACCGTCATGCTGGTTCGCAGGATCCGTAACAGCTCATGATGCACCACCGTGTCCTTGACTCCGCCGATCCGGTCGCCGCTTTCGAACACCGCCACTGCGACGCCAAGGCTCGCGAACGCCTGCGCAAGCTCCAGCCCGAGCGCGCCGCCGCCGACAACTCCGAGCGATTCGGGAAGCGTTTCACGATCGAAAATCGTTTCGTTCGTATCGATCAGATCCCCCAGCGCGCGAAACGGCTCCGGGACGATCGGCTTGGATCCCGTCGCGATCACCACAGCACGCGCCGAAACGGTTCGTCCGTCCCCCAGCACGAGTGTCGACATGCCCGTGAACCGCGCCCGCCCCTGCACGGCGACGCCTTCGGGCAGATCATCGAAGCTCTTCCTGGTCGCCGCGACGAAGTGATCCCGCTCGCGACGCACCCGCTCCATCACGCGCGCCCCATCAATTTCCGGAATAGCATGGATCCCGAATACCGACGCGTGCCGGACCGACTTTGCTGCCATGCCGGCGGTAACGAGCAGCTTGGACGGCATGCACCCGACCGTTGCGCACGTCGTCCCGGCGAAACAATCGTCGATCAACAGCGTGCGCGCACCCTCCGAACGCGCGACACGTTCCGCCGCCAACCCCGCGGTCCCAGCGCCAATCACGGCGACGTCGCACGTCAGGTCGGCTGCTTCGGTGTGTGCCATCGGATGTCCTTGAAATTGCTCTTGCGACCTTCACAACGCCGGGCGGCTGGGATGGGGCCGACGCAATCCGGATTAATGACGGCACACCGTCTCCAGCCTCGCCCGTGCACACAAGCCCTTGATGCCAGACCGCTTCCCCGCCACGATGTGGGGATGCGCACCCTTCCCCTCGTCGCCCTTGCGATGCTCGCCTCCCCCGCTCTCGCCCAGACCAAGGCGAGTTCCGCACCCGACCCCGCGCGGCTGAAGGCGACGGTCGAAAAGCTCGTCAGCTTCGGCACCCGTCACACGCTGTCCTCGCCTGACGATCCCACGCGCGGGATCGGTGCGGCGCGCAAATGGGCGGGGGGCGAGCTCACGCGGATCGCGGACGGGTGCAACGGCTGCATCACCGTCGCCAACATCGCGCAGACGATGACCAACGCGCGGGCCCCGAATGGCGTCAACATCGTCGACGTGCTCGGCTTCCAGCAAGGGCTCGACCCCAAGCGCGTGATCATCGTCGGCGCGCATATCGACAGCCGCGTCACCGACGTGATGGACATCACCAAGGACGCACCCGGCGCGAACGACAACGCCTCGGGCGTCGCGCTGGTGCTCGAGGCCGCGCGGCTGCTGTCGAAGGAAAAGTTCCGCGCGACGATCGTCTATGCGGTGTTCTCGGGCGAGGAACAGGGGCTGATGGGCGCCTCGCTGCTCGCCGACACCGCCAAACAGCGCGGCTGGACGGTCTCGGCGATGCTCAACAACGATATCGTCGGCAATACGCTCGGGCAGAACGGCGACCGCGTCGCCGACCGGGTCCGGGTCTTTTCCGAAGGCATTCGCGCGTCCGACGATCTCCCGGCGCAGATCGCGCGGCGCGGCAATGGCGGCGAGGACGACGGCCCCTCGCGAAGCCTCGCCAAGGCGATCGACGGCGTCGCGCAGGGGATACCCGGCGGGCTCGACGTGATGCTCGATCGCCGCCCCGATCGCTTCGGGCGTGGCGGCGACCATGAGCCGTTCCTCAAGCTCGGTTATCCTGCGGTGCGCTTCTCGGTCGGCGCGGAGAATTACACGCAGCAACATCAGGACCTGCGCACCGAAAACGGCATTCCGTACGGCGACACGGTCGACAAGATGGACTTCCCGTATCTGGCGAAGGTGACCGCAATCAACGTGGCGACGATCCGCCGCCTCGCCGCTGCCCCTGCGGCGCCGAGGACGTGACGATCGCGGGCGCGCTTGCGACCGATACGACGGTGACCTGGCAGCCGGTCGTCGGCGCGGTCCGCTACCGCGTCCACCTGCGCCGCAACGATGCACAGGACTGGCAGAAAGTGGTCGAGGTGCCCGCGCCGGCAGTCACGACGATACTCAAGGACGTGATCGTCGACGACACGTTCGTCGGCGTCGGCGCGGTCGGTGCGGATGGGGCGGAAAGCCTGGTAACGTTCGCCGGGCCGGAACCGCGCAAGCGCTGAGGTGGAGGATTGCCTATTCGGCCTGATCTAGGGTCCGCTTCCCCGGCCTTCGCCGGGGAAGGGCATAGGATGAGCAGGTCGGGCGTCCTCGCGCGGTCGACGCGCCAGGGCTACTGCCGCCGCGAACGGATGCGATGACGGCTGCCGCGCTGCACCCGGGAGGATACGAGGCGGTCCCGATCGCCATAAGACCCTCCGCTCTGCACCGTAACGACGCTGCTGCCCCCGGCATCATACCGTCGCGCTGCCCCGTCGAGATACGCCCCGTTGGTCGCATAACTGGTTACCCCGCCGCGCGACACGACCGGCGGCAGGGTGACCACGGGCGGCTCGTCGACCCAGCCGTACCCGCCATTGCGTTCGGCCCGGTCGGTCGCGTCCCGCACGATCTGACTTGCGTCGACATAGACCGCCGGCCCCGTATCTTGTTGCCGTGGGGGCGCGGGTGACCGTTGCGCCTCACCCGTGGTCGCGCCGAACACCGCCGCAATCGCCACCGTCAAAACACCCAGACGTCGCATCAGATCACTCCCAGCAAAGCCTTGCCTGCCGGATCGGGATGAAGGTTCGGTAAACTCCGACGCGTTCAGCCCGCGATGCGCGGGGCGAGCAACGCCATCAGCGCCTCGCACCCGGCGGCATCCTGCGCATCGAACCGCGCGGCGCTCGGGCTGTCGAGATCGAGCACGCCGATCAGGCGGTCGTCATGGACAATCGGCACAACCAGTTCCGAGCGGCTTTCAGCGTCGCACGCGATATGGCCCGGGAAGGCGTGAACGTCGTCGACCAGCTGCGTCTTCCGGGTCTTTGCCGCCGTGCCGCAAACCCCATCGCCGAGCGCGATGCGGATGCACGCCGGCTTGCCGAGGAACGGCCCGACGACGAGTGCTTCGCCAACCATCCGGTAGAAGCCCGTCCAGTTGAGGTCGGGCAGATATTGCGAGATCAGCGCCGCCGCATTCGCCATGTTGGCGATCGCGTCCGGCTCGCCATCGGTCAGCGCATCGAGCGCCGCGTGGAGATCGCGATAGAGTTCGGCCTTGGAACTCTGATCGATCGAAAAGGCGTACATGGGGGTCTCCGGGATCATCGCAGGGAATGGAGGGGCCTGTAGAGCGGCACGCCTCCAATTGGTATCGCTTGCGCGATCGCGCCACCCGCAGCGACCGTGATCGGCCCGGACACTCGCTGTGATCGAGAAGTTCCGTTTCGGATTCACCCCCGCGTCCCGCAGGGGACGGCGCCGCGCGGTTCGTCGCCAGTTTCGATGCGACGCACCGATGTTGCCAACAAGGAATCCAATTTTGATGAACGCTACTCCACGCCATCGCCTTGGCGCGCTTCTCGCTGCCGCCGCCTCGACGGGCGCGATCGCCGCGCCGCTCGCGGCACAGACGCTGTCGCCCGCCGACACGCAGGTCGAGACCCGCATGACCACCGCCGCCGCCCCGACCGGCGCTGACAAGCCCGCTGCCGCACAGGCCGGCGTGAATGGGACGGTCGATGCCAAGGGCGGCGCGCACACCACCGCGCACGTCCAGATGACGCGCGACAACGGCGCACCGATCGGTGAGAACCGCCACAGCAAGGCGGCGGGCGACCTCGGCCCGGTGCTGATCGAGGATACCACGCTGATCGAGAAGCTCGCGCGGTTCGACCGCGAACGGATCCCCGAGCGTGTGGTCCACGCGCGCGGCACCGGCGCGCAGGGCGTCTTCACCGCGACCGCGGACATGGCGGGGATCACCAGTGCCTCGCTGTTCACCGCAGGCAAGCAGACTCCGGTGTTCGTCCGTTTCTCGACCGTGATCCATCCCTCGGGCAGCCCCGAGGGTCTGCGCGATCCGCGTGGCTTCGCGACCAAGTTCTACACCGACCAGGGCAATTGGGATCTGGTCGGCAACAACCTGCCAATCTTCTTCATCCGCGACGCGATCCAGTTTCCGGACATGATCCACTCGCTGAAGCCCTCGCCGGTCACCAACAAGCAGGATCCCAACCGCCTGTTCGACTTCTTCTCGGTGACGCCCGAGGCGACCAACATGCTCGCGCATGTCTATTCCAACCTCGGCACGCCCGCCTCGTACCGCACGATGGACGGCAACGGCGTTCACGCGTTCAAGCTGGTCAACGCCAAGGGTGAGGTGATCTTCGCCAAGTTCCGCTGGATCAGCCGCCAGGGCGTCCGCAACCTGAACGGTGCGCAGGCCGCCGCCGCCGGGTTCAACTATCTGACCGACGACCTGTACGGCGAGATTGCCAAGGGCAACTTCCCCGTCTGGGACCTGATGGTTCAGACGATGAAGCCCGCCGACTTCGCCAAGCTCGACTATAACCCGTTCGACGACACCAAGGAGTGGCTCGGCGTGCCGTTCCGCAAGATCGGCGAGATGACTCTCAACAAGGTGCCGGACAATTTCTTCGAGTACACCGAGCAGTCGGCGTTCGCGCCGTCGAACATGGTGCCGGGAATCGAGGCGTCGCCGGACCGGATGCTGCAGGGCCGCCTGTTCTCTTATGCCGACACGCAGCGCTATCGCCTTGGGGCCAACGCGCTGCAATTGCCGGTCAATCGACCGCTCGCGCCGGTCGCGAACAACAATCAGGACGGGACGCTGAATGCGTCGCAGCGCACCTCGGACGTCAATTACTATCCGTCCGCGACCGAGCCCAAGACAACCGATGCACGGTTCCGCGCCGCACCGTATCAGGTCAATGCAATGGTCGATGCCAAGGCCATCTCAAAGACCAGCAACTTCGCGCAGACCGGCGATTTCTACCGGGCGCTGAAGCCGCAGGACAAGGCGGACCTGATCGCCAACTTGGCGGGCGATCTCAACGTGGTCACCTCGGCCCGGACCAAGACGGTGATGGTCAGTTACTTTTACCAGGCGGACAAGGATTTCGGCACGCAGCTTGCGACCGCGGTCCACGTCCCGATGGCGGACGTAAGCCGCGCGGTCAGCGACTATCGCGCCGCCAATCCAGCGAAGCCCGCACGCTGAGCGACCGACCGGCGACAGCCCCTGACCGGGCTGTCGCCGGTACGCACCCGCCTTAATCGAAAAGACCGACATGACCCTGATTGCGATGCTTCTCGCCGCTGCCGCGCCACAGGCGGCGGCTACGGCGGCTACGCCTGCCCCGGCCTCGTCCCTGCCCTCCCCCGAGCGGCGACAGCAATTGCTGTTCGAGGCGGCGCGGCTCGGCCGGACCGACCTGATCGCGCCGCTGATCAAGGCGGGCGCGAACGCCAATGCCTATGACGACCGCGGCTTCACCCCGCTGATCCTCGCGGCGTACAATGGCCAGCTCGCGACGGTCGAAACGCTGATAGCGCAGGGCGCGGACCCGTGCCGCGCCGATCGCGACCAGGGCAACACCGCGCAGATGGGTGTCGCGTTCAAGGGCGACGACGCGGTCGCGGCGCGGTTGCTCAAGGCGGGGTGCAACGTCAACGCGCGCAACGGCGCAGGGCAGACCGCGTTGATGATGGCATCACTGTTCAACCGCACCAAGCAGGTCGAGATGCTGATCGCGGCGGGCGCGGACCGGGCGATCACCGACCAGTCGGGTCGCTCGGCGGCGTCGGTCGCGGCGGATCAGGGCAATGCGGCGATGGCGAAGCGAGTCGCGCGCTGAAGGGTTGTGGGGGGGGGGCGCTAGCAAGGGCTCCCCCCCCTTCCCCCAACCGTTCGGGTTGAGTGGCGTTCGTTACAGTAGGTCGTCAGTCCATGCTGACTCGCCCCCGCCCCGCCTTCACCACCGCGCGGCCCTTCTTCGAATCGACCCGGCGTGCCTTCGCCGCCTTGCTGGGCTTGGTCTTCACCCGCCGCGCCTGCCGTTCGTGCGCGCGTTCGAGCAGCTCGACGATCCGTTCGCGCGCATCGACCCGGTTCGCTTCCTGCGTGCGAAACCGCCGTGCGGTGACGACGAGCGTCCCGCCCGCGGTCATCCGGCTCCCGGCGACGGTCTTGAGCTGCTGATACGCCCAGGGTTCGAGCCCGAGCTTGAACACGTCGACTCGCAGCTGGACCGCGGTCGCGACCTTGTTGACGTTCTGCCCGCCCGGCCCCGAGGCGGCGAGAAACCGCTCCTCGATTGCATCCTCGGGCAGGTCGGTCCTAGCCATCGGACGGCGTTTCGGGCGCGACTGCCGCCACCGCCTCGCTCTCGCTGAACCCCGCCGCGATGAACCGCGCAGGTAGCGGTGCCTTCGCCACGATCGGCTCCTTGCCCGGCCGCGGGATCGTCAGTTCGGCGGCGTGGAGCAGCGTCTCGCCCCCGCCCGCGCCATAGACCGGATCGCCCACCACCGCCGCCCCGAGCCCTTCGAGCGCATGGACGCGGATCTGATGGGTCCGCCCGGTTTCGGGGATGAATTCGACGAAACTGCGACCATCCTTGACCGCGAGCACGCGCCAGTGCGTCCGCGACGCCTTGCCCTCGGGGCTGCCGATCATCCGCCAGCCGTCCTCGACCGTGCTCACCTTGGCGAGCGCGAGATCAATCAGGCCGCTCTCCCCCTCGACAACGCCCTCAAGCACCGCGAGATAGCGTTTGCGCACCAGCCCCTGCTCGAACGCCTGCTGCAGCCGGGCATGCGCCTTCGGGTTGCGCGACAGCAACAGGCAGCCGGAGGTATCGCGGTCGAGGCGGTGGACCGGGACCGGCCACCGCTTGAACCCGAAGGTCAGCCCGTCGAGGTGGTTTTCAAGGCTCAGCGAGCCGTCGCGCGGACGGTCAACCGGAAGCCCGGCGGGCTTGTCGATGACGAGCGCCTCGCCATCGAGGAAGAGAACATGGTTTGCCAGCATGGGCGCCTCTTGCCACCGCAAGCCCGCGCATGCCAGAGGCGCCGCGTCGACGACAGCGAGAAGACGTGGTTTGCAGGGTTTGAAGTCGACGATTCTCACCATCATAGTCCTGCTTCCGGGCGTCGCGGGGGCAGCGCCACTCCAGCCGCTCCCGATGCCGAGCGCCGATGGCCGGCTATTCGGGCATCTGCCCTATGGCGACATTGCCGCGCTCGATCTCGTCCCTGCCCCGCCCGGCTTCTCGATCGGCGCGACCTGCCGCATCAACCGGGATGCCGCTGCCGACCTTGCCCGCTTGCTGGTCGCGGCCGCGGATACACCGGGCGTCGGCACCAGCCTGCGCGCGGTGTCGTGCTATCGCGGTGTCGCGCATCAGCAGTCGGTGTTCTGCCGCGAGCGCCACCGCACCACCTGCGTCGATCCGTCGGACAGGGCGCGCTCGGTCGCGCCGCCGGGGTATAGCGAGCATGCAACCGGCTATGCGATCGACTTCGGCGTCCGCCCGACGCGCGGTTGTCCGGACGTGGATTATTGCTTTGCTTCCACCCCCGCCGGGCAATGGCTGATGGCGCATGGCCCCGAATTCGGCTTCGAACTGTCGTTCCCGGCGGCAAACCGACAGGGCGTGACGTGGGAGCCGTGGCACTGGCGCTGGGTTGGAACACGGGTCGAGGAGCCCGGCGCGGCAGTCGCGCGGCTGTTGTTCGCGCGCGCGCGGAACATGTATCCTGCGCTTCCCGCGGCGCGCGATGTGCTGGACGCGAATGCGGCGGCGGTTGCGATGCCGGCGGGGAGAATCGAGACGGTTCGCGCAAAGCTGCCCGACATAACCGGGGTGCGGGCGCGTCGTCGCTAGAGTATCGGTACGATACGTTCGGGGGGACGGCGAACCGTCCCCCCGAAAGCTTAGCCGAACAGCTTCGCCGCCGTCTCGGCGATGCGCTTGCCCTGATAGCGTGCGCCGTCGAGCTCCTCCTGCGCGGGCTGGCGGCTGCCGTCGCCGTCCGCAATCGTCGTCGCGCCGTACGGCGTGCCGCCGAGGACCTTGTCGACGCCCATCTGCGCCTTGAAGCCGTAATCCAGGCCGACGATCGTCATGCCGTGGTGGAGCAGGTTGGTGATGATCGAGAACAGCGTCGTCTCCTGCCCGCCATGCTGGCTAGCGGTCGAGGTGAACGCGCCGCCGACCTTGCCGATCAGCTTGCCGCCGAACCACAGGCCGCCGGTGGTATCCCAGAACGACGCCATCTGCGCAGGCATCCGGCCATAGCGGGTCGGTGCACCGACGATGATCGCGTCGTAATTGGCGAGCGCGTCGGGACCTTCGATCAACGGATGCTTGGTATCGGTCTTGAAGTGCGCAGCCTCGACGACGTCCTGCGGCGCAGTTTCGGCGACGCGACGGATGTCGACCTCGGCACCACCCGAACGCGCACCTTCGGCGACCGCGTCCGCCATCTGCTCGATGTGACCGTAGGACGAATAATAGAGCACCAGAACCTTGGCCATGGGAACTTCCTTCTTGATGAATACGGGGAGGAAAAAAGGCTTATTGCGAGTCGACGAGAACCAGTTCGGCGTCCTCGAGCGCGGTGATCGTCACGGTCTGCCCGCCATCGATCGCCGCACCGTCACGCGCCTTGAACGTCTCGCCCGCGATTTCGATCATCCCGGTTGCTGGGACGAGATAGGCATGCCGCCCGGGCAGGACTTCATGCGTGATCGTCTCGCCTGCGCGCACCATCGCCGCGAGGACACGGGCTTCGGCGCGGATCGGCAAGGCATCCTTGTCCTCGGCAAAGCCGCTGGCGAGCGTCACGAACTGGCCCGAACGGTCGTCCTTGGGAAACGGCTTGGCGCCCCACGATGGCGATCCGCCGGTGCGGCTCGGCTCGATCCAGATCTGGAAGATCGTCGTCTGCTCGGACTCGAGGTTGTATTCGGCATGCCGGACCCCGGTGCCCGCGCTCATCACCTGCACGTCGCCGGCGCCGGTCCGTCCCTCGTTACCGAGCGAGTCCTTGTGCGTGATCGCGCCTTTTCGGACATAGGTGATGATCTCCATGTCACGGTGCGGATGCGGCGGGAAACCGCTGTTGGCGGCGATCTCATCGTCGTTCCATACGCGGATCGCGCCCCAGCCCATGCGGGCGGGCTCGTAGTAATTGGCGAAGGAAAAATGGTGGCGTGCGTTGAGCCAGCCGTGGTTGGCGTGGCCGAGGCTTTCAAAGGATCGTTTCTCGATCATCGTGGATCTCCTGAAGGAACGCCCTGTTCCGTTGCCACCAAGATAGGCGATCAGATCAGATCGTAAATGGAAACACTGGAAACCGATCGTTTCCGAAGCTAAGGATTACGCGACCGTACCGACCGGAGCTTTCGCCATGCGCCTCCCCGACCTCGAAGCCTGGGCGATCTTTGCCAGCGTGGTCGAATATCGCTCGTTCAGCGGCGCGGCGGAAGCAATCGGCGTCTCCAAGGCGACGGTTTCCAAGGCGGTCACGCGGCTGGAGGCCCATCTCGGACAATCGCTGTTCCACCGCACGTCGCGCCGCCTGACGCTGACCGAGAACGGCAAGGCGCTGGCGGAACATGCCGGGCGGATCCTCGCCGAGGCGAACGCGGCGGAGGAAGCCGCGCTCGATGCGGCCAGCGCGCCGACCGGGCTGGTCCGGGTCGCCGCACCGATGTCGCTCGGGCTGCTCGCGATCGCGCCGGTCATCGCGGACTTCCTCGTGCTGAACCCGGGAATCGAGATCGACCTGCATCTGTCCGATGCGCGAGTCGACATCGTCGCCGAAGGGTTCGACATCGCCTTGCGAATCGCGACGCTTCCCGACAGCTCGCTGCGCTCGCGCAAGCTTGCGGACATGCGGATGCATGTCGTTGCCGCCCCTGCCTATCTCGCGTTGCGCGGTCGCCCCACGCATCCCGGGCAGCTGGGGGAGCATCGCTGCTTTGCCTATACCAACGTGACGTCACCGTGGCGCTTCGTCGGGCCGGACGGGACCGAGGTTTCGGTCCGGCTCAACGGACCGCTCGCCACCAACAGCGGCGAGGCGATGCTGCCCGCGCTGCGTCGCGGCCTCGGGATTGCAATGCTTCCCGAGTTCATCGTCGCCGAAGACCTGCGCGCCGGACGAATCGAGATCATCCTGGCGGACTGGGCGCCGCACACCGGCGCACTCCACCTGATGACGCCCCCGGGAACCCTGCGTCCCGCGCGCGTCGAGGGGCTGATCGCCTTCCTGACCGACCGACTCAAGTCGATTTGCGTGCAAGCGTAACCGCGTACGACTCAAATTGACTCATCTTAATCCCGGATTAATCGCAAATTAACCTTTTGCCTTCATTTGTGTTGAGGTTAATAGTTACTGCGAAGGTCGGTCGGGCCACAGGAGGTACCGACGCCTTGAAACGGGGAACAGCAAGATGCGTGTGCTGCTGATCGAAGACGAGCCGACGACCGCAAAGGCGATCGAGCTCATGCTGACGGCCGAAGGCTTCAACGTCTACACGACCGACCTGGGCGAGGAAGGCCTCGATCTCGGCAAGTTGTACGATTACGACATCATCCTGCTCGACCTCAATTTGCCTGACATGCACGGCTACGACGTGCTCAAGCGGCTTCGCGTCGCGCGCGTGCAGACGCCGGTGCTGATCCTCTCCGGCATCAACGAAATGGACTCGAAGGTCCGCTCGTTCGGGTTCGGCGCTGACGATTATGTCACCAAGCCGTTCCACCGCGAGGAACTCACCGCACGCATCCACGCGGTCGTCCGCCGTTCGAAGGGGCACAGCCAGTCGGTCATCCGCACCGGCAAGCTCGCGGTCAACCTCGACGCGAAGACGGTCGAAGTCGATGGGTCGCGCGTCCACCTGACCGGCAAGGAATATGCGATGCTCGAGCTGCTCAGCTTGCGCAAGGGCACGACACTGACCAAGGAAATGTTCCTCAACCATCTGTACGGCGGGATGGACGAGCCCGAACTCAAGATCATCGACGTGTTCATCTGCAAGCTTCGCAAGAAGCTCAGCATGGCCTGTGAGGGCGAGAATTACATCGAGACCGTATGGGGCCGTGGCTATGTGCTGCGCGAACCCGACGAAATGCTGGAATCCGCCGAAGTCGCCTGACACCCGCGACGCCGTTTCACGATCAGGATAACGCCGAGGCCGCAGCAATTGCTGCGGGCCTGGCCTTGTCGTGCGTCCGACGCCAGCCCTGACGCCGCGCTTTAAGTGACACCAAAACAAGTATTTACGTTACACTTCGTTTACCATACGTCACGTCTTGGTCATTTTTGCCATCTAACTGCACTGTCATACGGTCGCTGCCAGGGCACGACCCGTCACTCGTGGGGCTCCTTTATGAAGATGCATTCGGCCGTCGCTGCACTGTGCGCGACCAGTCTCATCCTGTCGGCCTGCAGCGGTGGCGGCGGTGGCTCCGCAGCGGCCCCCACGCCCACCCCGACCCCGTCGCCAACGCCTACCCCGACCCCGGTCGCAACCGCCACCCGGACGATCGTGATGGTATGGGACGGCCTGCGCCCCGATGACGTCAACGCAACCGACACCCCCAACCTGTATGCGCTTCAGCAGAGCGGCGTGAACTTCCAGGACAACCATTCGACCTACCCGACCTTCACGATGATGAACGGCTCGTCCTTCGCGACCGGGTCGTTCCCGAAGACGTCGGGCTTCTACGGCAACACTTTCTGGACCCCGCCGCAGGGCACCGGCAACACGATCCCGGCCGGCAAGACCGCAGCCGGGGCAACGCAAAGCTACACCGACCCGGTCTTCACCGAGGATTACCAGGTCCTCAACACGCTCAATGACTATTACGGCGGCCAGCTTCTGCTGGTGAAGAGCCTGTTCGCGACCGCGCAGGCCGCCGGGCTTACCACCGCCGCGATCGGCAAGTCGGGGGCCGCCTATATTCAGGATCTCGGCAAGGGTGGCATCTTCCTCGACGAGAACACCGTGCAGCCGCGCAGTCTCGTCACCGAATTGCAGGCAGCCAACATCGCGCTGCCGACCAATGTCGTGAACAATTACTCGGGCACCGACGCGGTGACGCTCGCCGGGACGAACGGCACGCCGACCGCGCGCGCCGGCTATGTGACCTTCGATACCAACGCTTACGATCCCAATGGCGCGATCACGATCCCCGCACGCGATTCGAGCGACACGACCCAGGGCGCGCCCGAGGACGCGGCCAACAAATACATGCTCAATGTCTTCACCTCGTACATCCTGCCGCAGAAGAAGCCGATGCTGTCGGTCATCTGGTTCCGCACGCCGGACAATGTCGAGCATGGCTATGGCCCGGGCTCGAGCAACGCGCGCGCCGGACTGAAGTCGCAGGATGCACGGCTGGGCGAACTGATGGCGGCGCTCAAGGCGCAGGGGCTCGACACGACCACCAACGTCGTCGTCGTCTCCGACCATGCGCATTCGAGCGTATCGGGACCGCTCAACCTCTACCCGCTCCGCGCGATCACCCCGTCCGCGACCACGCCCAATGGCCCGACCGTCAACGGCTCGACTAGCGGCACCAGCGCGGCGAGCTTCGGCGGAATCAACCCGTCGGGCTATTCCTTCTCGGGCGACGTCCGCTCGGCCGATCTGCTGACCTATCGCGGCTTCAAGGCCTTTGACGGCAGCGGTTGCTCGGTCAGCGCGATGTACGGCATCTCGGCGACCGGCACGCCGACCGTCCCGGTCCGGCTCGATACCAGCGGCTCGGTCTGCGGCACGGCAAACGCGAAATACCAGTCGATCAGCGCGACCGGAAGCTTCCGCGTCCCCGCCCCCGGCAGCTTGCCGACCAACGGCATCGTCGTCGCAGCAAACGGCGGATCGGATTACTTCTACGTGCCGAGCCACGACCTGACGACGATCCGCAACCTCGTCACCTTCCTCCAGCAGCGCGAGGAATATGGCGCGGTGTTCGTCGACAGCCGCTACGGGTCGATCCCGGGCACGCTGCAGATGAGCCAGGTCAACCTCGAGAATGCGACTCGTAGCGGCAACGGCCAGCCCGATGTCGTCGTCTCGTTCAATTGGGACGACCAAGCCGTCGTGCAGGGCAAGGCCGGGATCGAGTTCGAGAGCACCGGCGGCCAGCGCGGGATGCACGGCAGCTTCAGCCCAATCGACGTCCACAACACGCTGATCGCGGCGGGTCCGTCGTTCCGCAAGGGCGCGACCGTCATCACCCCGACCGGCAACGTCGACGTCGCTCCGACCGTCGCGTACCTCCTCCGCCTTGCGATGCCGCAGGCGGACGGGCGGATCATCAACGAGGCACTGGCGACTCCGGCAAGCGGCTCGACCCCGGTCGTGGCTGCCTCGGCAGTCTCCCCGACCGCGCCAGCGACCGGCCTGTCCTTCGAGACCGCGCTCGATCCGACCGGGGCCCGCAAGAATACCGCGCTGACGCAGGGGACCTATTCGATCACGCTGCAGGTCAAGGACCTGACGATCGACGGCAAGACCTATCGCTACTTCGATTACGCCAAGGCGGTCCGCCAGTAATGTCGAACCTGCCGACCACCGGATTGCGTGTCCTGTTGCCGCTGCTCGCCCTGGCCACTGCGCCGGGGCTGGCAGTGGAGCCCCCCCGCACGTTGTCGTTCGACCGCACGTTCAGCGCGGCGGAAGAGCCTGCGTTCCTTCACTACCACGTGCTGTTCGCCTCGAACGGCGCGGTCCACCGGATGGAACTGTGGCGCGACCATGATCGCTCGATCAAACGCGTCACCGACGCCGCGCTCGTCACCTACGCCACGCGCAAGGGCAAGGACGCCGGCTATACGCTCAAGGTGCTCGACCTGAAGCGCCGGATCAGCACGGTGATCGAACGCACCAATCTTTACCGGATCGGATCCTTCACCGACTGGTACGATCTCGGCCACGGTCTTCGCCACCCCAAGGGCGCGTACCGCCTGGTCGCCGCCAAGGCTCCCGCGGGGATGCCGCGGATCGGCCGGCCGTGTCGCTGGTACGACCTGATCGAGGGTCCGCGCACCACGCACGTCTGCTGGGACGAGCAGGCGAAACTGCCGCTGCTGATGGCCCCTGCAAGCGGCCCGCCGATCTGGCGCGTGACGGCGATCGACCAGCGGCCGATCCCGGCGGCGACGTTCGTCGCGGATGATAGCGGGTTCATCAAAAACGATGCCAATCGCGACATCGAGGCGGATTGAAATCGATGGGGTCGGACCGGCGAAACTCGCCTGTCCGACCCCATCTTTCTTTCACATCCGCCAAACAGCCCGCACCGTGCTCCGCGGCGATGCGAGGCGCGGCGCGGCGCGGGCGGCGCGTCAGGGCCTCTGGACGTTGACGAACGGGTCGTAGCTGTAGGGCTTTTTCGACATGCTGATTGTCAGCGTGTATTGATAGGATTGCGACGTCGCTCCGTTATTGATGACACAGGTCCAGTACTGGACGCCAGCCGCCGTCGTCGTTGAATGCAAGTTCTGGAAGATCTGCTGATCGACGCACTGCCCGGTGAACCCGGTGATCGAGATATTGTCGTCGGGATTGATCGGATAGATTGTCCAGACGAGAACATCGCCCGGCGAGCACGGCGTGTTCAGCTCGTTCCCGGCCTCGGCGGTGTTGAGATATCCCGTCGTATCGATCATATACAGGCCGGACGTGATGACGCCGTTGCGCGCCGTCGCCTGCGCGGTCTCGACGTCGACCGGAATCATGATGTTGATGGTTGCCATGTTGCTCTCCCGCTTGCTGGTCTGTTGAACTTGGGTATCGACGCATCACGCGCCGCGGGCTTTGCCTGGGCGGGGTCAAGATACCTGCTGGGTTCATCGTCTCAAGCGGAGACCAATCCGGATGGGTTGCATAACCGATCCGGATGGGTTGGATCTGTTGCAACGCGCGCGGTCGCGTGAGCCGCGCCTCGACTTACGGTCGCACGAACACCTTCTCCCCCCCGACCCACGTCTGCTCCACCCTGGTCGCGCGCAGGTCGCTCGGGCTCGCCAGCAGCGGATCACGGTCGACGATGATGAAGTCCGCGCGTTGCCCGACGCCGAGCCGCCCGAACTTCTCCTCGGCGAACCCGGCATAGGCCGCAGCCCCCGTGAACGCCCACCACGCCTGCTCGCGCGTCACGCGTTCCTCGGGACGCCAGCCGCCATAGGGCTGCCCGTCCGCCCCCTGCCGGGTGAACCCAGCCGCCCAACCGGCAAACGCATCAGGCGATTCGACCGGATAGTCCGACCCGAAGGCGAGCGTCGCGCCGTTGCGGAGCATCGAGGCCCAGGCATAGGCCCCCGCAAGCCGCGCCGTCCCGAGCCGCGCTTCCGCCATCGTCCGGTCGCTCGTCTCGTGCGTCGGCTGCATCGACGCGATGATCCCGTTCTTGCCGAAGCGCGGGAGGTCAACTGGATCGACGATTTGCGCGTGCTCGATCCGCCACCGCCGGTCACCGGTATAGGTCCCGACCATATCGTCGATCGCGCCGAGCACTTCGGCATTGGCGCGGTCGCCGATCGCATGGACCGCGACCTGATAATGGTCGACCGCGGCGCGGCTCATCAGGTTGCGCAGCACGTCGTCGGACATGAACCCCGCGCCCGACTGGCCCGGCGCATCGCTATAGGGGGCCTTGAGCCACGCCCCGCGCGACCCCAGCGCGCCATCGGCATAGAGCTTGACGCCCCCCATCCGCAACTTGTCGGCATACAGCCACGGCGTTGGGCCCGAGCCGCCGATCTTGACCGCGGTATCGACCCCGAACGCATAGCTCATGATCCGCACCCGCAACGCGCCGACGTCGCCCGCGCGACGATAGCTCAGCCAGTCGTCCATCGAGCTGCCCATGTCGCTGGTCGCGGTGATGCCGTGGCTGAGCAGGATCTCCTGTGCCTTCAGGAACGCGAAGTCGCGCTCCTTGGGGAGCGGCTGCGGCGCGGCCTTCGCGATCAGCTCGCGCGCGGAATCGACGAAAACACCGTTCGGCATGGTGCCGGTCTTCTCGATCCGGCCGCCCGCCGGCGCTGCCGTCTTGGCCGTGATCCCCGCCGCCTTCATCGCGGCGCTGTTCGCCCAGCCGGCATGGCCGTCGGCGCGCTGGAGCCAGACCGGGCGGTCGCTCACCACGGAGTCGAGATCGGCCGCCGTCGGGAACCGCCCGAGCTTCCACGCCTCCTGGTTCCACCCGCCCCCGACGATCCATTTGCGATCCGGGTTGGCGGCGGCATAGGCGGCGATCCGGGCCTTTGCATCCTCGAGCGAGGTCGTCGTCGACAGGTCAAGCTCGAGCGCGCGGAACCCGAGTTCCATGACATGCCCGTGCGCGTCGATGAAGCCGGGCAACAGCACCTTGCCCTTTTCGTCCGCGCGCCAATCGAGCTTGACCGGGCGCTTGTCGCTCGCGGACAGCAGCTTCACCACCTTGCCATCGGGCGTCATCACCAGGCCGGTGAAGCGGACGACCTTGCCGTCCTTGTCCAGCGTGATCCCGTTGACGTTGTCGATCAGCGCATCGGCGCTGGCGAGCGACGGTAATGCAAGAGCGGAGAGTGCGGCGCCGACGAGCAGCGGCGCGATCAAACGGGCGCAGGATGGGATGAGCATGGGCCTTGCGATAAGGCGTGTTTCTTCATCGCGCCAGATAGTCTAGGCGACGGATGCTCCCGTCTGTGCCGAGCCTGTCGAAGCACCGTCCGATCCTGCGGCGTGGGAAAGCAATTGGCTGCCCTCCCAGGCTCGGGGCGAACGGAAGTGAATGATGGCGACGCAAGCGAAGTCCGAAACCCTCCCTGTCACCCTCGCCGACGTCGAGGCCGCGCACGCCCGCATTTCGGACAAGATCGTCCGCACGCCCTTCTTCATCAGCCGCACGCTGTCCGAGCTCACCGGCGCGACCGTGTATCTGAAGTTCGAGAATCTGCAGTTCACCGCCGCCTACAAGGAGCGCGGCGCGCTCAACACGCTGTTGCAACTGCCCCCGGAAACGCGCGGCGTGATCGCGGCGTCGGCAGGCAATCATGCGCAGGGGCTTGCCTATCACGCCAACCGGCTCGGCATCCCCGCGACGATCGTGATGCCGACCAACACCCCGATCGTGAAAATCACCCAGACCGAAGGTCATGGCGCGACCGTCGTGCTCCACGGCGACACGTTCGACGCGGCCTATGCGCATGCGCGCGAACTCGAGTCCGAATGCGGGCTGACCTTCGTCCACCCCTTCGACGACCCGCGCGTCATCGCAGGTCAGGGCACAGTCGCGCTAGAGATGCTGCAGGACGTGCCCCAGATCGACACGTTCCTCACCCCGATCGGCGGCGGCGGGTTGATCTCCGGCATGGCGGTCGTTGCCGAAGCCGCCAGCCGTGCGCCGGGCGGGCATCGGATCGAGGTGGTCGGCGTCGAAGCGGAACTGTTCCCGTCGATGTACAACCGCGTCAACGGCACCAACATGCCGTGCGCAGGCGATACGCTCGCCGAGGGGATCGCGGTCAAGGAACCCGGAGTGATCACCGCGCAGATGGTCCATGCGCTGGTCGACGATATCGTGCTGGTCAACGAACGCAGCCTAGAGCAGGCGGTCAGCCTTTTGCTCCAGATCGAGAAGACCGTGGTCGAGGGCGCGGGCGCGGCGGGGCTGGCGGCGTTGCTGCAGCACCCCGAACGCTTCGCCGGGCGTACCGTGGGCGTGGTGCTGTGCGGCGGCAACATCGATACGCGACTCCTTGCCAACGTGCTGCTGCGCGATCTCGCGCGCTCGGGGCGGCTCGCGCGGTTGCGGATCCGGTTGCAGGACCAGCCCGGCGCCTTGTTCAACGTGGCGCGGATCTTCGATGCGCAGCGCGTCAACATCCTCGAACTCTCGCATCAGCGGATCTTCACCAAGCTCCCCGCCAAGGGCCTGTTCCTGGACGTCGAGTGCGAAACGCGCGACCGCGCGCATCTCGACCGGCTGACCGCAGCGCTGCAGGTTGCGGGCTATGTCGTGACGACGGTGGAACTCGCCTGAGATCGGAACGGTTTCGTTAACCAAATCCGGGTAACGGTCACGGTTATACGATCATGCTACCGTCCGGTCGTGCTTGATCGGGAAAATGGGTAAACTGGCTTTTCATCATGCCGACGACCTTTCATAACGCTATGCCAGGTCGAACGCACGCACGACGCCTACCTGCGGCAAAGGACAATATGCGGTGACTGCGCCCTTTCGTTTCCCGCGGTTCTTCGTCACCAGCCCGGCCCCCTGCCCGTATCTCCCGGATCGGCAGGAGCGGAAGGTTTTCACCGAATTGCGCGGCGATCAGGCGGGCGACCTCAACGATGCGCTCGGTCGGATCGGGTTCCGCCGCAGTCAATCGGTGGCGTATCGGCCGAGTTGTGCGGGATGCACCGCCTGCGTGTCGGTCCGAGTCGTGACCGCGGACTTCGTCGCGAATGCCACGCAGCGCAAGCAATTGCGCCGCAATCGCGATCTCGAGGTGACCGCGTGTCGCCCATGGGCAACCGATGAACAGTTCCAGTTGCTCAGCCGCTATCTCGGATCGCGCCATCCCGGCGGCGGGATGGCCGAGATGGACGAAGGCGATTATGCCGACATGGTCGAGCATTCGCCGGTCAACAGCTTCATCGTCGAATATCGCGAACCGTCGCTGCAT
The DNA here is from genome assembly GCF_000251145.1 of Sphingomonas sp. PAMC 26621. Lineage (GTDB taxonomy): Bacteria > Pseudomonadota > Alphaproteobacteria > Sphingomonadales > Sphingomonadaceae > Sphingomonas. Next base: position 22,976 of record NZ_AIDW01000015.1, on the reverse strand, counting down.
GGCGAGCGTGGCCGCCTGGTCGGCGCGTGCCTGACCGACCAGCAGGCGGACGGGCTGTCGATGATCTATTCCTTCTTCGACACCGAACATGCGACCCGGCCCGGTCTCGGCAACCTGATCATCCTGGATCACATCCTGCGCGCGCGCGCCGTCGGATTGCCCTATGTCTATCTCGGCTATTGGGTGAAGGGGTCGCCGCGGATGCAGTATAAGATCCGCTACCGCCCGATCGAGGCGCTCGGGCCGACGGGATGGAGCCTGCTGGTCGACGAGAACGCCACCTTCGCGCCGCCGGCGGAAAAGTATTCGGTGGTGGCGGAGCAGCTCGTCGGGACGCGGTAAGAGACGAGGCTATTCCAAACTGCGTGGATGTCCGGGCTACTGCCCGTTCCCGCCCACATGCAGATCGACGTCGAGGATTTCCTCGCCCTCCCCCATCCGCGAGCCAGCCACCGGCGCTGCTCCCGCCGAATCGAGCGCGACCGCGACCCGGACGTAAGCGGTGTCCGCGCTCAGCCCGGTCGACGGATCGAACGCAACCCAGCCAAGCCGGTCGACATGCGCCTCGGCCCAGCCATGCGGTGCGGGCCGCCCGTCTTCCTTGCCCTGGCATACCGGACTGTACCCGGAAACATAGCGCGCCGCGATCCCGAGCGAGCGCGCTGCTGCGATGAACACCTGCGCCATGTCGCGTGAACTGACCGAACCCTCGGCAAACGCCTCGATCGCGGTCCGCCCCGCGATCGGCCGTCCGTGATCGAGCGCAAAGCGGCGTTTGACGGCGATGTTGAGCGCATGCAGCCGAGCCACCGCATCGGTTTCGCGGATATCCCCGGCGAAGGCGGTGATGGCGGCGTCGGGCGTCGTCAGCGGGGTGGTGCGGAGGAACAGCAGCGGCGGCAACGGTTCGTGTGCGCCGTGGACGATCCCGTTCGACGGGTTGGTCAGCACTTCGCCCGAAACCGCGATCTCCAGTTCCGAAATCGGCCCCGCGACGTACAGCATCGTGATGCGGTTGCCGAACCCGTCGCGACCGTGCCGCATCCGCGCGTCGCAATCGACGTGGAGGTTCCATCCCGTAACCGACTGGTCGTGCGTGTCCTCCGGGATGAGCCGAAGCATTTGGGTCAGGCGCGCCTGCGGCGCCGTGAAGCGATACGTCGTGCGATGATCGACCGAAAGCCGCATCAACCGAACTTGAACTGGCGGCCGACTGCGGTGTGCAGTTGCGCGTTTTCGCTGATGAAGCCTTGCAGATACTGGTGGAGCCCGCCCGCGATCACCACGCCCGACTTGGTCCGCGCGACCCGCGTCTGCCGCGCGCGCGCCATACGGTCGGCCTCGCCGTGAAGTCCGGTGCGTTTCGCCAGCAGGTTGAGGATGTCGACCGCTTCCTCGACCGAGGCGGCAAGGCTGCGCGGCAATTCGGTCCGCGCGATTAGCAGGTCGATCACGTTCGCCGGACGCAAGCCCTCCGAATAAAGCCAGCGATACGCGGTCACCGCGGACACGGTCTGGAGGATCGTCGTCCACTGGTCGCGATCGACCACGCCGCCGACACGTTCGCCCTCGGGCAGCAGGATATGATACTTCACGTCGAGCAGCCGCGCGGTGTTGTCCGCGCGTTCGATCGCCTGGCCCAGCCGGATGAACCACGTCGTCTGGTTACGCAGCATCCGGTGGATCGCGCCCTCGAACCCACGCGTCTCCGCCTTGACCGCCTCGACCAGGTTAAGCGTCGCCATCGCGCCGCCCGGGCTCGCGCGGTTGTCGAAGATCAGCCACGCGCGGTTGATCCCGGTCCACGCCTCGCGCGTCAGCGCAGTGCGCACCGCGCGGGCGTTGTTGCGCGCCATGTCGAGCGCGCGGACGATCGACCCGGGATGCGACGAATCGATCGTCAGGAAGCGCGCCACATTCGCTTGCGTGATCGGCTGCCCGGTCTTGGCGAAGGCGGCGTCGGTCTCGGTGACGGCGAGCGCCGAAGCCCATGCCGCCTCGCCCGCCGGGCGCGGCGACAGAACGTCGAGCCGTACGGTCGCCTCGACCAGGCGCGCGATGAAGTCGGCGCGCTCGACGTAACGGCCGAGCCAATAGAGCGAGGAAGCGGTCCGGCTGAGCATCAGCGCACCTGCTCTTGCGCTTGCGTCTGCGACGGAAACGAGGACTGGGACTGGGACTGGCTCTGCAGCGCCGCGCCATCCGGCTGCGCGCCATTGTCCATCAGCACGAAACTGTCCTTCGTCCCGCCGCCCTGTGACGAATTGACGACCAGCGATCCTTCCTTGAGCGCAACCCGCGTCAGTCCGCCGGGGACGACCTGCACGCCCTTCGACCCGGTCAGCACGAACGGGCGGAAATCGACGTGGCGCGGCGCGAGGCCAGCCTCGGCGAGCGTCGGGACGGTCGACAGCGCAAGCGTCGGTTGCGCGATGTAGCGATGCGGCTCGGCGATCAGGGCAGCCCGGAAAGTCTCGATCTCCGCCTTGGTCGCAGTCGGCCCGACCAGCATGCCATACCCACCGGAGCCGTCGACCAGCTTGACGACGACATGCTCGAGGTTGTCGAGCACGTATTTGAGCGCCTGCGGTTCGCGGCAGCGCCACGTCTCGACGTTCGGCAGCTTGGGTTCACCGCCCGAATAGAAACGGACGATCTCGGGCATGTACGAATAAATCGCCTTGTCATCCGCGATGCCGTTCCCCGGCGCATTGAGCAGCGCGACATTGCCCGCCGCATAGGCCGCGATCAGCCCCGGAACGCCGAGCATCGAATCCGGGCGGAAGACGAGCGGGTCGAGATAATCGTCGTCGATTCGGCGATAGATTACGTCGACCTTCACCAGCCCCGCAATCGTCCGCATCCACACGATGTCGTCATCGACCACGAGGTCGGCCGCCTCGACCAGTTCCACCCCCATCGAATCCGCGAGAAAACTATGCTCGTAATAGGCCGAGTTGTAATGGCCGGGGGTCAGCACGACGCATACCGGTGCCGCCACGCCGATCGGCGCAACCGACTTCATCGTTTCGAGCAGCTTGTCCGGATAGGAATCGACCGCCGCGACCCGGAACGACCGGAACAGCTCGGGGCACAGCCGCAGCATCGCCTCGCGGTTCTCGAGCATGTAGCTCACCCCAGAGGGCGTGCGCGCATTGTCCTCGAGCACGAAGAAATCGTCCGGCCCGGTGCGCACCAGATCGATCCCGCAGATATGCGCCCAGATGTCATGCGGCGGACGAATCCCGGCGATTTCGGGCCGGAACTGTGGATTGCCCAGGATCAGGTCGGCAGGAAGGATCCCTTCCGCAAGAATACGGCGCTCGCCGTAGATGTCATGGAGGAAGGCGTTGATCGCCTCGACCCGCTGGACGAGCCCTTCGGACAACCGCGACCACTCGTCCGCCAGGAAGATGCGCGGCACGATATCGAACGGGATGATCCGCTCGCTCGCGTCGCTCTCGCCGTACACGGCGAAGGTAATGCCGAGCTGGCGGAAGGTGGCCTCGGCGGATTGCTGCCGCCGCCGGAGTTCGTGCGAGGGCGTCTCCTCGATCCAGTCACCGAGCGCAGCCAGCTCGGCGCGCGGAATCGTGCTTCCGCCCTGTCCCATGATCTCGTCGAACGCGTGCCCCATCCCCATCGAACGATAAAGCCTCCAACTACGGGTCGGTTCCATGCTGCGGTGGATTGTTGCGCTGCACAAGGGGCTTTCGCGCGAAACTCAATGCTTGCGTTGCGTATTCAATGCAGTGGCATAGTCGACACGCGCTTCCGCGACGATCCGCGGTAGCAGCGTCGGGTCGACGAACGCCTGCGTCGCGCCACCATCGCGGCGTGCCGCGCGCCCAAGCACGTCGGCGAGTTCCGGGTGCATTGGCAGCACGATATCCGCCCGCATCGCGCCGAGCCGCGCGAAACTGCGCCGGTAATCGGCGGCGATCCCGGGATAGCCGCGGTTGGCGAGGAGATGATTCCCGGCGACGGTAATGCTGCACGGAAACACCACCTGCAGCGATCGACCGGCGTCGACGATCGGCAGCGTCCACGTCGTGCAGCCCGCGGTATGCCCCGGGGTCAGCACCGCGGTGATCGCGACGGCACCCACCCGCACCCGTTCCCCATTGCCGACGATGCGGTCGACCGGAACGGCGGGGAAGCGCGTGAAACCGTTGTCGTTGTCGGCTGCGTGCCGCCCCCGACGCAGTGCATTCGCGTCCCCCGCCGACGCGACCAGCTTCGCCCCGCTCCATTGCCGCAGATCGGCGAAGGCCGCGGCATGATCGAAATGCGCGTGCGAGTTGAGGATCCACTTCACCTGATGCGGCTGCACCCCGATCGCGCGGAGGTTGCGCTTCACTTGTCCCGCCGCATCCTCCATCGGCCCGCTGACGAGGATCGTGCCGTCGTGCGTGACGACCGCGTACGCCGCAAGCCCGCGCGTTCCGACGTACCATATCGGCCCTGCCACCTTGAACGGCCGGATCGGTTGCGACCATTCCGGCGGGTTCTCCGCCATCACCGGCGCGGCAAACACAAGCGCAGCGAGCGCACAGGAAACCCAGCGTTTCATAGCCCGGCGAGCATCGCAGAGGTCAGCACCTGCGGCAAGACGCGCGGTTCGGCAGAGCCGGGCGCGTAATAGAGGTACAAAGGCACGCCCGCGCGGTTATGCGCCTCGATGAACCGCCCCATTACCGGGTCGCCATTGGTCCAGTCCCCGATCAGCACCGCGACCTTGTGGTCGGCGAACGCCTTGCGCGTCGCGTCGGTCTCGATCGCGGCCTTCTCGTTGACCTTGCACGTCAGGCACCAGTCCGCGGTGAAATAGACGAACACCGGCCGCCCCGCCTTCTGCAATGTCGCGAGCCGTGCCTCGCTGAACGGCTCCGCCCCGCCCGGCACCGTTGCGACCGCAGCGACGCTGTCGGGACGCCGCCCGGCGATCAGCAGCGCGCTCGCGATGACGGTGGCCAGCAGCAACACCGTGACGACCGGACCGATCGCAAGCCCCTTCGCCTGCCGGACGCCGCCGACCCACAACAACACCGCGAGCACGAACGCGACGAGTAGACCGATCGCCATGCCGTTGACCCCCGCCTCATGCCCGAGCACCCAGGCAAGCGCGATCGCGGTCAGCCACATCGGGATCGCGAGGATCCGGCGGAACGTCTCCATCCACAGCCCCGGCTTGGGCAGCCGCCGCCGCAACGCAGGCACGAACCCGAGCGCGAGAAACGGCAACGCCAGCCCCAACCCGAGCCCCGCGAACACCGCCAGGGCAGCAGGCCACGGCAGCACCAGCGCCGCCCCCAGCGCCGCTCCCATGAACGGCCCGGTGCACGGCGTCGCGATGAACGCCGCGAGCGCGCCGGTCGCGAACGCGCCGCTCGCGCCACCGCTGCGGTTGACGAACGACGGTGTCGGAAGTTCGAATAGCCCGCTTAGGTTGAGCGCAAGCGCGACCGTGAGCAGCAACAGCACGACGATCGCGCGCGGATCCTGCAACTGGAACGCCCAGCCGACCGCCGTCCCGCCCGCGCGCAACCCGAGGATGATCCCGCCCAGCGCAACGCACACTGCGATCACCCCGGCGGCATAGGCCAGCGCCTCCTGCCGCGCCGCGCGTTCGTCGAGATGCCCGCGTGCGAGGCTCAGCGCCTTGAGGCTGAGGATCGGGAAGACGCACGGCATGATGTTGAGAATCAGCCCACCCAGCATAGCGCCGGCAAAGGCGATCAGCGTCGCGCTGAGGACACCGCCGCTGACCGGATGCGCTACGGTGGCGGACGCGGCGACCCGGCCGGGTGCTGCGGTCACGACCAGACCCTGCTGCGCGCCGATCTGGAGAACGCCCTCGAGCGCTCCGGTCGATGCCCCGTTGGGGGAAGCTTTGGTCTCGATCACGATGCGGTCTCGATCCTGCGTGACCGATTGCGGCGCGGCGTAGTCAATCAGCCCGGTCGTGACGGGATAGAAATAGGCCTGCCCAAGCGGCGCGCCCGCCGGATAGGGTACCGCGATCCTGACCTTGCCGCCTGCGATTTGAAACGATCCGCGCGCATCCAGCGGCTTGGGCACCGCGCGCCGCCACGCATCGAACCGCGCGCGCGCCTCGGGCGTGATCGCGCCATCGCCGACCACGAGGTCGATCGCGAGCTCGGCGGATTCAGGAACACACACTTCGGCGGAGCAGACGAGATAATTGGTCTTGAGCCGCACCGGCAACGCGGTCCCGACCGCCAGCCCCGCCGTAATCTTCAGCGTAACCAGCGGTGCGTACGGCTTTTCGAACACGTAGTTCATCAGGTCCGCGACGATCAGCCGTCCGGGTACGGGGTAAGCGGGCACGCTCGCGGTGACACCCTTGGGCAGGGTCCAGTCGAGCTTCGCTGGGAAGCCCGCGTCCCCCGGGTTCTGCCAATACCCGTGCCAGCCGGGAGCCGGAACGCTCGCCAGCGCGACCGTGACGCTGCTTCCGGCAGCGGGGGCACTGGTTTCCGCAACCAATGAAATCGCGAGGTGCGCCTTGGTGGCAGCAGGATTGGTGCCTTGCGCTTGCGCGACACCGCCCAACAACAGTAGCGCGAGAACCGTAACCACTACGTCATGAAACCAGCGCATCGCACGTCCTTGTCGAGCCCCAACCCACGGGCCATAGCGGTGAAGACGGGCTGCCGTCCAATTCGGAGAATTCGTGTGAAACGTTACGCGTCCGCCATGGCGATCGCCCTGTCCCTGCCCGCCGCGATGGTCACCACGCCGGTCGCCGCGCAACAGGCCCCGGCCTCCGCAGCGACCACCCCGACGGCGCCGCCGAAGCTGATCGTCGTCATTTCGGTCGACCAGTTCTCCGCCGACCTGTTCGCCGAATATCGCGCGTCGTTCACCGGCGGCTTTGCGCGACTGCAGAAGGGCGCGGTGTTCCCGAGCGGCTATCAGAGCCACGCCGCGACCGAGACCTGCCCAGGCCATTCGACGATCCTGACCGGATTCCGCCCCGAACACACCGGCATCATCGCCAACAACTGGACCGACCTCGGCGTCGCGCGCGCCGACAAGCAGGTCTATTGCGCGGAGGACGAGACTGTCCCCGGCAGCACCTCCGCCAATTATACCGTCAGCGACAAGCATCTGCTCGTCCCGACGCTCGGCGAGCGGATGAAGGCGGCGAACCCGAAGGTGCGCGTCGTCTCGGTCGCGGGCAAGGATCGCGCCGCGGTGATGATGGGCGGCCACACCGTCGACGAGCTCTGGTGGTGGAACGGCAAGGCGATGGTCAGCTATGCCGGTCGCGCCACGCCCCCGGTCGTCGCGCGCGCCAACGCCGCGATCGCGCAGCGGATCGCCGCGCCGCAGGCCGCGCTCGAGGTTCCCGCGATCTGTCAGCCGCACGACCGCGCGATCCCGATCGGGGCGGGCAAGACCGTCGGCGCGGGGCATTTCGCGCGCGATGCGGGCAGCACGGCTGCCTTCCGCGCCTCGCCCGCGTTCGACGGCGCGATCGTCGCGCTGGCCGCCGGGCTGGTGCAGGACATGAAGCTCGGCATGGGCAGCACCACCGACATCATCGACGTCGGTGCGTCGGCGACGGATTACATCGGCCACACCTATGGGACCGAAGGCGCCGAGATGTGCATCCAGCTCCAGCAGCTCGACGCGACGCTCGGGTCGTTCTTCGCCGTGCTCGATTCGACCGGGGTCGATTATGAGCTGGTGCTGACCGCGGATCATGGCGGCAACGATATTCCCGAGCGCGAGGTCGATGCCGGCCTTCCCGACGCGCAGCGCGCCAAGGTCGCGCTCGCGCCAGCGGTCGCGGGGAAGGAGATTGCGGCGAAGCTCGGCATCGCCACGCCGGTGCTGTTCGGCGACATCCCCAATGGCGACGTCTATCTCGCGCGCGACCTGACGACTGCGCAGCGCAAGGCGGTGCAGGCAGCGGCGGTCGCTTATTACAAGGCGAATGCGCAGGTCGCCGAAGTGTTCACCCAGGCGCAGATCCTCGCCACGCCGACGCCGAAGGGCCCGCCCGAGACATGGACGATGCTCCAGCGCGCGTGCGCCTCGTACAAGACCGGGCGTTCGGGCGAGCTGATCGTCTTCCTCAAGCCGCGCGTGACGCCGATCCCCGATCCGACCAAGGGCTATGTCGCGACGCACGGAAGCCCGTATGATTACGACCGCCGCGTGCCGATCCTGTTCTGGCGCAAGGGGATGACCGGGTTCGAGCATACCGGCAGCATCGAAACGGTCGACATCGCCCCGACGCTCGCGCACCAGTTCGGGCTCCCGATCGCTGCGCCGAAGATGGATGGCAAGTGCCTCGATCTGTCCCGGGGCGGGGTGCCCTGCAAGTAACGGTGGTCGTCACCCCAGCCCGGGTGCCGGGGTGACGGAATCCTTGGCGTAGGATGACGTCATCCCGGGCAGGATCAGGTCGGCAATCGCCGTGTTCTGCTCCTCCCCCGTCAGCGCGTCTCGAACCCGCGCACCCCCGCGCCCAGCCGGTTCGTCCCGATTGCGAGTGGCGCCCGACTGTAATCCGCGACGAACGCGGGGCTTCGAGTCTCGCCCGGTGCGAGCCGCGCGTCGTTCGCCGCGATCCGAAGCCCCGCCGACGAATAGGTCTTCGCCTCGGCACCGACCACGATGAAGCCGGTCCAATTCTCCTTCGCGCGCCCCTGGACGAAGGTGTTGCGCGCGATCAGTCCGGTCGCGCCTTCGGGCAGGTCGATCATGTAGTTGGTCTTGCTGCCCCGCGTGTCGTCGAAGCTGTTGTCGGTGATCGTCACATTGGGCACGCGCAATTTGACGTAATGCCCGCCGGTCCCGCGTTCGAACCGCGACGCGGTGATCGTCACGCTGCCCTGGTTCGCCAGATAGATCGCATGCGCGCAATCGGTCGACTGCTCGCACTGGCCGAGCCCGGCAAAGGTCGAATGGTCGATCACGATCTTCTGTGCGGATGGATGCCCGCCGAGAATCCCCTCCTGGCTGTCGAGGAACATCGCATCGCGGACGGTCAGGTCTCCGATCTCGGTGCGGATCCCCGCACCATTGCCGTCCGCCACGCGCATCCCGCGAAAGACGATCCCGTCGACGGTCGAACCCTGCCCGCGTAGCACGAACGCCGCCTTGCCCTCGCAAGTGGTGCCTTCGAAGGTCACACTGCCCGGCGTCACCGCCTTGAAGGTGATCACCCCGCCCGCCTGCACCGTGCATTGATGATAGATACCCGCTGCGATCAGGATCGTCGCGGTCCCCATCCGCACCGACTGGACCGCGGCATCGATCGTATCGAACCCCTGCCCCGTCTCGGCAATCGTAAACGGCGCGCGCGGTGGCGCGGCCGCGGCGGGCGCGACAAGCGCGAGAACGACAAGCGGTAAAAGGCGGTGCATCGATCGACTCCTCCCGACAGGCCTGCCCTGCGTAGGTCCCGTGCGGAAGCCGCAAAGACGGTTAACGTCTTACTGTCCCGTGTCAGGACACTCCAACCCCTTGTTGCCCAACCGCGCCTGCCCAAGTAGACGAGCCGCAAGACCGGGGGGAAACGCGGTCTGCACGGGGGGATTTGATGCACGCCATGTCGCCGACCGAGGTCTTTCTCCTCGCGATGCTGTTGATCTTCAGTGCGCCCTACCTGTTGTGGCGGTTTGCACGGACCGATTACTGGGCACCCCTCGTCGTCGTTCAGATCATCGGCGGCATCCTGCTTGGGCCAGGCGTGCTCGGCGCGCTGTTCCCGGGCTATTATGCGCTGGTCTTCACCCCCGCGACGATCGGGTCGCTCAACGGCATCGCGTGGTGGGCGGTCATGCTGTTCGTCTGGATCGCCGGAATCGAACTCGACCTCGGCGAGGCCTGGCGCCGCCGCGGCGAGACCAGCGTCACTGCGGGCTTCGCCCTGTTCACGCCGCTGATCGCGGGAAGCGCGGCCGCGCTGCTGATGCTGCGCTATCCTGGTTGGGCCGGTCCTTCGGGAGCACGGTGGCAGGTCGTGCTCGGGATCGGCATGGCGTGCGCGGTGACGGCGTTGCCGATCCTCGTGCTGTTCCTCGAGAAGCTCGACATTCTGCGCGCGCCCCTTGGGCAGCGGACGCTGCGCTACGCGAGTCTCGACGACATCGCGATCTGGGGCGTCCTTGCGCTGATCCTGCTCGACTGGGAGCGGGTCGGGCGGCAGGCGGCATTTCTCGTCGGTTTTGCCGTTGCGACCTGGGCCGTGCGCCGACTGATGGCGGCAATCGCGGAAACCGACCGGTGGTATGTCAGCCTGATCTGGCTCGCGCTGTGCGGGTTCGCGGCGGACTGGGCGGGGCTGCACTTCATGGTCGGCGCGTTCCTGTCGGGGGCGGTGCTCGATGGAAAATTGTTCGACCGCGCGCGGATGGACCAGTTCCGCCACTTCGTGCTGATCGCGATCATGCCGGTGTTCTTCCTGTCGACCGGGCTTCGCACGCAGTTCCAGGTCGGCGGCGGCGCGGTGTTCGCGGCGGCGGCGCTGCTGCTGGTGGCGTCGGTCGGCGGCAAGCTCCTCGGGGTTCAGATCGCGGGTCGGCTGTTGAAATGGGGCAAGGGTGAAGCGGGTGTGATCGGCTGGCTGTTGCAGACCAAGGCGCTGATCATGATCATCTTCGTCAACATCCTGTTGGACAAGAAGATCATCACCAACGACGCGTTCACCGCGCTGCTGCTGATGGCGATCGGCTCGACGATGCTGACGATCCCAATGGTGACGCCCCGGTTGCGGGCTCTGAGGCGCGCATCGGGGCGGGTGGACGCCTGACCCCTCCCCGTCATTCCCGCGCAGGCGGGAATCCATTGTCGCAACGTCCGGCAACAGTAACGTCCGTCAGCCAGTATGGATTCCCGCCTGCGCGGGAATGACGGAAAAGGTGGCGCGGGTGCCTTAGTCCAGGTTCGGCCGCAACCAGCGCGTGGCGGTCGCCAGATCGACCCCGCGCCGCGTCGCATAGTCGTGCAACTGGTCGGGCCCGACCCGCGCCACGCCGAAATACTCTGCCTGCGGGTGCCCGAAATAGAAACCCGACACTGCCGCGGTCGGCAGCATCGCGAAACTGTCGGTCAGCGTGATCCCTGTAGCGGCGGTCGCATCGAGCAGCTCGAACAACATCGGCTTCTCGCTATGGTCCGGGCACGCGGGATAGCCTGGCGCGGGGCGAATGCCGCGATATTGCTCGCGGATCAGCGCCTCGTTGGTGAGCTGCTCGCCCTCGGCATAGCCCCACAGCGTCGTGCGGACGTGCTGGTGGAGCCGCTCGGCGAACGCCTCGGCGAGACGATCGGCCAGCGCTTTTAGCAGGATGTCCGAATAGTCGTCGTTGTCCGCCTTGAAGCGCTTGAGATGCGCGTCAATCCCGTGCCCGGTGGTGACCGCGAACCCGCCGATCCAGTCGCCTGCTGGGTCGATGAAGTCGGTGAGGCACATGTTCGCGCGCCCCTCGCGCTTCGCGATCTGCTGGCGGAGGAAGGGCATCCTCACGTCTTGTAGCCCCTCCCCTTCAGGGGAGGGGTTGGGGTGGGGCAGTTCAGCAATCTGGCCGTCGGAAACAGGCACGGCCCCACCCCCAACCCCTCCCCTGAAGGGGAGGGGCTTAGAAGAAATGACGACGTCATCCCCTTCCCGCCGGCACGGCCACAACCCAGCCACACCCTTCGCCGTCAACCACTTCTCCGCAATGATCTGGTCGAGCATCTTCTGCGCATCCTCGAACAGATTGCGCGCACTTTCCCCAACGATCTCGTCATCCAGGATCGCCGGGTAATTCCCCGCAAGTTCCCACGCCCGGAAGAACGGCGTCCAGTCGATCAACTCGCGCAGATCCGCCAGATCCCAATCATCGAACACATGCACGCCCGGCTGCAAAGGCGTCTCAGGCTTCAACCCCATGTCCGCCACGAACCCATTTGCGCGCGCGACCTCGATCGGGACGAGCTCGCTCTGCCCCTTGTTCGCCCGCGCCACCCGCACCGCTTCATATTCATCCGACGTCTTCTGCACGAACTCGTCACGGATCGTGTCGCTGACCAGCGTCGACGCTACCCCGACCGCACGGCTCGCGTCGAGCACATGCACCACCGGCCCCTTATACGCCGGCGCAATGCGCAGCGCGGTGTGGACCTTGGACGTCGTCGCGCCTCCGATCAGCAGCGGCATCGTCATCCCCGCCCGCTGCATCTCCTCGGCGACCGTCACCATCTCGTCGAGCGATGGCGTGATCAGCCCCGACAGACCGATCATGTCCGCGTCATTCTCATTCGCGGCCTTCAGGATATCCGACCACGGGACCATCACCCCCATGTCGACCACGTCGAAGCCGTTGCACTGGAGCACCACGCCGACGATGTTCTTGCCGATGTCATGCACGTCGCCCTTCACGGTCGCCATGATGATCTTGCCCTTGCCGCGCGCGCCGGGCTCCTTCGCCGCTTCGATGAAGGGGAGCAGATGCGCCACCGCCTTCTTCATCACGCGCGCCGATTTCACCACCTGCGGCAGGAACATCTTGCCTGACCCGAACAGGTCGCCGACGACGTTCATCCCGTCCATCAGCGGCCCCTCGATCACTTCGATCGGGCGTCCGCCCTTGTCGAAGATCGCCTGGCGCGCTTCCTCGGTGTCCTCGACGACATGCATGTCGATGCCCTTGACGAGCGCATATTCGAGCCGCTTGTTGACCGGCAGCCCGCGCCATTCCGCCGCAGCTTTCTCGGCCACCGCATCGGTGCCCTTGAAGCTCTCGGCCATTGCAATCAGCCGCTCGGTCGCGCCGTCGTCGCTGTTGAGGATGACGTCCTCGCATGCCTGCCGCAGCTTGGGGTCTATCGCATCATAGATGTCGAGCTGCCCGGCATTGACGATCGCCATGTCCAGCCCGGCGGGGATCGCATAATAGAGGAACACCGAGTGCATCGCGCGGCGCACCGGCTCGTTGCCGCGGAAGCTGAACGACAGGTTCGACAGGCCGCCCGAGATATGTGCGTGCGGGCAGCGTGCCTTGATCTCGCGGCACGCCTCGATGAAATCCACCGCATAATTGTTATGCTCCTCGATCCCCGTCGCGACCGCGAAGATGTTGGGATCGAAGATGATGTCCTCGGGCGGGAAGCCGATGCCCATCAGCAAGTCATAGGCACGCCCGCAAATTTCGAGCTTGCGGGCGCGCGTGTCAGCCTGCCCGACCGTGTCGAACGCCATGACCACGACCGCCGCACCATATTGCATGACCTTCTTGGCCTGGGCGAGGAACTGCTCTTCCCCCTCCTTCATGCTGATCGAATTGACGATCGGCTTGCCGCTGACGCACTTGAGCCCCGCCTCGATCACCGACCATTTCGAGCTGTCGACCATGAACGGGATGCGCGCGATGTCGGGCTCGGCGGCGATCAGCTTGAGGAAAGTGACCATCGCATATTCGGCGTCGAGCAGGCCCTCGTCCATGTTGACGTCGAGCACCTGCGCGCCGCTCTCGACCTGCTGCCGCGCGACCTCGACCGCAGCGGGATAATCCCCCGCCATGATGAGCTTCTTGAAACGCGCCGAACCGGTGACGTTGGTGCGCTCACCGATGTTGACGAAATTGGTCGAGGAATTGGTGGTCGTCATTACTTTTCCTTCTCCCTCTCCGCGCTTGCGGGGAGAGGGTCGGAGAGAGGGGCAGTCCCGAACGCTACCGTCCGCGTTACTGCCCCTCTCCCCCGCTTCGCTTGCCCTCTCCCCGCGAGCGGGGGGAGGGAGAATTCACGCCGCCATCGTCATCGGCTCGAGCCCGGCGAGCCGCGTCACCACCGGCGGCACCGGCAGCGCACGTGGCGTCAGCCCACGCACGCCATCCGCAATCGCCTTGATGTGCGCTGGCGTCGATCCGCAGCAGCCGCCAAGCACGTTGACCTGCCCCGCCTGCGCCCATTCGCCGACGAGGCCGGCAGTCGTCGCGGGCATTTCGTCATATTCGCCGAGTTCATTAGGCAGTCCGGCATTGGGATAGACCATGATCAGCGTGTCGCAGATATCGGAGAGCGTCCGCACATGCGGCCGCAACTGCTCTGCGCCGAACGAGCAGTTGAGCCCGATCGTCACCGGCCTGGCATGCCGCACCGCATGCCAGAACGCCTCGACCGTATGCCCGGACAGGTTGCGCCCGGACAGATCGGTCAGCGTCATCGACAGCATGATCGGCACGTCGCGCCCGAGCGCCTCGCCCGCCTCGAGCGCCGCCATGATCGCGGCCTTGGCATTCAGAGTGTCGAACACCGTCTCGACCAGAATAAAATCCGCGCCGCCCTCGATCAGCGCATCGGTCTGCTCGCGGTACACGCCCTTCAGATAATCGAAGTCGATCTCGCGGAAGCCGGGATCGTTGACGTCGGGGCTAAGCGACAGCGTCTTGTTGGTCGGCCCGATCGCGCCCGCAACGAAACGCGGGCGGCCGTCCTTCGCCTGGAACTCGTCCGCGATCGACCGCGCGAGCTTCGCGCTTTCGATGTTGATCTCGCGCACCAGATGTTCGGCGGCATAATCGGCCTGGCTGATGCGGTTGGCCGAGAAAGTGTTGGTCTCGGCGATGTCCGCGCCTGCCTCGAAATAGGCGCGGTGGATCGCTTCGGGCACTTCGCGCTTGGTCAGCGCCAGGATGTCGTTGTTGCCCTTCTGGTCCTTCGCGAGGCCGAGGTCGCCGGCATAGTCCGCTTCCGACAGCTTCCAGTTCTGGATCTCAGTCCCGAACGCGCCGTCGGTGATGAGGATGCGCTTGGCAGCCTCGGCAAGGAATGTGTCACGGATCGTCATACTACTGGTCCACTATCTAAGCCCCTCCCCTTCAGGGGAGGGGTTGGGGGTGGGGAAGTGCCTCGCAGAGAGCGCGCCCCTGCTGTTCGGCCCCACCCCAACCCCTCCCCCGGGGGGGAGGGGCTAAGAAAATTATGCCGCTTCCGCTTTCGCCACGGTCTTCGCCCGCAACCCGAGGAGATGGCAGATCGCGAAGCTCAGCTCGGCGCGGTTGAGCGTGTAGAAATGGAAGTTCCGCACGTCACCCGCGTACAGTTTCCGACACAGCTCGGCCGCCAGCGTCGCCGCGATCAGCCCGCGCGCACCCGCATGATCCTCGAGCCCCTCGAACAACCGCCCCATCCACGCGGGCACTTCCGTCCCGCACATCGCCGACATCTTCACGATGCTCTGGAAATTGGTGACGGGCATGATGCCCGGCACCATCGGCGCATCGATCCCCGCCGCCGCCGCGCGATCGCGGAAGCGGAAGAACGTCTCGGGTTCGAAGAAGAACTGCGTGATCCCGCGCGTGGCGCCCGCATCGAGTTTGCGCTTGAGATTGTCGAGATCATGCGCATCGTCGTGCGAGTCGGGATGGCATTCGGGATAGGCTGCGACCGAAATCTCGAACGGATGGAGCCGCTTAAGCCCCGCCACCAGGTCCGCTGCATTGGTATAGCCGTCGGCATGCGGGACAAAGCCCCCCGCCCCCGGTGCATCGCCGCGAAGTGCGACGATATGCCGCACGCCCGCCGCCCAATAGTGCTCGGCGATCTCGTCGATCTCGCCACGTGACGCCTCGACGCAGGTCAGATGCGCCGCCGCCGGCATGCTCGTCTCGCGCTCGATCCGCGCGACGGTCGCATGCGTCCGGTCGCGCGTCGTTCCGCCAGCGCCATACGTCACCGAGACGAACTCGGGCGCGAAGGGTTCGAGCGTACGCACCGTCTCCCACAGCGCCTCTTCCATCTTCTCGGTCTTGGGCGGGAAGAACTCGAACGATACCGCCGCATCGCCCGCGAGATCCGCGAACAGCGGCGCCTCGAGCGCGCGCCGGGCCTCTTCGAGCTGGTTTACCGAAATCGTCATGCCGCCATCGCCTCTCGTATTCCGGAACGCTTCGCATCGCGCTTTCGCGCGAGCCACAATTTGACCGTCAGTTCGCCCCCCATCAGCGTCTCGGTCCGCTCGGGGATCAGCCCCGCCGCCGCGAACCACGTCGCCATCTGCTCGTCCGCGAAACCGAGGCGGGTATGCCCGTCTTGCGTGCGCAGTTCCTCGCGGTCATGCGCGGCAAAATCGGCGATCAGCAGCCGCCCGCCCGTCGTCATCACCCGCGCCGCTTCGGCGATCGCCGCGCCCGGCTGCTGCGCGAAGTGAAGCACGTGATGGACGATCGCGACATCTGCAGCACCGTCGGCGAGGGGCAAGGCGTAGAGATCGGCCTGGCGCAGCTCGGTATTGGTCAGCCCGCGCTCGGACAATTTGGCGCGCGCAAGCCGCAGCATCTCCGACGACCGATCGATCCCGAGCGCCTGTTCCGCGCGCCCGGCGAACAGCTCGAGCATCCGCCCGGTCCCCGTCCCGATGTCGATCAACTGGCCGATCTGCGTATCGCCGAGCACCGCCGCGATCGCCGCCTCGACCTCGCTTTCGGCAATGTGGAGCGAGCGGATCGCATCCCATTGCCCCGCATTCGCCTCGAACCAGCTCGCTGCCGACGCCGCGCGATCCGCCCGCACCGCCGCGAGCCGCGCCGCATCAGCGACCGCCCAATGGTCAGGCGACAGCGCGGCCCACTGGTCGAGCGCCGCGAGCACTGGCCCGACCGTCGCATCCGCACCAAGCGCGACGAAGACCCAACTGCCCTCCTTGCGCCGCTCCGCCAATCCGGCGTCGCACAGGATCTTGACGTGGCGCGACACGCGCGGCTGGCTCTGCCCGAGCACCTGCGCGAGCTCGCCGACCGACAACTCCATCGAGCGCAGCAACGCCACGATCCGAAGCCGTGTCGCATCCGCCAGGGCGCGAAAGATATCGAGAGCCATCGTCATGTTGGACCCTGATATAAAGATATCTTTATATGGGGTCAACGACGTCCGCAGGTCGGCGGAGATTTGTCTTCTTAACCCCGGCGAGACCGCGGCCGCGATACGGACCTTTGCGCGGTTGCGCGGGTTTATACGGGTGGATACCTTCCCCTCAAACCTCACGGGAGCCTTTCATGACCTACAAACTCGCCCGCGTCCCGATGCTTGCGATCGCTGCAATCGGCATGTCCGCCTGCAGTGAAAAGGCGCAGAACGACACCGCCGAAGCCGCCAATTCAATCTCGGGCGACGTCAACCAGACCGCGCGCAAGGCGCGGGACGATACGGATGCGGCACTTGGCGCGGCCGCCGAGCGGATGGACAAGTTTGGCGATACGCTGAGCAACAAGACCGCGAACCTGAGCGACAAGGCCGATCGCGCCGCCGACCGGTTCGGCGAAAAGGCGGACAATGCCGCCGACCGGGTCGGCGACAAGGCGGATCGAGCGTCGCATCGCGCCGGAGTCGCGGCCAAGGACATCGGCAACGAGCTCGAAAACTGATGCGCGCGGCCATCGTCTTGGCCGCGCTGCTGGTAACGGCGTGCTCGGGCGGCGGATCGTCCGCCCCCGGCACGCCCCCCGGCGAAGATAAGGCTGTCAACGCCGCCGCTGTCTCGCGAGATGCGAACAGCGAAGACATGAACGCCGCCGAGATCGTCCCCGATGACGAGGGCGGCGACGAAAACGATTCCGGAGCACAAACCCAATGACCGACCTACGTCGCCTCGGCGCCACCGACCTCCGCATCGCACCGCTCGTGCTGGGCGGCAACGTGTTCGGCTGGACCGCCGACCGGGACACGAGCTTCGCGGTGCTCGACGCCTTCGTCGCGGGCGGCGGGACGATGATCGATACCGCCGACGCTTATTCCGCGTGGGTGCCCGGGCATCACGGCGGCGAATCCGAAAGTGTGATCGGCGCGTGGCTCAAGCAGAGCGGCAAGCGTGATCAGGTGCAGATCGCGACCAAGGTCGGGATGCTCCCCGGTGAGGGTGGCGAGAAGCTTGCGCCCGCCCGGATCGCAGCGGCCTGTGACGCCTCGCTGAAGCGGCTGGGAATCGAGACGATCGATCTCTATTTCGCGCATCAGGACGACGAGTCGGTCCCGCAGGAAGACGTGCTGGCGGCGTTCGGCAAGCTGATCGACGCGGGCAAGGTTCGCGCGCTTGGCGCATCCAACTTCCACGCCAAGCGCCTGAAGTCCGCCAACGACGCCGCGCGCGCGCATGGCCTGCCGCATTTCCATGTGCTTCAGCCCGAATATAATCTCGTCAGTCGCAGCAAGTTCGAGGGCGAGCTGCAATCCTATTGCGTCGAGAACAACATCGGTGCCGTGCCTTATTACGGCCTCGCCTCGGGGTTCCTGACCGGTAAATATCGCAGTGCGGACGATTTCGGCAAAAGCGTGCGTGGCGGGCGGATGCAGGCCTTTCTCGACGGGACCGGACCTGCCGTGCTGGCGGCGATGGATTCGGTTGCGGAGGAGACCGGGGCGAGCCTTGCTCAGATTGCGCTGGCGTGGCTCAAGGAACAACCAGCAGTCACCGCACCCATCGCCAGCGCCACGAGTGTCGCGCAGGTCGAGGATCTGCTGGGCGCGATGGCCCTGACGCTGAGCGTCGAGCAACTGGACCGCCTTACCGACGCGGGCGCCTGACCCGGATCAACCGTCCGGGTCGCGATCCTCGTCGCGATGCGGTCGTTCCATCGGTCGCCGGCTTGGGGGAGCGAGTGCGGCGGCGGGTGGATCGAACCGCGGAAGTTCGGCCCGCGTGACTCGCCCGTCGCCATTCCGGTCGAGCACCGCGAACCGGCTGTCCGCCGCCGCCTCGAATTCCTTGAGCGACACGCCGCGATTGAAATCGGTATCGGCGACGGTGATCGGCTCCGGATACTCGAAAAAGCCGTAGCGGGCCGCGCCCTGGCGAACGGAATCATAGGCGGGCTGACTCGGCGATGCACTATCGCCGCCCTCGCCGCCACGACTGCCGCCCCCACCACGATGCCCGCGGCCGCCAAAGCCGCCCCCGCCGCTGCGCCGTCTCCCGCCACCGCCCCGACCGTGCGATCCGGCGGAACGCCCGCCGCCTCCACCGCCGCCGACGCGGACTTCGGGAACGATGCTGTCCTCATATACTTCGATGTCGTCGGGATCGATCTCCCCGTCATGACCGTGGTCGAGGATGGCGAAGAACCGTTCGGCATCGGCATCGAATTCCGCATCCGTCAGCGCACCGTCATGGTTGGTGTCGGCCTGTTCGAACCAGACGTCGATCGGGTTCCTGTCACCCTCGGGGGAGCGGAACGGTTCCCCCATCGGACTGATGAACAGCCGCCCCATCTCGCGTCCGACGTGTGGCCGGCCAGCACCGACGCCGGTTCCAGCCAGCGGCGCTCCTCCGGTGAGCCGGTCCTGCGCATGCCCGGCCTCCCGGCCAATCGATAGTCCAGCGAGGATCAGAGCCAGAGTCAGGACGCGCATCGGTTCACCACGCAGCTGGCACGCAGAAGCGTTTCGCCAGCGCGCCTTTTCGATTGGCGGCAAGCACATGCCGGGAGCGATGCGCCGAAATGGTCTGACGTTGCGACCAGCCTGCAAGCACACGCCCGGGACAACCGTCCCGGGCGTTGCTGGTCGTTTCCTCCCGCGATCAGGCGGCGAACTGGTTCATCGTATTGTGCGCGCCGCCCGCCTTGAGCGCGGCCTCGCCGGCGAAATATTCCTTGTGGTCGTCGCCGATGTCGCTGCCCGACATGTTCTGGTGCTTCACGCAGGCGATGCCCTCGCGGATCTCCTTGCGCTGGACGCCCTTCACATAACCCAGCATCCCCGCGTCGCCGAAATACTCCTTGGCGAGATTGTCGGTCGACAGCGCCGCCGTATGATAGGTCGGCAGCGTGATGAGGTGGTGGAAGATCCCCGCCCGCGCGGCGGCATCACGCTGGAAAGTCCGGATCCGCTCGTCGGCCTCGTCCGCCAGATCGGTGCCGTCGTAATCGACCGACATCAGCTTCGCCCGGTCGAACGCCGAGAGGTCGCGCCCTTCCTTGCTCCACGCGTCGAACACCTGCTGGCGGAAGTTGAGCGTCCAGTTGAACGACGGCGAGTTGTTGTAGACCAGCTTGGCGTTCGGGATCACCTCGCGGATCCGGTCGACCATGCCCGCGATCTGTTCGATGTGCGGCTTCTCGGTCTCGATCCACAACAGGTCAGCGCCGTGCTGGAGCGAGGTGATGCAGTCGAGCACGCAGCGATCCTCGCCCGACCCGGCGCGGAACTGGAACAGGTTCGAGGGCAGCCGTTTGGGGCGCATCAGCTTGCCGTCGCGGTTGAGGATGACGTCGCCGTTGCGCGCGGTGGTCGGGTCGATCTCCTCGCAATCCAGGAAGCTGTTATACTGGTCGCCGAGGTCGCCCGGCTCCTTCGACACCGCGATCTGCTTGGTGAGGCCAGCCCCGAGCGAGTCGGTGCGCGTGACGATGATGCCATCGTCCACGCCCAGCTCGAGGAAGGCGTAGCGACACGCGCGGACCTTCGCGAGGAAGTCCTCGTGCGGCACCGTGACCTTGCCGTCCTGATGGCCGCACTGCTTTTCGTCGCTGACCTGATTCTCGATCTGGAGCGCGCAGGCCCCTGCCTCGATCATCTTCTTGGCGAGCAGATAGGTCGCCTCGGCATTGCCGAAGCCAGCGTCGATATCGGCGATGATCGGAACGACGTGCGTCTGGTAATTTTCCACCGCGTTGAGCAGGCGCTGTTCCTCGATCGCATTGCCCGAGGCGCGCGCCGCATCGATGTCACGGAACATCATCCCGAGCTCGCGGGCGTCGGCCTGGCGGAGGAAGGTATAGAGTTCCTCGATCAGCGCGGGAACGCTGGTCTTCTCGTGCATCGACTGGTCGGGCAGCGGGCCGAATTCGCTTCGAAGCGCCGCGACCATCCAGCCCGACAGGTACAGATAGCGCCGCTCGGTCGAGCCGAAGTGCTTCTTGACGCTGATCATCTTCTGTTGCCCGATGAACCCGTGCCAGCAGCCGAGCGACTGGGTGTAGTTGGCCGGATCGGCATCATAGGCCGCCATGTCCTTGCGGATGATCGCCGCGGTGTAGCGCGCGATGTCCAGTCCGGTCTGGAAGCGGTTCTGGAGCTTCATCCGCGCTACGGACTCGGCGGAAATCCCGTCCCACGTGCCGTTGTAGCCGCGGATCAGGGAGTCGGCGTTTGCGATATGGGACTGGTAGGTCATCGTGGCCTCACTGTGTAGAGATATCCACGGAATAGCGTTCTTTACACGATTTCTGGGCTAAAATGGTGAAAGTTGCGCGTCGGGCCGTAAACGTTCCGCGTTCAACGATGTAATGTTGTGAGTTTGTTTACAGACGCTCAATCGCCGCCGAACGAGAAACCGCTCACGCCGCGCTCGCGCTCGTTGACCGTCAGCGCGCGGCCCGACGGCGGAAGCGACCGTTGCGGGCATTGCCCGCGGCCGCACGCACGACACCCGAGCCCGATCGGCATCGCTTCGCCGGTCAGGTCGATCCCGCGTGCCGCCGCGAGCGCCCCGGCATGCGCCGCCGCCACCCCGATCCCCACGACGAACTCCGCGGGCACCGTGCCGTAGCGTCGCCCCTGCGGCGTCACCGTCCGCGCGATCGTGAACCAGCGCGATCCGTCCTCGAGCGCAACCAGCTGCACCGCCAATGTGCCCGGGCGATCGAACGCGGCATGCAGCCGCCACAATGGGCAACGCGCCTCCGCCTCGGCCAGCGGCGAAGCGCTCGCGCCCGAGAACCGCTTCGACGCCTGCCCGGCACGATCGACCCGGACGAGAAAGAACGGCAACCCGCGCGCGCCGACCCGCTGCAACGCGGTCACCCGATGCGCGACCTGCTCGAACCCCGCGCCGAACCGCCGCTGAAGCAATTCGAGGTCATAGCCCGTCGCCTCGCACGCGCGCAGGAAGCGGGCGTAGGGCATCATCAGCGCGGCGGCATAATAATTGGCGAGGTGCCGCCGGTACAATCGCTCGGCGGCGCGGTCGGCGAACCCCGCCCCCTTGGCAAGCGCCTCGATCTCGTCGCGCGCCTCGATCTGCGCGAGCTGGACCGCGACCGCGAAGGTGCGGCTGGCGGGATCGAGCGTCTCGGACAATTGTACCTGTCGTGCGTGGAGGTCGGTGCGGCGGAGCAGGTCGGGCATCACGTCCACCGGCAGGACGCGGATCGTCAGCTGGTGCTTGACGCGAAGCCGCTCGGAGATCGCGCCATACAGGTCGCCCGCGCCCATCCGCAGTTCGTCCGCGAGCGCCTCGGCGGCGGCGTCGAGATCCGCGAAATGCCCGCGCCAGCGTTCGATCTCGCGACGGACTTCGCTGATCGGATCGATCGCTGCGGCATCCTCGGCAGTGCCGCCCGCGCCCATGCGGTCGAACGCGCGTGCGAACGCCTCCGCGCCGCCGGGTGCGCCCGCGAGCCATTCCTCGATCTCGTTGCGATCGATCTCGAGGTCAGCGAACATCGGATCCGCCAGCCTGCGCCCAGCGCCGCCTCGCCACCGCCAGGCTCCCCCGCCGCCAGCGCACGCGGATCGAAGTCGAACGTCTCGGCGAGCTTGACGAGCAACGTCGCCGACAAGGGTCGCTGGTTCTTCTCGACCAGATTGAGATAGCTCGGCGAGATCGTCAGCACTTCGGCCATCGCCGCCTGAGTCAGCCCCGCGCCACGCCGAAGCCGGCGGACCGCATGCCCGGCAAACAGTTTGCGATCAGCCACTTACGCCTCCGTCGGTCAATACTTTACAACCGTACGTACGCTTTACCAACGATCGTGACAAGGTGACCGTGCTGGCGAACGATCCGGCGATACGGAACCGCAATTGTCCTTCTAGAGACGGGTCAAGAAAGTTTCCTGGGGAGGAAAGGATGCCCGCCACACGCAAGTGTGGCGGGCATTTCCCGTTTCGGGGGTGCTCTTTAGCCGCTTCCTTTTGCCCGGTGTCCTCCGTCCGTTCGTTTCGAGCGAAGTCGAGAAACCGGGCACAGCGCAGGTTTCTCGACTGCGCTCGAAACGAACGGGGGGGGGGGGGGG
>NZ_AIDW01000016.1 GCF_000251145.1 Sphingomonas sp. PAMC 26621 | reverse complement strand
ACCAGGTCAGGCCGTCCATGCCGCGCTCACTTGGGCGGATCGGCGATCATTGCGGTGAAGTTCGCTTCCGCGGCAAGCTGTCCGTCGATCGTCGCGCGGCCGGAAAACTTGCAGACGCTCGAACGCTTCTGGACGAACGCGACCTCGAGCTTCAGCAGCACGCCGGGTTCGACCGGCTTGCGGAACTTGGCCCCGTCGATCGCCATGAAATAAACGAGCTTGCCCGAGCCGGCGAGACCGAGCGATTCGACCGCGAGAATCCCCGCCGCCTGCGCCATCGCCTCGACGATCAGCACGCCCGGCATGATCGGACGCCCCGGGAAATGCCCCTGGAAGAACTGCTCGTTGATCGTCACCGCCTTGATCGCGGTGATCGACCGGTCGAGGATCAAATCCTCGACACGGTCGACCAGCAGCATCGGGTAACGATGCGGCAGCGCCGCCATGACCCGCCCGATATCGAGCGGGCCCATGGCGCCACGGCCTTCGGTTTCACCGTCTGCCATGCGACGCTCAGCGACCCTGCGGTGCCTTGGTGCCGGCAGCCGGCGCAGCCGGTGCAGCGCCCGGCGTGCCAGCGGCGCGCTGACGCTGCATCGCCGAGATATAGGCGAGCTGCTGATACTGCTGGAGCAGCTGCTGGGTCTGCTGGCTTGGCTGCCAGCCGGCGGGCGGCGTGAACGGCACGGTCGGGTTCGCGCGGTCGAGCTCGGCCTTGATGGCGTCGGTCACGTCGACGGCAGGCGTGCTGAACTGGACGGTGTTCGCCGACAGCAACAGGCTGAGCTTCTTCGAAGCGACGACGGCCTGCATCGCGGCTGCGTACTTCTGCGAAATCTGCTCGATCGCATAGGCCTGCGCCAGCGTTGCGGGCCCACGCAGCCGTGCGACATCGGCCTGGCCGGTGCGCTGCGCGGTTTCGATCTGCGTCAGTGCCGGGTTCTTGGCAGCCTGCGCCTTCTGGATCTCGTCGTCGGACAACTGCTTGTCCTTGTTGAGATCGAGTGGTGCGTACAGCGTGTTGAGCTGTGCCTGGAGCGCCTGTGCACGTGCGGTGGCCTGGTCGAGCTGTGCCTTGTAGGTCGTCGCAATCGAGGTGTTCGCTGCATCGAGCGCCTTGGCGGTCAGGATCACGGTCTCGGGATCCGCGATCGCGATACCGCCAACCTGGGCCTGTGCCGAGCCGGCAATCGCAAGACCGACGCAGCCGAGCAGGATGGAATAGGTGGTCTTCATCAGAACTGTGTCCCCACGTTGAAAGTTACGAGTTTACTATCGTCGCCCTTGTCCTTGAGGAGGGCGTAAGCGAGATCGATGCGAAGCGGTCCGAAGGGCGAATTCCAGTTCACGCCCGCGCCGACGGACACACGCGGCCGGGGGGAATCCCCGACGAAGCGTTCGAGGAACGGCGCCGACACCTGAGTCGTCAGCGGCGTGTTGACCGAAGTGCCCGAGCAGGCCCCGCCTACCGCTGCCGAATAGCCGACCGCGCACGTCGTGTTTGCCGACGGATTGGTGCCGTCGGTGGCAGGCACGGTGTAATACGGGTTACCGTTGGTAGCGAGGACTGCCTGTGTCAGCGGAAGGACGATCGTGCGACCGGTGACCGGGTCGACCGTCGTCTGGAACGTCGCGGTCGGCTTGGGACGGGTAACGCCGAACAGCGCGCCCGCCTGGACATAGATCGACGGCCGCAACCCGAGTTCGCGAGCACCCGCGCCGAGCGGGATCTCGAGTTCGAGCTTGCCGAGATAGTAAGCGTTGCCGCCGAGCGCGTCATCGACGAACTGGTTGCGATCGGTGACCAGCGTCTGGTTGCCCGCTGCATCGGTCTGATACGGGATACGCTGGATCCGCGGGCCGACGCCACGAATGTCGAAGCCGCGGAAATCGGGTTCGCCGAGATAGAAACGATCGGTGATGCGGACCTTGTCGATCCCCACGCCGCGGCTCTTCTCGAGCGACTTGATATAGCCGCCTTCGACGTTGAGCGAAGCAATGAACCCGCTGCCGACATTGACGAACTTCGAACCCTCGACCTTCGTGCGGATGTACTTCACGTCCCCGCCCAGCCCGGCGAAATCCTGGCTGAAGATGAAACGTTGCCCTGCGGTCGGGCGCAGGCGGCTGTTGAGGCTGTCGTACAGCAGCGAATAGCCGACCGACGAGGTCCAGCGGTTGCCGATCGAGTCGCACAGATAGCGCCCGGCGCGAAGTGGATCGCAGACGCCGTTGGTGAAATAGGTCGCCTGATCGAGCCCGACCTGGTCGTAGGACAGACCATAGCGGCCGGCGAGCTGCCAATATTCGGTCAGCGGGATGCCGGCGCGAAGCTGGAAGCCGGTCGAGACCTGCGTGTAGGTGGTGTTGCGCTGGTTCCCGGTCGTGAAGTTGAACGCATTGTAATCGCGCCGGAAAATGTCACCACCGATCGCGATGTTCTTGTCGAGCAGATACGGTTCGGTGAAGCCAAGCTCGACCGACTTGGAATAGGTCGAGTAATTGACGCTGGCGCGCAGTTCCTGGCCCTTGCCGCGGAAGTTGCGCTGGCGGATCGACGCCTGGATGATGAACCGCTCGAGGCTCGAGAAACCCGCCGACAGCGACAGCTCGCCGGTCGACTTTTCCTCGACGTTCGCGGTCAGCACGACGCGGTCGGGCGAGGACCCCTGCGTCTGCTTGATCTCGAACTTGTCCTGGAAGAAGCCGAGCGAGTTGATGCGATCCTGCGACCGCTTGACCTGGAAGCTGCTGAACGCATCGCCTTCCGCAAGACGGATCTCGCGACGGATGATCTTGTCCTGCGTCTGGGTGTTGCCGTTGATGTCGATCCGCTCGACATAGGAGCGCTTGGCTTCGGCGATGTGGAAATTAATCCCCATCGTCAGCGTTTCCTTGTCGCGCTGGAAGTCCGGGTTCACCTCGGTGAAGGCATAGCCGAACGCGCCGGCAGCCTCGCTGAGCGAGTCCACTGCGGTCTCGACCTTCTTGGCGTTATACCAGTCGCCCTTGTTGATCCCGAGGCTGGCGGCGAGCTTCTTGTTGTCGAAGTCGCGGATGTCGCTGTCGACGGTCACGTCGCCGAACTTGTAGCGCTTGCCCTCCTCCACCACGTAGGTGATGATGAAGTCCTTCTTGTCGGGCGTCAGCTCGGCAACCGCCGACGTTACCTTGAAGTCGGCATAGCCCTCGGTCAGGTAGAACTGCCGCAGCTTCTGCTGGTCGTAGGCGAGCCGATCCTGGTCGTAGCTCGTGTTCGAACTCAGCAGCGTGATCAGGCGTGCCTGCTTGGTCGCCATCTGTTCGCGCAGCTTGTTGTCCGAAAACTCCTGGTTGCCGAGGATGTTGATCTGGCGAACCTTGGACTTTGGCCCTTCGCTCACCTCGAAGATCACGTCGACGCGGTTCTGGTCGAGGTTGACCATCTTGGGTTCGACCACCGCGGCGAAACGCCCCTGGCGGCGATACAGCTCGATGATCCGCGCGACGTCCTGACGGACCGCGGTGCGGGTGAAGATCTGGCGGGGGGCGAGTTTCACCTCCTTCTTGATCTTGTCTTCCTTGAGCCGCTTGTTGCCCTCGAAAATAATCCGGTTGATCACCGGATTTTCGCGGATCCGCAACACGATGTCGCCCGTTTCCGCACCAGCGATCGAAACGTCGGCGAACAGGTCGCTCGCGTACAGATCCTTGATCGCCTGATCGAGCGATTCGTTGGTGAAGGCCTGGCCGGACCGCAGCTTGGTGTAGGACAGCACGGTCTCGGGCTCGAGCCGCTGCGACCCCTCGACGCGGATCGACTTGATCGTGCGCGTCACGGCGGGGGCAATGGCAGCAGCCGGGGCCGGTGTTTGTGCCACAGCCGGAGCCGGCGCTGCACGACGTCCGGCGGGCGACGTGGTCTGGGCATCGGCGGGCAGGCACGAGAACATCGTGCTTGCCAGCAACACGGCGGTGGCCCGTGCCCTGAACGGAGAAACCTTGATCGCTGTCACATCCCACCCCAAATCGGAGAAAATACCCGCGTGGCCAAAAACGCTGGCCCGCCCTGCCTTACCTGCGTCAACCGATCAACCCGCCGAGGGTCTTCCAGAGGCCGAATGCGCCGAGGTCGTTGAACGTCACCATCACCATCAAGGCAAGAATCGCTGCCAATCCCCCGCGGAACGCCCATTCCTGCACGGTCGGCGCGACCGGCCGACGCTGCACGGCCTCGATCGCGTAGAAGAAAAGATGCCCGCCATCCAGCATCGGAATTGGCAAAAGGTTGATGAATCCCAGATTAATCGAAACCCCGGCGATAAAGAAGATCAGCACCGGCCAACCGAGCGAGAGCTGCTCGCCCGACACCTTGGCGATCCGCAGCGGCCCGCCGAGTTCGTCGACCGAGCGACGCCCGGAGATGATCTGCCCCAACCCCTCGACCGTGGTCCGCAGGATTTCCCCCGTCATGTCGATGCCGACGAGCGGCGCCTCGAGCAGGCCGACGGGATGCGCGACGGGTGTCGTCGGTCCGATCCCGAGCAGCCCCTTCTTGAATTCGTTGCCGAACCGGTCCCGCTCGGTTGCAACGCCAAGAACGGTCTGGCGGCTCTGCGGAACGCCGTTGTGGACGTAATCGACCAGCACCGGCTCGCTCGGGCGGAGAACCGCATATTGGAAGACGTCCTTGAACGTCGCAATCGCGCGCCCGTTGAGCGCGGTGATACGGTCGCCGGTCTGCAGGCCCGCCTTCGCCGCCGCGCTGCCCGGGCTGACGACCCCGACCAGCGATGGCGTCCGGTCGACGCCGTAGGTCATCGCGAAGCCCGCGAGGATCAGGATCGCGATGAAGAAGTTGGTCACTGGACCCGCCGCCACGACAATCGCGCGTTGCCATACCGGACGCGCCTGCAAGGTCCGCGCGCGTTCGGCAGCGGGGAGCTCGAGCCAGGCGGGATCGGGAACGCTGGCGGCATTCATGTCGCCCGCAAATTTGACATAGCCGCCAAGCGGCAAGGCGCTGAACTTCCAGCGCGTGCCGAGCCGGTCGGTCCAGCCGAACAGCTCCTTGCCGAAGCCGATCGAGAAAGCGTCGATCTTCACGCCGAACAGACGCCCGGCGAGATAATGTCCCATCTCGTGCAGGAACACGAGCGGACCGATCACCAGCGCGAACGCGAGGATCGTCAGCAGAAATCCGGGCGATTGGCTCAAACGACGTTATCCTTCATCAACGCCCCGTTGCGATGCCCCACCTGCCGGCGCGCTATGCTGCGCGCTTCGGCGTCGACCGCGAGAACGTCGCCCAACGTTCCCGGTGCGGCCGGATGATAGACCGACAGCGTATCGTCCACGATTGCGGCAATTTCGAGGAAGCCGATTTCGCGGTTGAGGAAAGCGGCGACCGCAATCTCGTTGGCGGCGTTGAGAATTGCAGGCCGCGCTCCCCCGGCGTCGAGCGCCTCGCGCGTCAGGCGCAGCGCGGGGAACCGCTCGGGATCGGGCGCCTCGAAATCGAGCTGTCCGATCGCCACCAGGTCGAGCGGGGCCATCGGCGTCGCCATCCGGTCGGGCCACGCGAGACAATGCGCGATCGGGGTGCGCATGTCGGGCGGCCCCATCTGCGCGAGCACGGAGCCATCGACGTAATCGACCAGCGAGTGGATTACCGATTGCGGGTGAATCACGATCTCGATCGACTCATGCGGCACCGGGAACAGCCGAGCGGCCTCGATCAGTTCGAGGCCCTTGTTGAACAGCGTTGCCGAATCGACCGAGATCTTCGCGCCCATCGACCAGTTGGGATGCGCGACCGCCTGCTCCGGGGTGACGCCGCGCATCGCCTCGGTCGACCAGGTCCGGAATGGACCGCCGCTGCACGTCAGGATGATCCGGCGCACGCGTTCGGGCCGTGCCGCGTCGAAACACTGAAAGATCGCATTGTGTTCGGAGTCCGCGGGCAACAGCGTCGCACCGTGCTTAGCCGCCGCCGCCAGAACCACGTCCCCTGCCGAGACGAGCGGCTCCTTGTTGGCAAGGATTACCGTCTTGCCCCCGGTGATCGCGGCCATCACGGGTTCCAGCCCGATGCACCCGACGATCGCCCCCATGGTGATGTCCGCGCCAAGCGTCGCCGCCTCGATCACCGCCGCGCGTCCGCCCGCGCAGACCGTGTCGGTTCCAGCCAGCGCCTGTCGGAGGTCGGGAAGGCACGCTTCGTCCGCCACGACGGCAAGCCGTGCGCGCGTGCGGATCGCAGCGGCGGCGAGCCGCGCGACGTCGCAATTGGCGGTCAGCGCGAGGACTTCGAACCGGTCGGGCTCGCGCTCCACCAGGTCGAGCGTCGAGGTGCCGATCGACCCCGTCGCCCCCAAGATCGTGATCGTCTTCACCACCAATAGACTTTCGGTAACAGGATGAGAAACGCGGCCACCGGCGCGACCGGGACGAGCCCGTCGAGCCGGTCGAGCACGCCGCCGTGCCCGGGCAGCAGGGTGCCGCTGTCCTTGACTCCGGCGCGCCGCTTGAGCCAGCTTTCGTACAGATCGCCGCCTTGCGCCAGTACCGCGAGAAACGGCGTCGCCAGCGTCAGCCGCAGCGGCAAGCCATATCGCAGGTGCAGGAACGCGCCGAACAACCCGGCCGCAAGGACGCCACCGCCGAGGCCCGCCCAGGTCTTGTTCGGGCTGATCGCGGGAGCGAGCTTCGGTCCGCCGATGAAGCGCCCGGCGGCATACGCGCCGATGTCGCATGCCCAGACGAGCGCTAGCGTCCAGATCGTGAGCACGATGCCGTTTGCCTGGCTGCGGATGAGCAGCAAGGCGAGGATCGGCAGACCGACATAGACGATACCGGTGGCAAGTCCCTGCCGCCGCGTCACGATTACGATGAAAAATGCCGCGCCGGCGATCAGCCCAAGAGCGAAGAAGCCCGGTCCCGCCCCGAGATGCGGTGCCATGATCGCGAGCGGGACCGACACCGCATATTGCGCGAGCCGCTTGGTGCTGGACGGAGCGGCGTGCAGATCCGCCCATTCCCCCATCATGAACAGGCCGAGCACGACGCACAGCAGCCAGAAGGCGATATCGCCGAACAGGACACTGGTGAGCGCCACCCCGATCAACGCTACGCCGACCACCGACCGCAGCGCGAGGTTGGACGACATTCGCTGCGACAGACCCCGCTTCACAGGCCCCCGAACCGCCGCTGTCGCTGCCCGAACGCGGCAATGGCGCGCGTGAGCGTGTCCCCGTCGAACTCGGGCCACAGCGTGTCGACGAACAGCAACTCGGCATAGGCCGCCTGCCACAGCAGGAAATTGGAGAGGCGAACTTCGCCCGAGGTCCGGATGAGAAGATCGAGCGGCGGAAGGTCGCGCGTCTCGAGTTCCTGTTCGAACATCGCCTCGTCGATCGTCGCGGGATCGAGCACGCCGTCACGCGCGCTTTCGGCGAGCCGTCGCGCGACCGAGGCGATTTCGGCCTGCGCCCCGTAATTGAGCGCGATCGCGAGGATCGGCCCGGTATTGGACGCGGTGCGACCGACCGCGTCGTCGATCAGCTGCACGAGATCGGCACTGAACCGACGATAATCGCCGATGATCCGCAACCGGACATTCTCGCGCACCATCTCGTCGAGGTCGCTACGGATGAACAGCCGCAGCAATCCCATGAGGTCGCTGACCTCTTCTTCCGGACGACGCCAGTTCTCGCTCGAAAAGGCGTAAAGCGTCAGCGCCTCGATTCCGAGCACGCGCGCGGCGCGCGAAACCCTGCGGACTGCCTCGACGCCCTGACGATGACCGGCAAGCCGCGGCAAGTGCCGCTTCTTCGCCCAACGACCGTTGCCGTCCATGATGATCGCGACGTGACGCGGGAGGACGGCAACGCCGGAATCCGGCGCCCCCGATTCCAATGTCGTCGCCCGATCGGCAGCCGGGGCGGCAAACGGCCTCACTTCCCCAGGATTTCCTTTTCCTTGACGGTCGCGGCGGCGTCGATCTCGCCGATCGTCTTGTCGGTCAGCTTCTGCACTTCGGTTTCGAGCTTCTTGCGCTCGTCCTCGCTGTAGACGCCCTTCTTCTCGTCGGTCTTGAGGCTGTCCATGCCGTCCCGACGGACGTTCCGTGCGGCGATCCGCGCATCCTCGGCGTACTTGCCGGCGAGCTTGGCGAGCTCCTTGCGGCGCTCCTCGGTCAGATCCGGAATCGGCAGGCGCAGCGTGGTGCCATCGACGATCGGGTTGAGCCCGAGCCCGGCCGAGCGGATCGCCTTGTCGCACGGCCCGACGTTCATCTTGTCCCACACCTGGACCGAGATCATCCGCGGCTCGGGTACCGAGACGGTCGCGACCTGGTTGAGCGGCATCTGCGCGCCATAGACCTCGACCGTCACCGGATCGAGCAGCGACGTCGAGGCGCGGCCCGTGCGGAGGCCACTGAGGTCGCCCTTCAATGATTCGATGCTGCCGGCCATACGCCGCTCGAGATCGGCCTTGTCATAGGCTGCCATGATTATGCTCCTGTCTCTGCCTGGACGATCGTGGAAACGCCCTCACCCCGCAGCACCGCGGCAAGATTGCCGGGCTCGCGGATGTTGAAGACGACGATCGGGATATTGTTGTCTCGGCACAAGGCGATCGCGCTCGCATCCATGACCTTGAGGTCCTTCGCGAGCACGGTGCCATAACTGATCGTGTCGTAGCGCTTGGCGGTCGGGACGAGCTTCGGATCGGCATCATAGACGCCGTCGACCGAAGTGCCCTTGAACAGCGCATCGCACTTCATTTCGGCGGCGCGCAAGGCTGCACCGCTGTCGGTGGTAAAATAGGGGCTGCCGACGCCTGCCGCGAAAATCACGACGCGGCATTTTTCGAGATGGCGCTCGGCGCGGCGACGGATGAACGGCTCGCAGACGCTCGCCATCGGAATCGCGGACTGGACGCGCGTATCGACGCCGATCTGCTCGAGCGCATTCTGCACCGCGAGCGCGTTCATCACGGTCGCGAGCATCCCCATGTAATCTGCAGTCGCGCGCTCGAACCCCTTGGCGGCTGCGGCGAGACCCCGGAAGATGTTGCCGCCGCCGACGACGACGCAGACTTCGAACCCCTTGGAACGGGCATCTGCAATCTCGCCCGCAACCCGAGCGGTTACCGATGGATCGATCGCGAGGCCTTCGGGCCCCATCAGGACCTCGCCCGACAGTTTCAACAGGATACGTTTGAAATTTGGGTTTGGCACGACAATCCGAACGGCAAGAAGACGGGGCGCGCGGACCTTATCGGGGGCGCGAAGCGATTGGAAGCGCGGAAACTGTGCGAGGCGGGCAATGGCCCTGCCTGCTTCGCAAATCAGTCGCGCGCAAGCGGCGCGCTGTCGCAATTTGCGTTAGAGTGCGGTGGGGGTGAGCCGTGCCCGAAGGCACGGCGCACCCCCACGCAAAGGGGTCAGGCGGTCTGCTGGGGAACGCCCGATGCCGCAGCGACTTCCGCTGCGAAATCGGTCGCTTCCTTCTCGATGCCTTCGCCGAGCTGGAAGCGGACATAGTCCTTGAGCTCGATCGACTTGCCCGCTGCCTTGGCGGCATTGGCAACAACGTCCGAGATCTTGGTCTTGCCGTCCATCACCAGCAGCTGGCTGACGAGCGCGTTTTCCTTGCGGTACTTGGCGATCGCACCGTCGACCATCTTGGCGACGATGTCGGCGGGCTTGCCGCTCTCGGCTGCCTTTTCGGTCGCGATCGCACGCTCGCGCGCGACGATCTCGGGGTCGAGGCCGTCCTCGTTAAGCGCGAGCGGGAAAGCGGCCGCGATGTGCATCGCGATCTGCTTGCCGAGCGGCTCGAGCACGTCATGGCCGGCATCGCTCTCGAGCGCGACGAGCACGCCGATCTTGCCGAGGCCCTGGGCTGCCTGGTTGTGGATGTACGGGATGACCGCGCCCTGCGTGACTTCGAGGCGCTTTGCGCGACGCAGGTTCTGGTTCTCGCCGATCGTCGCGATGTTGTTGGTGAGCGTCTCCTCGACGGTCGCCTCGCCGAGCGATGCTGCCTTGATGACGGCAATGTCGTCACCGAGCCGCAGCGCGACCGACGTCACGTCGCGAACGAAGGTCTGAAACTGCTCGTTCTTCGCTACGAAATCGGTCTCGGAATTAACTTCGACCGCTGCACCGATGGTGCCGTCGACTTCGACGCCGATCAGGCCCTCGGCCGCGGTGCGGCTGGACTTCTTGGCGGCAGCCGCGAGGCCCTTGGCGCGCAGCCAGTCCATCGCCGCGGTCATGTCGCCGGCAGCTTCGGTCAGCGCCTTCTTGCAATCCATCATGCCCGCGCCGCTCTTCTCGCGCAGGTCTTTCACCGCAGCGGCAGTAATGTCGGCCATGTCACTTATCCTCTTGTGTGTCAGATGCGGTTTTGGACGGGGCAGAGCGATGCCCTACCCCGTCCCTATGTCAGTTCTGCGACGCTTATGCGTCGATCTGGCGCTCGGCCTCTGCGACCATTTCGGCCTGCAGCGCTACGTCGCTGGCTGCGGTCGGCTCGGCACCGGCTTCAGCAGGGGCAGTCTCGAGCAGCGCTTCCTCGGCGGGCGGCGCTTCCATCGAACCGATGTCCTGGCGGCGAGCAAGCTGCTCGTTGCCACCGCGGGTCGCGGCGATCGCGATCGCTTCGCAATACAGGCGGATCGCCCGGCTTGCGTCGTCGTTCGCGGGGACCGGGAAGGCAATGCCGTCCGGCGAGACGTTCGAATCGAGGATCGCGACGACCGGAATACCCAGCGTGTTGGCTTCCTTGATCGCCAGCTCTTCCTTGTTCGCGTCGATCACGAACATCACGTCGGGGATGCCGCCCATGTCGCGGATGCCGCCGAGCGACAGCTCGAGCTTGTCCTTCTCGCGGGTAAGCTGGAGCACTTCCTTCTTGGTCAGGCCGACGGTGTCACCGGACAGCTGCTCCTCAAGCGTCTTCATGCGCTTGATCGAGTTGGAAATGGTCTTCCAGTTGGTGAGCATGCCGCCCAACCAGCGATGGTTGACGAAGTGCTGGCCCGAACGGCGCGCTGCGTCTGCGACGGGCTCCTGCGCCTGGCGCTTGGTGCCGACGAACAGAACCTTGCCGCCTGCCGCAGTCGACGCCGAGACGAACTCGAGCGCGCGGGCGAAGAGCGGTACGGTCTGCGAGAGATCGAGGATGTGGACGCCGTTACGGTCGCCGAAAATGTAAGGCTTCATCTTCGGGTTCCAGCGATGCGTCTGGTGGCCGAAGTGTGCGCCCGTCTCGAGCAACTGCTGCATGGAAACGACAGGTGCCGCCATAAATAATTCCTTTCCGGTTGATCCTCTGGGAAGCGAGTAATCGATTCGGGGTCAAACCCCTGCACGACACCGGTGATGTGTGCTTCCCATGCGGTGTGAAGGCGCGCCCTTTACGCAATCCGGGACACAAAGGCAAGACAGCGAAACCGCTTGACGAGCAGAACGAACATGGAACATACCATGTTCACGTACAGAACAGGGAACGTTGCCCACGCGTGTGGGTTAGACCTGCAACCTTTCGCGTCGAGACAGAGGAATTTAGGCGATGATGATGGTGACGGGCTTTCTGGTCTTCGCAAGCGCATTCGCTGCCAGCGCGGCCGTATTTTGGCAGACGCTGGTCCCGGCAATGCCGCGGATCGTCTCTCTGCTTCGCGATGGCGTCGAGCCTGTGACCGGCGCACGCCCGATGCTCACCGTCAGCGAAGCTCGGGTTCGGGTTCGGGCGCGGCTGGTGCCGGTGACCGCAGTGCCCCGCCAGGCGTTGCGCGCAGCCGCTTGACCTTGCCATAAGCCGCTATGCTGAACGGTAGCGTGCCTAGGTAGGCAATGCACAGGAACGTCAGCGTATGCCAGGGCGCTGAAATCAGGGCCGCGCCCAGCAGGACGACAACCGCGATCGCCTCGAACCGTATATGCGTCCGCAACCGCAGCGATGACCAGCTGAACGTCGCGACGCTCGAGATCATCAGCACTGCCATCGCCGCGACCCACGGCGCGACGAGCAGGGGCGACCGCCAGAAGTCCAGCCCCGTCCAGAACCACAGGTAGAGCGGCAACATCGCCAGCCCTGCCCCGACCGGAGACGGCGCCCCCGTCAGGAAGCCTGCGGATTTGTGGGGCTGCTCGACAACATCGATCGCCGCATTGAACCGGGCGAGCCTAAGCGCACAGAACACCGCGAACACCAGCGCGCAAAGCCAGCCGAGCCGCGGAAGATCCTTGAGCGACCAGAGATACAGGATCAGTGCTGGGGACACGCCGAACGAAATCGCGTCGGACAGGGAGTCGAGCTCCGCGCCAAACCGGCTTTCCCCGCGCACCATCCGGGCGATCCGTCCATCGATCCCGTCGAGCACGCTTGCGATCATCACCATCAGGACGGCGGTTTCCCACTGACCGGCGATCGCGAAGCGGATGCCGGTCAGCCCGGAACACAAGGCGAGCGCGGTCACCGCATTGGGCGCGACTGCCCGTAACGGAAGACCGCGCGTCGTGGCGCGGCGCTCGGGGCGCCTCATGCCCGCGTTTCCGAACCTATCACTGCGCGATCCCGGTAGCCACGGTCCCGCCGACACGACCAAGGATCGTCTCGCCGGCCACGCTGCGTTGCCCGAGCACCACCTGGCACGCGCAATCGTCGGGCAGGTAGACGTCGACGCGGCTGCCGAACCGGATCAGCCCAATCCGCTGCCCCGCGGCGACCATGTCGCCCGGCTTGACGAACGGCACGATCCGGCGCGCGAGCAGGCCGGCGATCTGGGTGAAGCCGATCCGACGCCCGTCGCGGCCCTCGACGACCAGATGCTGCCGCTCATTATCCTCGCTCGCCTTGTCGAGCTCGGCATTCACGAACTTGCCCGAGATATAGACGACCTGCTTGATCGTCCCCGCGATCGGCGTGCGGTTGATGTGGACGTCGAACACCGACATGAACACCGAAACGCGGATCAGCGGGGCTTCGCCGAGACCGTTTGGGCCGGCGAGCTCACGCGGCACCGGCACGCGCTCGATCCGCGAGACGAGCCCATCGGCGGGGGACACGATCAATCCGTCGCCCGATGGCGTGACGCGGACCGGATCGCGGAAGAACAGCGCGACCCACAAGGTCAGCCCGAGCAGCGGCCACGCGACGAACCAGCCGAGCCAGACCAGCGCGACGAGCGAGACGGCACCTGCGATGATGACGTATTTGCGCCCCTCTGGGTGGAGATCGGGAACACGCCATTTGGCGGTTTCGGGCGAAGGCGGCGCATAAGGCGGTGGTATCATGGGCCAACCCTAACCGACCGGCCGGTTTGCCACAATCGTCAATGCCCTACCGCCCGCCCCGCCGCGCGAAGCGCCGGGTTGATCGATCCCGCGCATGCTCCTAGACGCTACCCCAAAACCCCCACAGGAAAGTGCGTGATGGCGAAGATCAAGGTAAAGACGCCCGTTGTCGAGATCGACGGCGATGAGATGACCCGGATCATCTGGCAGTGGATCCGCGAGCGGCTGATCCTCCCCTATCTCGATATCGATCTGGAATATTACGACCTCGGCATGATGAGCCGCGACGGCACCGACGACAAGATCACCGTCGACAGCGCCAAGGCGATCCAGAAGTACGGCGTCGGCGTGAAGTGCGCGACGATCACCCCGGACGAGCAGCGCGTTACGGAATTCGGCCTGAAGAAGATGTGGAAGTCGCCCAACGGCACGATCCGCAACATCCTCGGCGGCACGATCTTTCGCGAGCCGATCGTGATCAAGAACGTCCCCCGCCTGATCCCGGGCTGGACGCACCCGATCGTCGTCGGCCGCCATGCATTCGGCGATCAGTATAAGGCGACCGATTTCCGCGTCCCCGGCCCCGGCAAGCTGCGCCTCGTGTTCGATGGCGAGGACGGCACGGTCATCGACCAGGAAGTGTTCCAGTTCCCGACCTCGGGCGTCGCGCTCGCGATGTACAACCTCGACGATTCGATCCGCGATTTCGCGCGCGCTTCGATGCACTACGGC
This sequence comes from Sphingomonas sp. PAMC 26621, assembly GCF_000251145.1. Taxonomy (GTDB): domain Bacteria; phylum Pseudomonadota; class Alphaproteobacteria; order Sphingomonadales; family Sphingomonadaceae; genus Sphingomonas. The sequence continues at coordinate 203,008 of NZ_AIDW01000016.1, read as the reverse complement.
CTGAACCTCAAGTGGCCGGTCTATCTGTCGACCAAGAACACGATCCTGAAGGCCTATGACGGCCGCTTCAAGGACCTGTTCGCCGAGGTTTTCGAGAGCGAATTCAAGGACAAGTTCAAGGAGGCGGGCATCGTCTACGAGCATCGCCTGATCGACGACATGGTCGCATCGGCGCTCAAGTGGCACGGGGAGTTCGTCTGGGCGTGCAAGAACTATGACGGCGACGTCCAGTCGGACCAGGTCGCTCAGGGCTTCGGGTCGCTCGGCCTGATGACCTCGGTGCTGCTGACGCCGGATGGCAAGACGGTCGAGGCGGAAGCCGCACACGGCACCGTCACGCGCCACTTCCGCCAGCACGAGCAGGGCAAGGCGACGTCGACCAACCCGATCGCGTCGATCTTCGCCTGGACCGGTGGACTCAAGTATCGCGGCAAGTTCGACGGTACGCCTGAGGTGACGCAGTTCGCTGAGACGCTTGAGCGCGTCTGCGTGCAAACGGTCGAGGACGGTCACATGACCAAGGATCTCGCACTGCTGATCGGCCCTGATCAGCCGTGGATGACGACCGAGCAGTTCTTCGAGCAGGTCCGTCTCAACCTCGAACAGGCAATGGGCGCTTCCGCCTGACGCCCCGGCATCGCGTCGCCCCGGAGCCATTCCGGGGCGGCGCGACCCGACGTTTTTTCGGCAATCTTCGGACATAAGCTGACAAGCGCAACGAATGTGGCTTAGATGCCACGATGCCTTCAGCCCTCAGCAACGCCGGTTTCAGCGACGCCCTCGTCATTCTGGGCGCGGCCGGTCTTGTCATTCCAGCATTCGCGCGCGCCAAGATCAGCCCCGTCATCGGTTTCATCCTCGTCGGCCTGCTGGTCGGTCCGTTCGGGCTCGGCGCTCTGGTCCGGGATTATCCCTGGCTCTATTACGTCACGATTTCCGATCCGCATTCGATCGAACCCTTCGCCGAATTCGGCATCGTGTTGCTGCTGTTCTCGATCGGGCTCGAACTGTCGCTGAAGCGACTCTGGTCTATGCGCCAGCTCGTGTTCGGCACGGGTGCTGCGCAGCTCCTCGCCGCGGGCGCGATCCTTGGTTTTGGCCTGCACCTGCTGACCGCCCTCCCGTGGACCGGATCGATGGCGCTCGGCATCGCACTCTCGCTGTCCTCGACCGCGCTGGTGCTGCCGATCGCGGGAACGACCAGCCCGGTCGGGCGCACGGCGTTCGCGATGCTGCTGTTCGAGGATCTGGCGCTCGTCCCGATCATCTTCGTGCTCGCCGCATTGGGGCCGATGGCCGCCGACAGCGGCTGGAGCGGGCTGGCGCGGGTCGGATCTGCGGCGTTTCTGACCGTCGGCGTGCTGTTCATCGGCGGGCGCTTCATCCTCCCCAAGCTGTTCGCGCAGGCCGCCCGGACCAAAAGCCCCGAACTGTTCCTTGCCGCATCGCTGCTCGTGGTCATCGTCGCAAGCCTCGCAACGACCGCGGCAGGGCTGTCGCCGATCGTCGGCGCGCTATTGGCGGGCGTGCTGATCGCCGAGACCGACTACCACAGCGAAGTCGAGGTGATGACCGCGCCGTTCAAGGGCCTCGCGCTCGGCGTGTTCCTCATCACGATCGGGATGAGCGTCGATCTGCGCGCGATCGCGGCGAACTGGGCTGCCTATACCCTCGCGATCGCGGCGGTCGTCGCGGTCAAGGCGATCGTTACCTATGGCCTGTTGCGCTGGGCCGGGATCACCGGCGGGGTCGCGGTTGAGACGGGCGTGCTGATGGGGAGCCCGTCCGAAACGACGCTGATCGTATTGGGCGCAGCCGCGCAGGCACAGCTGATCGCCGCGCCGACCGCGAATTTTTGGCAGACGGTCACCGCGATCGGGCTGACCATCACCCCGTTGCTCGCGATGCTCGGGCGGCGCTGGGCGAAGCGGATCGAGTTGCAGGATGGTGCAGATGCGCCGCTCGAGATCCCCGAGGAAGGCCCGGGAACGGTCGTAATCGGGTTCGGTCGGGTCGGTCGAATGGTGTGCGACATGCTGACGGTCCACAACCAGCGCTATGTCGCGGTCGAAGCGGATATCGACGTCGTCACTGCGGCGCATGCCGAGGGCTATGTCGTTTTGTTCGGCGATGTCGTGCGGCCCGAACTGGTCGACCGGCTCAATCTCGGACGCGCGAAGGCGTTGATCCTGACGATGGACGATCCGGTGCTGAGCGTCGCGCTGACGCGGCGCGTGCGCAACTGGGTCCCCGACCTCGCCATCGTGGCCCGCGCGCGCGACACGGGCCATGCCGCCGAGCTGTACCGCGCGGGTGCGACCGATGCGGTACCCGAGACGCTGGAGAGCTCGCTGCAGCTGGCGGAGGCGGTGCTGACCGATCTCGGGGTCGCGGTCGGCCCGGTGATCGCGTCGATCCATGAAAAGCGCGATGAACTGCGACAAGAGATCAAGGCCGCCGCGGAGATGACGGTCGCGCCGCGGTTGAGGCGGGTTCGCGGGCGGCGGGGCATGGATACTACGCCTGCCGCCTAGGGGTGATCGGGGCGTTGAGATCCCCTGTTCCCCGCTTCCGCTCTCCCTCCGCGCTGTTACTGCTCGCCTCCCCGGCGAAGGCCGGGGTCCAGTATTGGTGGTCGAGGTAATCGCGCGCTGCCGCCAGCAATCTTCCGTCTCGCTACTGGGCCCCGGCCTTCGCCGGGGAAGCGGCCACGAGTAAGAAAAGCGATCTCCCCCTTCCCCAATCAGCCGCCAGCACCCGCCAGCGCCGCCTTGACCGCATCGACCGCCGCCGCGCCGGCGCTGCCATCAGGCCCGCCGCCCTGCGCCATGTCCGGGCGACCGCCGCCGCCCTGCCCGCCGAGCACCGCCACCGCGACCCTCAGCAAATCGACCGCGCTCTTGGTCGCGACCAGATCCGCCGTCACGCCGACCGCGACCGAAGCGCGCCCCTCGTTGACCGCGACGATCATCGCGATCCCCGAACCGAGCCGCTGCTTCATCTCATCGACCGTCCCACGCAGCCCCTTGGGGTCGAGCCCGTCGACGACCTGCCCGAGGAACGCGACGCCACCGACCTGCTCCGGACCAGCCGCCGCCGTCCCCGCACCGCCGCCGAGCGCAAGCGCCTTCTTGGCATCCGCCAGTTCGCGCTCGAGCCGCCGCCGGTCCTCGACCAGCGCGGCGACGCGCGCCGGGACTTCGTCGGGCGACGATTTGAGCGTTGCCGCCGCCTCGCGCAGCTTCGAGTCGCGCGTGGTGAGATAGTCGCGTGCGGCTTCCCCGGTCAGTGCTTCGACCCGGCGGACGCCCGAGGACACCGCACCTTCACTCACCACCGTGAACAGACCGATGTCGCCCAGCGCGCGGACGTGCGTTCCGCCGCACAGTTCGAGCGAATAGGTCTTGCCGTGCTCGGTCCCCATCGAGACGACGCGGACTTCATCGCCGTACTTCTCGCCGAACAGCGCCATCGCGCCCTCGGCGATCGCTTCGTCCGGAGTCATCAAGCGCGTTTCGACCGCGCCGTTGCCGCGGATCTGCGCGTTGACGTCGGCCTCGACCTCCATGATCCGCGCGGGATCGATCGCGCTCGGTTGCGAGAAGTCGAACCGGAGCCGTTCGGGCGCGACGAGGCTGCCCTTCTGCGCGACGTGCGCGCCGAGCCGCTGGCGTAGTGCCTCGTGGAGCAAATGCGTCGCGCTGTGGTTGGCGCGGATCTGGTCGCGGCGCGCGGTATCGACGGTCAGGTGGAGCGCATCGCCGAGCGCGATGCCGCCTTCGCCGATCCGCGCGACATGTGCGAACACACGGCCGAGATACTTGCGCGTATCCTCGACCACCGCGTGGACGCCGGGCGCGGTGAGCGTGCCGGTGTCGCCGACCTGGCCGCCACTTTCGGCGTAGAACGGCGTCTGGTTCACGACGATCTCGACCGTCTCGCCCGCCTCGGCGCGCTCGACCTGCGCGCCGTCGCGGACGATCGCGACGACCGCGCCCTCGCCCTCGACCGCGCTGTAACCGATGAACTCGGTCCCGCCGCTCGCTTCGGCGATGTCGAACCACACGTCGTCCGACGCGCGCTGGCCCGAGCCCTTCCACGCCGCGCGGGCGGCGCGCTTCTGCTCGGCCATCGCGCTGTCGAAGCCGGCGCGGTCGATCCCGAAACCCTGCGCGCGCAACGCGTCCTCGGTCAGGTCATAAGGGAAGCCGTAGGTGTCGTAGAGCTTGAACGCGGTCTCGCCGGGCAAGGTCGCGCCAGCTTCCATCGCGCCCGTCGCCTCATCGAGCAACCGCAGCCCGTTGACGAGCGTGCGGCGGAACTGCGTTTCCTCCTGCAATAGCGTCGATTCGATCGCGGCCTGCGCGCGGACCAGTTCGGGGTATGCCGCGCCCATTTCCGCGACGAGTGCCGGGACCAGCCGGTGCATCAACGGCTCCTTCGCGCCGAGGAGGTGCGCGTGGCGCATCGCGCGCCGCATGATCCGGCGCAGCACGTAGCCGCGCCCCTCGGCGGCGGGCAGCACGCCGTCCGCGATTAGGAAGCCCGACGAGCGCAGGTGATCCGCGATGATTCGGTGGCTCGCCTGCGTGTCGCCAGTCGCAGGCGTGCCCGTCATCGCAGCCGACGCCGCGATCAGCGCCTTGAACGTGTCGGTATCGTAATTGTCGTGGACGCCCTGCAGGACCGCGGCGACTCGCTCCAGTCCCATGCCGGTGTCGATCGACGGACGCGGGAGCGGCGTGCGCGCGCCGTCCGCGGTCTGGTCGAACTGCATGAACACGAGGTTCCAGATCTCGACGAACCGGTCGCCATCCTCGTCGGGGGACCCCGGCGGGCCACCGAAGATGTGGTCGCCGTGGTCGAAGAAGATTTCGGAACATGGCCCGCAGGGACCGGTGTCGCCCATCGACCAGAAATTGTCGTTGGTCGCGATGCGGATGATCCGCTCTTCGGGGAGCCCTGCGATCTTGCGCCACAGGTCGAACGCCTCGTCATCGGTGTGATAGACGGTGACGGTCAGGCGGTTCGGGTCGATCCCCCATTCCTGCGTCAGCAGGTTCCACGCGAGCGTGATCGCGCGTTCCTTGAAGTAATCGCCGAAAGAGAAATTGCCGAGCATCTCGAAGAACGTATGATGCCGCGCGGTATAGCCGACATTGTCGAGGTCGTTGTGCTTGCCGCCTGCCCGAACGCACTTCTGCGACGAGGTCGCGGTCACATACGGTCGCGATTCGAGCCCGGTGAAGACGTTCTTGAACGGCACCATTCCGGCGTTGACGAACATCAGCGTCGGGTCGTTCTGCGGCACCAACGGCGCGGAAGCGACCTTCGCATGCCCATTGGCCGCGAAATAGTCGAGGAAGCTGCGACGGATGTCGTTGGTGGAGGTCGGGCTCTGGGTCATGCGCGGTGGCTTAGGCGAGCCGCCCGGGGTTCTCAAGTATGCCGCGCATCGCCAGCGTGGCTCGTCTGGTCGCAATGCGGTACGCTGTGCGAAAGGAGCTTCGATTTTGCCGATGCGTCTGCCTGTGCTCGCGTCTTTCCTGCTGCTGCTAGCACCTGCGACCGGGGGCGGCACCGCCGGACCGCAGGACATCCCTGCCCCAGTCTCCGGCGCAGTCTCCGGCGCGGCGGCGCATCGGATGTGCGGGGATGACGTCATCGCGCCGGGTGTCGCACGGCTGATGCCCGGGTTCGGGTCGGGCGCGCTGATTGTCACGACCGCTCAGCCCAAGGCACAAGCGTTCTTCGACAATGGGTTACAGCTTAGTCATGCGTTCGCGCACGAAGCCGGAACCGCCGCCTTCAAGGAATCCGCTCGGCTCGATCCGCAATGCGGGATGTGCGTCTGGGGCGTGGCGTGGTCGCAGGGACCGACGATCAACTACCCGATCGACGCGGCGACTCAGGTCAAGCTCGGCAAGCTTGTCGACGGCGCGATCCCGCTCGCGGCGACCGGCCCCCTGCTCGAACGACAGATGCTCGCAGCGCTGGCGGCGCGCTATCGGACCGGTGGGGATCTGGCGTTCGCCCGTGCGATGGACGCGATTGCGCGTGACCATCCCGGTAGCGACGAAGTGCTAACGCTTGCAGCGGATGCATGGATGATCCCGGCGTCGCTCGAGGGCAAGACAGAGACGCTGCCGCGTGCGGTCGCGCTGCTCGAGACGGTACTCAAACGCAATCCGGACTTCACGCCCGCAATCCACTTCTATATCCATGCCACGGAAATGTCGGGTTTTCCTGCGCGGGCGGAGCATTATGCAGACCGTCTCGCCGGTCTCGCTCCCGCGGCGAGCCATCTTATCCATATGCCGAGCCACACCTATTATTGGGTCGGCCGTTACCAGGCCGCGACCGAAGCAAACGTCCGCGCCGTCGCGATCGGGGTCGGGGACGCCAAGGCGGCGAAGGCCCCCGGGCCGGATGGCGCGTTCACGTTGCCCTATCATGCGCATAACGTTCATTTCGGGGTCGGCGGCGCTTTGCTCGCGGGAGACGCCAAGGATGCGTTGGCGCTCGCCGCACCGGTCCTCCGCGCGTTGCCGCAGCGCCCTAGTGCCTCTGCGTTCGAGCAAATGGTCGGCGGGACCGCCTATTTCGCGCACGGTCGTTTCGCCGATCCGGCCGTGGTGCTGGCGCTGCCCGACGCTCCGGCGAAAATGGGCTATCTGCGCGCCTACCGCCATTACGCGCGCGGCGAGGCCTTTGTGCGGCTTGGCGATGCGCGTGGGGTGCGCGCCGAGGCGGCGGCGATCCCGCGCTCGGCCGGTCCGATCGGGCGCGAGGATTCCACCCGGCAGGCGACCAATTTGATGCGGATTGCGAAAGCCGTCCTGCTCGGCCGCGCCGCGATGATCGAGCGCCGCTATGATGAAGCGATCCGCGCTTATGCGCAGGCGGCGCGGTTCAACGAGGACAAGGCGATGGCCGAGTTCAACGATCCGCCGATCTGGTGGTATTCGCCGCGCCGGAGCCTCGCGGCGGCGTTGCTGGCAGCGGGACGTCCGCAGGACGCGTTGCACGAGGCGGATGCGGCGCTGGCGCAGCGGCCGCTCGATCCGGTTACGCTGGCAGTACGCGCGGAGGTCTTTATGGCGCTCGGCAAGACAGCGGCGTCGGAACGCGACCGCGCGATAGCGGATAAAACCTGGCGCGGCGACCGGTCCGCCTTCGGTCCGGTGTTGAGCTAGCGCGACTTTCCTTATGGGGTAAGAGGTAGTCCCCTCACCCCAGCGGCGCATCCAGCGACGTCGGCGGTACGCTGAACCATTTCGGCCCGGCCGCGGTCATGTGGAAGCAATCCTCCAGCCGAACGCCGAACTTTCCCGGGAGATACAGGCCGGGCTCGTCCGAGAAGCACATGCCCTCTGCAAGCGGCGTCGTCTCGCCATGGACGAGGTTGACCGGTTCGTGCCCGTCGAGCCCGATGCCGTGCCCGGTGCGATGCGACAGACCGGGAAGACCGTAGCGCGGGCCATAGCCAAGCGATTCGTAATAGCCGCGCACCGCGTCATCCACCTTGCCCGCGGGCGTCCCGAGCTGCGCGGTAGCGAACGCCTTGGCCTGCCCCGCACGAACCTGATCCCAGATCAGTCGCTGCGCCTTGCTCGCGCTGCCGAAGACGAAGGTGCGCGACACGTCCGACTGATAGCCCTGCACGGTACAGCCGCAGTCCATCAGCACGATCTGGCCGTCGGCGACAACCTGCGGGTCCTTGCTGCCATGCGGGAAGGCTGCCGCCGGGCCGATCAGTACCAGCGAGAATTCGGGGTCGCCGCCCAGCCGCTTGGTCGCGGCGTTCATCAGTGCGGCGATATCGGCGGGCTTCATGCCTTTCTCGATGCGCGGCCACGTCCAGCGATAGGCGGCGATCGTCACGTCGGTCGCGGTCTGCATCAAAGCGATCTCGGGCGCGGTCTTGCGCATCCGAACCGCGCGGACGACCGGATTCGCCGATACGATCCGCGCCCCGGGCAAGGCGTGTTCCAGCCCGTCGACCGCGAAGTAGCGCACCGTCTCCTCGATCCCGACCGGGCGGGTGGCGAGCTTGCGCTCCTTGAGGAACGCAGCGATCAACGCGTGCGGGCTTTCGTCCTCCTGCCAGACGCGGACTTCGGCGGGGATGCCGAGCGTCTGGCGGACCGAGGGCTCCTCGAAGAACGGCGTGACGATGCACGGATCGCCCTCGACCGGCAGGATCGCCGCGGTCAACCGCTCGCTCCGGCCCCAGCGGATGCCGGTAAAGTAGGTCAGGCTCGATCCCGATTCGACCAGCACCGCGCCGATCCCGTTGGCGCGCATCAGCGCTTGTGCGCGCGCGAGCCGCCCGCGGCGTTCCTCGGGGCCGATCGGCGCGGTCGCGCCGGTGATGTCGCGCAGACCCGCGAGATCGGGTTCTGCAGCGCGCAGGACACCGCTGGCGGACAGGGCGGGAAGCGCGAGGGCGGCGGACGCGAAAGCGCGACGGGACAGGTTCATGGCACCAGTCTGGCAGCGGGCGTGCCGCCCCGCAACGCGCGTCTTGCTTGACCGATTGCGCATTCTCCCCTTGATGCGGGCCGAACCAACGGGGAAGAAGCGTGGCGAAGCGGCTGACACTGTATATTTTGATCGGCCTGGTGCTCGGGTTGATCGTCGGCTGGGCGATCAACCAGCAGATCGTCGACGGCAGCGCCGCGGGGGCCGCGCGCGCGAAGGAGATTGCCAGCTACTTCTCGATCATCACGACGATCTTCCTGCGCCTGATCAAGATGATCATCGCGCCGCTGGTTTTCTCGACGCTTGTCGTAGGGATCGCGCACATGGGCGACCTCAAGGCGCTCGGGCGGATCGGCGGGCGGACGATGGCGTGGTTCCTCTCGGCATCGCTGGTATCGCTGACGCTGGGCCTCGTGCTGTTCCACGGGATCGAGTTCGTGATCGACCTGGTCTCGCCGGGCAGCGGGTTCGGGCTCAAGCTGCCGCCCCCCGATGCGACGGTCGGGCTCGACGAGAAATCGTTCAACCTCACCAATTTCGTGACCCACATCGTGCCGTCCTCGGTGGTCGAGGCGATGGCGACCAACGAGATCATCCAGATCGTCATCTTCTCGATCTTCGCAGGCGTCGCGCTCACCGCGATCGGCGAGAAGGGCGCGCCGATCGTCCGCGGCGCCGAGGCGCTGGCGGCGATGATGCTGCAGATCACCGATTATGTGATGCGGGTGGCGCCGTTCGCGGTGTTCGCCGCGATCACTGCGACGATCGCGGTGAACGGGCTCGGTATCCTGTGGACGCTCGGGCTGTTCGTCGGGAGCTTCTACATCGGGCTTGCGGTGTTGTGGTTGCTTCTGTTCGGCGCGGCGTTCGCGATCATCGGTCCGCGTGCGCTGACGCTGGCGCGCTATATTGGCGAGCCGATCCTGCTCGCCTTCTCGACCGCCTCGTCGGAGGCGGCCTATCCGCGCACGCTCGAGGCGCTCGATCGCTTCGGGGTACCGCGCAAGATCGCGAGCTTCGTGCTGCCGCTGGGCTATTCGTTCAATCTCGACGGGTCGATGATGTACATGACTTTCGCGACGCTGTTCCTCGCGCGGGTGTACGGGGTCGACCTGTCGATCGGTCAGCAGATCGTGATGCTGCTGGTGCTGATGATCACGTCGAAGGGTATCGCCGGCGTACCGCGTGCATCGCTCGTCGTGATCGCGGCGGTGATGGGGCAGTTCGGCATCCCCGAGGCGGGGTTGCTGCTGATCCTCCCGGTCGACCAGTTCCTCGACATGGGGCGGTCTGGCACCAACGTCGTCGGCAATGCCGTGGCGACCGCTGTGGTGGCGAAATGGGAAGGGCCGCTGGATGTGGCCGAGGCGCCGGAGATTGAGCCGCCGCACGCGCCGTCGAGGGGATAGCGCAGGTTTCTCGACTTCGCTCGAAACGAACGGTGGTTTGAGTAGCGACCCTTATCCGTTCGTTTCGAGCGAAGTCGAGAAACCCGGCACCACTTCAATCACAACGTCCAGATCGCCACGTTCCCGACCAGCACCGCCGCCATCACCAGCATCAGAACCCCCTTGCGGACGTCGCTGCGCCGCCAGATCAGCCGCACGCCCCCGATCAGGCACGCAAACGCCGCCAGCATCGCAATCGCGGGTGCGAGCGATTCGACCCCGCTCACACCGCCTCCGCCAGCACGGATGCATAAGCGGCGCGGTCCACGTTCCCTCCCGACAGCAGCACCAGCATCCCCGGCTCCATCGCCACCTTGCCCGCGAGGATCGCCGCAAGCGCCACCGCACCGCCGGGCTCGACCACCAGCCGCAACCGATCCGCCGCCCAACGCTGGGCGTGCCGGATCTCGGCTTCGGTCACCGCGACCCCGGTCGCGCCGCGCCGCGAGAGTACGTCGAACGTCAGCGGCGAGACGCGCATGGTCTGAAGCGAGTCGCACGCGGTCGGGGGTGGCGAGTCCCCCACCGGTTCGATTCGACCGGCCACGAGCGAACGCCGCATGTCGTCCCAACCTTCCGGCTCGACCACGGTGACGCGCGCCTCTGGCAGCGCCAAGGCAATCCCCGCCGAAAGCCCGCCGCCGCCACAGGGCACCACGACATGCTTCGGCACGCCAAGCCCGAGCACCGCCATCTGCGCCGCCGCTTCGACGCCAGAGCTTCCCTGCCCTTCGATCACCCACGGATCGTCGAAGCTTGGCACCAGCACTGCCCCGCGCGCTTCTGCCAGACGCGCCGCGATCGCCTCGCGGCTTTCGGTCGCGCGGTCATAGTCGACCACCTCTGCGCCCAGCGCGAGCGTGCCGTCGCGCTTTGCCTTGGGTGCGTCGGAGGGCATCACGATCATCGCTGGCATGCCCAGCCGCCGCGCCGCCCACGCGACGCCTTGCGCGTGGTTCCCCGACGAGAAGGCAACCACGCCTTTGGCGCGCAATCCAGGTTCGATTGCGGTCATCCGATGCCAGGCGCCGCGCAGTTTGAACGCCCCCATCGGCTGCAGGTTTTCCGCCTTGAATGCGACTGTAACCCCTTGCGTCTCAATGGTAAAAAGCGGCGTCGCCGGCACCGCAGCCGCCACTTTGGCAGCCGCATCGCGTACCCCAGCCCGAGTGGGCTGTCTTAAAATTGTCACTGTCTGCCTCCGAGGGTCCAAAACCGCTTTACATTAGAAAACTGCGACCCTATTTCGCCCATCCGCTGCCCCATGGGACTTCCAACCGCAAGGCAGCTTTTTTCACCGTTCGGCGCACGCCACTTGGAGGTCCCTTGAGTTGCACAAGCATCATCGCGCGCTGGGGTTAGCGAAGACCCTTTCGAACTCGGTTTCGGGTATCGACATCGCTCAGCAGCGGCCGGTTCAGCCGGTTACGCTGGTTCGTCCTCACGCGGCAGCGCGTGCGGCCAGGTTCTTCGTCGAGAAGTTCCCGGGTCGCTCGATGTATGCGGTCAAGGCGAATCCGGCTCCTGAGTTGCTCAAAATCCTTTGGGACTCGGGGATCACGCATTACGACGTGGCCTCGATCGCCGAAGTCCGGCTCGTCGCGACGACGATCCCGGGCGCGACCCTGTGCTTCATGCACCCGGTCAAGGCCCCCGAAGCGATCCGCTCTGCCTATTTCGACTATGGAGTCCGCACCTTCTCGCTCGATTCGGTCGAGGAGCTGGACAAGATCATGGAAGCCACCGACCAGGCAACCGACCTGACGCTCTGCGTCCGGCTGCGCGTTTCGTCGGAGCATTCCAAGCTCAGCCTCGCGTCGAAGTTCGGTGCCGCTCCCGGTGAGACCAAGGAACTGCTGTTCCGTGCTCGTCAGGCAGCGGACGCGCTCGGCATCTGCTTCCATGTCGGCAGCCAGGCGATGACGCCCGAAGCCTATGCGAACGCAATCGAGCGAGTTCGTGCGGCGATCGTCGATGCGGCGGTCACGGTCGACGTGATCGACGTCGGCGGCGGCTTCCCGTCGTCCTACCCGGGCATGGAGCCCCCCCCGCTCGAGCATTTCTTCGAGACGATCCACCGTGCGTTCGAATCGCTGCCGGTCAGCTATTCGGCCGAACTGTGGGCCGAACCGGGCCGTGCGCTCTGCGCGGAGTACAGCTCGATCGTAGTACGCGTCGAAAAGCGTCGTGGCGACGAATTGTACATCAACGACGGGGCTTACGGCGCGTTGTTCGATGCGGCGCACATCGGCTGGCGTTTCCCGGTCGAGCTCCTGCGCGAGCCGGAGAGCCGCTCGAAGGAGATGGCGTTCAGCTTCTACGGGCCGACGTGCGACGACATGGATCACATGGCGGGGCCGTTCTACCTGCCGGCGGACGTCCAGGCGGGCGACTATCTCGAGATCGGGATGCTCGGCGCCTATGGCTCGGCGATGCGGACCGCGTTTAACGGGTTCGGTTCCGACGAGACGGTGATCGTCTCCGACGAACCGATGGTGTCGCTGTACGGCGAAGCCATGCCCCACGTCGCGTCGAACGTCGTCAAGCTGTAACAGGCATTTCATAGTCAATACGAATCGGGGAGGCGGTGCAGCGATGCACCGTCTCTCTCCGGGTTTCCGCGTCCCCTCAACGACGGCGGCTGTTGAAAAGGGTATCACCCCATGACCGAAGTCCTCAACACCAACCGCAAGGCCGAGCTGCTCTCGACCACCGTCGAGCATATCGACATCACCAAGTTCGACGCGCGCCCGATCGTCGACGCGATGAAGAAGATGAGCTTCACCAGCCGCGACCTCGGCCGCGCGACCGACATCTACAACCAGATGCTGGCGGACAAGGATTGCTCGATCTTCCTCGTCATCGCGGGTTCGACCTCGGCGGGCGGCTGCATGGATCTCTATGCCGAGCTGCTGCGCAACAAAATGATCGACGGCGTCGTCGCGACCGGCGCGTCGATTGTCGACATGGATTTCTTCGAAGGTCTTGGCCACAAGCATTATCAGGCGCTCGAAGTGCCGGACGACGACACGCTGCGCTCGCTGCTGATCGACCGGATCTACGACACGTACATCGACGAAGAACAGCTCCAGGATTGCGACCACACGATCCTCGAGATCGCCAACTCGCTCGAGCCGCGCCCCTATTCGAGCCGCGAGTTCATCCGCGAGATGGGCAAGTACCTCGTCGAGAACGGCAAGAAGGAGAACAGCCTCGTCAAGCTCGCGTACGAGCATGACGTGCCGATCTTCTGCCCGGCGTTCGTCGATTCCTCGGCCGGCTTCGGTCTGGTCAAGCATCAGGTCGACCGCGCGAAGGAGGGCAAGCCCTATATGGTGCTCGATGCGATCGCCGATTTCCGCGAGCTGACCGACATCAAGATCAAGGCGGGCGTTACCGGCCTGCTCATGATCGGTGGCGGCGTGCCCAAGAACTTCATCCAGGACACGGTCGTCTGCGCCGAGATCCTCGGCCATGACGACGTGCAGGTCCACAAGTACGCGGTGCAGATCACGGTTGCCGACGTCCGCGACGGTGCCTGTTCGTCGTCGACGCTGCAGGAAGCCGCCTCGTGGGGCAAGGTCAACACGGGTATCGAGCAGATGGTGTTCGCCGAGGCCGGGTCGGTCATGCCGCTGCTCGCCTCGGACGCCTATCATCGTGGCCTGTGGAAGGACCGCGTCAAGCGTCGCTGGGGTGCAAGCTTCGACTGAACCCGCTAAGCGCCAGGAATGCATAATCGTCGCAATATCCTGGCGCTCTCTCTTGGTGCGGCCGCGGCCCCTGCCGCGGCCGCTGCCCAGGGGAACGGAAGCGCGCTTCCTCCGGGAGCGCTTGCGCCTTCGTCGACCCCGAGCTGGCCTCCACGCGAGAATTTCGCGCTCTGGCCCGGTGCCGCCCCCGGCGCGCGCCTTCCGGAACCCCTCCTCCGTCCCGAAATCACCGGCCGCACCGGCGACTATCACGACCTCTGGATGCGCGGCGTCGTGCGCCCCGACGTCGGTGTCGTCCGCCCGCGCCGCCCCGATGGCCGTGCCGTCCTCATCATGCCCGGCGGCGGGTACAGCTTCACCTCGATCCGCAAGGAAGGGCTCGACGTCGCGCTCGCACTGGCGGCGCGGGGGATCACCGGGTTCGTGCTCAATTATCGCCTGCCCGGCGAAGGCTGGGTCGACCGCGCCAACACCCCATTGGTGGACGCGCAACGCGCGCTGCGGCTGATCCGCGCGAATGCCGAGCGGTTCCGGGTCGACCCGCGCCGGATCGGCGCGCTCGGTTTTTCGGCGGGCGGGCATCTTGCGGCCTCGCTGCTGACGCAGCACGACGCGCCGGTCTATCGCCGGCTCGACGCGGTCGATGCGGTATCGGCGAAACCCGACTTCGGCGGGCTGTTGTACGCCGTGTCCAACATGGATCCGGGCCGAAGCCACGGCGGTTCGCGCGCCAACCTGCTCGGCCCCAACCCCGAACCCGCGATGGAACGCCGCTACGCCTGCGATCGCAACATCACGCGCGAGACGCCGCCGCTGTTCATCGTCCACGCGCAGGATGACGCGACCGTGCCGTTCATGAATGCGATGGACCTGTTTGCGGGTGCACGTGCGGCGCGGATTCCGGTCGAGGCGCACTTCCTGCTGCGCGGGGGGCATGGCTTCGCCACGAGGTTGCCGACGGGCGACAGCGGATCGCTTTGGCCCGATCTGTACGATCGCTGGATCGGTGAGGTGCTGGGCAGCGGCAAGCGCTAGAGCGGGACAGGGTTGATGCACCGTCCGGCCACATAGCGGACGGGAGACGAACGGCCGCGGATCGTCGCCCCGTTGCTTTCTGGAACCCGATGCGGCAGCGTCGGGACGGGGGAGCAAATGATGCACAGTGAAATTCTGAAGCCGATGGTTGCGCTGATCGTCTGGACCTTGGCGATGCTGCTCTGGATGCTGGTGACGCGTTTGCCTGCGATGCAGGCGTCCGGGATCGATCTCGGGACGCTGGTCGGTGCCAAGGCGGCTGACGCCGACGGACGGCTGCCGCCGAAGGTCCAGTGGATCGCGCACAACCACAATCACCTGATGGAACAGCCGACGATCTTCTATGCGGTCTGCACGGTCATCGCGCTGACGGGCACGGGCGATGGCATGAACGCGTGGATCGCGTGGGCCTATGTCGTGCTGCGGATTGCGCACAGCGTGTGGCAGGCGACCATCAACAAGGTGTCGGTCCGTTTCGCCTTGTTCCTCGGTGCCTCGCTGGCGCTGGTCGCACTGACGTTGCATGCGGCGATTGCGGTGTTCGCGTAACGTTTACCGTCCACCAGGAAGGCCAGACCAATCGACCCGGACCTGGCCTACCCGAACAACCGCGCCATCGACCGTTCGAGCATCACCAATTGCCACAAGGTGCGCCCATGCTCGGCGGTCCCGGCGCGGTGATCCTCGGCGATCCGCGCGATCGTCCTGGGGTCGAACCATCCGGTCGCGCCCAGCACGCGGGAGCGCGCCAGCCCCGCCGCCTCGTCGGCCAACGGTCCGCGGAACCAAGCGCTGATCGGGGTGACGAACCCCATTTTTGGCCGGTACAGGATGTCCTTGGGCAGATACCGCTCGAGCGCCTTCTTCATCAGCCACTTCCCCTGCCCGCCGCGCAGCCGCATTCCCACTGGCAAAGTAGCGGCGAATTCGACCAGCCGGTGATCGAGCAGCGGCTCGCGCGCCTCGAGCCCGACCGCCATGCTCGTGCGATCCGCCTTCGTCAGGATGTCGCCCGGAAGCCAGTGCTGAATGTCGGCATATTGCGCCCGGTCGAGCGCATCGCGCGCCGGGGCGTCGCGCATCGTGCGGACGTAGCGTTCCTCGGCGCGATACCCGTCCAGCGCGCGTCTTGCGGCATCGCTGAACAGCGCCGCGCGCAAGGCGGGCGTCGTGACGCCGACCGAGCGTGCATAGGCCTCCGCGCCGTCCTCGGCCAGCGCGAGCAGCGTCGTCTTCGCGCGCAACGGGCGCGGTGCCCAGTCGGCCTTCGGGTAATAGCGGCCCAGCGTCCCGAAGACGCTCTGCCGCAGGTCCGGCGGGAGCAGCCCGCGCACGCGTTCCTCCGCCGCCTGGAACTTGTAGCGGCGATATCCGGCAAACGCCTCGTCCGCGCCATCGCCCGACAGCGCGACGGTGACATCCTCGCGCGCCAGTTCGCACACCCGGTAGGTCGCCAGCGCGGACGCATCGGCAAACGGTTCGTCGAACGCTTCGGTCAGCGTGTCGATGAGCGCGAAATCGTCCGCGGCAACCACGCGCTCCCGGTGGGACGTGGCGAAGCGCTGCGAAATCGTGGTGGCGTAGCGGCGCTCGTCGAGCCCCGCCGCATCGAACCCGATCGTACACGTCCGCACCGCGCCCCGCGACGCTTCGGACATCAAAGCAACCACGGCCGAACTGTCGACCCCGCCCGACAGGAACGCGCCCAACGGAACGTCCGAGATCATCCGCGACGTCACCGCCTCGCGCAGCAATCCTTGCAGCTCCGCCGCAAGATCGCGCGCGGAGCCGCTAGCGCGGCGCGAGAAGTCGACGTCCCACCAGCGTTGCGGCAGCGGGACGGGACGCCCGCGTTCGACCAGCATCGCGTGCCCGGCAGCGAGCTTCTGAACGCCTGCGACCAGGCACGCATCGTCGGGGACGTAGCCAAAGGCGAGATAATCCTCGACCGCGCGAATGTCGGGTTGCCGCCGGAGCAGAGGATGCGCCAGCAACCCCTTGAGTTCAGACGCAAACGCCAGCGCACCATCCGCGAGCGTGACATAATGCAGCGGCTTCACGCCAAGCCGGTCCCGCGCGAGAAAGAGGCATTGCCGGCGGGCATCGTGAAGGGCGAAGGCAAACATGCCGTTCAGCCTTGGCAGCATCGCCGGGCCCCAGGCTTCCCATGCGTGGAGCAGCACCTCGGTATCACCCGCTGTCACGAACCGGGCACCGAGCGTCTCCAGTTCGGCGCGCAACGTAGCGAAATTATAGATCTCACCGTTATAGGTGATTGTGAGCGCGCCGTCCGCGCTCGCCATCGGTTGCGGCGATCCGGCGACGTCGATGATCGACAACCGTCGATGCCCGAGCCCGACCCCGGGCGCTGTCCACACCCCCGACCCGTCCGGTCCGCGATGCGCCTGGACATCCGCCATCGCGCGGATGCGGGCAGGATCGACCGGCTTGGGGGTCGATGGATAATAAAGCCCGGCAATCCCGCACATCAGCGCGTCATCCCCGCGCTACGGTCGGCGAGCACGTCGATCGGCCCGAGCGCCGAAAGGAAGCGGGTCATCGCCGCGCGCGGGTCTGCGCCAGGCATCCGTTCGGCCGACAGATGCACCGCCACCGCACGCTGCGGCCCGCCGAACAACCGCGCCTTTACCGTCTCTATCTTCACCACATTACCCGCATGAGTCACCGTGTCACCAACGCGGTACCATGTCACGATCTCGCGTTCGACTGCCCGCCGCGCGAGGACCCGCATCACCGCGCCACCGGCGAGTTCGGGCCGGTCCTCGATACGGATCCAGACGTCATCCTCGCGCAGCGGCCCCACGCCGAACCCGACGATTTCCTTGCCCTCCCGCTGGCTGCCATAGACCGCAATCGCAAGGTCGACGGACTCGCCCCTGGCATCCGCATACCGCCCCTGCAGGATATGGTCAGCGCCGGGATAGTTGGGAGACCAGGGCGCGCGCGTACTCGATGGGACACGGTGCCAGCCCGGCACCGCCGGCAGCGCGATCCGATCCGGCAGCGCTTGCGCCCGCCCCGCGATCGCCGCCGCCCAGGCCGGAAAGGCAGCCGCTGTTGCGAGCGTCAGCGCGGCGGCAATCGCGAGATCGATCTGCCTGCGCGGTGGACGTTGAAGAGCTGTCGGATCGACCATCGGTGCATCGGGCGCACGATCGAACCAGCGCCACCCCAGCGCAAGCACCGCCGCCATCACCACCCCGAAGAACAGCCAGCCATAGACGATATGGTCGAACCCCGTCGCCCGCGCGACCGACGTCCGGTACGCGGCGTAGATCGTCCCGAACGCGCGCACGCCGTTGGCGAGCACGGGGACGACCAGCGCCACGACCAGGAACCCCGCGCGCCGCCGCCACGAGACGAAACAGACGTTGGCGACGAGCGTGCCGTAAGCGAACATCGCGATGACGAATTTCGCGCCCGAACAGGCCTCGGCAACCTCGAACGTGCCGTTGGGGATGGTGATCAGCACGCCGTCCACGGTTGCCGGCACCTCGAACAGATGGAGCAGCGGCATCGTCAGCGCGATTGTGACGGTCTGGAGCGGCCCCTCGAGCCCCTCCCCGAACGGCACCAGGAACAGCGCATAGCCGACTGGAAACAGCAGCGCGCGTGCCACGTTGGGCCCGAGTAGCGTGACCACCGCGCCTTGGAGCATCAGTACGAGCCCAAAATGCCGCGCCAGCGCGACGCTCCCCGCATCGCCCAGCAGCCAGCCGAACCCGTCGAGCGCGACCAGCACCAGTCCCGGGCTCCAGGCGACCGGGCGGATCTGCGCGAGTTCCGCGCGGCGCTGCCACACCAGCCAGACCAGCACCGGCCCGATGAACAGGCAATGGCCGAAGGTCGTGCTCGTCCACCAGATATGCGCAAGCGTGGCGACGTCGGACCAGAACATCGCGACCAGCACGAGCGCGACCGCGCCAAGGATGCCGCCGTGTCGCTGCCATGCCCCGACGGGCATCGACCGCGCGCGCCGGGTCTGCCCCGCAGCGACGAAGGGAGTCGCCATGTCAGGCGGCGACGGGGCGTTTTGCGGGCGCAAGTCCTGGCCCCAGGTCCAGCCCCAGCCCCAGCAACGCGTCGAGCGGCGCGAGCCGCGCCTCCCAGCTATACCGCGCCTCGACCTGCGCGCGCGCGGCGAGGCCAAGCCGGTCCGCCGCGCTGCGATCGTCGAGCAGGGCGATCACCGCTGCCGCTATCGCCGGGCCATCCGCGCCGACGCGGATCGCCCCCGCGTGATCGATCCCCTCCGCCGCCGCGACCGAGGCGACGACGGGACGCGCCATCGCCATCGCCTCGAGCACCTTGTTCTGCACCCCGCGCGCGAGCTTCAGCGGCGCGACGATCACCGCCGCTGCCGCGATCCAGCCGCGTACGTCGGGCACCTCGCCCGTCACCGTCACGCCCGGCTGGTCGGCCAATGCGACCACCGCCTCGGTCGGCGCGCGGCCGACGATCTTGAAGCCGGCGTCGGGGTGGCGTGCGCGGATCAGCGGCAGGATCTCCTTCGCGAACCAGAGCACCGCTTCGATATTGGGGCGGTAATCCATCTGTCCGGTGAATACGACCGTGTGCGGCGGAAGATCGGCTGGAACGAACGACGCGACGGGATCGAACAGGCGCGTATCGATGCCGTTCTCGATCGCGTGGACGTGTCGCAGGCCGGTCTTTGTGCGGAATAGCGCAGCCTCGGCCTCACTGACGAACAGGCTCGCTGCCGCCGTGCGCGCGACGGCGGCGTCATGCCGCAACAGCAATCGTGCTTCCCGCCGCATCAGCCAGCGCATCGGCCAGCGAGCGGTGTCGGCGTAGGCATCGAATTTCGCCGAATCCATGTCGACGAAATCCATCACGACGCGCTGTCGCGGGTTTCGCGGGAGATACTGCGCCATCTGGCTCGAGAAGACGTAGATCGTGTCGATCGGATGCCGCGCGAGCACGTCCGTTACCGCTGCGCGGATCGCGGCATCGTCGAACGCGGTCTGCGAGACCGGCTTGCCCGACAACAGCGCCTCGATCGCTGCGCGCGCCTGCGACTTGCCGCGCCAAACGACCGACCGGCTTCCGGCCATCGCCTCGGGCTTGGCGGACGGATCGAGGTCGCGCCGGTCATCCGCGAAGGCGACGAGATGAACCCGCGCGCGTGCCGACAGATATTGCATGACATGATAGCCGCGAATCTTGTCGCCGCGATTGGGCGGAAAGGGCAAGCGGTGCCCGAGAAACAGGATATCCCCCATCACCCCAGCCCGCGCGAAATCTGCGGTCCGACGATGTTGGCGAGCCACAATGGCAGCTTCTTCCACATCTCGACCTTGCGCGCGTAGCGCGGGTCGAGCGGATTGATCTCGCGCGGTTCACACCCCGGGGCCGCGTGCTTGGCATATGTCAGCGCAAGCCCCTCGAACCCCCAGTTCTTCTTGAAGGCGGCAGGCCCCGTCCCCGCTTTCGACCGCCCGAAGTCGAACCGCGTGCAGCCGCGCGCGCGCGCATGCGCCATCAGCGCGTGATACATAAGGTCGTTCGCACGGAGCACGCGTGCCGCCTGCGTTCCGCCGCCCCAATAGGGATAGACCGTGCCATTGAAGTACAGGCTCAGCACGCTAGCGACCGCAAGCCCGTCCGACCGCACCGTCAGGATATCGGCGTCCGCCCCGAATTGTTCGAGGATCGAACGGAACAGCCTGGCGGGAAATACCGGGGTCCCGAGGTTGCGCACCGATTCGGCGTAGACCGCATAATGCGCACGGCGGTCCTCCGGCTCACGACCGATCGCTACCGTCAGATCCCCGTCCAGCGCCTTGCGGACTTCGGCGCGTTGCTTGCGCGGGATTGCTGCAAGCAGATCGGTGTCTCCCTGCGGGATCGGCTTCACGAACCCGAGATACGTTGTCGTGTCGACCGACCATTCCCCGGCTGGAACCGCGCCGCCGCGCAGTTCGAGCGTCGGGCATCCGAGCCGCGCCGCCAGCGCGATTGCAGCGTCCGCCAGCGGGCCGACCGCCGCGTCCTCTTCCGTCAGGATACCGCCCCCGACGGCAAAGCCGTTCGACACCAGCGCCTTGCCGAACAGCGGCGAGCGCACCTCGGTCAGCGGGAGGATCCCCGCCAGCGTCCCGTCGGCCCGTTCGGCGATCAGCGTGTGGCTGGTCTGGCCGCAGCCCTGCGCGACGCCGATGCTCCACGCGGGGAGATGGAACGGCGTCGCTTGCGGATGCGCCCCCACGAACGCGTCGATGCTGGCATGATCCTGCGCGTTGCGGAGATCCGCCACGCGGATCGCAACCGGCGTCGCTAGCAACGGCAAGGTCACGCCGCGGTCATCCCGACCGGCACGGGACCGAGCCTGGCGACGATCGCATCCATCCGGCCCCAGTCATGCCGTCCGATCAACCCCCGCAGCTTTCCCGCCATCGCGCCGAGCCGGCTGTAATGCCGCAGCTTCGACTTGAACGGCGCGTTGCCGACCCGTGGCTGGCCGGGGTCGATCTCCCACGGATGAAAGTAGAAGACCGCCGGTTGCGCCTCGGCATCGACCTGCCGGACCGCGAAGTCGGTCAGCGCGGCCGGGAACAGCCGGAAGAATCCGCCCCCCGTCGCCATGCGGCGGTTGCCGAAGGTTGCGACCGTCACCGGCACCTCGACCAGCGGCGATCCGGCGAGCGGGCGGAAGGCGTAGCGCGGTGCTTCGGGCCAGCCATAATGGTCGTGCTTGAGCGGCGCGATGCTCGACGAATAGGCGTAGCCCTCCTCCGCTAGAACGCCATGCGCCCACGGGGTCCGCGCATCGATCGAGAAGCTGGGCGCGCGATAGCCGGTGATCGCCACCCCGCCCGCATCCTCCAGCGTGCCCCGCGCGCGCGCGATGTCCGCACGGAATTGATCGGGTGTCATCGTGAAGACGCGGTCGTGGTCCCAGCCGTGGCTCGCCAGCTCGTGCCCCTGTTCGACGATCCGGCGGATCACCGCGGGATAGCGCGCGGCGACCCAGCCGAGCGTGAAGAACGTCGCCTTGACCCCGCTTTCGGCGAACAGCGCGAGCACCGCGTCGGTGTTGCGCTCTACCCGCGGCGCCAGGCTCACCCAATCGGCCTTGGCGATGACGGTCTCGAACGCGCCGACCTGGAACCAGTCCTCGACATCGACCGACATGGCATGACGCATCCGGCTCACTTCCCGTTGTGCTGGATGGCGCTGATGGGACCGTGCGCGGTCTCCGCCCAGTCGACCAGCAGTGTCAGGACGCGGCGCAGCGCGACATCCTGTTCCTCGATCCGTGCCTCAAGCGACTCGATCCGGGCGACTAGCGCGGCATCGGCCGGAAGCGGGGCTGCGGTCGGCGCAGATGGTTCCGGTTGTGCAACGTCCCCCTCGACCGGGGCGGCGGAGAAGCGGATCGGCAACGCTTCGCTCGGCGCTGGAACGTGAAAGATCGGCAGTGGTTTCGGGTCCGGGAGACGCCTCGAAACGGCCGGCGTTTCGCGTGCCGTCGCTTTCCCTGGCATGTCGCCCGCGATGTCCGCGATCACCGCTCCGACCGCCTCGAGATCGATCGTGTCGAGCGCTTCGAGCGCGCCGAACAGCAATACACGCCCCGCCAGCTGGTTGAGGCGCCGCGGCACGCCGTCGGACGCCGCGTAGAGCGCGGCAAAGGCCTCCCGGGTAAAGTCGGGACGCCCCGCCGACCCGACCACCGCGAGGCGATGCTGGATATAGGGTTCGACTTCCTCTGGCTCCATCGGATCGAGATGATGCACCGCGATCACGCGCTGGCGCAGTTGCTCGAGTCGGTCCGACCCGTGCAGCCGGGTCCGGAATTCGGGCTGGCCGAGCAGGAAGATCTGCACCAGCGCATGCCCGCCGGTCTGGAAGTTGGACAGCATCCGCAGTTCTTCCAGGCTGCCGACCGGCAACGCCTGCGCCTCGTCGACGATCAGCAGCGTGCGCCGACCGGTTCGCGCGATCGCATGCAGCCCGCGCTCGATCGCGACGAGCAACTGCGCCTTGCTCAGCCCCTCCGCGTCGAGCTCAAGCCCGCCCGCGACCATCCGCAGCAGGTCTTCCGCTTCGATCTGCGTCGAGACGATCTTGATGACATGCAGGCGCGCCGGATCGATCGTTGCCATCAGATGCCCGACCAGCGTCGTCTTTCCCGCGCCGACGTCCCCGGTGATGACGATGAACCCCTCGCCCTGCGACAGGCCGTACCCGAGATACGCCATCGCCTTGCGATGCGTCGCGGTCTCGAACCAGAAACGCGGGTCCGGCGTAAGCTGGAAAGGGCGACCGGTCAGTCCGTAATGATCGTCGTACATTGCACCATCCTCGCCGGAACCATACACGCCCGGGCGTTTCAGAAGTGATACCGCATCCCGAGCTGCGCCTGTGCGGACAGCTGATCGTCGATACCCTTCTGGTTGAACGAATAAAGACCGGCCGATGCCTGCGCGGCGATCCGGCCGAAATTGTGGTAATAGAGCCCGGTCGCGCCGGTGCTGAACACGCCTGGCGCGGCGGCAATCCCGCTTTCGTAATAATTGGCGAAGACGTTGCCGTTGACGCCCGAATTGCGATCGATCGGTGCGCCCGCAAAGACCTGCGCGTAGAAGCTTTCGTCGGTCACCCCGTCGATGCTGAAGCCGCCAGCCTCGGGCGCCGCGAAACGCCGCGTGGCATATCCGCCGCCGATCCCGACGTTCAGCGCACCGCGCCGCGCCGACAGCACCGCATCCACCCCGCGAGCACGGTAGGCGGCGGTCGAAATCGACTGGAACACGCCGTTGAGGCATCCGCCCGCCGCAGCACTGGTCGCCCCGCCCGCCGAGCCGCCCGCCGCGCCGCCCGCCGCCCCAAACGTGCAGCCGCTGAACTGCTGCCCGAAGGCATCGGGCTGGTCGACGAAGCTCGTCGGCAGACCGGCGAGACCCTCGCGCAGCTGGCGCCCGAACGTGTCGAAACTGTCGTACACCGCGACCTGGACACCGACCGCACGGCTCGCGGCATAGCTGAACGAACCCGAATAGGTCATCCCGCCATAGCGCCACCCGACCCGCGCCTGCAGTTGCGTGCGCGGGCTGGGGCGCCAGAGCACGCCGCCATCGTAGATCAGTCCGTCCGTGCGATAGGCGATCCGGGGCGCGGCGGTGGGATCGGTGACGAACCGTCCGCGACTGTCGACGACCGGCACGCCATTGCCGTCGCGTAGCGGATCCTTCTGCGTGACGGTGATCTTCTCATATCCCGCCCCGGCGGTAAGCGCGACGGATCCGCTGACCGGCAGGGTGGCATCCGCGCGGCCGAGGGACTGTTCGTATTTCTGGACGAGCTGCGAGGCGCTATCGCGTTCATAAGCGCCGGACAAAGTGATCCCGACCGGCAGCACCGCCCCGGGCTTCACCGCGGCGCTCGCGTTGACGACGTGGCTCTGCGATGTTCCGAACACGTCGAGCGGCACACTGCCCGCCGCGACGCCGGTCGTGCCCGGGGCCTCGGCCTTTGTATAGCCATAGCGATAGCTTGCCGTCACGCCGACCGAGCCGACATGCCGCGCAAGCGTCGGGCCGATATAAGCGGAATAGACCTGACTGATATTGTCGACATTGCCGACGAGGTTGCCCGGTGCCGCCCCGCGAATGTCCGAACGCACGCGCGTTGCGATCGCGCCGCCCTCCAGGCTCACCCCGCGAGCGAGCGTGATCGTACCGCGCGCGAGCCCGCTGTGGACGTCCGCGTCGCCGACTCGCTTGTCCCAGGAAATCCGATGTTCGTAGCGATAGCTGACCTGCGCCTGCGCACGGCGGTTGTGGACCGATGCCTCGACCCCGGCGGCAACCGTCGAATAGGTCAGCACGTCGTCTGTGTTGAGGTCGGCGGTGACGGCCTGATTGATCTCGATATACGGTGCCAAAGCCTTGTCGCGTGGTGCCGCTTCGCTAGGCACCGCGAAAAGCCCGAGCGTCACGACCAGCCCCGGCCACACGCGCCGCCGCATCAGGCGTCGTCCTGCTGCGCATAATAGCTGCCATAGCGACGACCGCCCGGGGCGTAGGCGACCGCGTTGAGCAACAGCTGCACCTGCTCGCAATCATCGAGCAGCGCGACCGCGTCGCGCAGGTCGGACTCGCCGGTGCGATCCGCGCGAACCACCAGCACCACCTGCCCGACGCGCCCCGCGATCAGCGCCGCCGGCGACGCGGCGAGGACCGGCGGCGAATCGAAGATCACGATCCGGCGCGTATCCGCCGCCAGCAACGCCGCGAGCACCTGTTCGGTCCGCGCGCTCGCGACGAGTTCGGTGTCGGCGTGGCTCTTGGTCCCGCACGGCAACAGGCTGAGCTGCGCGATGTCGGTCCGGACGATGCAGCCTTCTGGGTCGATCGTCGGATCGGCGAGCGCATCGAGCAGCCCCGGTCCCTCGGCCAGTCCCACGCGCTTCATCACGTCCGGCTTGGCGAAATCGGCGTCGATCAGCAACACCTCGACGTCGCGTTCCGCCGCAAGCGAGATGGCGAGATTGAGCGCGCAATAGGTCTTGCCGTCATCCGGGTTGGCGGACGTGACGAGGATCGTGCGCGCAAAGGCTTGGCTTTCCGCGCGCAGGCTGCGGGCGGTCGCGAGCAGATGGCGCTTCACCAGCCGGAATTCCTCCGCGAGCGGACCGATCGGTGCGCCGGGCACGAGCAACCCATGCTCCGCCAGCAATGCACGGTCGATGCTGGCGACCGGCCCCGATGCCATTGGAGGGCGCATGCGTGAGGGCGCGGTGGGCGCCGATTCCGCGTCAACGATCCCCGGCGCAGCGCCGGTTCCGCTCGTGCGCGCGCGACGATGCGCATCCAGATCGTAAAGCGCGGCCGCACGCTCCAGCAGCGACGCGAGCGGCTTGTGAGACGATGGATCGATCATGCCGCAAATCCCCGCTGAAGCATCTCGACCCCGAGCAGTCCGACCCAGGCCACGCCCAGTGCCGCGACCCCGCCGCCAAAATACAGCACCATCCGCCGCGCGGTGGCGATCTCGGCGTCGCTGCGCATTTGCCCGATCGCGCCGATCACGGGCATCCCGGCGACCTTTTCCAGCCGCGCCGCGGTCGGGAAGGTCGTCTTGAGCTGGCCGAGCGCGAACGCCGCCGCAATGCCGGCGCCGATCGCCGCGACGAGCACGCCGCTCAGCAGCAACGGGCGGTTGGGCGATGCGGGGACACGCGGCGAAGAAGGCGGATCGATCACGCTGAACTTGATCGAATCGGTCTGCGACTGTGCCTGCCCGCGCAGCTTGATCGCCTCGCGGTCCGACAGCAGCTTTGCGTAGGAATCCTTCAAGACCTGATAGTCGTTTTCGATCTGCGACTGTTCGGCGGCGACCGCCGGGTCGCCCGACAGTTTCGCGGTGATCGAGTCGAGATCGGACTGGAGTTGCGCGCGACGGGCGCTGAGCGCGGCGACCTGCGCCTGCTTCTCCGCCTGGATCGACCGCATCGACAGATAGGCGGGGTTGGACGCCGCTGCGACACCGCCGCCGCCGACCAGCGGCTCGCCCCGCGCCGCCGCCTGTGCGGCGGCAAGCTGCCCCTTGAGCGCGATGACGTCGGGATGGTTCTCGGTATCGCCCTTCGCGCGCGCCTCCGCGAGCTGGCCCTGGATTGCGCTCAGCCGCGCGCGTGCCGGGCCGACGCTGACGGTGCCGGCGATGCCAGCGATGGTGGCGGGGGTTCCTGCCATCTGCCCGTTCATCGCCGCGAGCCCCGATTGCGCCGCCGCGAGATCGCTCTCGACCTGCGCCATCGCGGAGCGTGCCGCGCCCATGCGGTCGGTCAGCGACCCCGTCCCCGGCAGGCTGCCGAGATAGCGGTTCTGGAAATCGGTGCGCTTGGCATCGGCATCGGAGAGTTGCTTCTGCCGCTGCGCCAGCTGCGCATCGAGGAAAGTGAGGCTCTGGCTGGTCTCGTCACGGTCGCCCGACAGGTTCTGCTCGACGAACAGGTCGATCAGCTTCTGCACCACCTGCCGCGTGACCTTGGGGCTCGCGCCGGTCGCGACGATCTCGAACAGATTGTCCTGTTGCGCGGTGATCTTGATCGCCGTTTGCAAGCCTGCCACCCGTTCCGCGAGATCGCGATCGGTCCGGACGGTGGCGGCGAGATCGGTCCCGCGGACGACCTTTTCTAGGCTGCTCGCCGAGGTCAGCGTCTGGCGGATCGTGTCGACGTCCTTTTGCTGGTCCGCCGCGGTGATACCGACCGCGCTCGGCAGCACGGTCTGCATCTGGACGAAGACGCGCGCGCGCGATTCATAGCTGTTGTGGATCTGCGCCACGGCCAGCCAGCCGAGCAGCGCCACACCCCACGCCACCCCCAGCGCGATCCAGCGTCGCAGCCAGATCGCGTAGAGCGTCAGCCGGATTTCGTCGAAAAGCCCGTTCATCGTCGCCGCGCCCTCAGAACATGCTCTCGGGGATGATGATCACGTCGCCCGGTTCGAGCCGGACGTTCGCTCGACTGTCCCCGTCCTTGAGCAACCGGGACAGTTTGAGCGCATATTCCACCTGCTTGCCCGTGGCGCGATCGTAGCGCACCAGCCGCGCGCGGTTGCCCGCGGCATATTGGCTCAGGCCCCCAACCGAGATCATCGCGTCGAGCAGCGTCATGTTGGCGCGATACGGGATCGACGCTGGCTTCTCGGTCGCGCCGACGATACGGATCTGCTGGCTGAACGTGCCCGCGAAATTCTCGACGATCACCGAGACGATCGGGTCCTTGATATATTCGCCAAGCGAAATCTTCATGTCGTCCGCGAGCATCCGCGGCGTCTTGCCGACTGCGGGCATGTCGTTGATCAGCGGCGTGGTGATGCGGCCGTCGGGGCGGACCTGGACCTTGGTCGACAGTTCCGGGTTGCGCCACACGAAGATGTTGAGCTGGTCGAGCGGGCCGATGATATATTCCTCGCTCGGCTTGTCTTGCGAGGCGACGAACGAGGCCTGCGGGAGCGCCGGGCGGTCGCCGGCGGCACAGCCGGCCAGCGTGGCGACGGCCATCCCCGCTAGCAGCAAACCGACCGAAGTCCTCGAAACGCACACCATAAACACCTCCCGCCGAGCGCCATCAGCGCGCGGTATTCGGGACGCTATGCCGGGTAATGGGTGAAGATAGCGTTAGGGCTGCGTGCCCTGCCCGACGAGCATTTCGCTGGGGTGCGGATGGCCGAGGAACGCGGTCGGGCTGGCGGTAAGCCCATAGGCGCCTGCCATGAACACCGCGACGAGATCCCCAACCTGCGCCACCGGCAGCGTTACTTTGTCCGCGAGCCGGTCGAGCGGGGTGCAGAGCGGGCCGACGACGCTGACCGTCTCGGTCGGTGCGTCCGCAACGGCGTTCGCGATCGCGACCGGATAGTTGCGTCGGACCACTGTGCCGAGGTTCCCGGTCGCTGCAAGCTGATGGTGCAGGCCGCCGTCGACCACGAGGAACGTCTCCCCGCGGCTCTCCTTCCTGTCCACGATCCGGGTGAGATAGACCCCTGCCTCGCCGACGAGCCAGCGACCGAGTTCGATCGCGTAGCGCGTTCCGGCCCGGTCGCGACCTTCGAGCTGTTCTCCAAGCGCGGTGCCGATCGCCGCCACGTCGACCGGCACTTCGCCCGGGAAATATGGGATGCCGAAGCCGCCGCCGAGGTTGACCAGCGGCGGATGCGCGCCGACATCCGCACTCAACCGGTCCGCGAGCGCGAGCGTCGCTGCCTGCGTCTCGATGAGCGCGCCAGCGTCGAGCGCCTGCGAGCCCGCGAAAATATGCCAGCCGCGCCATTCCGCCCCGCCCGCGATGACCGTGCGGGCGACCTCCGCCGCTTGGTCCGCATCGATCCCGAACGGAGAGGCGCGCCCGCCCATCCGCATCCCCGAGCCGCGCAGCTCGATGTCGGGATTGACCCGAATTGCGAGACGTGGCGTCACGCCGTCGCGTTCGCCGATCGCCAGCGCCCGCCGTGCCTCGCCCGCGGATTCGACATTGATCGTGATCCCCGCGGCGATCGCCGCTGCCAGTTCGTCGTCGCGCTTGCCCGGGCCGGCGAAACTGATCGTGCGGGCGTGTTTGTGGGGCAAAGCGAGCGCCAGTTCTCCAGCGGACGCGATGTCGAACCCGTCGACCAGCGGCGCCATGAAACGAAGCAATTCCTCGTAGGGATTGGCCTTGATCGCATAATGCAGGTCGATGCCTGCCGGCATGGCCGATCGGAAGCGCGCGATCCGTGCTCCAACTATGGCCGCATCATAGACGAACAGGGGCGTGTCGCCGGCGCGTGCGACCAGGTTTTTCGCGGTTTCTCCTGCAATCCGCAGCGGCGTGCCCGCGTCAAAGTCGCCCGGGATCGTCCCCATCGGTTTCATGACGTCATCTCTGCCTTGATTGCCGCGCGATCGAGCTTGCCATTGGCGTTGCGCGGCAGGTCCGCGCGCCAGACATAGCGCTGGGGTTGCTGGAAACTCGGCAGGTCGCGCCGCAACCGCGCCCGGAGATCGGCCTCGCGTGTCCCGTCGCCGCGCGCGATGACGAGGATCGCCTGCCCCAGCCGCGCATCCGCGACGCCAAGCGCGACCGCCTCGACGGTCTCGCCACCGGCGACGACGGCTTCCTCGATCTCGGTCGGGCTGATCCGGTTGCCCGCGCTCTTGATCATCTCGTCGTCGCGACCGACGAACCGCAACAGTCCGTCCGCCCCGCGCACGACCGTATCCCCCGACCACACCGCCATGCCGGACGCCTCCACCCAGGCCGGTGCCGGGCGAAACCGCATCGCGGTGCGCTCGGGGTCCTGCCAATATCCGTGCGCGACCAGCGGCCCCGCGTGAACGAGTTCGCCCGGCTCGCCCGGCTCCGCGGATGTCCCATCGGGGCGGACGACGAGCACTTCGGCAAACGGGATCGCCCGGCCAATCGAATCGGGGTGGTCCGCTACCAGTTCGGGCGAAAGGTAAGTCGAACGGAACGCCTCGGTCAGTCCGTACATCGGATACAGGTCCGCGGACGGGAAACGGGCGCACAACCCAGCGACGACCGGGGCTGTCAGCGCCCCCCCCGAATTCGTCAATCTTTTGAAGTGGTTTGCAATCGTTTCCGGCCATTCGACTTCAAGCAGTTGGACCCATAACGGCGGGACACCCGCGAGCGTCGTGGGCGCGAGCCGCTCGACCGCTTTCACCACGTCGCGCGCGGTCAGGTAGTCGAGCGGCGCATAACTCGCCCCCGCCGCCCAGGTGGAGAACAGCTGGTTCTGCCCGTAATCGAAGCTGAGGGGCAGCACGCCAAGCACGCGGTCGGCCGCAGACAGGTTGAGATAGTGCGCAACGCTGATCGCCCCGAGCCACAGGTTCGCATGGCTGAGCATCACCCCCTTGGGCCGCCCGGTCGATCCCGATGTGTACAGGATCGCAGCGATCGTATCTCCCGAAGCGTTCGACGGTGGCAGCGGTTGGATCGAGGGGTCGAGCGCGGACTCGAACAGGGTCAGACAACCGTCGGGGATATCGCCGCTTTCCAACGTCTCGAGGCGGGCCGGCTGCGACACGAGCACGGTCGCTCCGCTATCCCCCAGAATGTGCGCGACCTGAGCGCGCTTGAGCATCGGGTTGATCGGTACGTGGACCAGACCCGCACGCGGCGCCGCCATCGGCAAGACGCAGGCAAGCCGAGTCTTGGGCAGCCAGCTCGCGACGCGCGCGCCCGGCGCGAGATTCTGCGCGGAAAGCCACGCCGCCACCTGCCCCGTCAGCCGCTCGAGCCCGGCAAAATCGAGCACGCCCGCCCGGTCGATCAGCGCGACATCGGACGCCGCACCGCGCAAGGGCAGCGTGTCGATCGGGAACGGGATCGGGTCGAGCGAGGTCATGTCCCCTGATAGCCCGCCGTAGCCGCGTGTGAAGCCTCCGCGCGCCGTGCCCTTGGCAGAGGGGCGTACAGTCTCTATCGCAGCGCACCATTACGGTCCTCAACCGGGGTTGTCAGTGCTTCCAGAAGATTACGGCCAGATCGACACCACCATCCGCGCCTGTCTGCGCGATGTGCTGGGCCTTTCCGAAGCGCGCGTCGCTGCGTTCGAGGACGAAACCCCGTTGTTCGGCGCGCTCCCCGAACTCGATTCGATGGCGGTCGCGGGACTGCTGACCGAGATCGAGGAGCGGCTCGGCATCCTGATCGAGGATGACGAGGTCGACGGCGACATGCTCGAGACCCTCGGCGCGCTCGTTCGCTTCGCTGCGGCGCACGCGCCGCGCTGATGGCGGGTTGATCGACCACTATGCCTGGCGCGGCGGCCGTGAGGTCATGCTGCGCTTCGGGCCCGAAACCGGGCCGGTCGTGGTGGTCGCGCTGCCGCTGTTCGAGGAAGCCAATCGCGTCCGCGCGCTTGCAGTGAGCGTATGCCGGGCGCTTGCAGACCGCGGGGTCGCGAGCGTGCTGCCGGATCTGCCGGGGCAAGGCGAGAGCCTCGTTCCTCTGCAGGAGTGCACGCTGAGCGACATGCAGGGTGCCTTTCACACCGTCTGCGAGGTCATGCGCGCAACGGGCCGCCTTCCCTTCTGTGTATCGATCCGCAGCGGTGCGCTGCTTGCGCCGCCAGCGATGGCGCCCTGGTGCCTCGCCCCGCAGGACAAGGCGGACCTGTTGCGCCACCTCCGGCGCATCCAGCAGGCCGGAAACCTCCATCGCGTGCCCGAGACGACGGGGCCAATCGCCGGCAACCCGATCTCCGCCGCCTTCCTCGCCGAACTCGCCGCGCC
Organism: Sphingomonas sp. PAMC 26621; assembly: GCF_000251145.1. GTDB lineage: Bacteria > Pseudomonadota > Alphaproteobacteria > Sphingomonadales > Sphingomonadaceae > Sphingomonas. Next base: position 171,531 of record NZ_AIDW01000016.1, on the reverse strand, counting down.
CGAGACCGCGCCTACGCTGGTCACGCGCACGCTCCGGCTGAACGGAGACCCTGCCGAGGCCGACCGTTATGTCGAAGCAAATCCGCTCTGGCGCCGTGCGGAACCCGACAATGACGCAGCGCTCGCGCAAGTGCTTGCGGCGGATATCGCCGCCTGGATCGCCTCATGCGCCGGCTGATGACCTTCCCCTGCGCGGGCGAGACGCTGGTCGCAACGCTTGACGAGGCGGAAGGCAAGACCGGCCTGCTGATCGTATCCGGCGGCAACGAGATCCGGATCGGCGCGCATCGCGGCATGGCGCTGCTGGCGCAACGGCTTGCTGCGCGGGGCCACCCGGTGTTCCGCTTCGACCGTCGCGGAATCGGCGACTCCACCGGGGAGAACGGCGGTTTCCTGTCGTCCGCGCCCGACATCGCCGCCGCCGCGACGGCGTTTCGCGCGGAAACGGGGATCGAACGCCTCGCCGCCTTCGGCAATTGCGATGCCGCCACCGCGCTGGCGCTGTTTGGGAACGCTGCCGGAATCGACCGGCTGATCCTCGCCAATCCGTGGGTGATCGAACAGTTCGACGACCTGCCCCCGGCCGCAGCGATCCGCGCGCGCTACGCGGAGAAGCTGCGCGACCCGCGCGAATGGCTCAGGCTGGCGCGGGGGGGCGTCAGCTTGCGCAAACTCTTCAGAGGACTGTCGAACTGTCGCGCAACCGGTCGCAGCGTCCACAACCGCTCGCGCAACGCTTTTGCGAGGCCCTGCGAGCGCGCCAATCCGGCGTGACGATCCTCCTCGCCGAGCGCGACAACACCGCCATAGCGTTTCGGGCTGCGGTCGCCGACCCTGTCGCAGCCGTCATGACCTGCGACACCGCCAGCCACAGCTTTGCCCCTGTGAGCGACGCAGCGTGGCTGGAACGCCAGATCGTTGAGGGTCTGGGGACAGATTGAGGCTGATAGAAGCAGCTTCCCCGGCGCAGCCCGGGTCCCAGAAGAAACGGCCGAGGTAACGAAGCTCGTCGCTCGCAATTGCTTGTTTCGCTCCTGGGCCCCGGCCCTCGCCGGGGAGGGAAACATTGCAAACGAGACTTGCCGCCCCCCGCAGGCGGCAGGCTACTCCGCCGCCTCGGCCATTTCGAATTCCATTTCCGCGAGGAACTTCTCGGCGTCGAGCGCAGCCATGCACCCCGTCCCCGCCGCGGTCACCGCCTGGCGATAAATCTTATCCATCACGTCGCCGCACGCAAACACGCCGGGAACGTTGGTCCGGGTGGAGCCGGTCTCGGTCCAGATATAATGGTCGTCGTCGAGCTTGAGATGCCCGCGGAACAGTTCGGTCGCAGGATGGTGCCCGATTGCGACGAAACCGCCCTCGGTGTCGAGCCGCGACTTCTCGCCGGTCACTGTGTCGATCAGATCGATCGCGACGAGCCCTGCGGTCCCGCCGCCGTCGACGAACTGGTCGACTTCCTTGTTCCACAGCACCGTTACGCCCTTATGCGCGAACAGCCGCTCCTGCAGGATGCGTTCGGCGCGGAGCGAATCGCGGCGGTGGATCAACGTCACGTCGGGCGAATGGTTGGTCAGGTACAGCGCCTCCTCGACCGCGGTGTTGCCGCCGCCGATCACCGCGACCTTCTTTCCGCGATAGAAGAAGCCGTCGCAGGTCGCGCAGGCGCTGACGCCCTTGCCCTTGAGCGCGTCCTCGCTGTCGAGCCCGAGCCATTTGGCCTGCGCCCCCGTCGCGATGACGAGCACGTCGCCCTCGTACACATCCCCGCTATCGCCGATCAGACGGAACGGGCGGCGCGTCAGGTCGACCTCGACCACCGTGTCGTACATCAACTGCGTCCCGACGTGCTCCGCCTGCTTCTGCATCTGCTCCATCAGCCACGGGCCCTGGATCACGTCCGCAAAGCCGGGATAATTCTCGACGTCGGTCGTCGTCATCAACTGGCCGCCGGGCTGGATGCCCTGGACGAGGATCGGCTTCATCCCCGCACGCGCGCCATAGATGGCGGCGGAGAGGCCGGCCGGGCCCGAACCGAGAATCAACATGCGGGTGGTATGGGTGGTCATGGTCGCTTTCGTCCTGTCGGCCCGCCGCGTTTAGGGTCGCGACGGGCCGGCTGACAACATGGTGTGCGCGCCGCGTCAAGCAAGACCGGCGCGCGGATTGCGGTATCAGGCAGGCACGCGATGCATCGCGCACAGTTTGTTGCCGGCGGGATCGCGGAGATAGGCGAGGTACAGCTTGCCGAGCGCGCCTTCGCGGATGCCGGGAGGATTTTCGCAAGGCGTGCCGCCAGCCGCCACACCGGCGCATGCCAAGCGTCCGCAGCCTCGGGCGAATCAGCCTTGAATCCGATCGTCCCGCCATTGGCGTGGCACGCGGGCTCGCCGTCGATCGGCTTGGTCAGGATCAACAACCCGCCGCCGTGCATGTAGAAGACCCGTCCCGACGGATCGTCGCGTCCTGGCGTGCCGCCAAGCGCGCCGATCGTCGCATCGTAGAACGCCCGCGATGCGGCCATGTCGTTCGATCCGAGCATAATGTGACTGAACACGGAACCTCTCCTTTTTTTGTCGTGAGAGGTTTCGATTAGCAGTTCGATACGGCGGCGCTACCGTTTTGGTAGCGGAGGAGGGACTTGAACCCCCGACCCCAGGATTATGATTCCCGTGCTCTAACCAACTGAGCTACTCCGCCAAGCCGTATCGAAGAGGGGGCGCTATAGGAGCGGGACGGCCGCGCGGTCAACCGCCTTTTCACGTAAAATTATGGCGCGACAACGGTTCCCACGGTCCGCCACGATACCACCAGCTCGCCAGGCCGGCGATGCGTACCGTCCGTGGCCGGAAATCGGTCTCCAACGTGGCTTTCAGCGCCTTGGCGACGGCAGGGTCGACCTTGTTCTGCACGGTGACGTGTGGCCGCCACCCGGCGCGGTCCTGCGGCGTCAGCAGCGTCTCGAACGCCTCGGCGAGCCCGGCGCGAATCTCTTCAAGTGCGGGCGAATCGATGCGGAACGCCACGCCGCGCCCGAGCGACATCACCCCGGCGATCCGCGCATCGGGCGCGGGAATGCCGCGCGTCTCCGCGGTCAGCCGCTGCTTGAGCTCGCGCTCGAGACTTGGCGCGAGATGATGGAACATCGTCAAATGCGCAGCCAACTGGTTGCGTTCGGGCGGAAAGTGCGCCCGGCGCAGCTCGTCGAAATACGCGGCGTCGCCCGCGCCGAACAGCGCCGTCACGATGATCGGCGCACCCGTCGCTCCATCCATGATCAAATCTCGAGCTGGCTGCCCAGTTCGACCACGCGATTGGTCGGCAGGCGGAAGAACTCCATCGCGCTCTCGGCGTTGCGCAGCATCCACGAGAACAGCTTTTCGCGCCAGATCATCATCCCCGGCCGCGATGACGGCAGCAACGTCTGCCGCGCGAGGAAGAAGCTGGTGTCGATCATGCGGAAATCGGCCCCGCAGCGATGCACGTTGGCCAGCGCGTTGGGGACGTCCGGCTCCTCGACGAAGCCGTAGCGCAAGATCATCCGGTGGAAGCCCTGCCCGAGATCCTCGATCGAGCAGCGCTGCCCCTCGGGGACATAGGGTTCGTCCGCGATCTTGACCGTCAGCAGGATGATCCGCTCGTGGAGCACCTTGTTGTGCTTGAGATTGTGGAGCAGCGCGTGCGGCACCCCCTCGGGCGAGGAGGTCATGAACACCGCCGTCCCCGGCACGCGCGTGGCGGAGGTCGCGGCGGACTGGATGAACACCTTGATCGGCATCGCCGATTCGCGCATCCGGTCGATCATCAGCTGCCGCCCCTTCGACCAGGTCGTCAGCACCACGAAGATGCAGAAGCCGACCAGCAACGGGAACCAGCCCCCCGACGGGATCTTGGTGAGGTTGGCGCTGAAATAGGCGCCGTCGACCAAGAAGAACACGGCAAGCAGCGGCACCGCGAAGTACACGGGCCAGCGCCACAGCCGGAACAGCACGATCGACAACAGGCAGGTATCGATCAGCATCGCCCCGGTCACCGCGATCCCGTAGGCTGAGGTGAGGTTGGACGAGCTGCGGAAGAACACCAGCAGCAGCAGCACCATCGTGCCGAGGATCCAGTTGATCAGCGGAAGGTAAATCTGCCCGACCGTCGCCGCGCTGGTATGCTCGATCCGCAGCCGCGGGATGAAGCCGAGCTGGATCGCCTGATGCGTGACGGAAAACGCGCCCGAGATCACCGCCTGCGACGCGATCACCGCCGCCGCGATCGACAGCAGCACCAGCGGCAGGCGAAGCTGTTCGGTCGCAAGCATGTAGAACGGCGCTTCGAGCGCGGGCAGGCCGATTCGCGAGAGCAACGCGCCCTGCCCCATGTAGTTGAGCATCAAGGCCGGGAGGACGACACACAGCCACGAAATGCCGATCGGGTTGCGCCCGAAATGCCCCATGTCGGAATAGAGCGCCTCGGCGCCCGTCACCGCGAGCACGACCGACCCGAGCGCGAGAAACGCGCGGACCGGGTCCAGCGCGAAGAATTCGAACGCGTGCTGCGGCGACAGCGCCCACAGGATCTGCGGCGTCTCGATGATGCTCAGCACACCGAGCGTCGCGATCACCGCGAAATAGACGAGCATCACCGGCCCGAAGAACAGACTGACGCGCGCGGTCCCGCTGCGCTGGATCGAGAACAGCCCGATCACGATCGCCATCGCGATCGGCAGGACGAACTGCCCGAGGCCGGGCGCGGCGACCTTCAACCCCTCGACCGCCGACAAGACCGAAACGGCAGGCGTAATCATGCTGTCGCCGTAGAACAGCGCCGTCGCGAACACGCCGAGCAGCACGATCCCGCGCGACCAGCGCCGCGTCGTCGTCCGATTGTTGACGAGCGCGAGCAACGCAAGGCTCCCGCCCTCGCCCTTGTTGTCCGCGCGCATCAGGATGGTGACATATTTGAACGTCACCACGATCATCATCGACCAGAAGATCAGGCTGACCACGCCCATGATATGAACCGCGTCGACCGCGAGCTTGTGATGCCCGGCGAAGGTTTCGCGGAAGGCGTAGATCGGGCTGGTGCCGATATCGCCGAACACGACGCCAACCGCGCCGAGCGCGAGGCGGGCAAGGCCGTTCTTACGATGCTGGGGTTCGATCGCGGCGGAGTCGCCAGCGGTCGTCAGGTCCGTCGCGGATGCGTTCACGATGCTCACAATGCGCTGAATTTCAAACCGATTTGAAACGGATAGGCCAAGAATGACCGCATGATGCCGGGGCCTCGATGGTGCGGCGCAATAGCATGCGCCCGCCCCCCTCGCAACGCACCGCTCACGCCTCGCTCGCCAGCGTCCGGATCGTGAATTGGGTCACGAGCCGGTGGACGCCGGGCAAGGCGGAAAGCACCTCGCGATGAATCCGCTCGTAGCTATCGTCCTCGCGGACCAGCACTTTCAGCAAGTAATCCGATTCACCGCTCATCAGATGCGCCTCGCTGACCTGCGTCGTCCGCACGAGCGCCTGTTCGAACGCCATCATCGTCGCCTGCCGCTGGTCGGTCAACGTCACCGACACGAAGACGGTCGAGGGATTGCCCCGCGCCGCCGGCGACAGCCGCGCGCGATAGCCGAGGATCAGGCCCTGCTGCTCGAGCGCCTTGACCCGCCGATGCGCCGCCGATGGCGACAGGCCGACGCGGCTGCCGAGATCCTCGCTGGTGATCCCCGACTCCGCGCCAAGCTGCGCGATGATCTTGCCGTCGATACTGTCCATGCGCGATGCCATTGCGACCCATGAACATCGAACGCAATCATTTCCCGTAAACGCACCGCCAGGCGGCAACTTTGCAAGCACATTTCCGCCCGACAGGGGTATTCTGGCAAAAATCAAAACTGGAGAGTTCACATGCGCGTCGGTGTCCCCAAGGAAATCAAGAACCACGAATATCGCGTCGGCCTGACCCCGCCGTCGGTCGCCGAACTGGTCGCCGCCGGGCATACTGTGTCGGTTCAGACCGGCGCTGGCCTCGGCATCGACTTCGAGGACGCCGATTATGTCGCGGCCGGCGCGACGATCGTCCCCGATGCCGCCACGGTCTTCGCGCAGAGCGACATGATCGTGAAGGTCAAGGAGCCGCAGGCAAGCGAGATCGCGCTGCTCGAGAGCCGCCACCTGCTGTTCACCTATCTCCACCTCGCCGCCGACAAACCGCAGGCCGAAGGGCTGATGAAGTCTGGCGCGACCTGCATCGCGTATGAAACCGTCACCGCTCACGACCGCTCGCTCCCGCTGCTCAAGCCGATGAGCGAAGTCGCGGGGCGCATGTCGATCCAGGTGGGCGCGCATTATCTCGAAAAGGAACAAGGCGGTCGCGGCGTCCTGCTCGGCGGCGTCCCCGGAGTCGCCCCGGCACGTGTCGCGATCCTCGGTGGCGGCGTGTCCGGCGTCAACGCCGCGCAGATGGCGGTCGGCATGCGTGCGGACGTCACGATCTACGACATCTCGAACGCGCGTCTGGCGGAACTCGACATGTTCTTCGGCAGCCAGATCAAGACCGCTTATGCCAGCAAGGCGGCGATCGCGGCGGCGGTGAAGAACGCGCATCTCGTGATCGGCGCGGTGCTCGTCCCCGGCGCGGCGGCACCCAAGCTCGTCACCCGCGACATGCTCAAGACGATGAAGCGCGGCTCGGTGCTCGTCGACATAGCGATCGACCAGGGCGGCTGCTTCGAAACCAGCCATGCGACCACGCATGAGGACCCGGTGTTCGAAGTCGACGGCGTAATCCATTATTGCGTCGCCAACATGCCCGGCGCGGTCGCTCGCACCTCCGCGTTCGCACTCAACAATGCGACGCTGCCGTTCGTGCTGAAGCTCGCCGGCCTGGGTGCGGAAGGCGCGATGGCGGCGGACGTGCATCTCGCCAACGGCCTCAACGTGTCGAACGGCAAGATCCGGCACGAAGCCGTCGCCGAAGCACTCGACCTGCCATTCGAGGCATGCACGCACTGATCCGCTGAACGATCCGGCCGCCCTGCCCCATCGTCACCCCGGCGCTAGCCGCGGGGTGACGGTGGGTTCTTTGCAACCTCGCGTCGTCCCGTCGAAGCTGGTAGATCGCGATGGTGCGTATCTCAAAGCTCGCCGGAGCGCTGCTCTCGCTTCTCTCGACGCCGCTTGCGGCCCAGGTCATCCCGTCGCGCCAGCCGACGCCGCCGGTCGTGACGATCCTGCCGGTGACCGCCGTCCCCGCCGTACCGGCACCCCCGCGCGAAACCCCCGCGCAGGCGCTCGCCGAGGATGCGGCCGAATATGCCCGCCAGTTCGCCGTACCCCCGGCGGAAGCCGAGCGGAGGCTCGTCGCCCAGACGGCAAGCGTCGCCGCGACCGATGGGATCGGGGAAGCGTACCGGTCCCGCCTCGCCGGGATCGCGATCGAGCATCGCCCGACCTATCACATCCTGGTTTCGCTCACCGGCACGACGCCCGTCGCAGAGCAGCACGTCACGGTCGGCAGCACGACCGTCCCGATCATCTTCCGCACCGGCGCGCGCGTCACGCGCGAGCGCGTGATCTGGGCGATGACCAACCACCAGGCGGCGATCCGCGCCGCCCTGAAGACCCCGCCCGGCATGGGGCTCGACCCGCGGACCGGTGAACTGGTCATCACGATCGGCAATGCCGATGCGGCCGATGGCGTCGACGTCATCCGACACCGGGTCGAGGCGATCGCGGGCGTCCCGGTGCAGGTCCGCGCGCTCGACCATGTCGACGTCAACCTCGCGGTCGAGGGCGGCGCGCGGGTCGACGGGGTCGATCCGGGCGACGGCAAACGCTACCTGTGCACCACCGGCTTCGCGGTCACCGACGGCACGCGCAGCGCGATCACCACTGCGGCGCATTGCGTCGACGAATTGAGCTACCGCGATCGCTCCGGACAGCGCGTCGCGCTGCCATTCGTTGCGCAATGGGGCTGGGGCTATCGCGATGTCCAGATCAACGCCTCGCCCGAGCCGCTCGCGCCGACTTTCTTCGCCGACAATGCGAAGACGCGGGTCCGTGCGGTCACCGGCCAGCGCAGTCGCACCAGCACCCGCGCGGGCGACTTCGTCTGCCACCGCGGCGAGCGGACCGGTTATAGCTGCGCGATCGTCCAGCTCACCGATTTTGCGCCGGCGGGGGATCTGTGCGGCGGGCCCTGTCTGCCGACCTGGGTCACCGTAGCGGGCCCGACCTGCAAAGGGGGCGACAGCGGTTCGCCGGTCTTCACCGGCACCACCGCGCTCGGGATCGTCAAGGGCGCGAGCTACCGACGCGACGGGTCGTGCGCCTTCTACTTTTATATGGCGCTCGACTATCTGCCAGATGGCTGGTTCGTGATCCGCGAAGTAGCAGATGGTTTTTCAAAGAGATAACTGCGGTATCACGCCTTTGGCCGGCGGCCTTCCAGCAAGTGTCGCCTATCGTGCCCTTCTTTGTTCGTAATTTGAGTTAACGTTCCGCCTCGTCCATATTGTCGATCTACCGCGTTTGTGGTTGTGCGACATTTGGAAAGACGCAACATCCGGGATGTGTCGCGACGGGGGCGATCCAACCGTCGTTCGTCGTTGGACAGCCTTCATCGCGGGGATCAGATGCATAAAGCGCTTGCCGACCGTATCCCAGTTCAGCCCCGGCCCGACCTTCGCTTCGTCCTCCGCGATGCAACCGACACCATTCACCAGCGTATGCATCGCCACCCGGGATATGCCCGGGCCGCCGACGGCAGCATCGGGCGCGGGGCGTATCGCAATCTGCTCGCACGCTCGTTCGGTTTCTACGCGCCGGTCGAACCGCTTGCCGGAATGAACGGGCAGGCAAGCGCGCGGCTGGTCAACGATCTGCTTCTGCTCGGGCTCAGCCGTGAAGCGATCGCGGCGCTGCCGCAGTGCCCGCCCCTCGCGATCGGCGGGACCATGCCGGAACGGCTGGGTGCGGCTTATGTCCTCGCCGGGGCTGCGCTCGGCGGCCAGGTGATGGCGCGCGCGCTGCCGCGGACCTTCCCGACGCGGTTCCTGAGCGGGGACGGCATCGAGGCCGGTCGCTGGCGCGGGTTCGTGCAGACGCTGGAGGCGACCTGCACCGGGGTCGATCAGCGGGCGGCGGCGACCCGCGCCGCGATTACGACATTCACGACGTTCGAGCGCTGGATGGATCGATGGGGCGATACCGATGCCGAATAACCCCGCCCCGGCGACCGTCGACCTGACCAATTGCGATCGCGAGCCGATCCATATTCCGGGACGTATCCTGCCACACGGCGTATTGCTCGTCGTCGACCCGGAACGGCTGGTCATCGAACAGCTCGCGGGCGATACCGAGCGGCTGCTCGGCAAGCCTGCCGCCGACTTGCTGGGCCAGCCGCTCGCCGGGGTCGTCTCCGACGAACAGCTCGGGCGGATCGCGGACCTGGTGCGCGCATCCAGCCTCCAGCGCCCCCGGCATTTGCTCGACCCGGTCCTGCGGATCGTCGCGGGGCATCCGACCGATGCGAGCATACACCTGAGCGACGGCGCGTTGCTGATCGAGTTCGAGGATGCCGATCTTGCCAACCGGCACGTCGTCGATCCGCTCGCGTGCGTGCAGGAAATGTTCGACGGGCTTGGCGACGCGCCGGACCTGCACGAATACTGCCAGTGGGCCGCCGAGCGGGTACGTACCGTGATCGGCTACGATCGCGTGATGGTCTATCGCTTCATGCCGGATGAATCGGGGTGGGTGTTCGCCGAAGCGCGGCACGACGATCTCACCCCGTTCCTCGATCTCCATTATCCCGCGTCGGACATCCCGAAGCAGGCGCGTGCGCTGTATCTCACCAGCACGTTGCGGCTCATCACCGAAGTCGATTACGAGCCCGCGCCGGTCCTGCCGGTCCTCAACCCGCGCAGCGGTCGCCCGATCGACCTAGGCCAGGCGGTGCTGCGTGACGTGTCGCCGATCCACCGCGAATATCTGCGCAACATGGGGGTGAACGCCTCCATGTCGATCTCGATCGTCCATGAGGGCAAGCTCTGGGGCCTGATCGCCTGCCATCATCGCACCCCGCGCCGGCTGCCGCGGCATCTCCGCGCGGTGTGCGAGCTGTTCGGCTCGATCTTCTCGTTGCAACTGGAAGCCCGGTTGCGTGCCGCAGGCCTTGCGAAACGCCTGGAATCCCGCGCAGCGCTCAACACGATCCTGCACGCCCTGGCAGACGAAGACGATTACGCCATCGGACTCGTCGCGCAGCGCGAGGCGTTGCTCGGCTATGTCGCGGCGGGCGGCCTCGCGCTTCGGCTCGGCCAGTCGAAAGGCGGGATCGCGATCCGCGTCAACGACGGGATCTCGGTGCTGGGAACGACCCCGTCCGACGATCAGATCGCGGCGCTGACCGACTGGCTCACCGCGACGATGCAGCCGTTCGAAGGCGTCTTCACCACCGACCGTCTTGCCGAAGTGTACCCCCCCGCTGCGGCCTATTCCGGGCTCGGCTCGGGCTTGCTCGCGATCTCGGTCTCGCGCGAACCGCATGATTTCATCCTGTGGTTCCGCCCCGAAGTGCTCGAGACCGTGCGGTGGGGCGGCGACCCGAACAAGCCGGTCGAGCAAGGCCCCAACGGCGACCGGCTGACGCCGCGCAAGTCGTTCGAGGTCTGGACCGAAACCGTCCGACAGCAATCGGCACCGTGGTCGAACTCGGATCAGGACGCCGCCTTCGACCTGCGTGTGTCGCTGCTGGAGATCGTGCTGCGCCGGATCGACGCCGCTGCGCGTGAACGGCTGCGCGCTTGGGAACATGAGCAACTGCTGATGGCCGAGCTGGATCATCGCGTAAAGAATACGCTCGCCAACATCCAGGCGCTGGTCGCGCAGACCAGCCGCAGCGCCAATTCCCTGGCCGACTTCACCGCCGGTCTCGACCGGCGGATCCGCTCGATGTCGCGGGCGCACAGCCTGCTCACCAAGAGCCGCTGGGAAAGCGTGTCGATCGAAAGCCTGCTGCAGGAGGAACTCGACGCCTACCGCATGCAGCAGGGCGAGATCACGCTGGTCGGCCCGAACGTCTCGCTGACGCCCAAGGCCGCGCTCGCGCTGTCGCTTGCGGTGCACGAACTCGTGACCAACGCAGCGAAATATGGTGCCTTGTCGATCGCCACCGGAAAGCTGGAAGTTCTCTGGCAGATGGCGCCGGACGGGGCGCTGCATCTGGTCTGGCGCGAGAGCGAGGGCCCGGTCGTGACCGAACCCGAGCGTCGTGGCTTTGGATCGACGCTGATCGAACGCGCGCTGGCAATGGAGACCGGCGGCACGTCGGCGCTGTCCTTCCCTTCCACCGGCGTGATCTGCACGATCATGGTGCCCGCCTCCGCGCTGCACCTCACGTCTGGCCCGGCCGCGGAGACGTCAGCCACCGTCCATCCCGAGGCGGCCGATATCACCGCCCCGCCCCGCCCGACCCAGCGGATTTTGGTGGTCGAGGATTCCGCGCTGGTCCTGATGGAGATCGAGGATGCGATCGCCGACATCGGATGGCAGATGGTCGGTCCGGCGATGCGGCTCGACGAGGCGGTTGCGCTCGTCCGTACCGAAGCGATCGACGCGGCCTTGTTCGACGTGAATCTCGATGGCGAAATGTCGTGGGAAGCCGCCGCGATCGCGCAGGACCGTGGCATTCCGTTCGTCTTCACCACCGGATACGACAGCAACAGCATGATCCCGGAACAATTCGCCGATCATCTGATCGTGGCCAAGCCGTTCAAGCGCGGCGAAATCGTCCGGGCGCTCCGCGCGATGCTTCCCTGAACCGGCCGCGGAACGGTCCGGCCTGATCCCGGTCCGGGACGATTTTCCCGCGTTTCGGGAACGGCATGGCCCGCGTGCGTGTTCGACTGATGGCCAAACGGCGTCGTCAACAGGGAAGTATTCCATGCGTATCATCACCCAGCGAGCCTTGCTGCTCGCCACCGTCCTCGTCGCCTCGACGGGGAGCGCCTTCGCGCAGTCCGCGGCCACGCCGACCGCAGCCCCCCCGCCCCCGCCGCCCGCGACCAAGATGGCGCCCCCCAAGGCAGCGCCCGACATGCAGGCGGTCATCGACCAGCTCGCCGTTCTGAGCTCGAAGCCGGTCGAGACGCTGACCCCGGCGCAGGCGCGGATCAACCCTTCCGCCGCCGATGCCGCCAAGGCGGTCATGGCCGCCAAGGGCATGGCCACCACGCCGGACGCGAGCGTCACGACGCGCGATGTGCCCTATGGCAGCGATGCGCAGCAGTTCGGCCGCGTGTACCGTCCCGCCAACGCGCCGGCGGGTGCCAAGCTGCCGATCGTCGTCTATTATCACGGCGGTGGCTGGGTGATCGCGACCGTCGATACCTATGATGCCGCGCCGCGCCTGCTGGCGAAGCAACTCAACGCGATCGTCGTCTCTGTCGAATATCGCCACGCACCCGAGTTCAAGTTCCCCGCGCAGCATGACGACGCGTTCGCGGCGTATCGCTGGGTCCTGCAGAACGCCGCAAGCTGGGGCGGTGACACGCGCAAGATCGCGTTCGTCGGCGAGAGCGCTGGCGGTAACCTCGCGGTCGCGACCGCGATCCGCGCGCGCGACGAAGGCGTGGCGCGACCGCTCCATATCGTCTCGGTCTATCCGATCGCGAACAGCAGCATGACGCTGCCGTCGCGCACCGATTCGGGTAACGCGAAGCCGCTCAACACCGCGATGCTCAACTGGTTCGGCTATTATTATTCGACCACCAAGGCCGATCAGATGGATCCGCGGATCAACCTGGTTAAGGCGAACCTGCGCGGCCTGCCGCCGACGACGATCATCAACGCGCAGATCGATCCGCTCCGCTCGGACGGCGAGACGCTCGCCACCGCGATGCGGGCGGCGGGCGATCAGGTCGAGCAGCGCACCTTTCCGGGCGTCACGCACGAGATGTTCGGCATGGGGCAGGTCGTGCGCGGCGCGCATGACGCCAACATGTACGCGATCGGCAAGCTCAAGGCTGCCTTCGCGATGCCGCCGAAGCGCTGACGCCATCGAGGACGCGCTGCTGCCGCGGCGCGTCCTTCCTTTTGACTGACCGGAACCCCGCCATGCCGACGCTCACCACCGAAGATCTCGATATCGCCTATACCGATGGCGGGCCTGGTGACGGCCAGCCGGTGCTGCTGATCCATGGCTGGCCCGACGATGCCTCGACCTGGGACGCGGTTCGCCCCGCGCTCCACGATGCTGGCCTGCGGACGATCGTCCCGACGTTGCGCGGGTTCGGCGCGACGCGATTCCGCGGTGACGCCCCCCGCACCGGCAACAGCGCGATCCTCGCGATGGATGCAATCGCGCTGATGGACGGGCTCGGGATCGAGCGGTTCATGGTCGCGGGGCACGATTGGGGTTCGAACACCGCCGAAGCACTCGCGGTCGGCTGGCCCGATCGGGTCGATCGGATCGCAATGCTCGCGACCCCGCCACGGCTTGGCGGAATGCCGACGCCGCCGTTCGAACAGGCGCAGCGGCAATGGTATCACTGGTTCATGGCGACGGGGCGCGGCGCACAGGCGGTCCGCGACGATCGTCGCGGCTTTGCGCATCTCCACTGGGTCAATTGGGCGCCTCGCGGCTGGTTCGACGAGGAAACGTTCGCGCGGGTCGCGGTGTCGTTCGCCAATCCCGACTGGGTCGACGTCACGTTGCACAGCTACCGGGCGCGCTGGGGCGAGGCAGAGCCAGATCCGCGAAGTGCGTGGCTCGAACAGAAAGTGAAGGCGACCAAGAGCCTGTTACTACCGACCTTGTATTTCCAGGGCGAGCGCGACGGCGTCAATCCGCCGTCCGCCGCCGAGTCCGTCCCCGCGAAGTTCACCGGCCCGTTCGCGGTCGTATCTCTGTCGGGCGTCGGCCACTTCCCGCAGCGCGAAGCCCCGAACCGCGTCGCACCCCATCTCGTCCGGCTGTTCACCGGCGATCCGACTACACTTTCCACCGATACCGAGAGGACGATGACGATGAACAAGGTAAAACCCTGGATTGCCGGGCTGGCCGTCGCCGGCGCGGTCGCCGCGACCGCTTTCGGTGCGGCACAGGCCCGCACCGCCGCCAGCCCGCTGTCGCTTGTCGCGACGTTCGACCATCAGGTGACCGGCGTCGCCGTGACGGAAGACGGCCGTCGCTTCGTCAACTTCCCGCGCTGGACCGACGACGCGCCGGTCTCGGTCGCAGAAGTGATGAAGGACGGAACGACCCGCCCCTACCCCGATGCCGAATGGAACAGCTGGCGCAATGCGCGCGCGAGCGAGCTTTCGGTCGCGGACCATTTCGTCTGCGTCCAGTCGATCGTCCCCGACGGCCACGGGCACCTTTGGGTCCTCGATCCGGGCGCGCCGGGGAATGAAAAGATCCTCGAAGGCGCACCCAAGCTGGTACGGATCGACCTCGCCACCAATCGCGTCAGCAAGGTCATCCCGGTTCCCGGCGACGTCGCGCTGCAGGGGACCTACCTCAACGACATCCGCTTCTCGTCCGATGGCAAGACCGGCTACATCACCGATTCCGGAACGCGCGGGGCGATCATCGTGGTCGATCTGGAGAGCGGCGAAAGCCACCGTGCGCTCGACGGTCATGTCTCGACGCAGGTCGACAAGACCGTCAAGGTCCTGCTCGACGGCAAGCCGCTGGTTCGCCCCGACGGTCGGCAGCCTGCCTTCTCCGCCGACGGGATCGCTTTGTCGAACGACGGCAAGACGCTGTATTACCAGGCGCTGACCGGCAAGACGCTGTACAGCATCGACACCGCAAAGCTGCGCAAGGACGTCAGCGAGAACGACCGCGCGAGCGCGGTCAAGACCGTTGCCCAGACCCACGTCGCGGACGGATTGTGGATGGCGCGGAGTGGAACGCTCTACCTTACCTCGCCGACCGACTATTCGATCACGCGCCTGGTCGGAAACCGGGTCGAGCCCGTGGTGTCGGACAAGCGGTTGCGCTGGCCCGACACGTTCTCGGAAGGCCCCGACGGACGCCTTTACGTGACCGCAAGCCATATTCAGGACACCAACTGGTTCGTCCCGAGCGCGCCGCCGTCGATTCGCACGGAACTTTTTGTTTTCTCGCCCAAGACCAAATGAGATCGCCGACGCGATCGATGCCATCAATCCTGAGCTGAAAAATTTTCCAAAAACCTGCGGGATTGCGCAATCCCGCGGGTCTTTTTTGCATTCCGTGGCGGCAAATCATGCCAGCGGCGCGGGACCGTTCTCGACGAAAGCGGGAGCCGCGTTCGCTTCGTTCATGCATCTCCTTGAAGAACAACGCTTGTCTTCCCAAGCAGACTTGACCATCGTCCCGCCGTGCAAAGCACCGGGCGGGGGGCCGACAAAGGGAATTTACTAGGCGTAGCTGCGACCCCGTTAATCGATTGCACATCACAACGTGGCAGCGGTCGTTGAACTGTTCGTATGGAGAGTGAGGTGGCCAGCAACGTTTTACGCATCCTCGCAATCCTGCTCGGGCTATCGTTACCGACCGCGTCGGCAACCGCCGCCGTCCCGCTGCTGCAATCGGCGTGCGCCGCCTATAGCGCGGCTGCGGCCATTCCCGCGCCTCGGGCCGTCATCGCGTTGCGCTTCAGTTGCCCCCCTATTCCCGCGCCGGATCGAACGCGCTGGACGTGGCTGCGGATCGACGGGTCGCAACTGGAGCAGCTGCCCCCGCAATGGCATCTGCTGGTGGACCAGACCCGCTTCCGCCGCGTGATGCTGATGACGGTGCTGACGGACGGATCGGTTCGCCGGTCGATCAGGACCGCCGGCGCGCTAGACGGCATCGGCGCGCCGGGCGGCGTGCTGGACTTCGGCATCGGTGATCGCGGGAGCAAGGTGCGCGCGATTTATCTGGGGTTCGACGGGGTCGACGATCTGTCGCTGATCCGTCGAATGTCCGCGGCAACCGATATCGAAGCGGCGCGATCGCGCGATCGCTGGTTGATTCTGATGGGGCTGTTCGCCGGAACGCTCCTGTCGGCCTTCGCCTATAACGTGTTGATCGACCGCGGCCGTCGCTTCCCCTTCCAGCGCTGGTATCTCGCCTGGATTTCGATCGCGCTGGTCTACGGAATGGCCTGGTCGAACAGCTTCGGGATCGTCTTTCCCAAACTCGTCGGGCCGTGGGTCGTCGGGGTCGACTATATCCTCGTCGGTTTGCTCGTCGGCGCGGGAGGGATGTTCTTCCTGTCGCTGGTAGAGGACCAGCTCCTGCCGCGCTGGTTGCAACGCACCGGGCGAGGCCTTGCCTGGGGTGGTGTCGCGATTGGCGTCCTGGCGGCCACCAACGACGTGCTGTTCCCGCCGCTGCTGCTGGATCGGCTGCTCAACATGGTGGTGATGACGAGCGCGATCATGGCGTTCGTCGGGATCGGCTATGCGATCCGCCGTGGCAGTCGCGTGGTGTGGTTCTACGTCATCGGTTGGGCACCGGTTCTGACGATCTTCGCGCTGCGGGTGATGCGCAACCTCGGCGTATTTCCACAGGGCGACATGCTCGACATCGCCATGTTCGGGGCACTGGCGTTCGAGGCGATCGTCCTCTCGCTTGCCACCTCGGACCGCTTTCGGGCCTTGTGCAACGAGCTGGAACTCGCCCGGCAAAGCCGCGAATGGGGGCTGATCGAAGCCGAGAAGCTGCGGAGCGCGGCGCTCACCGATCCGCTCACGGGGCTGGGGAACCGCGCCGCGTTCCAGCAGGCGCTCCAGACGAGCATCGCGGTCGGACGCGAAGCCCCCTTCACGCTGTTCCTGATCGACGTCGATCACCTGAAGGACGTCAACGACCGGC
This sequence comes from Sphingomonas sp. PAMC 26621, assembly GCF_000251145.1. Classification (GTDB taxonomy): domain Bacteria; phylum Pseudomonadota; class Alphaproteobacteria; order Sphingomonadales; family Sphingomonadaceae; genus Sphingomonas. The sequence continues at coordinate 154,686 of NZ_AIDW01000016.1, read as the reverse complement.
TCGGCCATGGAGCGGGGGACGAAATGCTGTGCCACATCGCCCGTCGGCTGGCGACCGTCGCGGCGAACGGCGGCGGGGTTGCGGTCCGGCTGGGTGGAGACGAATTCGCGATCATCGCAGCCGACGGCGAAGACCAGTGCGCGCGAATCGAGGCCGACATCGCCCGGATCCAGGGCACGATGTGGCGTCACGCCGAGGAACGCCGCGCCCTTTCGCTCAGCATCGGATCGGCGCGTTGCCCGCGCGACGGGCGCGAACCCGATCTCCTGTATCGTAACGCCGATCTCGCGCTCTATCAGGCAAAGCGGCTCGGGCGGAGCCTGCACCACCGCTACGACGCGATGCTGCGGACGCTGCTGGAAGTCAGCACCGCCTTTGCAAGCGATGCCGATGTCGCGATGCAACGCGACGAATTCCTTTTGTATCTCCAGCCGATCGTCGATCTTCAGGACGATAGCGTGGTCGGATACGAAGGCTTGTTGCGCTGGCAGCATCCCAAGCACGGCCTGCTGATGCCAAGCCAGTTCGCCGATATCCTGGTCGAGGAACGGATCGGCCCGCGCGTGCAGGAGCATGTGCTCGATATCGCGCTGACGCTGCTGCGCGACAATGGTGCCGAGATTCCGTATCTGGCGGTCAACTTCACCTCCGCGCAATTGTCGGGGCCAGTCGCAGCCAAGCGCGTGCTGACCCGGCTCGCGCATTTCGGCGTACCGCCGACCGCATTGTGTATCGAGGTCACCGAAGGGGTCATGCTCGGGCGCGCGGCGGATGGCGTCGTCAACACGCTTCACGCGCTCCACGATGCCGGGGTACGGATCGCGCTCGATGATTTCGGGACGGGCTATGCCTCGCTCAGCCATTTGCGGCAGGTGCCGGTCGACACGATCAAGATCGACCGCTCGTTCATCGCGGCGCTCGAGCGCAAGTCGGATAGCGCCGAGGAGATCGTCCGCGCGATCATCGGCCTGGCCCACGGGCTCGGCAAGGCCGTGGTGGCCGAAGGGGTCGAGAACGAGGCGCAGATGCACATCCTGCTGCAGCTCGGCTGCCGGTATGTGCAGGGCTATCGCTTCGGTCGCCCGGTGCCGTGGCGGGCGATCTCCGCGACGACACGGCACCGGTCGGTCGTGCAGGGGTGAATGCGGCGATACGAGAAAGTTGGTCGGGGAGACAGGAGGCCCGACCGTTAATCCGGTAAGCAACTGACTTTTCCTGCTTTTGAAGTCGAATTCGGTCAAGTGTGCGCATAGCTGTCGCACTTGGCTGTCGCACTTCTGGAGCGACGAATGACAAAGATCCCCTACACCTACCGCCGTAAACACGGCTGCTATCGCTATCGTCGGGCCGTATGTTTGCCAAAATTCGGCAAATTCCACATAACATGTTCGTTAGGGACCAGCATAGCGTCCCTGGCCCGGGTTCGGGCGGCAGCGGTAACTGCAGCCCTTGATAGGGTTGTGGCCATGCTTCATTATCATTCCTTCCAGATCGGCGTGCGCTCCGCAAGCGAGGCCAATCTCCTACTAAAGCAGGTTACCGACTTCACGATCGGAATCGCGACCCAGGGGTATTTCGACCCGGTCGTCTCGCCGGAACTGGTGTCGGCGTCGTGCCTCGTCAACGCCGACCTGCATGATCTCGCCGCGCGGCACGAAGGTTGCGCCATCCTCGACAAAGCCGATGAGATACGCCTGCGGGATCAGGGACGAGATGACGTTCATATGCGTCGCCTTCGCCAATTAATTTCAGCCGAGGGCGATGGCCTACTGCTGAGCGACATGAGTTTGCAGCAGCGGCTAGAGCATCTCGGCATTGCCGGGCGGCCTGGAGCCCTCAAGCAGGACCGACTTCTCATGCATCGCGGGATACGGGATGGTCAGCTGCGCGCGACCCGATTCAATGATCCCGAGGTCGTGGCGAGCGGAGACCCGCTTGGCTATCTCGTCGAGCTTGGCGGCGCCCTGATAGCGCGCGGAGATCAACCGACAACACCGGGAATCGAGGTCGCCGATGCGGAAGTGGCTTCCAGCGCTGTGAGCGCCTCGCCGATGCTGGGAACACTCATCGACGGAATCGTCAATGATCTCATCGCCAAGGACGCTTGGTCAGAAGGCGTCGGCGAAGATGGTCGACGACTGGTCAAGCAATTCGTGTGGATGGTGGGTGACATGCCGTGCCTAGATTATCGCCAGATGCATGTTTCTGAGTTCGTGCGCGAGCTGTGGCAGATACCCAAGACGGTTCGTGTCCAGTCAGTATGGGATCGACCATACTCCAGTGTGAGGAAAAGCCTGGGCTTGGTCACGGCTCACAACCGGCGTAGCAAAAAGACTCTCAACAAAGATCTGGCTTACCTCGCCTCTTTCACGAACCAGATGGTAGCAGCAGGATATTGGCCGGAAGATTTCATTAGGCCGCTGAAGCTGACGGCGACAGTGACGGTTCAGGAGAAAGACAGCGGCCGATTGCCCTGGCGGCCGGTGCATCTCGAAACGATGTTCAACGCGCCGATCTATCGCGGGAACCGGGGCAGCAAGCGTCGTCTTGCCTGCGGCGAAGACGTCTACCATGACAGCGCCTACTGGCTGCCGCTGTTGGCCTGCTACCAGCTCGGCCGACGTGACGAGCATGCCGGGCATCTCGTCAGCGATTTCGTCTTTGATATCGGCACACCGCATATGTTGATTGAAGAAAACCTTAACCGCACCCTTAAGTCGGCGAACTCCGAACGCGTCCTGCCATTACATCCGCGGCTCCTCGAATTAGGCTTCCAGGAATTTGTAGAAGCTGCACGGGCGGCCGGCGAGATAAGCCTTTTCCCTGAACTCTGGCTCAACGCCGGAAAAAAGGGCGGCGATCAATATTATTCCGTTTCCTGGCGGAAGCTGATGGGCTGGCTCGAACAGCAGAGCGGGATCGCGATCCCCGCCACGCCCTCTGGTAAGAAAGCCGACTTTCATTCGATCCGCGCGACCGGATTGAGTCAATTGGATCGCAACGACATTAATCAGTACATCGTATGTGATCTCGCTGGCCATGGACGTGAAGGCACGACGGCGCGTAGCTACCAGAAGCTGTTACAGTCCGGCGGTTTGGAGGACGTGTTGCAAGAGCGCCTAAAGGTTTTGCAACGCCTCCCAGACTATGCCGCGACCGTTTCGCGACAACCGCTGAAGATTCTGCCGATCCCTCTGCGAGCAAGGTAGTCGGGATGCAGCACAGTGCCGTTCCCAATGATTGGCGCGCGCAGCCGAGCTGCGCCGCGTTCCATGCCACCGCCCCGTCCACCGACGGGGCGGAGTGGTCGAAGGTGTCGATCATTCACTCGCCCTTCTGCCGTATTCATGCACGGTATCGACGTCAGTAACGACCCGCATTGGGACATTTCAGCCGTTCGCATGACGCAGGCCGGAGGTCACCTCTTGTCGGAAGCTGACGTTCGGCGTTTGGCCCACCGGTGTCGCGTTGCGACAGAAGCTGGGCCGTTTACCGACAGGCAGTAATCAGCCGTAGAGGCTTGGATAGCGGACGTTCGCATAGGTAAGCGTCGGGTGACCCAAGACCCAAAGCGGATTGTTAACGGCAGTCGCGCAGCTGACAGGTGAGCAGGACAAAGCGGCCGCAGATCGATCCGATTGCGTGCGGCAGGCGGAGGCGACTTCGGCTTTGCCGACAGCACCTCCGACCGACGATTGACCTGACGGAACTCGACTTCAGCCAGCCATGCCCGGGCCCCGCGGCGAAGCTGAAGAGTTGAATTAGTCGGTCATTGCAGCTCAGGAGCAATTAGCGCTAGCAACCGGGCTATCTCGTTCACGTCACCTGCGCCTTCTCTTCCTGCCCATCGATCGGACAGATCCTGCACGATCGCCGAGATTCGCGTGCCGACGTTCATGTAGACTGCGTCGCGTCCATTGAATTGAACGTGGGGTGCGAAGGAATGGCCGCGATGGAGAGCTACAACTCGCCATGCATCGTCGAACACAGGCGCGCCCGATGATCCGCCCTTGGTGTCCGTGAAATAGCGCAGGTCGGTTTCGCTCGCGCTCGCCATCAGGTTGTTGCGGATGGCAAATTGCTTCGGATCACCGTCGGGATGCTGGATGATGTTGAGCGCCGGCGCGCCGTGGTTGGGCGCGGCCTCCGGTAAACCAGCGGAGATCGGCAGGGGCGCGCGCGTCGTATCCGCAATGCTGATGAGAGCATAGTCCAGCGCGGGATCGCTGGCGAGCAGCTCCAGCGCGGCGACGAAGGACGGCTGAACCTCGCTCTCGTCGTGATCGAACAGCACCCGCATCCCGCGCACCTGCCGAACGAGCTCGTCGGCGCTCGCCGCCGCCTGCCCCTTCAGGCGGGCGTTGATCACGTGATGATTCGTCAGCAGCAAGCCGGGCCCGATTAGCCAGCCGGTGCCCAAATGCAGCTTCGTCGTCACAGAGGTGCCGCCGTGGACCGGTGTCACCTCCAACTTGCAGACGCTCGCCGCTGCGGCGAGCCCCTCGCGCATAAACGACAACGGCAGCATGTCGTTCTGGTGAACGATAGCTTCCTTGATCTCGTTCGCGGTCGGCGGCCCGACTGCTGGCGCCCCCGACGCGCGTTCGGCGACGGCATCAAGCAGCTCGCGTATGCGCGAAAGCTTGGTGGGATCGTCCGCTCCGAACACGACCAGCAACGTCTTAAGGAAGGCGGCAAGCGGCACGGTGCCGTCCGCAAGCCGGTCCGTTTCCACAAACTTCGTCAGGTCCGCCATAAGCTGGGCCGCAGGGACGGGCGCCTTTTGCAATATTGCTTTGAAGGGGCTCGGCAGTCCGCCGATCAGCGCTCCGCGGTACGTGTCGTAATCGCCGCCGGTAAGGTCCCTAACAATCGCAAACAGCTCTAGCTTCTGTTCGTTGGTAAGATACTCATTCACGCGACCGACTCGGACGCGCTGTCCGTCTCCCAGCGTTCGCGCCGGCCTTCGAGGCCGGCGAGCGCCGCCGCGGCGAGAGTGGTACCCTCGGTGATGCACAGGCGGTGCGCGGCGACCGCAGCCCGCACATCGCCGTCAGTTTTCTGCAACGCGCCTACGACTAGCTCGATTAGATGGGCCACGCGGGACTCGAGATGCCGGTCGGCCAGCAGCGCGTGCGCCTTACCGAGATCCGGATCGGCAGCGCCCTCCAGCACCTCCAGCAGCTCGACGCGGAGCGTCGAAAGAATGTCGCTGGGCCGGGACGCGATACGGTAGGCGAGATCGTAGGCCAGCAACTTCGCGAAACGCGTCCACAGGCTCCACGGCGCCGGCCCCACGCGAGCCAGCGCGAGACGAACCAGGGTAGCCTCGTTGAACGCGGCGTTAAGATCAAGCGTCGCCAGCGCCTGGCCCAGCCGCTCGCGCGCGGCCTCGGCCTGTTCGGGCTCAGCAACGGAGACCAGTTCGGCCAATGCTTGAACTTCGGTGATTGGGGAGAGGCGGGCAGCAACCGGCACCAGCCGACGGAGCATTTCCGCTGCTGCAGGGCCCGAACCCGAGGCCTGCGCGCCGAACCACAGGAGCTCGGCATGCCGAGTGCGGTCACCCAGCGCGGGAAAGAGGGCGAGCTGCTCGGTCGCGTAGCGTGCCGCTTCTTTATGCCGATTGAGCCCGATGAGAATGCGCACGCGCAGCGGAGCGAGACCGCTACCCGGCGCGATCTGCCGGTCGAGCATAGCTAGGGCCTCATCGAACGCGTCGGACCGGATCGCCGCAAGCACTTCGCGCCCGAGCAGCCGTTCTTCCTCCTCCGCATTTGCCGCTTGCCGGTCGTTGCCGTCGAGCTTGACGCGGGTGAACGCCGCGAGCGCGATCCGTCCGGCCTGTGGCAGTTCGTCGAGCGTGCCGGCCAGCGTGCTCGCCAAACGGCTGCTCAGGCTCAACTCATGGGCTGCCCACTCGGGGTGCGGCAGCATCAGCCGGTGGTACAGAGCCTCGACCCGGTCGCTCTCACTTTGCTCCTCGCTCCAGCGATAGTAACTGTAGGCGGCCTCGTGCAGACTGCGCACCTCATCCGGCGCGTCAGCCTCGATGAGCGCGAGCATTGGCCGGCGAACCTCCTCGCGGTAGACCAGCGCGCCGTCGGGTGCCCGTGACACCAAACTGTGCTCGCGGGCCAAGCCATCGAGCAGCGCCTGCGCCGCCTCCGGCGTATGGACGGGAACGTCGCAGACGGGCGCGAGCACCTCGGTTATTATGTCGGCGGTAACCCGCCGTAAAACCATCCCGGGATGCGCAAGCCGCCGGACGATCGGATCGTGGATGTGATTAAGGATGCGCCGGTAAAGATATCCGCGGATAACCTCCTGCCCGGCGCTGGCGATCGCCTCTCCCGGTAGCGCGTCGCCGACGGCCTTATCGCGGAGCGCGCGGACGCATAGCTTGAGCGTGAGCGGATTGGTGCCGAGTTGGGCGGTTACGCGGGCGGCGGCGTCGGGCGACAGCCCCTCGCGCTTAAGGAACGCCAAAGCGTCGGCTTGGTCCAAATCGCCCAGGCTGAGCGCGTCGGCGCCCAGCCGGTGAAACTGCGCCCCGTCCGGCTCCGCGCGCCCAACCATGAGCAGGCGCAGCGTCGGCACCCGCTCCCCCAGATCGGCAAGGAAATTGTACAGGAGCCACAAGTCGGAGTCCGGGTGGTAGCTCGCCTCCTCGAATGTATCGAGCACAAACAGGAACGATGCCGTCGGGCCGTCGCCCGCTAGTGACGCGAGGCGGTTCAGCGTCTCGGCAAACGCCGCGCCTAATTCGTCGTCGAGTTGCCGGAGCTGCCCGATCCTGCCGCGCTGGCTCGTGGCAACGATCGCGCGGTCATTAAGCCGGCGGCGCGCCCGCGTGTGGCCGGACATTCGGTCGCGCAGCTCGGCGACCGCCTGCCGGGCCTCGTCGGCGGCCTGATCTGTGTGCAGGCTCGCCACCTGTGCCTCGAGCTGGAGCAGCGCCGCACCGATCAGCGTTTGCGGCTCGGCCGGATTGATCGCCGGATCGTCGAACGTTACATACAGGAAGGGCAGCGCCGCCGCCTCCGGTTCGTCGAAGAAGTCGAGGACCACGCGGGCGACTAAGGCCGACTTGCCGACGCCGCCTGGCCCCTTCAGGAACAGCGAACGCGCTCCTTTGCCGCGACGGCCGGCCGACGCCCTCTCCTCCAAGAGGAAAGATCTTAGTCGCGCGAGCTCCTTGCGCCGCCCCACGAAGCGGTTCGCGAGGCCTTCGAAATCTGCGACGAGCCCGCGGCGACGCCAAGCCGCGCCGATGCGCCCGGCGTCCGGAAAGCCGGGCAGGTCGGCGAGGCCCCATTCGCCAATCGTGCGCAGCGCATCGAGTTCGGCCGCGCTCAGCTTCTCCAAGACCAGCGGGCGGCCATCTAGCCAGCGGTCGAGCATCTGTTGTACCACCGTGTCCGCGGGCGGGTTGTTGAGGCGGCGGGCTCGCCGCAGCGAGTCGCGCGTCGCCATCCGGCGGATCGCCGTCCGCCGCGCTGACGTTGAGAGCGTCCACAACCGCTCTGTTGACCATCCGACGGCCGGACTGGCGAATGCTACGACATGGTTGGCGCCGGTACCCGCGGCCATGCCGGCGTTCAGCTCGTTGGGGCGGAACAAGTGCAGCATGGCGGCGGCATCGAGAAAGGCGTCCCGCGTTGCCAGCGATTCGGCGGTCGGCGCTAGCTCTGCGTCGTCGTCCGCATGGAACGTAGCGAGCAGCTCCTCGGTCGAGAGTGCAGGGTTCACGCCGTAAGCTCCACCAGCTTGCGAATCACGCCGGCGCTGCGCCGACCGATTTCGCGCATATCCTCGTGGGGTTCTGACAGACCGTTGAGGATACCCTGCGCGAGATCCGACGAGTCGGGTCGCCCGAGGTTTCGGAACAGCCGATCGAGGTCGTCATGCACCTCGGCGGTGGAAAGGCCCTGGATCGCGATCTCCTGGCTGTACAGCTCCAGGTCGGGCAGCGCGTCGATCGGTATGTCGATGAGGATCAAGCGGTGATGTCGCCGTCCCGCGCCCGTAGTCAGGTTAGTTGCCAGCTGGTGGATGAACGTCGCAACGGGGAGCGATAGTGGCTGCCGGCCCCCCACGTCGAGCACGATGATCCAGGTGCGCGGCGCGGCGTCGGTGCGCTCCAGGAGCTCGGCGGTCACCTCATTGGCCAGTTCGCGGGGCCAGCGCTTCTGGTTGGTGGCGTCGGGCGGCGGCAGCGCGCTCGGCTTGCCGCCGAGCTTGGCCATCATGTCGCGCGCGATCTCGAGCACGCCCGGCGGATCGGTGTCATCCGCAGCCTTGACGATGCAGTGTTCCAACTGGTCGTGGCGGGTCGCCAGATGGTCGATGAAATGCGAGGTGAAAGACTTGCCCGACCAACGCGGCCCGTTCACGAGGAGGAGCGGGATGTCGTGGTCAGCCACCAGTCGCCGCATCGCGAGTCGGAGCGGCTTGCGGTCGATGAACGGCACGAACTGGCGGATCACCAGCGCGTCGTAGGGGTCCGGCATACCGGGCGGCGGCGCGCGAAGCGCCGCCGCGATCGGCGCCAGGATATGGGCCTTTTCCGAGAGTGGCGCGAGCTGAGCCACGAATTGCGACAAGGACGAGGGATTGCGGCTGAAGCCGTCCTCCTCGCAGATCCTGATCGCCGATCGGAGCATGACGGCGAACGGCTTCCCCGGGGTGAAGTGCCGCCGCAGTATCTGCGGCATCGCATCAATTAGTGTAGGTTCGCCGGCATTCTGCGCGACCGGCAAGAGATATTCGAAAAGCTCTTCTCGTCCCGTGTCGTCCAACATGGCGCGGCTACTTCCTGAGAGTCGTTCTACCGTAATCCTCATTGAAGCCGCCCGCCAGAAGCCGCGCAAGGATATTCGTGCGGGTTCCACCCTGCCCTACCGTCCGAAGTCGGACAGGCTTTTTGTCATCCTTGTTGCAACACTCTCAGTTTAGCGTACCCTGCATCGTCGTAACATCATCCGTCTAACCGTATTCAGGGCGAGGATCATGGACGCTACCAAGTATGTTGAGACAATCGAACTCGCCGACTTTGGCGCAGAGGCCCCGCGCCGCCGAAGCCCAGCGGGCGATGCGGCCACGCCCACGGTGCCGGGCACGGTGGCGGCGCACCCGCTGCCAGCCACGCTGTCAGCTGCGGTCAACACCAGTAGCATACTCTCCTTCGTCGACGGCGTGCCTCCTGAGCAGCAGGCGGACGTGATCTATTCGGTACAGTTCGCCATTCGCGCCGCCTCCGCGAAGTTTGACCGCTTCGCCAAGCCGCGCGACTGGTACAACCTGTTCGCGCAGGTACTGGAGACCGTCGGCTGGACCGCCGAACAATTCGCCTTTGCCCAATCGGACCAGTCGCAGGGCGAGTTCCGGATGGATCAGGCGGCCCTAGCCGTGATCACATCAATCGCCACTGGGAACCAGTTGGCCGTGCTCAAGTCCTCGATCGATGCGCTCGGCAAGCTGGCTGACGGGAGCGGGGCGATCACTATTTTTGATTATCACAGCTCCACCGACCTTGCCGGCAACTTTCAACTAGGTTCCGTGGAGCTTGGCCAGAACGGCACTTTGTCGATGGCGTTCGGTGGATTCTACTTCAAGACAAACGACCATCGGAAGAACTTCCTCTTCTTTCATTGGGGAAAGCAGGAGGTGGACTTCTGGACTGCGGCCGAGAAGATGAGCTTCAACGTGGCGCTGTACGGCACGGTGCGGGACAAGGTGAAGGCGCGTCTGGGGGCGGCCGCGACCAGCTATGTCGACGAGATCCCCCTTACATCGTGAGCGCCTGAAGGAGCCCTTCTGGGAACAGGGGACCGTATGCCGAGCCTGATTGGCGAGATTTGGGTCGACACCAGCCGTCTGTCGGTGGAGGTCCGGCCAATGCCGGGGCCGGGGCGGGAGCGGCGGAGCGTTGCAGGCCACGATGGAAGCATGCTCGGCGACGACCTGATCGACGTGCTGCGCGACGCGGACTTCGATCTTGTGTCGGACCTCGACCTCCGCAGGATCGATCCGACGTCAAGGCGCGGAGCCGGGGCGGCGGGATCGGACATCGCCCTTCCCGTGGCGGCCAGCGAGAGCGCCGTGCTGCTGATCGAGACGACGAACGGCGCCCTGCGCTGGCTGCGCCCGCTGGCACGCGAGACAGCGCCCCTCGACCGGCGTGACGCGGTCGGCCCGCGACAGGACACGCTTCATTTCTCGCTGGACGGCGGCGGCGCGGCCGACGCGGCATCCGCCCGGCGTGGGGTGCTCGATCAGCTGGCAGGGAAGGTAATCGATCCAGTACGCACCTTGGTGCTGCGCTTCGTGGTCAGCCGGACGATCGACGCGGCGGTCGCGCGAATCGAGGGCGGCAATCCGACGGGGCCGGTGGCGATTGGCGGCAGCAATCCCGCGGCGTGGATCCCGCGCAACGGTGTCGCGCAACCGGTTGCGTGGCGAAGCGGGCGCGTCCTGCTGATGGTCCATGGCACCTTCTCATCCACCGCCGGCAGCTTTGCCGGGCTGGCCGCGCACGACGAGGGCAAGAGGTTCCTGGATGCCGCGCAGGCACGCTACGATCTCGTCCTCGGTTTCGATCACCGCACACTTGCAGAGGATCCAGTTACAAACGCCGAGGCCATCCTGGCGACATTGACGGCGCTGCATCCGCCAGCCGGCACCGTGATCGATGCAGTCGCCTACAGCCGCGGCGGCCTTGTCTTCCGCGCGCTTGCCGAGCAGCTGCTCCCCACAAGCGGGCTTGATGTCGCCGTCGGGACTGTGGTTCTCGTCGGCTGCACAAATGGCGGCACACACCTTGCTGAGCCGCTGAACTGGGCGGCGCTGGTCGACAGCTACACCAACCTCCTAGTCGCCGCCGAACGCGACGCGACCGCGCTGGCGGGGGCGCCGCAGCTCAGCCCGTTCGTAACGCTGTCGATCCGCACTCTTGGCAGGTTCGTGCAGATGTTCTCCGAGGTCGCGATCAGCGACCGGCGCGTGCCGGGCCTCGCCGCGATGGAGCCCGGCAGCCCGCTCGTGACGGCACTCAACGAGACGGAGGCGGCGCTCGGATCGGCGGCCTACCACGCCATCACCTCGAGCTATGAGGCCGATGGCGGTGTGCTGCCTGGCGCAGTCGGGAGCTTTGTGCTGGATCGGGTGACCGACGCGCTCTTCAACGATCCCAACGACTGCGTGGTCGACACCGGGTCAATGACAATGCTCGGCCGGCAGACTGCCCGCCTGGGAGAGTGCTTCGCGTTCGGCGATACTGCCGAGGTGATGCATACCAGCTATTTCCGTTCGACGCGCGTCGCGGAAGAGCTGAGCGGGCGCCTGGGCCTAAAAGGAGGAGGCGTGCGGCGCGGTCCGACGATGCTGGAGCCTCTCCCGGAGCGGTTTGAGCCCAGGGCGATCGCGCCCGTTGAAATCGAGATGGAGTCGCTGGAGATCGAGGCTGGCGGCTTTGCGCCAATTGCGGGACCACCGCCCGACTCGGCGCCCGCGCCCTCTTCGAGCGGCCCCCTAACGAGCTTTCCTCCTCCGCAGCCGCCGAGGCCCGTCGCCGCCGCGCCGGACGTGCCGGCTCCATCCCCACCGCCGTCTTCAGTCGAGCGATTTATCGCGGCGGAGATGATGCCGTTCCCCGACATTGATCGAGATGCCCGTATCTACATCACTCTCTCTGGCACGCGCATCGACGTAACGGTGGGGGCGACCGCCGCGGCGTCGGCGGAAGGCGTTACGTTGCTGTCCGGCATGCCGGCGCAGGTGGTGCTGATCCCTGTGCGCAACATCGCGCTGCCAGGCAACGTCATCGCCACCGAAGGCGCGAACTCCGGCCTAGCGTACCGCGAGGTCGATCCTCGGATCGAACAGACTGTTAGCTTCACCGCCCGCGGGATCGCAGTCGGTCCTGCGGAGCTGACGGTGCAGCTACGGCAAAACGGTCACATCTTCGCGTCCTTCAGCCTCGCGCCAACCTTCGTCTCGGCCAACGCGCAGGCCCTCGTCGCCGGCCAGACGCTCGTCGCGGCGGCTGCGCCCCCGACTGGGGACGAAGCTGACGAAGAACGAAGATCGATGGTGCTTCGAATCTACGAAACGGTGCAGCCGAATGGCGCGCTGGCGCTTCGTTTCGAGCTGGTTTGCGACGCGCTCAACATCGGTGTTGTGGACACTCGCATGCTCGACCCCCGGTTCGATCTCAGCGCCTATGTCGCATCCGTGCTCGGCGAGGTTGAGGGCGCCTGGAACCTCTCTCGCGTGGCGGGTCAGTACGAGGCGGCGCTGGACCGCTTCGTCGCCAGCGCCAGAATACGGACAGAGGCTATGATGCCAGACTCGATCCGCCGGTCGCTGTGGGAGCATCGAGACGAAATCGTCGCCATCCAAGTAATTGGCGACGTTCCGCTGATCCCGTGGGAACTGATGGCGTTGGTGCCGCCGCCGGGTATTCAGCCTCCTGCGGATCCCTCCCGACGGTTCCTAAGCGACTTTGGACTCGTACGCTGGCTGCCAGGTGTGCCGCAGCCGGGACGCGCGATCCGACTGAACGGAGCGCGCAGTCGCTATATCATTCCGCGCTACGTGCGCGCCGGCAGCAATCTGCCCGGCGCGCAGGAGGAGCAGGCCATGCTGGAGGCGGCGCTGCCCGGCATCCAGCCGATCAAGGCGAGCAGCATCGAGGTGGCCAATGTCCTCCGATCGGAGGCGAGCGACATCGACGTGCTGCATTTCGCCTGCCACGGGCTGGCGGAACAGAAGGCGGTGCTCAGCTCATATCTGCTGATGGCAGGCTTTTCCGGTCCACCGCCCGCCGACGATCCGCTGACGGTGGACCAGGTGAAGGCCTCTGCCTGCTTCGGGAGCGGGGAAAGGCGACCCCTCGTTTTCCTCAACGCGTGCCAGACTGGGCGGGAGGGCGAGGGCATTGCGGGCGTCGCTGGCTTTGCCGACGCCTTCATTCGGCCGTTGAGCGGATGCGGCGCCGCTGCCTTCGTGGGCGCGCTCTGGTCCGTCACGGACTCACTCGCCCAGGACTTCGCGAAGGCCTTCTACGAAAGGCTCAACCAGGGGGATCGGCTGGTCGACGCGGTCAAGTCGGCGCGTGCGGCAGCACGCACGGGTGACGATTTCACTTGGCTTGCCTACGCCGTCTACGGCAACCCATTTGCGCGAGGGGTCGCCGCATGAGCATCGCCGACGCTGTCCACACCATGGTATCGCCCGTTGCCAGCGCGGACGAAAGCGACGCAGATCTGGTTCGCGTGCAGCTAGCGCTGTTCCCACAGGCCCTGATAATTGAGCTGCACGATAGCGGCATCCGGGTCCTAGCGTGCCGGGAGGCCGTCACCGATTACCGGCCCGACCTCCTCATGAAGACACCGCGCGGTTGGCCGCCTGGGGTTAACTGGGGTGCCGTGCCCGGCTGCTACCTGCCCGACGAGCACAATGTCGCGATCGCCACGGTCGTTTGGAGCGGCGTCCGGCAGGTGCCGCCGACGGGCGTGAAGCACGGTTCCTTCAACCTCGTACTGCACGAGACGATGCACGCGGACGACTATTTGGCCAACCGACTGCGCAGCCACAATCCCCACTTTCTCTCCGCGCGCACCAGCGACTTGGCGGCGCTCACCGACTATCAGCGCCAGGACGGCGCTGCGGGCATGGAGGAAAGTTACGCGGAGACCGCAGCGCGCCACTTTGGCGCGGATCCCCACTTCGCCGCCCAGTGCCCTGATCTGTGCCGGTTCTGGAACTCGATCGCGCTGCCGGTGGAGCCCGGTCCGGCCACCCGACTGGCCGACCATGACGCGGACTATATCGGGACGGCGGAGCTGCTAGACGATGGCACCATCGAACTCGATCTGCGCGCCGACGACGACGAGGTTGCTATTGGCGCTCACGCCTTGTTCCGCGTCGCGCCCGGCAGCCGAACCTATGAACAAATTAGGGGACGCCAGCGTCGAGGTTGGAGCAGCGGCACGGTGCTGCTAAAGCCGTTCTAGATTGGTTGGAGCTCGATAGCTCCTTTAACGAACGTAAAAAACCTTTGGGCGCCGGCGATGTAGCTTGTGGCGAAATTTGAGGGCGCCCCCCGCCGTGCACGCCAGATGAATGGACGGCGGGAAACGCGAATGGGGCGCCTTAAAGCGGCCATTCCGCTTTAAAACAATCGTGTCGATCCGCGCTGAGTGAACGGAGGTCCGCTTCAGCTTCGAAACTCCTCAACGTTTCGATTTGGGCGCGTTTCTGCCAGACGGCGTCGCGCTATGCGAATGGCTGGTTATCGCAGAAGCTGCCGTTTAAAGCCCGATCAGCGAACGACGCATTCTGGTCGGCAGCTGCCTCGGGGCATTCCTGCTTATCAAGCGCCAAAGCGTTCTTCGGACGGCCACTCTGGCCATCGGAGAATGATCATGGAGATGCCTGAAACCGAACCCACTGCGACCAAGCGCCAAGTCTGGAACGCCGGACGGACCGTCGGCGCGAAGCGCGCGCTGAAACCGAAGCAAATATGGGAGATCCGATCTTACCTCAATCAGCGCCGCCGCTTGCGAGATCGGGCGCTGTTCGACCTTGCGATCGATAGCAAACTCCGGGGCTGCGACTTGGTGCAGATGAAGATCCGCGACCTTGTCAGCGGCGGACAGATCCGAACACGCGCAATCGTAATGCAGCAGAAAAACAGGTCGGGCGGTTCAGTTCGAACTTCTCCCCGATGCTCGGGCTAGCCTGCTGGCCTGGCTCGATCGGCGGGGCGGCACGGTCGACGACTATGTCTTTCCCAGCCGGGTTGACCAAAGCGGGCACCTCAGCACCCGCCAGTACGCCCGACTCGTCGATGAATGGGTGACAGGGGTCGGTCTGATGCGGAGCGAGTATGGCACGCACTCACTTCGGCGGACGAAAGCATCGATTATCTACAGGGCGACCCGCAACCTTCGTGCCGTTCAGATCCTTCCCGGTCATAGCAAAATCGAGAATACGGTCCGCTATCTCGGGATTGACGTGGAGGACGCGCTTGCCCTCGCCGAGAATACCGAGATCTGACCAATCGGCTCCTCGCCTCCGGCGAGGGGCCAACTTCACGGCGCTTGGGACAAACCCGTCATTTACGCCCGGTCCCCCAAATGTCGGCTTCCGACACGAGCCGACATTTCACGCGTTCGGCCACCATGGCTCGTTGAACGAGCAAGGCTGGCCGTTAAACGACCGACCGGTCTCAGGACCGCACGCAAGGAAGCGGACCTTCGCTCCCATGCCCAAATATAGATGAGCCGCTCCATCATTGGCGCCACATGAACCCAAATCAGATCGCCGAGTTACGACTGTCGACTTGAGGAAGATGCTCGGCCTCAGCTAAAGCGTGATCCGGTTCCCCTCGAGATGACGGAAGGCGCGTTCGCGGCAGGTGAAGAGGATGACCTGCATCCGCCCGGAGGCCTCACCGAGAAGCGTCGTCATGGCATCGAGCCGGGCGTCGTCCGAATAGACGAGCGGATCGTCGAGGATGAGCGACACAGGGGCGCCACGATCCTTCAGCAGATCGGCAAAGGCCAACCGAGTGAGGACTGCGAGCTGCTCCTGCGTGCCCCGGCTATCTCCGTGACGCGAATACAGCGGCGATGAAACTCTATGTCGCTGCCGGGACCGCCAACACCGCGGCACGAAAGTTTGAGAGTCTCGGTCAAGAAGTGAGCGAAAGAGTCACGCGATCGCTTCTCGCGGTCGAACATGCCGAGCGCGGTATGCGGGATCAGGCATCAGAGAATCGGGCTGCCTATCGGGCCATCCGCGAACACCTATCGTGGACGCGGCCAACCCTCCTCATAGTATTGGCGCTGGGTCTTGCCGCCAGCATCATGGTCAACGGCTTCCTTGCGAGGCAGGCGTTCGCCATCCGTCCGAGCAGTTCCTTATGGACGCTTTTATCCGACGCGGAGCGCCGGGAATTGCCCGATTTCGTGGCATCGGGTGCATTGTCCGACGTAATGGACTGCCGGGTAGCGGATTTCCGAATTGAACAGGGTCGATGCATTCCGAACGTCGGGCATGGTGAGCACGGAAGTGGAGGATGGGCGCTCCCGGACGAGGTTGTACGGCGCAGGACGCAACGCTGGAGTTCGGAACGATGAAGGGTTCGCGGCCCCTGCCCCTCGATGCAGTTTAAGGAACGGCCGGGGACGATTTGTCGCAGTCCACCGCCGAGCCCGTGATGATGGCCGTCTCCGACTCTGGCGTACCCGGGGCGCCACTCAGAAGCCGACGACAACCGTGTCACTCTTGACTGTCGCACATAGGGGTAGCAGTTTGCTCCGGCCATGTGGCGAAACCCGCAGGAAAGTGCGGTTTCTTGCCGGAGTAAAAAGTGGTCGGGGAGACAGGATTCGAACCTGCGACATCCTGCTCCCAAAGCAGGCGCGCTACCGGACTGCGCCACTCCCCGATCCCGTCGTGCGCAGGCAATCAAAGCCACTTGCGCCATCGGCCGGTCGGCAACGCCGCAGCGCCGCCTGTCGGGCGGCTTTGCCGTGGTGCGGCGGGGATGGCAAGTGAATTAGCGGGTTTTCTGCGCGTCATGTGCGCGAGAATCGATGGTGGGCCCGGCAGGACTTGAACCCGCAACCTAGCCGTTATGAGCGGCCAGCTCTAACCAGTTGAGCTACAGGCCCCCCGAAAGGCTCGTTAGCGCCGTGCCACGGTCGCTGGCAAGCCCGCCGCGGCAATCACCGTGTCGAGCGACGCCGCCGCGACGCCGCGCCGCGCGAGATCGGCGAGGACGACCGTCCACCAGCGATAAAACGCGGCAAGGTCTGCGGCATCGCGAACGTAGGGCGTGTGCCCCGGGACCAGCGAGGGCGAGTGGAACGCAAAGGTCAGCAGCCGCAGCCCCTCCCCCAGGGCGACCGCGATCGCTTCGAGCGCGGCGTCCAGCGTCATGTCCTCGGGCGTCAGCGCGATTCGGCCGAGCAAGCGGGTGCGGGACAAGAGCCCCCGCCCGCGCGGGATCCTCGCCGCCGCGCGGTACAGCGGCTCGCCACCGCGACGCAGCAGGCCGGTATGGACGGTCGTTAGCGGAACTTCGACCAGCGCGTGATCGGGTCCGGTGCGGAAGGCCGTATTGCCGATCGCGCCGAAATCGGGGCCGCCGTCTGCAGCGTAACAGTATCGCGCGCGCATCGAGCTATCGATTCGATAGCCGCGCGTGGCGAGCAGCCGCAGCGTATTGGGGCCGATCCCGTAGCGGCCGGCACGATAGGCCAGCGGTTGCGTGCCGAAGGCCCGCGAGATCGCGCTGGTCAGCCGGTCCAGCTTCGCGGCCTCGAGCGACTCTGGAAGATTGCCTGCATAGCTGTTGGCAGGGTTCACGACCTCGTCGAACGGCGGATTGACCCACGGATGGAGTTGCGTGCCGACCGCAGACCGACCATCGGCAAGAACCTGCTGGATACTGGCGATCGCCCCCGGGTCGGTCGCGACCGGGTAATCGACCATCAACGTCAACGGCACGCCATGCTCGGCAAACCGGCGGTGCGCTTCGGGCAATGCGGCGATCGCCGACACGCCATGCCCGTCGCGCCGGAGCGGTGCGCGCCAGTCGAACTCTTCCTCGGTGTCGACGAAGACGACGAAACGCGTTCCGAAACGTTCCGGCCAGACGACGGCGTCGGCGGGAGCAGGCGCAGCGGGGCGATAGACCGGTCGCGGCGTCACGCCGGGGATGGCATCGGTCGTGCCACGATCAAAGGTGAGAGATCAGCTCCACGTCCGCAGGGATCGTGGCCGGGAGGTGCAATGTCAAGCTGTCGGGCCCGATCGCCAGCCCGCCCCCCAGCTCTGCCGCAAGATTGCGCGCGAGCCGAAGGGCGAAACCGGTGCCGAGCAACGGCGCACCCTGCTCGCCGGCATCGGTGTCCGCATCGATCGTCAGCAGCAGATCCTCGGGATAATCGGCAAGCGCGCGCGGGCGGTCGAAGGTCAATTTGATCTGCTTCGTCGCGGTCGCGGCGGCAACGATCCCGATCTGCTCGCCCGCCGTCCCCGCCGCGACCAGCGTGGCGAGCAACCGGCCGATCAGGCGCTCCACCGCCTGCCCGTCTCCGCGAATACTCAGCGACGGGTGATCGACGCGCAGCGCAAAACGAGCGCCGCGCAGGATCGCCAGCGGCGCGAGATCGGCCGTGATCCGTTCCAGCAATTGCGCGACAGGGACGTCGTCCACGAAGAGCTGCAGCGCGTTCGTCTCGATCCGCGCGGCGATGTCCATGTCCTCGATCGCGCCGAGCAGCCCTGCCGTCTGGCTGCGGATCGCGGCGGCCTGCTTGCGATAGACCGCAGGTACCGGGCCGAACAACTCGGTCTCGATCATCTCCGCGAAGCCCGCGATCGCATTGGTCGGCGTCCGCAATTCGTGGACGAGTTGCCGTAACGCGTCCGCGACACCGGCACGCTCGTCTGCGGCTTGCTCCGCGGCTTCATCGACCCGCGGGCGCCGCGCGCTGCCGCGATATCCTGTGAACCGGCCCGACGCCCGGTCGAACACCGGGACCGCGCTGATCCGCCATCCCCCCGCCGCATCGGACTGGCCTTCGACCCACAGCCGCAGGTCGGCAAACCCGGCGCGTTGCCGGAACGCGCCAACCACCGCGCCGTCGACGCTGGTCGTCAACGGGTCTGTCGTGTCGGACCTGATCGCCGCCGAGGTCCGCGCAAGGGTCACCCCGATCAGCGGCGATCGGGAAACCCCTTCGACCCAGCGGATCACGCCTGCCGAATCGGTTTCGAACCGGAAGCGCTCCGCCTGTCCGATGGTGCTCGCGTTCGCGCCTGTACCCCCGACGGCACGGTCGCGTTGATACGCGTTGATCCGTTCGACCAGCTCGGCGATTTCGAACGGACCGGTTGCGGGTTCCGCAGCAGGGGCAGATGCCGCCGCAGGGGCATGCAATCCGGCGTCGTCGGCGATTGGGCTCGGCTCGGTCGTTGCGTCCTCCTCCGGTGCAGCCGTGCCTTCGAGGGGAGCAGGCGCTTCGGTCCGAGCGGCGTCGTCCTGTGACGGCGAGGCGAGCACGAAATCGACGCTGCCGAAGCTCTCCAGCATCGCGACGACTTCGGGGCCGAGATCGCGCCGGTGACGCAAGACAGAGCGTGCGGTTGGCGACAGGATCGGCAAGAGCTCCGCCCAATCCGCCGTACTCAGATGGACGCTGCGCAGGACAGGCGCCGCCACCGCGATCTCGTCCTCCGCAAACAGCAGGACCAGCGCGAGCGGGGGCGACGCAAAGGCCACCGCACGCGCGCTCGAGGTGCGGACCGGCGGGGGCACTGTCCCCCGCAATCCCCGGAGGCGCGAGATCACCGCGTCGCTGGCGGCCACCCGGCCCCGCCCGACCAGATCGACCAGTTGGCGCCACGCAAGCTGCGCGCCCATCGGAGAAGACATGTCCGCGGACAGGACGGTTTCGAGGCTATCGTCGTAACGCAAATCGGAGAACCTTCGGGAACAGCGGCATTCTTGGCCTCGCCTCCCGCCTTACTCAGCGGGACGGCCACAGGGAACGGGAGATTTCGCCACGTAACAATGTGGGACAATTGCGTTCTCCGGCAATTATATTATAGGGCCGCTCCACAGCGCGATGCCAAACGCGGCGATTCCAGGAGCTTCACGTAATGTCCTTTGATTCGATCGACCGGCGCATCCTGGAGTTGCTTCAGGACGACGGGCGCATGACCAATGTCGATCTGGCCGAGCGCGTCGGGCTGACCGCTCCCCCCTGCCTGCGGCGTGTCCGTGCGCTCGAGGAAGCCGGTGCGATCCGCGGCTACCATGCCGAGATCGACCCGGCAACGCTTGGCTATCCGATCACGGTGTTCGCAATGGTCAGCCTGCGCAGCCAGGCCGAACAGGATCTTGCCGCGTTCGAACAGCATGTCGCGACCATCCCGGAGGTCCGCGAATGCCATATGCTCAACGGAGAGATCGACTTCATCCTCAAGATCGTCGCGAGCGATCTCAAGGGGTTCCAGGAGATCCTGATGACCCAGCTGACACCCGCGCCGAACGTCGCGAGCGTCAAGACGTCGCTGACGATCCGCACCGCCAAGTCGCTCCCCGGCATCCCGATTCGCGGCGCCTGACCGCTGCAACAAAAAAGGGCGGCCCGTTCGGGCCGCCCTTTTTTTTACCGTGAGGCAAAGCCTTATGCCGCAGGCGGTGCCGCGACATAGGTCTGCCACAAGCGGGCGATCGACTTGTTCGGCTCGCTTGCGACCTTGGCGAGGGCTGCCTTGGCGGCCTCACGGTCGCCCGCCATTGCCAGCGCCATGCCGAGGTGGAGGCTGTTGCGATCCGCGTCGGTCGCGCCCTTGGTCTCGGCGAGACGATACATTTCGACCGCCTTGGCGTAATTGCGCGCGCCAAAGTAGGCGTCGCCCGCCTGGCCTGCGATGTCACCCTTCGGCGCAGCCTGGGCGTTCTTTTCCTTGCCCGCGGGCGAGGTGCTGCCGGCGATGCCGGTC
Organism: Sphingomonas sp. PAMC 26621; assembly: GCF_000251145.1. GTDB lineage: Bacteria > Pseudomonadota > Alphaproteobacteria > Sphingomonadales > Sphingomonadaceae > Sphingomonas. The sequence goes on along the minus strand of NZ_AIDW01000016.1, from coordinate 134,154 downwards.
TTGGCCGACGCCATCAGTTCCTTGCCGAGCACGTTGGTCGCGGGAACGACGTTCGATGCCGCGCCCTCGTCGAGCACGACCTTGGCTTCGTTGGGAAGGCCGACCTTGATCGCCGCATCCGCATACTGGAGATATTCGGTCTGCCCGGCCTGGCTCTTGGTCGCCCACATCAGGCGGAACAGGTCGACGCGGTTCTTGCTGTACTTCGCGGCGTTCGGCCCCTGGAAGCCGAAGGTGTAGATCGCGGCGCGCCAGTTCTGCTTGGTGCCGTAATGCGACAACCAGCCTGCGGTCCAGGCGTCGCCCGCCTCGTCCTTGCCAGCCTTGTAAAGACGCGTGAACGCATACTTGTACCATGCTTCCGGCGGCACGCGGCCAGCGGCTTCCTCGGCCTTGACCGCTTGATCGAGCGCGGCGACGCCGCCGTCGACGTCACCGGACTCGACCTTGGCGCGCGCGATGTTGAGCAGCAGGTCGGCGTCGGTGTAGCCAAGGTCCTTGGCCTTCTGCCAGCCGGCGGCGGCCTGAGCGTACTGCTTCTGCGTGAAATACAGGCCAGCGCGCTCATTGGTGCGAATCGCGACTTCGGTCTTCGGGGTCGTCGGGTTGGCGATCAGCGCATCGAGCATCGGCGCGAGCGCGGCGGCGCGCTGTGCGTCGGTCAGGCCGGTGCTCTGTGCGTTGACCACCGACAGGCGCAGGCTGCTGCCGATATACTTCTCGTAATCCGTCTTGGCAGCGGCATCGAGCGCGGTCACGCTTGCCTCGGCCTTGGCGAGATCCTTCGGGTTGGCGTCGAGCGCTGCCTTGGCGGCAACGAAATTGTCGCGAACTTCCTTGGAGATCGTCGGCGCGGCGGGTGCCTCGTCCTTCTTCTTGGCGAATGCGGGCGCAACCAGAGCTGCACCGTTGATCGAGACGACGAGCGCCCCGGTCAGTGCGATTTTCGAAACCATCTTCATTGCCGAACTCTCCTCATGCCTCGAACGGGCGACCTTGCGGGGGAAATGCCTGAGCCGCTCTAACGCCACCGGTTTCACCGTCAAGCGACGCCGGTGCCGTCACCGGGCTGAACAACGCTTGAACCCGCCGTGGTTCCCCCGCTTCGCGACGGCGGGAGACTCTTTGACGTGTCGTCGGCGCGCGGCTACCCGGCTCGGCGATGATCGCCCTGCTCTCCCCCGCCAAGACGCTCGATTACGACAGCGCGCTTCCGCCCGTCACCGCAACGCGGCCGCATTTCGCCGAGGAAGCCGCGACGCTGGCGAAGGCGGCGGCGCACCTGACGCAGAAGAAACTGTCCGACCTGATGGGCATCTCGCCGAAACTGGCCAAGCTCAATGCGGATCGGTTCGCGGACTTCCCGGAAGCGCCGGAGCGTCCGGCGCTGTTCGCCTTCGCGGGGGACGTCTATACCGGGCTCGAGGCATTGACGCTCGACGCACCCGCGCTCGATTTCGCGCAGGACCACGTTCGCATGCTGTCAGGGCTCTATGGCCTGCTGCGCCCGTTCGACTCGATGCGCCCCTACCGCCTCGAGATGGGCACGCGCTGGGCACCGCGGAAGCCGTCGCTGTACGACTGGTGGGGCGACCGGATTGCGGCACTGGTCCGCGATGAAGTGGCCGCCGAGGGGTCGGGCGTGGTGCTCAACCTGGCAAGCCAGGAATATTTCCGTGCGGTCGACGGCAAGCTTGCCGGCGTCCGCGTGGTCGACGTCGATTTCCGCGAGCCCGGGCCGGACGGCCCGCGCTTCGTCAGCTTCCACGCCAAGAAGGCCCGCGGCATGGTTGCGCGCTGGCTGTGCGAGCATCGCATCACCGATATCGAGGCGATGAAGGGGTTCGACAGCGACGGCTATCGCTTCGATCCGGCGGAGAGCACCGACGATTGGTGGCGGTTTACGCGGACATAAGGACATGGGCATGAGGACATGGGCATGACGACAGCCGTCATCATCGGCGCATCGGGCGGCATCGGCGCGGCGCTCGAAGCCGCGCTGACCGAAGAGGGTGCGTTCGACACCGTCCTCGGGTTCGCACGGTCTTACGAGGGCGACCGGCATATCGACTTGCTCGACGAGTCGACCATTGCTGCCGCGGCGGTGCAGGTTGCGAAGGGCCCTGCTCCCACGCTGGTGATCGTCGCGACCGGCCTGCTTCACGATGGCGAACGCGGACCCGAGAAGGCGCTTCGCGAGCTCGACCCCGACTGGCTCGCTCGGCAATTCGCGATAAACGCAATCGGGCCGGCGATCGTCGCGAAGCACTTCCTCCCGTTGATGCCGAAGACCGGCCGTTGCGTCTTCGCGGCCCTGTCGGCGCGCGTCGGAAGCATCTCGGATAACAAGCTCGGCGGCTGGTATGGCTATCGGGCCGCCAAGGCCGCCCTCAACCAGTTAATCCGCACGCTATCCATCGAGGAAAAGCGGCGCAACGACCGGGCGATCGTCGTGGGGCTCCACCCGGGCACGGTCGATACCGCACTGTCCAAACCGTTTCAGGGCAACGTCCAGCCGGGCCGGCTGTTCGATGCCGAGCGCGCGGCGTTGCAACTGCTCGACGTCATCGAGGAGCTGAAGGCCCCGGACACCGGCAAGCTGTTCGATTTCGAAGGCAAGGAAGTGCCCTTCTGAGGTAAGGCGTAGCGCAGTGTTTCGAGCCGCCTTGCTCGACACAGCATGTATTGATGACAACTGCGTTACGCTTCAACAGTAAGTATTTCCCGGACCGGGATGATATCTAGCGTAAACGTCTTGTAGTTTATCGATCGAGATGCTCTGCGGTTAACACATCGTTAACCGGGGGATTTCGTATCATGAAGCGTATTGCACTGCTGGCGGCTGCCGCCACCGCGTTGGTCTCGGCGATCCCCGCTTCAGCGACGACGCTGTTCTACGCGATCACCGGTTCGAACGGTTTCTCGGCACACTTCTCGCTCGACGATCACACCAGGCCCGACGTCAACTTTCCAACGGAATTCTTCATCTTCGACGTTGCCGGCGTTTATTCGGACGGATCGTCGACCGCCAGCCTGGCGCTGTATGATGCAGCGGACGGCGGGGGCATGACGCTCAACACGTTCAACTTCACGCTCGCGAACATCGCGGGTCCGGCGCTGTACAGCGGCACGCTCGCGCAGCCGACCTTGCTCGCGTTCGGGCCGACCGCATTTTACGATTATGACGTCCCGACCGTCAGCTACAGCGTTTCGGCGGTCGCAGCAGCGGTGCCCGAACCAGCGACGTGGGCGATGCTGCTGGCAGGTTTCGGCATGATCGGCATGGCCGTGCGTCGTCGGGGTTCGGCCCCGCTAACCGCCTGAACGCCAACGCTGGACGAGGGGGCGTCGGCATTCGTGCCGACGCCCCCTTTTTTGTGCGTTTTCGCACCGTGAACGCCCGCTTCTGACACCGTGCCGCGTGACATAAGTCGAGCGCTGGGCTAGGTCGTAACCGAACCGACATAAACAGCCGAAGGCACCAAAAATTGACCGACGAGACCGTACTCGCCGACCCTTCCGATATTGCTCCGATCTCGATCGTCGACGAGATGAAGTCGAGCTACCTCGACTATGCGATGAGCGTGATCGTCGCGCGCGCATTGCCTGACGTTCGGGACGGGCTGAAGCCGGTCCACCGCCGCATCCTGTGGTCCGCGTCCGAAAGCGGGTTCGTCTACAACCGGCCGTATCGCAAATGCGCGCGCATCGTCGGTGATGCGATGGGTAAATACCACCCCCATGGCGATAGCTCGATTTATGACGCCCTTGCGCGCATGACGCAGGACTGGTCGATGCGCGTGCCGTTGATGGACGGTCAGGGCAACTTCGGCTCGATGGATCCCGATCCGCCCGCAGCAATGCGCTACACCGAGGCGCGTCTCGCCAAGGTCGCCGGCTCGCTGCTCGAAGACATCGACAAGGACACGGTCGACTTCGTCCCCAACTATGACGGATCCGAGCGCGAGCCTGCGGTGCTTCCGGCGCGCTTCCCCAACCTGCTCGTCAACGGCGCGGGCGGCATCGCGGTCGGCATGGCGACCAACATCCCGCCGCACAATCTCGGCGAAGTCGTCGACGCGACGCTGGCGCTGATCGATGCTGCGACCGGCGCGCGCGACGAAGTGACCACCGACGAACTGATCGAGATCGTCCCCGGTCCCGATTTCCCGACCGGTGCGATCATCCTCGGCCGAGCCGGTGCGCGCTCGGCGTATGAGACTGGGCGTGGCTCGGTGATCGTTCGCTCGCGCTATGTGGTCGAGGAAGGCCGCGGCGACCGTCGCTCGATCGTCCTGACCGCCATCCCGTTCCAGACCGGCAAGAACGGGCTAGTCGAAAAGATCGCCGACGCCGCCAAGGAAAAGCGGATCGAGGGCGTCAGCGACATTCGCGACGAATCGAACCGCGAAGGCGTCCGCATCGTCATCGACCTCAAGCGCGATGCGACCCCGGACGTGGTGCTCAACCAATTGTGGCGGCACACGCCCGCGCAGTCGAGCTTTCCCGCCAACATGCTCGCGATCCGCGGCGGCCGCCCCGAGCTGCTCAACCTGCGCGACATCCTGACGTCGTTCATCACCTTCCGCGAGGAAGTGATCACCCGGCGTTCGAAGTTCGAGCTGGCGAAGGCCCGCGAGCGCGCGCATCTGTTGCTCGGCCTCGTCATCGCGGTCACCAACCTCGACGAAGTCGTCAAGATCATCCGGGGATCGTCGAGCCCCGCAGCCGCGCGCGAAGCGTTGCTCAACCGCGATTGGCCGGTCGCCGAGATCGCGCCCTATATCAAGCTGGTCGAGGCGGTCGAAGCCGAAGTCACCGGCGACACCTATCGCCTGTCCGAAGCGCAGGTCCGCGCGATCCTCGACCTCCGCCTTCACCGCCTCACCGCGCTGGGCCGTGACGAGATCGGCAACGAGCTGCAGGGCCTCGCCGATTCGATCGGTGAGCTGCTCGACATCCTCGGCAACCGCGCAAAGCTGTACGCGGTGATGCGCGAGGAACTGGTCGCGGTTCGCGCCGAATTCGCGACGCCGCGTCGGACCGAGATCGCCGCTGCCGCAGACGGCATCGACGATGAGGATCTGATCGAGCGCGAGGACATGGTGGTCACCGTGACGATGCAGGGCTATATCAAGCGCACCACGCTCGACACCTTCCGTGCGCAGGCACGTGGCGGCAAGGGTCGTGCAGGGATGGCGACCAAGGATGAGGACGCAATCACGAACCTGTTCGTGACGAGCACCCACACCCCGGTCCTGTTCTTCTCGACGCTCGGCAAGGTCTACCGGATGAAGGTCTGGAAGCTGCCGGAAGGTGGCGCCGCCACCCGTGGCCGTCCGATGATCAACCTGCTCCCGCTCGCCGAGGGCGAGACGATCTCGACCGTGCTGGCGCTGCCGGAGGACGAGGCCGAATGGGCCAAGCTCCACGTGATGTTCGCGACTGCGGGCGGCAGTGTGCGGCGCAACTCGATGGATGCGTTCACCAACGTGCCCACCGCGGGCAAGATCGCGATGAAGTTCGAAGGCATCGACGCCGACGACCGGCTGATCGGCGTCGCGTTGCTCAGCGAGCATGACGACGTGCTGCTCGCGACGCGCGCAGGCAAGGCGATCCGCTTCGCCGCCGACGAAGTCCGCGAGTTCCAGAGCCGCAACTCGACCGGCGTGCGCGGCATGCTGCTCAAGGGCGACGACAAGGTCATCTCGCTGTCGATCCTCCACCGCGTCGGCGCTACGCCGGAGGAGCGCGAGGATTATCTCCGCTTCGCACCCTGGAAGGGGGAGCGCGACGGCGAGCCGACGATGGACACCGGGCGCTATCAGGAATTGATGGAGCGCGAGCAGTTCATCCTGACGGTCTGCGCCAACGGTTACGGCAAGCTGTCCTCGGCCTATGACTATCGCCGCACCGGTCGCGGTGGCCAGGGTATCACCAACATCGACAACATCCCGCGCAACGGTCCGGTCGTCGCGAGCTTCGCCGCGACCAAGGGGCACCAGCTGATGCTCGTCACCGACCAGGCGAAGGTGATCCGCACCACGCTCGGCTCGATGCGCGTGATCGGGCGGAACTCGGCAGGCGTGCGGCTGTTCGACGTCGCAAGAACGAGCATGTCGTCTCGGCGGCGCGGATCGAGGAAGCGGAAGGCGATGCCGAGGCGGACGTCCGCGACCTGACCCAGGTCGAGCTCGCCCCCGACGACGGTGCGAACACGAGCGACGACAGCGCAGCCGGTCCGGAGGATGGCGAATGAGCGACCTGCCCCTCACCGCGTACAAGGTCCTGACCGCCGAGCAGATGGCGGCGCTCGAAGCCGACGGATCGTTCGCGGGCGCGCCGGTCGATCTGGCGGACGGTTACGTCCACCTGTCGACCGCCGATCAGTTGACCGAAACCGTCGACAAGCATTTCGCCGGGCAAGGCGATCTGCATGTCGCGGCGGTCGATCTCGGCTCGTTCGGGGCGGGGTTGAAATGGGAGCAGTCGCGCGGCGGGCAACTTTTCCCGCATCTCTATGGCGGTCCGCTGCTGCTGGAGACGGTCATCGCGTACGGCCCGCTCGAGCGGGATGCCGATGGCAGGGTCAAGCTGCCGGTAGCTGGCTAGGACCGGGGACTGTTTCGACGGGTACTTGCGGAATTCGCGGTCCGGGAGGCGCGCGTCCCGCAGCACCTGTCGCTCAGGACTGCACGTGCCCCGGGACGTACCGGTAGACCGTGCGCGACGCCTGATTGAGCTCGAGCGGCGATTCAGCGCCATCGACGATAAGCGTGGATGAGGCATATTTGTCGAGCGACCGCCGGACATGGACGCCCGCGAACTTCCACGTCTGCGGATAGCCCGAGACCGATTGCATGCCGTGCGTACTCGCAGTGAAGTCTTCGAAATCGCCCCAGCTCAGCTCGAACTGACGTGGCACGACCTGTCGGTCCCGGGCGATCGACAACGCGGCGGACATGCGCGAATACGGCATCGACTTCCTCGAAAGGGTGTTGGCTCTGGAAATTGCTGCTGGCCGGGATCGCCATGGCGAGACCTGGTCCATTTGATGTATTCCTACCGCGCTGCTCGCCACGCCTCAAGGCCGGACCGACGGTCCGATACGAATTAACGATGACCGGATCAGCAATAGAGATCGACGACCTCGACCCCCTCCGCTTCCGCCTCGAGCAGCAGCGTCCGGTGGCAATGCCGCGGGTCTCGCTCGTAGCATAGCAGCGCGCTCGGCTGCTCGGCGGCGAGCGCGAGCATGCGTGCCGCCTGTACCTGCGCCTCAGGCAATTCGAGCTGGTGCGCGTAGACCGACTCGAGCGTCGCGACGTCGCCTTTCTTGGCGGCGTCGCGCCCTGCCTTCGGCGTGCCGAGCGCCTTCAGGTGAACGTAATCAATGTCCGCCGCCGCGAGCGACGCGGCCAACGACGTCTTCGAAAATCCCGGGCGGCGAGACAGCGGGAGCGCGCGAACGTCGATTACGCGCGTCACCCCTGCCCGGGTCAACGCGGCGAGGAAGTCGGACATCGTGGCGGCTTCGTAGCCGATCGTGAAAATCTTCATCATATCCCGTTCCGCCCCGACGGCGCGCACCGCCGCCGGGGCTGGATGTCTCTTACATCGCGACAAGCATGTCGATGTGATGCTGGACGACGGGTACGATCTTGGTCGCGGCCGCCTTCAGCGGAGCGGCGGTCCCGGTCGACGACTCATCCTGATGCAGCGCCAGCGCGTCCTGATGCGCCGCCTTCTGCTGCTGGATATACAGCGTGTCGCGCGCAGTACCGGTTGCGGCGCGCAGCGCGGCGAGATCGCTCGACTGCTTCGCGGTCAGCTTGGGCGCGGCGGGATGCATGCCGGCCTTCATCGCGGCGGCCTTGACGGCGGCGGTGCTGTTGGCGTGGTCGGTGACCATTTCCTTCGCGAACTTCTTGAGCTTGGGATTGGCGGTTGACGTCATCACGAGCGTGCTCGCCTGTTTTTCGTAAAGATCGCCTGCGCCTGCCTTCATGACATAGGTCGCCGACGTCATTGCGGGCGCTGCGATCGCAAGCGCCGGAATTGTACCGAGCGCCAGTATCGCTAGAATTTTGCCAGTACGCATCTTCGATCTCCTGTTGAGACGAGCGGCTATGCTTCGCCCTGATGCCGGAACGTCCGGCCCTTGCAATCGCTTCGCGGGTTGCCGATCTTATCTGCTTGATCGACATCAGGCCTTCCCCACCGCGATCGCCGCGTGGCGGTTGACCAGTCGGCGCGGATGCCCAAAGGACGGCGCATGACACACGACATCCACATCATCGGCGGCGGTCTCGCCGGGTCCGAGGCGGCATGGCAGCTGGCCGAGGCGGGCTTTTCGGTCCGCCTGTCCGAAATGCGCGGCGCCCCCGCCGAGCGTGGCGGCGAAATGACCCCCGCGCACCAGAGCGACGGACTCGCCGAGCTGGTCTGCTCGAACAGCTTCCGCTCCGACGATGCCGACAGCAACGCGGTCGGGCTGATCCACCAGGAGATGCGGACGCTGGGATCTCTGATCCTGCGCGAAGCGGACATTCACAAGGTTCCCGCAGGTTCGGCGCTTGCGGTCGACCGCGACGGCTTTTCGGCCGGCGTCACCGCGGCACTCGAGGCGCATCCCAACATCCAGGTGGTGCGCGAACGGGTCGACACGCTCCCCGACACCCCCGTCATCGTCGCAACCGGCCCGCTGACCGCTGCGGGCCTCGCGTCCAGCATCGGCGCTGCGACGGGCGCGGACTCGCTTGCCTTCTTCGATGCGATTGCGCCGATCGTCCATTTCGACAGCATCGACATGGACACCGCGTGGTTCCAATCACGCTGGAACAAGGGAGAGGGCAAGGACTACATCAACTGCGCGCTCAACCAGGAGCAGTATATCGCCTTCCACACCGGCTTGATCGAGGGCGAGAAGACCGAGTTCAAGGAATGGGAGCAGAACACCCCCTATTTCGAGGGCTGCATGCCGATCGAGGTCGCCGCATCGCGCGGGGTCGATACGCTGCGCTATGGTCCGATGAAGCCGGTCGGGCTCGATGATCCGCGGACCGGGCGCTGGCCCTATGCGGTCGTCCAGTTGCGGCAGGACAATGCCAGCGGCACGCTGTGGAACATCGTCGGCTTCCAGACCAAGCTCAAGCATTCCGAGCAGGTCCGCCTGTTCCGTACGATCCCGGGGCTGGAGAACGCGGAATTCGCGCGGCTTGGCGGGTTGCACCGCAACACCTTCATCCGTTCGCCCGAATTGCTCGACCCGACGCTGCGGCTCAAGTCCCGCCCGAACGTCCGCTTCGCCGGGCAGATCACCGGCTGCGAAGGCTATGTCGAGAGCGCCGCGGTCGGGTTGATGGCGGGGCGGTTCGCGGTCGCCGAACTGGGCGGGCGCGCGATGACGCCGCCGCCGGTCACGACCGCGCTGGGCGCTTTGCTCCATCACATCACCGGCGCGGCGGTTGCGGATACGTACCAGCCGATGAACGTCAATTTTGGTCTGTTCCCCCCGATTCCGGGCCGGACCAAGAAAGCCGACCGCAAGAAGATGTACACCGACCGCGCACGCTCGGCACTCGGCGCGTGGTTGTCGGTGGCTTGAACCCGCCCGTCCCGTTCGTTTCGGTCGAAGCCGGTTAACGAACGGGAGGGCTGAGGCCCGGATCGGCCCTCGGATGTCGCGGACGTTCGGGCCCGACCGGTCAACTCTCCTCCGACGCGGCGGCGCTGGCGGGTGGTGGGCAATCGCGATGGATGTGCGGTGGCTTGCGCTTCGGCGCGGTGGTGGCGAATTCGGCGGGGGTCATTCCGCCCGACTTGTCCTTGTCCGCCTCGGCGAACTTCGTTTCGGTCTTTGCGGCCCATTCGTCGAACGACAAGGCGCCGTCATGGTTGGTATCGAGCTTGGCGAACGCCTTGCGGCGTGGCGCGAGATATTCTTCGCGCCCGACCGTACCGTTCTCGTCCTTGTCATACCGCGCGAACCGTTTGGCCTCGCGCGTCGCCTCGGTCGCGGCGGGCGCGACGTCTGGCAGGTTTTCACCGCTCCCCGCCTGCGCGACCGGCAACGGCACCGCCGGCAGCGCCGCGACCGACCGTGCATTGCGATTGAACAACACGACGCCCGCCGCGACCAACGCAAGCGCGGCGAGCCCACCGATGATGATGCGCCACATATTCCGATTCCCCCCATGTCCCCGCTCCCGGAATATCGGGTTCGGCTGCCCCGGGAAAGCCTAGCGTCCGCTGATTCGGTGCCACGCGAGCCGGGCGACGCGCCGCGGCGAAGTGCTTGGCGGACCGCCGTCCTGCAGCATCGCCAAATCCATCCGTGCGGTGAGGGCGAGGGCGCCGAGCGCGCGCGCCGGCCTGCTCCAGCGCAACCCGAACGCCGCGTCCAGTTCGTGTTGCGAAAGCATCCGCGGTAGCGCGGCAGCTTCGGCGTCGCGCACGTGACGCGCGAGGTCGGCGAGCGCCCACCCCGCCCCTGCCTGCAGCAACGGATCGCGCGGACCTGCACCGAGCAGAACACCGGCCTGGGCGAACAGTGTCCCGCCGCGGTGCGCGGCGTAGGCTTCGAGCGTTGTGCGAGTTAGCGGATCGGGGTCGAGCAAGACTTCCCATCCGTCGATCATGCCCGCAAGCGCCGCCCCCGACACGCCCCGGGACACGACCTCTGTCGCGAGCGCCTGCAACACCGGCTGCGCCGGCGGCGCGGTGTGATCGAGCGCGGATAATGCCTCGTGCCACCAGGTCAGCCGCATCTGCCCGACCATCGGTTCGCGCGTCGTCCGCAGGATCTGGCCAAGCGTCCCGTCGAGCGCGAGCAACGCGGTAAGTCCGGGCTGCGCGGCGGGTACCGCGTAGGATAAGGCGAGGTACCGTTCGGGGTCTTCCTGCCCGCTCATCGCGCGATGCCGCGCGGCGCGTGGTCATCGCTCCTTAACCATGCTCGCTCACGCGTGATTATCCCCTTCTGCGGCATATCGCACCCCGAGACGCGTGTTTTTCTTGCAGGGGATATTGGCGGCATGACGGGGCAGGCACCCAGGACGGAGGTAGCGGCACGCGGCCTGATGGTCACGCTCGCGCACGATGCGAGCGGCAACACGCTCGCCATGATGGCGATGTTCCTGATCCCGCTGACGGGTCTGGTCGGATCTACGGTCGACATGGGGCGCATCTATGTCGCCAAGACCCGGCTCCAGCAAGCCTGCGACGCGGGCGCGCTCGCCGGGCGCAAGACGATGGCCTATACCAACAACACCGCGCTCGACGACCCTGCCGTGGCGCAGGCAAATGCGTTCTTCGCGAACAATTTCAACAAGGACGATCCTACCAAGATCCCGGCCGTAACCGGCTACATGGGCACCACCAAGGTTGCGTTCACGCCGACCAAGACCACCGACAATCAGGTCGCCGCCACCGCCACCGCGACCGTACCGATGACCGTCTCGAAGATCATCGGGACCAAGGACGTCACCCTCACCGTAACGTGCGAGGCGCGTTTCGACGTCGCCGATACCGACGTGATGTTCGTGCTCGATACCACCGGGTCGATGGCGTGCCTCGCCTCGCAGACCGCGGGCTGCAGCCCGACGATCAAGAGCTATACGCGGCCCGACGGTACGACGGGGTATTACGCCCAGGAGGTCAGCGGCTCGAAGCTGTCGGGCGTGCGCACGGCGGTGCTCAACTTCTACGACACCGTCGCGGCGAGCAAGGATGACACGACCCACATCCGCTACGGCTTCGTGACCTATACCTCGACGGTCAACGCCGGCTATGCGGTGACTCAGGTCTCGCCGGTCGATCCGACCGTTACCGACATCACCAACTATCCCCTGTATATGGTGAGGAACTGGAGCTACGACACGCGCCGCCTGAAGGGCGATATGACTGACGGAACGTCCTCGAACGTTTCGAAACCCAACATGACGTCTGCGGCCTGCACAGCGCTCGTCCGCGATCCTGTGACTGGATACGCGACCGACGGTACCGCAACCGCCTATACCTACCAGTCCTGGACGCAGACGAGCACGTCGGGAAGCCCAGCTCTCGGCACGTGCAAGCTCTCCGCGCAGCCGGTCAAGCCCGCGTGGATCTACGATTATTCGCAGCTCGACGTCGGCAATTACGTAATGGGCAACAGCGTCGACGATCCCTCCAAGATCACCGCAGCGACCAGCAGGTGGCAAGGCTGCCTTGAGGAACGCGACACGACAACGGGAGCGACGAGTTTCGACCAGACCAAACTACCGCCCGATCTCGACCCCGATTTGATCCCCAACGGCTCCACCGCGACAAAATGGCGTCCGATGTGGCCGGATGTGATCTATTATCGTGGGACGGCGACGTCGCTGGACTCGAGCGTTCTGGACAATGGCAACAACAAGAACTGGGCAGGTACCAACAGCACCAATCCGCGCGGCGACAGCAACAGCACGACGCAAACGGGTGTTTGGACCGCACTCAACCTCTATCAGAACATCTCGTCCGGCTATGTCTCGTGCGGCAAGCCGGTCCAGCGGCTCGATACGCTGACCCGCGCGCAGGTCAGCGCCTATGTCAACGCGAGCGATTTCGTGCCGCAGGGTGGTACGTATCACGACACCGGGATGATCTGGGGCACGCGGATGATTTCGCCCCTTGGGATCTTCAAGAACGATACCTCGACATGGCCCGGTCGCAACGCGCCCAACCGCTACATCGTCTTCATGACCGACGGCGACATGGCGCCGAACGCCAACATCTACGGGCTTTACGGGATCGAGGCGTATCGCAAGCGCGTCGCCAACGGCAATCAGGGAAACCTGACGACCTACACCAATTATCACAACCAGCGTTTCCTCGCCGAATGTGCGGCGGCAAAGGCCCGCAACATCAAGGTGTTCGTGGTCGGCTTCGGGCAGCAGCTGACCAACGAACTGACCACCTGCGCATCCGACGGGCAGGCCTATTACGCCAGTGACAACAAGTCGCTCGACACCGCCTTCCAGAAGATCGCCAAGCAGGTGGCGATGCTCCGTGTGACGAAGTGAGCCGGGCTTCGCTCCGCCGCGACATTCGCGGCGGGACCCTGCTCGAATTCACCTTCGTCGCGCCGGTCATGGTCGTGCTGATGATGGCGCTCTGCGACCTGCTGTACGGCACCTATGCGCGCGCGATCTTGAACGGCGCCGTCCAGAAGGCTGCGCGCGACAGTACGCTGCAAGGTGCCTCGGTCAACGACCTCGATCAGAAGGTGATGACCGTGATGGGCGGTCTGATCGGAGCGACCACGCAATCCTGCGCGACCGATCCGGCGGCCGGCACATGGTGCGCGACGCGAGTGAGCTATTCGAGCTTTACGCAAACCGGTCCCGAGCCGTTCTCCGACAACAATAATGACGGCATTCGCCAGCCGACCGAATGTTATTCCGACGTCAACGGCAACACGAAATGGGACGCCACGCCCGACCCCGGTGCCAGCGGCCAGGGCGGTGCAAGCGATGTGACGGTCTACACCATGCGGGTAACCTACCCGCGTCTCCTGCCCGTGGCGGGGTTGCTCGGATGGTCACCCAACCAGACAATTACGGGTAGCACGACCTTGAAAAACCAGCCTTACCAGTCCCAGTCCTCGCCTGCGACCGCGCCCGCGGTGTTGTGCACGCCATGATCCGCGCATCGACCTTCGCCAGGCTTCGCGGCGATACCAGCGGTCTCGCGTTGCTCGAATTCGCGCTATCGATGCCGATCGTGCTCGCGCTCGGGCTTTATGGCGTCGAGATTTCCAATCTTGCGCTGACCAACCTGAAACTCAGCCAGATCGCGCTGGCGCTGGCGGACAACGCGTCGCGCGTCGGGGTGGATAACGGCCTGTCCCAGCAGGATCTGCGCGAGTATGACGTCAACGACGTGCTGCAGGCGGCAAAGCTGCAGGGCACCGATTTGAAACTTACCGCGAATGGTCGGATCACGCTGTCCAGCCTCGAGGAGTCGAACGGCGTCCAGCGGATCCACTGGCAGCGCTGTCTCGGTCTCAAGACCGGCACCGGCTTCGATTCGACCTATGGGCGCACCACTATCAAGAACAACGCGCCATCGACCGCGGACGATTCCGCTGCCAGCTATGATCCCACCGCCGGCGTCAACACCGCTTCCTCGGGCAGCCCCGACAATTCCGCCAGCCACCCCGGCAGCGTGATCACCGGCGGGATGGGCGACGTTGGCAGCAAGGTTTCTGCGCCGACCGACTCCGGGGTAATGTTCGTCGAGATCAACTACAATTACCAGCCGGTCACCGGCACCTGGCTGATCGGCGCAAAAAAGCTGCACTCGATCGCGACCTTCATCGTTCGCGACAAACGCAACTTCACGCAGGTGACGAACCCGGCACCGACCGCCAAACGCAATACCTGCGACCTCTACACCGCGTGACGCCCCGAAGGGCGTACCGGGGCCTCAGCCCCGGTACGTCACCTTCTTAACCGCAGCGACGATCTTGTCGCTCGTCACCAGCATCAGCTTCTCGAGGTTCGCCGCATAGGGCATCGGCACGTCTTCGTTGGTGACGCGCAGCACCGGCGCGTCGAGGTCGTCGAAGCCCTGCTCCATGCAGACCGCCTGGATTTCCGACGCGATCGAGCAGGTCGCCCAATTCTCCTCGGCGATGACCAGCCGATTGGTCTTCTTGAGGCTCGCGAGCACCGTCTCGGTATCGAGCGGGCGCAGCGTGCGCAGGTCGATCACCTCGGCGTCGATCCCCTCTTCCGCCAGCTTTTCCGCAGCTTCGAGCGCAAGCCCGACGCCGATCGAATAGCTGACGATCGTGACGTCCTTGCCCTCGCGCATGATCCGCGCCTTGCCGATCGGCAGGACGTAATCGTCGAGCTTGGGGACTTCGAACGTGCGGCCGTAGAGCAGCTCGTTCTCGAGGAACACGACAGGATCCTCGGTGCGGATCGCGGCCTTGAGCAGGCCCTTGGCATCCGCCGCATCATAGGGCGCGATCACGATCAGGCCCGGAACGCTGGCGTACCATGCCGCGAAGTTGTGCGAATGCTGCGCACCGACGCGCGACGCCGCGCCGTTCGGACCGCGGAACACGATCGGGCAGCGCATCTGGCCACCCGACATGTAGTTGGTCTTCGCGGCCGAGTTGATGATGTGATCGATCGCCTGCAACGCGAAGTTGAAGGTCATGAACTCGACGATCGGACGAAGCCCGCCCATCGCCGCGCCTGCACCGATCCCGGCAAAGCCATATTCGGTGATCGGCGTATCGATCACGCGCTTGTCGCCGAACTCGGCGAGCAGGCCCTGCGTGACCTTATACGCGCCCTGATATTGCGCGACTTCCTCGCCCATCACGAAGATGCGCTCGTCCGCGCGCATTTCCTCGGCCATCGCGTCGCGCAGCGCTTCGCGTAGCGTAATCTTGACCATCTCGGTCCCTTCGGGGATCGCGGGGTCGCTGACCTTTGCCTTCTGCTCGGCGGCGGCGTGAAGCTGCTGCGTGCCGCTCTCGGCGGCCATCGGCACGTTGCTCTCGGGGGCTGGCGGCGCCTTGTCGGCGGGCTGCGCTTCCTTGGGCTGCGCGTTGGCGGAATCGCCCGCACGCTCGCCGGACGACGGCTCTTCGCCCTCGGCGTCGAGCGTCGCGATGACGGTGCCGACCTTCACGTTATCGGTGCCCTCGGCGACGAGAATCTTGCCGATCGTGCCTTCGTCGACGGCTTCGAATTCCATCGTCGCCTTGTCGGTCTCGATCTCGGCCATGATGTCGCCCGACTTGACGACGTCGCCTTCCTTGACCAGCCACTTGGCGAGCGTGCCTTCCTCCATGGTGGGGGAAAGCGCGGGCATCTTGATCTCAATCGGCATCAGTATTTTTCCACCAGAACGTCGGTATAGAGCTCGGCCGCATCGGGCTCGGGCGTCTGTTCAGCGAAATCCGCCGCTTCGTTGACGATCTTGCGGATCTCCTGCTCGACCCCCTTGAGATCGCCCTCGGTCACGCCCTGCTCCTCGAGCAGCTTCTTGACGTGCTCGATCGGGTCGGACTTGTCGCGCACCGCCTGGACTTCCTCGCGGCTGCGATATTTCGCGGGATCGGACATCGAGTGACCGCGATAGCGATAGGTCTTCATCTCGAGGATGATCGGACCCTTCCCCGCGCGAACCCAGGCGAGCGCCTCTTCGGCCGCGCCACGGCATGCCAGCACGTCCATGCCATCGACCTGAATGCCCGGGATGCGGAAGCTCTCGCCGCGGCGATAGAGCTGGTCCTCGGCCGATGCGCGATTGACGCTCGTGCCCATCGCATATTGGTTGTTTTCGATGACGTAGATGACCGGCAGCTTCCACAGCTCGGCCATGTTGAAGCTCTCGTAGACCTGACCCTGGTTGGCAGCACCATCGCCGAAATAGGCGAGGCAAACGCCGCCGTCGCCCTTGTACTTGTGGCTGAAGCCGAGCCCGGTGCCGAGCGAGACCTGCGCGCCGACGATGCCGTGCCCGCCGTAGAACTTATGTTCCACCGAGAACATGTGCATCGAGCCGCCCTTGCCCTTGGAGATGCCGGCGGCACGCCCCGTAAGCTCGGCCATCACGTCCTGCGGCGGGATGCCGCAGAGCAGCATGTGGCCGTGGTCGCGATAGCCGGTGATGACGCTGTCGACCGGGGTCAGCGCGGATTGCAGACCGACTGCGACCGCTTCCTGGCCGATGTAGAGATGGCAGAAGCCGCCGATCAGGCCGAGGCCATAGAGCTGGCCCGCCTTTTCCTCGAAGCGGCGGATCAGCAACATCTGCTTGTAGAATTCGATCAGCTCGTCCTTCGAAGCCGCGTACGGCGTCGGTTCATCGGGACGTTCGCGGTTGGGAACCGGCGGTTCAGCTTTACGAAGGGCGGGGGCTTTGGCCACGGACGATCAACCTCGTATCCTGGGGAATGTCGCGAGCCTATAGGCCCGTTGTTGCGCGCATATCAATGTCCCGCGTCAAATCCCTAGCGTCGCCGGGACGAACAGAAGTTTCCACGGGCCAAGCAAGACGGTGATTGCGGCGCGCGCGCGGCTCGGCCTAAGGCATGACGCGATGCAGACGCACCGCATCCCTTCCGCATCCCAATTTCCGCGCCTATTGGGCGTCGCGCCTGTCGGGCACGGTCGCGATCACCGCGATGGCATTGATCGTCGGCTGGCAGGTCTATGGCCTGGCGCGCGCGACCATGGGGATTCGCGAGGCGGCGTTCCTGCTCGGGATGATCGGCGCGGCGCAGTTCGTGCCGCTATTCCTGCTGACCCCGGTGGTCGGCCTCGTCGCCGATTCGGTCGACCGGCGCTGTATCGTGCGGGTGACGACGCTGGTGATGCTGCTCACCGCCGGCACACTCGGCGTGCTGACCGCGACGCACACGCTCACCCTCCCCGCGCTGTTCACCGCCGCTGTCGTGTTCGGGATCGTCCGCGCCTTCTCCGGCCCGGCCTATTCCGCGCTCGCCCCCAACCTAGTGCCCCGCGAAAGCCTGCCAACTGCGATCGCGGTGAGCTCGATCGCATGGCAGGTGGGGTCGATCGCGGGGCCGAGCCTCGGCGGGCTTCTGTTCGCGGTCCACCCGGACTTTGCGTATGGCGTCGTCGTAAGCCTGTTGTCGGTCGCGCTGGTCGCGATGTTCCTGATCGGCCCGGTCCCGCAGCCGCCGTCGCAACCCGACCAGCACCCGCTCACCCGGATCGCGCAGGGCTTCGCGTATGTCCGGCACAACCGGTTGGTGCTGGCAACGATCACGCTCGACCTGTTCGCGGTGCTGCTCGCGGGGTCCACCGCTTTGCTCCCGGTGTTCGCGCGAGACATCCTGCATGTCGGCCCGCAGGGGCTTGGCATCCTCGCCGCGAGCATGGGCGCTGGCGCGACCGTCACCGCCTTGTTCTTCTCGGTCCGGCCGATGAAGACCAACGTCGGGGTCAAGATGCTGATCGCGGTGATGGTGTTCGGCGCGGCGATCCTCGTCTTCGGCCTGTCGCGCAACCTGTGGCTCAGCGCCGCGGCGCTCGCGGTCGCTGGCTGCGGCGACATGGTCTCGGTCTATGTCCGCCAGTCGCTGATCCAGCTCCACACCCCCGATGCGATGCGCGGCCGCGTCAGCGCGGTCTCGCAGCTCACGATTTCCGCCTCGAACGAGCTCGGTGAAGCCGAGAGCGGGCTGCTCGCTTCGCTGCTCGGCCCGGTCGGCGCGGTAATGTTCGGCGGGATCGGCGCGATCGTCGTTACGATTCTGTGGGTCCGCCTGTTCCCCGAGCTCAGGCTTGCGAAGACCTTCGACCAGCCCGACATAGCTTTAACCAAGACCCCAGCAGGAGTTGCGCAATCATGAAGGCGAACACCATCCTGGATACGATCGGCAATACGCCGCACGTCCGTATCCAGAAGCTCTTCCCCGGCGCCGAAGTCTGGATCAAGTCGGAACGCTCCAACCCCGGCGGGTCGATCAAGGATCGCATCGCGCTCGCGATGATCGAGGCGGCGGAACGCGACGGGCATCTCCAGCCCGGCGGGACGATCATCGAGCCAACCAGCGGCAACACCGGCGTCGGCCTCGCGATGGTCGCCGCGGTCAAGGGCTACAAGCTCGTGCTCGTCATGCCCGAGAGCATGTCGCTCGAACGCCGCCGCCTGATGCTCGCCTACGGCGCGACCTTCGACCTGACCCCGCGCGAAAAGGGCATGAAGGGCGCGATCGAACGCGCGCTCGAACTGGTCGAGCAGACGCCCAATTCCTGGATGCCGCAGCAGTTCGAGAACGCCGCCAACATCGACGTCCACGTCCGCACCACGCGATCGAGATCCTCAACGATTTCCGCGATTCGCCGATCGACGTGATCATCACCGGGGTCGGCACCGGCGGTCACATCACCGGCGTCGCCGAGGCGCTCAAGAAGGAATGGCCCAACCTCAAGGTCTATGCGGTCGAGCCTGAAGCTTCGCCGGTCAT
The DNA here is from genome assembly GCF_000251145.1 of Sphingomonas sp. PAMC 26621. Taxonomy (GTDB): domain Bacteria; phylum Pseudomonadota; class Alphaproteobacteria; order Sphingomonadales; family Sphingomonadaceae; genus Sphingomonas. Next base: position 115,169 of record NZ_AIDW01000016.1, on the reverse strand, counting down.
CTCGGGCGGCGCGCCGGGTCCGCACCCGATCCAGGGGATCGGCGCCGGGTTCGTTCCGGCCAACCTCCACACCCAGTCGATCGACGGCGCGATCAAGGTCGATGCCGCGGTCGCCAAGGACATGGCGCGCCGTTCGGCTGCCGAGGAAGGCATGCTCGTCGGGATCAGCTCGGGCGCGACGCTTGCGGCAATCCTGCAGAAGCTCCCTGACCTGCCCGACAACGTCCGCGTGCTCGGGTTCAACTATGATACCGGCGAGCGGTATCTGTCGGTCCCGGACTTCCTGCCCGAGAGCTGATCCGTTTCGAGACGCCTGCCGGATCGGTATCCGGCGGGCGTTTCGCTTGTTCGCAAAAATGCGCTAAGGGCCGCGGCCAATCCCGGTCAGGAGCCCTGCGTGCCCGTTTCCCCGTCCCCTTTCGTCGGTCGCTGATCGCCGTGCCGCCTTCCCCGAAACCGACGCTGACCCTCCGGCTCGTGCTGGTCGCCATCGCCGCGCTCGCGATCCTGCTTCCGCTGTTGCTCGTGCGCACGGCGCCCCCGCCCGTTCGTCACCACCACAAGGTCCGCCCGGTGCCGCAACGTGTCGTTCCGCAGGCCGAGCTCCCCCCGGTCGAGCCCGTTGCGTTCCAGGACCTCGATCCGCAGGATGCGCGCGACTATAATGCCGACGTTCCTTTCGTCTACGGCCCCAATCCCGCTGCGCGCCCGTTCAAGCTCGCTGGCGATGCGAACGAGCGCGCGCGCGCGACGGACTGTATGGCGGCGGCGGTGCTCTACGAAGCAGGCGACGATCCGGTCGGCCAGCGCGCGGTCGCGCAGGTCGTGATCAACCGCGTCCGCCATCCGGCTTTCCCCAAGACGATCTGCGGCGTGGTGTTCCAGGGATCCGAACGCAGCACCGGGTGCCAGTTCACCTTCACCTGCGACGGTGCCCTCACCCGCAATCGCTGGAGCGAGGCGCAATGGGGGCGCGCTCGGACGGTCGCGGCGTCGGCGCTTAGCGGGTCGGTCGCTCGCAAGGTCGGCTATGCCACGCATTATCACACCGACTGGGTGGTGCCGTACTGGCAATCCAGCCTCGACAAGATCGCTTCGGTCGGCACGCATTTGTTTTTCCGCTGGACCGGCTGGTGGGGCACGCCCGCCGCCTTCAACCGCCAGGTGTCGAGCGCAGAACCGATCATCGCCGCGCTCGCGCCCTATTCCGAGGCGCATCGCGGCGCGGAGGGGTTCCCGATCGCGCAAGGCGCGCTGTACGACACCGCTGCCGCGGAATCCCCGCTCCCGCCCGCGTTGGCGGGGGATGGCAACAGCTTCCTTCTCACGCTCGACCCCGACACCATGTCGCCGGACGGCTTCGCGCAATTCGCCGCGCGGATCTGCGCAGACCGCTCCTATTGCAAGGTAATGGGCTGGATCGATCCGGCGATGACGCCGGCATCGCTCCCGCTGCAACCCGCGCAGGTGGCCGCGATGGCGTTCAGCTATCTGCGCGACAAACCGCGCGGCTATGACAAGGCGCTGTGGAATTGCCGCGAGTTCCGGCGTCCGGTGGCATCACAGTGCATGAAGGCGCAGACCTTCCTCACCACCGCCCGACTGGCGGCGGAAAGCCTGAAGATCGACGAGGAGCCCAGCCCGTCCGCCGCGCTGCCACCGCATGTCCCGCTGCTTTCCGACGGACTGACGGGCGTGCGGCGAAAGGGGGATGCACCTGTCATCGATGGCCCGGCGGGTGCCAAGCCACCGCTCGCGGTTCCCGCGCTCAGGACGTCGCCGGCAGCCGACAGGCGCTAACGCTACTAGCCGGCAGCGGACCCGATCGTTTCCGGCACCGACGGAAAACCGCACCCGCCCGTTCTTCGACCTGCGCCAAGCCACCGTAATCCGGCGATCCCCGAAGATCGTTCGGTTCAAACCCGGCCGTAAAGGGTGATGGTGTGGCACCCGCCGTGGTTCGAATGGTTGAAGTAATTGTGGGCGCACCCCGCCGCTATCGCAGACATGAGGATCCGGCTGACGTCATAGTCGTACATCAGCATCGTTCCTTCGGCGACGGCTTCGAGCGACATATGGGTCAGGGTCTCCCCGTCCCATCTCCCGCGACGAAAATACGGCGTGATACGCTCGAGATACTCGCGGTCCTTGAAGATCGGGAAGTGGAGCGTGAAGACACCGCCCGGGTTCAGCCGCGCCATGAGGTCGTCGATCAGGACGTACCCGCGCACCGGGGGGATATGTTGCAACACCATCGAGGAATGAACCCAGTCGACTTTGGCGGCGGGTATCTCCCGAACGTATTCGATGTTGGGAAGACGGTCCTTGCGCGCTTCGATCAGCATGCCTTCAGCCACGTCGACGCCGAAAACCCTGTCACATCGTTTCGCCATCGCGCGCGTCAGGCGACCGACACCACAGCCGAAGTCCAGCGCCGTATGCGGTTTGAAATCCCCCAGATGATGCTGGATCGTGGCGGTCAGGTGCGCGTAATCGGCCTCCCCGGTATCCCAGAAATCCTGCAAGGCCTGCCCGTCGATGTTTTTCCGCAGGAACCGATCATGCGTCAGGACGCCGTAATATGGCTCCTCCTGACCGATCCGTTCCCAATCCGCGTCCGTATCCCGCATTGCCCACCCCTTCGAGCGCGTCAGTTTGTCATGACGCCAGGACTGTGGGCGTTAGCATGCGCCCGGGAATCCGACCTGCGGGTTCCCGCAGGTGCAGGCCAGGACTCGCGTGATTCGAGCGCCGGGCCTCCCGCTCACCAGGCGATCGACGCCCCGATCCGCAGGCTTCGCGGCCGAAGCGGCGTGGCCTGCGCCTTGGTCGAGAGCATCAACGGATTGCCAAGCGCAAACTGGTTGGCGCGTGCGTTAAGGAGGTTGTCGCCCGATGCAACGAAGTCGACGTTGCGCCAACGCCATCCCGCATGCGCCGCAAGCACCGCATATTGCCCCTGGCTGATCTCAAGATAATCGCCGGTCCCCAACACCGAGCGCCCGACATAGCGCGCCTGGATGCCAACGTCGAACAGCGACCCGGCGCGATGCAGCCATTGATAGGACAGGCCCGCGTTGCCCGCGAACGGCGGGGTCTCGGGCAACCGCCGGTTGCTGCTCTTCGCCAGTTGCGCGAGGGCACCGTCGACGAGGTTGTAGGTGTAGAGGAAGGCGAAGGTCGCGTGCAGCCCGCGGACCGGCACCCAATCGCCGAGCGCCTCCAGTGCGGTGATGTCGGCATTGCCGATATTGGCGGTATAGGGCTGGCCGCGTCGATTGTAGAGGTCCGCCTGGATATCGCGCCAGCGCGCATAGGAAACCGCGCCGGAGAGTTCGAGACCGATTTCGCCCTGATGCTGCCGTCGGACCCCTGCCTCGCCGACGATGATCGAGTCCGAACGGTAATCTGCAACCCGTCCGATGCCGCTTGCCACCGCCAGCCCCCCGGTCCGATACCCCGACTGGACCTTGGCGAAAAGCGCGGTGCGCGGTGCGACTAGCCACGACGCGGCAAGGGTCGGATCGATCCGCCGCGTCGCCCGCCCCTTGATGAAACTGTTGTTGCGCGGTCGCACGGACGGCTCGCCGTCGGTGCGGGCTGCGGTGAGGCGGGCGCCTGCCGTCAGCGAAAAGGCAGGTGTGACCGGCCACGTCGCCTCGCCGAACGCCGAGACGCTTTCGGTGCGGTTGGTCACGCCGATGATCGTCGCGGTCTGCCCGGGCGGGCCGAGCGCCCGCGACTGGACGTCATTGTCGTTGAGGTACGCGACCCCGAGCAGCCAGCCGACGCGGGTCGTCGCCGGACGGACCAGCCGCGTTTCCTGGACGAACAGGCGGTCGATCTGGGCATTGCGATAGAGCACTGCCCCGACGCTGCCGAGCGCACGGCTGGCGTCGAACGTGTCGTCGGTCTGCCGGTCGACAAAGCCGGTGGCCGAGACCAGATCGAGCCCGCTGTCCCAGCTTTTCCGAACGACGCTGCGCACCAGCTTGATCGTGCTGTGATACGGCTGCGCATAGAGCGACTGGCGCTGGAGCGACCGCGCGTCCGCCGGGCTTCTGGGTTCGGTATATTGCGCATCCGCCGAATCGATGCGCTGCCCGAGCGCCCCGAGTTCGACGCTCCAGCCGTCGCCGGGATCGAATGCCACCGCCACCCGGCCGCCGACCGTATCGGTACGGTTGATCGCGGTCAGCTTGCGCGCGGGATCGTCGATATAGCCGCCCGCCTGCTGTCGATACGCCACTATCCGGGCGCCTGCCTGATCGCGAACCAGGGGCAAATTGGCCATGCCCGCAATGTCGAAACCGGGTGCGCCATCCTGTGTCAGCGTGACCCCGCCGGTCATCGCGGCGCTGCTGCGCTGGAACGAAACCGGGTTCGGCGTCAGCCGGATGATCCCGCCGATCGCGCCTGCGCCGTACAGCGTGCCCTGCGGCCCTTCGAGCACTTCGACGCTGTGCATGTCGTACAGGTTGAGGCTCGGTTCCGGGCCGGCGAAACCCAGCGGAACTTCGTCGAAATACTGGCTGGCGGTCGATTGGGTCGCGCCGTTGAAGCTGCTGTCCGCGATCCCGCGGATGAAGATCTTGTTTCGGCCGACGCCAAGCTCGGTGTTCTGCAGCACCGGAGTCGCGCGGGCCAATGTGTCCATGTCGATCGGCCGCGTCGCGCGGGATGCGGGCGCAAAACCACTCAGCATGATCGCGCTGCCGGGGAAGCGCAGCAGCGAGGACCGTTGCTTGCTCGCGGTCACCACGATGTCCGCCCCATCGCCGGGGATGGCGACTGCCTTTGGAGGTGGAGCGACGACGCGACGCGGGGCGCGGACGATTCGGAATCCGTGCGAACCAATCGGGACCGCGCGATAGCCGGTGTCCTTGAGCAACCGGCGAAGCGCCGTTTCAGCCGTCATCCGGCCGCGCAGCGGGCGACCCGCGACCGCGGGCAGCCCTGGTTCGGTACTGACGATATCGGTCCCGGTCTGCTCGGCGAGCGAGGTCAGTGCCCGGTCGAGGGGGACCGCTCGTATGCTGATCGTATTGGGTGCGGCGGCAACGGCCGTGGCAGACAGTAGCCACAGCGTGGCCAAACCCCGAAACATGCTGCCTTTATCGAGCCGAAATGGCCCACCGCTTCCCATCGTGCCGCCAATCCGCCCCGACCAGTGCGGCCAGATGCGGCACGTCCTGGGCGGGCTTCCCCGTCAGGTGAACCATGCCGGTGAACGCCTGCTGCGACAAGACCGGTTCGATCGACACCTCTGCCGCGTCGATCCGCCGCAAGGCATTGACGATACGCCCGAACGGTTCCCCCGCAAAAGCGATGTTGCCGGTTCGCCAGCCGCCGACGTGCGCGGGATCGACTTTGGATACCGCAACATGCCCGGTATCATCGCGCGCGGTCACCGCCGAGCCGGCGCGCAACGTCAGCTTGTCGCGCTTGGGCTGGAACAGTACCGCGCCTTCGCCGACCTGCACGTCAAGGCGGTAGCCTTCCCGTTCGGCGTTGAAGACGGTGCCCATGTCCTCGACCGCGAGATCGCCCGAGCGGAGCACGAACGGGTGATCCGCATCGTGCCGCACGTGGAAGGTCGCCTCGCCCGCGGCCAGCCGCGCGGTACGCGGATCAGACCGGTCGAGTTCGATCCGGGTCGCGCCGTTGAGTTCGATCCGCGTTCCGTCCGCCAGGGCGATCGCGCGCCGTTCGCCCGCCTTGGTCGCGACGACGTACGGCGCGGCAGCCGTATTGGGGAGCGACGGCAGCACCAAAAGCGAGAAGCTCGCCGCGAGCGCAAGTGCGCCCGCGCCAACACCCCAGCGCAACATTTTGCGCGCACGATTGCGCTCGACCGGCGGCACGCTTTCCGCGGCATCCACGGGAAACACTTCCGGATGATCGGCGATGAGGCTGGCGTCGAGCGTCAGCGTGTCGAACGCCCTGGCATGCGCCGGGTCCGCTTCCAGCCACGTCACGAACGCGCGCCATGCGGCATCGTCCATGTCATGCTGGCGCAACGACCACTCGATCGCCTGTTCGGTAATGGTCGAGGCGTCAACGGCCACCGTGCGTATCCCCTTCGCCTGACAGACGATGCCGCTCGCTGGAATCCGCCTCGTCGTTCGCACGATATACGGATATTTGCTGCATAGCGCGGCGCAGCAGCTTTTCGACGCCGCTCACCGTCATGCCAAGATGGACCGCAATGTCTTTCTGCGGCTGTTCCTCGACGCGGTACAGCCGGAGCGCGGTGCGCATCCGATCCGGCATGCCCGCAAGCGCCTTTTCGATCTGCTGAAGCCGTTCACGTGCGAGCAGCCCGCGTTCGGCGTCGGGCTGTTCGTCGGCAGCGGGCTGGACATCGTGCCACGCGGTTTCGCGCGCCCCCGAGCGTGCCGCGGAAATCCGTCGGTCCGCCGCAAGGTTCGACGCCATCCGGTACAGATAGGCCGCCGGTTGCGCGATCGGCGCGCGCACCTCTTGCTGGTCGAGCTTCAGCCAGATATCCTGCAGCGCATCCTCGGCATCGTCGCGACTGGACAACCGGGCGACCAGCAGGCGCAGCAACATCGGGCGTTCCTGAAGGAACACCGCCTTGAGCCCGGTCTCGGTCACGAGCGTGGCGAATCGCACTGCATCGCCGTCAGCTAAAGCCGCGTTTCCGGTCCATCGCAAGGGGGAGATGCTGGGCAACCGGACCGGTCAGGCGGCCAGCCGTGCCTCTGGCTGGATGATGCCGACCGACTGGAATTCCCGCTCGCGGATCCGGTCGCTGGTCAGCTTGCGCTGCTGCAACCGTCGCGCCAGGAAGCCGTAAAAGAACCAGTCGCGTGCCGGGGTCGGCGTGAGGTGATAGGCAAGCCGTTCGACCAGCGTCCAGCGGATCGACTCCCGGTCGCGTTCACGCGGCGACGGCGCACACCAGAAGGCATCTCCATACGCAATCGGTCCGTGCTTGCCGACGCGGTGCAGGATCTCGTGATCCTCGAGCACATAGCCCCAGCGACGGGCATCGAACTGTCCGGCGCGGCGTAGCGCGGTGGTACGGAACACCTGCCCCGCGCCGCCGGTATGACACTGGTCGGGCAGCAGCGCCGCCGAGCGCATCATCCGCCGTGCGGCCCTGGCGTGATCCGCCGCGCCTGCCCCGGGCGCAACGAAATACGCACCCGCGGCAACCGCGCCCCGATCGAGCAGCCGCGCTGCCTGCCGCAGGTAATCGCTCGGATACAGCGTATCCGCGTCGCAGGTGGCGACATAGCAGGTGCGAACGAGGTCGACCCCGGCGGCCAGCGCGTTGACCTTCCCCGGTTTCGACTCGACCAGCAGCGTATGGGCAAGGCCCAGTCGCGCGCATGTGGCCGCAGCGACCGCGCCGCTGCCGTCGGTCGATCCGTTGTCGATCAGGATCAATTCGAACCGCATGTCCTGTGCGGCGAGGCTCTCGATCGTCGGGCCGATCATGTCGCGTTCGTTGAAGAACGGGACAAGCACGGTCCAACTGCACGGAATGACCGTCGTTGAAAGCGGCTCCCATGGACGATCCCAGGAGCGAAAATCCGGCGATTCAAGATACATGTGGCGGTTCCGTGGAGGCGGTGTGCGACGGTTGGGAGAAGACGCGGGGCCGAGCCTATCGCGTCATTGATCCGGCGATGGTCGAAACGGGGCGTTAGGTCGGCATCGGTGCGGCAAGTCTCCTTGCAGACACGACGATGCTGCCCGGGCAAAACCGCACAGGTATTTTTACGATTCAGGAACTATTTCGCACGCCGAGCGTGTCGTTCGCGAGGGACCGGCCGCCTTGCCGGGGCCCGTGCCTGCACGGTCAGCGGCGCGCCAGCCGCCCCAGCAGTTCGTCCAGCGCCGACAGGAAGCGCGAGCGATCGGTCTTGGCGAAGGGTGGCGGCCCCCCGACCGCGTCCCCGCCGGCCCGCGAATCCGCCATGATCGCGCGCACGGCGATCGCATTGCCGATCGAGGCGGTGGTGAACGGCTTGCCGTTTGGCGCCAGCACGCTAGCCCCGGCCTTGAGGCACCGGTCGGCGAGCAGGATATCCCCGGTGACGACGACGCTTGCGGTGCCGGCGCGCTCGGCGATCCAGTCATCCGCCTCGTCGAACCCCGCCCCCACCACGATCCGTGCGAGCAAGGGATGAATCGGGATCCGGATCGGGCTGTTACTGACGATCGTCACCGCGACCGCGCGGCGGAGCGCGACCTTGTAGATCTCGTCCTTCACCGGGCATGCATCGGCATCGACATAGATGTGCAGCGGCAGGCTCATTTGCGGATCCGTAGCGAAACCGTCGCCGACATGCCATGCCGCGGACGCGACAAGAGCGTAGCGACAAGAAAGGATCTGCGATGCCGCTGTACGAAATCGACGGAAAGGCCCCGGAGCTCGGCGAGGCGAGCTGGGTCGCGCCCAGTGCCGAGCTGATCGGCGAGGTGGTGCTGGGGCCTGACGTGGGCGTCTGGTTCGGCGCGGTGATCCGCGCGGACAATACCCCGATCACGATCGGTGCGCGCAGCAACATTCAGGAGGGCGCGATGGGGCACAGCGACCCGGGCGCGCCGCTCACCGTCGGGGAAGATTGCACGATCGGGCATCATGCGATCCTCCACGGCTGCACGATCGGTGACCGCGTGCTCGTCGGCATGGGCGCGACGATCCTCAACCATGCGGTGATCGGCGCAGATTCCCTGGTCGGCGCGGGGGCTCTCGTCACCGAGGGCAAGGTCTTCCCGCCCGGCAGCCTGATCGTCGGCAGCCCAGCCCGCGCGGTGCGCGAGTTGGACGATGCGGCAAAGGCGGGACTGCTGTTGTCGGCGCGGCATTATGTCGCAAATGCGCGGAAATATGCGGCGGGGTTGAAGCGGGTTGACTAGCGGCCGCCGCGGCGGACGACGCGATCCATGCCTTGCAATTTTGGGCGGTAGCAATCCGAACGGTCGCTACCGCCGAGACCCGATGCCTCACTGCTTCGCAAGATGCGGAAGGATTGCCGCCAGAGGCGTAAAGTTGAACGCGGCCTTGCCCATCACCGCATCTATATAGCCCAGCCGGCTGATCGTCTCGATCCGGGCAGGATTGGACGAGACGTGCCGCGGCTTTTTCCAAAGTACCGTTTGCCCATGATTCTCTTCGACGGTCGCGTAAGAGAAACTGCCCAAAAAGTCCTGAATGAAGAAGATCAGCCGATAGACGTCACCCATCCACGATCCGTCGGGATTGTTGGTGGCAGTCCAGAATTGCCGGGTCAGGTCAAGATCTGGGATGGACGCCGCATACCCCGACGGCATTACGTCATCGACGACGATCGTCCCACCCTCCGCCAAGACATAGCTGGCGTTCAACAAATCGCGTAAAGTCTGCTCGAACGTGTGTAGTCCGTCGATAAAAACGACGTCGAACTTCGGTGCTGTCAGAGCGCGATCGGCGAAAAACGCGTCGCTCGCTGTCTCATGATATTCGCAACGAACCGAGTCTGCCGAAGCACGAGCAGCGGCGAGATCGAAGGCAAATCGGACATCGACGGCGACTTTGAGATTAGCCCTCAGGGCGTCAAAAGTAACCCCTTGGTCTACTCCAATTTCAAGATATGTAGGGTCTTTATAAAGGTCAAGAATAAACTGAATAACGGTCGAACGTTCCATCGTGAACCAGCCCCTCTTACGTCAGCGGTAATATGCTAGCACGAGCAAGATCCAGATATACGTATTTTCAAGAGGTGGCGCAGAATTTTCAGGCAACGAACGCCGCGTTATTCCCGCGATCGCCATCGATCCGATTGGCGTCAGATCGTTCGCCCCCAGCCTTCGCTAATCGGACCAAACTAAAATAGAACCTGTTTCGACAGGACAACATGAATTGATACATTTTGCTTTGCAGTGGGTAAGGTTACTGTTTGATGACGTATTACTATTGTGTCGACTCGATATAGATTTACCGTATAAGTCAGAAGCCGGAGATCATTTTAGGGGTTTATAGGTGGATCGCAAACAGGCGCTCAGACGCTTGGTTCAAAACCAAGGACTTGGCTTGGAAATTGGTCCAAGCCATGCCCCTGTTTTTGCGAGGGCCGATGGGTTCGACGTGGAGACCCTTGACCATGCAGATGCGGACACCTTGCGGCAGAAATACGCTTTGATGGGTGTCGACACTTCGGAGATTGAGGATGTAACCTATGTTTCCGATGGTCGGCCGTTACACGAAATCATAACGCGTCGAGGCGAGTATGACTATATTTTCTCCTCGCACGTCATAGAACATGTCACTGACATCGTGTCCTATTTTCAAAGTTGTGAGCTTTTGCTCAAACCAACAGGTATTGCCGCATTGGCGATACCCGACAAACGATATACTTTCGATTTTATGCAGCCTTACAGCACGACCGGACAGGCGCTAGAGGCACACCACCTCTTGTCGGGTCGGCATTCGCCAGCGGCGGTATTCGATTTCAACGTGAATACCTGCGTTCTTGGGCAGAGCGGCGTATGGACGAAGTTCGATCAGGGGGCGTTCAGTTTCGTAAATACGCCTCAGATCGCTAAAACGCAGTTCGATCAATCCATCACGCCGAATTGTCCATATCAAGACGTTCACGGCTGGTATTTCACCCCGAACAGCTTCCGCCTCTTGATGCATGACCTCAAGGAAATCGGACTGACCGACCTTCGTGAAATTTACATGATGGAGCACGGTAGCTTGGAGTTCCACGTCGCGTATTCGCGGGATCATGCCGGCAATGGACTGACCCGACTAGAAATTCAAAGCAACGTCATCGCCGAACAGGTCTTGGCGGGTTTGCAAGCGCTAGCGCCCAATAGTCCCAAATTCGCTAACTTGTTCCAACAGTCGATGGCCTACGGCACCGACCCTTCGCAAGACGCCGAACCCGTTCTGCCCGAACCGGCACATGTGACGGCGCCGAAAGCGCGATCGCTGCTCCGTAAAGTGCTTAGCCAGGTATTCTGACAAGATGCTCGTTCATGCTGTGCATTGCACGAACGGGCATCTAGTATTTCGATCACCAACTTGTCTATTTGCACGACAAGCAGTAACCACAGCGACCGATTAGCGACATCAAACCGCGGTCAGCCCCCGCTTCGCCCCCAGGCGGCGACGTCACCGCTGATCCGCGCGTCGACCATCCGCCGCGCCGCCATCGTCGAGACCGTCCGGTCCGCCGCGCCGCGTGCCTCAGCCGGCAGATTGGCGGTCGCGAAGGCCTTGATCTTGCCCGGCATCGCCGGATCGTCCGACCCTGCGCCCAGACCTGCCACGAAGCCCGCGCGCGTGCTCGTCTCGACCAGCGTGTTGACCAGCGCGAGATGAGCGACCGCAAAATCGAACGCCATGTCGGGATGCTCGTTCGCGACCGTGCGCAGCAGGCTTGCCTTCTGCGGCGCGGTGAAACGGTCGGTCGTGAGCAGATCGAGCGCGCGCCGTGCGAGCGCATCGTCCTTCACCACGCCCAGCAGGCGGACGTAGCTATTCTTGGTCACCGGGTTCTTTTCCGCAAGCGTCAGGGCGAGGAGCGCATCCCAGTCCGCTGCACTCCCGTTCTGCGCGAACGCGCCAAGGATCGGGGCACGGATCGGTGCCGGGATCGCATCGGGGTTTTTCTGCAACGCCGCGAACAGCGTCCGCGACCGTGCGAGCACTGCAGGATCCCCGAGATCGCCCAGGACAGAGATCAGCGTCTCGCGCAGCGTTGCGGTGAGCGCGCCTTCGCCGGGGGAAGCGGCGAAGCCGACCCGCGCCATCGCGGGCTGGATCGTCCGGATGATCTTCGCCGAGACCGCATCGCGCGCCGCACCCTTGGGGACACGCCCGCCAAGATCCGAGAGCTGCCCCGCGACGGTCTGCCACAGCAAGGGGTTCGCATCGGTGCCGAGCGCGCCGACATCCGCGAAATACCGGTCGAGCCCCTGGTTGCCGCCCTTCGCCAGCGCGAAGTCATCGCCGAGCGTCCCGAGCTGGTCGGTCAAGGCGAGCCGCCCGAAATCGCGAACGATCGCGGCATGCGCGGGCGCCGTGTAGACGGTGCGGGTGTAGCTGCCCTTGCCGCGGTTGAGCACCACGGTTCCGCAGCCGGGCATGGTCACCGGTTGCACCCCCGCGCCGCGCACCGTCGCGCGGACGTCGGCCTGCCCGATCACGCCCAGCGTCATCGGCACCCGCCACGTCTGCGTCTGCTTGGCGGACGTGTCATAAGCGAACCGTCCCTGCGTCAGGCTGACCTGCGTCTGGCCGCCAACGCACCGCACGTCCGTCATCGTCACCAGCGGGACGCCCGGCTGCAGCGTGAAATCATGCGCGATCGGCGCGACCGGGGTGTTCGCCGCGGTCGACAGTTCGCTCCACAGCTGGTCCGTGACGGTGTTGCCGTACTTATACTTGGCCATGTAGCCACGGATCCCGGCGCGGAACGTGTCCGCCCCGAGCGTCGACTCGAGCATGCCGATCACCGCCTGCCCCTTCATGTAGGTGATCCCGTCGAACGCCTGACCGATCTGATCGACCGTCTCGACATGACGGATGATCGGATGCGTGCCTACGGTCGAATCGACCTGCAGCGCGCCCTCGCGGTCCTGCGCGACCGCCGTCGCATCGGCGTGCCATTCGGGGTTGAGGTCGATGCTCGACTTGTTCTCCATCCACGAAGCGAACCCCTCGTTGAGCCACAGGTCGTCCCACCAGTTCATCGTCACGAGATCGCCGAACCACTGGTGCGCCATTTCATGCGCGACGACCGTGAAGATTCGCTGCTTGCCGCTCTGCGTAGCGCGCTTGGCGTCGTAGAGGAGCTCGGGCTCGAAATAGAAAATCGCGCCCCAATTCTCCATCGCGCCGAAGAACTGGCTCGAGCCCGGCCCCGCGATCATGTCGAGCTTGGGGAGCGGGTACGGCTGGCCGAAATAATTGTTGTAATAGGTCAGCAGCCGCTTCGCCTGCGCCAGCGAGTAGTCGCCCTGGTCGACCACGCCGCGCCGTGTAATTATTCCGATCTCGGTCTTGCCCGCCATCACCGTCTTGCGCTCGACGTCGCCCATGCCGAGGAACATCAGATAGCTCGACATCTTGGGCGTCTCGGCAAAGCGGTACAGCTTGCTGCCGTCCGCCTGCCTGGTCACGCTGGTCGCGGGCATGTTGGAAAAGGCGGTCTGGTCACCGGGCGCAACCGTGCTGATCGTGAAGCGCGCCTTGTATGCCGGCTCGTCCCACAGCGGCGCGAAGCGGCGGGCGTCGGGCGCCTCGAACTGCGTGACGAGCATCCGCGCGGCGGATCCGTCCTTGTTGGTATAGTCGATCGCGAACAGCCCGGCGGCCGAGGTGTTGATCGTCCCCGTCCAGGCGAAAGCGAGCGCGTGCTTGCCCGCCGAGACCGCGGTTCCCGGGGTCAGCACGAGCTGCTGCTTGGCGGTGTCGAGTCGGAAGGTCACCGGCTTGCCGTCGAGCGTTGCGCGCGAGATCTTGAGGTCGGCGGCGTTGAGTACGATCGTCCGGCTTGCCTTGGCCACTTCGATCGCGACGGTTTCCTCACCCGAGAAGGTCATCGCCTTCGCATCGGGGCGGACCATGATGTCGTAGCTGAGCGGTGTGACACCGCCGGGCAACTGCCCCACGGCGAACGCCGGAGTCGCGACGGCGGACAACAAGGCAGCGACAAGAGAAAGCTTCACGCGCGAGACTCCGGAATGACATATTTGCGAGCCGTGCCTTAACCCTTTCAGTTACCTCTGCAACTATAGGCTTGCTGGACAGGCGTTTCGGTTGCGCTATGAAACGCATATGAGCATTCCTCCGCTGTTCGATCGCCTCCGGCTTCCCATCATCGGATCGCCGCTGTTCATCATCTCGGGGCCGGAGCTGGTCATCGCGCAGTGCAAGGCGGGGATCGTCGGATCCTTCCCGGCGCTCAACGCACGACCGCAGGCCTTGCTCGACGAATGGCTGCATCGGATCACCGAGGAACTGGCGGCGCACAATCGCGATCATCCGGAGCGTCCTGCAGCCCCCTTCGCGGTCAACCAGATCGTCCACCGCTCGAACGAGCGGCTCGAGGCGGATCTTGCGACCTGTGCGAAGTGGCAGGTGCCGATCGTCATCACCTCACTCGGCGCGCGCGAGGATCTCAACACCGCGGTCCACAGCTGGGGCGGGATTACGCTCCACGACGTGATCGATGACCGTTTCGCGCACAAGGCGATCGAAAAGGGCGCGGACGGGCTGATCGCGGTGGCGGCGGGTGCCGGCGGCCACGCCGGGCGGCTATCGCCCTTCGCGATCATCCAGGAAATCCGGCAATGGTTCGACGGGCCGCTCGCGCTCTCGGGCTCGATCGCGACCGGCGACGCGGTCCTTGCCGCGCAGGCAATGGGGGCGGACTTCGGCTATATCGGCTCGCCGTTCATCGCGAGCGCGGAAGCCAATGCAGACGCGGACTACAAGCAAGGGATCGTCGAGGGGAAGGCCTCGGACATCATCTACTCCAACCTGTTCACCGGGGTTCACGGCAACTACCTGCGCGGCTCGATCGAGCGCGCGGGGATGGACCCGGACAACCTGCCCGAGGGCGATCTCAAGACAATGGATTTCGGGACGGGCAACGGCGCGAAGCCGAAAGCGTGGAAAGACATCTGGGGTTCGGGCCAGGGGATCGGCGTGATCGACCGGGTCGAACCCGTGGCGGCGATGGTCGACCGGTTCGAAGCGCAATATCGCGCTGCGCGCGCGCGGCTGGCGCTCTAAGGCAACCGAACGCGCATATCGCGTGAATCTCCGGATCCTGCCCGTCGATCACCGGCAGCGACGGGACAGGAGCCGGACGGGGTCGCTGCAGACCGCCTGCGGCAGTCGATCAGAACGCCCCTGCCAGCCGCCCCTGCAGGAAATGCACCGGGCTTGGCAGGACCATCGGAGCCTCCGCCTGCGCCGCATCGAGCCGCGCGACTCGCTCATGCAAATCGCAACTCGCCGCGATCAGCCGGCCTGCGGCGAGCGGCATCGCAGCGAGCGCCGCCGGGTGGCTCGCCGGCGCGGACCCGAGCCGTCGCGACGGGTCGAGCGCCTCGCGTGGCTCCATTTCGCCGGAGTCGACCGCGCGCTGCGTCAGCAACCATGCGATCACGTGCATCAGTCGCGTCGTCACCTTGAGCGATTCGCAACTGAAGGAGACCCGCGCCATCGGGTCGAGCGAGTCGCGATCCGCTCGGCCACCTTCATCGAAATAGCTCCGCGCCTCGTCAGCCAGGATCATTGCGTCGAGGTAGAGCGTATCGATCACGCGGCGATGCATCCGCGAATCATACAGGGGGCGCTTCATCCAATTCATTTCCCACAAATGCGCGGCGCACGGTACGGTTTCGAGCGGTAGGGCCGGCCAGTGCCAAGTGTCACAGAATGGGACAGTCGGAGTGATCGACTCAGGCAATGATATCCGGGACGAGCTGATCCTCGAGCAACGCGATCTCGTCGCGCAGCCGCAGCTTCCGCTTCTTCAGCCGCGCCAACTGCAACTGGTCTCCCCCGCCGCCATCGACGAGCGCGGCGATTGCCGAGTCGAGGTCACGATGTTCGACGCGCAACACTTCGAGGCGCTTTGCGATCAGGTTGTCGTCCATCGGATCCCCATATGCTGAACCGACCCTAGCAAATCGCGACATGCCGGTCCGGGGAAAAGCGATCGGTCGCGCAAATCGGGGGACATATCCCATCCGTACGATTCCAGAGGAGACAATTACGGGATCGCGTGGTTTATTGAGTTCCCCAAGCAGCACATGAAGGAGGTACGCAGACTATGCAGACCGCACATCATTCGGCTCTCGCCGCCAAGCATGCAGTCCTCGACCGGCAGATCGCGGCGGAAACGCAGCGCCCCCTGCCCGACGCGACGACGATCGCCGCGCTGAAGAAGCAGAAGCTGTTGATCAAAGAAGAACTGACGCAAATTCAGTAGATTCGTCAGGTCCGGGCGTCTCGGCGTCCGGACCGCGCGTTACCCGTCAGCGAAGATTGCCCCGCGGCAGGATCGGCTTGACGAACACGGGCGTATGCCCCCCCTGCCCCACCGGCTTGCGGGCGAGCAATGGATCGATCGGTCGATCGAAGGCGATCCCGATCCGACCTGCGGTACACCATGCGACCTGTCCGGGAACCCAGCCGATGCCGCGGATCTCGATCTGGACCGGTACGGCCTGGTCGAGCCCCTCGGGATAATCCGCCATCAACCCACCGGCGGAGAGATTGCGGACGCGGACGGGGATCGACCCGGTTTCGCCAGCGAGACGCAACATCGCCATCAGGAACAGACTGTCCCGAGCGTCCTGCCGGCCACTGGCGGGATCGTCCACATGCTCCTGCGGGTCTGTCGGCGAATACTGGTCCATCACGTTGGTCGTACCGGTCTCCAATCAAAGCGAAGCCATAGGCTTAAAATGGTTTAGAACTGGTTAACCCAGCCTTTTGCCGAGGTCATTCCTCGCGCGAAACCTTTTCGTGCCGCTCGTGGCGCTCCTGCGCCTCGACCGTCATCGTCGCGATCGGCCGCGCTTCGAGACGGGCGAGCGAGATCGGTTCGCCGGTGACTTCGCAATATCCGTATTCGCCCTCGTCGATCCGGCGCATCGCCGCTTCGATCTTGGAGATCAGCTTGCGCTGCCGGTCACGCGTGCGGAGTTCGATCGACCAGTCGGTCTCGCTGGAGGCGCGGTCGGTCAGGTCCGCCTCGCGCAACGTATCGACCTGCAATTGCGACAGCGTTCCCGCCGCCTCGCGCAGGATCGAGTCTTTCCACGCCTGCAGCTTGGCGCGGAAATACGCCTGCTGCCGCGGGTTCATGAACGCCTCATCGGCGCTCGGGCGGTACCCGTCGTCGGTGCTCGTCGGCACCGCGAACTGTTCGGATTCGTCCAATCGATTCAAGACCGTCGCCATCCCACTCTCTCCGCTCGGTCACTGGGTGCGTTGTGCACCTCTGGACCCCCCCGGGCCAACTCCATGTCGAGCGCGCCTATAGCATGCCAAATTTACTCCACAAGCATCCCTCGTACCGAAGCTTCCGAGTTTCTTTTCGGAATGTTGCAGGCGCGCAAACCGCAATTGTTGCAGAACGGCCGAGAAATGGCGTGGCGGGTCGCGAAGTGGCACCGATTTGTATCGTCCCGGTACAGTTGCACTGACCTTGGCCCGGATCTTTGTGGAACCGGGGCCAAACCCGTCGAAAACCGGCGCGCGGTCTAGCCGCTTAACGCAATCTTGAGTGCTCATCGGCTTAATTGGTTCGGATATGTCCGTCGCGCGTCCTGCGTCGGAGAGTAGCGAGTTGCGTATGTCGGTCCGTATGGCGTTGGCGAAACTGTGTGCATGCGTCTGCGGCGGCGCGGTCGTCGGAGGCGGTGCGGTACATGTCGTAGACCGCGCGCAGTCGCGCAGCCATGTCGCGCGGCCGCTGGTCAAGCGCGTCGCGCATGGCAACAAACCCGCCGGGCCGGTGGCCCGGTCGCGCGCCGGTCTGCGCGCGCGCCCCGGCGCTGCCACGACGTGCCCTGCCGGCGCCCAACCGCAGGTCGTGGTCGTCTCCCCGCAAGGTGCCCCCTTCCCGCTGCCTTATGATGGAACGGGCTCCACCGGTGGGGGCGGCGGTGGTGGTGCTCCCCTGGTCATCGGCGGGAACAGCGGGTTCGGGGGTGGCGGGTTCCTGCCAGTTGGCTTTGCCGGCGGCGGCGCGGTTGGCGGTGGCGGTGGCGGTATCACCATCCCCGCGACATCGACCGGCCCCTCGAGCGGCGGCAGTACGGGTTCGGGACCGAGCGGAGGTTCAACCACACCGACGACGGCGGTCACCGATCCCGCCGGGGAGACCGGCGGTCGTCCAACCGCGTCGCCCACGCCCGGCTCGGGCGGATCGGCGAGCGGCGGTTCGACCGGAGGCCCGGCCCCCGGGGTCGGGATCAGCCCCGGAACGAGTTACGATCAGAAGACGACCGAGGGCACCGGCAAGCCGGGCGGCCCGCCGGCCCCAGTCCCCGCGCCGCCGATGGTGGTGTTGTTCGGCGCAGCGGCGGCGGCGCTCGTCGCGCGGAAACGCTTTGCCCGCCGCCCGTCGGCACCTGCCTGATCCGTTCGTGCGCGCGGGCAGAGCGGCCGCCCGCTTGCCTAGCCGCGCGGGCGACGCCATAGCCGGGCGATGCATGATATTCGCCTGATCCGGGATAATCCCGCCGCGTTCGATGCCGCGCTCGCCCGTCGCGGCGTAGCCCCCGTTGCCGCCGAACTGGTCGCGCTCGACGAGCGCCACCGCGCGTTGACCACCGAGTCGCAGCTTGCACTCGCGCGGCGAAACGAGGCTTCGAAGGCAATCGGTGCCGCAAAGGCCGCGAAAGACGAGGTTACCTCCGCCGCGCTGATGGAAGAGGTCGCCACGCTGAAGCAGCGGCTCCCCGCGCTCGAGGCCGAGGCCAAGACGCTGGGCGATGCGCTGCAGGAGCGATTGGCGGTCCTGCCCAACCTCCCGCTCGCGGATGTCCCCGAAGGTGCCGACGAGGATGCGAACGTCGTTGTCGCCGAGCATGGCGCGCGGACGACCTTCGCGTTCAAGCCGGCCGAGCACGACGCGATCGGCCCGCCGCTCGGGCTAGATTTTGAAACCGGCGCGGCAATGTCGGGCGCGCGCTTCACCCTGGTGCGCGGCGCGGCAGCGCGGCTCCACCGCGCGCTCGGGCAATTCATGCTCGACACGCTGTCGGGCGAGCATGGCTATGAACAGGTCGTCCCGCCGCTGCTGGTGCGGGACGAGGCGTTGTTCGGCACCGGGCAACTTCCCAAGTTCGCCGAGGACCTGTTCCACACCACCGACGGCCGCTGGCTGATCCCGACCGCGGAAGTGAGCCTGACCAACATCGTCGCGAACCAGATCCTCGGCGAGGCGGAACTGCCGCTGCGGTTCGCCGCGCTGACCGCCTGCTTCCGCTCCGAGGCGGGCGCGGCCGGGCGCGACACCCGTGGGTTCATCCGCCAGCACCAGTTCGAAAAGGTCGAGATGGTCTCGATCGTCCCGCCCGACGCCTCCGAAGCGGAACATGAGCGGATGACCGGGTGCGCCGAGGGGATCCTCACCGCGCTTGACCTGCCGTTCCGCCGGATGAAGCTGTGCACCGGCGACATGGGGTTCACCGCCGCGCGGACCTATGATCTCGAGGTGTGGCTGCCGGGCCAGGACCGCTATCGCGAAATTTCGAGCTGCTCGACCTGCACCGACTTCCAGGCGCGCCGGATGAACGCGCGCTACCGCCCCGAGGGCGAAAAGGGGACGCGGTTCGTCCACACGCTCAATGGCTCCGGCCTCGCGGTCGGTCGCACGCTGGTCGCGGTGCTCGAAAACTATCAGCAGGAGAACGGCACGGTGTCCGTCCCCGACGTGCTGGTACCCTACCTTGGCGGCACCACGCTGCTCGAGCCCGCACGCTGATGCGGATCCTGCTGACCAACGACGACGGCTATCATGCGCCGGGGTTGAAGGTCCTCGAGGACATTGCGGCGCGCCTGTCGGACGACGTCTGGGTCGTCGCCCCCGCCGACGAGCAATCGGGGGCCGGGCATTCGCTGACGCTGACCCGGCCGATCCGCGTCCGACGCCATGGCGAAAAGCGGTTCGCGGTGGCAGGCACGCCGACCGATGCGGTGATGATGGGGCTTGCCCGGATCCTGCAGGACCACAAGCCCGACCTGATCCTGTCGGGGGTCAACCGCGGTGCGAACCTGGCGGAGGACGTGACCTATTCGGGGACCGTCTCCGCGGCGATGGAAGGGGCGCTCGCGGGCGTACGATCGATCGCGTTGAGCCAGGCGTACAAGCGCGAAGGTGCCGGCGACACCGTGCCGTTCGAAGCCGCCGCCGCCTGGGGCGAACGGGTGCTGCGCCCGCTGCTGGACGCGCCGCTGGAACCCCGGACGCTGGTCAACGTCAATTTCCCCGCCGTCGCGGCGGACGTGGTCAAGGGCGTCCGGATCGCGCAACAGGGCCTGCGCGATTATGGACGGCTCCAGATCGTCACCAACCGCGATCCGCGCGGCTATGAATATCATTGGTTCGCGCTCGGGCAGACGGTCGAGACGCCAGCGCATGCGACCGACCTCGAAGCGGTGGCGGACGGCTATGTTTCGGTCACGCCGCTGCATCTCGACCTGACACATCGCCCGTCGCTTTCGATGCTCGCGGAGCTTTACGGCGCGGGGTGACGAGGCAAGCGCCTCGGTTCGTCAGGAGGGTATTTGGGGAATACAGCCACGATCACCGTGCCTGGTTCCTCGACAGCGCTCGAAACGAACGGTCCGGGTGTGTAAGGGGAATGTCGTTTCGTTTTAGCGGCATGGGAATAAGGCTTTACGGAATGGCAGGCGTTCCTCTCGCCCTGATCGCGCTGACGATGACGGCGTGCATCCCGCAGGACGACGATCCGCGACGTGGCTATCCGATGGCGGACAGTCGCGACCGCCAGGATACCAGGTTCGACGATCGCTACCCCGAGGATAGCCCCCCACCGCGTCGCGCGCGGCGCGAACCACGGCGCTACGAACCCCGCGACAATCAGCGCCCGTATGAGCCGCAAGGCGGCTACCCGCCCGAGCGGATCGCTACCCTCCCCGCGCCGCTCGCCGCGTGGCAGGCGAGCCCCGTTACGCCCTCGGCGCGGCAGGTTGCGCCCTCGGTCTATGTCGTTCGTCCCGGTGATTCGCTCAGCGCGATCGGCGACCGGACGGGTGCCGGCTCCGACGCGATCGCGCGCGCCAACCGTCTCCCGCTGCCGTTCGTCGTCCGGCCGGGGCAGCGGCTGACGATCCCCGGCGGTCGCTATCACCGCGTCGCGGCGGGGCAAACCGGGATCGCGATTTCGCGCGCCTACGGGATCGACTGGTCGCGGATCATCGCCGCGAACGACCTGCGCGAACCGTATACGCTCCGCGTCGGCATGCGCGTGCTGATCCCCGACACCACGACGAGGAGCGCCGCCGCCGAGCGCGCCGCCGCCTTCACGCTCGACATCGACGATATCGTCACCGGCAGCGAACCCGCGCTCGCCGCCAACCAGCGTCCTGCCCGCCCGTCCGCATCGCCGCAGCGCAGGCTCGCGCCGACCCAGGCGATCGCTGCGCCCGCCCGGCTGACCAGCGGGTTCGACTGGCCAGTGCATGGGCGGATCGTAACTCGCTTCGGCCCCGGCGCGCGCGGGGAACGCTACAATGGCGTCAAGATCGCCGTCCCGCTCCGCACGCCGGTGCTGGCGGCGGCGGATGGCGTCGTTGCCTATGCAGGCAGCGGGATTCCGCAACTGGGCGGGGTGGTCATCGTCCGCCACGGTGATGGCTGGGCAACCGTCTACGGCCACGCGAGCAAGCTGCTCGTCCAGCGCGGTCAGGCGGTGCGGCGTGGACAGACGATCGCGATGTCGGGCGACACCGGGGGTGCCAGCCGCCCCGAGGTGCATTTCGAGATGCGCAAGGGCCGCACCCCGATCGACCCGCAACGACAACTGCCCGCGATCTGACGCCCTGCGCGTGGCAGGGTGACGCGCGGATCGGACTTTTGTAGAGCGGCTGCCATGACCGACTATTCCTCCGACCTGCTCCGCCTGCTGTCGACGCGCGGCTACATCCACCAGCTGACCGACGCGACCGCGCTCGATGCGCTTGCGGCACGGCAGGTCATCCCGGGGTATATCGGGTTCGACCCGACCGCGCCGTCGCTCCACGTCGGCAGCCTGGTCCAGATCATGCTGCTGCGCCGCCTCCAGCAGAGCGGCCACAAGCCGATCGTGCTGATGGGCGGCGGGACCGGCAAGATCGGCGACCCGAGCTTCAAGGACGAAGCGCGCAAGATGCTGACCGAGGATACGCTCGCCACCAACGTCGCGTCGATCCGGCGGATCTTCGAGCGTTTCCTGACCTTTGGCGACGGGCCAACCGATGCGGTGATGCTCGACAACGCGCAGTGGCTCGATGCGCTCGAGTACATCCCGTTCCTGCGCGACGTCGGCCAGCATTTTTCGATCAACCGGATGCTGAGCTTCGATTCGGTCAAGCTCCGGCTCGATCGCGAACAGTCGCTGAGCTTCCTCGAGTTCAACTACATGATCCTCCAGGCCTATGACTTCCTGGAACTGTCGCGTCGCGCCGGATGTCGCCTGCAGTTGGGCGGATCGGACCAATGGGGCAATATCGTCAACGGGATCGAACTTGCGCGCCGGATGGACGGGACCGAGGTGTTCGGCGTCACCACCCCGCTGATCACGACCGCCGATGGCGGCAAGATGGGCAAGACGATGGCGGGCGCGGTGTGGCTCCACGAGGACCAGCTGCCGCATTTCGATTACTGGCAATTCTGGCGGAACACCGACGACCGCGATGTCGGGCGATTCCTCCGGTTGTTCACCGACCTGCCGCTTGACGAGATCGCGCGGCTCGAGGCGCTCGAGGGGGCTGAGATCAACGAGGCGAAGAAGATCCTCGCCGACGCAGCGACCGCGCTGTGCCGTGGCGCGGATGCCGCCGCCGAGGCCGCCGAGACGGCGCGCAAGACGTTCGAGGAAGGGAGCGCAGGGGGCTCGCTCCCGACTTTCGTCGTCGAGGGCAGTATCGGGATCGTCGATGCGCTCGTCGGACTCGGGCTTGCCGCGTCGAGGGGCGAGGCGCGCCGTCTCATCAAGGGCGGTGGCGCGCGGGTCGGCGCGGACAAGGTGACCGATGAGGCGCTGGTCGTCACGGTCGGCGACGAACCGGTCCGGATTGCAGCGGGAAAGAAGCACCACGGCCTTCTGGTGCGCGGCTGACGTCCATCGCGCGTTGCCTTCAACCGCAAGTAAATCGGGCACATTCCAAGAGAGCTTACCGCGCGTTCACCGTATTCGTTACGGTCTGCTTCATCCGAAAGGACTAGCGCTACCAAAGCCGAACAAAGGAACGCGCGATGGCGAAGGCACTGGCTCTCAAGGCATCCAACCAACGCGCCCTGCAACGGGACGAAGTTCATTATCGCGCGCGCGCGACCGATGCCAAGGGGGCACCCGCCTCATTGCTGATCGTCAACATCACCGTGATGGGGATGATGGCACGCGGCGAAATGGCGGGCGATGTCGGCGATCACGTGCGGATCACGCTCCCCGTGGTCGGCGCTGTGGCAGCGGAAATCCGCTGGGCACTCGGCGGGCGGATCGGGTTCGAATTCACCCCGCCGATCGCGCTGACCGATTATGACGCGGTGCTGAAAGCCATGGTGTAAGGCGGGAGAAAGCGCTCGAACCGAGCGAACACCGCCAAACTTACCCAGACCGCAGCAACGCCACCCCGGCATCCCGTTCGAACAAATACAGCGCCGTCCGCGCCGCCTGTCCCCGCGCGCCGTCCAAGCCACCATCGCGATCGATCAGCAACCGCGCGTCGTCCGTCGCCACGGGGAGCAAGGCCCCGAGCATTTCGGGCGTCGCCAGCCGGAACCCCGCCTCCCCGGACTGACGCGTCCCGAGCAGTTCGCCCGCGCCGCGCAGCCGCAGGTCCTCCTCCGCGATGCGGAACCCGTCGGTCGTCTCGCGCATCAGCGCAAGCCGCGCGCGGGATGTCTCGCTCAAGGATCCGCCGCGGATCAGCAGGCAGTTGGACTTGCCGCCCCCGCGCCCGACTCGCCCGCGCAACTGGTGGAGCTGCGCGAGGCCGAAGCGATCGGCATGTTCGATCACGATCAAAGTAGCATTGGGCACGTCGACCCCGACCTCGATCACCGTAGTGGCGACCAGCACGCCGTGCCGTGCCTCCGAAAAGGCCTGCATCGTCGCGTCCTTGTCGGCGGGCTTCATCCGGCCGTGGACCAGCCCGACCGCATCCCCTAACCGCGCACGCAGCGTCTCGGCGCGCGCTTCCGCCGCCGCCATGTCGCTCTTCTCGCTTTCCTCGACCAGCGGGCACACCCAATAGGCCTGCCCACCATCCGCTAGATGCCGCGCGAGCGCCTCGACCACTTCGGGGAGCCGGTCCTCGGAGATCACGCGCGTTTCGATCGGTTGCCGGCCCGGGGGCATCTCGTCGAGCTGGCTGACGTCCATCTCGCCGTAATTGGCGAGCGTCAGTGTCCGCGGGATCGGCGTCGCGGTCATCGCGAGCAGATGCGGGCTGCGGCCCTTGGCCTGCAGCAACATCCGCTGCGCGACTCCGAAGCGGTGCTGCTCGTCGACCACGACCAGCCCGAGGTCCTTGTACGCTACGGTCTCCTGGAAGATCGCATGCGTGCCGATCAGGATATGGATCTGCCCCGCGGCAAGCCCCATCAGCACGCCCTCGCGCACGCGGCCCTTGTCACGCCCGGTCAGCACCGCGATCTCGATCGGCAGGCCACCGAGCAGCCGCCGCAGCGATTCGTAATGCTGTCGCGCGAGAATTTCGGTCGGCGCGAGCAACGCGGCCTGTGCGCCACCCTCGACCGCGACGAGCATCGCGAGTGCCGCGACCAGGGTCTTGCCCGATCCGACGTCGCCCTGGAGCAGCCGCAACATCGGTTGTGCCTGCGCCAGATCGCCCTCGATCTCGCGGATCGTCCGCGCCTGCGCCCCGGTCAAAACGTAAGGCAACTTCAACGCATCGCGCAGCCGCCCATCGCCCGCGAGCGCGCGTCCCTTGCGCGCGCGCGACGATTGCCGGACCAGCATCAGCGCGAGCTGGTTGGCGAACAGCTCATCATAGGCGAGCCGCTCGCGCGCCTTGGCGTCGGCGGGGTCGGCATGGATCCGCGCGAGCGCCTCCCGCCACGCGGGCCATTCGTTCTTCGCGAGCAGCCCGGGCTCGATCCATTCGGGGAGATCGGGCGCGCGCTCGACCGACTGCGCGGCGAGCTGGCTCATCCGCCGCGAGGAAATCCCTTCGGACAGCGGGTAGATCGCCTCGCGCTCGGCCATCTCACCGGCCTCGTCGAGCGGCAGGACATAGTCCGGGTGGACCATCTGCAGATCCTGGCCGTAATGCTCGAGCTTGCCCGACACACGCCGCGGCTCGCCGAGCGGCGCGAGTTTCTTCGCCCAGCCCGGATGCCCGCCGAAATAGACGAGGCTGACGTAATTCCCCTTGGCGTCGGTCGCCTGTACGCGCGTCGGCCCGCGCCCGTTGCTCGACCGGTAGGAGACCGCGGTCAGCGTGATGACGATGATCCGCCCTGAATCCGCCATGTCGAGCTCATCGCGCGGGAAGCGATCGACCCAGCCGGTCGGCAGATGGAACGCCACGTCGACCACGCGCGCCAACCCCAGACGGTCAAGCGGCTTGGCCAGCGCGGGGCCGATGCCCTTCAATGCCGTAACTTCGGCGAACAATGGATTGAGGATGTCGGGTCGCATGTCTATCTGAAGCGCTCTTACCCCTCCCCGATCCCCGCCGCCAGCACCCGCGGACGGGTGTCGGGCAATTGTCGTTGGGATCCGCATGGACCGAGATATCCGCCTCAAGCGCCTGCATTTTCGCAGCCATCATCGTGGCACGAAGGAAGCCGATCTGTTGATCGGCGGGTTCTTCGATTCCGCGCACCAACGCTGGGACGATGCGGAAATCGCCTTGTTCGAGGAATTGATCGAGGAACAGGACGTCGACATCATGGCGTGGGCGATCGGGATGGAACCTGCGCCGGAACGCTACGCCGGGTCGATCGTCGAGGCGCTGAAGCAGCTCAATTACGTGCCGATCGCGAAGTAAATCGCGTCACCCTGAACGTGTTTCAGGGTCCACTCCTCCACTCGGACGGCATTCTCCGCTGCCCGGTGGACCCCGAAACGCGTTCGGGGTGACGGATACCAAGACTAGACCTATGCCCAACCTTCAGACGATCCTCACTGCCAAGACCCCGCTGACGCTTGCCGGCGTGCCGACCGGGTTCGAACCTTGGCTGCTCGCCGACCTGTCGCGAGCCGCGACGGCGCGCGCGGTGTTCGTCGCGCCGGACGAGGCCGCGATGCGGGCGATCGCCTCGACCGCGCAGACGTTCGCGCCTGAACTGGAGGTGCTGACCTTCCCGGCATGGGACTGCCTGCCCTACGACCGCGCGTCCCCGACGTTGCGTGTCATGGCGGAACGCATGGCGACGCTCCACCGGCTCCAACAGAAACCGAGCGGCCCGCAATTGCTGGTGACGACCGTCAACGCGGTCGCGCAGCGCACGCTGACCCCGTTCCGCATCCGCCAGCTCGTCGCGCGGCTCGCGCCGAAGGAGCGGATCGGGCGCGACCGGCTGGCCACGCTGTTGCAAGCCAATGGCTATGTCCGGGTGGAAACCGTTGCGGACGCTGGCGAATTTGCCGTACGCGGCGGGCTGGTCGACCTGTATCCGTCGGGGGAATCGCAGGCACTCCGGCTCGATTTCTTCGGCGACGAGATCGAAAGCGTCCGCACCTTCGACCCCGCGGACCAGCGCACGACCGGGCGGATCGACGGCTTCGTCCTGCTCCCCGCCTCGGAGACGCTGCTCGACGAGGACAGCATCAAGCGGTTCCGCGCGCGCTACCGCGAGCGCTTCGGCGCGACCGCGACGGGCGACCCGCTGTACCAGGCGATCAGCGACGGGCGTCGGCTCGCGGGGATGGAGCATTGGCTCCCGTTGTTCGAGGAGAAGATGGCGACGCTGTTCGACCATCTCGGCGATGACGCGGTCATGGTCCGCGATGCGGGCGCGGTCGCGGCGGCCGAGGCGCGGTTCGAAGCGATCACCGATTATCACGGCAATCGCGTCAAGGCGCAGTCGAGCGATCCGGGCAGCTATCGGCCGCTTCCGCCAGACGCCCTGTACCTCACCGCCAAGGACTTCGCGCAACAGCTCGATGCCGCCCCGGCGCATCGCATCACCGCGTTCCATGAACCCGAGAGCGCAAGCGTGCTCGATTTCGGCGTCGACGGCCCGCGCGACTTCGGCGCGGAGCGTGCGAGCGGCGTCAATATCTACGAAGCGGTCGTCGAACATCTCGGCAAGTTACGGAAAGACGGCAAGAAAGCGATCCTCGCCAGCTACTCCACGGGTTCGCGCGACCGCC
The DNA here is from genome assembly GCF_000251145.1 of Sphingomonas sp. PAMC 26621. Taxonomy (GTDB): domain Bacteria; phylum Pseudomonadota; class Alphaproteobacteria; order Sphingomonadales; family Sphingomonadaceae; genus Sphingomonas. Next base: position 88,103 of record NZ_AIDW01000016.1, on the reverse strand, counting down.
TCGCCGGCCTGCTCGCAGACCACGAACTGACCAATACGGTCAAGGTCGATAGCTGGCAGCAAGCGCTCGGCGTCGGTGCCAAGTCCGTGGCGTTGCTGGTCCTGCCGCTCGACCACGGCTTCTCGGGGCCCGAAGTCGCGTTGCTGACCGAGCAGGACATGCTCGGCGACCGGCTCGTGCGTCGGAACAAGCGCAAGAAGTCCGCCGACGCGTTCCTTGCCGAACTGGCGATGCTGACGCCGGGCGATCTCGTCGTCCACGCGGACCACGGCATCGGCCGCTATGAAGGCCTGACCTCGATCCCGGTCGGCCAGGCCCCGCATGACTGCGTCGCGCTGACCTACTCGGGCGGCGACAAACTGTTCGTGCCGGTCGAGAACCTCGAGGTTCTGACCCGCTACGGTTCCGACGCCGACGGCGCGAGCCTCGACAAACTCGGTGGCGAGGCATGGCAGCGCCGCAAGAGCCGGATGAAGGAGCGCATCCGCGAAATTGCGGGCGAACTCATCGCGACCGCCGCTGAACGCGCGCTGCGCCCGGCGGATACGATCGAGCGCGACAGCGGCTATGCCGCCTTCGTCGACCGCTTCCCCTACGAAGAGACCGAGGATCAGGATCGCGCGATCGAGGACGTCATGGGCGATCTCGAAAAGGGCACGCCGATGGACCGGCTCGTCGTCGGTGACGTCGGCTTTGGCAAGACCGAGGTCGCGCTGCGTGCCGCATTTGCCGCCGCGATGGCGGGGCTGCAGGTCGCAGTGGTCTGCCCGACGACATTGCTTGCGCGGCAGCATTTCAACAATTTCAAGGCACGGCTCGAAGGCTTCCCACTCAACGTCGGGCGGCTGTCGCGGCTGGTGCCCGCGGGTGAGGCCAAGACGACCAAGGAAGGCCTCGCGGACGGGACGATCGACGTCGTTGTCGGTACCCATGCGATCCTGGCAAAGGGTATCGATTTCAAGCGCTTGGGTCTCGTCATCGTCGATGAGGAACAACGGTTCGGCGTCACGCACAAGGAACGGTTGAAGTCGCTCAAGGCCAACGTCCATGTCCTGACGCTCACCGCCACGCCGATCCCGCGCACGCTCCAGATGGCGATGTCGGGTCTGCGCGAACTGTCGGTGATCCAGACCCCGCCGGTCGATCGCCTAGCGGTCCGCACCTATGTCATGCCGTGGGATCCGATCGTGCTGCGGGAGGCGCTGCTGCGCGAACATTATCGCGGCGGGCAGAGCTTCTTCGTCACACCGCGGATCAAGGATCTCCCGGATATCGAGGAATTCCTTCGCGAATCCGTCCCCGAAGTGCGCTTCGTCGTGGCACACGGGCAGATGTCGCCGACCGAGGTCGAGGAGCGCATGTCTGCCTTCTACGACAAGAAGTTCGAGGTGCTCGTCTCGACCACGATCGTCGAAAGCGGGCTCGATATTCCGAGCGCGAACACGATGATCATCCATCGCGCCGATCGCTTCGGGCTGGCGCAACTCTACCAGCTTCGTGGTCGGGTCGGCCGCGCGAAGACGCGGGCCTATGCCTATCTCACCACGCCCGCCGACCGGATCCTGACCGAGACCGCCGAGAAGCGGCTCAAGATCCTGTCCGACCTCGATAGCCTCGGCGGCGGGTTCCAGCTTGCCAGCCATGACCTCGACCAGCGCGGCGCGGGCAATCTGCTCGGTGACGAACAATCGGGGCATATTAAGGAGGTTGGCTACGAACTCTACCAGTCGATGCTGGAAGAGGCGATCATGGATGCCAAGGCTGGCGGCCAGCGGCTGCGCCCGAAGGACTTCTCGCCGCAGATCACGGTCGACGCGCCGATCCTCATCCCCGAGACCTATGTCCCCGACCTCGACCTGCGGATGGGGCTGTATCGTCGCCTCAACGATGTCGAGGACCAGAATGCGCTGGAAGGTTTCGCTGCCGAACTGATCGATCGTTTCGGCGCGCTGCCCGGACCAACCGAGAACCTTGTCCGCCTCATCGAAATCAAGCTCAACGCCAAGAAGGCGTGCGTCTCGAAAATCGACGTCGGACCGAAGGGCGCGCTGGTCTCGTTCTTCAACGATGCCCCGCCGAATGTCGCGGGGCTGCTCGCGTGGGTCGCCAAGCTCGACGGGGTCGCGCGGTTGCGCCCCGATTCGAAGCTGGTGGTGACGCGCAGCTGGGGCGATCCCAAGGCGCGGCTGCATGGCGCATTGCAGTTGTCGAAGGGGCTTGCGCGGGCGGCCGGGTAACGCGGGATCGTTTTCGCATTCACCGCGCCCCTGGGCACGAACCCGACTCGCCGCACGGTGGCCCCTGAAACGAGCTCGGGGTGACGGCGGAAGGGATGCCCCTGGTTCGCCTCCCGCTTCGACGACCCCGGGAAAAACCCGGGGTGACGGACGAGCGGTCCGCCCGCTAGCAAACCTTCGCGAGCAACGCGGTCAATGCCGTGACGGAAAGCGGCTCGGCGCACAGGAAGCCTTGATAAATCTGACACCCTTCCGCCGCGAGACCCTCGAGTTGCTCGGGAGTCTCGACCCCCTCGGCGATCACGGTCAGGCCAAGCGAGCGCGCCATGTCGATGACCCCGCGCACGACGATCCGGTCGCGCGGCGATCCGGTAATGTCCTGCGCGAGCTTCTTGTCGATCTTGAGATAATCGAGCGGCAGGGCCTTGAGATAGGCAAGGCTCGAATAGCCCGTGCCGAAATCGTCGATCGCGGTCCGGCATCCCGCCCCGCGCAACAGCGACAACAGTCCGGCCGCAACGCCGAGATCCTCGATCAAACCGCTTTCCGTGATTTCGAGCGTCAGCCGCGTTCGCGGGAACCCGCTTGCATCGACCCGGTCGAGGAACAGATCGGCGAAACCCGGCCGCGCGATGTCGGCCGCGGTCAGGTTGAGCGAAAGCCGCAGGTTGGACAAAGCCGCTGGCCAACCCGCCGCCTGCTTCAGTGCAACGCTCTGGATATGATCGGAAAGGCCGATTTCGAGATCCGCCCGTTGCGCCGCGGCGAACAGCGTTTCAGCGCCGATCGTGCCCAACGCCGGGTGTTGCCACCGCGCGAGCGCCTCGACGCCGATAATCTCCCCCGTTGCAATCGCGACCTGCGGCTGGAGCAGGATGCCGATGTCGCCGCGTTCGATTGCATGGTGCAGTTCGACTGCAAGCCGGTCGATCGTCGCGCTACCGCCGTCGGCATCCGCCACGCGCAACGTCGCGCTGTCCGATTCGCGCGCTTCCGCCAGCGCTTCACTCGCGCGTCGCAGCAACCGCGCGGCATCGTCCTCGGGGAACGCCTCTGCCAGCCCGATCCTGCACCCGAGCACCGCAATCGAATCACCGCTGACAAAGGGCCGGGCGAGCGCGGACGCGATCCGTTCGGCGACAAGATCGATCCGCAATCGCGGCGCGCACATCGCCACCAGGAAGGTCGAGCCCCCCATGCGGGCAACCAGCGCATCGCGCCCGAGAATTTCCTGCACCGCATCCTTGACCCGCGTCTGCGCCGACCGCAGCAGCGCGTCGCCGGCCGCGCGCCCGTAGGCGGTGTTGACCATCTCGAAGCGATTGAGCGCGATCAGCAGGACGTGGAGCGGTCCGGCGGCCTCGCCGGCAAGATGCCGCGTCAGCCAGCGCCGTGCGCTACCCGCGTCGCGCGCGCCGGCAAGCGCCTCGCGCACTTCGGCAGCGGGTTCGGGCTTGCTGCCGAGCGGTTCGACCACCGCATCGATTCGCCCGGTGTCGGTATCCAGTTGCAGATGCTGGACGATTCGCCCGATCCCATCGAGATCATGCGCGAATGCCGTCGCGGGCCGCGCCCCGCTCATGCGGCGGATCGCGGCGGTCGCGGCAAGCCGGTCGCCACGATCGAGGTGCAGCAGCAGCGTCCGAAGGCCTGGTGCTTCGACGCAGTCGAGCAACGCCGCCAGACCGGGCGTCAGTAGCAAGGAGCGGGTTACCGGATCGTACCGCCAGCCGAGCGGGGCGAAAACCGCACCCGCTTGCCATTCGCGCGCCATCCGTTCCGCATGGCGTGAGGCGAAGCGCAATGCCTGCAGAAATTCGGCGTCGCTGAAGGGACTTGCGAGGAAATGTGTTGCGCCTGAATCAAACAGCGCGGTGATCGACCCATTTTCGCCACGCGATACCAGCGCAAGCAAGGCACCGCCATTGGCCTCGACCGCGCTGCCCAGTGCCGCGGTCGCTGCGATCCCGTCCGCGGTTGCGCCGCGCGCATCGATGACGGCCACCGCGGCACCGCTCGACAGGAACCGACGCTCGGCCCCGCCGGCACGCCGCGCGGCGACGACCTGCCACCCGGCGGCAGCGGCAACAGAGGCGAGTTCGTCGCGCTGGCGGAACGACAATACGAACAACGGAGCGGTCTGCGGGGCGATGACGGACGTCTTTCTTCGATCGGCGGGAGCAGATGTGCCCGTCCGGGGTTTAGAAGATAACAACAAGATGTCCTAGGGTGTGCGGTGGGGTTGTTCCGTGCCAAATGAAGGCTTAGCTCACATAGCAATGACCACAGTCGCCCCCTCCCCGAACCGCCCGTTGCAGGATAGCCACGGACGGACGATCAGTTATCTTCGGATATCCGTGACGGATCGTTGTGACCTGCGGTGTCGCTACTGCATGTCCGAGAAGATGACGTTCCTCCCCCGCAGTGCGTTGTTAAGTCTCGAAGAAATCGCGATTATCGCGGAACGGTTCATCGCCCGCGGGGTCACCAAGATCCGGCTCAGCGGCGGCGAGCCGCTGGTCCGGCGCGATGTCGGGGAGCTGGTGAAGCGGCTTGGCCGACATGTCGGGAGAGGGCTCGACGAGCTGACGATGACGACGAACGGCAATGCGCTTGCGCAGCATGCCGAGGCAATGGTCGATGCCGGGATACGGCGAATCAACGTCAGCCTCGACAGTCTGGACGCAGAGACGTTTCGCTACATCACCCGTTACGGCGACGTAGATCGCGTGACGGGGGGTATTCTGGCGGCGCGCGATGCGGGAATCGCGGTCAAAATCAACATGGTCGTCCTCAAGGGCCTGAACGAGGACCATGTCGCTCCAATGCTCGCGTGGTGCGTGGCGGAGGGGCTCGACCTGACGTTGATCGAGACGATGCCGCTCGGCCAGATCGACGAGGATCGCGCGGACCGGTTCGTTCCGCTTCCGGTCGTGTTCGACCGTCTGTCCGCTCAATTCCCGCTGGCGCGCGATTCGCATCGCAGCGGTGGGCCGGCGCGCTACTGGCGGGTCGAGGGGACGCAGACGAAGCTCGGCCTGATCTCGCCGTTGACCGGGAATTTCTGCGAAACCTGCAACCGCGTGCGGCTGACGACGGAGGGCGTGCTCTACACCTGCCTCGGGCACGACGATAAGGTCGATCTCAAGGCGGTCCTGCGCGAGCAGGGCGTCGCGGGGCTCGACGCGGCGCTGGACGGCGCGATGCGGACCAAGCCCGCGCGGCACGATTTCGACATCGATGCGGCGGCTCCGGCGGTCGCCCGGCACATGAGCGTCACCGGCGGATGACCATGCCGCAGCGTCGGGCACTCGTCGCGTCGCCGACCCCGCCTGCGCAGGCCGCCTTCCAGGCGTTGACCGAGACCCATGAATGGGTGCCGCCCGAGGAAGCCGAGCTGATCGTCGCGCTGGGCGGCGACGGGTTCATGCTGCAGACGCTGCATGCGATGCTCGAGCGTCGCAAGCCGATCGTGCCGGTGTTCGGGATGAATCTCGGGACCGTCGGCTTCCTGATGAACGAGTGGCGGTCGCACGGGCTCGAAGGACGGCTTGAACGGACCAAGGCGTTCAAGGTCGTTCCGCTCGCAATGACCGCGACGACGATTTCGGGCGAGGTGTTCGCACTCCCCGCAATCAACGAAGTCTCGCTGCTCCGCGAGACCCGGCAGACCGCGAAGCTCGAGGTGACCGTCAACGACCGCGTCGTGCTAAGCGAGCTCGCGTGCGACGGGATCCTGGTGGCGACGCCGGCGGGATCGACCGCCTACAATCTCTCGGCGCACGGGCCGATCTTGCCGCTCGGATCGAACATGCTCGCGCTCACCCCGATCAGCCCGTTCCGCCCGCGGCGCTGGCGGGGCGCAATCCTGCCCGACAAGGCGCGGATCGGGTTGCGCGTGCTGGAACCCGGCAAGCGCCCGGTCAGCGCGGTCGCCGATCAGCGCGAAATCCGCGACGTCGCCCTGGTCGAAATCGCGATCGATCGGACACGCGAACTGACGCTGTTGTTCGACCCCGAACATGCGCTCGACGACCGGATCACGATGGAACAGTTCGTGGCCTGACCGTCTGTTACGGTGAGAAACTCGACTTCAAACCGGTCGCGCGTATACCAGATCGTCATGAACGACCGCGCCGACGCGGAACTGTCGGGTGCCGATGACGGTAAACCCCTGGCGTTCATAGAACCGATGCGCGCGGTGATTCTCTCCCCACACGCCAAGCAGAATGCGACGCGAGCCGAACTGGATCGCTGCATCGACCGCCTGTTGCATCAGCGCCGGACCGAGTCCGGACCCATGCATGCGCGAGAGACTGTAGATCCGCCGAAGCTCGATATCGCCCGCCTCGAGCGGGACCGGAAGATCGATCGTGCTGGTGAGAACCGCATAGCCGACCGGCGCATGACCCGGGATGATCTCCCCGAGCAGCACCGCGTCGCGCGGGTCGCTTGCCCAGGCGACGAAGGTTTCCGGGCGGTTCTTGGCGGCGCAATGCTCGACCATGTCGCTTCCGTCGAGCGACCCGGCGTAGGTATCCAGGAAGGTCGCGGACGCGACGAGCGACAGGGCATCGGCATCCGCCGGCCCCGCCGCCCGTACGCGCCAGTTGGGGTCAGCCAACGATTTCTTCGGGCTTGAAGAAATAGGCGATCTCGATCTCGGCATTCTCGTCGCTGTCCGAACCGTGCACCGTGTTCGCTTCGATCGACTCGGCGAGTTCCTTGCGGATCGTGCCGGCGTCGGCGTTTGCCGGGTTGGTCGCGCCCATGATGTCGCGGTTGCGCTGCATCGCGTTCTCGCCCTCGAGAACCTGGACGACGACCGGGCCCGAGATCATGAAGGAGACGAGCTCGCCGAAGAAGGGGCGTTCCTTGTGAACGGCATAGAAGCCTTCTGCCTGCTCGCGGGTCATCTGGATGCGCTTCGAAGCCACGACGCGCAGGCCGGCTTCCTCGAGCATCTTGGTGACGGCACCCGTCAGGTTGCGACGCGTCGCGTCGGGCTTGATGATCGAAAACGTGCGGTTCGCGGCCATGACCGTGAAGCTCCTGTGTAATGAGAAAGGAATGTGCGCGTCCCCTAGTCGGGGCATCGGGGCGATGCAACCCGCCCGCTGGCGCTCAGGCCGCCTGCTCCCAGCGGCCTTCGTCATTCTGCTTCCAGTAGCGCCGGTCGACCCCGTCGCGGTCGCCGAGCGCCCGCCACGCAGCGCGCGCCTCGACGATTCGTTCGTCATCGAAGAAATGGAAAGCGCGATCGAATCCGAGCGCATCTTCGCGCCACACCCCATCGGCAATCGCGACGTTGCGCGCGGCATTGGCGGCGTTCGGTTCGGCGGAGATCAGGATTGGCTGCACCGCATCGGTCTCGTCGCCAGCGGCCTGCGCGTGCGGAAGGAAGCTTTCGGGCGCGTAGGTCCACAGCAGCCGGTCCAGCGCAGCGCGCTGTTCGCCGCTCTCGGCAACGACCAGCAGACGCCCGCCGCCGCCGACCACGCGCTCCGCGATCCGCGGAAGCACGCGGTCGAGCGGTTGTAGTGTCAGATGGTAGAAATCGACCTGCATTCAGACACCACTTACCCCATCCGTCACCCCGGCCTCGTGCCGGGGTCCACCGTGCCGCACACCGGACGATTGTCGGAGCCGAACCACGGTGGACCCCGGGACAAGCCCGGGGCGACGCGGACCGTCGAATCAGCCCTCTAAGTTGTCCGACACGAACCGGTCGAGCAGCCGCACGCCATAACCGGTCGCGCCCTTTTCGTAGTTCGAACCCGCCTTGTCCGCCCACACCATGCCGGCGATGTCGAGATGAGCCCACTTCACGCCAGTATCGATGTAGCGCTGGAGGAACTGCGCCGCCGTGATCGACCCAGCCCCGCGTGGCCCGACGTTCTTCATGTCGGCGATCGGCGAATCGATCAGCTTGTTGTACGAATCGCTCAGCGGGAAGCGCCACAACAGGTCGCCTGACGCCTTGCCCGCCGCGAGCAGCTGGTCCGCCAGCGAATCGTCGTTCGCGAAGCAGCCGCCATGCTCATGGCCGAGGGCGATGATCATCGCGCCGGTCAGCGTCGCGAGATCGACGATCGTCTTGGGATGGTGCGTCCGCTGGACCCAGGTCAGCGCGTCGCACAGCACGAGACGGCCCTCGGCGTCGGTGTTGAGCACTTCGATCGTCTGCCCCGACATCGAGGTCAGCACGTCGCCCGGGCGAATCGCGTTGCCGTCGGGCATGTTCTCGACGAGGCCGCATACGCCGATGACGTTCGCCTTGGCCTTGCGCCCGGCGATTGCCTTCATCGCGCCGACCACGGCACCCGCGCCGCCCATGTCCCACTTCATGTCTTCCATGCCGGCACCAGGCTTGAGCGAGATGCCGCCGGTGTCGAACGTCACGCCCTTGCCGACCAGCGCCAGGTCGGGATCGCCCGCGCCCTTGCCGCTCCACTTGAGCGCGAGCAGCTGCGCGTTCTTGACCGAGCCCTGGCTGACGCCGAGCAGTGCGCCCATGCCGAGCGCGTGCATCTCGTCCTCGCCGAGCACGGTGACTTCGAGCCCGAGGCCCTCGACTTCGGCCAGCACCTTGGCGACGAAGCTCTCGGGATAGATGACGTTCGGCGGCTCGGCGACGAGCGTACGGGTCAGTTCGAGCCCCTCGGTCAGCGCCTTCTGCGGCGCCCAGGCGGCGTCGCTGCCCTCGGGCGCGTTGTGGAGCACGATGCTCGTTAGCGTCGGCTTCGATTTTTCCGGGAGCTTGGTGCGGTAGATGTCATGCCGCCAGCCGCGCTGCGCCGCTGCGCCCGCGAACCGCGCGACCGCCTTGGGGCTGGCACCCGCGCTCGCGAAATCGACGCTCGCCTGCGTGACGCCCGACGTGGCCAGACGCCCGGTCAGCGCACCGCCGGCCTTTTCATAGTCCATCTCGCTGCCGGCACCCGTGCCGATCAGCAGGATGCGGCGCGCGGTCCCGCCCTCGTCGACGAAGATCTCGACGATTGCGCCGGACTCGCCCTCGAACCGGCTCGCCTTGGCGGCGGCCTTGAGCAGATCCAGCGCAGCCGGTGCAACCAGCGTCGTCGTCAACCGCCCGAGCGCGTCCTTTTCGACGGGGAAGGCAAGCGTCGCATCGGATGCGGGTGCAGCGCTGGAAAACTCGATATGCATGGAAACGGGCCTCGATCGATCATTCACAATGAGTCGTCAGTCTCTAGGCCGTTGCACCGTCGGTGGCAAAGCGCGCGTTTGCGCGATTGCAGCGCGCCGATGTCGATGCGATACCGCATGATCGACCAGCGGCCGCCGGCCTCATCGCATTTGGGTGTTTGTTCCGACGTGAAGCGTGCCGTTCTCCTCGCCTCCTGCGCTGCGCCGCTCGCGCTGCTTGCTCATCCCGCCCTCGCGCAGGATCTGCACACCCGCACCGTCGCGCCCCCGCCCCCGCCGATTACGCCGAGCGTCAATGACGATCAGGTGCAGTTCAACGCGGGGACGCTTGAATATGACATCAACAACGAGATCGTCACCGCGACCGGCGATGTCCGCATGTATCGCACCGGCGACCGGCTGCGCGCCGACAAGGTCGTGTGGAATCGCAAGACCGGCAAGGTCATGGCGACCGGCAACATCGCGATCGTCAATCCCGGCGGCGACACGGCCTATGGCGATTCGATCGAGCTGACCGACGCGCTCAAGGACGGCATGGTCGACAACATGCTGCTCGTGCTGGAAAAAGGCGGACGACTGGCAGCGCGCAGAGGCACGCGCGCGCTCGACGAGACGGTCACGCTCGAGGAAGCGGCCTATACTCCGTGCGCGGTCACGACCTCGGCGAACTGCCCCAAGGAACCATCCTGGAAGATCACCGCGACCCGTGTGATCTACCGCCCCGAACGCGGGCGGATCTATTACAAGGGCGCGCGGATCGACCTGTTCGGGTTGCCGTCGCTCCCGCTTCCCGCTTTCTCCAACCCGATCGGCGGCGGAAATGACAGCGGGCTGCTCAGCCCCGACTTCCGCTATGGCCGCGTCAACGGTCTCGAATTCGCGCAACCCTACCACTTCGCGCTCTCGCCGAACCGCGGCCTGACGATCACGCCCCGCGTGTTCACCGACGTACTGCCGATGTTGCAGGCGGACTATCAGGCGCTCAACACGCTCGGGGCCTATCGCATCACCGGCTATGCGACCGCGAGCCCGCGCAGCAACAACCTGCTCGAGCCGACACCGCCGGGCACGCCCAATTCCTTCCGCGGCTATTTCGATGCGTCGGGCCGGTTCCAGCTTTCGCCCAACTGGAGCGTGAGCGGGTCGGTCCGGCTCGCGAGCGACCGCACCTTCCTGCGCCGCTACGACATTTCGCGCGACGACCGGCTGCGCACCACCGCGAGCCTCGAGCGGATCGACCAGAACAGCTATTTCGCGATCACCGGCTGGTACGTCCAGACGCTGCGTGTTGCCGACCAGCAGGGGCTCCAGCCGATCGCGTTGCCCGAAATCGACTATCGCAAGCGCATTCCCAACAGCTTCCTGGGCGGTACGTTCGAGTTTCAGGTCAACAGCCTCGCGATCACGCGCACCGCCGGACAGGACACGCAGCGCGCGTTCGGCAGCGCCCGCTGGGATTTGCGCAAGCTGACGCCGTGGGGGCAGGAAATCACCTTCACCGCCTTCGGCCGGGGGGACGTCTACAACACCAACGATGCGCTCGCGACGACGATCGCGTCGTACCGTGGCGAGGACGGCTTCCACGGCCGACTGATCGGCGCCTTCGCGGTCGACGTGAAATATCCGCTGATCGGCACGTTCCTGAGCGGCACGCAGCGCCTGATCCCGCGCTTCCAGATCGTCGCATCGCCGCAGACCGGAACGATGGCGATCCCGAACGAGGATGCGCGGTCGGTCGATCTGGAGGATTCGAACCTCTTCGCGCTCAACCGTTTCCCCGGCTACGACCGGTTCGAGGATTCAGCCCGCTTCACCTACGGCCTCGACTGGCAGGTCGATTTGCCCGGCATCGCGTTCAGCACCAACGTCGGCCAAAGCTACCGGCTCAACAGTCGCCCGACGCTGTTCCCCGATGGCACCGGATTGTCGCGTCGCCTTTCCGACATCGTCGGACGGACCGAACTGCGCTTCCGCGATTTCGTCTCGGTGATCCATCGCTACCGGCTCGACAAGGATGGCCTCGCCTTCCGCCGCAACGAGCTCGACGCGACGATCGGCTCGCGCAACACGTATCTCCTCGTCGGCTACCTGCGGCTCAACCGCAACATCGATCCGACGCTCGAGGATCTGCGCGATCGCGAGGAAGTCCGGCTTGGCGGACGCGTCCAGTTCGCACGCTTCTGGTCGGCGTTCGGCTCGACCGTGATCGACCTGACCGACCGCAACGAGGACCCGCTTTCGCTGGCGGACGGGTTCGACCCGATCCGGCATCGGCTGGGTGTCCAATATGAGGACGATTGCCTTCGCCTCGGTGTCACGTGGAAGCGCGATTACCAGAACACCGGCGATGCGCGCAGCGGCAACAGCTATCTGTTGACGCTGGCGTTCAAGAATTTGGGGCGCTAACGCTGGGCGCGAAGACTGTGGCCGCTAAGCCACGGTTCAGCCACATGGCTGCATTAGGGGCATGGCCGAAGTTGGGTCGTGCGGGATGGGATTGGGATTTGGTGACGACGACTAATGGCAAGACGGCGCGCACACTGCGCCGCTTCGGGTTCGGCACGATGCTCGTGGCGTCGCTGGCGATGGCAGGCGGCTCGATCGCGCAAACCACGCCCGATGCGCCACAGGACGGGGGCACGCCCGAAGCCTCGGCCAATCGCGGCGGCAACCTCGATCTGCCGAGCAACCCGCAGATCTTCGGCAAGATCGACCCCAACGTCCGCAAGCCCACCGCGATCGTCAACGGCACCGTCATCACCGGTACCGACGTCGATCAGCGCCTCGCCTTCCTGCTCGCCGCGCGCGACATGAAGCTGTCCGAGCAGGAAATGGGACAATACCGCCTGCTCGTAATCCGCCAGCTGGTCGACGAGACGCTGCAGATCCAGGAGGCCAAGACCGCCGACGTCAAGATCTCGCTCGAGGAGGTCAACAAGAGCTACGATTCGATCGTCCGAAGCAATTTCGGCAAGTCCGCGCAGGAAATGCGCACCTATCTGCGCAGCATTGGCTCGTCCGAGCGGTCGTTCAAGCGCCAGGTCGAGGCCGAGCTGTCGTGGAACCGCTACCTCCGCCGCAAGGTCGACATCAATGTCGGCGACGAAGAGGTCCAGGCAATCATCGACAAGCTGAAAAAACAGCAGGGCACGACCGAATATCACGTCCGCGAGATCTATCTCTCGGCCGGTGGGGACCGCGCGCAGGAAGTGTTCGCGCAGGAACAGCAGATCATGGGGTCGATCCAGAAGCGCGAGAAGGGCGACGACAGCTTCGGCTATTACGCTGGCGCGATGTCGGAAGCCTCGACCAAGTCGACCGGCGGCGATCTCGGCTGGCTTAACGAGAACCAGCTTGCCCAGCTGCCCCCGGCGCTGGTGGAAGCGATCAAGACGATGCAGCCCGAGCATCTCGCCGGGCCGATCGAAGTGCCGGGCGGTTTCTCGATCATCTATCTGGTCGATACGCGCAAGGTCGGCGTCGCCGATCCGCTCGATGCGAAGCTGACCCTAAAGCAGCTCAGCGTTCGCTTCCCCGACGGGATCAGCAAGGCGCAGGCCGACGCGCGCGTCACCGAATTCGCGAAGCTGTCGCAGACGATCCGCGGGTGCGGCGAGGTCGCCAAGGTCGCCTCGGCGCTCGGCGCGGAAGTCGTCGACAATGATTCGGTCCGGATCCGCGATCTCCCGCCTGCGCTCCGCGACATCATGGCGAAGCTGAGCGTCGGCGAATCGACCCCGCCGTTCGGCTCGCCCAAGGACGGCATTCGTTCGCTCGTCCTGTGCGGTCGAGACGAAGCCGGCGGCAGCACCGTCCCCGGGGTCGAACAGGTCCGCGGCCAGATGGAGAACGCGCGGGTCAACCTGCGGGCCAACCAACTGTTGCGCGATCTCCGCCGCGATGCGATCATCGAATATCGCTAATCCCGTCGCCTCGTCGCCGCTGGCCCCGATCGTCATCTCGATGGGCGATCCTGCCGGGATCGGGCCCGAGATCCTGGCGAAGGCATGGGCGCGTCGGGACGAAGCGGGCTTGCCGCCGTTCTTCGCCACAGGCGACGCCCGTGCCATTTCGGCGATCTGGGATGGCCCGGTCCAGCCGATCACGCACCCCGATGCAGCGCGGGGCGTGTTCGAGCACGCCTTGCCGATCCTGACGGTCGAGGATGGCGGCGAGATCGTTCCCGGAACACCGGACGTGGAAGGCGCGCGCTGCGCCTTGCGCGCGCTCGAGCTCGCGGCGGGACTGGTCCGCTCGGGCGCAGCCCGCGCGCTGGTGACCGCGCCCGTCTCCAAGTCTCAGCTCTACAACATCGGCTTCACCTACCCCGGCCAGACTGAGTTCGTTGCCGAACGCTGCGGGATCGCAGGCGAGAATGCGGTGATGATGCTCGCCGCGCCCGATCTGCGGGTCGTACCGATCACGACGCACGTCCCGCTGGCCGAGGTCAGCGCGTTGCTGTCGATCGAGCTGCTCGTCGCGAAGGGCCGTGCCACCGCACGTGGCCTGACCCGCAATTTCGGGATCGTCGCGCCGCGGATCTGCTTTGCCGGGTTCAACCCGCATGCGGGCGAGAGCGGTGCGATCGGGCGCGAGGAGATCGACATCATCGCCCCCGCGGTCGCCCTGCTGTGCGAGGAAGGGATTGCCGCGACCGGCCCGTTTGCCGCCGATACGCTGTTCCACGCGCGCGCACGCCTGAAATATGATGCGGTGCTGTGCTGTTACCACGATCAGGCGCTGATCCCGATCAAGACGCTGTACTTCGACGATGGCGTCAACATCACGCTTGGCTTGCCGATTGTGCGGACCTCGCCCGATCATGGCACTGCGTTCGACATCGCGGGTCGGAACATCGCCAACCCGGGCGCAATGATCGCGGCGATCCGGATGGCGGGTGACGCCGCCGAACGCCGCGCCGCCGCCGACGCGTGACGGCTCCGAAAGCGCCGACCGCGCGACCCGAATTGCCGCCGCTGCGCGACGTCATTGCGCGTCATGGCCTCGCCGCCAGCAAGGCGCTGGGGCAGAATTTCCTGCTCGACGCGCAATTGCTCGCGCGGATCGCGAGAATTCCGGGTGACCTCACCGACGCCGAAGTGCTCGAGATCGGCCCCGGTCCCGGCGGCCTGACGCGCGCGCTGCTCGCGGCGGGTGCGCGCGTCACCGCGATCGAGCGTGACCATCGGTGCATCCCCGCGCTCGCCGAACTCGGCGAGGCCTATCCCGGCAAGCTTACCGTCATCGAGGGCGACGCGCTCGAGATCGACGCGGTGCCGCTGTTCGCGGGCAAGCCGCATATCGCCTCGAACCTCCCGTATAACATCGGGACCGCGTTGCTCGTCCGCTGGCTGTCGGCGGACTGGGCACCATGGTGGCAGAGCCTGACGCTGATGTTCCAGCGCGAAGTCGCAGACCGGATCGTCGCGCGGACCGACGACGACGCCTATGGACGACTGGCGGTGCTGGCGCAGTGGCGGAGCAAGGCGACGCTGGCGATGCCGGTCCACCGCTCGGCGTTCACCCCGCCGCCCAAGGTAATGTCAGCGGTGGTGCATATCGTGCCCGAAGCAGCGCCCGAGAACGTGCGCTTCGCGACTTTGGAACGGCTCACGGGCGCTGCCTTCGGGCAGCGGCGCAAGATGCTGCGGCAGAGCCTGAAGGGCGTGCCGGGTGCGCTCGATGCGCTGGATGCGGTCGGGATCGACCCAACGCGCCGTGCCGAGACGGTCAGCGTCGCAGAGTTCGTCGCGGTTGCCCGCGCGCTGGGATAGAGCGTCCGTCAGGCGATAAGCACGTTGCCGACACCAGCATCGCGGACGAGCCGCCCAACAAACCGTCAGTTTTTCGCCGTCGGGATCCCGGCTGGTGGTGGCACGACCGTCGCTGCCGACGCCGTTACGACTGGCGGCCCCTTGGCGATCGACGCGGTCAGCGCAGCGATCTCGGGGCAGGCACGCTTCGCGCAGACGGTGCGGATCTTGGCGAGGTTCTCCTTCGCGCGCATGACCGCGCCGCGGGCGACTAGCGCCTCGCCCTGCCCGCGCAATGCGACGACGTCGTTCGAATCGAGCGACAGCGCCTCGCGATAGAGACGGATCGCCTTGCCGGGGAGTGCCCGCGACTGCGCGACCTGACCCAGCGCGGTGAACGCATCGCGGTTGCGGGGGTCGATCGCGACGGCGCTTTCGAGCAGGTCGGTCGCCGCATCCAGGTTGCCCGCCGCCTGAAGCGCACGCCCCTTCGCCAGCAGCGCGAGCGACCGCGCGTCGATCGCGTCCTCGGCACGCTGCCCCTGAACGGCGGTGCCAATCGTCACCAGCGTCAGCGCGGCTGCGACGGCAAACGAGGTATAGCGCATGAGATCCTCCAGCTTCGGCACGCTCACAGGGGTATCACCCCCGCGTCAGTCGTGCGACAAAAAACCCATCGGTGGCGTCATGCGCCGGGGTGAGGCGAACCCCTGCCCCATGGCTGCGCCCGGCGGGCAGATCGATCCGCTCGGCATGCCAGCCCGCATGGTCTGCGAGAAACGCCGCAACCTGCCCCGCACCTTCTTCGTCGAGCAACGAACAGACGATATAGACCATCGCCCCGCCCGGCCGCACCAGATCCGCACCGATCGCGAGCACATGCTGCTGCGTCGCGACCAGCCGGTCGAGCCGTTCCGGGCTCAGCCGCCAGCGCGCCTCGGGGTTGCGGCGCCACGTCCCCGTGCCCGAGCAGGGCGCGTCGATCAGCACACAATCCGCGCTGCTGCCCCAGTCAGCCAGCATCTCCGCCTCGCGCCCGGGGTTGAGCAGCCGCGTCTCGACCGTCGTCACTCCGGCGCGCTCGGCACGCGGCGCGAGGCGTGAGAGGCGATTGCGATCGGTATCGGTCGCGAGGATCGCGCCCTCGTCCCCCATCGACGCCGCGAGCGCGAGCGTCTTGCCCCCCGCCCCCGCGCACAAATCGACGATCCGCTGCCCAGGCTTCGCCTTCGCGGCGAGCGTGACGATCTGGCTCCCGGCGTCCTGCACCTCGAGCGCGCCATCGGGCATTCCCTCGATTCGCTCGACATCCATGCCGCCGGGGAGGCGCAGGCCATCGGCCAGACCGGCGATCGGCTCGGCGCCGTCGATCTCGACGGTCGCCGCCTTGCTGCGATTGATCCGAACGTCCAGCGGCGCACGCTCGATAAGCGCGGGAAATTCCGCGTCATCGAGGCCGGAGCCGCGCAGCCGCTCGAGCAGCCAGTTGGGCGCGACGCCGGGCCATGCCTTGCTTTCGCTGTCCCCAATCTTCGCTGGACCATGGCCGACGCCGTCGAAGGTCGCCGCGAGCGCCGGATCTTCGGCCGCAAGCGCCAGCATCGCGGCGCGGCCCGAACGGGGCCGCTCGCCGAGCGTGCGGATCGCCGCATAAACCAGTTCGCGTACCGCGCGCCGGTCCTTGCTTCCGGCATACCGCCGGTTCGCGAAATAGCGCGCGACGATCGTGTCCGCCGCCGCCCCGGAATCGCGCGCCGCCACGATGATCTCGTCGAGCAGCTCGATGGCGGCCTGGGTTCTTGCAGCGGGGGTCATTGGCGGTCTTTCCGGGGGCAGTCTTGTGTCGAAGGGGGGCCATAGCCTGTTTAGGACTCAATCACCTAAAGCCCCTTCCGCCTCAACGCCCTTCCCCGGCGGAGGCCGGGGCCCAGTAGCGCAGGTTTTGCCAACCTGAGGCGACGCCCTGAACCAACCGCTCCTCTACTGGGCCCCGGCCTTCGCCGGGGAAAGTTAGAAGGTGAGAAGGTCGGAAAGCGCCCCTCAGCGCGTCGGGTAGTTGGGGGCCTCGCGCGTGATATCCACGTCGTGCACATGGCTTTCCTTCAAGCCCGCACCCGTGATCTGCACGAAGCGCGCCCGCTCCTGCAGCGCGGTGATGCTCGACGAGCCGGTATAGCCCATCGCCGCGCGAATGCCGCCGACGAGCTGGTGGATGACGTCCCGCGCAGGACCTTTGAACGCGACCTGGCCCTCGATCCCTTCGGGAACGAGCTTCATCTGGTCCTTGATATCGCCCTGGAAATACCGATCCGCCGACCCACGCCCCATCGCGCCGACCGAGCCCATGCCGCGATACGACTTGTACGCGCGGCCCTGGAACAGGAAAGTATCGCCGGGGGCTTCCTCAGTCCCTGCGAGCAGCGACCCGATCATGCAGGCCGAAGCCCCCGCCGCGAGTGCCTTGGCGAGATCGCCCGAGGTGCGCAGGCCGCCATCGGCGATCACGGGAACGCCCGCCTTCTGGCCGACTTCGGCGCAATCCATGACAGCGGTCAGCTGCGGCACGCCGACACCCGCGACGACGCGCGTGGTGCAGATCGAGCCCGGGCCGATCCCGACCTTGATCCCGTCCGCGCCCGCATCGATCAGCGCACGCGTCGCCTCGGCAGTCGCGACGTTGCCCGCGATCACCTGGACCGAATTGCTCAGCTTCTTGACCCGCTCGACCGCGCGCGCGACGTCGCGGTTATGGCCGTGCGCGGTGTCGATGACGACGAGATCGAGCTCGGCATCGACCAGCGCGGCGGTCCGGTCGAACCCCTTGTCGCCGACCGTCGTCGCCGCTGCGACACGGAGCCGTCCGGCGGCGTCCTTGGTCGCGTTCGGGTAGGTGACGGCCTTCTCGATGTCCTTGACGGTGATGAGGCCGATGCAGCGATACGCCTCATCGACCACGAGCAGCTTCTCGATCCGGCGCTGATGAAGCAGGCGGCGTGCCTCCTCCTGCGTGACGCCCGGCGAAACCGTCGCGAGATTTTCGTGCGTCATCAGCTCGGAGACCGGCTGGCGCGGGTTTTCGGCGAAGCGGACGTCGCGGTTGGTGAGGATGCCGACGAGCACGCCGTCCGCGCGGACGACCGGGATGCCGCTGATCCGGTGGTGCTTCATCAACGCCTGCGCGTCGGCGAGCGTCGCGTGCGGCTCGATCGTGATCGGGTTGACGACCATGCCGCTTTCGAACCGCTTGACCGCGCGGACGGCGGCGACCTGTTCGTCGACTTCCATGTTGCGGTGGAGCACCCCGATGCCGCCGAGCTGCGCCATGACGATCGCCATGTCGGCTTCGGTCACGGTGTCCATCGCGGACGAGAGGATCGGGATGTCGAGCGAGATGCCCCGCGTCACGCGGGTCGCGGTGTTGGTCTGGCTCGGGACGATGTCCGATTCAGCGGGCACCAAGAGGACATCGTCGAAAGTGAGTCCGAGGCGAATGTCCATGGGTGCCGGTCCTGCGCGGGGGGAGAAAGCGAGTCGTGGCGGTCCATGTAACCGCCGACCCCGCAAAGCGCCAGACCGGAGCCCGAATTCCCCTTCAGCGCTTTGCGAAGAACCCCGAGGCGAGCGTGCCGAGTTGCCCGAGCACCCCGCCCTGCTCCCCCAGCAGCCCGGCGAATTTGGCGAGCGCGCCCTCGCCGCCGATCTGCGCGATGATCTGCTGGAGCGTCTCGGCCGAGAACCCCGTGCTGGCGGCGGCAGTGCCGACGGTATCCCCCGGGGCGGCATGCGCCTGGCCCAGGGCTTGGATCGCCTGCTCGACCTGTTCCGGGGAGAGGCCGACCTTCGCCGCGAGGTTCTTGACGTCCACGTTCTGCGAAACCTTGCCGAGCAAATCGTCGAGCATTCCCATGCCGTTGGTCCTCCATCTAGAGTCGTCATGCCGGGGTCGTCCCGGCATCAACGGTGGCGCGCATCCTGCGCTGCCGAATGTGGCGCAAGGGGGACCCCGGGACAAGCCCGGGGTCACCCATTGCGGTTCAGGCCGGCGCGTGGACCTTCGGTGCGGACTGCCGCACGCCTTCGTCGACATGCTCCGCGAACTGCGCGAAGTTCTCAACGAACAGATCGACGAGCCTTGCCGCCGTAGCGTCATAGGCTTCCTTGTCGGCCCAGGTTGCGCGGGGATCGAGGATCGCACTGTCCACCCCGGGAACCGCGACCGGAACCTTGAACCCGAAGTTCGGATCAGTGCGGAACTCGGCGTCATTCAGCGACCCGTCGAGCGCCGCATTCAGCAGCGCGCGCGTCGCCTTGATCGGCATGCGGTTGCCGACGCCGTATTTGCCGCCGGTCCAGCCGGTGTTGACCAGCCAGCAATCGACCCCGCCCTTGGCGATCCGCTCCTTGAGCAGATTGCCGTAAACCGACGGATGCCGCGCCATGAACGGTGCGCCGAAGCAAGTCGAGAAGGTCGCGTCGGGTTCGGTCACGCCGATCTCGGTCCCGGCGACGCGCGCGGTATAGCCCGAGAGGAAGTGGTACATCGCCTGTTCCGGCGTCAGCTTCGCGATCGGCGGCAGGATGCCGTAGGCGTCCGCGGTCAGCATCACGATGTTGCGCGGGACCGGCCCCATGTTGTTCTCGGACGCATTGGGGATGAAGTCGATCGGATAGGCCCCGCGGCTGTTCTCGGCGAGGCTGGCGTCGTCGAGGTCGAGCTGGCGCGTCACCGGGTCCATCACGACGTTCTCGAGGATCGTCCCGAACCGCTTGGTCGTAGCGAAGATTTCCGGCTCCGCATCGGCGGAAAGCCGGATCATCTTGGCGTAGCAGCCGCCCTCGAAATTGAAGACCGCGGTGTCCGACCAGCCATGCTCGTCATCGCCGATCAGCGTCCGGCTCGCGTCCGCGCTCAGGGTCGTCTTGCCCGTCCCCGACAGACCGAAGAACACCGCGGTGTCGCCGTCCGGCCCCATGTTGGCCGAGCAATGCATCGGCATCACGCCCGTCGGCGGGAGGAGATAATTGAGCAGGCTGAACACCGACTTCTTCATCTCGCCGGCGTAGCGCGTGCCGCCGATCAGGATCAGCTTCTCGGTGAAGTTGACCGCGATCACGGTCTCGCTGCGGCAGCCGTGGCGTGCCGGATCGGCGCGGAAGCTCGGCAAGTCGATGATCGTATAGTCCGGCACGAAGTCGCGCAGTTCCGATTCCGCCGGGCGAACCAGCATCGTGCGGATGAAGCTGTTGTGCCACGCCAGCTCGTTGACGACCCGCACCTTCACGCGGTGCTCGGGTTGCGACCCGCCGAACAGATCCTGGACGAACAGGTCTTCCTTGTGGCGGAGGGCGGCGAGGAAATCGGTCTTGAGCGCGGCGAAATGCTCAGGGCTCATCGCCTTGTTGCTTTTGCCCCACCAGACGGTCGATTCGGTTTCGGCGTCGCGCACGATGAACTTGTCCTGTGCCGAACGGCCCGTATGCGCGCCGGTTTCCACAACAAGCGGACCGTCGCGGACAATTTGCCCTCGCCGCGCGAGATGGCGGCCTGGATCAGGCGCGCGGTAACTAGGTTCCAGTGAAGGCTCGCGCGGGTCTCAATGCCCTGCGTGTCGAGCCCCGAAGTCGGGATGCGATCGCTCACGGTATTACTCTCCTACTGTGCCGACCATCGAGGGCCTGCATACGTATGTTTTGGGTGATCCCGCGCATATCGTCGCTACCGGTTCCGGTCAAACCGCAGGTCCGTAACGACCGACCGATGCCGGGACAGTCCGTTCAGCTTCCATTGAGGCCGGAGGCGTAATGGATTAGGCCCAACCCTTTCCGGCGCCCCGCGCATCAACGACATGAGGCCCCACCGCCGATGACGGCAACGATTGCCCTGGTCGATGACGACCGCAACATCCTGACGTCGGTGTCGATCACGCTGCAGGCCGAGGGGTTCGTAACCCGGCTCTATTCGGATGGCGAGACCGCGCTCAAGGCGCTCGTCGACAACCCGCCCGACATTGCGATCCTCGACATCAAGATGCCGCGGATGGACGGGCTCGAGCTGCTCCGCCGCCTGCGCGAGAAGAGCATGGTCCCGGTCATTTTCCTGACCTCGAAGGACGACGAGCTCGACGAGGCGCTCGGGCTTGCGATGGGGGCGGACGACTATATTGCCAAGCCCTTCTCGCAACGCCTGCTGATCGCGCGGATCCGCGCGATCCTGCGGCGCGCCGAAGTGTCGCAGGGTGGCCCCGGCGCGGAAGAACCCGCCGCCGAGACCAATCTGGTGCGGGGCCGGCTCGCGATGGATACCGCGCGCCACCGTGTGACGTGGGACGGCGCGGCGGTCACTTTGACCGTCACCGAATTTCTCATCCTCGAAACGCTCGCGCAGCGCCCGGGGATCGTGAAGACGCGCAACCAGCTGATGGACGCGGCGTATCACGACGACATCTATGTCGACGATCGCACGATCGACAGCCACATCAAGCGCGTCCGTCGCAAGTTCCGGCAGGCGGACCCCACCTTCGACGCGATCGAGACTCTCTATGGAGCGGGTTATCGATTCTCCGAGGAATGACGAGCCGGCGCGCGAGGACGATGTTCGCGCGCTGTCGCTCCGCTGGTCGGCGCGGGTTTCGCTCACGCCGCGAATCCTGTTCGTCAACGTCTTCGCGCTGGCGATGCTGGCGGGCGGGTTCTTCTATCTCGATTCGTACCGCAGCCGGATCGTCGACGGGCGAGTCACCCAGTCGATCCGCGAGGCCCGGCTGATCGCGGAAGCGATCGTCGCAGTCCCCGAAAAGCAACGCGCCGACCTCGCGCTCAAGCTCGCGCGCGACATGGGCGCGCGAGTCCGCATCTACGACAGCGCCGCGCGGCCGGTGATCGACACGCGCGCGCTCGGGCTGCGCAACTTCGTGTTGCAGGATCCCGACAAGCAGGATTGGAGCCAGGCGTCCGCGCGGTTCCTGGACGCGGTGATCGATACCGTGGTCGGCACGCCGCGCGCGCCGCTCTATCGCGAACATCGCAACGGGCTTGACTGGCCCGACGTCCGGACCGCGCGCGACACCCCGACCGTCGCTGCGACGGTCTGGCGC
The DNA here is from genome assembly GCF_000251145.1 of Sphingomonas sp. PAMC 26621. Classification (GTDB taxonomy): domain Bacteria; phylum Pseudomonadota; class Alphaproteobacteria; order Sphingomonadales; family Sphingomonadaceae; genus Sphingomonas. Next base: position 65,849 of record NZ_AIDW01000016.1, on the reverse strand, counting down.
GCGCCCGACCGGACCCCGGTGATCACCGCCGCGGCCCCGCTGCCGCGCGGCGGCGTGGTGATGACGACCAACAACGCGCAGGACATCACGCAGACGGTACGGGTCGAACGCTTCCGGCTCAGCGTCGTGCTGATGATCGTCGCGGTCGTGTCGGTGCTGTTGTCGCTGTTTCTGGCGCGGACGATCGTGCGGCCGCTGCGGCGGCTTGCGCGGGCGGCGGTGCGCGTGCGGCTCGGGCGTGCGCGCGAGGTCGTCGTGCCGCGCCTGCCCGAGCGGCGCGACGAGATCGGCATGCTCGCGCGCGCCCTGTCCGACATGAGTCTCGCGCTGCGTGCGCGGATCGACGCGATCGAGGCCTTCGCCGCCGATGTGACGCATGAGATGAAGAACCCGCTCGCGTCGCTGCGTTCGGCGGTCGAGGGAATGGCGCTGGTCAAGGACCCGGAATTGCAGGAACGCTTGCTCGGGATCGTCCGCGACGATGTCCACCGGCTCGACCGGCTGATCACCGACATCGCCGAAGCGTCGCGACTCGACGCGCAATTGAGCCGCGCGAAATTCGAGGAAGTCGATCTCCACGCGATGCTCGCCGCGCTGATCGCGGGCCGCGAAGCGCGCGGGGTCGAGCGCGGGGTCCGGCTGCGGCTCGATCTGCACGATCCGATGCTGGCGGGGTTCGTCGTGCTCGGAGAGGGTGCGCGGCTCGAACGCGTGTTCGACAATCTGATCGACAATGCGGTGTCCTTCTCGCCCGACAACGGCCTGATCGCGATCACCGCCGACCGCGACCCCGAGGCCGTGGTGCTCGATTTCGAGGACGAAGGGCCGGGTGTACCCGCCGACGCGCGCGAGCAGGTGTTCCGTCGGTTCCAGTCGCTGCGTCCCGAGGGCGAGGCGTTCGGCAAGCATTCGGGGCTTGGCCTCGCGATCGCGCGGACGATCGTCGAGGCGCATCAGGGTGAGATCACCGCCGAGGCGCGGCACGCCGGGCTTGGCGGCGCGCGCTTCGTGGTGCGGCTCCCGATCGGCGAAGCGCGATGACCCCGCTGCTGCTCCATGCGACGACGGTTGCGATCCAGGGTGCTGCGGTCCTGCTGCGCGGGCCGTCGGGCTCGGGCAAGTCGGATCTCGCGCTGCGGCTGATCGACCGCGGTGCGACTCTGGTCAGCGACGATTACACGCTGCTGACCGTGCAGGACGGGCGTTTGCTGGCCAGCGCCCCGGCGACGATCGCGGGCAAGATCGAGGTTCGCGGGCTCGGGATCGTCGCGGTCGAACCGGCCGGAGATGCCCCGGTCGCACTGGTCGTCCGGCTCGACCAGTCGATGGAACGGATGCCGCCCGAAGTGCGTAGTCTCTATAATGGCGTATCGATCGTCGAGGTCGCGATCGACCCGTTCGAGCTTTCCGCGCCGATCAAGGTGGAATTGGCGCTGCGGCACGCTAGAGAGGCGTCATGACGCACGATCCAAAGGAAATCCTGCTCGTCACCGGCATGTCCGGCGCGGGCAAGTCGACCGTGCTCCGCACGCTCGAGGATCTTGGCTGGGAAGTGGTCGACAACCTGCCACTTCTGCTGCTCGACCGGTTGCTCAGCGCGCCGCTGCCGGAGGGGTTCGATCGGTCCGCGCGACCGCTCGCGCTCGGGATCGGGACGCGGACGCGCGACTTCGATTCGGATCGGATTGTCGACCGGATCAAGCACCTTCGACAGACCTATGGCCATGACATCGGCACCTTGTTCCTCGATTGCGCCGGTGGCGAGCTGGAACGCCGCTATTCCGAGACCCGCCGCCGCCACCCGATCGCGCTCGATCGTCCCGCCGCCGACGGGATCGCGCGCGAACGCGAATTGCTCGCGCCGCTGCGGCAATGGGCGAACCGGCTGATCGACACGACCGACCTGACCGCCAACCAGCTCGCGCAACAGGTCCGCGACACCTTCTCGCGCGATCATCAGGACGGGCCGACGCTGTCGGTGATGTCGTTCGGGTTCGCGCGCGGCGTGCCACGCAACGCCGATCTCGTGTTCGACATGCGGTTCCTGCGCAATCCCCACTGGGTGCCCGCCTTGCGTCCCGGAACGGGACTCGATGCCGACGTCTCCGCCTATGTCGCGGAGGACCCCGCCTATGCCGAGGCGGTCGGGCGGATCGAGGATCTGCTGCTCCTGCTGCTCCCGCGCTATCGTGCTGAAGGCAAATCCTATTTGACGGTCGCGTTCGGCTGTACCGGCGGAAGACACCGCTCGGTCCACGTGACGGAACGCGTTGCGGCCCGGTTGCGCGACGCCGGATTTTCGCCCACGGTCGCGCACCGCGATCTCGCCGCCGCCCCGCAAGACTCGCTCGAAGGGGTGCCCGACGATCAACATCAGGACGGGACGAATTCGGCGTGAAATGGGCTTTGGCGTGAAATGGGCGATGGCATGATTGGGTCGGTACGATGATCGGGCTGGTTCTCGTTACGCACGGCCGTCTGGCCGAGGAATTCGTCACCGCGATGGAACACGTCGTCGGCAAGCAGGAGCGGGTCGAGACGGTCTGTATCGGCCCCGAGGACGATATGGAGGAACGCCGCAACGACATCGCCGCCGCGATCGCGCGAGTCGATGCCGGACGCGGGGTGATCCTGCTGACCGACCTGTTCGGCGGAACGCCGTCCAATCTCGCGATCTCGCTGCTCGAACGCGGGCGGATCGAAGTGATCGCGGGGATCAACCTGCCGATGCTGATCCGGCTCGAATCCGCACGTAAGGCAATGAAGATCGTCGATGCGGTCGCTGCCGCGCGCGAGGCGGGGCGGAAGTATATTTCGGTCGCCTCCGAAGTCCTGGGCGAGGCTGCCGCCTGATGTCGGCGAGCCGGAGCGTCCAGATCACCAACCGGCGCGGGCTGCACGCGCGCGCCAGCGCCAAGTTCGTGACGCTTGCCGCAACCCAGCCGTGCGAGCTCCATGTCGAGAAGGACGGCGCCGGATCGGTGACGGGCACCTCGATCATGGGGCTGATGATGCTCGGCGCGGCGATGGGCGACACGATCGTCATCTCCGCCGAGGGCGAGCATGCCGAGACGGCGGTCGGGGCGCTGTGCGCTCTGGTCGAGGCCAAGTTCGGCGAGGACTGAACACTTCAATGCCCCGCGAAATCACGGCCTATTCGAACCCGCTGATCAAGCGCGTCCGGTCCTTGCGCGAAAAGCGCCACCGCCGCGAGGAAGGGCTGTTTCTCGCCGAGGGCCTGCGCATCCTGACCGAGGCGCGCGAGGCGGGGCGGATCCCGCACTATCTGTTCTTCGCGCGTGACAGCGCCGCGCATCCGCTGGTGCAGGTGCTGGTCGAGGCGGTCGAGGCGGCGGGGGGCGAGGCGATCGAGACCGTGCCCGATATCCTGTCGAAACTGTCGGGCAAGGATAACCCGCAGGCGGTGGTCGGCGTCTTCGCCGAATTCACGCGGACGCTCGACGCGCTTGACCGCAGCACATCGCCGATCTGGCTGGTCGCGGAACGGTTGCGCGATCCGGGAATCTCGGGACGATCCTGCGCACCGGCGATGCGGTCGGCGCGGGCGGGCTGATCCTGATCGGCGAATGTGTCGACCCCTTCTCGGTCGAGGCGGTCCGCGCGAGCATGGGCGCGCTGTTCACCGTGCCGGTCGTCCAGTGCGAGTGGGACGCGTTCCTACCGTGGTTGCGGGGTGGGCCGGGGCAGCTCGTCGGGCTGAGCCTCGATACCACGACGGATTACCGCGCGGCGACCTATGCCGCGCCGACCTTCCTGCTGACGGGGAACGAGGCGCAGGGGATGCCCGCAGACTATGCCGCCGCGTGCGACACGCTGGTCAAGATCCCGATGCTCGGGAAGGCCGACAGCCTCAATGCGGCGGTTGCGACCGCGGTAATGGCATATCAGGTTCTGGACGCGGTCAAACGTAACTGACCTGATCGCTTCTGCGGCGAACGCCGTGACCCGGGCGTGAGGGCGATGGTACCTGGCGGATGCGCGCCCGGACCTCGCACGTCCCTACTCAGCCCAGGCTTTCGCCGGGGAAGCGCGTCTGGGGATACTTCCGTTCTGAAACAGACGGAGGCATGTCTCCCCCTCCCCGTCCGAGGGAGAAAGGGCGAACCTCAGCGCACGACCACGCCAGCGTTGCGCGCGATGAAATGGTCGAACACCGCGGGGTGCATCGGTTGCTGGAAGCGGATCCCGCACTGCCATCCCTGACACCAGCTCACCTTCGCCTCGAACGGCTCGAGCCCGGGGAGCTTCACCCACACGACCGTGCCCGCCGCGATCGTCAGGTTGTTGACGCGGCACCCGGTGCGCGACAGGTCGATCAGCCCGGCGGGTTGCGCCTTCCAGTTGCGCTCGCGCAGCGTGATGCCGACGGTCAACGCGACCCGGTCGCCGAGCCGGCGTTCCGCTTCGGCGTCGTCGGAGGTTCCATCAGGTGCGGCTTCGGAGACGACGCCGGTTAGCGCGGGCGTCGTTGGTTCTGTGGACGCGCTTTCGGGCGGCGCTGCGTGAAGACGGATCATGTCAGGCGGACGGCGTTTGGTCCGGCATCGCGCGGCGGTCGTGCCTGCGCCGCTCCTCCCCGCGATAGGATGGCGACGCCGCGACACGGCGGTCGCCGTCCCGGCGTTCCGGCCTCTCGTCCTGACTGATACGCGACATACACCGTCCTTTCGGCGTCAGGCTATCGCGCGGAACGTTAAGAAGCGGTCAACGCCTCTGCGTCCTTGGCCGACTCTTCGGGGGTCGGAAGCGAAGCAGGCTCGCCATAGCGCGCGAGCGCCTCGACCGGGGGGACGTCCTCGATCTCGCGCGCGGTCGTCTCGATGTTAAGGTCGCGGAACTTGCGCCCCGTCACCAGCACGCGGCTCTCGAAGCTGGAGACGAACGTGTTGTAATTGTTGACCGCGCTCGTCAGCCCGCTGCCGACCTTGCGCATGTCCCCCGCCGCCTTGGCAAGCCGCTCGTACAATTCCTTGCCGAGACGCCCGATCTCCGCCGCTTCCTTGGCGAGTCGCTCCTGCCGCCACACCGCCGCCACCGTCCGCGCGATTGCGATCAGGTTGGTCGGCGTCGCAAGCAGCACGCGCTTGTCGAACGCGAAGTCCCACAAGGTCGGATCCTGCTCGAGCGCCGCCGTGAGGAAATGCTCGCCCGGCACGAACATGATGACGTAATCCGGCGCATCGGCGAACTGGCTCCAATAGGCCTTGTTGCCCAGCCCGTTGACGTGCGCACGCATCGCCGCGGCGTGCATTGTCAGTCCCTTCGTCCGCTCCGCCTCGTCGACCGCGCCGAACGCATCCTGATAGGCGTTGAGCGAGACCTTGGCGTCGATCACCAGGCTGCGCCCGCCCGGCACGGTCACGATCGCATCCGGCCGCAGCCGACCGCCCTCGTCGCCACCCGCGACCGAAACTTCGGTCTGGAAATCGGTATGTTCCGACAAGCCACAGGTTTCCAACACATTCTTGAGCTGCTGCTCGCCCCACCGCCCGCGTGACTTGGGCGCGTTGCGGAGCGAATTGACGAGTTTCGCCGCTTCGCTCGAAACCTTTTCCTGGCCAACCCGAAGCCCCTCGAGCTGCCCCTTCAACTGGTCGAACGCGCTGACGCGGTCGACCTCGACCTTGGTCACCGCCTCCTCATAGCGCAGCAGGCGATCGCTGACCGGCTGGAGCATCGACTTGAGGTTCTGCCCCGCGGTCTCCTCGGACTGGCGGAAGCGTTCGTCGGCGCGCTTGAGGAAGACTTCCTGCGCATCCTTGAGCAGCTTGTTCGAAACCTCGGCGAATTGCGTTGCGAGCAGGTCCTTGGCGTGGAGCAGTTCGGCGATCCGCGTCTCATGCGTCTCACGCACCATCTTCAACCGCGCCTCATCCGCATCGCGCATCTCGGCGAGCCGATTCTCGAACGCCGAGGCGTGCGTCTTGAGCGCAGTGCTCTCGAGTCGCGCAACGTCGCGCTCGTCGCGCAGCGCCGCCAGGTCGACTTTCAATTGCTCCGCCTCGCGCGCGCGCTGTTCGGCGCTCGCAAGATCGACGATCGCGCGGCGGAAATCGGCATCGCGCGCAGCGGCATCGGCGCGCGCGGCAGCGAGCGGGCGATTGCCGAGCAGCCAGCCGAACGCGAGCCCGACGAGCAAGGCGCCGATCGCGAGCAGGGAAATCGTCAGGCCGGTCATGCAAGATCTTTCTGGAACATTTTGGGAACTGTACCCGCGGGGACGTGGGCGGACAAGCACGGGCGGTCGCAAATCCCGCGCGGGTTACGTTCCCCCTCCCCCTTCGGCAAGACACGCGATAAGGCGGTCGCATGCTCTCTGACATCGCGATCTCGCGCGCCGCCACCCTGCTCCCGATCGGGACGATTGCCGCCACCGCCGGAATCCCGGCCGAAGCGGTCGAGCCCTATGGGCATTACAAGGCAAAGCTCGACCTTTCGCGGCTCCCCGCCGCGACCGAGACGGGCAAGCTGATCCTCGTCACCGCGATCAACCCGACGCCGGCGGGCGAAGGCAAGTCGACCACGTCGGTCGGACTTGCGGACGCGCTGGTGCGGACCGGGCGCAAGACGATGCTCGCGCTGCGCGAGCCTTCGCTCGGCCCGTGCTTCGGCACCAAGGGCGGCGCGACCGGGGGCGGTTATGCGCAGGTCGTGCCGATGGAAGACATCAACCTTCACTTCACCGGCGATTTCCACGCGATCACTTCGGCGCATAATCTGCTCGCGGCGATGATCGACAACCACGTCCACTGGGGCAATGCGCTCGACATCGACGTGCGGCGGATCGTGTGGCGGCGCGTGCTCGACATGAACGACCGTGCGCTGCGCGACATCGCGCAGTCGCTGGGCGGCCCGGCCAACGGCTTCCCGCGCGAGAGCGGGTTCGACATCACCGTCGCCTCGGAAGTGATGGCGATCCTGTGTCTCGCCACCGACCTGCACGATCTCGAGGCGCGGCTCGGTCGAATCGTCGTCGCCTATACGCGCGACCGCCAGCCAGTGACCGCGCGCGACCTCAAGGCCGACGGCGCGATGGCGGTGCTGCTCGCGCAGGCTATCAAGCCCAACCTCGTCCAGACGCTCGAGGGCACGCCCGCGCTGATCCACGGCGGGCCGTTCGCCAATATCGCGCATGGCTGCAACTCGGTGATCGCGACGCGCACCGCGCTCGGGCTGGCCGATTACGTCGTGACCGAGGCGGGCTTCGGCGCGGACCTCGGCGCGGAGAAGTTCTTCGACATCAAATGCCGCCAGGCGGGGCTCAAGCCCGCCGCAACCGTAATCGTCGCGACCGTCCGCGCGCTGAAGATGAACGGCGGGGTCGCTAAGGCGGACCTGTCCGCCCCCGACGTCGAGGCGGTCCGGCGCGGTGGCGTCAACCTCGCGCGGCATATCGAGAATGTCCGCGCGTTCGGGGTTCCGGTGGTGGTCGCGGTCAACCGCTTCGACAGCGACACGCCCGAGGAATTCGAGGCGATCCGCGGCATCGCGGCGGCACAGGGGTGCGAGGCGATCCTGTGCACGCATTGGGCAGACGGCGGTGCAGGCGCGGAGGCGCTGGCGGAGGCGGTGGTCGCCCTGTGCGATCACGGCGCGGGACAGTTCGCACCGCTCTATCCCGACGACCTGTCGCTGTTCGACAAGATCAACACCGTCGCGACGCGCATCTACCGCGCCGAGGAAGCGGTCGCCGATCCGTCGGTGCTGGCGCAGCTCGCACGTTGGGAAGCGGCCGGCTTCGGGCATCTGCCGGTGTGCATGGCGAAGACGCAGTACAGCTTTTCGACCGACCCCGCGAAGCTTGGCGCGCCGACCGGGCATGTCGTGCCGGTCCGCGAGGTTCGGCTCAGCGCGGGTGCGGGGTTCGTGGTCGCGATTTGCGGGGAGATCATGACGATGCCGGGCCTGCCGCGCGTTCCGGCGGCGGAGGGAATCCGGTTCGGGGCTGAGGGCGAAATCGAGGGGTTGTTCTGAAGGAGCCGGGGATCAGCCACCGTTCTCCTGCGAAAGCAGGGGTCCAGGGTAACAAGAAACTGCGCTCGTAACCCTGGGCTCCTGCTTTCGCAGGAGAACACAGGAGATTGGTTTCAGCCCGCCTTGCGCATCTTGTTCAGCTTTTTCATCAGCATGTCGCGCTTGAGCTTCGAGATGTGATCGATGAACAGCACGCCGTTGAGGTGGTCGATCTCATGCTGGAGCGCGGTCGCCAGCAGGCCGTCCATGTCGCCCTCCTGCCGCGTGCCCTGCTCGTCGAGCCACGCCGCGCGGCACCGCGCGGGGCGCTCGACATCGGCATATTGCTCGGGGATCGACAGGCATCCCTCGGCGTAAAACGAGGTTTCCTCGCTGACCGAGAGCAGCTCCGGGTTGATGAACACCAGCGGGTTCTTAACCGGCTTGGCGTCTTCGCCCTCGCCTTCGGTTTCCTGCAGGTCGATCACGACGATCCGCTGCTCGATCGCGACCTGGGTCGCGGCGAGGCCGATCCCCCGCGCATCGTACATCGTGTCGAACATGTCGGAGACGATCTTGCGGACCGAATCATCGACGGTTGCGACGGGCTTCGCGACGGCGCGGAGGCCGGGATGCGGGACTTCTAGGATTTCGAGGATTGCCATGCCCGCGAGCTAGGAAAGCCCGCGCAGCGCGTCAAGGTTGCTGCCCTGCTTCTTCGTGCCTTTGTGGCTTCGTGCGAAAAGGTCTTTTTCGCACAAAGCCACAAAGGCGCAAAGATAAGAAGAGGTTAGAGTAGGTTTCAATCCCTAGGCGACAGGCCGCCGGGCGCGCAGGGCCTGTGCCAGCGTTCCTTCATCGAGATAATCGAGCTCGCCGCCGACCGGCAAACCGTGTGCAAGCTGCGTGATCCGGACCGGGAAGCGTTCGATCCGCTCGGCGATGTAATGCGCGGTGGTCTGCCCCTCGAGCGTCGCGTTCATCGCGAGCACGACCTCGTCGATCCCGCCTTCCGCAATCCGCCGCACCAGCGAATCGATCGCGAGGTCTTCGGGGCGAACCCCCTCGAGCGCCGACAGCCGCCCGCCAAGAACATGGAAACGCCCCGGGAACAGGCGCGAGCGATCGAGCGCCCACAGGTCCGCAACCTCCTCGACGACACATAAGGCGCGCGCGTCGCGGCGTTGATCGCTGCACACGCCGCATGGGTTGGTCGTGTCGACATTCCCGCAAATTGAACAGGTTGCGAGGTTTTCATCGACGGCCATGAGAGCATTGAGCAGCGGGCCAAGCGCCGCCTCGCGCTTCTTGAGGAGGTGCAGCACCGCCCGCCTTGCCGATCGCGGCCCGAGCCCGGGAAGCTTGCTGAGCGCCTGCGTAAGGGCTTCGATTTCGGGAGACGCCATCCAGAACAGATAGGGCCGCGATACGCGTTCGTCACCCCGGCGTCGGTCGGGGGCGTCGCTCCACGGGGCGGACGCGAAGCCTTGTGTTTGGCCGCACGCCCTCGCAAGAGCCGTGGCATGCGTATCATCTTCATGGGCACGCCCGACTTCTCGGTCCCGATCCTGCAGGCGCTGGTTGATGCGGGGCATGACGTCGTCGCGTCGTACAGCCAGCCGCCGCGTCGCGCCGGACGCGGCAAGACGTTGACCCCCACCCCGGTCCACGCGCGCGCGGAGGCACTCGGGATCCCCGTCCGCACCCCCGTCACGCTACGCGACCCCGCGGCGCAGGCCGAATTCGCCGGGTTCGCCGCCGATCTTGCGGTGGTCGCCGCTTATGGCCTCATCCTGCCGCGCGCGATCCTCAATGCGCCGGCGCACGGGTGTCTCAACGTCCACGCCTCGCTGCTCCCGCGCTGGCGCGGCGCGGCGCCGATCCAGCGCGCGATCCTCGCCGGGGATGCCGCGACCGGCGTGTGCATCATGCAGATGGAGGCCGGACTCGATACCGGCCCGGTGCTGTTGCGCGACGAAACACCGATCGGCGCAAAGACCGCGGGGATGATGACCGACGAACTCAGCGCGATGGGAGCGCGGCTGATGATCACGACGCTCGCTGACCTGCCGGCTTATCCCCCGATCGTGCAGCCCGAGGACGGCGTCACCTACGCCGCCAAGATCGACAAGGCCGAGACACGGCTCGACTTCGCGCAGGATGCGGCCGCGGTCGAGCGCCAGACCCGCGCGTTCAACCCTCCAGGGGCGTGGTTCGAAATCGGCGGTGAGCGCGTTCGCGTTCTGGCGGCCGAGATCGTCCGGTCGTCCGGCGCGCCCGCGCCACAGGACGGAACCGACAACGCCACCGGAAGCGTGCTCGACGCCGACCTCACTATCGCCTGCGCGGAGGGCGCGATCCGGCCGACGTTGCTTCAGCGCGCGGGACGTGGCGTCATGACCGCGCCCGAGTTGCTCCGTGGATTCGCGATCCCCGTCGGAACCCAACTTTGACGCGGTTCGCGCTGACGGTCGAATATGACGGCCGCCCGTTCATGGGTTGGCAGCGGCAACACCACGGCCCGACCGTCCAGGCCTCGATCGAGCGCGCGGCACACGCGATCACCGGCGAAACGGTCGCGGTCCACGCCGCCGGGCGGACCGACGCTGGGGTCCACGGGATCGCGATGCGCGCGCATATCGATCTCGCGCGCGATATCGCCCCCTTCCGACTGCAGGAGGCGCTCAACGCCAAGCTGCGGCCCGATCCTGTAGCGATCACGGGGTGCGAGATCGTGCCGGACGACTGGCACGCGCGTTTCTCCTGCATCGGGCGGCATTACGAGTTCCGCATCGTCACCCGCCGCGCGCCGCTGACGTTCGAACGCGGCCTCGCATGGCGGATCCCCGCGGCGCTCGATGTCGCCGCGATGGCGGACGGAGCGGCGCGGCTGGTCGGGCGGCACGACTTCACCACCTTCCGCTCGGCGCATTGCCAGGCGGACAGCCCGCTGCGCACGCTCGACCGGCTGGAGGTCGTGGCGGAGGGGGAACGGATCAGCGTGTTCGCCTCGGCGCGGTCGTTCCTGCATCATCAGGTGCGGTCGATGGTCGGGTGTCTGGCGTTGGTCGGCGAAGGGAAATGGGCGCCCGCCGACATGACGACCGCGCTCGACGCGCGCGACCGGACCGCATTGGGGTTCAATGCGCCGCCTGATGGGCTGTATTTCTTGCGGGCGGATTATCGCTGAGGTCGCGGCGGGTGGCGGGTGGCGGGTGGCGGGTGGCGGGTGGCGTACCAGCGGGCTATACCGTTCCCGGTCCATCATATTTCCCACCGTCACCCTGAACGCGTTTCAGGGTCCACCGCGGGCCGAGTCCGGTCCGAACCCGCTACACGGTGGATGCTAGAACAAGTTCAGCATGACGCTGCTTCGGGGAGCGTCGGCGTAACGGGGCAGCGGCGGCCACGACGCCCCCCGCCCCCTCAACTATTTCCTCAGATCAGCCCCGCCAGCGGGCTAGACGGATCGGCGTAGCGTCGCATCCCCATCCGCCCCGCGAGATACGACAGCCGTCCCGCCTCGACCCCGGCCTTCATCGCCGCCGCCATCATGATCGGGTCCTTCGCTTCGGCGATCGCGGTGTTCATCAACACCCCGTCGCACCCGAGCTCCATCGCGACCGCGGCATCCGACGCCGAACCCACGCCCGCATCGACCAGCACCGGCACGCTCGCACCTTCGACGATGAGGCGGATCGTCACGCGGTTCTGGATCCCCAGCCCCGATCCGATCGGCGCGCCGAGCGGCATGATCGCGACCGCGCCTGCATTCTCGAGCCGCTTCGCCGCGATCGGATCGTCGACGCAATAGACCATCGGCAGGAACCCCTCGTTCGCGAGCACTTCGGTGGCGCGGAGCGTCTCGACCATGTCGGGATACAGCGTCCGTGCCTCGCCGAGCACCTCGAGCTTGACCAGGTCCCAGCCGCCCGCCTCGCGCGCCAGCCGCAGCGTGCGGATCGCCGAGTCGGCATCGAAGCAACCCGCGGTATTGGGCAGATAAGTGACCTTCTTGGGATCGATGAAGTCGGTCAGCATCGGCGCGTTCGGATCGCTGACGTTCACCCGCCGCACCGCGACGGTGACGATCTCCGCGCCCGAGGCTTCGAGCGCGGCGGCATTCTGCGCGAAATCCTTATACTTGCCCGTGCCGACGATCAGCCGTGAGCGGAACGTCCGCCCCGCAACGGTCCAGCTATCCGCCTTGACCGAAGGCGCATGATCCCCGCCGCCGACGAAATGGACGATCTCCAGCTCGTCGCCGTCCTCGACCATCACCTCGCCGAGCGTGGAACGCGGCACCACCGCCAGATTGCGTTCGACCGCGACCTTTTCGGGCATCAGCCCGAGATCGGCGGCGAGATCGGCGAGGCTCAACCCGCTGCGAACCCGGCGATGCTCGCCATTGACCTGAATGCTGACAGTTCCATCGGTATGCACGATCATTGACCTTCCGTTCCGCCCGTCCCGCGCCCCGTCGGCACCTGCGTCTCGACTTCACGCGACACGACCGGGTAAAGAGGGGTGATAGCGCGATATACGCGGGGCCGCACGGCCCGCAACCGAAAGCCTCGCCCGATGCCCGTCAGCAAAGCCGAAACGATCTTCGTCCTCAACGGCCCCAACCTCAACCTGCTCGGCATGCGCGAGCCCGAGATCTATGGTGCGGACACGCTCGACGACATTGCGGGGCAGCTGGAAGACCGTGCGCGGGAACTCGGGCTCGCGATCGACCTGCGGCAATCGAACCACGAAGGCCATCTGGTCGACTGGATCCACGAGGCGCAGGCGCTCCCCGCCAAGGCGTTGATTCTCAACGCCGCCGCCTTCACGCATACCTCGGTCGCGATCCTCGATGCGATCAAGGCGGTGCGCACCCCGGTGATCGAAGTGCATCTGTCGAACCCGCACGCGCGCGAAGCCTTTCGCCACGTCAGCCGTATCTCCCCTGCCGTAAAAGGCACGATCAGCGGGTTCGGCGCGTTATCCTATCTGCTGGCGCTTGAAGCGGCGGCGCGACTCTGACAGGACGCACCCTCGAAAAACAGGGAGCATAGGGAATTTATGCCCGAGGACACCACTGCCGACGCCATGCGGATCGATGTCGATCTGGTGCGTCAGCTCGCACAACTGCTCGACGACACGTCGCTGACCGAAATCGAGGTCGAGGACGGCGGCCGCAAGATTCGCATCGCGCGCAAGGCCGCGGCCGCTGCTGCTGCGCCGGTGCAATACGCGCCCGCCCCGATGTCGGTCGTCCCCAATGGCGCACCGGCGGCGGAAATCGTCGCGGTCCCGCCGTCGATGGTCAACGCGGTCAAGTCGCCGATGGTCGGCACCGCCTATCTGTCGCCCAACCCCGAGGCGAAGGCATTCGTCAGCGTCGGCGATACGGTTGCGGCGGGTGATACGCTGCTGATCGTCGAGGCGATGAAGGTGATGAACCCGATCCTCGCGCCGAGCGCAGGCCGCGTGACGGCGGTGCTGGTGACGAGCGGGCAGCCGGTCGAATTCGACCAACCCCTGGTGGTCGTCGAATAATCATGGCCGAAATCAAGAAGCTGTTGATTGCGAACCGCGGCGAGATCGCGCTGCGCATCCATCGCGCGTGCCATGAAATGGGCATCCAGACGGTCGCGGTCCATTCGACCGCGGACGCGGACGCGATGCACGTGCGGCTTGCCGACCAGGCGATCTGCATCGGCCCGCCGTCGGCGACCGAAAGCTACCTCAACATTCCGAACATTATCTCGGCGGCCGAAATCTCGGGTGCCGACGCGATTCATCCGGGCTACGGTTTCCTCTCGGAAAACGCCAAGTTCGCCGAGATCGTCGAGGCGCACGACATCATCTTCGTCGGCCCCAAGCCTGAACACATCCGCACGATGGGCGACAAGATCGAGGCCAAGCGGACCGCAGGCGCGCTCGGCCTTCCGCTCGTGCCGGGCTCGGCCGGGCCGATCAGCGATCTGGCGGAAGCCAAGGAAATCGCGGCGACGGCGGGCTATCCCGTCATCATCAAGGCGGCGTCGGGCGGCGGTGGTCGCGGCATGAAGGTCTGCACCTCCGAGGACCAGCTCGAGACGCTGATGCAGCAGGCCGGCAGCGAGGCGAAAGCCGCGTTCGGCGATGCGACGGTCTATCTCGAAAAGTACCTCGGAAACCCGCGCCACATCGAGTTCCAGGTGTTCGGCGACGGCGAGGGCAATGCGATCCATCTGGGCGAGCGCGACTGCTCGCTCCAGCGCCGCCACCAGAAGGTGCTCGAAGAGGCCCCCTCGCCAGTACTCGGCGAAGAGGACCGTGCACGGATGGGCGGGATCTGCGCCAAGGCGGTGGCCGACATGGGCTATCGCGGTGCCGGAACGATCGAATTCCTGTGGGAAAACGGCGAGTTCTATTTCATCGAAATGAATACGCGGCTGCAGGTCGAGCATCCTGTGACCGAGGCGATCACCGGGCTCGATCTGGTGCGCGAACAGATCCGCATCGCCGAGGGCCACGGCCTGACGCTGCGGCAGGAAGACGTGCAGTTCCGCGGCCACGCGATCGAATGCCGGATCAACGCCGAGGACCCGCGCACCTTCGCGCCGTCGCCGGGGCTGATCAAGCAGTTCCACGCGCCGGGCGGGATGAACGTCCGCGTCGATAGCGGGTTGTATGCGGGCTACCGAGTGCCCCCTTACTATGATTCGATGATCGCAAAGCTGATCGTCTACGGCACCACCCGCGCGGGCGCGATCCGCCGGCTGCGGCGTGCGCTCGAGGAGTTCGTGATCGACGGGCCGACCACGACGATCCCGCTGCATCAGGCGCTGATCGAGGATCCTGAATTCCAGGCGGGGGACTATACGATCAAGTGGCTCGAGGAATGGCTCGCGCGCGAGCCTGCCTGATGTGTTTTCCGGCGAAGGCCGGAGCCCAGGGTTACGGGGGCTTGCTCCCGTAACCCTGGGTTCCCGTTCTCGCGGGACCTCCGCCTAAATAATCCAGGGTTTGATCGCCCCCCTCGCCCAAAAGCTACCGTCATGCTGAACTTGTTTCAGCATCCACCGCGCAACAGGCAAAGTCCGGACTTGCGGAGAGCTGGATCCTGAAACGAGTTCAGGATGACGGACGGGTTTGGCGAACTCTCGCCTTCCGGCAAACAAGACAGTTCGATGAACCCGTTGGCGCGGCGACTTGCCAGCGCGCCTCAAACGGGCGACTCTCCCCGGACAATCGCTTCGTCGGAGCGGAACGGTGGTGGGGGGACAGCAATGCGGTGGCGAATCGTGGGGTATGGCGTGGCGGCAGTGGTCGCGCTGCTGATCATCGCGTTCCTCTATTACCGCACCCCCGATACCAACCCCGCCGCAATGCGCGCCAAATACGGCGCGCCGCCCTCGCAGTTCGTCGACCTCGGCAACGGCCTGACCGTCCACCTGCGCGACACCGGCCCGCGCGACGCCCCCGCACTCATGCTGATCCACGGATCGAACGCCTCGCTCCAGACGTGGGAGCCGTGGGCGGAGCGGCTCGCCCAGCGCTATCGCATCATCCGCATGGACTTGCCCGGCCACGGCCTGACCGGCGCCAGCCCGACGCGCGACTACACCCCCGCCGCCTATGTCAACGTGGTCGAGCGCATCCGCACGAAACTCGGCGTCGACCATATCGTGCTCGCGGGTAACTCGATGGGCGGCGGGGTCGCGTGGCATTATGCGCTCGCGCACCCCGAGCATCTCCGCGGCCTGGTCCTGATCGACTCGGTCGGACAGCCCGAGCCGGGCAACGCCAAGCCGCCGCTCGCCTTCCGCATCGCGCGCCTGCCGGTGCTGCGCGAGATCGCCTCGGCGATCACCCCGCGCAGCCTGATCGCCGACAGCCTGCCCAGCGTGTTCGGCGATCCGAAGCTAGCCGATGCCGCAATGATCGATCGCTATTGGGAATTGCTGCGCTATCCGGGCAATCGCAAGGCCACGCTCGACCGGTTCGCGCTCGCGCCCGACAGCGCGACCGCAGCGGAACTGGCCGCGCTCAGGCTGCCGGTGCTGATCCTGTGGGGCGCAAAGGACCAGTTGATCCCGCGCGCGTCGGGCGACTGGCTCCACGCGCGCATTCCGGGGAGCAAGCTGATCGTCTATCCCGGCACCGGCCACTTGCCGATGGAGGAACGGCCCGACGATAGCGCGCGTGACGTGGAGCGGTTCGTGCAAGGGTTGCGCGATGGAAGCATCCTCCAGAGCAACCGTTCGCCCTAAGCGAAGTCGAAGGGCCCTCGCACATCGCCGAACCACTGAAGTGAAAGGGGGGCTTCGACTTCGCTCAGCCCGAACGGGTCTACGAAAAATGCGTCCGGCGCGTCCCCCAGCCACGCGATGAGGTGACGGACCCGCACCACCGCGTTAAAGGCTCAGGCCATGACCGACATCACCCCCGAGATCGTCGCCCAGCACGGGCTTTCCACCGAAGAATATGACCGCGTCCTCCACGCGCTGGGCCGCGAGCCCAATTTGACCGAGCTCGGCATCTTCTCGGTGATGTGGTCCGAGCATTGTTCGTACAAATCCAGTCGTATCCATCTGAAGAAGCTGCCCACCACCGGCCCGCAGGTCATCTGCGGCCCCGGCGAGAATGCCGGCGTCGTCGACATCGGCGACGGTCAGGCGGCGATCTTCAAGATGGAGAGCCACAACCACCCCTCGTACATCGAACCCTATCAGGGTGCCGCGACCGGCGTCGGCGGGATCCTGCGTGACGTGTTCACGATGGGCGCGCGCCCGATCGCCAACCTCAACGCGCTCCGCTTTGGGCGGCCCGATCATCCAAAGATGCGTCACCTGATCTCGGGCGTCGTTCACGGCATCGGCGGCTACGGCAATTGCGTCGGGGTGCCCACGGTCGGCGGCGAGGTGAACTTCCACCCCGCCTATGACGGCAACATCCTCGTCAACGCGATGACGGTCGGCGTCGCCGAGACCGACAAGATCTTCTATTCCGCCGCCTCCGGGATCGGCAATTCGATCGTCTATGTCGGTTCCAAGACCGGCCGCGACGGGATCCACGGCGCGACGATGGCCTCGGCCGATTTCGGCGAGGATTCGGAATCGAAGCGCCCGACCGTCCAGGTTGGCGATCCCTTCACCGAGAAGCTGCTGATCGAGGCGTGCCTCGAGCTAATGGCATCGGACGCGATCGTCGCGATCCAGGACATGGGCGCGGCTGGGCTTACGTCCTCCGCGGTCGAGATGGCGTCCAAGGGCGGGGTCGGGATCGAACTCAACATGAATGCGGTGCCGCAGCGCGAAACCGGCATGACGCCCTATGAGATGATGCTGAGCGAAAGCCAGGAGCGGATGCTCATGGTGCTCAAGCCCGGCCGCGAGGATTTCGCCGAGGCGATCTTCCGCAAGTGGGAGCTCGACTTCGCGGTGATCGGCCAGGTGACCGACACCGGTCACATGGTCCTCAAGTTCCACGGCGAGACGGTGTGCGACATCCCGCTCGCGCCGCTTGCCGACGAAGCGCCGTTGTACGACCGCCCCGCCGCGTCGAAGGAAGAATATCAGGCCTGGGCCAAGGTCACGCCGCTCGGCGAGATCCCGCAGACGCCGAACGTCGCCGCCGACTTGCTCACGCTGATGGCCTCCCCCGATGTCGCCTCGCGCCGCTGGATCTGGGAGCAGTACGACACGCAGGTCGGCGCGGACACGATCCAGCGCCCAGGTGGTGATGCCGCGGTCGTCCGCGTCCACGGCACGCAAAAGGGGCTCGCGATGAGCACCGATTGCACCCCGCGCTATTGCTATGCCGATCCCTATGAAGGCGGCAAACAGGCGATCGCGGAATGCTATCGCAACCTCTCGGCGGTCGGCGCGACCCCGCTTGCGGTGACCAACTGCCTCAACTTCGCCAACCCGCAGCGCCCCGAGATCATGGCGCAGTTCGTCGGCTGTCTCGACGGCATGGGCGATGCCTGCCGCGCGCTCGACTTCCCGATCGTGTCGGGCAACGTCTCGCTCTACAACGAGAGCAAGGCGACCGGCGGCGGCTCGGCGATCCTCCCGACGCCCGCGATCGGCGCGATCGGGTTGCTCGCCGACTGGTCGAAGTCCGCGACGATCGCGTTCAAGGGCACCGGCGACGTGATCGTGCTGATCGGCGAACGCTCTGGGCATCTCGGACAGTCGCTGTGGCTGCGCGAAGTCCATGGCCGCGAGGAAGGCCCCCCGCCCCCGGTCGATCTCGAAGCCGAACGCCGCAACAGCGAATTCGTCCGAGCGCATATCGCGACCGGCGCGCTGACCGCCGTTCATGACGTGTCCGACGGCGGGATTGCGGTGACGATCGCCGAGATGGCGCTCGCGGGGAATGTCGGCGCGATGCTGCACGCGCCGCTGCCGTGCGGAATCGCCTGCGCGTTGTTCGGCGAAGACCAGGGGCTGTATGTCGCGACCGTCGCGGATCACCTGCTGCTAGAGACGCTGACCGCAGCCGATGCCGCCGGAGTCGAGATCGAGCGGATCGGGCGGACGATCGCCAACCGGCTGATCTTCGAGCTTCCCGATGACGATCACGTCGTGACGCTGGACGCATTGCGGGCAGCGCACGAGGGGTTCTTCCCCAAGCTGATGGGGGATGTTGCGCCGGTCGAGAATTGAGGGGGCGGAGGCTTCCCTCCCCACTTCACCCCCCTACTTCCCCGGCGAAGGCCGGGGCCCAGTAGTGAGGGTCGAGGTAACGAGGCGCAGCCGGCAGCAACACCTGCGTCGCTACTGGGTCCCGGCCTTCGCCGGGGAAGTGGAAGGTAGCAGAAGTGCGTGAGGGAGGGTCCCAAAGACCCCCCTACTCCACGTCCTTCCACGCCCCCCAGAAGTCGAGCATCTTCGGCGTCAGCCAACCATAGCTGAAGTTGAGCATATACAGCCCCCACAGCACCGTCGCGACGATCGTTACCCGCAGCGCAATCCGCCCCGCGCGAAACTCGTGCGGCGCGCTGTCCGCCTGCCCCGGTACGCGCTCAATGCCGGCCTCGTCCGCGGTCTTCACCCCGAACGGCAGGACGAAGAATACCGAAAACGCCCAGAACAGGAAGTAGATCGCCAGCGCCGAAGTCCACCGCATGCCGTTCTCCTTCCCGTTCCGAGCCTAAATTCAGGCCTCGATCAGCAAAACGTCAACGATCGGCTTCTTGCCGGTCCAACGGGTCGCGACCTTGCGGGTCGCGAGACGGATCTGCTCGCGCATCTTGTCGCGGTCGCGCCCGCCCTGCTTGACCGCCGCGATCACCGCGCCGATCGTTTCGTCGAGGAACGGCTCGCGGTCTTCCTCGACTGGGATCCCCTGGATGCGAACCTGCGGCTGGCCGATCATCCCGCGCTGCCCGATCGCGACCGCGACCGAGATCTGCCCGAACAGGCCGAGCTTGCGACGCTCGTTGATCGTCGAGCCATCGCCCGGCAGGATCACGTCGCCATCGAGCACGAGACGACCGACGGCAGCGTTGCCGATCTTGGTCGGGTTGCCCGGCGCGAGGCGGATGATGTCGCCGTTGGTCTGCACCACCGCACGCGGCACGCCCTCCGACAGGGCAAAGCGCGCCTGCTCCATCAGATGGCGCATTTCACCATGCACCGGCATCAGGATCTCGGGCTTCATCCACTTGTACATCTGGAGCAGCTCGGGGCGACCCGGATGGCCCGACACATGCACATGCGCCTGGCGATCGGTGATCATGATCACGCCCTTGGCGGCGAGCTGGTTCTGGATCCGCCCGATCGCGACTTCATTGCCCGGGATCTGCTTCGACGAGAAGACGACCGTATCGCCCTGGTCGAGCGAGATCGGATGCTGGCCGTTCGCGACACGTGCGAGCGCTGCGCGGTCCTCGCCCTGCCCGCCAGTCGCGATGACCAGCACCTTGTCGCGCGGCAGGCGCATCGCTGCCTCGGCGTCGATCGTCTCGGGGAAGTCCTTCAGATAGCCGGTCGCGCGGGCGACCTTGAGGATGCGGTCGAGCGACCGCCCCTGGACCGACAATTGCCGCCCGGTCTCGATCGCGACCTTGCCGAGCGTGTGCAAACGCGCGGCGTTGGAAGCGAACGACGTCACCAGCACGCGGCCCTTGGCCTTGCCGATCACGTCCATCAGGCCCGAAAGCACGTCGCTCTCGGAACCCGATGCGTCGTTGTTGAAGACGTTGGTCGAATCGCACACCAACGCGAGGATGCCGTCCTTGCCGATCGCCGCGAGCTGGTCGGGCGTGGCAGGGCTACCGATGACCGGCCGCGCATCGAGCTTCCAGTCGCCGGTGTGGAAGATACGGCCATAGGGCGTATCGATCAGCAGCGCGCTCGCTTCGGGGATCGAATGCGACATCGGCACGAAGGTGATGCCGAACGGCCCGAGGTCGAACGGCGCGTCCGGCTGGATCACGCGCAGCTTTACGCGGCTGGCGTTGCCCTCTTCCTCGAGCTTGCCGCGGATCAGGCCAGCGGTGAACGGGGTGGCATAAAGCGGCACGCCGAGATCCTCGGCGAGATACGGTAGCGCGCCGATGTGATCCTCATGACCATGCGTCAGCACGATCCCGATCAGATCGTCGAGGCGTTCCTCGATGAACTGCAGGTCGGGCAGGATCACGTCGATGCCGGGATATTGCGGATCGGCGAAGGTGATGCCGCAATCGACCATCAGCCACTTGCCGTTGCAGCCGTACAGATTGACGTTCATGCCAATCTCGCCCGACCCACCGAGAGCCAGGAACAGCAGTTCTTTCTTAGGAGTAGTCACTAACGCTTTGTTCTTTCAATTGAACGCCGCCAGCTTCACAAGCGGCGCAGGGAGGATGCGCCGGTCAGGCGCGATGAATTTCGTAGAGGTCTGGAAAGCGGGGCACCGAGGTCGGCGCACACACGCATGGACTCTAGGCCTGTATATGGGCGCGTTCCCACAAAATCGCCAGCCCCTGAATGGTAAGATCGGGTTCGATCGCGTCGAAAGCGTCGGTATGCTGTTCGAACAGCACCGCTAGCCCTCCGGTTGCGACCACCGTACAGGGCCGCCCGACCTCCGCCTTCATCCGCGCAACCAGTCCCTCGATCATCGCGACATAGCCCCAATAGATGCCGATATGCATCTGCGTGACGGTGTCGCGCCCGATGACGCTGGTGTCGCCAGGCGCCTCGATCGCGATCCGCGGCAGCTTGGCGGCGGCGGTGACGAGCGCGTCGAGCGACAGGTTGATGCCGGGCGCGATGATCCCGCCCTTGTACGCGCCGGTATAGTCGACGACGTCGAAGGTCGCTGCCGTACCGAAGTCGATCACGATGAGATCGCCCGGATGCCGCGCGTGCGCCGCGATCATCGTGACGGCGCGGTCCGCGCCGACGCTATTGGGTTCGAGCACGTCGAGCTGCATGCCCCATTCCACCGGTGCCTGCCCCGCGATCAGCGGCTCGCTGTCGAAATACTTGCGCGCAAGCGTCTGGAGGTTGTGGAGCGCGCGCGGGACGACGGTCGCGATGATGACACCCGTCACCTGCTTGCGATCATAGCCTTCGAGGTTGAGCAACTGGCTCAGCCATACCGCATATTCGTCCGCGGTGCGCCGCGGGTCGGTTGCGATACGCCAGCGTGCCTTGATCGCTTGCCCTTCGAGCAGCGCGAAGACGATGTTGGTATTCCCGGCGTCGATCGCGAGCAGCATGGCGGGGAGAAGACCTTGTCAGAGGAGGAATACGTCGCCCGCGTGAATGACACGCGCGGTGCCATCCGCCAAGCGCAGGATGAGCGCGCCGTCGCTGTCGAGCCCGTTGAACAGCCCGTCGGTCGCGCTGCCGTCCGGGAGCCGCGCGGTGAGCGCGGTGCCGATCGGGTGCGCACGCTCGAGCCAGCGGCTGCGGACGGGCGCGAGGCCTTGCCCGCGCCAGATGCCCAGCCAGCGCGCGAAGGAGTCGGCGAGCGTTTCGGCGAAGTCGGCGGGGTCGGGGGTTGCTCCGTGTGCGGCGAGGCTTGTGGCGAGGCGATCGGTATTGGTCGGGTGATGCGCGAGGTTGACTCCGATCCCGACGACGATCGCGTCGCCGGTGCGTTCGAGCAGGATGCCGGAGATCTTGGCGCCGTCGATGAGGAGGTCATTGGGCCATTTCAGGACCAAGCCTTCCCCGCTTCCCCTTTCACTACCCCGGCGAAGGCCGGGGCCTAGCAGCGACTCCGGAGTTTGCTTACTGCTGCGCCCAGTTACCTCGGCCTGCGCGACTGGGCCCCGGCCTTCGCCGGGGAAGCGTGAGGTGAGTGGGAAGGGCGAAACTGGTGGGGAGTATGGAGGGAGGTACGCCCGGACCACCTCTTCCAGCGCAACCGCGGCCGCCAGCGCAAGGGTGGCCGGAGCAGGATCCCCACCGCGCACCCGGACCACACTCGACCCATAGAAATTCCCGACCGGCGAAACCCAGAGCCGCCCTTGCCGCCCGCGCCCCCCGGTCTGCCGCTCGGCGCGCAACCAGATCCCCTCGGAGATCCCGCTGCGCGCCAACTCCAGCATGTCGGCATTGGTAGACCCCGTCTCGGCGACGGTACAAACCCGCTCGCTCAGAACAGCGCCTTCGCCGCAACCATCGTCGCGCCACCGAGGCTCGCAAGACCAAGCCAACCGATCGGCGAGATCGCTGCCGCCATCACCGCGATCAGCCCGCCCTCGACCGGGTCGGTCCGCACTGCAAGCGGCGCGCCCTCGACCGTCTCGGCGGGGGCATCGATGTACATCACCTTCACGACGCGCAGGTAATAGAAGGCACCGATCACCGAAGCGACGAAACCGACCACCGCGAGCGGGTACAGCCCGGCAACGATCGCCGCTTGGAACACCGCGACCTTGGCGTTGAAGCCGAGCATCGGCGGGATGCCTGCGAGCGAGAACATGAAGATCGCCATCGCCAGCGCCAGACCCGGTCGCGTCCGCGACAGGCCGGCAAGCGCGGTGATGCTCTCGACCGGCTGCCCGGCGGCATCCTTCATCTGAAGGACGATCAGGAAGCTGCCCAGCGTCATCACGACATAGACCGTCAGGTAGAACAGCACCGCCGCAACACCCGCCTGCGTGCCGGCCGCAAGACCGATCAGCACGAAGCCGACGTTGTTGATCGACGAATAAGCGAGCAGCCGCTTGATGTTGGTTTGCCCGATCGCCGCGACCGCACCGAAGATGATCGACGCGAGCGCCGCGAAGATCACGATCTGACGCCACTGGTCCGTCGCCGGACCCATCGCCTCGACCGCGACGCGGACCGACAAGGCGACGGCTGCCACCTTGGGGGCGGAAGCGAAGAAGGTCGTCACCGGCGTCGGCGCGCCCTCGTATACGTCCGGGGTCCACATGTGGAACGGAACGACGCTCATCTTGAACGCGAGGCCAGCGAAGACGAAGACGAGGCCAAAGGTCAGCCCGAGCGAACGGCCAGCGCCGTACGCGGTCGCGATCGACGAGAACAGCGTGGTACCGCTGAAGCCGTACACCAGCGATATGCCGTACAGCAGGATCCCGCTCGCCAGCGCGCCCAGCACGAAATACTTGAGGCCAGCTTCCGCCGACCGCGTGTCGCGGCGCATGAAGCTCGCCAGCACGTAGGCCGCGAGGCTCTGGAGTTCGAGACCGACGTACAACGTCAGCAGGTCACCCGCGGACACCATCATGCTCATGCCCGCTGCGGACAGCAGGATCAGCACGGGATATTCGGGCCGCAGATCATCGCCACGGCCCGCCGCGAAGAAGCGCGGCGCGACGATGATCGCAACCGCTGACGCGCCGAAGATCAGGACCTTGGCAAAGGTCGCGAACGCATCCGCGCGGAACAGCCCGCCGAACGCGGCACCGCCATAAGACGCAGGCCCGGTCAGCGCGATCATCGCGCCCGCCAGCACCGCAACCGCGGCAACGGACACCATCCGCGTCGACGCCTGGCCGCCCCAGGCAGACACCAGCATGAGAGCAATCGCCCCGAGCGCGAGGATCTCCTCGGGGAGAACCATCAGAAGCGACATGTTCATGGCCGTGCCTCCATATGCGTGGCGGGCAGTGCGATGGCCTTGCCCGCGGTCGGCAGCGAGTCACCCGCCGGGGTCGCGCGGGCGATCCGCGCCTGCAGCGTCGCGACGTCCTTGCGCATCGGCGCGAGGAAGCTCTCGGGATACACGCCCATCCACAGCGCTACCGCTGCAATCGGGGCCAGCAGCGCAATTTCACGCAGCGAAAGATCGGGCATTGCGCGCACATCGTCCTTGGTCAGATCGCCGAATACGACACGGCGGTAGAGGTAGAGCATATAGGCAGCCCCGAGGATGATCCCGGTGGTGCACAACAGCGTGATGACGGTCGAGACGCGATACGTCCCAGCGAGACTCAGGAACTCGCCGACGAACCCGCTCGTGCCCGGCAAGCCAATCGATGCCATCGTGAAGAACAGGAACAGCACGGCGTATCGCGGCATGTTTATCGCGAGACCCCCATAACGCGAGATCTCGCGGGTATGGAGCCGGTCGTAGATCACGCCGACACACAGGAACAAGGCTGCCGAGACGAGGCCATGGCTGAGCATGACGATCATCGCGCCCTCGATCCCCTGCCGGTTGAACGCGAACAGGCCGATCGTCACGATCGCCATATGCGCGACCGACGAATACGCGATCAGCTTCTTCATGTCCGACTGCACGAGGGCCACCAGCGAGGTGTAGATCACCGCGATCGCCGACAGGCCGAGCACCAGCCACGTCAGCTGCGCCGACGCTTCAGGGAACATCGGCAGCGAAAAGCGCAGGAAGCCGTATCCGCCAAGCTTGAGCAGAACGCCCGCCAGGATCACCGAGCCAGCGGTCGGCGCCTGGACGTGCGCGTCGGGAAGCCAGGTGTGGAACGGCCACATCGGCATCTTGACCGCGAACGACGCGAAGAACGCCAGCCACAGGAAGGTCTGCGCCTTCACCGGGAAGTCGGTCCGCAGCAGCGTCGGAATGTCGCTGGTCCCTGCGAAATTCGCCATCCACAGCATCGCCACCAGCATCAGCACCGAGCCGAGCAACGTATAGAGGAAGAATTTATACGAGGCGTAGATGCGGTTCACGCCACCCCAGATGCCGATGATGAGATACATCGGGATCAGGCCGGCTTCGAAGAAGATGTAGAACAGGAACAGGTCCTGCGCCGCGAACGTGCCGATCATCAGCACTTCGGTGACGAGGAATGCCGCCATATATTCCTGAACGCGGTTGGTCACCGCGACCCAGCTCGCCCCGATGCACACCGGCATCAGGAACACGCTGAGCATCACCAGCAGCAGCGCGAACCCGTCGATGCCCAGCTTCCAGCTGAAGATGCCGAGGTTGCCGGCGTCCTCGACGAACTGCCACTGCGCCCCGCCGATGTCATAGCTGGTCCACAGGCCGATCCCGAGCACAAGATCGACCAGCGTCGCGATCAGCGCAATCCAGCGTGCGCCTTGCGCGCTGGAAAAGAGGCAGGCCACGGCCGCGATCGCAGGGATCGCGAGCATGATCGAAAGGATTGGAATGCCGCTCACTTGCTCGTCGCCCAGATGTTGATCGCCCAGGTCACGGCTCCGGTGAGACCGAGCAGCATGACGAACGCGTAAGTGTAGACATAACCCGACTGGATCCGGCCCGCGACGCGCGAGCTACGCTCGACGATCCAGGCCGAACCGTTCGGCCCGAAGCGATCGATCGTCTTCTCGTCCCCGCGGTGCCAGAAGAAGCGGCCGATGGCGAACGCCGGCTTCACGAACAGCAGATCGTACAATTCGTCGAAATACCACTTGTGGAGCAGGAAGTCGTAAACCGGCGCAAACGTCTCGGCGAGCTTCTGCGACACACCCGGTGACCGGATGTAGAAGACGTACGCGCCGACCAGACCGGTCAGCATCGCGATCGTGGCGGACAGCTTCACCAGCAACGGAACCTCGTGCATCGCGTGCATCAGATGTTCGCGGAACGCGATCGCGCCGTGCCAATACTCTTCGCCCGCGGTCGGCTCGATGAAGTAGCCGTGGAACACGAACCCGGCCGCAATCGCACCGATCGAGAGAATGATCAGCGGGATAAGGATCGGGAACGGGCTTTCGTGCGGATGATAGCCACCCGTGCCGTCGCCCTTGGTCGTAAACACCGGATGCAGCGGGACGGCATGGCCGTGCGCGCCGTGTGCATGGTCGTCATGACCGTGCGGCTCACTGCCCTGCCCTTCCTTGGCGGCTTCCCCGTGATGCGCGTGCGCAGCAGTGGTGCCGTGATCGTCGTGGCCAGCGTGGACGGCGTCATGGCCGTGGCCGTGCGCGTCGTGGATCGCATGCTGGATATGCTCGGACTGCTCCCAACGCGGCTTGCCCCAGAAGGTGAGGAACATCAGACGCCACGAGTAGAAGCTCGTCAGCAACGCCACGATGATCCCGACGATCGACGCGCCGTGATTGCCCGAAGCCCAGGCCGCCTCGATGATCGCGTCCTTCGAGTGGAAGCCGGCGAACCCGATTGCGAGCGTATTGCCGAACACCGCAGGGATACCGACGCCAGTGATCGCCAGCGTGCCCATCATCATGCCCCAGAAGGTGATCGGGATGCTTTTCCGCAGACCACCATAATAGCGCATGTCCTGCTCGTGATGCATCGAGTGGATCACCGAACCGGCACCAAGGAACAGCAGCGCCTTGAAGAACGCGTGCGTGAACAGATGGAACATCGCGGCGCCATACGCCCCGCACCCGGCGGCAAAGAACATGTACCCGAGCTGCGAGCAAGTCGAATACGCGATGACGCGCTTGATGTCGGTCTGCACCAGCCCGACCGTCGCAGCGAACAGGCAGGTCGCTGCCCCGACCGTCATCACGACCGTCAGCGCGAACGGCGACGTCTCGAACATCGGCGACAGGCGGCACACCATGAACACGCCGGCGGTCACCATCGTCGCTGCGTGGATCAGCGCCGACACCGGGGTCGGGCCTTCCATCGCGTCCGGCAACCAGGTGTGGAGGCCGAGCTGCGCCGACTTGCCCATCGCACCGACGAATAGCAGTAGGCACAGCAGCGTCATCGTATCGACACGGTAGCCCCAGAAGCCGATCGTCGAGCCCATCATCCCCGGCGCGAGCCGCAGGATCTCGGGGATCGAGACGGTGTGGAAGACGAGATACGTGCCGAAAATACCGAGCATGAAGCCGAGATCGCCGACGCGATTGACGACGAACGCCTTGATCGCGGCGGCATTGGCGCTGGGCTTGCGGAACCAGAAACCGATCAGGAGGTAGGATGCGAGACCCACGCCTTCCCAGCCGAAGAACATCTGAACGAGGTTGTCCGCGGTCACCAGCATCAGCATCGCGAAGGTGAACAGCGACAGATACGCGAAGAAGCGCGGCTGGTCGGGGTCCTCCTCCATATAGCCCCAGCTATACAGATGGACGAGCGCCGAGACGCTGGTGATGACGACGAGCATGACCGCGGTCAGCGCGTCGACGCGGAGCGACCAGTCGATCACCATGTCGCCGGAATGGATCCAGTCGAGCACCGGCACGACCGTCGCTTCGCCACCACCGAGGTAATGGATGAAGATCGGCCAGCTGAGCAGGCACGACGCGAACAGCGCGCCGGTCGTCACGATCTTGGGCAGCGCGGAGCCGAAGCCCTTGTTCGCGAACCCAGCAATCAGTGACGCAAGCAGCGGGACGAAGACGATGAGAAGAATCGAATGCACGTAACTTACCCCTGCATCCGGTTGGCGTCGTCGACCGAGATCGTCCCGCGGCTACGGAAATAGATAACGAGGATGGCAAGCCCGATGGCCGCCTCACCCGCCGCGACCGTCAGCACGAACATCGCGAACACCTGTCCGACGAGATCGTGGAGATAGCCCGAGAAGGCGACGAAGTTGAGGTTCACCGCGAGCAGGATCAGCTCGACCGCCATCAGCATGACGATGAGGTTCTTGCGGTTGGCGATGATGCCCAGCACGCCGAGCGCGAACAGGATCGCGCCCACGACGAGATAATGGCCCAAACCGATCGTCATAGCTCCACCCCTGCGCCGACCGTCGGCTGCGTATTGCGCGTCGCGTCCTGCGGACGGCGCGCGTTCTGCCGCGAAATGTTCTGCTTGCGCGACCCCGAGCGTTCGCGGTGCGTCAGCACGATCGCGCCGATCATCGCGACGAGCAACACGAGCCCTGCGCCTTCGAACACGAACAGATAGCGCGTGTAGAGCACCATCCCGAGCGCCTGGATGTTCGAGATCGTCTCGGGCGTCGGTGCCGCCCGGCGGGCGAGCTCGATCTTGCCCGCGCTCCAGGCCCCGAAAGCGAGCATGATCTCGGCCGCCAGCCCGACCGCGAACACCGCGCCGATCGCGGCGTAGCGCGCGAAGCCGGCGCGCAATTCGGCGAAATCGATGTTGAGCATCATCACGACGAACAGGAACAGCACGGCGACGGCGCCCACGTACACGATGACGAGCAGCATCGCGATGAACTCGGCACCGACGAGGACCATCAGGCCCGCTGCGTTGAAGAAGGCCAGAATCAGCCACAACACGGCATGCACCGGGTTGCGCGAGGTGATGGTCAGCGCGGCTGACGCGATCACGATCGCTGCGAAAAGATAAAAGGCGAGTGCCTGGATCACGGTTTTCTGGGGCCCCTCAGAGTCGGTGCGGCGCTTAACGGTAAGGCGCGTCGGCGGCAAGGTTCGCGGCGATCGCGCTTTCCCAACGGTCGCCATTCGCCAGCAGCTTGGTCTTGTCGTAGATCAGTTCTTCGCGCGTCTCGGTCGCATATTCGAAGTTCGGACCCTCGACGACCGCGTCGACCGGGCAGGCTTCCTGGCACAGGCCACAGAAGATGCACTTGGTCATGTCGATGTCGTAACGCGTCGTGCGGCGCGAACCGTCGTCCCGCGGCTCGGCCTCGATCGTGATCGCCTGCGCCGGGCACACTGCTTCACACAGCTTGCACGCGATGCAGCGTTCCTCGCCGTTGGGATAGCGGCGCAGCACATGCTCGCCACGGAAGCGCGGGCTGATCGGGTTCTTCTCGAACGGATAGTTGATTGTCGCCTTGGCCTTGAAGAAATACTTCAGAGTCAGTGCGTGTGCCTTGAGGAATTCCCAAAGCGTATAGGACTTGATGATCTGGGCGACGCTCACGAGCGCTTCTCCAACTGGTTCACGGGAGCAGCCTGGCACACGCCATCGGTGGGATAGCGCGGACGACCGTCGTCGTAGAGATATTGCTTGGTATAGATCCGGTTCTCGGGCGCGCACTCGGTGCCGACGCGCGTGACCATCAGGACACCGGAGACGAGGAACACCCAGAACAGCGACAGCGGGAGGAAAATCTTCCAGCCCAGCCGCATCAGCTGGTCATAACGGTAGCGCGGGACCGTCGCCTTGACCCAGCTGAACACGAAGAAGAACATCAGGATCTTGATGAACAGCCAGATGATCCCCGGCACGACATAGAGCGGTGCCCAGTCAAACGGCGGCAGATACCCGCCCCAGAACAGCGTCGCGTTGAGCGCGCACATCAGGATCACGTTGGCATATTCGCCGAGCCAGTAGAGCGCGAACGACATCGACGAATATTCGGTCTGGTAGCCGGCGACGAGCTCGCTCTCCGCCTCGGCCAGATCGAACGGCGCACGCTGCGTTTCCGCAAGCGACGAGATGAAGAACACCACCGCCATCGGGAACAGCAAGGGGTTGAGGAAGAAGCCGTTGATCGGCGTCCCCATCACGCTCTTCTGCGCCTCGACGATGTTGGTCAGGTTGAAGCTGCCGCTCCACAGTACGATCGAGATGAGCACGAAGCCGATCGCGACTTCATACGACACCATCTGCGCCGCGGCGCGGATCGCGGAGAAGAACGGATATTTCGAGTTGGACGACCAGCCTGCGAGGATCACGCCGTACACGCCGATCGAGGAGGCGGCGAGAACGTACAACAGTCCGACGTTGATGTCGGCAAGCGCGGCGCGCGCATCGAACGGGACCACCGCCCAGACGATCAATGCGACCGTGAAGGTGATGATCGGCGCGATGATGAACAGCGTCTTGTTCGCCGCCGACGGGATGATCGTTTCCTGCAGGAAAACCTTCAGACCGTCTGCGAACGACTGGAGCAAC
The DNA here is from genome assembly GCF_000251145.1 of Sphingomonas sp. PAMC 26621. Classification (GTDB taxonomy): domain Bacteria; phylum Pseudomonadota; class Alphaproteobacteria; order Sphingomonadales; family Sphingomonadaceae; genus Sphingomonas. The sequence goes on along the minus strand of NZ_AIDW01000016.1, from coordinate 35,714 downwards.
CCGAACGGGCCGACCACGTTGGGACCACGCCGGAGCGCCATCGACGCCCAGATCTTACGATCCGCGTAGATCAGCATCGCGACCGCCAGCATGACCGGCAGCGCGATCAGCAGGATGTCCATCAGCGTGGCGAGAAACCACGCCCAGCCATAGGGCATGCCGAAACGGTAAGTAAAAAACGACGTCATTCCGCTGCCTCCGCGAAATCTTCGCCGTGGACAAGTTCAGCCGAGCAGCGCTGCATCGTCGGGCTCGCCCGGCAAATCGCGTTGGTCAGATAGAAATCCTGAATTGGGTAACCGGTCAGTGCGCCCGAAGCCGCCGCGTTGAGCGCAGGCGGTGCCCAGTCGAACGTCGCCAGCCCGAGCGTTGCGAGCGCAGGCGTGTCGTTCGCCATGTCGGCGCGCAACGCTTCGATCGTGTCGAACGGCAGCGTCTTGCCCATCATGCCCGACAAAGCGCGCAGGATCGTCCAGTCCTCGCGTGCGTCGCCCGGCGGGAACACCGCACGCTCGCCACGCTGAACGCGACCCTCGAGGTTGACGTACGTCCCCGATTTCTCGGCATAGCTCGCACCCGGCAGAACGACGTCGGCAGCAGCCGCGCCCTTGTCGCCATGATGGCCGATGTACACCTTGAACGTGCCCTCGAACGCGCCGAAGTCGACCTCGTCCGCGCCCAGGAAGAACGCGAGCTTCGGCTTGGCCGCGACGACGTCCGCGATGCCGCCCTTCTGCGCATAACCAAGCATCAGCCCGCCCATGCGGCTCGCCGCCATGTGGAGCACGTTGAAGCCGTTCCACCCATCCTTGACCAGACCCAGCGGCGACACCAGCGCAAGCGCCGCACCCAGCGACTTGAGCGCTGCCCCGCCGACGATCATCATCGGACGCTCGGCCTTGGCGAACGCCTCGGTCACCGCCTCGGGCAGATTGCCGAGCACGCCGAGATCCTCGCCGAGCCATTCGACCTTATAGGTCAGCTCGGTTTCCGGCCCGATCGCGAAGACCTTCGCGCCGCGCTTGATGGCTTTCCGAATCCGCGTGTTCACCAGCGGCGCTTCCCAGCGCACGTTGCTGCCCACGATCAGGATCACGTCGGCCTGTTCGGTGCCCGCGATCGTCGTGTTGAAATTGACCGCGGCCAGATTGGTCGTGTCGTAATCCATGCCGGTCTGGCGGCCTTCGAGCAGGGTCGAGCCCATGCTGCCGAGCAGCGCCTTGGCGGCATACATCGTCTCGCAATCGACCAGATCGCCAGCGACTGCAGCAATACTCGACCCGGCATCGACCTGCGAAATCGCGAGGAATGCGGCATCCCACGAGGCTTCGGTCAGGCGGCCGCCTTTACGGATATACGGCTTGTCGAGACGGCGACGGACCAGGCCGTCAACCGCGTGGCGCGTCTTGTCGCTCGCCCATTCCTCGTTCACGTCCTCGTTGATCCGCGGCACCGCGCGCAGCACCTGACGACCACGGCTGTCGAGCCGGATGTTGGTGCCGACCGCGTCCATTACGTCGATCGTCAGCGTCTTGCGGAGTTCCCACGGACGCGCCTCGAACGCGTACGGCTTGGAGGTCAGCGCACCGACCGGGCACAGATCGACGACGTTGCCCGACAGCTCGCTCGTCACGGCATGTTCGAGATAGGACACGATCTGCATGTCCTCGCCGCGACCGATCGCGCCGATTTCCTCGACGCCGGCGACCTCCTCGGCAAAGCGGATGCAACGCGTGCACTGGATGCACCGCGTCATCACCGTCTTGACGATCGGCCCCATGTACTTCTCGGTGACCGCGCGCTTGTTCTCGTCATAGCGCGACTGGCCGCGCCCATAAGCGAGGCTCTGGTCCTGCAGGTCGCATTCGCCACCCTGATCGCAGATCGGGCAATCGAGCGGATGGTTTATCAGGAGGAACTCCATCACCCCTTCGCGCGCGTTCTTGACCATCGGCGAGTTGGTGAAGATCTCCTGCTTGTCGGCGGCCGGCAGTGCGCACGATGCCTGTGGCTTCGGAGGTCCGGGCTTCACCTCGACCAGGCACATGCGGCAATTGCCCGCGATGCTCAGACGCTCGTGATAGCAGAAGCGCGGGATTTCCTTGCCCGCGATTTCGCACGCCTGGAGCACAGTGGCACCAGCGGGCACTTCGACTTCGACGCCGTCGACTTTGACAATAGGCATTATTCAGCCGCTTCCATCATCGGGCTCAGCCCGCCGCCACGCTTTTCGGTGATCCGCCGCTCCATTTCGGGGCGGAAGTGCTTGATCAGGCCCTGAATCGGCCATGCCGCAGCATCGCCGAGCGCACAGATCGTGTGGCCCTCGACCTGCTTGGTCACCTGATACAGCGTATCGATCTCGGAAATGTCCGCGTCGCCGGTGCGCATCCGCTCCATCACGCGCCACATCCAGCCAGTGCCCTCGCGGCACGGCGTGCACTGGCCGCAGCTCTCATGCTTGTAGAAGTAGGAGAGACGGCTGATCGCACGGACGATGTCGGTCGACTTGTCCATCACGATGATCGCAGCGGTACCCAGGCCCGAGCCGACCTTCTTGAGGCCGTCGAAGTCCATCGGGCAATCCATGATCTCGGCGGCCGGCACCAGCGGCACCGACGACCCGCCCGGGATGACCGCGAGCAGATTGTCCCACCCGCCGCGGATCCCGCCGCAATGCGTTTCGATCAGTTCGCGGAAGGTGATGCTCATCGCCTCCTCGACCACGCACGGCTTGTTCACATGCCCGCTGATCTGGAACAACTTGGTGCCGCGGTTGCCCTCGGCGCCGAAGCTCGCGAACCACTCCGGCGAGCGCCGCAGGATCGTCGGGACGACTGCGATCGACTCGACGTTGTTGACCGTCGTCGGGCAGCCATAGAGCCCTGCCCCGGCCGGGAACGGCGGCTTGAGCCGCGGCTGGCCCTTCTTGCCCTCGAGGCTCTCGAGCATCGCGGTCTCTTCGCCGCAGATGTACGCGCCCGCGCCCCGATGGACGAAGACATCGAAGTCATAACCCGAGCCGCTGGCGTTCTTGCCGATCAGGCCCTTGTCATACGCCTCGGCGACCGCGGCGAAGAGGACTTCGGCCTCGCGGATATATTCTCCACGGATGTAGATGTACGCAGCGCGCGCACGCATCGCATAGCCCGCGATCAACGCACCCTCGATCAGCTTGTGCGGATCGTGACGGATGATCTCGCGATCCTTGCACGAGCCCGGCTCGGACTCGTCGGCGTTGATGACGAGGAAGTTCGGCCGGTCCGGTTTGGGCTCCTTGGGCATGAACGACCATTTGGTCCCGGTCGGGAAGCCAGCGCCGCCACGGCCGCGCAAGCCCGATGCCTTAACCGCGTCGATCAAAGCATCCTGCCCGCGCGCCATCAGGCCCTTGGTGTCGTCCCAATCGCCACGCTTGATCGCGGCCTCAAGGTTCCACGGCTGGAAGCCGTAGACGTTGGTGAAAATGCGGTCCTTATCGGCGAGCATCAGGCCCACTCCCCCCGATAGTCATGGTTCTCGTCGACCATCGCGACGAGATTGGTCGGGCCGCCTGCCGCGCAGCTGTCACGCCGCCCGGTCTGCGATCCCGGAGTGACCGGCGTGCCGTTGGCAAGCGCCTCGAGCAATGCGCTGGTCTTGTCGTAATCGAGATCTTCGAAGTTATCATCGTTGATCTGGACCATCGGCGCGTTGGCGCAGGCGCCCAGGCACTCGACTTCGGTCAGCGTGAACATGCCGTCCGGGGTCGTGCGCCCCTTGATCAGCCCCTTGTTCTTGCATGCAGCCAGAACGTCGTCGCTCCCGCCGAGCAGGCACGGCGTCGTGCCGCAAACCTGAACGTGATAGCGGCCGACCGGCGCCATATTGAACATCGTGTAGAAGGTCGCGACCTCATAGACGCGCATGTACGGCACGCTGATCGCCCGCGCGACGAACTCGATCACCGGGACCGGCAGCCATCCCTGCGTCTGCGTCTCTTCGCCGACCTGGCGCTGCGCCAGATCGAGGAACGGGATCGACGCGGATTGCTCGCGCCCTTTGGGATAGCGACCGAGGATCTCGTTCGCTTTCTTCTGGTTTTCCTCGTTCCACGCGAACGCACCCCAGCGGGCGCGGGTCTCGGCTTCGTCGGGGATCTTGGGGGCTTCAGCCATTATCGGTCACATTCACCAAAAACGATATCCATCGCGCCCAGGATCGCGGTCGTATCCGCGAGCATGTGGCCCTTCGACATGAAGTCCATCGCCTGCAGATGCGAGAACGCCGTGGGGCGGATCTTGCAGCGGTACGGCTTGTTCGTGCCATCGGCGACCAGATACACGCCGAACTCGCCCTTGGGGCTTTCGGTCGCGACATAGACGTCGCCTGCGGGCACGTGGAAGCCCTCGGTGTACAGCTTGAAGTGATGGATCAGCGCTTCCATCGACCGCTTCATCTCGGCGCGCTTGGGCGGCACGACCTTGCGGTCGAGCGACGCGATCGGCCCCTCGGGCATGTCGCGCAGGCACTGCTTCATGATCTTCGCGGACTGGCGGACTTCCTCGACGCGCACCATGAACCGGTCATAGCAATCGCCGCGCGTACCGACCGGCACGTCGAATTCCATCCGGTCGTACACGTCGTACGGCTGCGACTTGCGCAGATCCCAGGCGATGCCCGAGCCGCGGATCATCGGACCTGAAAAGCCCCACTTGATCGCGTCGTCACGGCTGACCGTCGCGATGTCGACGTTGCGCTGCTTGAAGATGCGGTTGTCCGCCACAAGCGAGATCGCATCCTCGAACAGCCGCGGCAGGCGCGTATCAAGCCAGTCCGCCAGATCGGCGAGCAGCTTGAGCGGCGCATCCTGATGCACGCCACCCGGACGGAAATACGCGCTGTGCATCCGCGCACCCGAGACCCGCTCGAAGAAGTTCATGCAATCTTCGCGAATCTCGAACAGCCACAGGTTCGGCGTCATCGCGCCGACGTCCATCACGTGCGACCCGAGATTTAGCATGTGGTTCGAAATGCGCGTCAGTTCGGCGAACAGCACGCGGAGGTACTGTGCGCGGAGCGGCACTTCCAGATCGAGCAGCTTCTCGACCGCGAGCACATAGGTATGCTCCATGCACAGCGGCGAGCAATAATCGAGCCGATCGAAATAGGGCAGCGCCTGCATGTACGTCTTGTACTCGATCAGCTTCTCGGTGCCGCGATGCAGCAGCCCGACGTGCGGATCGACCCGCTCGACGATCTCGCCGTCAAGCTCCATCACCAGCCGCAACACCCCGTGCGCGGCGGGATGCTGCGGGCCGAAGTTGATCGTGTAATTCTGGATTTCGACGTCGCCGACTTCCGGGTTTTCCCCGTCGTAGCGATCCTCGAGCTGGTCGAGATACTCGGTCACTGGTTCTGCCCCTTGTTGGAGGGAACGACGTCGGGATCCGCCGGCTTCTCGCCCGCACCCGGACCAGGCTTGCCGGCACCCGATTGCGTGGTGTTCTCGGTCGTCTTGGGCTCGGTCACACCCGACACGGGGCTCTTCGCGGCGTCCGCCTTGACGATCTCGTCCGCCTTGAGCGGCGTGGCCGCTCCCTTGGCTTCGGGAGCTTTCGCCTTCTCGTCACCCGGGAGGACGTATTCGGCACCTTCCCACGGGCTCATGAAGTCGAACGTCCGGAAATCCTGCGCCAGTGCGACGGGCTCATAGACCACGCGCTTGGCTTCTTCCGAATAGCGCAGCTCGACATAGCCGGTCAGCGGGAAGTCCTTGCGCTGCGGGTGCCCACGGAAACCGTAGTCGGTCAGGATTCGGCGCAGATCCGAATTGCCCGAGAACAGCACCCCGTACATGTCGTACACTTCGCGCTCGAGCCAGCCAGCGACCGGCCAGATCCCCGTCACCGACGGCACCGGCTTCTCGTCATCCGTCTGCACGTGAACGCGGAGGCGGTGATTGCGGGTCAGCGACAACAGGCAATAGACGATCTCGAACCGGTCGATCCCGCGATCGGGATAATCGACGCCCGCAATCTCCATCAGCTGCTGATATTCGAGACCCGGCGTGTCGCGCAGCGCGACCATCGTCTCAACCAGCGAAGCGCGGTCGACGTGCAGCGCGACTTCGCCGACCGCATCGAGCGAATGCAGCAGCCGACCACCGAGCGCAGCGGTTGCCGCGTCGATCACGCCGTCATTGGCGCGATAGGCAGGAGCCGGCGCCCTCATCGTTCGATCGTCCCGACGCGACGGATCTTCCGCTGGAGCTGCATGATCCCGTACAGCAACGCTTCCGCGGTTGGCGGGCAACCAGGGACATAGATGTCAACGGGCACGATTCGGTCACAGCCGCGCACGACCGAATAGCTGTAATGGTAATAACCGCCGCCATTGGCGCACGAGCCCATCGAGATGACGTACTTCGGTTCCGACATCTGGTCGTAGACCTTGCGGAGCGCCGGAGCCATCTTGTTGCACAGCGTGCCCGCGACGATCATCACGTCCGACTGGCGCGGGGACGCGCGCGGCGCCGCACCGAAACGCTCGAGATCATAGCGCGGCATGTTGACGTGGATCATCTCGACCGCGCAGCACGCGAGCCCGAAGGTCATCCACCACAGCGAGCCGGTGCGCGCCCAGTGAAACAGGTCCTCGGTCGAGGTGACGAGGAAACCCTTGTCGCCAAGCTCGCCGTTCAGATCGTTGAAGAACGCGGCGTCGGGTTGAACCAGATCCTGGCCCGGCAGGCCAGTGGTCGGGTGCGTCAGTTCTACTCCCATTCGAGAGCTCCCTTCTTCCACGCATAAACAAGGCCGAGCGCGAGTTCGGCGATAAAAAGCATCATCGATCCCCATGCGACCCAGCCAAGCTGGAACACGCTGACCGCCCATGGATACAGGAACGCTGCCTCGAGATCGAAGATGATGAACAGGATCGCGACGAGGTAGAAGCGCACGTCGAACTGGCTGCGCGGATCCTCGAACGCGGGGAAGCCGCACTCATATTCGGAAAGCTTTTCCGCGGTCGGCTTGTGCGCACCGGTCAGGCGCGCGACGAGCATCGGCAGGAACACGAACACGCTGGACAGCACGAGCGCGACGCCGAGGAACAGCAGGATCGGGAGATATTGTGACAGGTCAACCAAGGGTGTTCTCGCATGTGCGAAGGGATGCTGAGGGCTTTAGGACCACAGGCTTTTAGGGGCAAGGGTTGCGGGCGTGAGAATGAATCGCAACAGCGGGTTGGAGGGCGTTGCTAGTAAGCGAGTGCTCCCCGCTCACCGCCCGCCCCGTCCGTCATTCCCGCGAAGGCGGGAAACCATTGACGCAGCGGCAGCAAGGGCGACCAAGGCCAGCCAGTATGGATCCCCGCCTTCGCGAGGATGACGGAGTCGGGAGGAGCGCAGCCCCTCCCCCACCCACTTAACGCAGCGCGCCTGCCAGCAATTTGTGGAGTCGCGACTGCAACCCGTCGTTCGCGGCGAGGAACTCGCTGCGTTCCATCATCTTCTCGCCGCCCCGGAAGTCGGTGACGAACCCGCCCGCTTCTTTCACCAGAAGCAAGCCAGCGGCGACGTCCCACGGCTTGAGACCCGATTCCCAATAGCCGTCGTACCGCCCCGCCGCGACCCAGGCCAGATCGAGCGCCGCCGATCCCATCCGCCGGATGCCGGCGACCTCGGGTGCGATCGCGCCGAAAATGCGCGACCATTCCGCGAAATTGCCGTGTCCCAGGAACGGGATGCCCGTCGCAATCAGCGAGTCGGCAAGGTCACGCCGCGCCGAAACGCGCAGCCGCTGCTCCTGAACCCATGCGCCCCGGCCCTTCTCGGCCCAGAACGCTTCGTCGGTGATCGGCTGATAGACCATCGCCGACGTAATCTCGCGCTTGCCGTTGGGCATCGGCTCCTCGACCGCGATCGAGATCGCGAAGTGCGGGATGCCGTGGAGGAAGTTGGTCGTGCCATCGAGCGGATCGACGATGAAGCGCGGCTTGCTGGGGTCGCCCGGGACTTCGCCGCGCTCTTCCATCAGGAAACCCCAATCGGGGCGTGCCCGCGACAGTTCCTCGTACAGCGTCTGCTCGGCGCGCTGGTCGGCGATCGTCACGAAGTCGGCCGGGCCCTTGCGGCTGACCTGGAGCTGCTGGACCTCGTTGAAGTCACGGCGCAGGCGTGGACCGGCCTTGCGCGCGGCGCGATCGATGACGGTCATCAGACCGGAATGGGAGGGCATATCTTTTTCTTTCTTCTCCCTCTCCCCGCCTGCGGGGAGAGGGTCGGGGAGAGGGGCAGTACAGTGCGGTGCGCTACGATACTGCCCCTCTCCCGTCCTCGCTTCGCTCGGCCACCCTCTCCCCGCAAGCGGGGAGAGGGAGAAGGCGTTATTCCGCGCGCTTCACATAGGTCTGTTCGTACACGTCGACGACGATCCGCGTGCCCGCGCCGATATGCGGCGGGACCATCACGCGGACGCCATTCTCGAGGATCGCGGGCTTGTAGCTCGACGAGGCGGTCTGCCCCTTCACCACCGCGTCCGCCTCGACGATCAGCGCCTCGATCGTGTCGGGGAGCTGGACCGAGATCGGGCGCTCCTCCCACAATTCCATCACGACATCCATGCCGTCCTGCAGGAACGCCGCCGCATCGCCGAGGATATCCGCGTCGAGCGTGATCTGCTCATAATTGATCTTGTCCATGAAGGTCAGCGTGTCGCCCTCGCGGAACAGGAACTGGAAGTCGACCGTGTCGAGCCGCACCTTCTCGAGGCTCTCGGCCGAGCGGAAACGGACGTTGTTCTTGCGGCCGTCGATGAGGTTCTTCAGCTCGACCTGCATGTAGGCACCGCCCTTGCCGGGCTGCGTGTGCTGGATCTTCACCGCACGCCAGATGCCGCCTTCATATTCGAGAATGTTGCCGGGACGGATTTCGACCGCGTTGATCTTCATGGGGTGAGCCTGCGTTGGAAAGAGCCAATCGGCACCCGTTGCAGCGTGCCGTGGCGCGAGGCCTTAGCCGGGCAGCGGCTTGCCCGCAAGATAGGGGAACGGATCGACGTCGGTGCCCTCATACCAATGCTGGGCTGGATCGGTGCGGGTGAGCCCGAAATGCAGGTGGTAATTCCCTGCCCCCGCGTTGCCGGTGTCGCCGACGTAGCCGAGCAACTGCCCGGTCGTGACCGGCTGCCCTTCGTGCAGGCCGGGTGCATAGCCGGCCAGATGCGCGTAATAGAGCGTCCAGGTCCGCGACTGTGAGCGGACGTACACCGTCGTGCCGCCCGCCGCGCTGTCCCACAACTTCTCGACCACGCCGGATGCGGCCGCGATGACCGGCGTGTTCGCGGCCCCCATCACGTCCGTGCCGTGATGCTCCCGCTCCCCGTTCTCGCGCGGATCGCCCCATGAGTCGCTGATATCGCCGCGCCGTACGCCCGACACCGGGACTGCCAGGACGATCGAACCACCCCGCCCCGCGCCGATATCGACCGGCTGCGGCTGACCACGGACCGCGAGCCGCAACCGCGCGATCGGCCCATTGCGCGTGCCGCCCGGCGCGTCGGGAAGGAACACCAGCGCCGCCACCCAGAGGCCGACGACTCCGAGCAGCATCGCAACGACGATCAAACCTACCTTCTTCATCCCCCGCGTCCCGGATTAGCTCTGGAACACGGCTGGCGTTCCCGCCTTGACCATCATCGCCAGGCGGGCGGCATCCCAATTGGTCAGGCGGATGCAGCCATGGCTCTCCGCGCGACCGATCGTCTCGGGCGACGGCGTCCCGTGGATGCCGTAATGCGGCTTGGACAGGTCAAGCCAGACCACGCCGACCGGACCGTTCGGCCCCGGCGGAAGCAGCGCCTGCTTGGAGCCCTTCTTGGCATCCCAGAACAGCGTCGGGTTATAGTGGAACTCCGGGTTGTAGCTTGGCCCGAGTACCTTCCACGTGCCGATCGGCAACGGATCGTGCGTGCTGCCCATCGTCGCCATGAACTGCGCGACGAGCTTGCCGTCCTTGTCGAGGACGCGAAGGACTTCCTTCGACTTGGAAACGACGATCTTCGCGCCCTGCGGCTGCGTCGAGTCGACATTGAGATCGCTCAGCGTCTTGCGCCATGCCTCAGGCAACTTGGGATCATAGGCGCGCTCGGTCGTGATGGCGTTAGGGACGACGATCTGCGTCCCGGCGGTCAGCTTCGTGTCCGGGCTATTGAGCTCGATCAGCACTGCGGGCGTGGTGTGGAACATCTCGCCCATCTTCTCCATCACCGACTTGTAGCCGAGCGCGGGTAGCTTCGACTGGAGCGCCGGGTCCTTGGGGAACGGGTTGGTGAACGGTCCCGTGAGGATGTCGTTGGTCAGCGTGATCTTCTGCGTCGGCCGAAACGCACGATGCGGATACAGCGCCTTCAACGTCGGCTGATCGAGCTTGCCGGTCTTCGGCAGGCCCTGAACTTCCTGGAAGCCCGTGACCGCCGCGACCAGCGACTTGCCTTCCCGCCCGTCGAGCACCCCCGGCGAGAAACCGAGATGATCGAGAATGACCTGTGCATGGAGGACCGAGAGATCGAGCTTCGTTTGCGCGGCGGGAACTGGCAATGGTGCATTGGTTCCCGCCGCGCTGGCGGCAACGAGACCAACCGGGGCCAACGCCAGACAAGCGACGCCGGCAAAGGTTTTGAGCACGGTTTCAGTCTCCTACATGCAAATCCATGCAGATAACGACAGACCGGGACGTTGGGTCCGTTACGACTTCGAAATGTAGCGCGCTGTTTTCGCGACGCGCCTTGCTTGGCGGCGCGATCGCCGGAGGCGCCGCTCTGGCGCTGCCCTTGCCCGCGATGGCGGCAGGGATCGAATGGCGTCTCGCGATCCGCAACGTCCACACCAACGAGAGCGTCGATGCCGTGTTCGCGCGCTCGGGCCGGTTCGTTCCGGCCGGGCTCGCAGAGTTGAACCACGGCCTGCGGGACTGGCGCACGGGCGATTCGATCGGCATGGATCGACGCCTGCTGGCGCTGCTCGTATCGCTGCGACAGAAGCTGGAGCTCAGCGGCAACCGCAAGATCGACCTGATCTGCGGTTATCGCTCGCCGCAGACCAATGCGAAGCTTCGCGCCCGGGGCGGGTCGCACAGCGGGGTTGCGAGCCAGAGCCAACACATGCTCGGCAAGGCAACCGATATCGTGGTGCCCGGCGTGTCGCTCGACCGGTTGCGCGGCGCAGCGCTTGCCCTGGGCGGGGGTGGCGTCGGCTATTATCCGCGCGACGGGTTCGTCCATGTCGATACCGGGCGCGTGCGGCACTGGTAGGTCAGGGATACCTTTGACGGGCGTGTAGAACGGCCAAGATCGTCACAACATCATCAACCACGCGATAAACGATGATATAGTTGCGATGGATAACCGCTTCCCGCGTGCCAGGAAGGCGGCCCGGCTTGTACAACAATGGCCGGACCTGCAGGGTCCCCACCGCCCTCTCGATCAGGGCCTCTACTCGATCGGCCTCACTCGGATTGCGTTCGGCGAGATACTCTACAATCGCTTCGACATCCCGGCGCGTCCTAGCGCGCCAGACGAGCCGCACCGTTCTTTTTCCGATCGATGATCTCGCGAATGCTCGCCATTACCGCTTCGTGCGGAACGTCCGCCTCGGTCGAATCGAGCGCCGACTGAACCTTGGCGCGAAACCAGACGTCGTAGGCTGCAGCATCTTCGGGCATCTCGAATTCGGGCTCGATCGGGGAGAGCTTCGACATGCGCGCGTCCTAGCACGGATCGGGCCTGCGCTCTACCGCTTGAGCACCTCGGCGAACGCCTTCACCGCTGCTGCTTCGTCCTCGCCCCAGACGCCGTGCGATACGGCGAGGAAATCCGCCCCCGCCTTCACCAGCGGCGGCGCATTGGCGGGCGTGATCCCGCCGATCGCGACGCAGGGCAGTTCGAACACGGTCGACCACCAGCTCAGCAACACCGGGTCGGCGACATGCTCCGCAACCTTGGTCGTCGTGGGGTAGAAAGCGCCGAACGCGACATAATCCGCGCCGCCTTCCCCCGCTTCCATCGCGAGATGGCGGCTGGCGTGACAGCTGATACCGATCTGCGCCGTAGCCCCGAGCTCGCTCCGCGCCTCCTGCGGATCGCCATCGTCCTGACCGAGATGCACACCGTCCGCGCCGAGGCGCTTGGCAAGCGCGATGCTGTCGTTGACGATGAAGGCGACGTCCGCATCCGCGCAGATCCGCTGCAGCGGCTCGGCGAGCGCGGCCGCGGCATGCTGGTCGATGTCCTTGACGCGGAACTGGAACGCCGCGACCGGCCCGGCGTCGAGCGCGCGTTTCAGCCGGTCGGCGAAACCCCCGGTGACGTCGAGCGGGGAGACGAGGTACAGCTGGCACGGCGGCCGGCGATAGTCGCGCTTGAACTGCGCGCCGAAATCGGGGTCGAGCGGGCCGAGGGGGTCTTCAATATCCATGCGCTGCCGATAGCGCCGAGATCGCGGCATGGAAAGCCGCGGGATCGTCAAGCTTGTGCGCAACCGCGTGGATCGGCTTACCGCTACGGAGTACCATCGGCTCGGAGAGATCCAGGAAAACGTTCGGCCAGCTTGCCAGCGCGAGGTTGACGACACCGGGTCGCTTCAATGCTGCGGCATCCCATGCCGTTCGCAAACCGGCGATGCTGGATGTCGGGACGGCAATCCGCTTCAGGCTCCCGGCGCGGAGCGTGAGAACCCTGTCGTCCAGCGTTACCGGCAACCGCCTGAACGACCGCAAGAGTAGGACGAGACCGACCACCACGGCCAAATCGAGCGCGCCGACGACGATCGCAGCCGTCGTCCCGAACAGCCCGACGATGACGAGATGCACGACCAGCAGTTCGACGACCGCCAGTCCCAGGAGAACGCCTACCACCGGGCCGAGGCTCCGGTGATAGGCGAACGCCTGCGCGTCCTTACGCTTCGCCCTTGTAGATCGCGATGATCTTGCCGAGCATCTCGAGCGCTTCGTCGCGCGGGCGCTGGAAGGTGTTGCGACCGATGATCGAGCCATTGCCCCCGCCCGCGAGAATGTCGCGCGCATCCTGGTAGACCGCGTCTGCGCCCTTGGCCGCGCCGCCCGAGAAGACGACGATCCGGCGTCCCGCGAAGCTCGACTGGACGACGTGGCGGACGCGGTCCGCCTGGTTCGACCAGTCGGTGCCCTCATACATCGGCTTGGCTTCCTTCTGCTCGATATGATCGCTCGGCAGCTTCACCTTGATGATGTGCGCGCCCAGCATAGCCGCCATGTGCGCGGCATAGGCACCGACGTCGAGCGCGAGCTCACCCGACTTGGGGAGTATCCCGCCGCGCGGATACGACCAGATCACGGTCGCGATCCCGACCGACTTGGCCTCCGCCGACATCTCGCGGATCTGGCCGATCATGTCGAACAGGTCGTCGGAGCCCGGATAGATGGTGAAGCCGATCGCCGCGCAGCCGAGCCGAACCGCGTCCTCGACCGAGCCGGTCACCGCCTGGTTCGCGCCCTGCGCCCAGCTGTTCGAGCTGTTGACCTTGAGGATCGTCGGGATCTGCCCGGCGAAGGTCATCGCGCCAGCTTCCAGCATGCCCAGCGGTGCGGCATAGGCCGAGAGCCCCGCGTCGATCGCAAGCTGATAGTGGTAATGCGGGTCGTACGCCGGCGGATTGATCGCAAAGCTGCGCGCCGGGCCATGCTCGAACCCCTGGTCGACCGGCAGGATGACGAGCTTGCCGGTGCCGCCGAGATGGCCGTGCATCAGGATGCGGCCGAGGTTGGCCTTGGTTGCGGGGCTGTCCGACTCATACTTGTCGAGAATGGCTTTGACGGCAGGCGTCATTGTCTGGATCCTCTTCATTCGTAGTTTTCGGGCGTGATAGTCAGCCGCATGCCGGACTGCAACGCGCCATTCCGGCGTCCGGGCGATTGCACGCGGCGCACTTGCTTTTTACGCTACGGCAAGGCTTTCGGTCCGGATGAGCCATCCCGACACCCACGATCTTTCCCCCGCGGTCACGCTGTTGATGGCGGTCGCGTGCGGCGCGATGGTCGCGAATCTCTATTATGCGCAGACGCTGATCGAGACGATCGGTCCCGACATCGGGCTATCGCCGGGTCTGGCGGGGGCGATCGTCACGCTGACCCAGCTCGGCTACGGGCTCGGGCTCGCCTTCATCGTGCCGCTGTCGGATCTGGTCGAGAACAAGCGGCTGATCCTCATCGCGACGGTCGGCGCGGTGCTCGGCTGCGTCGGGATCGCGATGGCGGAAGGACCGATCACCTTCCTCGCCGCCGCGCTTGTGACGGGTGTCTGCTCGGTCGGCGCGCAGGTGCTGGTGCCGCTCGCCGCCAAATTGAGCAGCCGGGAACGGCAGGGCCGCACGATCGGGCTGGTGATGAGCGGGCTGCTCACCGGCATCATGCTCGCGCGGCCCGTCGCCAGCTTCGTTGCTGGGCTCGCGGGCTGGCGCGCGATGTTCTTCGTGTCGGCCGGGGTTACCGCGCTCGTCGGCGTCGCGCTGCTGCTGATGCTACCCGCGCGCCGTCCGGACAGCACGTTGCGCTACGGCGCATTGCTGGCCTCGTCCGTCGACCTGCTCCGGCGCTACCCGATGCTGCGGTTGCGCGCGGCGTATCAGGCGTTGCTGTTCATCGCGTTCAACATGTTCTGGACCGCCGCACCGATCGTGTTGACGCAGCGCTTCGGGCTGGGGCCGAACGGCGTCGCGCTGTTCGCGCTCGCCGGTGCCGGAGGCGCACTGGCCGCGCCGATCGCCGGGCATTTCGCCGACAAGGGCCGTGCGCGCGCGACCACGCTCGGGGCGCTGGTGCTGCTGACGCTGTCGTTCCTGGCGACCGACATGGTCGTCGCGGCGGGCAGCGTGATCGCCTTCGCGCTCGGCGCGGTGCTGATCGACGCGGCGGTCCAGCTCAACCAGATCTCCGGGCAGCGAATCATCTTCGGGCTCGACCCGGCAGCGGGCGGGCGGATCAACGCCGCGTACATGACGATCGTCTTCCTGTTCGGCGCGACGGGATCGGTGATCGGCAGCGCGAGCATCGCGGCGGGGGGCTGGACGCTGACCAGCCTGATCGGCGCGGGGATCGGGGGCGTGGCGCTGGGGCTGTACGCGCTGTTCGACCATTCCCAGGAAAAGGTCGCAAGGCATTGACCTAGCGGCATTCGTCTTCCACGCTGCCGAATTTGGTCAATGGGGGCATTGATATGCAGGGGTTCGGAAAGATTGTGCGGGGTGCCGCACTCGCATGCGCGGCACTGGGGCTGATCGGGGCGAAGGCGCCGAAGGTCGGCGACGACGCGCCGCCGTTCGTCCTGACGCTGGTCGATGGCAGCAAGGTCTCGTCCGACCAGCTACGCGGACAGGTCGTCGTGCTCAACTTCTGGGCAACCTGGTGCGGTCCGTGCAAGGCCGAACTGCCGCTGCTCGACGCCTATTACGACCTGCAGAAGGCGCACGGCCTGAAGGTCTATGCAATCGCGACCGAGGATTCGGTCCCGATTTCCCAGATGAAGAAGCTGTTCGCGCAGTTGCACATTTCGCCGGCGCGGGCGGTCAAGGGACCGTATCAGACGCTGGGCGCGGTCCCGACCAACTACATCATCGATCGCGCCGGTCGGGTCCGCTACGCCAAAGCCAGCGCTTTCGGGCTGGAGGAGTTGAACAGCGAGCTCGTGCCGCTGCTCAAGGAGCGCATACCGCCGGCCGGTTGAAGCGGCCAGACGGTACGGTAGCAGAGGGTCAGCCGCGCGCGAGCGCCGCGACGCCGGGCAGGTCCTTGCCTTCCATCCACTCCAGGAACGCCCCGCCAGCGGTTGAGACGAAGGTGAAGTCGTCCGCCACGCCCGCCTGGTTGAGCGCGGCAACCGTGTCCCCGCCCCCAGCGACCGAAACGAGCGACCCGCTCTTGGTCAGCGCCGCCGCAGTCTTTGCCAGCGCGACCGTCGCGGTATCGAACGGCGGCGTCTCGAACGCACCGAGCGGGCCGTTCCACACCAGCGTCCGGCAGTTCTTGAGCACGTCCGCCAATGCTTCGGTCGCCGCCGGGCCGACGTCGAGGATCATCTCGTCCGCCGCGACCTCATGCACGTTGACCGTGCGGATCGGCGGGTTGGCGCGGAATTCCTTCGCCACCACCACGTCATAGGGCAGATGGATCGTGCAATTCGCCCCGTCTGCCGCCGCGAAGATCTCGTCCGCGGTGCCGGTCAGCTCATGCTCGCACAGCGACTTGCCGACGTTCACGCCGCGCGCCGCGAGGAAGGTGTTCGCCATCCCGCCGCCGATGATGAGGTGATCGACCTTGGTGACGAGGTGCTTGAGCACGTCGAGCTTGGTCGAAACCTTCGCCCCGCCGACGACCGCCGCGACCGGATGCTCGGGGTTGCCGAGCGCCTTGTCGAGTGCGTCGAGCTCCGCTTCCATCGCACGCCCGGCGAAAGCAGGCAGCTTGTGCGCCAGCCCCTCGGTCGAGGCATGCGCGCGGTGCGCGGCGGAGAAGGCGTCGTTGACGTACAGGTCGCCAAGCGATGCGAACCGATCGACCACCGCCGGATCGTTCTTTTCCTCGCCACCGAAGAAGCGCGTATTCTCGAGGATCGCGACGTCGCCGGGTGCAAGCGCGGCAACCGCCGCTGCATCGCCTTCCCAGTCGACATACTTGACGGGCCGCCCGAGCACGTTGGCATAAGGCTCGACCAGTTGCTTGAGCGACAGTTCGGCCGAAGGCGTGCCCTTGGGCCGCCCGAAATGCGCGAGGATCAGGACGATCGCGCCCTTGTCCGCCAGCTCGGTGACGGTCGGCAGCGTCGCGCGCAACCGCGTGTCGTCGCTGACCGCGCCGTCCTGCATCGGCACATTGAGATCCTCGCGCACCAGCACGCGCTTGCCGCGTACGTCGCCGATATCGTCCAGCGTCTTGAAGGCCCGTGTCATGTCCATCACTCTCCAAGAATCAAAATCGTGTCGCCGACGCGGATCGTCCCGCCGACAAGGACGCGCGAGCACGCGCCCCCGCGCCAGTCGATCATCATTGCCGCGCGCAGGCCCGGCGCGAGCGCTTCCATCCGCTCGCACGGATCGGTCTCGCGCGTGATCATCAGCTCGACCGTATCGCCGATCCGCAGCCGCGTGCCCGGCACCTGCGGCAGGTCGAGTCCCTCGACCAGCAGGTTGGCGCGTCGCGCGGACCAGGGCAGACTATGCCCGACCTCGGCCATCGCGGCGGCCCAGTCGCCTGCCTCGAGCAACGTCACCTGCCGCCGCCCCTTGCCGCCGGGCTTGATCGTCCCGCGAAAGTCGCCGTGGAGACCACCGTCCAGCGTCACTTCGACGTGGTCGATGGTCTCCATCGGTCCCTTGGGCCGACTGTGGCGAGCGATTCCCGCCAGCGTCCCCATCAGAGGAACTTGCCCATCGCCCCCGCGGTGTCGACCATGCGGTTCGAGAACCCCCACTCATTGTCATACCAGCTGACGACGCGGACGAGCTTGCCGTCGAGCACGGCGGTCTCGAGGCTGTCGATCGTCGACGACGCGGGCGTGTGGACGATGTCGATCGAAACCAGCGGCTCGTCCGAATAGACCAGCACGCCCTTGAGCGGACCGCTCTCCGACGCAGCCTTGAGGATCGCGTTGACCTCTTCCTTGGTCGTGTCGCGCTTGGGCATGAAGGTCAGGTCGATCAGGCTGCCGTCCGGAACGGGAACGCGGATCGCCGACCCGTCGAGCTTGCCCTTGAGCTCAGGCAGAACCTCGCCGACCGCGCGCGCGGCACCGGTGGTGGTCGGGATCATCGACATGGCGGCGGCACGCGCGCGACGCAGGTCGGGGTGGATCTGGTCGAGGATCTTCTGGTCGTTGGTGTATGCATGGACCGTCGTCATCAGCCCGCGCTCGATCCCGATCGCATCGTTGAGAACCTTAGCGACCGGCGCGAGGCAGTTGGTGGTGCAAGACGCGTTCGAGACGATCGTGTGCCCGGCTTCGAGCTTGTCGTGGTTGACGCCGTAGACGACCGTCAGGTCGACGCCCTTGCCGGGTGCCGAGATCAGCACGCGCTTGGCGCCCGCATCAAGATGCTTCTGGCAACTCTCGCGATCGGTGAAGAAGCCGGTGCATTCGAGCACGATGTCGATGCCCTGCTCGGCATGCGGCAGGTTGGCGGGGTCACGCTCTGCGGTGACGCGGATGCGCTTGCCGTCGACGACCAGATCGTTGCCCTCGGCCGAGACATCGCCCGGATACCGTCCGTGGACCGAATCGCGGCTGAACAGCCACGCGTTCGACTTGGCATCGGCAAGGTCGTTGATCGTGACGAGCTCGAGCCCGCTGTCGGCCCGCTCGAGAATCGCGCGCGCGACGAGGCGACCAATGCGCCCGAAACCGTTGATCGCTACCTTGACCGTCATCGTGATGCGCTCCTCAAGCTCTTGCTCGGCGCGGCACGGGCCGACGCCGACTCTAATTGCACGAGCGCGTCTTTGCGGGGCGCAAGCCAGCGCGTCAACCGCCCGGCATGACGCAAAGCCGTCACAAATGCGCCTTGTAGCGGGACGGTCCCATGCTATCTCGCGACGATGGCAGACCCCATCGCCACCCAGGCACCCCCCGCAGTATCGCCCGATCGTACCCCCCAGCCCCCCGTTCCCACGGCAGAGCCGGGGGCGCCGACGTCGCTTTCGCCCGAAGACGCGCAAAAGCGGATGATCGACCGGATCGAGGATGCGCTCACGCGGATCGACCTTGCCACCCGCAAGCGGGCAGAGGCGCTGTCCCGGATGGAGCAGCGCCACAGCGCGTTGCGCGAGCGGATGACCCAGACGGTCGCAGCACTCGATACGGTCCTCGCTGCGGCCGACGCGGCGAGTCCCGCAGAACTCGCTCCCGATGCCGCCGAAGAGGGAGACGCCTGATGGCCGAAGTCACGCTCACGTTCGGCACGCGCCGTCACACCGTCGCCTGTCCCGACGGGCAGGAAGAGCATTTGCGCAGTCTCGGCGCGATGCTGGCCGCGAACTATGCGGTCGCCGAAAAAGCCTCGGGCGGACTCAGCGGCGAGCGCACGATGCTGTTCGTCGCGCTGATGCTCGCGGACAGCCTCGACGAGGCCAATCGCCGCCCCGCGCCGTCCCCCGCCGTCTCTCATGACGAGGTGCTGCTGGGGTTGATCGCTGAGCAACTCGAAATGCTCGCGCACCGGCTTGAGCAATAAGCCGCAAGCGCCTATATCAGTACGTGGCGGGCACTGCCCGGTACGAGCCTTTATTATCCCTGAGGCTATTCTTCATCCAAGGGGGTTGTCCCTGCCCGGGCCCTGGCCCGACGCACATGATCCCCACCTGACGTACCGTGCGTCAGAGGATAACCCGGCACACGGCCACGGCGGTCCCGCCACCCGCTTCTTATATCGCGTCCGCCCGCCTCGATGGGGGCGTTGAGGCGAAGCAGTGCGCCGATCGACGCTTGCCGCAAACACGCCGTCGCGTTGATAGCCCCCACCCTCTCAGCGCCGTCATCCCGAACTTGTTTCAGGATCCACCGTGCCGCTAAGCCTGCCGCCGGACGAACGCGCACCTTGGTGGACCCTGAAACGGGTTCAGGGTGACGAGGTGCAGAGGGTCGGGCGCGACGCTATCGACGCCCAACGCGGCTTCAGCCTATCACCGGCCGGATGACGCCCCCAGCCACCCCCGCAATCGACAAACCCGCCCTCCGCGCCCGGATCCGCGCCACGCGCGACGCCTTCCACGCCGCCGCCGCACCCGTACTCACGCCGCCCGCGCCGTTCCTCGCGCTGCTGGCGCCCGGCCGCGTCGTCACCGCCTACGTCCCCGTCGGGAGCGAGGCCGACCCTGCCCCGCTCGCCCGCGCCGCCATCGCCGCCGGCTGCACGCTGGCGCTGCCGCACGTGACCACGCGCGCCGCGCCGATGCGCTTCCTCGTCTGGCATCCCGACGACGCCCTCCACCCCGGCCCCTTCGGCCTGACCCAGCCGCACCGCGAATCCCCCGCGCTGGCTCCCGACGTCATCCTCGCCCCGCTGCTCGCGTTCGACGCCAAGTTCGACCGGCTCGGCCAGGGCGCGGGCTATTACGACCGCGCGTTCGCCGCCTTCCCGGATGCACGCCGGATCGGGGTTGCGTGGAGCGTGCAACAGGTCGACACCCTGCCGACCGATGCGTGGGACATGCCGCTCCACGCGATCATTACCGAAAATGGATGGATAGCCCGACCGATGGACCGAGCAGAATGACCCCGAGCTGGCGCAAACCCGTAGGCATGCTCGCGATCCTCGCGCTCGTCACGATCTGGTGCGTGCTTGCCGCAAGCCTGTCGGGTGTGGTCGGCGGATGGCACCCGCTGCTGCAGGCGCTTTATTATCTGGTCGCGGGAATCGCGTGGATCTGGGTGCTGCCGCTGCGGCGCATGCTGGCATGGATGGAAACCGGCCGCTGGAGCTGACGGTTTGGGGCTGAAGGGGTTGTCGCGCTGAACGGGCCTCGGCCCAGGGCGCCATTCCCCGGATGAGGAATGGCGCGAGTGACGGGGCTCGAACCCGCGACCTCCGGCGTGACAGGCCGGCGCTCTAACCAACTGAGCTACACCCGCGCAGATCGGACCCGAAGGGCCCGAGATACCGGATCATGACACTTCCCGTACCATCCTGCACCGAAAAAATCGGGGGAATGGCGCGAGTGACGGGGCTCGAACCCGCGACCTCCGGCGTGACAGGCCGGCGCTCTAACCAACTGAGCTACACCCGCTTGAGAAGCGTGAGGCGCGGCTCCTAAGCGACCCCCCCTACCCTGTCAACAACCGTTTCTGCATCGGTCGCGGTTGTCGCGAAATTCGGCTGGCTGCGCTTGGTCAGCGTACCGTGTTCGAACAGGAAACCCGCGATATCGGGCTTGCCCGCCGCGCGCACCACGGTCTGCAGGATAATCAGCAGCGGCACCGCGAGCAGCGTCCCCGCCGTTCCCCACACCCACGACCAGAAGCTGATCGAGACGAGAATCAGGATCGGGTTGATCGTCAGGCGATGCCCGACGATCAGCGGCGTCACCGCATTCGCCTCGATGAGATGGCACCCCATCATGATGAACGCGGGAAGCAAGGCGACCCAGATGTCGTGGAAGGTCATCAGCCCGCCCAGCGCGAGCAGCCCGGCCGCCGCGATCGGCCCGAAATAGGGGACGTAGTTGAGCAATGCGACGATCCCGCCCCACATCAGCGGGTACGGCATCCCCATCACGTACAGCACGCCCGCGATCAGCACGCCCAGCGTGAAGTTGATGATCGTGATCGTCCCGAGATAGGCCGAGGTATCGTCGACCACGTTCTGGATCACGCGCGCGGTCGCCATCGCACCGCCGAAGCTCGACCGGCTGGTGATCGTGCGCTTGCGCATCCGGGTCCAGCCCGAGAGGAAGAAATACACCACCAGCACCCCGAAGAACACCTGGATGATGACCGACGGCGCGGACGTGGCGGCGAGTTCGAGGATCGAGCTGGGGGGCGCGACCGCCGCGGTCTGCGGCGACTTGACCGGGCCCGACGCGGCGAGGTGCTGGACCGTTCGGTTGAGATATTTTTCGAGGCTCGAATAGAGATCGATCAGCGGCGCGATGTTCATCTGGATCCGGTCGATCCGCTCGGGCAGCCGGCGGAAGAATTCGGTCGCGGGCACGATGATCGCCGCGAGCGCGACGTTCGCCGCGACCAGGAACAGCAGCACGCAGGTCAGTGCCGCGAGCGCGGAGGGCACGCGCCGCCGCTCGAGCCATTCGAGCACCGGCACGAGCGAAATCGCGATCACCAGCGCCGCCGTCGTCGGCAGGAAGAACTCCGCCCCCGCCTTGAGCGCGAACGGCATCGCCATCGCCAGCCCGACCCCCGCGGTCAGCGTCAGCGCCGCCAGCAACCGGTCGCGCCTGAGCCCGATCCGCGCCTCGTCCTCCGGTTCGCCGCCCGGTGACGCCAGCCCGAAGGCGCCCGATGTGTTGTCGTCTCGTTCCGCCATGCGGACGACCCTAGCGGCATTCCCTCGTTCCGCAATCGGCGCTAGCGTATCGCGATGTCAGATCTGATCCTGGTTATCGACGAAGGCACCACGTCGACCCGCGCGATGCTGTTCCAGCACGATGGCACCTGCATCGCGACTCGCGCGGCGGAACTGACCCAGCATTATCCAGAGCCCGGCCGGGTCGAGCATGACGCCGCCGAAATCTGGGAGCGCACGCTCGCGGTGACGCGCGCGGCGATCGCGGAGGCTGGCGGCGCTGAACGAATCGCCGCGATCGGGATCACCAACCAGCGCGAGACGGTGGTGTTCTGGGATCGCGAGACCGGCGAACCGCTTGCCCCCGCGATTGTCTGGCAGGACCGCCGCACCGCGCCGACCTGCCGCGCGATGAAGGAGGCGGGGCATGAAAGCATGGTCCAGGCCAAGACCGGCCTACTGCTCGACCCCTATTTCTCGGGCTCCAAGATCGGCTGGGCGATGCAGCACTGGCCCGCGGTGCGCGACGCGGGCGACCGGCTCGCGGTCGGCACGGTCGAGAGCTGGCTGATCTGGAAACTCACCGCGACCGACGGGCGCGGCGGGCTCCACATCACCGATGCGACCAACGCCAGCCGCACCGCGCTGATGGCGATCGGCAGCGGGAACTGGGACGACGGGCTGGTCGAACTGTTCGGAGTCCCGCGCGGCGCGCTCCCCGAGATCGTGGATTGCGCGGGGCAATTCGGCGAAACCACCCTGTTCGGCCCCGCGATCCCGATTTGCGGGATCGCGGGCGACCAGCAGGCTGCGACGATCGGGCAAAGCTGCCTCAAGATCGGGCAGACCAAGGCGACCTTCGGGACCGGCGCGTTCGTGCTGAGCCAGGCCGGACCGATCCCGCCGACCTCGCGCAACCGGCTGCTCTCGACGATCGCGTGGCAGATCGGCGGGCGGCGCTCCTATGCGCTCGAAGGCTCGGTGTTCGTCGCGGGATCGCTGATCAAATGGTTGCGCGACGAGATCGGGCTGATCGGCACCGCTGCCGAATCCGAGGCGCATGCGCATAGCGTGGCGGACAATGGCGGGGTCTATCTCGTCCCCGCGCTGTCCGGCATGGGCGCGCCGTGGTGGGAGCCCGATGCGCGGGGTGCCTTGTCCGGCCTGAGCTTCTCGACCCGCAAGGCGCATATCGTCCGTGCCGCGCTCGAGGCGATGGCGCATCAGGCGCACGACCTGATGACCGCCTTTGCCGCCGACGGGGTCGACTGGGCGTGCGTGCGGATCGACGGCGGGATGGTCGCCAACAACTGGATGGCGCAGGACATGGCGGACATGCTCGGGATCGACGTCGAACGCCCGAAGTTTGCCGAAACCACCGCGCTGGGCGCGGCGATGCTCGCGGGGGTCGGCTGCGGCTGGTTCGACAGCCTCGAGGCGGCGAGCGCGATGCGCGGCGCGGTCGAGACGTTCTCGCCGACGCTGGACGAGGCGCCCCGCCAGGCACGCCTGGCGGGCTGGAAACGCGCGGTCGAGGCGGTGATCGCCGGCGCGTAAGCCGACCGCCTCGGGCATCCGCTGGATGCCCGTCCCGGCCCGCCTGCCCGACCGGCATTCCGGCTTTGACCCGTCGAGCCCCCCCGGCTAGGCGCGGCGGCGAGTCGGGGTACGGCGGTGTCGTCGCCGTTGCGGCAAGGGGTGCGTCATGGTTCATCAGGCTCTGCGGCTGCTTCGGCAGGCGGCACCGTTCGCGCTCGCGCTGGGTGCGTCGCCGGTGTTCGCGCAGGCGGGTTCCTCCGCGACCGCCGGCTCGGCCCCGATTGCCGCCAAGCCCGCAGCGCCCGAGGCTGATACCAGGCCAGAGACGATCGCGTTCCACGCGCAATTCACCTTCGTCGGACAGGCGAACGCGGCGTTCCGCGCCCCCTCGGATGGCCCCAACAGCCTCAAGTCAGGTGGTGACGCCCGCGAGACGACCGATTTCACCGTTTACGCCGGGGTGCGCCCCTGGACGGGTGCGGAACTCTGGATCAATCCCGAGATCGACCAGGGCTTCGGCCTGGCGAACACCCTGGGCGCGGCGGGCTTTCCCAGTGGCGAGGCGTATAAGGTCGGCAAGCGCGCGCCCTATTTCCGGCTGCAACGCCTGTTCCTGCGCCAGACCATCGCGCTGGGCGGTCCCGCCGAACGGGTTGCGGGCGATCTCAACCAGCTCGGTGGCGCGCGTACTGCGAACCGGGTCGTGCTGACGCTCGGCAAGATCAGCGTCGGCGATATCTTCGACACCAACAGCTACGCGCACGACCCGCGCGCGGACTTCCTCAACTGGACCGTGATCGAGGCAGGCGCGTTCGATTATGCCGCCGATGCATGGGGCTACACCACCGGCGGCACCGCGGAACTGTATCGCGGGCGGTTCGCGGTGCGCGCCGGGCTGCTCAACCTGTCGACCGTCCCCAACAGCGAACGGATCGATACCGGCTTGCGCCAGTATGAACTGGTCGGCGAGATCGAGGAGCGCCACACGATCGCCGGGCAGCCGGGCAAGCTCAAGCTGACCGGCTTCGCCAACCACGGCCGCATGGCGCGGCTTGCGGAGGCGACCGCGCTTGCGGCGACGACCGGCCTGCCCGCCGATCCCGCGCCGCTCCGCCGCTTCGCGACCCGCGCGGGGGTGAGCGTCAACCTCGAACAGGCGCTTGGCCCCGACCTCGGGCTGTTCGCGCGCGCGGGCCTTGCCGATGGGCGCTACGAGGCGTTCGAATTCACCGACGTCGATCGCAGCGTCTCCGCGGGCGTATCGATCGCGGGGCACCGGTGGCACCGCACGGACGATCGCGTCGGCGTGGCGCTGGTCGTCAACGCCGCCTCGACCGAACGCCAGCGCTACCTTGCGGCGGGCGGGCTCGGCATCCTCGTCGGCGATGGCAGCCTTCTCCACCCCGCCAGCGAAGACATTGCCGAACTCTATTACGATCTCGCGTTGGCGCACGCCGCGCATCTCACCGCCGATTTCCAGGCGATCGACCATCCGGCGTACAATCGGGATCGCGGACCGGTCGCGGTGATCGGCCTGCGGCTCCACGGACAGATCTGACCGCGCCGCGCGACCGCCGGACGGGCGCGTTTCGAGGCCCCTGCACCGCACCGGGCTTGCGCCGCTTCTCCGCCGGAACCTATTGCGCGGCCGAGCCTTTTCTAGTTCCCATTGTGGCGATCCATACCAAGACCATGCCGACCAAGACCAACCGTTCCGAGTCCCGCGCCACGCGATTGCACCGCGAAGCGATGAATTGCGTGACGTTCGCGGTCCGCGAACGCGACGAAAGCCACGCTGCCGAATTGATCGACGAGGCGATCCGGCTGAAGCGGCGGTCGACCGAGCTCGCTCCATCGACCGATCCCGCGCAGGACTGATAAATCGAACGCCGGTACCAACCGGGTACCGCCGGGGGCCGCGAAACGCGCCCGGACCCTGCTTTTGTGCGGTGGCGTAATCCAAATGGACCGGCTATCGCGCGAGTCGAATGCATTATGACGCCGATGCGTCGCAGCCAGAACAGATGGAGTTCGCGATGACCGCGCCGAAGATTGCCGTTCTTCTCCCGTGCTATAACGAAGAGGCGGCGATCGCCCAGACGGTCGCGGGGTTCCGCGCTGCGTTGCCCGACGCGACCATCTACGTGTACGACAACAACAGCAAGGATCGCACCGTCGCGGTTGCCGAAGCCGCGGGCGCGATCGTCCGGCGCGAACGGATCCAGGGCAAGGGCGCGGTCGTCCGCCGGATGTTCGCGGACATCGATGCCGACGTCTATGTCATGGCGGATGGCGACGCGACCTACGACGCGGCGTCCGCGCCCGCGCTGGTCGCCAAGCTGGTCGACGAGCAGCTCGACATGATCGTCGGTTCGCGGATCAGCGAAGTCCAGGAATCGTACCGGCGCGGGCATCGCTTCGGCAATGCGCTGCTGACGGGAATGCTGGCGAAGCTGTTCGGGCGGTCGTTCACCGACATCCTGTCGGGCTACCGCGTCTTCTCGCGGCGCTTCACCAAGAGCTTCCCGTCACTTTCGGCCGGGTTTGAGATTGAGACCGAGATCAGCGTCCACGCGCTCGAGCTCAAGATGCCCGTCGCCGAGATCGAAACGCCCTATTACGCACGCCCCGAGGGGTCGACCTCGAAGCTGTCGACCTACCGCGACGGCTGGCGGATCCTGCGGACGATCATGACGCTGTACCGGATCGAGCGTCCGGTGCTGTTCTTCGGCGCGATCGCCGCGGCGTTCCTGCTGATCGCCGCGATCCTGACGATCCCGCTGGTCGTGACCTATGCGCAGACCGGGCTCGTCCCGCGCTTCCCGACCGCGATCCTGATCTCGGGGATCATCATCCTCGCGGCGCTCAACCTGTTCACCGGGTTGATCCTCGATACGGTCGTGCGCGGGCGGCTCGAGGTTCGCCGGCTGGCGTATCTGTCTTATCCAGCCCCGGGCGCGCGCGGCTGAGGCGCTACAGCGCGACGATTTTCCGGCTGAGGGTGCCGGAATACGTCTGAGCCCGGAGAGCATCCAGCGGAACCGCTAGCGCGGCGATGCGGCATGCTCTCCGGGCTAAGGCGCGCATGGTGTCGGATCACAACAACGGACCCGCTGCCGGAACGCGCTCCACCTGCCGACAACTGGTCGCGGGGCGTTGGAGGTTGAGCCAACGCCTTAAGCGCGGCGCTCGCGGAGGGACCGCGTGGACCGGATCAGCTACGGGATGCCCCCGGTGTCGTCGCGGCGCTTTATATAGCGAACCGTCCTCGAGGAGCACGGTCTACCCGGGACCATTTCGACCGCTTGGAAACCCCGCGGTCGCGCGCCAACGTCCTCACCGATTCAACGGAAAACGAACTGACAAGACGTCGAGCCATCCTGTTCGACATGGCCCCGGCCACGGCGCTATTGCGCCGCCGGCCGAGACCTCGACAGCACCAAGCCGACGACCCGCCGGACGAACTCGATCGCCATGAAGATCGTTATCCCGTGGATGAGATAATGGTAACGAAGAACCGGCTGGACCACGGCATAGGTCACCGCCGGAACCAGGACCATGATGGCAGGATAGAAATAAGGTCCGCGCCATCTGACCAGCCCAAAGAGCGCGCCGAGCAGACCCAAAGCCGAGAAGAGATATACGAGCATCAACTTCAACTTCATCGTTCGGGTCGGGAAGTCTACGTAGATATTCCACTGCCATTCGGGCGGGAAATAGAACTGTACCACATGCCGAAGGCTCAACGCGGCGAATTGGGTCGGGTGCGCCGCGATCCAGGCCTTTGCCTCCGCGCCGAGCTTGTCGGCATAGATCCGTTCGCCCCCCATCGCCTGCATGGTGTCGAACGCACGCTGGCTTTCCTGCGGATGGATTTCGCGAAGCCGCTCGAGCATGACCGCCTTCTCGTCCCGGTTGCTGACCGCACCCGGATGGTTCGCCAGCGCCAGCTCCATCCCCATGTTGCTGCGCAACGGAATGAACCGGCCGAACGCTTCGTAATTGCGGATCGTCCACGGCGCCAGCACGACGGCAAGCACCACCGCGCCCGCCGCGATGTAGCCCGGCCAGGCGCGGATCGACCGATGGCGGAACAACCAGACCGCCAGCATCGCGAACCCGGCAAGGCCCGCTGCCGGGTTCAGGAAGAACAGGAACGACCCGACGAGGCTGGAGACAACCCATGACCGGATCGTTTGCGGCCCCGGCTGTTCGGGGCGAGTCACGCAATACAGCAATAGTGCGCTCACGAAGCTGGCAAGCCCCCCCTCCCAGATCCGAAAGGTGACGATCTCCAGTTGCGGGAACAAGGGGACGAGGCAGAATGCAGCGAGCGCTGCCAGGCGCCATATCGGCGTCATGCCGATGTGCCCGAAACTCAGGAAAAGGAGATAGGCGGCAGCCAGAACGGTGATGACTGCGGTGGAACTGAGAATGAAGTCCGACACCGCGGAATTCATGCCGAAGATCCGGTAAACATAGCCGGCGTAAAGGACGAGGACAGGCGGCAGATGCGCGGTAAGGCCACTGCCCTTCTCAAAGGCATCAGCAATGGTTCCGTTTCGCGCCACGGACTGGGCTACATTGAGCGCTTCGCCGCCGACGTATTGATCCTTTGCCCTGACCGCGAGCCACCAGACGCGCTCGAACAGTCCGACAAGAAGGATCAGATGCGCTATTCGCCTATAGTTGCCTTCTACTATTTGGATTATACGCACCATTTCGACCACCAACGCTGAATACTGAAACAGAACACGCAGAAACGCTACCATCGAACCGATAGGTATAGTTTCTCCATATATGAGATTCGCTTACCTTCGAACGCGTTATGATTGCCGGTTCAAGGCGCGACTTGCATTGTTTGAACAAAGAGCCTGCGCGGCTGACTATACCGGCAGTGTATAATCACGCTAACGCCAAAGTCCCGGCATCGGTTGCATTCAAAAGCAAACCTGAAACAGCGACTGTCCTAGCGCTCCCCGAACAGGTCGCTCTGCGCCTTCTCGAGCTCCTCCGCATAGCGCCGACGGACGTAGGATTCCGACAGGATCCCGACCACATGCCGGTCCGCGTCGAGCACCGCGAGCTCGTCCGCGCCGCTTGCGTCGAACCGCTTCATCACGCCGGCGATATCCATGTCGATCGCCAGCGCCGCATCGCCGTTGATCGCGACCGTGCCGATCGGTGCCGCCGCGTCCAGCCCCTCGGCATAAGCCGCAGGGGTCTGCACGATCCCGGCGTAGCGCTCGTCTGCATCCACCAGCACGACCCGGCTCGTCGCGCCGAGCGGGAAGCGGTGGCGGAAGTCGGCGATGCTGATGGCGCTGTCGGTCGCGCGGGTTTCACGGCGCATCATCGTGTCGACCGTCAGCGACCGGATCCAGCCGATGTCGCGCGCGCTCTTAATCGTCTCGCCGCGCAGGTGGAGCCGCCAGGTCGAGAAGGAATAACCGAACGTCTCGCGCACGATCGTCGACGACACGAGCGCGGCGGCAAGCACCGCGCCGGTCAGCGCGAAATCCTGCGTCGCCTCCAGCACGAGCATCGCCATCGTCATCGGCCCGCCGACCACCGCGACCGCGAGCGCCGCCATCCCGACCATCGCGGCATTGTGCGGATCGACCACCGGATAGCCCGCGATCAGGTCGAGCACGCCTGCGAACAGATGCCCGACCAGCGTCCCCAGGAACAGCGACGCGAAGAACAACCCGCCGCGATAGCCGAACCCAAGCGAAACGATCGACGCCGAAACCTTCGCCACGAACACCAGCGCCACGAACCCGAGCGACGCCCCCACCGCGATATCCATGTGGAGCGCCCCATGCCCCGATGACAGCACCTGCGGCGACCAGTAAGCGATCGGCATTAGCAGCGCGCCGCCGAGGATCGGCCGCGTCCAGTCCGGCAAGGGAATTTTCCGCGAACCCTGCTCCGCCAGCGCGACCAGTCGCATCAGCGCGATGCCGAGCAGCGCACACACCCCGCCTAGCCCCGCGTACAGCAGATAATGGTGGCTCTCCGGGGGGAGGGTCGCGAAGGAATCGATGACATAGGGCTGCGCGCCGAACAGTTGCGACACGAACACCGCGGAAATCGCCGCCGCCGCAATCGGCGCGATCGCCGACGGGGTGTACGCGCCGATGACGATCTCGAACGCATAGAAGGCCCCCGTCAGCGGCGCGCCGAACGCCGCCGCAATCGAGGCCCCCGCCCCCGCGCCGACCAGATTGCGCAAGTCGCTTCGCCGCAATTGCAGCGTGGCGCCGCTGACCGAGGCGATCACGCTGCCGATCTGCGCATACGCCGCCTCGAGCCCGACCGAAGCGCCGAACCCGTTGGAGATGACCGTCTGTCCCGAGACGACCAGGCTGTCAGAAACCGACATGCGTCCGCCGTGCAGCGCATTCGCCTCGACCGCGTCGACCATCCGCCGCTGCCGGCTCCGCACACCCAAGGAAAAGATCGCCAGCACCGCGCCGCCGAGCGGCAGGATCGCGAGTTGCGGCCACCCGAGCGCAGCCGTCTCGCTGAGCCGCTGCCCGACCGGCAGCGCGAACATCCAGTGCTGCACGGTCCGCGCTAGCGCCGCGACGATCACCGTCCCCAGCCCCGCCGCGGAGCCGATCGCCACTGCGAGCGCGATCAACGCAAATTCGCTCGCGCGGATCTGGCGGCGCATCCAGGCGAGCGGGAGGAACAGGCGACGACGCAACGACATGGCGCCCGTTACTGTGCGCAGCGCGCGCCGCCTACCCCCGGCGGTCGCTCACGCCGCCGCCTCGAACCGATCCGCGAACAGCATCTTGAGGTCCTTCTTGAGGATCTTCCCGTTGGCGTTGCGCGGGAGCGTCTCGGGAACGAAGCGGATTGCGACGGGCGTCTTGAAGATCGCGAGCCGGTCCTTGACCCATTGCTGCAACTCCGCCTCGCTTGCGGTCTTGCCCGCGGCGAGGTGGACCACCGCGACGGGTTCCTCGCCCAATGTCCGATGCGGCACGCCGATCAGCGCGCAATCGGTGACCGCGGGGTGCGCGTACAGGACGTTCTCGACCTCGGAGGAATAGATGTTCTCACCACCACGGATGATCATGTCCTTGGCGCGATCAACAATGAAGACGAACCCTTCCGCGTCCACCCGCGCGAGGTCGCCGGTGCGAACCCAGCCATTTACGAACGTCTCGGCGGTCGCATCGGGCTTGTTCCAATAGCCCTTCACGATCATCGCCCCGCGCGCCCACAATTCGCCGACCTCGCCGATGGCAAGTTCCTGCTCGCCCGCTTCGTCCATGATCCGCAGGTCCGCCACTGCAACCGGTGGCCCCGCGCTGGTCGGGCGGTTGAGATAGTCCTCGCCTGCGTGGCTGGTGACCGTCGCCATCGTCTCGGTCATCCCCCAGCCGTTGCCGGGGAGCGCGCCGAATTCGGT
This sequence comes from Sphingomonas sp. PAMC 26621, assembly GCF_000251145.1. Lineage (GTDB taxonomy): Bacteria > Pseudomonadota > Alphaproteobacteria > Sphingomonadales > Sphingomonadaceae > Sphingomonas. The sequence goes on along the minus strand of NZ_AIDW01000016.1, from coordinate 4,729 downwards.
ATAGATCCGCTTGACCAGCTCGGGCGCGGAGGGCGCGCCGCCGTAAGCGATCGCCTCGAGCGAAGAGAGATCGTAGCGTGACCGATCGGGATGTTCGAGGATCTGCCAAGCGATCGTCGGCACGCCCCCGGTCATGTGGACTCGCTCGGTCTCGATCAGCTCCATCGCGCGGACGGTGTCCCATTTGCGCATGAAGACGAGCGTGTTCCCCGCCGCGATCGACCCCATCATCGTCGCCGAGCAGGCGGTGACATGGAACAACGGGATCACCATCAGCAGCGTCTTGGGGGTAGGCTCGGGCGGCGCTTCGCCCCGCCGCAGGCTCGCGCGCGCCGCGGAATAGGCCGCCGACAGGATGTTGGTCGTCAGGTTGCGATGCGAGCCGAGCGCCCCCTTGGGCGCGCCGGTCGTGCCGCTGGTGTAGAAGATCGTCGCGGGATCGTCGGTCGCGATCGCGACCTCCGGCCACACCGGCTCGGGGAGCGTGGCATAAGCGTGCGGCGTGCCGATCAGATCCTCCAGCCGCCCCGCGCCCGCGCCCAGCGGCGTCGAGGCGCGCGCGACGAGCGTCGTCTCCACCGCGGGGAACGCCACCCCATGCTCGATCAGCCGCCGATAGCGCTCGTCGTCGACGAACAGCGTCCTGCATCCCGAATCGGTGATCCCGTACGCCAGCTCCCCCGCGGTCCACCACGCGTTGAGCGGCACGACGATCGCGCCGACGATCGCCGCGGCGAAGAAGATCACCGGCCACTCCGGCAGATTGCGCATCGCCAGCCCGATCCGGTCGCCCTTCGCCACCCCCCGCGCAAGCAACGCCTGCGCCAGCGCCGCCACCGCGCGCGCATTGGCATCGTAGGTGACGCGCTCGTCCTCATAGACCGTGAACACCCGCTCCCCATGCGCACGCGACGCCGCGACCAGCCAGCCGAGCGACGGCGGCGCATGTTTCCACACACGAGTCGCGATGCCGTCGACATCGACGGTCTCCATCTCGAACTTCGTCCCCGGCGCGGTCAGCGTGGCGGCGGCATCGGCGAGCGTCATTCGGGGCCAGGCCGGATCGAGCACGACAAGCGGTTGCATATCCAAGACGACTCTCTCCTGCCATCGCGCAAACCGCCAAGTTGAAGGTCGGGTTTGCCGCGTAATCCTGTTTCGCACAGGTTAGTGTTGATTTGCACGCCGCTCAAGGCAATAGGGTGGCAAGCGTTTCGAACGGGGGGTATGGAAGCCGAGATGAATGTCGCGACACCCGTAACCAGCCGATTCGACACCGGCCGCCTGGCGCGGATCGATGCGTTTCTGCAGCAACGCTACCTCGACACCGGCAAGCTCCCGCACGCGCAGATCCTGATCGCGCAAGCTGGCGAGATCGCGCACTTTTCCTCGCTCGGCCCGGCGCGCGAGGGCGAGGCCGCACCGATCGACCAGCAGTCGCTGTTCCGGATCGCGAGCATGACCAAGCCGGTGACCTCGGTCGCGTTCATGATGCTGGTCGAGGAAGGCCGTGTCGCGCTCGACACACCCGTCCACCACGTCCTCCCCGAGTTCAAGGGCGTCGGCGTCTATGCCGGCGGCGGTGGCGGCGTGCCGTTCCAGACCCGCCCGACCGCCGAGCCGATGCGGATGATCGACCTGCTCCGGCACACCGCAGGGCTCACCTACGGCTTCCAGAACCGCACCAACGTCGACGCCGCGCACCGCGAACTCCGGCTGGAGAGCTGGCACGGCAACCACGACCTCGACGGCTTCATCGCCGCGCTCGCCAAACTACCGCTCGAATTCTCGCCGGGCGACGCGTGGAACTACTCGGTCGCAACCGACGTGCTCGGCGCGGTCGTGCAGCGCGTTTCGGGGATGCCGCTCGAACAGGTCTTCCGCGACCGCATCTTCGCGCCGCTCGGGATGGACGACACCTTCTTCCACGTCCCCGAAGGCAAGATCGACCGCCTCACCGACTGCTACACCTTCGTCCCCGAAAAAGGCCGCATCCTCTACGACCGCGGTGCCGCAAGCGCGTGGAGCCGCGCGCCCAAGCTGGTCTCGGGCGGCGGCGGGCTGGTGTCGACCGCGCTCGATTATCATCGCTTCTGCTGCATGCTGCTGGGCGGCGGCGGCCTCGACGGCGAACGCATCCTCGCGCGCAAGACGATCGACCTGATGACGCACAACCATCTTCCCGGCGGGTCCGACCTGTCGAGAATGTCCAAGTCACTGTTCAGCGAAGCGGCGAATGCGGGGACGGGCTTCGGGCTCGGCTTCGCGGTCAACGTCGACGTTGCGCGCTCGATGATCCCGGGCTCGGTCGGCGAATATTATTGGGGCGGGATGTTCTCGACCGCCTTCTTCATCGATCCGGTCGAGCAATTGCACATGGTGTTCATGACGCAGCTCTCGCCGTCGAGCCTCTACCCGATCCGCCGTGAGTTGAAGACGTTGATTTACAGTGCGTTGACCTGACCCTTCGCTTCCCCGGCGAAGGCCGGGGCCCAGTAGCGCCACCTGAGTTGGCGGGCGCTGCGCACGATTACAAAAACCTGCGCGACTCGGCCACGGCCTTCGCCGGGGAAGCAAACAGGAGAGAAGAATGACCGACCCGATGACCGGCCCGATCACCACCCAGCTCCACGACGACGTCCTCGTCATCATCTCGAACAACCCGCCGGTCAACGCGCTCGGCGCGGCGGTCCGCCAGGGCCTCGAAGCCGGGATCAAGGAGGGTCTCGCCAACCCGCAGGTCAAGGCGATGGTGATCCGCTGCGACGGCCGCACCTTCTTCGCCGGCGCGGACATCACCGAATTCGGCAAACCGATGCAGGAGCCGGGCCTCCCCACCGTGGTCGACATGATCGAGGCATCGGACAAGCCCGTCATCGCCGCGATCCACGGCACCGCGCTCGGCGGCGGGTGCGAGGTCACGCTCGGCTGCCATTATCGCATCGCGGTCCCTAGCGCGAAGATCGGCACGCCCGAGGTCAAGCTCGGCCTGCTCCCCGGCGCGGGCGGGACGCAACGCCTGCCGCGCATCGCGGGCGTCAAGCTCGCGCTCGAACTCACCGCCAAGGGTGACCCGATCCCCGCCAAGCTCGCGCTCTCCGCCGGGCTGATCGACAGACTTGCCAATGAAAACAACCTCGAAGCGGACGCGATTGCGTTCGCCCGCGAAGTCGCCGACACCAAAACCTTGCCCCGCGCGCGAGACAAGGTGGCGCAGGCCGCTCCCGAGTCTGTCGCTCAGTTCAAGAAGGACAACGCCAAGCGCTTCCGCGGCTTCGAAGCCCCCGCCGCCAACATCGCCTGCGTCGAGAAAGCCACCGATGGCTCGAGCTTCGACGAGGGTATCGCCTTCGAACGGCAGGAATTCATGAAGCTGATGATGGGCGTGCAATCCGCCGCCCAGCGCCACATCTTCTTCGCCGAGCGCCAGGCTGCCAAGATCGACGGCATCGATCCCAAGATCCCGCTCCGCGAGATCAAGCGCGTCGGCGTCATCGGCGCGGGCACGATGGGCGGCGGGATTTCGATGAACTTCCTGTCGGCGGGCATCCCGGTGACGATCGTCGAAATGGCGCAGGAAGCGCTCGACCGCGGTGCCGGCACGATCCGCAAGAATTACGAAGCCTCCGCCGCCAAGGGCCGGTTGAAGCCCGAGCAGGTCGAACAGGCGATGGGTGCGCTCACCCCGACGCTCGATTTCGACGCGCTCGCGGACTGCGACCTCATCATCGAGGCGGTGTATGAGAATATGGACGTGAAGAAGGAGATCTTCACCCGGCTCGACGCGATCGCCAAGCCCGGTGCGATCCTCGCGTCGAACACCTCCTATCTCGACATCGACGAGATCGCCTCGGTCACCAAGCGGCCCGGCGACGTTGTCGGCATGCACTTCTTCTCGCCCGCCAACGTGATGAAATTGCTCGAAGTGGTGCGCGGCGCGCAGACCGAGGACGATGTGCTCGCGACCGTGATGGCACTGTCCAAGACGATCCGGAAGGTCGCGGTGGTCGCCGGCGTGTGCGACGGGTTCATCGGCAACCGGATGCTGAAGCCCCGCCAGGTCGAGGCGATGAAGCTGCTGATGGAAGGTGCCACCCCCGAGCAGATCGACAAGGTCCATGTCGCATTCGGCATGCCGATGGGGCCGTTCCAGATGAGCGACCTCGCAGGGGTGGACATCGGCTGGCACCGCGACCCCACCCGCATCGAGAACATCCGCGATGCGCTCGCCGCCGAGGGCCGCTGGGGGCAGAAGACCGGCAAGGGCTTCTATGACTATGACGAGAAGCGGACTCCGACGCCGTCCCCGCGCGTGGCCGAGATCATCGAGGATTTCCGCTCGAAATCGAACCTGCAGAAGCGCGAGATCAGCGACCAGGAGATCGTCGAGAAGACGCTCTACACGATGGTCAACGAAGGCGCGCTGATCCTCGAGGAGAAGATGGCGCAGCGCGCGAGCGACATCGATGTCGTGTGGATCTACGGCTACGGCTGGCCGGTCTATCGCGGCGGGCCGATGTTCTGGGCGGATACCGAGGGGTTGAAGACGATCGTTGCGGGGCTCGAGAAGCACGGGTTCGCGGTGGCGGAATTGCTGAAGTCGAAGGCCGAGAGCGGTGGCCGGTTCAATGGGTAACGCACTTTCTTCTCCCTCTCCCCGCTTGCGGGGAGAGGGCAAGCGAGGCGCAGCCGAAGCGCGGGAGAGGGGCAGTACAGACAGGTCGCTCTG
>NZ_AIDW01000017.1 GCF_000251145.1 Sphingomonas sp. PAMC 26621 | reverse complement strand
GGCGGCGGAGGCGCTCGCCAACAGCGCGGCGAGCGGCCGCACGGTCGCCGAAGACGGCAGCCCGGAGCACGACCCGCGATGAGCTCGCGTAGCATCGTCCCTGCCCCGCTCGTCCAGCTCCCGTGGAAGATCATCCTGCTCGTCATCGCAATCGGCTGTTTCGACCTGCTGGTGCTGTACTCGGCGGCGGGGGGCAGCGTGCGGCCCTGGGCGCTGTCGCAGGGGATCCGCTTCTTCATGTTGCTCGGCGTCGCGCTCGCGCTGTCGCGGATCCCCGAGCGGTGGTGGAACAGCAGTGCGCTTCCGGCCTATGTCATCCTGTGCGTCATGCTGGTGCTGGTCGAGCTGGTCGGCGCGGTGCGCGGCGGCGGGCAACGCTGGCTCGACTTCGGGCTGATCCGGTTGCAGCCGTCCGAGCTGATGAAACCGTGCATCGTGCTTGCCTGCGCCAAATTCTACGACATGCTCCCGCCCAACGAGACGCGCCGGTTCGGCGCGATCTGGCCCGCGGCGATCCTGATCCTGATTCCGGCGGCGCTGGTGATGAAACAGCCCGACCTGGGGACCGCGCTGATGATCACGATCGGTGGCATCACCGTGATGTTCCTCGCCGGTGTCCCGCTGCGCCTGTTCATCGGCGGCGCGCTCGCGCTCGGCGCGGCGGTCCCGATCGCGTTCAACTTCGTGCTGCACGACTATCAGCGCAACCGGATCCTCGTTTTCCTCGATCCCGAAAGCGATCCGCTCGGGATCGGCTATCACATCAGCCAGTCCAAGATCGCAATCGGATCGGGCGGGATCTTCGGCAAGGGGTTCCTCAACGGCACGCAGAGCCATCTCGACTATCTGCCTGAAGGGCATACCGATTTTGCGCTGGCGACGATGATGGAGGAATGGGGGCTGGTCGGCGGCGTGCTGCTGATCATCGCGTTCGTGCTGATCGTGCAATGGGGAATCTCGACCGCGCTGTCCGCGCAATCGCGCTTTGCAAAGCTCACCGCGGCGGGGCTGGCGGCGACGATCTTTTATTACGTGTCGATCAACATGGCGATGGTGATGGGGATGGCCCCCGTCGTCGGCGTGCCGCTCCCGCTGATCACAACGGCGGATCGAGCCAGATGACGTTCATGCTGTGCCTGGGAATCCTGATGTCGATCGAGCGTTCCAACCGCAAGACCGAGACCCGCTGGTAGATTTTTTGCGGTGCGGTGCAAAAAGGGTTTGCAACCTCCGACCACGCTGCTAACAGACCGCCTCCCGGCAACGGTGGCGCAGACGCGCCGCCCCTACCAAGCGGGAATGGACGCATAGCTCAGTTGGTAGAGCAGCTGACTCTTAATCAGCGGGTCCTTGGTTCGAGCCCAAGTGCGTCCACCATTTCTTCCTGAGTTCAAAATCAACTAAGGTCGGTTCCTCTTCTGGGGCTGAGCCTGAACGGTTTCGCGCCGGAGTAACGGTTACGGCCTTGCCGGATCGTGCCTCCGCAGCGTTCGGCTCGGTCAAACCTGCGTCTGGACGTCATCTGGCCGGCATCAAGCCCCACAAGCTTCGCTGAAATGTGGGCGCAGCGGTCCGCGTGGCCCGATCAATGGGCGTCTCCATTTCCTTCCAGGGCGTCCGGTCGGCGCTCCTTGAAAGCGGTGTCCAGAGGTGGCAAGCGGTCGGAATGGAGCGCGATAGAACGTTCATATCAGAGAGGGTTCGCGCAGACGGTCCGGTCGCGGATCGCAGCGTCGTGCTGGCACGACTGGCGCATGTCTATGAGCGCGCGCTGAGCCGCTACTTTGCCCGCCGGGTTCGCTCGAAGGCGGACGTGCCGGATCTGGTCCAGGACGTCTATCTCCGGCTCAGCCAGATGCCGGACCCGACCGCGATCGAGAAACCCGAGCATTTCCTGTTCGTGACCGCCGCGAACGTGTTGAAGGACCGCGCCCGGCGCGATGCTGCGCGGGGCGGCGGGCTGCACGACGAAATTGGGGACACCCTCGCCGGTTCGGAAATTCCGCCCGACCGCGTCTTGGAAGGCAGGGAGGCAGCGGATCGCCTGCAGGCGGTGTTGCTGGAGCTTCCCGAACGGACACGCGACGTGTTCGTTCTGCGTATGCTCGAGGGATTGCGAATGGCCGACGTTGCCCATGGGATCGGTATTTCAACGCGTGCCGCCGAAAAACACCAAGCCAAGGCGCTCGCCCGCGTGACGGCGGCGTTGGAGGACTGGCGCCATCGTTGAGTCCACGCTCCTGATCGAAGCCGCCGAATGGCACGAGCGGATGCGCGACGCCGACGACTCCACGTGCGCCGCGTTCGAAACGTGGCGCGGGGAAAGCGCGATGCGCGCGGCGGCGTATGGCGCGGTCTGTGCCGCGCATGCCCGCACGCGCGCGCTTGCCGAGGAAGCGCCACTGCTGTCGCTGCGCCAGCAGACGTTAGCACGAACGATGCTCGCACGGCGGCCGTCGCGGATGCGGTGGCGGGTCGTCGCGACCGGCGCGGTGCTGCTGGCGGCGGCTCCGCTCGCCGCTTATGGCATCAGCGCCTGGACCGCGCCCGTGGCCCCGCCGCCTGCCGAGATTTTCCGCACCGGCATCGGCCAGCAGGCCGATGTGACGCTCGCGGACGGGTCGATCGTGACGCTCGACACCGCAACCACGCTCGAGGTCCGCGTGTCCGAGGGCATGCGCCGGGTCAGGCTCGACGGACAGGGCTGGTTCAAGGTGAAGCCGGCGAGCACGCCGTTCGAGATCAGCGCGGCGGGCCGGACCTTCGTCGCGACCGCCGGCGAGTTCAACGTGCGGACCGATGCCAGGCGGATGCGCGCGTTCGCCGCGGACGGGACACTCAAGCTCGTCGGGGCCGATAGTTCGCTCGCCTTGCCGGCCGGGCGCATGATTGCGGTCAGCGGCGACGACGTCACCGTCCGCACGCCGAGCAATCCCGGCAGTTTCAGCGGCTGGCGGACCGGTGCCCTGCAACTCGACGACGTGCCGCTCGCCGAGGCGGTGAGCGAATTCAACCGCTATCGCCGCCACCCGATCCGGCTTGCCGATGGTCGCGCGGGGGCGTTGCGCGTGTCGGGCGCGTTCCGCACGACCGGTTCGCTGGCGTTCGTCGATGCGCTCGCGGTCGGCTTTCCAGTGCGCGTAAAGCGGGACGACGATGCGGGTATCGTCATCTCCGCGCGCTGAGGCGCCAGCACTTTTGAGAAAAAGAATGCGATTGCGGTTCGGGTTTTGTCCGGGCGCGCGTCTTGTCCTTCGAAAGCCCCGCACATGATGGGGCTGCCGAAGGGGGGATGGTTGCGATGGCGCGCGTATGGCGGACATTTGGGTGCGATCGTCGCAGCCCTCGCCGTGCCGACTGCCGCGATTGCCGCGCCCCCCATGTCGTTCGACATTCCTGCCGGTTCGTTGGGCGATGCGCTCATCGCATTTGCGCGGCAGAGCGGGCGTCAGATCCTGTTCGCGCCGACGCAGGTGCGCGGGTTGCGCGCGCCGAGGGTGCGCGGCGCGCACGACCCGGATCGTGCCCTGGCACGGTTGCTGGCGCGAACCGGCTTTCGCGTACGGGCCACGCCCGGCGGCGCCTGGCTGCTGGAGGCCGTTCCGGTGGCTAGCGCTGCACGACGCCCTTCCCTTCCGCAGGCGGACCTCGCGCCCGCCGATGTCGCGCAGAACGCCGACATCGTCGTGGTCGGTACGCCGGGTGGCGGCCGTCGACGGCAGGAAGCCGCGTTCGCGGTGACGTCCGTCAGCCGTTCCGCGATCGACCGACTGGGTGCCGCGAGCACCGCCGACGTGCTCAAGCTCGTGCCCGGCCTCACCGTCGAAACCTCCGGCGGAAAGAACGGCGCGAACATCTTCGTGCGGGGGTACCCGTCCGGCGGCGATGCCGAATACGTCACCTTCCAGACCGAGGGCGTGCCGTTCTTTCCGCCGGCGACGCTCTCTTTCCTCGAGAATTCGCAGCTTTACCGGATCGACGAGACGGTACAGCGCGTCGAGGCGCTGCGCGGTGGCACCAGCGCGCTGCTTGCCTCGGGCCAGCCCGGTGCGACCGTCAACGTCATCCAGCGTGAGGGCGGCGATCACCTTGCGGGCGAGATCAATGGGAGCATGATCGACACGGGCGAGGTGCGTACCGACGCCTATGTCGCCGGGCCGCTCGACCAGGACACGCGGTTCCTGATCGGTGGCTATGCCTCGCGCGGCACAGGTATCCGCTCGCCGCGCTTCGCCGCGGATCGCGGGGGGCAGATCACCGCCAATCTGCGGCGCAACTTCGCGTCCGGCTCGGTGCTGCTGTTCGCGCGCTACCTCGATGATCGCAGCCAGTGGCTGTTGCCGATCCCCGTCGTGCAGAGCGGACGGCGGATCACCGCTTACCCCGGTTTCGATGCCGGAAGCGGCACGCTGGCCGGGCCCGATACGCGCACCGGCATCCGCAACGATGGCAGCCGCTACGATCTCGACGACGGGCGTGGTGCGCGGATCGTCAACATCGGGACCAATATCGAGCTGCGGCTCGGCAGCGGCGTAATGCTGCGCGACAAGGCGAGCTGGCTTTCCGGCCACGCCGACACCACGGGGCTCGTATCGGAGAATATAGCGCCAAAAAGCGCCGCCGCTTACGCGGCGAGCCTGGGCGGCGGGATCGCATCGCTCGTCACGACCGCCGACGGCCGCACCGTGTCGCCCGATCAGGCAGTCGTGCGCGCGGGCATCTGGACGGTCGCCAAGCGAATCGACGCGCGCGTCAACGATGCCACGCTGGAGTGGAAGACCGGACCGAGCAAGGCGACCGTCGGCGTCTATGCGGCGGACTATGGCGCGCGGGACCATTGGGATATCGGCAACGCGCTGCTGCTGACCGCGCAGCCCAACGCGCGTCGGCTCGGCCTGACGCTGACCAACGGCGACATCGTCTCGCGCGACGGCTTTGCCAGCGGCTCCAGCTTCCTCGTCGACGCGCGCTATCGCGGCAGCGATCTCGCTTTCTACGCGGTCGAGGAACTGATGGTGGCGGATCGCCTGCGGCTCGACGGCGGGATCCGCCATCAACGCCACGCGGTCGACGGCTGGGCTGTGGACACCAAACCCCCCGGTCCCGGTGGCCCCGACGGCAACCCGGCCACGCTGTACGACAATGACGACGTAGTGTTTACGGGCACGCAGACCCCGGTACGGTATCGCGGCGGTGCCTGGTCGTGGACGCTCGGGACCAATTACGACGTCACCCGCACCCTCGCCGGGTTCGTGCGTTTCAGCCACGGGAACAGCTTCCCGTTCTTCGACAATTTGCGCGACGGCATCTCCGTCGCGCCGCGCGTCGATACGATCGAGGGCGGCGTGAAGCTCTCGACGCAGTCGCTCAACCTGTATGCGACGCTGTACCGCAACCGCTTTAAGGGCCTTGCGACGACCGTCATCACCAGCGGCGCGCCGCTCGCCTCGATTGGCGGGGCGCGCGCGACCGGGGTAGAGCTCGACGGACTGTGGCGGCCGGTGGCACCGCTTTCGGTGACGTTCTCGGGCAGCTGGCTCGACGCGCGTTATCGTGGCTTTTTCACCGACGACGGGCGGACCGACCTCAGCGGCAATCGCGTCCAGCGCCAGCCGCAATGGCAATGGCGCATAACCCCGGCCTGGGACTTCGCCGTCGCCACCCGCAAGGCGAGCCTGTTCATGACGTTGAGCCGGATGGGCGATCGCTGGTCCGACGTGCAAAACCGACAGTTGTTGCCCGCTTTCGTCAAATGGGACGCGGGTGCGGCACTGGACGTGAACGACCGGCTGCGCGTCCAGCTCAGCGCCGACAACCTCACCGACACGATCGGCCTGACCGAAGGCAACCCGCGGACGCTCGGCGCGCAGGCAACGGGGGCAATCTTTGCGCGCCCGATCCTGGGGCGCTCGGTCGAGCTGTCGGCACGGTACAGGTTCTGAGGATGCCCCGTTTGCGCAGCCCTCCGTAACCCGTCCGACGCTTGGCCGTGCCCACCGATCCGCATCGCCGCGACGCTGTCCGGCGATACGACGGCGCGCGTCCACCGTTTTCCAATGCCATCCCGATTACCAAGACCAGAAACGTTCAGGAGGAACCTCATGACCCATACCCGCACCATCATGGCACTCGCGCTGCTGTCCGGCACCGCGCTCGGCGCCCTGCCCGCCTTCGCGCAAGACGTCCCCGCCCAGGCAGCGGTCCCGGCAACCGAGCCCGTCGCCGATCAACCCGACATCGTCGTCACCGGCAACGCCAACCGCGCGGGCCAGCGCAAGCTCGATGCGAGCTATTCGATCTCGACTGCGACCGCCGAGCAGATCCGCGAAGTCCAGCCGACCTCGACCGCTGACCTGCTCAAGATCGTGCCGGGCGTGTGGGTGGAAAGCTCGGGCGGCAACGCGGGCGCGAACGTCTTCATCCGCGGCTTCCCGTCGACGGGCGATGCGCCGTTCCTTACGCTCCAGCTCAACGGCTCGCCGGTCATCGCGCCTTCGTCGCTGTCGTTCCTCGAGGACAGCTCGATCTTCCGCCTCGACGACACGATCGAGCGGCTCGAAGTGCTGCGCGGCGGCCCGAGCCCGATCTTCTCGAACGGCCAGCCCGGTGCCACGACCAACTTCATCCTCAAGGAAGGCACGCGCGATCCGCACCTGTCGCTGCGCGCGACCTATGGCACCGAGGGCACCTATCGCGGCGACTTCGTCGCACAGGGGCCGCTCACCTCGGACACGACCTATATGGTCGGCGGCTTCTATCGCTATTCGGATGGCTTCCGGAAGACCGGCTTCCCCGGCGACCTCGGCGGGCAGATCACCGGCAGCATCACGCACAAGTTCGACGCGGGCAAGCTCACCGTCTACGGGCGCTATCTCGACGACAAGAACGCCTTCTACACGCCAATGCCGCTGGTCGAAACCAACGGCAAGTTCAGCACCTTTACGGGCTTCGACGCACGCACCGACACGCTGGTCGGCCGGGAAATCGAGAATACGCTGATCGAGGTCGGCCCGAGCATCAACGGTGGCCCGACGCAGAAGAAGGCAGTCGACCTGTCGCGCGGGCGCGGGTCGAACGTCTACACCTTCGGCTCGACCTTCAGCTATGACGTGGGCGGCGGGTTCGCGGTGCAGAACAACGTCAACTTCACCAAGGGCACGTCGACGACGTTCGCGCTGTTCACCGGGTCCAACCCGCAAACGGTCGGGCAATATCTCGCGGGTGCAGGCGGCGCGGGCGCGGTGACCTATGCCGGCACCGGTCAGGCGTTGACCGCCGGGCAACAGACGATCCAGGCCGGAATCTGGTCGGTGACCAAGCAGATCGAGAGCTTCACCGACGAGCTGAAACTCTCAAAGGAGCTGTTCTCGGGCAACACGCTGACGCTCGGCGGCTATTATGCGCATGTCGGTGATCACGACCAGTGGAACCTCGGCAACAACATCCTGCTCGCGCTCGAACCCAATGCGCGCGTGCTCAACGCGACGCTCGTCAACGGCACGATCCTGACGCGCAACGGCTTCACCAGCGCCAACAGCTATGACGTCAATGCGTTTTACACGAGCAGCAACGTCGCCGGATATCTGAGCGACGAATGGAAGCTCGGCGCGCTGCGGGTCGACGGCGGCGTCCGCGTCGAGCGCGTCGTGCTCCACGACCGCTTCGAGAACAGCGCGACCGGCGATCTCGATAACAACCCGCTGACTGCGTACAACAATGGCGCGACGTATCTCAACGGCACTTTCAGCACGGCGCGCTACGCCAAGACGCAGGTGTCGTGGACCGCTGGTCTCGATTATGCCTTCACCAACAAGCTGAACGGCTTCGCCCGCGCCAACTCGGGTGCGCTGCTCCCGCAGTTCGACGATCTGCGCGGCAATGCGACGTCGCTCCAGAACATCAAGCCGCAGACCGCCGACCAATATGAGCTCGGACTGAAGACCGCGACTCGCTATTACGACCTGTACCTTACCGGCTTCTACAACCGCTTTCACAACCTGATTTTCCAGGACATCCGCGTGATCGGCGGGGTCGAGCAGAACGTCGTGCAGTTCGGTGGATCGCGCGCGTACGGGCTCGAATTCGAAGGCGCGTTGCGCCCGGTCGACGGGGTCCAGCTCGCGGTGCGGGGCGTCGTGCAGGACGGCAAGTTCAAGGATTTCGGGACCAACACCGGCAATAGCGTCAACCGCCAGCCAAAATTCCAGATCGCCGCGACCCCGTCCTACACCTTCCGCAGCGCCTGGGGTAAGGCGCGGCTGTTCGGGACGTTCACGCATATCGGCAACCGGTTCGCCGATATCGAGAACCAGCAGCAGCTCGGCAGCTATGAAACGGTCGATCTCGGCGCGTCGCTTGACCTCAACGATCGCTTCTCGCTGCAGGCGACGGTCGAGAACTTGACCGACACGCTCGCGCTGACCGAAGGTAATGTGCGGACGGTCGGGTCGGCCAATTCCGCCGGCTTCTTCCTGGGCCGCCCGATCTTCGGCCGGCACGCGACGATCACCGCGGCCTACAAGTTCTGACCCTCCCGCCGGTCGGGGTTCACGCCCCGACCGGCACCTCTTATTTCGAGTTGCTCCTCATGACCTTGCGCCGATCCTTCGCCCTGCCCCTCGTCGCGCTGTCGATCGCCTTGAGCGCACCTGCCGCCGCGCGCGAGATCACGCCTGCGCTCGCCGCCAGCGCGGTCCGCACGCCCGAGGACATCTACGGCCCGCTGTACCGCGCGGTCGAGCTCGGCCGGGTATTTCCCGACAGCAAGACCTTCGCGGACATGGTTCCGCTCTCGGCACCCGACGCAATCCTCCAGGCGTATCGTACCGAAGCGCCGCAGGGTCGCGATGCGCTCGCCGCCTTCGTCGCGCGGCACTTCCGCAAGGTCGGGGACGCGGACGCGCGCAAGCTGTCGATGCGCGAGCATATCCGCGCGCTCTGGCCGGTACTCGCCAAGCCGCCGGTGGCGGTGGTGCCGGGTTCGTCCGCGTTGCAGCTGCCGCAGACCTATGTCGTGGCGGGCGGACGCTATCAGGAGATGTATTACTGGGACAGCTACTTCACCATGCTTGGCCTGAAGGCCGATGGCGAACGGCCACTGATCGAGTCGATGCTCGCCAATTTCAGCGCGTTGATCGCGCAATACGGGCATGTGCCGAACGGCACGCGCAGCTATTATCTGTCGCGCTCCCAGCCGCCGTTCCTCGCGTTGATGATGGACCTGTCCGACACGCATGACCCAGCGCTCGACCGCGAACGCCTCGCGACGCTGAAGGCCGAGCACGCTTATTGGATGGCGGGTGCGAAGTGCGTCGCCGCCAGTGGCGCGTGCGAGCACGTCGTTCGGATGCCCGACGGCAGCCTGCTCAACCGCTATTGGGACGCCCGCGACACGCCGCGCGACGAATCCTATGCCGAGGATATCGCGACCGCCGCCGCCGCTGCGGGTCGCGCCGCCCCGCAGGTCAATCGCGATCTCCGCGCCGCCGCCGAGAGCGGCTGGGATTTCAGCTCGCGCTGGCTCGCGGACGGCAAGACGCTGGCGACGATCCACACTACCGATATCGTGCCGGTCGATCTCAACAGCCTGATGTGGAACCTGGAAAAGGCGATCGCGCGACGCTGCACGACCATCGGGGACACCGCATGCGCCCGCGCGTTCGAGACCCGCGCCACCACCCGCGGCGTGGCGATCAGCAAATATCTCTGGTCGGCGGGCGACAAACGTTGGGTGGACTGGGACCGCATGACGGCCAAGCCGACGGAATCGGTCAGCGCCGCGATCCTCTATCCGCTGTTCGTCGGCCTCGCCACGCGCGAGCAGGCCGATGCGACTGCCGCGCTCGTCACGGCAAAGCTGCTCGCGCCCGGTGGCCTGCGGACCACGACCCTCACCACCGGCCAGCAATGGGACCAGCCCAACGGCTGGGCACCGCTGCTGTGGATCGGCGTTCAGGGCCTCGACCGTTATGGCAAGACCGCGCAGGCCGAGGACCTCGCGCGCCGCTGGCTGCGCACCGTCTCGCTTTATTATGCTTCCAACGGGCGGATGGTCGAGAAGTACAACCTCGAAACCGGCGAGGCCGGCGGCGGGGGCGAGTATCCGGTGCAGGACGGGTTCGGCTGGACCAACGGCGTGACGCGCGCCCTGCTCGCGAAATATCCCGCCTTGGATCACGGTTGATCCCCGGTGAGTGCTACCGTTTGACCAGGCGGGCATAGCGACATTGCGCGTGTTGACCGGCCCCGAGCAGCCAGTTGCCGCGCGGGCCGGTGAACCTGCGACGGGCGGACTACGCCCTGCTTCACGGGAGGGGCACGCCCGAGCCGGTCGGTCGCGAGCCGCCTAGCCTCTGCTGGCGGCGAGGGCATCGAGCGCGACGAGGATCGTGTCGGCTGCGGTATCCGCCCCGTTTTCATCGGCCATTGCCGCCGCCACGCGTTCGGCGGTCTCGCGGTACGTGGGGCTATGGAGCAGTCTGGCGATCAGCCTGGTCGCGCGACGGACGGTAAAGTGGCGTGCCTTGAGCCGTAATCCGGTGCCCATGCGCATCACACGATACGCGTGATCGTACTGATCCCCCATGTGCGGCACTACCAGTTGTGGTTTCCCCACGCGAAGAGCCTGGCCGGTCGTCCCGACACCCCCGTGCTGGATGATCACCGCGACATGCGGGAAGAGCAGCGAGTGTTGGGCATAGCCGACGCGAAGGATATCGCCGTCGATGCTCGGCTCGTCGGTACCGCCAACCAGAAGGATCGCCCGCATGTGCAGCGCTTTGGCGACGTCGCTTGCCTTTTCGTAAAAGCGGCCGGGACCATTGACCGCGAACGAGCCGAGCGTGAAGACCAGCGGAGCAGGCCCAGCCTCGAGAAACGCGACGATCGCGGGGTGGAGCGGGTCCTTCCCGCCGCTGCCCTGATCGAACAGCGGAAACCCGACGATCCGGGTCGTCTGCGTGGCATCGGGCGGCAGTGCGCCCAGTTGCGGTGAATAGCACCCGAGCCGCAGCAGGGCTGTCGGCGGCGGATCGAGGAGATGCGCGGCACCGCCCGCCGGCAGGCCGTGCTCGAACCGCACCCGATCGATCCGCTTCCCGTACAGACGGTCGACCAACCGGCGCAGCGCGCCGAAAGCGAAACGATTCCACGCCACGCCGATGCCAGTCATCGGCGCTCCGAGCATCATCCAGAAATCGAGCGTCCGGGGTGGATCGTAGGGCGAGAGCATCGCCATCGGTTGGAGGATCACGGAGACCAGCGGCAGGCGGCGCTTCTCTGCCACGATGGGGGCAGCAAAGACGAAGATCGACGCGACGATCGCCTCGGCATCCGCAACCAGCGCGTCGAGCGCGACGGTGCATTTGGACAGGCCCGGGAGCAGCACGCGTTCGAGCATGATGCGTTGATCGCTCATGATGCGGCGCACCGCGTCTTCATGACCGAGCCCCATTCCCGCACAGATCTCCGCGAAGCTCGTCAACACGCCGACCGCCTCGAGCCCTGCCTGCGTGCACTTCTGCACGTGATCCTCGGGGACCGCCAAAACGGGCGTGATGCCTCGCTCCCTCAGCGCCAAGGCGATCGCGATAAAGGGATGCAGATCGCCAAACGTGCCGGCAGTTGTCAGGACGATCTTTCGCATTCACCACTTGCTCGCTGAAGGATCTGCCATCTGCAGGCAAGAACCGGGATTGCCCCGTACCGAAAGCGATATTTGCGCGTTCGACGATGACATCATGAGGAAAACGATACGCGATTATGCTGCGTGCGGCACTACTGCCATTCGCCCTTTTTAGGGGGCGGTTCCAGGCCTCTAAGCCCGAACGCCTCTTTGACGAAGGCAATTCGGCGCGACGCTCCCCCCGACGTTTCGGCGTTGGCGACGGACACGATACAAGTCCTGCAGGGGCATCTCGACAGGGCGAAACGCGGCGGCTGACCCAATACTATTCGTACCGGCGGGCGCATTCGGCATCGGGTGCCACTGCGGCGATCAATCCTGGTTCACGCAAGCAGGAGAAGGACCGGCACACCTATGCCGGCCAGCAGTAGCAGGAACGACGTCGGCCGATTGCGTCGGTTCAGCATGGCGATCCAGATCCCGAGTGCGGTGCCGGCGCTCAGAAGGAGCCCGAGCAGCGCCGCGAAGAGACTGAACATATTGGCGACCTTGGCCGGTGCCGCCTTGCTTTCGGGGGGCTTCGTGGGGGCAGCCTTGCGGTCGCGCCGGACGACACCGTGCTTGTGGACGTTGGCGACCAGCGTCATCCACGCCGGAGGATCATAGTGCGCGGCGCGATCCTGGAAGCCGAGCGCCTGCAGACTCCCGCTCAGCGCGAAGAACAGGATCGCGGGCGCGAAGAACAGTCCGATCCAGCTGTGGAGCTGCCGCAGGCGACGCTGGGATTGCGCTTTCATGATTGTCTTTCTTCGGCATGCGCGGGCGCCAGGCGGTCAGGCACCAGCGACATGCGCGTCGACCAGTTCCTTGTGCGCCGCGTCGAATTTCGCGCGGAATGCAGGGACGTTCATCAGATCGGCGGCGACCAGCGTGCCGAGCGCGTGGCTCGCCTCGATATCGCTCGGGAAGTGGACGCCGCACAATTCGCGGCTCATCGCATAATCGGCGGCGCGGTCGAGGATCGCGGAGGAACGCCCGCTGAGCAGATGCGCCAGGACGAACCCGGTCGAAAAACCCAGCGTTGCGTGACCGCTCGGATAGGATTTGTCCGGTTTCCTGCCCTGCACGCAGGTCGCAATCGTCGGATCGACAGCAAAGGGCCGCGTTCGATGTAAATAGGCCTTGGTCATGCCGGCGGTGGCATCCCCTTCTTCCTGAACCTCGCGCAGCAATGCCCAGGTCAGCGGGTATGTCTCGAGCGCGAGCCCAAGCGTCCGGTCGAACAGCGCGGGCGTCTCGTGCGCATCGTCCCAGCGCGCCGCGTCGATCCGGGCGGGCGTTGCGGCGGCGATCATCGCATGGATTGTGGCGAGCTCGCCCCGCTCCTGCGGCGATGCCGGTGCCGGCGGCGCGGGCAGGACCAGCGCTGGGCGGACGGTGTCCTCCGACAGATAATGCAGCGCATGCGGTGCCGCTGCGGCCGCCCCTCCCCCAAGAACGAGCGCGAGCGCCAGACACGTGGCTTCGATCGGCTTTCCCATGTGCCGTCCTCCCCCTTTCGTCAGAAACCGATGCGGGCAGACAGGAGGAACGAGCGCGGCGGCAGGTAATTGAACTGGTCGAGCTGGCCATAGCCGTTCTGATAGCCAGCCGTGACCGGCGCCCCGGTCGCACTCGTCGAGATCGCGGTGACCGCGCGGCTGTTGAAGACGTTGTTGACCGTCACGCCGAGCCGCAATCCGCCCTGAATCTCCTGACTGATCGCGAACTCGCCGATGCTGTAGGGGCGGATGCGATAGAGCCGGTAGCCCGGGCTGCCGGTATATTCGTTGGCATATTGGGGGCCGGTGAATTTCTGGTCGAACGACAGGCGGAACCCCTGCCGCCGATAGATGAACCCGCCCGCCGCGGTCGTGAACGGCGCCTTGGCGATCTGCGCGCTGGTCATGACGTTGTGCGCGTAATTGTACGAGCCGTTGCCGAACAGCGTCAGCCCGCGCACCGGCATGTAGCTGAGCGCGCCCTCGACGCCCTTGTAGCGGACCTGACCGATGTTGACGAGCAGCGTCTGGTCGCAGCCCGTCGTGGTGCAGGTGCCGATCTTGTTGTCGATGTTGATGATATAGCCGTCGACATCGACCGAGACCTTGTTGCCGTGCCAGACCGTGCCGACCTGATAATTGGTCGAGGTCTGGGGCTTGAGCGCATCGAGCGCGGTCGAGAGCGTGCCCGAGGCCGAGTAGAAGCTCGACAGATCGGGGACATACATCCCTTGCGCATATTGGCCGTAGAACGACCAGTTGGACGTCGGCATGTAATTGATCGTCGCGAACGGCAGCGTCTTGGTCCAGGTCTGGCTGGTGTCGAGCGGCAGGCGCGTTTTCTGGTTGACCGGCGCTGCGACGCCACGCTCGAAATGGACGTATTTCACGCCGGGCGTGATCGACAGACCCGCGACCGGGTGGAATTCGAACTCGCCGAACAGCTGATACTGGTTCCAGTTCGAATGCTGGACGTAGCTGAGATCGGCCTGGGTGATCGGCGGCAGCGCGTTCTGCGCGGCGGTGCCGTTGCCGTTGTTGAACTGCTTTTCGCTGTAGCTGAAAGTGTTGGTCGTGCGGTCGAGATCGACCAGATGGCGGTCGGTGACGGCATGTTCGTACCAGCCGCCGACGCGGATCTTGCCGAGCGCGAAGTCGTAATTGACCTGGCCGATATAGCCGAAGACGCGGTATTTGTTGAGCTTGCTATAGCCCAGGATATCGCTCGTTGGTCCGGCGACGGCCTTGTAGGGCGATGCGGCCGTGCCCGCGCCGCTGAACCCGGTGATCACCGAGCCGGTGTTCCCCGACAACGTGTTGTTGGTATAGCCATACATATAGCCGCGATTGTCGAGCGAGAAGCCCGAGCCGAGGTCGGTCTGCAGCCGGACATAGGAGAAGTCGGTGGTCTTGTCGGTGCGGTTGTACTTCCAGTAATCCTGCTGGCTCGGGGTGTTGCTCAGGCCGTAGTTTCGACCATATTGTCCGACGTTCGACGCCACCGAGCAGTTATTGCCCGTCAGCTGAGTCAGCGGCTGGCCATCGGTGCCAAGCGCGGTCGTCTTGTTCGCGCCGACCGCCGCGCTGCCGCAGGTCGCGCCCTTGAGCACGTCGGACTGGTAATAATGGTTGCGGTTCCACGTGCTCATGATCGTCAGCGTGTTGTGGCTGCCGATCGGCGCGACGATCTTGCCGTAGAGGTTTTTGGAACCCACCGGCGAATAGGTCAGCGCGCCGTCCGATTGCAGATACTGGCCGGTCAGCACGATCCGCGCGCCGCCGAGCTTCTCGATGCTGCCCGACTGCAATTCGGCGCGGCCAATGAAGGTGTTCCAGTTGCCGACGATCCCCTCGACCTGCGCGCCGCGTTGCTCGGTCGCGGCGCGCGAGTACATGTTGATGTTGCCGCCATAGGTCGCCTGGCCGAGCTGGCTTGCGTTGCCGGGGCCCCGGTCGACGACGATCGTCTCGATCGTGTTGGACGGGAAGAACGAGGTCGAATGGTGCGTCGGGTTGTTGGTGTCCGCGAACGGGATCGAATCGTAGGTGACGTTATATTCGCCGTCCTGGAAGCCGCGGATCGTCGCCTTGGTCTCGCCCAGACCATAGCCGTTGCCCGCACCCGAGATCGAAACGCTCGGGGTCAGCGCGATCAGCTCGTTGAAATCGGCCGAGGCGGTGGTGTTGGCGATGTAATCGCGGCTGACCGCAGACTGCGGTTGGGTCGTCGTCAGCGAGACGGTGATCGGCGCGCTCTGCGCGGTCTTCGATCCGGTCACGATGATGTCGGCGGAGGTCAGCGACTGCTTGTCGTTGGCCTGGCCTGCGCTGTTCGCGCTGGTCGTGGTCTGCGCGTCCGGGCCGGACCCCGCCTGAACCGACGCGGCTGCAGCAGGCACGCTTGCGTCGCTCGCGGCGGGAACGGGCGGCGTCGGCACCACCGTGGCGGCGTGGGCCGGAAGGGCTACGCAGAAAGCGACCCCGGCAAGCAGGGTCTGACGGAAAGTCGCACGCATCGAATGATCCCCGAATGAACAGTCGTCCCCGGGTGCGCGCTTCTGACGCTGCAACCCGGCGGTCCGACGGCGCGCCGACCGGCACCCCGCTGAGTAGCGCTCTAGACACGGGCTGTTACGCTTGCGTGGCCATTCCATGGCCCGCCCGTGTCGAACACTTAAATTCGAGTTAATCTGCGCGCCGGATCACAACGCCGCCAAGGTAGCGACACAGCCGGGCGCGCAGTCGCCGATCCGCAGCTCCAGCCGGTGGATTCGCGCGATTGCGGCGACAAGCGGCAGCCCGAGGCCGTTGCCGGGCTGGCTCCGGCTGGTCTCGACACGGTGGAAACGACCAAGCACCTTGTCGCGTTGTTCCGCCGGTATCCCGGGGCCGTCGTCCGCGACGGTCAGGATCGGGCCGGCTTCCAGGCTGATGACGATCTGCCCGCCCTCGGGCGTATATTTGATCGAATTGTCGACCAGATTGCCGACCGCTTCGAACAACAGGTCGGCATCGCCCTCGAACGCGACGTCGTCGGGGACCCGGCGTGTGATGCTGATCCCGCGTTCCAGCGCCGCCACTTCGTGGAAGTCGGCGGCGTCCGCCACCACGCGGGACAGGTCGAGCATGCGAAACCCCTGGCGCCTTGCACCCTCGTCCATCTCGGCGATCCGCAGCAGCGCGTCGAACATGCCGATCATCCCGGTCACTTCCTCGACCGCGTCGCCGATCACGACCGCCATCCCCGGAGCGCTCGCCGCGCCATCGTCGGCCTGCCGCAGGTTCGCGAGCAACCGGGTCAGCGGCGTGCGCATGTCGTGCGCGATATTGTCGCCCGCGGCCTTCACCTCGAGCATCAACCGCTGGACCTCGTCCAGCATCCGGTTGACCTCCAGGGTGAGATCGTCGAGTTCGTCGCGGCGGGGTGACGGCGTCAGCCGGGCGTCGAGCCGCCCCGCCATGATCGCGTGCAGCCCCTGCGTCAGTCGACGGACGCGCGATTCCTGCGCCAGCGCCAGAAGCACCGAACCCGACAGGCCAAGCACCAGCAAGCCCAGTCCGCCCCAGATGATGGTAAGGACGAGGTCGGTCGCGAACGCCCGCGATTCCCGCAGATCCTGCGCCACGAGGAAACGATCGCCATTGGCGAGCGGCACGATCATCGCGCGCAAATCCACTTCCCCGCGCGACGTGACATTCGCCATTTCGAACGCCTGCCCCTCGGGTTGATCCAATGGAAGTGCGGCCGGTGCGCCGGACAGCCGCCGCCCGGCGGAATCGAACAGGCCGAACGGGCGCAGGTGATGCACGTCCGCGCGATTGTGCCGAACCACCCGTTCGATCACATCGGCGCGAGGCAGGGTGGCGGGCAGCTTGACGGTCTCGCGCGCCAGCCATTCGTCGGTCTGCGCATTGAAATTCGCGATCGCACGATAGTGGACGAACGCGAACAGGCTGATCGATGCCGCCCCGTACAGCAGCAGGAAGATCGTCGCGAAGCGTGCGCTCGAACTGCGCCGCCAACGCCTAATCGCAGCGAAGGACATAGCCCGTTCCTCGTACCGTTTCGATCAGCGGTGGGCGGTCGGGGCGCTCGATCTTGCGGCGCAACCGGGTGACGTGCACGTCGATGACATTGGTCCGCTGGTCGTAGCGATACCCCCAGACATCCTCGAAGATCATTGCACGCGTGACCGAGCGCCCCTGGTGGCGCAGCAGATATTCGAGCAACAGCAGTTCGCGTGGCTGCAGGTCGACCCGTACGCCGTCGATCCAGGCTTCGCGTGCGATGAGATCGATGCCCACGCGACCGTGCTCGAGCCGGATCGTCGATACCTCGGCCACCCGGCGTCGGATCAGCGCATTGACCCGGGCGGCAAGCTCGAGCGGTTCGAACGGCTTGGCGAGATAATCGTCGCCGCCAGCGCGAAGGCCGCGAATGCGTTCCTCGACCGCGGAGAGTGCGCTGAGGATCAGCACCGGCGTGCTGACCCCGCTGCGGCGGATCAGGTCGAGCGCGCCGATGCCGTCGATCCCGCCGGGCAACATGCGGTCGAGCACGATCGCATCGAAAGACCGTTCCGTGGCACCCAGCACGGCGTTGGTTCCGGTCTGGACCGCCACAACCGAAAGGCCTTCGTCGGCAAGGATCGAACAGATTGCGTCGGCCGACTTGGGATCGTCCTCTACCACCAGGACAGTCGCCATGTGTCTTACCCTAGAGCGGAAAACCACAGGTCTCGGCGCGAAATGTGAAACCGTCGTGACAGGGGTACTTGGCGGTTCGGTGCGACCCCGGCCGTCACCGCGCCCACAGGCGGGCGGCGCCGCGCACGCCCGAGGCATCCCCCCATTTGGCGGGGACGATCCGCCCCTCCCATGCGCCGCCAAAAGTGTGGCTGCGGATGATGTCGGGCAAGCCCGGATAGATTTCCGGGACGTTCGACATGCCCCCCGCCATCACGAACACGTCGGGATCGACAATGTTGACGACCATCGCCATCGCGCGCCCGAGCCGGCTGACATAAGCATCGAGCGCGGCCACCGCGACCGCATCGCCGTCCCGCGCCCGGGTGACGATCGCGGGGCCATCGAGCGTCTCACCGCTGCGCAGTGCGTGGTCCTTGCGCAGTCCCGTTCCCGAGATCAACATGTCGAGGCAGCCCGAATGGCCGCACCAGCATGCCGGTCCGGGGAATTCCGCCGGGGTCATCCACGGCAGCGGGACATGCCCCCATTCCCCGCCGATCCCGTGCGCACCCTCGACGATCTGGCCGTCGATCACCAGACCGCCGCCGACGCCGGTCCCGATGATGACCGCGAAGGCGACCCTTGCCCCCGCGGCCGCCCCGTCGACGGCTTCGGACAAGGCCATGCAATTGGCGTCGTTGGCGATGCGAAGCTCACGCCCGATCGCCTGCTCGAGATCGTGACGGAAATTGCGGCCGTTGAGGTAAGTCGAGTTGGCGTTGCGCATCAGCCCCGAGCGCGGGCTGATCGACCCCGGCGTGCCGATCCCGATCGTCCCCGAGGCGCCGACGTCCCGCTCGACCGCCGCGATCAGGTCGCGGACGTCCCGGATCGCCGCATCGTAGGTGCCGGGATTGGGAATCCGCGTCCGCGCGAGATACTGTCCGGCGGCATCCAGCGCCGCAGCCTCGATCTTGGTCCCGCCGAAATCGACGCCGATCTGTATCACCACCAAAATGCCTTCCAAGGTCGACGGAGCGCCCGCCAAGAGCGTCCGCGCTGTTCGGCGACGCTACGGCTACCCTGCCCCGTCAATAAT
Organism: Sphingomonas sp. PAMC 26621; assembly: GCF_000251145.1. Lineage (GTDB taxonomy): Bacteria > Pseudomonadota > Alphaproteobacteria > Sphingomonadales > Sphingomonadaceae > Sphingomonas. The sequence continues at coordinate 31,046 of NZ_AIDW01000017.1, read as the reverse complement.
TAAAGTCAATTTCTATAATCGTCCCTCAGCTTTTGATGAGGATCGAATCCGATGGCAAGATCCGGTCGAGGAACGGCAGGATCGCCGCGCCGACGGCGGGCGCATCGCGTGAAAGCGTCGCGCGCGCCATCGGCGCGAGCGCGGGGAGATTGGGGGCCATCGCGCGCAATTTGCGGTTGCTCGTTTCGGCGAGCCGATCGAGGATCTCGTCGGGCAGCCGCCCCCCGATCAGGACGACCGCGGGGTTGATCAGGCAATTGACCGCGGTCAGCGGGGGGACCAGCGCATCGGTCGCATCGTCGATCCAGCCATCGATGTACGGCCGTGCGGCATCCGGGAACGCGATCGTCGGATCGACCCCGTCGAGCGAGACCCCGGCGCGTTCGATCCGTGCGGACAAGGCGGAGAGCGACACGACGTCCTGCAACACCTGCCCGCCGGGGTCATTGCGATGCAACGGGAGGAACCCGATCTCGCCGCTGCGCGCATTCGCGCCCCGGTAATACGCGCCATCGACGACCAGCCCGCCACCGAGCCCGGCGCTGACGAGGATGTAGAAGAAGCTCTCATGGTCGAGGCCACCGCCGAATTGCGCTTCGCCGATGGCGGCGGCGGCGGCGTCATTGTCGACGTGGATCGACAAGGGCACGATCCCGCCAAGCAGCGTCGGCAGATCGACCTCGCTCCACATTTCGTAATTGGCGGGGCGATGCGGCAGCGCGACCCGGCCGAGATCGTCGGGCACCGCGACGCCCATGCCGAGGATCCGATCCTCCCGCAGCGCCCCGCTACGCTGGATCTCGCCGAGCCCTTCGCGAACGATCGCGACGACGTCGTCGGGCATCGCGAAGGCAATCTGCCGCGTGAGCCGCGAGCGGACGGTGCCGGCAAGATCGAGCGAGACCAGCGTCACGTGGTCGCGGTCGACGTTGAGTCCGATCGCGAAACACCCGTCCGGGTTGATCCGCAGCCGCGTCGCAGGCTGGCCGCGCCCGCCCATGCGGCGACCCGATTCCACCACCAGGTCGCTCTCGAACAAACGCGCGGTGATGTTGGCGATGGTCGGGGCGGTCAGCCCGGTCATCGTCGCGATTTCGGTGCGGGTGATGTCCGGGTTCTTGCGGATCACCTGAAGGACGACACGCTGATTGTAATCCCCCGCGCGCACGAGATTGGTCCCCGACAGGCTGGTGCCAAGCCGGGCGGCACGATCGCTCGCGGTCACGCCGGCGCCGGCGGGGCCAAAGTCCGAAAGATCCAAGATACCACCCGCTCCCTGCACCATCATCTCCCCCACGCCCGGATGCCGCCCCCGGGCAGCATCGGGCACCGCATCGCCCTCGCGCCGCCGTGCGGTCCGACTACTGTCACCCTACACCATAAGTCCGCAGGAACGCATCATGCGGCTCCGCCAGCGCGACCGCCTTGCCGATCGACTCGCGCATCCGCGCCAGCGCGGATTGCAGATCCGGGACCGAGAAATAATCGGCTGCCCGATCGTGCGACCGCGCCGCGATGTCGAAGCCCGCATACATCGACAACCAGCTTGGATCGTGAAACGATTCCCATTCGTACCGGACGAGGCTGCCGTTCGCGCGGAACAGCCGCAGCTTGTGCGCGAGCGGGTCGGGCAAGGCGGTATCGCGGCATTGATCCCACATCGGCTCGCCGCGCCGGTCGTTCGCCCAATAATGGAGCAGCAGGAAATCGCGGATCCGTTCGTATTCGAGCGTGGTCGAACGGTTGTATTCGCTTGCCAGCGCCGGATCGAAATCGCGGTCGGGAAACAGCGCGAGCAATTTTTCGATTCCGGTCTGAATGAGCGTGATGCTGGTGGACTCCAGCGGTTCCATGAACCCCGCCGCGAGCCCGAGCCCGATGCAATTGCCCCGCCAGAAATCGCGCCGGTGCCCGGTGCGGAAACGGATCAGGTTTGGCTCCGCCAGCGGCGCGCCCTCTAGCCGCGATCGGAGCGTGTCGATCGCCGCGTCGTCGGACAGATGGCGGCTCGCATAGACCAGTCCGTTGCCGACGCGGTGCTGGAGCGGGATCCGCCATTGCCACCCTTGCGCAAACGCGGTGCTGCGTGTGAACGGGGTGAGCGGCCCCGCCCGCTCGCACGGGATGGCCACCGCGCGGTCGCACGGCAGCAGGTTGCTCCAGTCCTCATAGCCGCTCCCGAGCGCCGCACCGAGCAGCAGCGAGCGGAACCCGGTGCAATCGATGAACAGATCGCCGTCGATCGCCTTGCCGCACGCGGTATCGACCCCGTCGACCAACCCGGTCTCGCCATTGATCCGCACGTTGGTGATGGTCGCGTCGACCCGGCGAACCCCGCCCGCCACCGCACGGGCCGCGAGAAACTGGGCGAACAGGCCGGCATCGAAATGCACCGCCCAGTCGAAGAACAACAGGTCGTGGACCGGCCGGTCGGTCGGCAGCATGAACAGATTGCGCTTCGCCATGACAGTCGCGAGGCAGTAATCGGCGAGTTCGACCGGATCACCCGCACTGCGCAGTTTCTGCCAATAGTGGTGAAACGCGACGCCGCGCGACCGCATCCCGTACAGCCCGAACGGGTGGAAGAAGCTGTGCCCCGGTCGCTTCCAGTCGACGAATTCGATCCCGAGCTTCGCCGTGCCCTTGGTCGCCGCCATCACCTCGCGTTCGGTCACGCCGAGCTCGCGGAAGAAGTCGCGGATGCCGGGAACGGTCGCCTCGCCGACGCCGACGGTGCCGATCGTGCTCGATTCGATCACCGTGATCTGCACCGGCTGCTTATCGAGCCTGCGCGCGAGCATCGCCGCGGCCATCCAGCCGGCGGTTCCGCCGCCCGCGATGACGATCGAACGGATCGCCCGTTCGCCGTGGAGCCGCTCCGTCTGTCCGGTCATCCGATCTTCCCCAAGCGCGGTGCGCGCCACCGCGTTGCCCAAAGGTTCGGCGTCCGCCCGCCCCAAAAGGAGCGGACGGACGCCGGGACGGTCAGACCGCCCCCGGGCGCATCAGAACTTGACGCGCACGCCACCGGTGAAGCGGCGCTCGTAGATGTTGTTGTAGGCCTTCTGGTCGGGGAAGGTCAGGTAGTATTTCTCATATTCGCCGCCGAGGTTCGAGCCCTGCGCATAGAAGGTGATGTGCGAATTGACGTCGTAGCTGAGCGACGCATCGATGTAGTTGGTCGGCGACTGATACAGCTCCAGACCCTTGATGCCGCTGAAGTCCGACTGCACCGCGCGCTTCGAACGATAGTTCCAGGCAACGCGCGCCTGGAAATGCCCGTCCTGGTAGAAGCCCGCGAGGTTGGTCTGGATCTTCGAATTGTCCTGGAACGGGATCGACGCGCCCGCCAGATCGGTCTGGCCCGAGTCCGACGGCGAATAGGTGATGTTCGCGTCGATGCCGAAGTTGGTCAGCAGCCGCGGCATGAAGCCGAGATCGCTGAACGACTGTTTCCAGCCAGCTTCGACGCCCTTGAGCGTCCCGCCCTGGCCCTGCACCGGCGTGGTGATGAACACCGTGCGCCCACGCACGACACCGTCATTGTCGGGCAGATCGCTGCGCGTGACCGTCCCCGACTGGATGAAGCTGGCGACGTCGATGTAGAAGGCGCCGAAGCTCAGCAGGCTGCTCCGCCCGATGTAATATTCAAGCGAGCCCTCGACGTTGGTGGCGCGCCACGGATCGAGCTGTGGGTTGCCGTTCGAGCTGCCGCCGGTCACGCGGAAAACGGGCGAGCCCGCGTTGGTCGTGTCGATCGCGTAGTTCGGGTTGAGCCCCCCGCCCCACTGGTTGAGATCGAGCAGCGTCATCGTCTGGCTGAACGCGACGCGCAGCTTCAGATTGCGCTGCAGGTCGAACGCAAGGTTGAAGGCCGGCAGGTAATCGGTGAAGTTGCGCTTCGTCTCGACGATGCCGTTGCTGAGGTTGGCCAGACCGTAGGGTTGTGGCGACCCGGTGACGAACTGGATGATGTCGAGCTTGGTGTTGATGATCTTCATGCCGGCATTGCCCGACACGGGGATGCCGAAGACATCACCCTTCACGTTCATCTGCACATAGCCCGAGATCTGCTTCACGCCGACGTTGAACGAGGCGCCGGGATTCTGCACCTCGACATTGCCCGGGTAGAAGCTGTTCTGGAACGCGAGTGCATTGTCCATCGCACCCGGGTTGAGCACGTAGATCCCCGGAAGGCCGGCACCCGGAAGGTTGTACTGCTTGACCTGGTTGTTGAAGATCGCGTTGCTTGCGTTGCGGACCTGCCCCGCAGTGTAAGCACCGCCGACCGGCCCGGCCGAGCAGCTCGGGTCGCTGAGCGGAACGTCGAACGCCTTCCACTTAACCAGGCACCCGCCAGCGCGCGACGCCTGCCCCGCGTAGAGGGGCGCGGCGCGATCGAACTCGAAGTCGTTGACCGACCGCTCGCTGTACCGCCCACCCGCGCTGAAGCTGACCGCATCATTGGCCTCATACGACACGTCGCCACGGATCAGCTTGAGGTCGCCGTTGCGGCGGTAATTGCCTTCCGACGAGGTCGTCTTCATCGAGTAGTTGTTGATGTTGCCGAGCAGCGTGGTCAGCTGCGACGGCAGCGTGAACACCGGCTGGCTGCCGGAGAAGTTGACCTGCGCGGGGAGCGATGCCGTCCCTGCGATGGTGTTGACGACATAGCCGCCCGGGTTGAACGCGACGTTCCCGGTCGGATAGCGCCCGATCCCGCCCGGCTGCCACTCGCGCCGTTGCTGACGCTAAACTGCAGGTAGCTCTGGTCGTAATCCGAATAGGCCTTGCCGTAGATGCCGCGCAGGCTGGCCTTGAAGCCGCTGCCATTGTCGTACTTCAACTCGGCATTGTAGTTCTGCGACTGCGACTTGTAGTGATCGTTCTGCGAATAGGAATCGAAGTTTCCGAGCGCATAATCATACACTTGCGTCGAATAGAGATCGTATGCGCGCGAGATGCCGTTGCTGGTCTGGGTGATCTGCGCACCGGTGTTGCGCGACCCCGTCGGGAGGGCTTCGCCCGCCTGCCAGTTGACGTTCTGCATCTGGATGCCGGCGGTGCGATCGTGCTCGTTCTGCTGCGTGAAGAACGCGTCCGCGACGAGCGTCAGCTGATCGCTGATCTCCCATTGCGCCGACGCGTTGAGACCGATGCGCTCGCGCTGGTTGATCTTGTTCCACGCGGTGAAGGCCTGCGGGGTCAGGAAGATGTCGTTCGCGGTGCCGTTGCCGTTCACGTCGCGACCGCTGCCGACGACCGTGCCGCGCGGACGGCCGGCGGGCGAGAAGCCGTTCGACGTGTCGACGTCGCCGGTCGGATTGGCGGCGGTGTTGAACTGCTCGTTGTGCAGCCCGACGCCGTAGCCCTCCTGGATCCCGTTGTGCGAGTTCGACAGGTGCAGGTTGGAATAGGCCCCGGACACGAGCACGCCGAACCGCTCGCCATGATAAGCGACGAGCCCGTTGAAGCTCTTGTCGAGCTCCTTCGCCTTGTCGCCATACGACCCTTCGGCCGCGGCAGCGACGGTGAAGCCGCGCTTGAGGTCCATCGGACGGCGGGTGCGGAGGTTGACCGTGCCGGTAATGCCCGCGTTGAGCAGGTCGGCGGTGCTCGACTTGATGACGTCCGCGCCTGCGAACAGCTGCGAGGGGATGTCGTTGAAGTTCGGCTGGATCGTCGTGATCGACTGCGCGCCGAGATACGCCTCGCCGTTGAGCAGCGTCGTCACCTGCGGCAGGCCGCGGATGTTGATCGCCGCGCCCTCGCCCGCGTCGCGGCGGATCTGGACGCCCGGGATGCGCTGGAGCGAATCCGAGATCGTGACGTCGGGGAGCTTGCCGATGTCCTCGGCCGAGATCGAGTCGGTAACGGACCCGGCCGAGCGCTTGAGGTTGACCGCGCGCTGCTGTGCGCCGCGAATGCCGGTGACGACGATGTCGGCGGGTGGCGTATTGTCGTCGGCGGGCGCCGCGACTGCGACGGGATCGTTGGCCGTGCCGGCCTGGTCGGCCGCCGCGGCCGAGGGCGATGCCGCCTGCGCGGTCGGCGCGTTCGCGAGAACGCCCTGCGTGGTTCCACTCTGCTGCGCGTACGCCGCGGTGCCGGTCAGCAATGCCGACCCGGAAACGGCGATCAGCAAGGACGCCTTATGCCCAAATTTCAAAATCATTCCCAATCCTCTCCAACCCTGATTCGGCGGACCGCGGCTTGGCGGCGATCCACGGGTATGGAGAAAACTGCGGCACAGGCCGTGCCTGCTCCCCCTCCCCTGACCGCGTTCGCGACTTACCGTCGTCTCCGAGACCCGAACAATTCCACCATGTGTCGATGTGCGTCAACGATTAAATAATGCAATTTGTGGTTTTATAAAATTGCGTGGGATTTTGGTGACACGTCCCTGGTCTGCGACCAGATCGTTCGGCACGGAGGCCGGATTGGCGGAAAGCGATTGTGACGCTGGGAAAATCCTAGTTTCGCGACAATTGTCAGTGCTCGTCGATACACGAGGGTGTCGTACGGCTGATTCCACCGCATTCGCCAATTGATTTTCGTTATGTCGTGTCGCAACGGTGGACATAACGCAGAAGTGCGGTCGTGTTCGACCAGCCTGGGGAGAGTTTGATGGCTGCCGGTTTGTCTTCGATCAAGGTCGCATTGCTGGTTCAGGCGGCAGTCGCGCCGCTTGCTGCCGTTCCCGCGACGTCGCCAGCACCCGTGGCGCCAGCGCCGCTATCCGCGGTCGCGCATCCGGAAATCTGGCCAACCGCCAATGCCCGGCCGTTGCGGGATGCCAAGGTCGAGGCGCGGATCGAGGCGATCCTCCGGCGGATGACGCTCGAGGACAAGGTCGGCCAGCTGATCCAGGTCGACATCGCAAGCATTAGGCCCGCGGACCTGCGCACCTACAAGCTCGGATCGATCCTCAACGGCGGGAATGCCGGACCCAACGGCGACGATCTCGCCCCGCCGGTCGAGTGGCTCAAGCTGGCGGACGCCTTCTACGACGCCTCGGTCGCGCGCACCGACGGCCGCCCGGTCATCCCGGTGATCTGGGGCACCGACGCGGTGCATGGCAACAACAACATCCCCGGCGCGACGCTTTTCCCGCACAATATCGGGCTCGGCGCGGCGCATGATCGCGACCTGATGCGCGAGATCGGCCACGTCACCGCGATCGAGACCGCCGCCGCCGGGATCGACTGGACGTTCGCCCCCACGCTCGCGGTGGTGCGCGACGATCGCTGGGGGCGGACCTATGAAAGCTATTCCGAAGAACCGACGATTCCCGCCGATTATGCCGGTGCGGTGATCGAGGGCGTGCAGGGCAAGGTCGGCACCCGGGATTTCCTCGCGCCCGACCATGTGATCGCGACGACGAAGCACTTCCTCGGCGACGGCGGCACCGGCGGTCGCGACCAGGGCGATGCGCGCATCCCCGAGACGGTCCTGCGCGACATCCACCTCGGTGGCTATCCCGCCGCGATCGAGGCGGGGACGCAATCGGTGATGGCGAGCTTCTCGAGCTGGAACGGCGCGAAGATGCACGGCAACAAGAGCCTGTTGACGGGGGTGCTGAAGGACCGGCTCCACTTCGACGGCTTCGTCGTCGGGGACTGGAACGGTCACGGCCAGGTCGACGGCTGTTCCAATGAGAGCTGCGCTGCCGCGATCAACGCCGGGCTCGACATGTTCATGTATTCGGGCAGCGCGTGGAAGGTGCTGTACGCGAACACGCTCAAACAGGCGCAGTCGGGTGAAATTCCCGCCGCACGGCTCGACGATGCCGTGCGCCGCATCCTTCGCGTCAAGATCCGCGCGGGCACGTTCGACCGTGGACGCCCCTCGTCGCGGGCGCTCGCGGGCAAGATGGCGCTGATCGGGGCGGCCGAGCATCGCGCGATCGCCCGGCGTGCGGTGCGCGAGTCGCTCGTGCTGCTCAAGAATGCGGGCGGCGTGCTGCCGCTCAAGCCGTCTGCCAACATCCTCGTTGCCGGCGGCGGCGCGGACAATATCCCGCAGCAGGCCGGTGGCTGGTCGCTGACGTGGCAGGGCGGCGGGACGACCAACGCCAATTTCCCAAATGCGCAATCGATCTGGTCGGGGATCGACGCCGCGGTCAAGGCCGCGGGCGGGACCGCGACCTTGTCGGTCGACGGCAGCTTCGCGAGCAAGCCTGACGCCGCGATCGTCGTGTTCGGCGAGCAACCCTATGCCGAGTTCAAGGGGGACCGCCCGACGCTCGATTACAGCACCGACGACAAGTCCGACCTCGCGCTGCTGCGCAAGCTGAAGGCGGCGGGCGTGCCCGTGGTCGCGGTGTTCCTGTCGGGCCGCCCGCTGTGGGTGAATGCCGAACTCAATGCCTCGGACGCGTTCGTCGCGGCATTCCTGCCGGGCAGCGAGGGCGGTGGCATTGCCGATGTGCTGTTCCGCAAGAAGGACGGCAGCATCGGCAGCGATTTCCGCGGCAAGCTCAGCTTTTCCTGGCCCAAACGCCCCGATCAATATGTCCTCAATCGCTCGGACCCCGGCTACGACCCGCTGTTCGCGCTCGGCTACGGCCTGAGCTACGCACGGCCTGGCACCGTCGCGACCCTCGACGAGGCGCGCCCGGCGGGTCTTGCTTCGGCCTTCAGCGGCACGGTGTTCGGCAAGGGGCGCGTTCCCGAGGGCTGGTCGCTGGCGCTGGTCGAGCCCGGCCAGTCGAAGGTCCGGCTGCTGGGCGTGACGGCGACGACCGCCACCAGGCGGCTGACCGCCTCCGCGGTCGACCGGCGGCGGCAGGAGGATGCGCGCGCGTTCGTCTGGACGGGCGGCCCGGCCGAGGCGCGGATCGAGACCGACCGTCCGATCGACCTGACGCGCGAGAGCAATGGCGAACTGAGCCTCGTCGTCGACGTCCGCGTCGACCGCGCCTCCAGCGCCACCGCCCGGCTCGGGATGGTCAGCAACGACGGCAAGGCCGTCACCGTCCCGATCGGCGGCATGCTTGCGGCGGCGAAGCCGGGGGTGTGGCAGCAGGTGATCGTCCCGCTGCAATGTTTCGCGGCGCGCGGGGTTGACATGGCGCACGTCAGCGCGCCCTTCGTGCTCGCCACCGACGGTGCTCTGGCCCTGTCGCTCTCGGACGTGAAGATCGATTCCGCCCCGGTGCCGATGACGCAATGCGGTGGCTGAGGTCACGCTTACGTGTCGCAATTAAACAAAATTGATTTGGCATTCAGCCGCCTCTGTGCTTTTGGTCCATCAAGCCGACGGGATCGGCACTGTTGGGAGGCGATCGATGGGCAAGACACACGCAGGCGCGATACTCGTTGCGTTGCTGGCAACCGCGGCAACCGCACGCGCGCAAACCTACGGGCCGATCAGCGCCGACCTGCCCGCAGGTGGCGACGCCGTCACCAGCCGGATCGGTGGCACCGACGTCACGACGATCGCTGCGCCGACCTGGACGCTGTCCGCATGGGTCGCGCCCACCGCGCTTCCCGCCGGGCGCGCATTGGTTGGCGGCTTCGGCGATCCCGCTACAGGGCCACGCCGCTTCCTGGCGCTCGACGCCGGACGCCCTAGCCTCGTCACCGAGGGCGGAACGCTCACCGCGCCGGCGCGACTGACGCCCGTCGGGTGGCATCACCTCGCGGCCAGCTTCGACGGGACCACCGCGCGATTGTTCGTCGACGGCAAGCCGGTCGCACAACGCAAGATGACCGCCGCGCCCGTATCTCCGGTCGCAACTCTCGCGCCCCGCTCGGGTGATCCGGTCTTCGCCGGTCGCGTGGCGGACTTCAGGTTGGTCGCCGGCGCAAGCGACGCGCAGACGCTGAAGGCCGCGGCGACGCGTCGGCCTGACCCGGCGCTGATCGCCTTCCAGCAGGGCAGCCCGAGCTGGCCGGTGCAGGTCCGCCAGATGTATGGCCAGACCGCGCCGCAGGATGCCGCGACGCTTCCGAAATCGAAGATGCCGTTCGACGCCCCGGTCGCCAAGCCCGAGCCGACGACCGCGGCGATCGTCGCGACCGGTCCCGGGCAATGGGACGTCAACGGCTGGCGCCTCGCCGAAGCGCCGAAAGTCAGCGCGCCGGGCGCGACGCTCAGCCGTGCCGGGTTCGACACGCGCGGCTGGTATGCCGCGACCGTCCCCGGCACCGTGCTGACGACGCTGGTCGATCGCGGCGTCTATCCCGATCCCGCGCATGGCCTCAACAACCTCGCCATTCCCGAGCAGCTGGCGCGGCAGGACTATTGGTATCGCACCGAATTCGACGTCCCCACCGACGCTGCAGGCAAGCGCCAGCAACTGACCTTCAACGGCGTCAACTATGCCGCCGAGGTGTGGCTCAATGGCCAGGTGATCGGTACGATGAAGGGCGCGTTCATCCGCGGCCAGTTCGACGTGACGGGCAAGCTGCTCCCCGGTCGCAACGCGATCGCGGTCAAGGTCTCGCCCGCCCCGCATCCCGGCATCGCGCAGGAGGAATCGCTGACCGCCGGCGTCGGCGAGAATGGCGGGATGATGATGCTCGACGGCCCGACCTTCGGCGCGGCCGAGGGCTGGGACTGGATCCCGACCATCCGCGACCGCAACACCGGGCTGTGGCGCGGCGTGACGCTGGCTGCGACCGGCGTCGCGACGCTGGGGGATCCACACGTCGTCACGACACTGCCGCGCGCGGACAACAGCGTTGCCGATGTCGAGATCACCGTGCCCGTCTCGAACGCATCTTCCCAGCCGGTCACGACCGTTGTGCGCGCCGCGTTCGACGATGTCACGGTCGAAAAATCGGTAACGCTCGCACCCGGAGAGAGCAGCGACGTCGTGTTGCGTCCGTCCGAGTTCAGGCAACTGTCGGTCCGCAACCCCAAGCTGTGGTGGCCCAACGGCTATGGTGCCCCCGCGCTGCACGACCTGACGCTGACGAGCACCGTCGCGGGCCAGCCGAGCGACACGCGGCGGCTGCGCTTCGGGATGCGGCAGGTCACCTACGACATGTCGCTGATGGACCAGAAGGGCACGCTCGAACGCGTCGGGATCGACCTGAGCAAGGCACGCGTGCTCGGCCAGCAGATCGTCGATGGCAGCCATACCGGGATCCACAAGGTCAAGGACGGCTGGGCCGCCTCGCTGGTCCCGGGCGCGGAAACCTCGCCCGCGGTGCGCCAGATCAAGGATGAGGACGGGTTGACGCCGTATCTCGTGATCCGCGTCAACGGCGTGCGGATCGCGGCGCGTGGTGGCAACATCGGCATGGACGACTTCATGAAGCGGGTCGATCGCGCGCGGCTGGAGCCGTTCTTCCGGCTCCACCAGGACGCCCATATGAACATCATCCGCAACTGGGTCGGGCAGAATACCGAGGATACGTTCTACGATCTGGCCGACGAATACGGTTTGATGATCCTCAACGATTTCTGGGAATCGACGCAGGATTACAACATCGAGGCGCAGGACCCCGCGCTGTTCCTCAAGAACGCGACCGACGTGGTGAAGCGCTACCGCAACCACCCCTCGATCGTCGTGTGGTTCGGCCGCAACGAGGGCGTGCCGCAGCCGATCCTCAACGAAGGGCTGCAGGCGCTGATCCACCAGGAGGACGGCACGCGGATCTACATGGGGTCGTCCAACCGCGTGAACCTGCAGAACAGCGGGCCGTACAACTGGCGCCCGCCGGTCGAATATTTCACCGAGCATGCCAAGGGCTTTTCGGTCGAGAGCGGCACGCCGTCGCTGCCGACGCTGGAAGCGTGGAAGCGCGCGATTCCGGCAGCGGACCGCTGGCCGATCAGCGACAGCTGGGCGTATCACGACTGGCATCAGACCGGGAACGGCGCGGTGACGAGCTACATGAATGCACTCGCCACGCGTTTCGGCCCCGGCACCAGCCTCGAGGATTTCGAGCGCAAGGCGCAGATGATGCAGTATGAGTCGTACCGCGCGATCTTCGAGGGGATGAACGCCGGCCTGTGGACGCAGAACAGCGGGCGGATGCTGTGGATGACCCAGCCCGCCTGGCCGTCCTCGGCGTGGCAGATGTTCTCTTCCGACTATGACACGCAGGCGTCCTTCTACGGCGTCAAGAAGGCGTCGGAGCCGGTCCACGTCCAGATGAACCTGCCCGATTACAAGGTCGTGCTGGTCAACAACCGGGTCGGCGACCTGCGCGGTGTGACCGTGGCGGCGAAGGTCGTCGCCCTCGACAACCGCGTACTCGCCGAGAAGCGCACCACGCTGACCGCGACCGGCGAAACCGCCAACGCGGCGTTCACGCTCGACCTCGCGCCGATACTGGCGAAGGGGGTCGCGCTGGTCCGGCTGGAAGCGCGCGACGCTGGCGGCAAGGTCCTGTCGACCAACCTCTATTGGCAGGCCGCCAACGACGCACAGTTCCAGGCGCTCAACACGCTCGCCTCGGTCACGCTCCAGTCCACCGCGAGCAGCCGGGTCGACGGTGCCGAAACCGTCGCGACGGTCACGCTGACCAACCCGAGCCAGACCCCAGCGATAGAGACCAAGCTGACGGTGCTGAATGCGGACGGCAGCCAGGTCCTGCCCGCCTACTTCACCGACAATTACGTGTCGTTGCTGCCGGGTGAAACCCGCTCCGTCGAGATTCGCTACCCGACCGGCAAGGCCGCGACCCCGAGCGTCACGCTGCGCGGCTGGAACGTCGCCGCGTCGAGCACGGCGCTGCGGTGAGCGGGCGCGGCGTCCTCGCGGCGAGCATCGGCACCGCCGCGCTCGCCGGGCTGTTGTTCGGGTTCGACACCGCGGTCATCGCGGGTGTCACCGGCGATCTCACGCGGATCTACCGGCTTACCCCGGAAACGCTGGGGGTCACCGTCTCCGCCGCGCTGTGGGGGACGCTGGTCGGGGCGCTGTTCACCGGCAAGCCGGGGGATCGCTACGGCAGCCGCCGCGTGCTCGCGCTGCTCGGCATCCTCTATGTCATCGCAGGCATCGGCTGCGCGTTGGTCACCGACTGGACCGCGTTCCTCGCCTTCCGGTTTGCCTGCGGGCTCGCGATCGGGGGATCCTCGGTCCTCGCGCCCGTCTACATCGCCGAGATCGCGCCCCCTGCCCGGCGCGGCATGCTGGTCGGGCTGTTCCAGCTTGCGATCGTCACGGGAATCCTGGTAGCCTATCTCAGCAACGCGGTCGTCGGGTCGTTGGTCGGCGAGGCGGCATGGCGCTGGAAGCTCGGCGTCACCGCGGCGCCAGCGATCCTGTTCCTGGTCCTGCTCGCGCGTATTCCGGACAGCCCGCGCTGGCTGATCCTATCGGGACGCCTCGACGACGCTCGCACCGCGATGGCCCGGATCGGCCTGACCGCGGCGGAGGCGTCCGCCGAGATCACCTCGGTCGAGACGGCGCTTCGGCAGGACGAACCTGGCGAGGCCCTGTCGTGGCGCAAGCATCGCAAGCCGATCCTGCTCGCGGTCGCGACCGCGATGTTCAACCAGCTCGCCGGGATCAATGCGGTCCTCTATTACCTCAACGACATCTTCGCCAAGGCCGGAAGCCTGTCGCCCGATCGGCAGGCGATCCTGATCGGTGCCGCCAACCTGCTGTTCACGCTGGTCGGCATGGCGCTGATCGACCGGGTCGGGCGGCGGACGTTGCTCGCCGCCGGCGCGGCGGGGATGACGGTGTGCCTGTCGGTCGCCGCGCTGGTACTGTTCGGGCGGATCGGCAACGCTGCGCTGCTGCCCGCGCTGGTCGGCTTCATCGCCTTTTTCGCGACCAGCCAGGGCGCGGTCATCTGGGTCTATCTGTCCGAGATCTTCCCGAGCGCGGTGCGCGCGCGCGGCAGTGGCCTCGGCGCGAGCACGCACTGGTTGATGAACGCCGCGATCGCCGGGGTGTTTCCGGTGCTCGTCGCCTGGTCGGCGGGCGCGCCGTTCGTGATCTTTGCGGTTGCGATGGCGGTGCAATGCGTCGTCGTGCTGCTGTTCTTCCCCGAAACCAAGGGCGTCGCACTCGATGCGATGCACGCCCGGATGATGGAGTCCCGCTGATGCGCCGTGCGATGCTACTGCTGTCCGTTTTGTTGCCAATGGCCAGCGCAAGCCAGGCGCAGACCCCGGCGGCCGACAAGGCCACCCCGGCGCAGGACGCCGAGCAGCGGCTGCATCAGGACTGGGCGTGGCTCGGCCGCTACCAGCAGGCGAATGCCGCGATTCCGCCGTCCGACACCCGCAAGCGCGTCGTTTTCATCGGCGATTCCATCACGCAGGGGTGGTTCGACAAGGTTCCCGGGTTCTTCGGCCCCGACCGGATCGATCGCGGGATCGGCGGACAGACCACGCCGCAGATGGTGCTGCGCTTCCGGCAGGACGTGATCGACCTGCACCCTGCCGTGGTGCAGATCATGGGTGGCACCAACGACATCGCCAGCAACACGGGGCCGATGACGCTGGAGCAGACACAGGCCAACATCATGATGATGTGCGACCTCGCGCGCGCGAACGGGATCCGCGTGATCCTCGCGTCGATCCCGCCCGCCGCCAATTTTCCATGGCGTCCCGGACTGGAAGTGTCGTCCAAGATCGCGCGGATGAACCTCTGGCTAAAGGGCTATGCCGCACGGATCGGTGCGACCTATGCCGATTACTGGACCGCGCTCCACGACGGGTCGGCGCAGCGCGCGGCATTCACCGTCGACGGCGTCCACCCCAATGAACGCGGCTATGCCGCGATGGCCCCCGTCGCCGAAGTCGCGATCCGCGACGCGCTGGCGCGCCCTGCCCCCGCCGGCCTGCTGCGGTGAGCGTTCTGCTGGCGCTCGCGCTGGCGGCCGCCGGACCGATCGTCACGACGGATGACGGTCCGGTCCGCGGTGCGGCGATCGCGGGCGGCGGGGCGGTGTTCCGGGGTATCCGCTATGGTGCCCCGCCGACGGGGGCGCTGCGCTGGCGGGCACCGGTCCGGCCCCGACGCTGGACCACGCCCATAGCGACGGTCGCGGACCATGCGGGCTGTCCGCAATCCGACTATGGCACGTGGAACCGCGCCGCCGCGCGGGGCGGATCGGAAGATTGCCTGTTCGTCGACGTCCGCACCCCGCGCCTGACGCCCACCGCTAAGCTGCCGGTGCTGGTCTGGATCCACGGTGGCGGCAATCGCGGCGGGGCCGGCGGTGGCACCGTCGAAAGCCGGATCACCGAGCGCGGGATCGTGCTGGTCAGCATCCAATATCGGCTGGGGGCGCTCGGGTTCCTCAGCCACGCCGCGCTGAGCGCCGAGGACGGTGGGCATTCGGGCAATTACGCGCTGATGGACCAGCAACTCGCCCTTCGCTGGGTGCAACGGAACATCGCGCGGTTCGGGGGAGATCCGCGGCGGGTGACGATCGCGGGCGAATCCGCCGGCGCACAGGACGTCGCGCTGCAGCAGCTGTCCCCGCTGGCGCACGGGCTGTTTCACGCGGCGATCCAGGAAAGCGGGACGGCGGGGTTCGGCGTGCCGCCGCGCAGCCTGGCGCAGAATGAGGCGGTGGGCGCGCTTTTCGCTCGGGCGGCGGGTCTCTCCCCCGACGCCACCACCGCGCAGCTCCGTGCGCTTCCGGTCGATCGCGTCCTCGCGGCGCAGGAGGCGATCGTGGCGCCTGGGCTCGAGGACAACAGCTTCATCTGGCTGCAGGCCGTGGTCGATGGACGCGTGCTACCCGATACGCCCGCGCATCTGCTCGCGCGCGGACGCGCCAACCCCGTCCCGCTGATCATCGGGACCAACGCACGCGAGTTGCCGTTGCACGGTGACCTGTCCGCCGCCCCCGGGATCGTGACGCAGGCCTTCGGCAGCCACGCCGGCGCGGCGCTGGCCTATTACGGGTTGGGTCCGGGACGGATGCCCGTGTCGGACCCCCGGCTCGGCAGCACTACCGACCAGATCGCCACGGACCTGACCTTCCGCTGCCCGACACGCGTCACCGCCGCAGCCGTGGCCGGGCACGGCGGATCGGTCTGGCACTACGTCTATGATTATACGGCACCGGACGCAGCACCCGTAACGCACGGAAGCGAACTGCGCAGCGTGTTCGGCACCCCCGCGACCGGGCTCGAGCGTGGCGCGCCGCCGCTGCAATCCTATTGGGTGCAGTTCGTCCGGACCGGTAATCCGAGCGCAACCGGCTCGGCACTCTGGCCCGAGGTCTCGGCCGCCAGCCCGCATGCGCTTGCATTCACCAATGCGGGGCCGATCGTGCGCGATGCAACACGATTGCCCTGCCTCTGGCGCGATGCACCTTGAGATCGCAAGACGACACGAATTTGACGTCGCATAGCGACGCAAGGACCTTAAGAGCCGCGCCCGCCCCGCAAAGTTGCTGGAGCGCGGCGTTGGGGTCCTATCGGTAGGCCTGCGGCGATGATCGATCATTTGCTCGCTGTGCGAGCGTGTGACGTCGTGCTGGTAGCCCCCACCAGGGTGTTCCCGGCGACACGTGGTGCTCGTGATGATAGCCACCGAAATGAAAACAGGTCAGCAACGACAGAACCGGGCCGATGTCGATGCTATGGGCGTGGTGCGCATCGGCAAAGGGTTCGGCGCGGTCCCGGTGCGGAAGCCACGTGCCGAAGACGAACAATTGACCCACCGCCCCGAGCGCCGGCAGCGCCCAGAAGATGACGATGTTTCCGAGCGGTGCCCCCAGCACGAGCGTGTAGACGAGCGCGACGAGCGTGATCCGCGCAATCTGCGCGTGTGAATAATAGGACCGGAAGAACTGCAGGAACCAGCCGCCAAGGCTCGCATCGCCCCGGTGGAAATCGGGGTCTCCGGCGGTTCCCGTCTCCTTGTGGTGCAAGTGATGTTGCGGCAGCAACGCAGCGTAGGACAGGCAGGCGTAGAGCGAAAGCGCGGTTGCCCCGATCACCCGGTTCAGCCGCGGACGCGTCGGCGCAAGCGCGCCATGCATCGCATCGTGCGCGACGATGAAAAGCCCGGTGCTGAGCCATGTCTGGACGGCGACCATCGCTATCGCAACCGGAACACTCGCCCAGCTCCAGTGCCAGAAGAAAATCCCCGTGATATGGATCGTCAGCCACGCCAGGATCAACGCAGCGGCCAATGACACGCCGATACGAGTCTGGCGTCGGGCGGCGGGTGTCGCCGGAGGCCGTAACGCACTCACTCCCGTACCGCCAGCGCAGCGTCGGTGACCGCTGCCGGACGCGCAGTACGCCGCTGCGGATCGGCGTTCGCGCGCAGTTGTGCCTTCAGGACCGAGGGCTTGCGCGCGAAGAGGAACCCATGGCTGACGGTACCGTCCCGGCCCTCGACCGCGTGGTGCAGCCGATGCGCCTGCAACAGGCGTTTGAAATAGCCTTGCTTCGGCACCCACCGGAACCCGCCACGCTGGTGCACGAGCATATCGTGTACGAAGGCGTAGATCCCGCCGTAGACGGTAATGCCGAGCGCTGCCCACCACAATGGTTGCCACCATAGCCCGGCAGTGAACAGGACGATCGGCACGATCGCGAAGACGATCGCGTACAGATCGTTCTTCTCGAACCAGCCGGAATGCGTTTCGTGATGGGACTTGTGCCACCCCCAACCCACGCCGTGCATGACATAACGATGCACCGCCCAGGCAAAGCACTCCATGAACAAAACCATGAAGGCGACGATCGCGAGGTTTTGATACCAGGCCATCAGGCGCGGTCGTCTTTACTGGAGGCGGACAGGTAAAACGGCTTCAGCATGCACCGCACATAAGCGTAGCAGCGGCATGATGCGAGAGGCCGTGCCCGAATAATCCCGCCGTCCGCGCATCCTGGAACGTCCGCAATAAGAACGGTTCCGGGAAAATGGGCGGCACCGAAGATTTTCGGGACCGCCTCCGCCCGACCTGCGTTCGGTCGCGATGCGCGCCTTCTTCAATCCTGCCGACCGCCCGGAAATACCGTCCTGGCTGCTTCTTGCGGGGATGACGATCAGCGTCTTCCTCGCTCAATACGGTCATGCCTTCTCAGTCGATCCGGTCCGCGCCCTGCCCGCAGCCGGGGCGCTTTGCGCGCTCGGCGCTGCGATCGTGGCGGGCCGGACGACCGGACGTCCGCGGCTCGCCGCCGGCGCGGCGGCTTTTGCGCAGATGACGCTCTTCACGCTGCTCGGGGTCGTCCTGGCCTATGCGTTTGCGGCAAACGCCGGGGATCTCTGGGACGGTCGGCTCGCCGCCGCCGACCGTGCGATCGGCTTCGATTGGCCGGTGGTGCGCAGCCTGCTGGACATGGCGCCGCCCGTCGTCTGGTTGCTGGGGTTCGCATACCACAGCCTCATCCTGCAGATGATCGTCGTGATCGTCGTCCTGAGCGGGCTGGGCAAGTTCGACACGCTGCGGACGACCGTGTGCGCGGCGATCGGTTCGGGCTTCGTGACGATCCTGATCTCCGGCGTTACGCCGGCGATGGGGAACCTGTTCGATCCCGCGGATTACCTGCACTTGTGGCCGTCGGTCGCGTGGCAGGAGCAGGGCTTGATCACGGGCCTACGCGACGGGTCGCTCCGCTCGCTCGACCTGACCATGCTGATGGGGATCGTCAGCTTTCCCAGCTTCCATGCAACGCTCGCCGCGATCTTCATCTGGGCGTTCCGCGCGGTGCCCCGCCTTGCCGTTCCCGGCGGCGGATGGGCGGTCCTCACGATCGTCGCGACGCCGGTCTTCGGGGGACATTACGGCGTGGATGTCATCGCAGGCCTGCTGCTGGCGCCGCCTGCCATCATCGCAGCCCGACGCCTGACGCGACCCGCGGCGGCGAGCCCGATCGGGTCCGCGTCGCCGGCGCAATTGCGTCGTCCGCGCGCAACGCGGCCAGGACCAACGCCGCGGTCGCGGTGAGGTCGTCCGCCGCCGCGATCTCCCCGGCGAGGGTCTGCGCGGCGTGCCGGTAGCGTGGATAGCCCAGGACCCGTTTCAGCGCCGTTTCGAGTCCGCCCCTGCCAGCCTCGGCTGGCGACACAACGCACGCCGCGCCGATCCGGTTCAGTCGCGCCGCGGTGGCGGGCTGTTCGAACGCCAGCGGCACCGCGACGATCGGTACGCCCGCCGCCAATGAGTCCAGTACGGTGTTGAAGCCGCCATGCAGGATCGCTGCCGAGCAGCGCGGCAGGATACGGGTCTGCGGCCAGAACGCGCGCACCAGCGGGTCGCCCGGAAGCGAGGCGACCTCGTCCGCGGTCAGCCCACCGCCATGCGCCACCACCGCGCGTGCCCCAAGCGCGGCGCAGGCCCGCGTCATCGACGCGAACAGTGATCGTCGCGCACCCTGCAACGATCCGAGCGAGCAGAAGACGAGCGGCCGGTCGTCGTCCGGCAGCGGCATGTCAGCCGCTTCCTCGAGCCGCCACGGTGCGCCGTAATGAAAGCGTGCCGGCAAGGCCGTCCGCGGGAAATCGAGCGCCGCCGGGCATTGCGCAATTTGCGACGGTCCGACCATTGCTTTCGCGGACTCGGATCGAGACCCCAACGGCGAGCATGCGCGGAGACGGTTTCGGTGATGGGCCGCAACAGGGCGTCGCTGACGACATAGCCTCCGCCGTTGCGAAAGCGTCCCCAGCGGTCCGCGCGATAGGCCCAGCCGAGGAACGGCGGCGGAACACCCAGCTCCCGTAGAAGCGGCAACCCCGTCACCGCAGTGACGAACGGCAAGTCGAGATGCCGTGCCACCAGCGCTCCCGCCGGTTCGGCCGAGTCCGCGATCACCGCGTCGACTTCGATGTCCTGCAACGCCGCCGGCAGTGCCCGCAACAAAAGCTCGGTGATGGCGGCGGTACCGCGGATCATCCTGGGAAGCCCGATGACCCCGGAGGGTTGCGCAAGCTTCCGGTAATAGTCTGCCAGCTTCCCGGGGCGATCGTCTGCATGACTGAGTCCGGCGAAACCGACTACGGACCCAGGTACAAGCGACCGCGCTTCGGCCATATGCACGAAGGTGACCCTGGCACCGGCGGCGGCAAGCGCCGTCCCCAAAGCCGCCAGCGGATTGAAGTGTCCGGCAGTCGGCGGCGCGATGATGGCAATGTGTCGCCCAATATGGGTCAATGTAAGGAGCTTTCCGACGCCGTCCGATGGTGGAATGGTCCTACCAGCATGTCCGGGACGCGCGATAGCTCCATTCCTCTGAACGGTTTCGTGCATGGGGGCCGGGACGCAATGTCCAGGTGACACGCCCCGCCGCCGCGGTTAGGCGACTCCCGTGCAGGCGTTCCGGCATCTCCTGGCGCAACGCCATCTCGCGGTGCTGATCTGCGTCGCGGCACTCATCCTGAAACTGGTGGTGCCCGTCGGCTATATGGTCGGCAGCGATCATGGTCGCATCGCCATCACGCTGTGCCCGGGCATGGGTTCTGCCCCGATGACGATGGCAATGCCGGGCCTGCATGGCGGTATGGCCGATCACGGAAAGTCGCAGGATCACGGCAAGGCCGAAATGCCGTGCGCGTTCGCCGGGCTGTCGGCTGCGATGCTGGCTTCGGTCGATCCGATCCTGCTCGCGAGCCTGGTCGGTTTTGTGATGGCGATCGGAACGATCGGCGTTTCACGACCGGAACTGGCGGCTCCGGGCTTTCTGCGGCCACCGTTGCGCGGACCACCAACACCCCTTTGACGTGTCAATCCGCGCCGGTTCGCCCGGCGTGCCCGTGATCCATGGTCCGCGTTTCGAAGGTTCGGGCCAGTCGAAGGTATCTCCATGTCTCGATCCTACCTGCTCGCCGGGGGCGCTTTGCCGTGCCTCCTGCTCGCCACCCCGGCGTCATCACAGAACCTCGCCTCCCCCGCAGCGAGCGACATCGTCGTCACCGCCACCCGATCCGCGCGCGCGCTGGCCGACGTGCCGGCGAGCGTCAGCGTCATCACCGCAGCCGAGATCGAAAAAACGCCAGCGCGCACGATCGACGATGTGCTGCGGCGCGTCCCCTCGGTCGATCTTCCGATCGCCGGCACGAACGAACAGCACCCCACCAACACCATCGTGTCGATGCGGGGATTGAGCGGCATCCGCTCGCTGGTGCTGCTCGACGGTGTGCCGATCAACGATCCGTTCTTCGGCTACGTCCAGTGGAGCGAAGTGCCGCTGGAGACGATTGACCGCGTCGAGGTGGTCCGCGGCGGCGGCGCACCGCTCTGGGGCAATTACGCGATGGGCGGGGTCATCAATATCCTGACCAGGCCGATCACGACGACCGGCGCGGTAGCGGAAGTGGCGGGCGGCAGCCGCGGAAACTACCGCGCGGACGGCCACGCGGCATTTGCCGGCACCGGCTACGGGGTGGGTCTCGATGCCGGGGTGCAGCATAGCGACGGCTATGTCGAACAGGTCGAAAGTGCCCGCGGCGCGGCGACGGTGCCGACCTCGTTCACGGCCCGGACCGTTGCCGTGTCCGGGAACGTCGACCTCACGCCGGACCTGACCGCACGCGCACTAGTCAGTTATTATGATAACGACCAGACGTTCCTCACGCGTGCCAATACCAACGACCAGCGGACATGGCGCTACACCGGCACGATCCGCTGGGCGCCGCGCGCGGGCGGGTCGCTGGACCTGACGGCGTTCCACAACGACGAGCGGTTCATTACCAACAATCCCGGTTCGCCAGCGGACGCCAACCCCAACGACGTCGAGTTCGTCCAGAACAGCCACCGCACCCGCGCGAACGACTGGGGCGCATCGCTGGTCTGGACGCAGACATTCTCGGGTCTTGTCCGCGCATTGTCGGCGGGGGCCGACTATCACGGTGTTCAGGGGATCGACCGGGCGGCCATCTTCGATGAAACCGGCGCGCGGGTTCGAACCGATACCGGGTCGGGCAACCAGCGGTTCCTCGGCGGATATGCCCAGGCGGACCTCCGGCCGCTCGAACCCCTGCAGGTGCTGCTCAGCGTCCGTTACCAGGATTTCTACAGCTTCAACGGCGTGGACGATACGCCGGGCGGCCTCGGCAAAACCGCGAACCGGCACGACAGCGACGTGGATCCACGCCTCTCGCTGCGGTACCAATTGCCCGCCGGCTTCGCGCTCCGCGGTGCGCTCTACCGCGCGTTCCGGGCGCCGACGCTCGACAATCTGTACCGTGGCGCGTCGGTCCCCGGGTATATCCTCTACGGCAACGCAGCGCTGAAGCCCGAAACACTCGAGGGGGCGGAAGCCGGGTTCGATGTCGATCGCGGTCCGGTCCGCTTCCAGGCGACCGCTTATACCAGCCGCATCGCCGATTTCCTGACCTACCGGTATCTCGACCCCGCCACGCTGCCCGCCGGATTTGCGATCGGCGCGCGCCTCATCAACGCAGGCAGTGCGCGCAGCCGCGGTGTGGAAGCGGAACTGACGTGGCGGCCGAGCCCCAAGCTCGGCGGCACGTTGGCCTACACCTATGCGGACTCGATCGTGACCCGGAACCCCGAAGACCCGGCCAGCATCGGCCTTCAACAGCCGGGCATCCCGAGGCATCGCGCAAGTGCGAGTCTCGACTGGACCGCCCCCTACGGCATCAAGCTCAGTCCGCGGGTCCGCTACCTCTCGCGCACCAACGGCGATCCCGATGGGATCTACCGGACCGATGCGCACGTCATCGCCGACTTCGGTGCCAGCGTGGCCGTACGCCGCGACGTCGAACTGTTCGGACAGTTCGAGAATTTGTTCGATCGGCGCTACATCGGCACCAACGACGGCTTCACCGCCGCGCTCTACGGAAAGCCGTTTACCGCCACGGGAGGGGTGCGCCTCAAGCTGGGGAGCCTGTGATGTGCAGCAGGCGAATTGATGAACCTCTCGCCGGTCCCTTTCCCGGCGTCCATGCCCGCCACCGCCGACTGCTCCCTCCCTGAGATAAATCGGCGGTTTTCCAGCCGTTTTTCGCCGTTACGATCTAAATCAACGAGAAATACCGCATCGTAACGGCATCGGCGCTGAACCAGTCCGGTGAAGGGGCGTTCAGGCAAGCTGCGACCTGTTTGTAGGACTTCATCATTGCGACGCCGCCGGGTCTGGTCGCTTCGAAATTTCGGCGCGCTGCCCGGATCGTCGGCGTGCGGAGCTTGCCTGCCACCGTATTCGCCCAACGCGGCGCAAAGGACCCGAATGCCCAAACCGACCCTTGCCGAGCGGCCTGCCCTTCTCGCTGCCAAGCGCCAGCTCAAGATGGCGCGGTCGACCCATGCCTATGTCCGGGGCAATACGGCCAAATTCTATGAGTGGCTGGAGGAATCGCCGGCATCGCGGCGGGTTCCGCAAGGGCCGGCGATCTGGATCTGTGGGGACTGCCATCTCGGCAATCTCGGGCCGATCAACGATGGCGGGGGGCGCGTCGCGATCCAGATCCGCGATCTCGATCAGGCCGTCATCGGCAATCCGGCGCACGATCTCATCCGCCTCGGCCTGTCGCTTGCGACCGCTGCGCGTGGTTCGGATCTTCCAGGGGTCACTACGGCGCACATGATCGAGGAAATGGTGACCGGTTACGCCAGCGCGATGGCGGATCCGGCAAATGGTGAAGCCGGTCCCGAACCCGATGCGGTCCGCAGCGTCAAACGCCGCGCGCTCGGTCGCCGCTGGCGTCATCTGGCCAAGGAGCGCTTCGCCAGCGACGAGCCGGCGATTCCGTTGGGGGACAAGTTCTGGCCCCTGGAGAAGGCGGAACGCGATGCCCTCGCCGCGCTCGTCACCGAACCGGACGTCGCTGCGCTCGTGCTTTCGCTCGACGAGAAGGACCGGGACCGCACGGTGCGGCTGGTCGATGCGGCCTATTGGATGAAGGGGTGCAGTTCGCTGGGTCTGCTGCGGTTCGCGGCGTTGGTCGGGTTGAAGAACGCCAAGGGCCGGTCGGACTATGCGTTGATCGACTTGAAGGAAGCGACGACCCCGATCGCTCCCGTCGCCAGGGGGGCGAAGATGCCGACGGACGAAGGTGCGCGCGTGGTCGCCGCGGCGCGCGCGCTGTCGCCGCACCTCCGGAGCCGGATGGTCGCCGCGCACGCGCTAGATCGATCACTGTTCATTTGCGAACTGTCTCCGCAGGACCTCAAGCTCGAGGTCGAACAATTCAGCGCGGGGCAAGCGGTCAAGGCGGCGCGGTATCTCGCCTTCGTGGTGGGCAAGGCGCATGCACGCCAGATGGATAGCGCGACGCGGCACGCGTGGGTCGATATCCTCGACGCGGATCGTCGCGGGGCGATCGATGCGCCGAATTGGCTGTGGGAAAGCGTCGTGTCGCTGGCGGGAAGTCATGAGGCCGGATATCTCGACCATTGCCGGAAGTACGCGATGCGAGGGTGACGCGCGTTCGAGCCGGGGCGCGGAGGCGCGTTTGCGCCCCCGCCTTCCCTCACGCTACGATCGGCGCCCACGGCTCGACGTGCTGGCCCCCGAAAATCGCGGAGCGCGGCAGGTCGAAGATGAAATACGGGTTGAGCATCGGTGGAGCACCGGCGCCGTCCAGACGTGCCTGCTGGTCTGCGGTGAAGACAATATCGAGCGCCGCGATGTTCTCCATCAATTGCGCCGGTCGGCTTGCGCCAACCAGTACCGAAGCAACCCCGCCGCGTGCTGCGACCCAGGCGAGCGCTACCTGTGCCATCGGTCGACCGATCTCGGCCGCGACCGATTGAAGGACGTCGACGCCGTCGAAGTTCCGCTCAGTGAAGAGCATTCCGCCGAAGGGGTTGTCGCCATTCAACCGGCCGTTGCTCCCGTCTGCCGTGGTGCCGCCGGACCGATTGGGCAGGCTTCCCGCCGGACCCGCATCGGCGAGCTTCTCGCGACCATATTTGCCGGTCAGCAACCCCGCCGCCAGCGGACTCCAGGCGACCAGCCCCAGTCCAAGCGCCTGACCGGCGGGGATCACCTCGAGCTCGACGCCGCGATCGATCAGCGAATAGGAATATTGCAGCCCGATCGGCTCGGGCAGGCCATGCGCGCGTGCCAGCGTCGCAACCTGCGCTGCATACCAGGCCGGCGCATTGGAAAAGCCATAATATAGAATATCGCCGCGGCGGACCGCGTCGGTCAGCGCGCGAAGCACCTCCTCGGGCGGGGTCGTCCGGTCCCAGACGTGGGTCCAGTACATATCGATGAAATCGGTGCCGAGCCGACGCAGCGATCCGTGGATCCCGTCGCGGATGTTGCGCGCAGAATTGCCCCCGGCAAGCGGCGTCCCCGCAGTGCGCGGAAAGCCGGATTTGGTGGCGATCACCATCCGCGCGCGATTGCCGCGCTCGGCGACGAAGCGCCCGAGCATTTCCTCGCTCTCGCCGCCCGAATAGACGTCGGCGGTATCGGCAAAGTTACCGCCGGCTTCGACATAGGCGTTGAAGATTGCCCGCGACGTCGCCTCGTCCGCCCCCCATCGTCCGGCGCCGAACGTCATCGTGCCGAGGGCAAGCGGACTGACCGCGAGGCCTGATCGGCCCAATGTACGGTAGGTGGTGAGGCTCATGACTGTTGCTCCGTTGAGATACGATCATAAGATACAGCTTGGCGCCCCCCTGATTAGACGGCATCGGCGGCATGGGCTTGTGAAGGGCATGCAGCAATGCGACGTGGCGACCTGGACGATCTGGCAGCCTTTGCGGCGGTCGCCCGCGTGCGGAGCTTTACGCGCGCGGCCGCCGAACTCGGCCTTTCTCCCTCCGCGCTCAGCCACGCGATGCGCAGCCTCGAAACGCGGCTCGGCGTCCGGCTGCTTGCGCGGACCACGCGCAGCGTCGCGCCGACCGCGGCGGGCGAGCGCTTGCTCCGCTCGCTCGATCCGGCGCTTGCGGAAGTCGCGCGCGGGCTGTCCGCGCTGGCCGACTGGCGCGGCGTTCCTTCCGGCGCGATCCGGTTGACGACGTTCGGCTATGCCGCGCGCACGGTGCTCGTGCCGAGGCTGCCGCATTTTCTGCGCGCGCATCCCGAGATTTCGGTCGAGGTGATCGTCGAGGACCGGCTTGTCGATCTCGTGGCGGGTGGCTTCGACGCCGGGATCCGCCTCGGCGAGACGGTCGATCTCGACATGGTGGCGGTCCCGGTGGGGCCTGCCCTCCGCACGCTGGTGGTGGGAACGCCGGGATATTTCGCCGACCGTCCCCTGCCCGCCACGCCTGCCGATCTGGAAGGTCATAACTGCATCAATTATCGGCTGCTCGGCGGTGGCGGTCTGTTGCCGTGGGAATTCGAGCGGGATGGGCGCGAAATCAGGTTTCGCCCCGCTGGACAGTTGATCGTGAACGAGGAGCGCCTCGTGGAGGCGGCGGTGCGCGCCGGGGCGGGGCTTGGCTATATGCTGGAACACGACGTCGCGGAGGAAATCGCCGATGGCACGCTGATCCAGGTCCTCGACGCCTGGTGTCCGCCCTTCCCCGGATGCTACCTCTATTATCCGAGCCGCCAGGTGACACCGGCGTTGCGCGCGCTCGTCGACTGCCTACGCTGGACGTCGGACGGAGCGCCGGCCTTGCCCACCGAGTGAGCCGCCGGGTTGGCGCCCGCATTGGCGAAGGGCGCTAGTGCGTCGTCGATACGACACCCGGAGGTCCGCAAAATCGACGCAACGAACGCGGCAATGGGACGCGCCGCACCGTCAGGCCACCTCGACCATCGCCTCCGCGCCATCCCATTTCGTCGCCAGTCCCGGAACCTCGTCGAGCTGCCGCATCGCGCCGAAGCGCCCGCGTTCCTCGCGGTATCGGACGATCTCGAATCCGTGGCCCTTCAATTGGGGTACGGAGTCGAGTTCCGCGGCGGAGGCAGTGTTCAGATCGATCATGGTTTTTTCCTCGCTGGTCCCACCGCACCGCCTGCTTGCGACTGCCGGACGATGGTGAACTCGTCAGGCGGGACGCCGTTCCCGGGCGGGTTCTCCCGTCGTCAGCCTGTGCCGCGCCAACGCATCCGCAAACCCTGCACGTGATGTGTCCTGACGGCCGAGGCGGCGGGAAGCGCACTGCACACCCCGCACTTTGCGCTGCGGCCCCCGCACGTCTGGGGTGACGGGCGGATGCGATCGTGTAAAACGAGCCGGACCTTCACGAAAGCGCACAAGCGACCATGGCCGGCCCTGATTCCGCAAGCACCCGCGTCCTGCTCAACAATGTCGATCACCACGACCTCCGCATCAGGACCGAGCGCGGGGCGGCCTGGGGGGACGGGATCAACGAAATTCCGGTCTTTCCAACCGAATTCGATGCGCTCGCCCGCGAATATGTCATCCTGTTCCGCCGGACCGACGACGGCCGATATAACGCATCGGTATTGCTGGGGCTCGACCGGGACGAGAACCTGTACCTCGACGGGACGACGTGGAACGCGCGTTTCATTCCCGCGCTCCTGCAACGCGGCCCCTTCTCGATCGGCATGCCGGCACCGGGGGAGCCGGGGGAACCGATGATCCATGTCGACCTTGCCGATCCCCGCGTCAGTCGATCCGACGGGGAACCGGTGTTTCTCGACCATGGCGGCAATGCCCCCTATCTCGACCATGTCGGCGGGGTATTGCGGACGATCTTCGCCGGCGACCAGGTTTCGCCCATCATGGCCGCGGCGTTCGCCGACGCCGGACTGTTCGAGGCGGCGACGCTCGAGCTCGAAATCGGTGACGGACGGCGCTATGCCATTCCCGACGTCTACCTCGTCTCCGCCGCGCGGTTCGCAACGCTCGACGGCGCCACGCTGGCAAGCCTCAATGCGCAGGATTTCCTGCGCTGTGCCGTATGGGCGATCACGTCGCTGGGGAATATCTCGGCGTTGATCGAG
Source organism: Sphingomonas sp. PAMC 26621 (assembly GCF_000251145.1). Classification (GTDB taxonomy): domain Bacteria; phylum Pseudomonadota; class Alphaproteobacteria; order Sphingomonadales; family Sphingomonadaceae; genus Sphingomonas. The sequence goes on along the minus strand of NZ_AIDW01000017.1, from coordinate 3,314 downwards.
CGCAAGCTGTCGCGCGATGCCGTCCGCTGATACGACGCACGTGCCGACGCTGCGACGGACCGAGACCCGTTCGGGCATCGCCGTCGACGCGATTGCGCTTGGAGAGCTGCTCGCGGAGGGGCGGCCGGTGATCCTCAAGGGCGCGGCGCGGGACTGGCCGCTGGTTCGCGCCGGGCGCGAATCGCCAGCGGCGGCGGCGGCGTTGCTGCGCAAGGCGGACGGGGGCCGACCCGTGATCGTCTATGTCGGCGATCCGGCGATCCGCGGGCGGTTTCACTACACCCCCGATGGCACCGCGATGAATTTCACCAGCGAGCGGGCGGCGCTTGGCGGCGTGCTCGACCGGTTGCTCGCGCTTCCCGACAGCGAGGAGAGCCTCTCGCTCTACGTCGGCTCGACCGATCTCGATCTTTTCCTCCCCGGTCTGCGCGCGGAGAACGATATCGTCCCGTGCGACGGCACCTTCGCCGACCATCCTCCGCTCGCGAGCATCTGGATCGGCAATCGCACGATCGCCGCGACGCACTGGGACATGTCGAACAATCTCGCCGTCTGTGTCGCTGGCCATCGGCGCTTCACGCTGTTCCCCCCTGACCAGGCGAGCAATCTGTATCCCGGCCCGATCGACCCCACCCCCGCAGGGCAAGTCGTCAGCATGGTCGACCTGCGCGCGCCCGATCTGGAACGGTACCCGCGTTTCGCCGATGCGCTCGCGGTGGCCGAAGTCGCGGAGCTCGAGCCCGGTGACGTGCTGGTCTATCCCGCCTTGTGGTGGCATCATGTCGAGGCGCTGGACGGCTTCAACATTCTCGTCAATTATTGGTGGAACAAAGTTCCCGCGTATTTCGACTCCCCGATGACGACCCTGCTGCACGGGCTGCTCAGCCTGCGCGGACGGCCCGATTCCGAAAAACAGGCATGGCGTGCAATGTTCGATCATTATCTGTTCGGCCCCACTGATACGGCAACCGCGCATCTGTCCCCGGCGGCGCATGGCCCGCTTGCGCCCCTCGACACGCTGACCGCGCGACGCCTGCGCGCGATGGTCGCGCAGAAGCTCAACCGATGATCGCGTCTTCCGGGGCACGACCGCTCAAGCGGGTGGTCATTGCGGGCGGCGGAACGGCGGGATGGCTGGCCGCGACCGCACTGGTACGGCAGCTCGCCGGGCTGGTCGAAGTGACGCTGATCGAATCTGACGAGATCGGCACCGTCGGCGTCGGCGAGTCGACGATCCCGACGATCCGCACCTTCCATCAGTTCATCGGGGTCGACGAGGATGCCTTCATCCGCGCGACCAACGCGACCTTCAAGCTGGGCATTTCGTTCGAGCATTGGGACCGGATCGACGCACGCTATTTCCACGCCTTCGGCTCGGTCGGGCGATCGACCTTCGTCGCGGATTTCCAGCACTTCTGGCTCGAGGCGCGCGCGCGCGGGTTCGGCGGGGACTATGGCGACTACTCGCTCGAACTCCAGGCGGCCGCGGCAAAGCGGTTCGCGCTCGATCGCGACCAGACGCTCGCTTATGCGTACCACCTCGATGCGACCGGCTATGCGCGCTTCCTGCGCGGTGTTGCCGAGCCCGATGGCGTCACGCGAATCGAGGGCCGGATCGCGCAGGTCGAACGCGACGGCGAGAGCGGCGCGATCACCACGCTGGTGCTTGCCTCCGGCGCGCGGGTTGACGGTGACTTTTTCATCGATTGCACCGGTTTCCGTGCGCTGCTGATCGAGGACAGCCTCGAGACCGGGTTCGAGGACTGGTCGCACTGGTTGCCGACCGACCGCGCGTTCGCGGTGCAGAGCGAAACGACCGAAGGCCCCCTGCCCTACACCCGCGCCATCGCGCACGGCGACGGGTGGCGCTGGAAAATCCCGTTGCAGCATCGCACGGGCAACGGACTGGTCTATTCGAGCGCGTACCTCTCGGACGACGAAGCCCGCGCGCGGTTGCTCGCCGGCATCGACGGCAAGCCGCTGTTCGAGCCGCGCCAGATCCGCTTCACCAGCGGGATGCGGCGGCGGGTGTGGAACCACAATTGCCTCTCGCTCGGGCTTGCCAGCGGGTTTGTCGAACCGCTCGAATCGACCAGCATCCATCTCGTCATGGTTGCGGTGACATGGCTGGTCCAGAACTTCCCGTTCGGTGAAGACAGCAAGGCGCTGGCCGACCGTTTCAACGACCGCACCCGCCGGGAGTGGGAGCAGGTCCGCGACTTCATTATCCTGCACTATGTGCTGACCGAGCGCGACGACACGCCGTTCTGGCAATCGCGCCGGACGCTGCCGATTCCCGACAGTCTCGCAAGCCGGATCGCCTTGTTCCGGGAATCGGCGATGGCGTATCAGGACAAGGACGAGCTGTTCCGCACCGATTCCTGGATCGAGGTCATGCTGGGCCAGGGCGTGACCCCGCGCAGCCACCACCGCCTTCCGGCAACGATGCCGACCGCCCAGCTGCAGGGCGCGCTGTCGGAATTGAAGCGCGGCATTGCCGCAACCGTTGGCCGGCTCCCGCCGCATGCGGCGTTCCTGGAGCGTTTTGCACAGCCGGCGTGATCGACAGTTCGACGGCTATGGCGGCAACGAGACAGATCAAAATACGAAAAAACCGCTCGTTTCCAGCGAAGTCGAGAAACCAAGCACCACGTTGGGTGACCGGTTTCTCAACGATGCTCGAAACGAACGGTTTGTCCGCGTAAGAAGAGGCGCCTCGCGGCGCCCCCCGACAGGTCTTACTTCTTGCCGATCGAAGACATCGCGCCGAAACGCTTGTTGAAGCGGGCAACCTGGCCGCCTGCGTCGAGCATCGTGCCACGACCGCCGGTCCAGGCCGGATGCGCGAGCGGATCGATGTCGAGCGTCATCAGGTCGCCTTCTTTGCCCCAGGTGGTGCGGGTCTGGAACTGCGTACCGTCGGTCATCTGCACCGTGATGGTGTGATAATCGGGATGGATGTTCTTCTTCACGACTGAATTCTCCGAAAAGTCGCTGGTTTCCGACCAGCAAACAAGGTGCGGGGCGTATCAGGGACACGCGGGCAATGCAACTATCGCGCGCGCGGGCTTGCCCGAATTGCCCACCATCGCCGCAACGCGACAAGCGACCAGATCGCCTCAACCAGCCCAAAGGGCCAGGCCCCTTGCAGGAACCCATAGGCAGAACCGAGCACACACGATCCCGAGAACCCCAGCACCCACCAGGGCGAGCGGTCCTCCAGCGCATAGCACAGTAACATCGCCGAGACCGCGAACAGCCCGAACCAGGTCAGGCCGTCCATGCCGAGACTGCCAAGGCACACAGGGGATAGG
>NZ_AIDW01000018.1 GCF_000251145.1 Sphingomonas sp. PAMC 26621 | reverse complement strand
CCGCGCGCGACTGGCGGTCGGATCGGACAGCGCGATCGTGTCGGCGATGGTCCCGGGCAGCAACAGCGGGTTCTGCCCCGACCAGGTCGCGATCGCCGCGAGGCTGGCATTCCCGGGGAGCACGATCCCGTCGACCGCAAGCGTCCCTTCCGACAGGGGCGCGAGGCCAAGCAAGACATGCAGCAGGCTCGATTTGCCGCTCCCCGAGGGGCCCGTGATCGCGACGATCTCGCCAGGCGCGACGTCGAGCGTGAAATCGCGGACCGCCGCGACATCGGAATCCGGATAGCGGATCGTAACCGCAGCGAAGGTCACGCGTGGCAGCGTGGTCGTGGTACGAGACCAGCCCGCCGGCTCTGGCGCTTGCGCCGCGAGGACCGCGTCGAGCCGGACGCTCGCGGTCTCGGCGGCCTGGCGATCGTGATACGCCGCCGCCAGCCGTCGCATCGGTGCATAGAAGTCGGGGGCCAGCGCCAGAACGAAGAAGGCGCGAAACAGCGTCAGATGCTCGGGCACCGCTACCGGCAACAGCCCGAGCAGGTTGAACCCGGCGTAGACCGCGACCAGCGCGACCGACAAGGCCGCGAAGAATTCGAGTGCCGCGGACGACACGAACGCCACCCGCAGCACGCGCATCGTCCGCCGTGCGACCGTTGCGCTGGCCACCGCAATCCCGTCGGTTTCCCGCGCGATCGCGCCGAACGCGAGAATGACGGGAAGCGCGCGCAGACGGTCGGCGAGGCGGATCGACAGCTGCGCGAGCGCGTCGAACTGGCGGCGGGATTCCGCCGCTGCCGCGCCGCCGGCGAGCACCATCGCAGCGATGAACGGCACGAGCGTCAGCAGCAGGATGATCGCCGCGACCGGGCTGGCCACCGCGATCGCGCCGCCGATGAGTAAAGGCGCGATCGCGGCGGCACGGCGTGCGGGCAGGAAGCGCGCCACATGGCCGTGAAGCGCCTCCACCTCGTCAACCGCGCTGTTCACGAGTGCCCCGGTGGAACCGTGTCCGGCAAGCGGGCGAAACAGCGCTGCGACGACACGCGCGCGGATCGCCGTCTTGGCAGCCTGCGCGTCGCGCGCGCCGGCGCGGACCGCGAACATCGCCGCCACGCCGCGCAAACCGCCCGCGAGGATCGTCAGCGCGACCCACCACCCGATCCGCATATGCCTAGCGGCAAGCGTCGCAACCGCACCCGCCAGCCCCGCCGCAAACAGGATTGCCGCGACGGTATCGCCAAGCAGCAACACCATCGGACGCGCGGAAGTATAGCCCGTGATCTCCTTCAATAGTGGGACGGCGGGGGTGGGAGAAAGGGCGGCGGTCGTCATTCCCGTTGCCTAGAACAGGGGCCGTAATGGCCGAATACGGGAAACCGCGTATTCCGGAAAAAGCGGTGCCGGGGGTAGCCGAACGCGATTGGCGGCTCGCGGATGGTTGAGCCGGGAGGGCTTTGCCATGGATTTCACTATCGTCGATCTGTCGCGACTTCAGTTCGCGCTGACCGCGCTCTATCACTTCCTGTTCGTACCGCTGACGCTTGGTCTGAGCGTCATGCTGGTCATCATGGAATCCTTGTACGTCATGACCAACCGCCCGATCTGGCGGGTGATCACGCGGTTCTGGGCGAAGATCTTCGGGATCAACTTCGTGCTCGGCGTGGCCACCGGGCTGACGATGGAATTCCAGTTCGGCACCAACTGGTCGTATTTCTCGCAATATGTCGGCGACGTGTTCGGCGCGCCACTCGCGATCGAGGGGCTGATGGCGTTCTTCCTCGAGGCGACCTTCGTCGGGTTGATGTTCTTCGGTTGGGAGAAGCTCGGCAAGGGGCAGCATCTGTTCGTCACCGCGATGGTCGCGCTCGGCACCAATCTGTCGGCGCTGTGGATCCTGGTCGCGAACGGCTGGATGCAGAACCCGATCGGCGCGCGGTTCAACACCGATACGATGCGGATGGAAGTCACCGATTTCGGTGCGGTGCTATTCAATCCCGTCGCGCAGGCGAAGTTCGTCCATACCGTCAGCGCCGGGTACGTCATCGCGTCGGCGCTGGTGCTCGGCGTGTCGGCCTTCTACCTGCTGCGCGGTCGCTTTACCCAGATCGCCAAGCGATCAATGACGGTCGCCGCCGCGTTCGGGCTGGCGTCGTCGCTGTCGGTCGTCGTGCTCGGCGACGAGAGCGGTTATGCGCTGACCGACAACCAGAAGATGAAACTGGCGGCGATCGAGGGCGCGTGGCACACCGCGCCCGCGCCGGCGGGGCTGACGCTGTTCGGCTTCCCCGATTTCGAGACACGTACGACACGCTATCAGGTCGAGATCCCCTGGGTCCTCGGGCTCATCGCGACCCGCAGCCTGTCGGGCACGGTGACCGGCATGTCGGAACTCGTCCTGCAGGCGCATGAGCGGATCAGCTCGGGCCAGATCGCGTATCGCGCAGTCCAGGTCCTCAAGCACGCCCCGCAGGATGTCCCGGCGAGCGCGGCGTTCGAGATGCACAAGCGCGACCTCGGCTATGCGCTTCTGCTCAAGCGCTACGTCGCCGACCCCGCTGCCGCAACGCCCACGATGATCGACGCCGCCGCCTGGGATACGGTGCCGAGCGTCCCACTGATGTTCTGGTCGTTCCGTGCGATGGCGGGAATCGGGTTCGCGATGATCGCGCTGTTCGGCGCGGCATTCGTTTTCGCAACGCTCCGGCGGCATGACTCGTCGCGCTGGTTCCTCCGCATCGCGGTCGCCGCCATGCCGCTGCCCTGGATCGCCGCCGAACTGGGCTGGGTCGTCGCCGAACTCGGGCGGCAGCCGTGGGCGATCGACGGCGTGCTGCCGACCTTCCTCGCGACGTCGTCGCTCACGCCCGCGATGCTGATCACGACGATCGTCGGCTTCACTGCCTTGTACGGCGGACTCGCGGTGATCGAAGTTCGGCTCGTCCTCGCCGCGATCGCGCACGGTCCGCTCGAGGACTTGCCCGATGCCGATCCCGCGCCGGTCGTCACCCGGCCCATCCCGCACCTCGTCGCCTGAAGGACGCTCCGATCATGGCTTTTCTCGATTATGAAGTCCTCCGCCTGATCTGGTGGACGTTGCTCGGCGTGCTGCTCATCGGTTTCGCGGTGATGGACGGGTTCGACCTCGGCGTCGGCGCGCTGCTCCCGTTCATCGCGCGCGGCGATGTCGAACGGCGGCTCGTCATCAACGCGATCGCCCCGACGTGGGAGGGTAACCAGGCGTGGTTCATCCTCAGCGGCGGCGCAATCTTCGCCGCCTGGCCGCTGCTCTACGCGATCAGCTTTTCGGGGTTCTACCTCGCGATGTTCCTCGTGCTCGCGGCGCTCATCCTGCGCCCGGTCGCGTTCAAATATCGCTCCAAGTCGAATGATCCCAAATGGCGGGCGCGGTGGGACTGGGCGCTGTTCATCGGCGGGTTCGTACCGACGTTGGTCTTCGGGGTCGCGGTCGGCAATGTCCTGCAAGGCGCGCCGTTCCGGATCGATACCGACCTTCGCGCAACCTATGAGGGGAGCCTGCTCGGCCTGTTCACGCCGTTCACCCTGGTCTGCGGGCTGTCGTCGGTGGCGATGCTGGTCCTGCACGGCAGCGCGTGGCTTGCGGTGAAGATCGAACACGGCCCGGTCCATTACCGCGCCCGCGCAATCGGCACGGGGGCGGCGGTCGCGTCGCTGGTCCTGTTCGCGATCGGCTGGGGGTTCGTCGCAAGCGGCAACGGCTATGTCGCGCAAGGCGTGGTCGATCCGTTCGGTCCCTCCAACCCGACCCGGCTGACGACGGTCGTCGAGCAAGGCGCGTGGCTCCGCAATTACGCGCGCTATCCGTGGATGATCGTCGCACCCGTCCTCGGTTTCGGCGGCACCGCGCTGGCGCTTGCAGGGATCCTGTTCCGGCGCGAGGCGGCGGCGCTGGTCGGTTCGTCGCTGGGGGCGGCCGGGATCATCTCGACGGTAGGGCTGTCGATGTTCCCGTACATCCTGCCGTCGAGCATCGATGCACATTCCAGCCTGACGGTGTGGAACGCGTCGTCCAGTGCATCGACGCTGGTACTGATGCTCGTGGTCACGCTGGTGCTGCTGCCGATCATCCTGGTGTACACCGCCTGGGCGTACCGCGTGATGTTCGGGCGGGTGACCACCGCGCAGGTCATCGCCAACGTCGACCTGTATTGACCACCCCGACTGGAGGATAAGCATATGTGGTATTTTACCTGGGTATTGGGGCTCGGCCTCGCGGTCGGGTTCGGCATTCTCAACGGGCTGTGGCACGAGTTCCACCTGCCCGTGGAGGATTGACCCGCCGCATCGATCGACACGAAAAAAGGGCCGCCCCGGAGTTCCGGGGCGGCCCTTTTTACGTCTGGATCAGAGCCGGATGCCGATCCCGACCCCGGCGACGATGGGATCGATATGGACTCGCGACCGGTTGACCGCAGCACCGGTGTCGAGCCGCGCGGTCGTGTCGATGTCGATGTATTTGACGTCGAGGTTGACGAATACGCGCTTCGAGATGTCGACGTCGATCCCAGCTTGCAGCGCATAGCCGAAACTGTCGTTCAGATGGACGTCGGTCGGCCCGATCGCCTTGACCAGCGAGTCGCTCGCCTTGTCCGAATAGAAGATCGTGTAGTTCACCCCGGCACCGAGATATGGGCGGACATGCCCTTTGGGCAGGAAGTGATATTGCAGCGTCAGCGTCGGCGGGAGAACCCAGGTGCTTGCCACCTTGTCGAGGGCAGCGATCGTGCCGCGCCCGATCACGCTGTGCTTGGTCGTCGCGAGGATCAGCTCGGTCCCGAGATGGTCGGTCAGCATATAGGTGAAATCGACCTCGGGCGCGAAACTGTCGTCGACCCCGAGCTTGCTGCCGGGGAAGCCCGGCGTCACCGCGTCGCTCCGTTCGTTCGGCGCGACCATGATCGCGCGCGCGCGGACCAGCACGTCGCCCTGCTGGATCTGCGCGGACGCCGGTATCGCGATCGTGCCCGCGACCGCGGTAGTGAGCGCAGCGCCCAAGGCTAAGGTAAAACGCATGGTGTCCCTCCGTCGATGATGATGGAGAGTCGCGTAGCGCGGTGGCGACCGGGCGGATTTGCGCGGCGACACGCGCGCACCTACGTATGATTACGTCGATCTAGTGCGGCGCAACGGCCGTAGGGTCACGCGATGGCACCGCATCTCCGGCAACAACCGCCCGTGCGGGAGTATTGCGACACGTGCGCGGTGCGGGATCGTTCGATCTGTGGCGCGCTGACGAGCGGGCAGCTGATGCCCCTGGCGACGATGCGCCGGATCGAACGGCTTGGCGTAGGCGAGACGATCGCGTGGGAAGGCGCGCCATCGGTGATGATCGCAATCGTGCGCCACGGACTGGTCGGGCGCAGCCTGCTGCTAGCGGACGGGCGCGAACAGGTTGTTGGGCTCGCGTTCGCCGGTGACATGGTGGGGCGCCCCTTCGCCGCCATCAGCGACCACAGCCTGACCGCGATCACCCCGACGTTGCTGTGCGTCTTCCCGCGCGCAGCGTTCGAACGGTTCGCTGCCGCCAGTCCGCCGCTTGAACATGCGATGCTGCTTCAGTCGCTCGACGCCCTTGCCCGGACACACCGCAACATGTTGATGCTCGCGCGAATGTCCGCCCCGCAACGGATCGCGACCTTCCTGCTCGATCTCGCCGAACGGGGGGATCGCACGCCGGCTGGACACATTGCGATCCCGCTCGGGCGACAGCAGATCGGCGATCTGCTCGGGCTCTCGATCGAGACGGTCAGCCGCCGGCTGCGCGCGTTCGAACGCGCGGGGCATATCGGCCTGCCGGGGCAACGTACGCTGGTGATGCACGATCCCACGGCACTTGCGGCGATCGCGGGCGGGAGGGGGACGCCGTCCCTGCCTGCCGATGGCCGCCGTCAAGTTATGGCGTGATCGCGATCAGCTGGCGAGATCGGCGTGAAAGAAATGGTTCCGCCGGAGTTCGATCAACCGCGGCTCGAACACCGGATCGAAGTCGCATCCGCGGGCCTGGATCATATCGCGCCATTCGTCCGGCAGTTGCTGGTCGCGGCGCGTAAGCGACAGGACATGCTGCGCCATCGGCCGGATCCGCCGAAGCGGTGACCCGCCATAGACGTAACCGCCTTCGACATGGCCCTTCAGGACCGCACCAGCACCGATGATCGTGTTATCGCCGATTGTCGTGTCGGGAAGAACGATGGCACCGTGACCGATGAAGACGTTGCTGCCGATGATGATCTTGCCGACGGCATCGAACGCGGTGTTCATCATGCGGTTGATCATGTTGATCGAGCCATCGTGCCCGAACAGGAAACAGTCGGAAAGCCGGGCATTATCCCCCAGGCGGACATAGTCTGGATCGGTGATGACCGCCCGCGGGCTGATAGAGCAATGTTCGCCCATGACGATACGCCCTTCGGCCTTGAGCGCCGCGGCATGGGACAGCCCGTCGACCTCGCCCGGGCGCCCAAGCGCGCGCCGTAACAGATTTAGCATACTGCCTATCATCGTACCCCCCTCGTCCTTTTGATTTGCATCCGGCAAGGGTCGGGGCAAGCAGAAGAAAGGAAGTATTAAGTATATCTGTGTGAGTTAATGTACTGTAACGGCACATCGAAATTGAAGGAGCGTCGTTCCCGGCACCACCGTTCATGGGGTTTGCCGGGGTGTTTCCCACCGTCCACCGCTTTCGGTGGAATGTTCGTATGGCGTGCCGCCGCGCGATCGGCGAAACGACCGGGAGCCTCCTTGAAGATATACGCATGGACCGAACCGTCATCTACGTCAGCAAACGGGTGTTCCCGGTAAGCGACGCCGTCAAGGTCATCGCCGGGATCGTCGAACCGGCGCGTCTGCGCAATACCGGGCTTGGCGTGACCGGGGTGCTGGTCGCGACCGAGAATACGTTCGCGCAGGTGATCGAAGGACCGGAAGACGCAATCGAGACATTGATGCGCAGCATCGCGCGCGACCCTCGCCACTGCGACGTAACGGTGTTGCGGCGTGAAAGCCTTTCACGCCGACGGTTCGTCCGGTGGTCGCTCGCGTATCAAGGCCGGTCGGCGTATTTCGAGGGCTTCATCCGCCCCCTGGTCGCTCAGCCCGACGCGCCGCGGGCGGATGTCGACCGTCTGGTCGACCTGATGGACCGTCTTGCGGCACCCACGTCGCGGCGCCTGTCGGACGAAGGCGGGTCTCCGTAGAGATACGTAGATATTCCGATGCCCGTGGTACGCTAGGCCAGCGGATGCAACAGGAACACCAATGCCGATCCACTATTCGTTAGACGTCCCGCGCGGCGGGTCAGGTGGCGTGGGAGACCTTGGCGCGCTGCCGAGCCTGATCGCGGCATTGCCCGACCATGCGATCGTCCGGCTCGACGCGCAGGGGCGGGTCAACGGCTGGGGAACCGCCGCCGACTCGCTGTTCGGCTGGAACGCGGAGGAGATCCTCGGGCATGACGTCGAACGGCTGTTCGCGCCGGGCACCGCCGCCGCCTTGATCGCGCATTTCGCGCCAGGCGGGGGCCGCAAGCGCGAGACCGCGGACGACCAGTGCCGCCACAAGAGTGGCGCGAGCTTTCGCGCGATCACCTCGCTGACGTCGATCGCGGGCGCGGGCGCGGGCGGCGCGGTCGAGGGCTTCTGGCTGGTGGTGCGCGACGTGACCGAGGAGCGCGCCTCCGCCAGCTCGATCGAGGCAAGCGCGATCCTGCTCAACTCGATCCTCGAGACCGTTCCCGACGCGATGATCGTGATCGACGACCACGGCGTGATCCAGTCGTTCAGCGCGACCGCCGAGAAGTTGTTCGGCTATGACGAGGCCGAGGTGCTCGGGCACAACGTCTCGATGCTGATGACGACGCCCGACCGCGACGCGCACGACCGCTATCTCTCGCGCTACCTCGACACCGGCGAACGCCGCATCATCGGCAAGGCGCGCCGTGTCATCGGGCTGCGCAAGGACGGCACGACCTTCGCGCACGAACTCGCGATCGGCGAGGCGCGCGGGCGGGGGCGGCGCGTCTTCACCGGCTTCATCCGCGATCTGACGCAACGCGAAACCGCCGCCGCGCAACTCGCCGAACTCCAATCCGAACTGCTCCACATCTCGCGCGTCACCGCGATGGGGACGATGGCCTCTACCCTCGCGCACGAACTCAACCAGCCGGTCACGGCGGTCGCCAATTACGTCGAGACATCGCTCGCGTTGTTGCAGGCGGGTGCGCCGGGGAGCGACGCGATCGTTCAGGAGGCGCTCGCGGAAGCGGCGGCGGAAGCGCACCGTGCGGGCAAGATCGTCCGGCGGCTGCGCGACTTCGTCGCGCGCGGGGAACTCGACAAGACGGTCGAGGCGCTGGCCGACATCGTCGACGACGCTTGCGCGCTCGGCATGGTCGGCGCGGCGACGCCGTCGATCGAGATCGAACGCGCGATCGACCCGACGACCGGTCCCGTGCTGGTCGACCGCGTGCAGATCCAGCAGGTCCTGATCAACCTGATGCGCAACGCGGTCGAGGCGATCCCGGGCGAACACGGCGGGATTATCCGCGTCACCGCGCGCCCGCAGGGCGACTTCGCGCAGGTGACGGTCACCGACAGCGGGGCAGGGCTTGCCCCGGGCATCCTCGCCACGATGTTCGGCGCCTTCGCCAGTACCAAGCGAGACGGCATGGGGCTCGGCCTGTCGATCTGCCGGACGATCATCGAGGCGCATGGCGGGCGGATCTGGGCCGAATCCCGCCCGGTCGGCACCGCGTTCCACTTCACCGTGCCCCGGGCAGGGCGGGAGACCAGAGATGACTGACCGTCCCGTCGTGCACATCATCGATGACGAGGAAGCGATCCGCAAGTCGGCGGGGTTCATGCTGCGGACCGCGGGCTATGCGGTCCATACCTGGCCGAGCGGGGTCGCCTTCCTGAAGCAGGCGCGGCAGGCGCCGATCGGGTGCATCCTGCTCGACGTGCGCATGCCCGAGATGGACGGGCTCGAGGTACAGGCGACGCTGACGGAACGCGGGATCGCGATGCCGGTCATCATCCTGACCGGGCATGGCGACGTCGGCACCGCCGTGCGGGCAATGAAGGGCGGCGCGGTCGATTTCCTCGAGAAACCGTTCGAACGCACGGTCTTGCTGGCGATGGTCGAAGCGGCGATCGCGCGGATCGAGGATGCGGACCGGCATGCCGCCGAAGCCGACGCCGCCAGGCTCCGCATCGCCGCCTTGACGCCACGCGAGCGCGACGTGCTGCAACAGCTGGCGCACGGTCTCCCCAACAAGACGATCGCGTTCGACTTCGGGATCAGCCCGCGCACCGTCGAGGTGCATCGCGCGAACCTGATGGCGAAGCTCGACGTGGCGAGTTTTCCCGAAGCGTTGCGGATCGCGTTCGCGGCTGGACTGGGGCCGCAGCCGGACGCGGCGTAGCGTTCGCACTGGTCGGGAGAGGCTGGCGTTTTCCTCAGGCGGGGCGGGCGTAGGTAGTCCCCCCGATAGCCGATTCCGCCGGGTTCTGGTCTGGCGTCGTCTTTCAGGAGAATGGCGTGATCGTATCCCGTGTGTTCGGACGCTTGTGCGCCATCATGGTCGCAGCAAGCCCATTGCTGTCCGTCACCGCGACCGCCCAGACCCCGTCCGGCCCGGTCGAAACCCTCAAGCCCGGCGACTTCCTGTGGGAGCCCGAGATCGCGCCGAACGGCCCGGTGACGATCGTCATCAGCACCGCGACGCAGCGCGCCTATGTCTATCGCAACGGCGTTCCGATCGCGGTCAGCACGGTATCGACCGGGCGTGCCGGGCATGAGACGCCGATCGGGGTCTTCACGATCCTGCAGAAGGCGGTGACGCACCATTCGAACCGCTACAACAATGCGGCGATGCCGTTCATGCAGCGGCTGACCTGGGACGGGATCGCGCTCCACGCGGGGCCGTTGCCGGGCTATGCCGCGAGCCACGGCTGCATCCGGCTGCCGTCGGGTTTCGCCGAGCGGCTCTATGCGATCACCGCGCGCGGCGCGACCGTCGTCATCACCGACGAAGCCGCTGTCCCCGAAATCGCACCGACCGCCGACCCGCTGATCGCGCCAGAGGACCGCCATGCTGCGCCCGAGAACTATGCCTGGAACCCCGAGCGCTCCCCGACGGGGCCAATTTCGCTGCTGGTGAGCGGGCGCGACCGGCGGCTCGTCGTCCTGCGCAACGGGCGCGAGATCGGATCGGCCCGGGTGCTGATCGATGCGCCGATCCTGGCGACGCGCGCCTATGTCCTGCAGGCGATCGACCCCGCCGGGCCGCACTGGCTAGGCCTGCCGCTGCCCGGTGCACCGGACCCTGCGGCGGGCGAGACAGTCGATCCGGATCGGTCGGGCTCGCATATCCCCGCAGCGTTCCGGGCGATTCTGCTCGGCGTGCTGCAACCCGGAACGACGATGCTCGTCACCCGCGACACGTTGGCGAGCAGCGGGACCGGTCAGCGGTTGCGCGTGTTCGATACGCAACGCTGAGCGACCGTTTCCCCGGCGCAGGCCAGTCCCGCCTGCACCGGGCTGGCGTGACGGTTAGCGCGCCAGCATCACGCGCGACGCCTTGACCGGCGCGGGCATCGTGAACGCCACCGTCTGCGCCGCGCTGTCCGCCGCCGTCGCCAGCCGCTTCCCGTCATGCGTCGCGGTCGCCGGCGTGGTCCAGCCGTGGATCGTCACCGTCACCTGCGACCACCACGGCTTGAAGCTCCCCTCGCGCGCCTCGAACGCGATCGACAGGCCGTTCGGCGTCATCGCGCACGTCACCTTCTGCCGCAGGAACCCGCGGCGTTGATAGGCGAGCGTCGTGCCGTCATCCTCGTACAGCGTGCCGACGCATTCGGCGCCCGGGTAGACGTCGAGCATCAACGGTCCGCTCGGCATCTGAGCCGTGCTCTGGACGAGCGGCTGGCGCGGCAGGATCGTGCCCGCACGGACGAACACCGGCAGGCGGTCGAGCCGCGGCGTCTCTACGACGCGGTCGCCGTTGGAACGCGCGGTCGGCACGGCCTGCGTCGCGGACTGGATAGGACCCTGTGCGGTCGGCTCGGGGGTGCCGGTGCGCAGACCGGTCCAGTAATCGTACCAGCCCCCGGCGGGCAGGCAGACGTCGTAGGTCTGCGGCGATTCCGGGCTGGGCGGGGGCGCGATCAGCAGCGCCTTGCCGAGCGTGAACGCCATCGACTGGTTGCAGCTCGCCGATGCCGCACTCGGGTAATCGTAGAACACCGGGCGCATGATCGGGTCACCAAGCCGGCTGTTCTGGTCCGCCAGCGCGTAGAAATACGGCATCAGGCGATACCGCTCCTCGACGAAGCGGCGGCGGATCGCGAGATGATCGGGGCCGTCGACCCACGGCTCGACGCGCGGCGTGCCGGTCGCCGAGTGATCGCGGAAGACGGGCGTGAACGCGCCGATCTCGAACCAGCGGGTCAGCAAATCGGGGCTTGGCCCGCCCGCGAAGCCGCTGACGTCGGCGGCGCTATAGGCGAAGCCCGACAGGCCGAGGTTGATGATCTGGTGGACCGACAGCTTGAGGTGATCCCAGGTCGCGAGATTGTCGCCGGTCCAGGTCACCGAATAGCGTTGCCCGCCCGCATAGCTTGCGCGCGTCATCACGAACGGGCGCTCGTTGGGGCGCAGCGCGAGCAGGCCGTCATAGGTCGCGCGCGTGTTCTGCATCCCGTAGACGTTGTGGATCTCGCGGTGATCGCCGGTGCGGGCGGCGAAGTCGTCGCTGTCGATGCGGTGGACCGTGTCGAGCGGCATCGTCTTGGTCGGCGTGTTGAAGATCGCGGGCTCGTTCATGTCGTTCCAGAAGCCAGCGACGCCCGCATCGAGGAAGCCCTTGTACAGCGTCCCCCACCAGGTCCGCGCCTTCGTCGTCGTGAAGTCGGGGAAGACCGAGTCCCCCGGCCACACCGGCGCGACATAGTCGCTGCCGTCGGGATTCTTGACGAACGCGTCGATCCGCTTGCCGGTCGTGTAGGGCGCATAGCCGGTGTCGGCCTTGGCGATGTGCAGGTCGGTGATCGCGATCAGCTTGATCCCCTCCGCCTTCATGTCCTTCACCAGCGCCGGAAGGTCCGGGAAGGTCTGCGGATTGGTCGTGAACGGGCGGTTGCGGTCCTGATAGCCGATGTCGAGCCAGATCACGTCGGTCGGCACGCGGTCCGCGCGCAGGTGGCGGGCGATCTCGCGGACTTCATCGGCGGACATGTAGCTGTAGCGCGACTGCTGATAGCCGAGCGCCCATTTCGGCGCGAGCGGCGCGCGGCCGGTCAGCCCGGCGTAGCGGCGGGTGACGTCGGCGAGGCTGGGGCCATTGAGGAAGTAATAGTCGATCGGCCCGTCGGGGCCGCCGAACTTGAGCGTGTCGGCGTCGCGGTGGCCGAAATCGAACCAGGTGCGATAGGTGTTGTCGAGCAGGATCCCGTAACTGCCGCCCGCGCCGCCGGTCGTGGCGAAGAACGGGATCGACTTGTAGATCGGGTCGTCCCCGCTGGTGAAGCCGAACGCATCGGTGTTCCAGTCGACGAATTCCTTGCCGCGCCGGTCGAGCCCGCCGGTCTTGTCGCCGAGGCCGTAGATATGCTCGCTGATCGGCAGAGTCTTGGTGAGCGTGAACGCCTTGCCGTCGACGCGCGCCGGGGCGGCATCGGCCGAGATGATCTTGCCGTCGAGCGTCTCGAACGTCACCGCGCCACCCGCGCCGATGCGGACCCGCAGCGTCGCGGTGGTGAACCCGTCGGGCGCTGGCGTCACCGTCGCGCGGGTCTTGCGCTGCGCGGGGAGGACCGCCCAGCTGGCGTCCTCGGGATAGACGCCGTCACGCGCGATGCGGACCCGGACGAGATCGTCCGACAAGGCGATTAGCTTCATCTTGAGCACGCCCGCGGTCACTTCGACGCCATCGCGCGCAGCTGTCAGCGTGGGCGCGGGGGCAGCAGCCTGTGCCTGTGCGGCGGGGGCGGTGAGCGGCAGCGCGACGGTGGCGAGCAGCAGCGCGACGGGGAGGCGTTTCATGATAGGTCTCTCACTGAAATTACCGGGGGAGGTGGGTCTGGTGCGGCTGGTAATTGCGCGCGCAGCGGCTGAGGAAATCGTCGATGCGGGCCATGTCGACGCGGTCGATATCCGGACCGGGCGGGACGAGCCGGGTATCGTCGGGGAAGGTGCCATAGCCCGCGAACAGGCAGTGCCAGCTGATCGCGCTGTAATAGCGCCCGAGGTCGAGCCGTTCGATCTCGGACGTCAGATCGCCGCCCGTGAACCACGCCGACATCACGCGCTTGAGCGTGTCCGACGGTTCGACCGCGCGGGCGGCCGCCCAATAGCCGTGCGGGTCGGCATGGCGCTGGTTGAGCCGGTAATGCGCGACGATATAGTCCCGCACGCCATCGTAGCGTGCGGCAATCCGCGCGTTGTACGGCGTTCGCGCCCTGGCGGTGAAGCCATCCGCATCGACCGCGTCGAGGAACGCCTCGACCGTTGCGATCACGAGATGCAGCGCAGTCGCCTCGAGCGGTTCGAGGAACCCCTGCGCAAGCCCTGCTGCGAGCGCATTGTGCGACCAGCTTTCGGCGACGCGTCCGACGCGCATCGTCAGGTGGCGCGCGGTGCCGCTGTCGCCAACACCAAGATGGTCGCGTAACTCCGTCTCAGCCTGTTCGGGCGAGAGATGGCGGCTCGAATAGACATAACCGTTCCCGCTGCGGGTGGTGAGCGGGATGTCCCACACCCACCCGGCCGACAGCGCGGTCGCGCGGGTCTGGCTGGCGAGCGGCGCGGCGGGGTCGCGCGGGGTGGGCAGCACGACCGCAGCATCGTTGAACAACGTGTCGGCGTAGCGAACGAACGGGACGTTCAGGGTCTGCTCGAACAAGACGCTGCGGAATCCGCTGCTGTCGACGAACAGGTCGCCAACCACCGGAGCGCCATCCTCGCACAGCAGCGCGGCGATCCCGCCGTCTGCTGCACGTTCCACCCCGGTCACGCGCCGCTGGAGATGCGTCACGCCGCGCTTCTCGACCGCGTGCCGCGCGAGGAAAGCGCCCACCTTATAGGCGTCGAAATGGTAGCCGTAGCTGACCTCGAACGGAAAAGTCTCGTCGGGCTGCGGCGCACACGCCGCATCCGCCAGTCGCGCCGGAAGCAGGAAACGGTCAGGATGCGCCACGACATCGCGCCCGGTGCGGCGCGCGCGGGTGTTGTAGAGGAAGGCGTCGGCGGTGTGGCTGTCGAGTGCGGTCGGGAAGGGGTGGAAATAGCGGCCGAACCCCGGTCGGTCGGACCAGCCGTCGAACCCGATCCCGAGCTTGTAGGTCGCGTCGCACGCGGGCATCCACTCGGCCTCGGATATCCCGAGCTGGTCGAACAGACCCTTCAACTGCGGGGTCGAACCCTCGCCGACGCCGACGATCCCGATCTCGGGGCTCTCGACCAAGGTTACGCGCGCATTCGGCCAGCGGCGCGCGATCAGGCAGGCCGCGATCCAGCCGGCGGTGCCGCCGCCCAGGATGACGATCGCCCGATCCGCCGCCGGATGCGTCACAGCGTAAGCACCAGCCCGGCAAAGGCGGGCAATACGTCCGCGTCGCTTTCGTGGGTCGCCAGCAGCACGGCACCGTCGCGAGCAATCGTCTCCGGCACGCGGCGCACGGTGTCGCTGAAGTTGAACAGGCACAGCAGCCGCTCGCCGTCCGCCGCGCGCTCGAACGCGAGCAGCGCATCGTCGCTGAACAGCACGCGCAGGTCGCCAGCACGCAATGCCGGGTGCGCGTTGCGCGTCGTCAGCACGCGCCGGGTCCAGTTGAGCAGCGAGTCCGCGTCGCCATCCTGGACGTCGACCGCGAGGGCGGCATGATCGCCACCGAACGGCAGCCACGGCGTCACGCTTCCAAAACCGAGATCGTCCGCTGCGCCGACCCACGGCATTGGCGTCCGCGCCCCGTCGCGCGACAGCGTCATCGGCCAGTTGGCGATCGCCTCGGGGTCGAGCAGGTCCTCGAACGCGATGTCGACCTGCGTCAGCCCGAGTTCCTCGCCCTGATACAGGAAGATGTTCCCGCGCAGCGACGCGAGCAGCAGCAGCTTCATCCGCGCAAATGCGCGCGCATTGTCGGGCGTGGTCCAGCGCGAGACCGCGCGTGGCGCGTCATGGTTCTCGAACGCCCAGCTCGGCCACCCGATCGTCGGGTCGTTCGGCCAGCGCGCGAGGGAATCCGCGACGAGTTCGGGCTTCAATGCATCGGCATAGAGGAAGTCGAAGCTGTACGCGCTGTCGAGCCGCTTGCCGCCCGCCGTGAACAGCTTCATCTCGCGATCGCTGTCCTCCCCGCCGATCTCGGCGACGGTGAAGCCAGCGCCATACTCGTCGAGCAACGCGCGGATCCGCTCGAGAAACGCCGGGATGTCGGCGTGGCTCTGGTTGTGCAGCTTGAGCTGGAAATCGAAGGGCCGCGTTCGTGCGCGGTTGGTCGCGGGGGCGGGGGGGTTATTGGTCAACGCGGGGTCGTGCATCGCGAAGTTGATCGCGTCGAGCCGGAAACCATCGACCCCGCGATCGAGCCAGAAACGCGCGGTATCGAGCAGTTCCTGCTGCACCGCCGGATTGTGCCCGTTGAGCTGCGGTTGTTCCTTGAGGAAATTGTGGAGGTAATATTGCTGGCGGCGCGCGTCCCACGTCCACGCCGGGCCGCCGAACACCGATTGCCAGTTGGACGGCGGGCTGCCGTCCGCCTTGGCATCCGCCCAGACGTACCAGTCGGCCTTGTCGCCCGAACGGCTCGCGCGGCTTGCCTGGAACCACGGATGATCGTTCGACGTGTGCGAATAGACCTGGTCGATGATGATCCGCAGCCCGAGCGCATGCGCGCGCGCGACGAGCGCGTCGAAATCCGCGAGCGTGCCGAAGATCGGGTCGACGTCGCGATAGTTCGCAACGTCATAGCCGAAATCCTTCATCGGCGAGGTGAAGAACGGCGACAGCCACACCGCGTCCATCCCGAGCGAGGCGACATGGTCGAGATGCGCGGTGATGCCATTGAGATCGCCGATCCCGTCGCCGTTCGAATCAGCGAAGCTGCGCGGATAGATTTGGTAGATCGCGGCGCCTTTCCACCATTGTTCGGAGGCAGACGGCGCGGATTGGACGGCAGGGGCGGTCATGAGGCTCATTTGCTGGGGAGGCGGGCAGGTGCGGCGGCGCAGATCGCGTAGCCGAGCGGTGGGAGCGTTATCATTGCGGAACCCGGCGCGGTCACGCTGGCCGGGCAATTTCCGGCGAGCGCCGTGAACCGCGCGGACTGCGCGCCGACCTCGACATTGGCGCTGAGCGGCTGGGTCGACGTGTTGAGCACGACGAGCACTTCGCGTCCGTCGTCATCCCCGCGCGTGAAGGCAAGCAGGCCGGCCTTTTCCGAGGCGAACCGCACGACGGTGCGACCGTGGCGAAGCTGCGGATGGTCGCGGCGGATCTGCGACAGCTTGGCGATCGTCTGGAAGATCGGGTTGTCGGTCCCGAAATGCGCGGTCGCGGTGGTCGTCTTCGTGCCGATCAGCCGGTTGTCGTTATAGGTCGCGACCTTGCTCGGGAACATGTCCTCGCGCGAATCCTGGTCGCCACCGTGCCCGGTGAACCCCTGCTCGTCGCCCGAATAGATCGTCGGCACGCCGCGCGCGGAGAGCAGCAGGACATGCGCGAGCGTGAGCCGCTGGAGCCGTTCGGCCTCGGTCGCGGTCGGCCACGCCTTGTCGAGCATATAGCCCATCCGGCCCATGTCGTGGTTGCCCAGGAAGGTCGGGAGCCGCAGCGCGGTCGCGTCGCCGCCCTCGTACAGTACGTCGCCGTCGATCAGCCTGGCGAAGACGTCGGTCCCCGCCTTGCCGGTCAACATCGCGCGCGCCGCGGCCTGGAATGAGAAGTCGAGCACTTCCGGATATTTGTCGCGACGAGTGAATTGCGCGGTGTAGCCGGGGTCGACCGTCTCGGAATAGACTTCGCCGAAGATCGGGAAGTTGGGGATGCCGCGTGCCGCCGCGCGGGTCTGCATCGCGGGGATGAACGCCTGCCAGAATTCGGGGTTCACGTGGCGCGCGGTATCGATGCGGAAGCCGTCGACGCCGAACCGGTCGATCCAGCTGCCGTAGATGCTGATGAACCCGGCAATGACGCGCGGATCCTCGGTCATGACGTCATCGAGCCCGCTGAAATCGCCATAGCGCGCGGATTCACCGGCGAAGGTCGAGTCCCCGCGATTGTGATAATAACGCGGGTCGTTGAGCCATCCCGGCACCTTCACGCTTGCTTCGCTAGGCGGCACGAACGGGGTGTAGGCATAGGCCGGATCGGTCAGCCTGGCGAAATTCTCGGGGGTCTGCACCGCGTCGCCCGCGAAGCCCGGATTGATCGGCTTGCCGGTGACGCCACCGCGCCGCTGGTACGGATAATCCGCCTTGCTGCGATAGGCGCAGGTCTTGACGACGCACTCGCGATACTGGATCACGTCCGCGGTATGGTTGGCGATGATGTCCATATAGACCTTCATGCCCCGGGCATGCGCCGCGTCGACGAACGCCGCGAACTCGGCATCGGTGCCGAAATGCGGATCGACCCTGGTGAAGTCGGTGATCCAATAGCCGTGGTACCCGGCGCTTTCGTGACCCTTGGCGCCCTGGACCGCCTTGTTCTTCAACACCGGCGCAACCCAGATCGCGGTGACGCCGAGCGACTGGATATAGTCGAGCCGCTGCATCAGCCCCTTGAGGTCGCCGCCGTGGTAGAAGCCCTTGGTGGTCGGATCGTAGCCCGTGGTCAGCCGGTCTCCCGTCAGGCCACCCGTGTCGTTGGACGGATCGCCATTGTCGAACCGGTCGGGCAGGACGAAATAGATGATCTCGTCCTCAGGCGCGCGGGCGCGAACCTGCTCGACCGGGATGGCGGTCGCAGGACCGGCGAGCGCGAACAGCAGGGCTGCGGTGAGGCTCATGCGGTCACCGACCGGGCTGCGGCGCAATGACGCGCGATGAAGTCGTTGTGGCTCGGCATCTGGGCAACCTCACGGGCGTTGAGCTGGTCGATCGTGTCGAGGAATTCGGCAAGATCGGTGGCGGGGATCGCATCGGCGAGCGGGTGATGCCCCCGCGGCATCACGCCTTGGCCCGCGAACACCTGAAGCCAGCCGACCTCGGTGAACAGTTCCTCATGCTCGCGCGTGATGTGGCCGTTGCCGCGCCATAGATCGATCTTGGCGGAAAGCGTCTCGGGAAGCGCCATCTCGCGGCATTTCTGCCAGAACGGCTCGGTGCGGTCGTTCGCGTGATAATGCAGGATGATGAAGTCGCGGATGCGCTCATATTCGAAATCGCTCTGGCGATTGAACTCGGTGCGATCCGCCTCGGCGACGGTGCGGCCGGGGAGGAGCTTCATCAACCGCGCGATCGCGGACTGAATCAGGTGGATGCTGGTCGACTCCAGCGGTTCCAGGAAGCCCCCCGCCAGCCCGATCGCGACGACGTTGCGGTTCCACATCTTGCGGCGCTTGCCGGTGCGGAAGTGGATCGGCCGCGGGTCGGCGAGTGCTTCGCCGTCGAGCCCGGCGAGCAGGGTCGCGGTCGCCTCGTCGTCACTCAGATGCTCGGACGCATAGACGATGCCGTTGCCGGTGCGATGCTGCAGCGGAATCCGCCACTGCCAGCCCGCCGCCTTGGCGGTCGAGCGGGTGTAGGGGGTGAACGCGGTGCTGCGTTCCGACGGCACCGCCATCGCGCGATCCGCCGGGAGCCAGTGCGTCCAGTCGTCATAGCCGGTGGCAAGCGTCTGTTCGATCAACAGGCCGTGGAAGCCGGTGCAATCGATGAACAGGTCGGCGGCGAGCGTCGTCCCGTCCTCGAGCAGCAGCGAACCGATATCGCCATTGTCGGCCCGCTCGACGCGGACGACCTTGCCCTCGATCCGGTTGATCCCGCGCGTTTCGCTGTAGCGGCGGAGATACCGCGCATAGAGCCCCGCGTCGAAATGGAAGGCGGACGGCATGTCCGGGAGCACGCGTGCGGTCCGTGCCGGCCCGCGCTGCATCCGCTCCGCAAGCGCGGCCTGGGTGTTGAGCGAATAGGCCGCGAGGTCCTTCGCGGTGCCGAGCGCCTTGGCGCGCAACCAATATTGATGGAACGGTAGCAAGCCAACATCGCGCCCGACCGTGCCGAACGCGTGCATGTAGCGATGTCCGGGCCGAAGCCAGTCGACGAACTCGATCCCGAGCTTGTACGTCCCCTGCGTCGCGCGGAGGAATGCGTCCTCGTCGAGCCCGAGCGCATCGTTGAACAGCCGGATCTGCGGGATCGTCGCCTCGCCGACGCCGACCGTGCCGATCGCGTCGGATTCAACGAGGTCGATCTCGAACCCGGTCTCGAGGAAGCGGGCGAAGGTGGCGGCCGTCATCCACCCCGCGGTCCCGCCGCCGACGATGACGATCCTGATCGGCTCAGGCTGCTCGGTCATGATCGACGTCCCCGCTTGTACTAAGGCATTCGGCGCGCGCGCGGCCAGCGAAAGGTTTCACTGGCCGTGCGCGGCCGTGGTCAGAACTTGTAGGTGATACCGATATAGTAATCACGGCCATAGCGCTGGTAATCGTTCACCTTGCGCGGGTCGTTGTCCTGATACGTCACGAACGGACGATCGGTCAGGTTCTTGGCCTGTGCCAGGATCGCGAAGTTCTTGAGGAACCCGCTCTGGAACTCATAGCCGATCTGCGCATCGAGGATCGCCTCCGCGCGCGCGGTCCGGTACGTCGGGTTCGCCGACAGACCTGCGACCTCGGCGAGGAAGCTCGACCGGTAGCGATAGTTTGCGCGCACCTGGAAGCCGCGCTTCTCGAAGTAGATCGTGCCGCTGCCGGTCCACTCCGACAGGCCGGGCAGGGTGATCGCCTGCGCCGGGTTGCTCGCATATTTGATCGTCGACTGCGTGTAGTTGCCGCTTGCGAACACGCCGAACCCGTCGAGCGCGGCGGTGATCGCCTTGAACGGCAGCGATACGGTCGCCTCGACACCGAGCACTTCGCCGCGACCCGTGTTCGCCGGGGTCGACACGTTACCGATGGTCTGGCCTGCGGCGACCACCTGCGCCTGCTGCGCCGCGGTCAGCGCCGGGAGCAGCGCCGAGAAGTCGTAAGGCAGCGAGTTGTTCGGATCGACGAAGTCAGTCAGGTGCTTGAAGTAGCCCGACAGCGCGACATAGCCGCCCGCCTTGAAGTACTGCTCGAACGACATGTCGATGTTGGTCGACTTATACGGCTTCAGATTGACGTTGCCACCGGTCGAGGTGAACACCGGGAACAGGCCCGCGGGGGTCTGGCCGATATTGGTCGGGTTGATCGCGACGTCCTGCGTGACACGCTCCTGGTCGAGGCGCGGACGCACCATCGTCTGCGATGCGCCGACCTTGACGAAGCCGAGCGGGATCAGCTCGAGCGACATCGTCGCCGAGGGCAGGACGTTGGTGTAGCGATACGTCTGCGTCACCGGTGCGATCGTCACGACCCCGCCAACCACGCTGGCGATCTGCCCGGACGAGCTCTGGTCCGAATGCACCACCTGCGTGCCGATCGAGCCCTTGAGTGCCTTGTCGCCAACCATCCCGTCGATCGTGATCTTGGCGTAGCCGGTCCAGACCTTCTCGAGCACGGTGTTGTCGCGCACCAGCGCGGACGGGCGCCCGTCGAACGCGGCATTCAGCGTGTTGTTGTAGAGATACAGCGGATCGAGTGTCAGCATCTGCGGAATGCCGAGATAGCCGAGCGCCACGTTGGTCCCGAGCAGCGCCGCGGCGGGAACGTTGCTGCTGAGCGGCGAGCCGCTTGCGACGGTGCAGTTGGTGCCGCCGCCCGGCGGGCAGAGGAAGTAGGACGTGTAGGCGCTGGTCTTCTTGCGCTGGCTGTAGTTGGCGCCGACTTCCCAGCCCTTGACGACGCTGTCCGAGAACTCGCCGTTGAGGTTCGCGCGGAGCGACTTCAGGTCGTCCTTGAAGCTCGGCCGGTTGAGGAAGCCCGTCTGGACGACCTGCTGGTTGCCGTTGTTGCCCCACCCCTGCGGATCGGTCAGCTTGAATACGTTGGTGTTGGTATAGTCGAGCGTCGGCGCGAAGGTGTAGGTGCCGTTGCCGTTCTGCTTGACCGTGACGGTGTCGGCAGCGCCGCTCTTGGAGAAGCCGGTGCCGGTGTTGGTTTCCAGCAGGAAGTCGGTGCGGTTCGAATGGCTCCAGCTCGCATCGACGTTGAGGTGGATCGTGTCGGTCAGCTTGAGGTCGTTGTTCCAGCCGAGCGAGAAATTCTCCGCCTTGCGCTGGTTATAGTCGTTGCGCTGCACGCCGAAGACGTTGCCGAAGGTCGCGCTGGTGGCGAAACCGTTGTTGGTCGTCACCCCCGATACGGTGGTGCCACCGGTGGTGCCGGCGCTGGCGAGCTGACCGGCGAGCGGGAACTCGATCCCGCGCAGGATCTGCGTTTCCTCGAAATGCGAATACAGCGCGTCGAAGGTCGAGTGGAACGTGTCGGACGGCCGCCACTCGATCGTCGCGACGCCGCCGTAGCGCTTCAGCAGGTTCGACTGGACATAAGGCTTGGCGCCGTTGAGCAGGAACGGGCTGGCCGCCGTGCCGGCACCGCTATAGCCCCATGCGTTGTATCGCTCATCCTGCGACGGCGTCTGCGTCGCGGAAGCGCCGATCGCGATCCCGAGCGTGTCGCCCGCGAACTTGTCGACATAGGTTGCAGACGCGCGATAGCCGTAGCGCGTGCCATCGGGGTTGAGCTTGTCGATCCCGTTCATCTGCCCGCGCGCGCTCACCGCGATGATGCGCTTGCCCTGGTCGAGCGGACGCAGCATCCGCAGGTCGACCGTGCCCGCGATGCCGGCGGCGATCAGCGATGCGTCGGCGGACTTGTAGACGTTGACGTTCTTGAAGAATTCCGACGGATACTGGTCGAACTCGACACCGCGGTTGTCGCCGGTCGTGACCTGCTCGCGGCCGTTGAGCAGCGTGGTCGAGAAGTCGGGGCCGAGGCCGCGGATCGACAGGCGCTGGTCGCGGCCTTCGAGACGCTGCGCGGTGACGCCCGGAAGGCGTGCGAGCGAGTCCGCGATCGACACGTCGGGCAGCTTGCCGACGTCCTCGGCGGAGACGGAATCGACGATCAGGACCGACTGGCGCTTGATCTTGGCGGAGGAGTCGAGACCGGCGCGGATGCCGGTGACGACGATATTCTCGTCAGCGGGAGCCGCTGCGGCGGCTTCGACCGGGGTTTCGGCGGGCGTTGCAGGTGCCGGGGTCGGATCGGCCTGGTTGGCCGTCGCCTCGACCTGCGCTTTGGCGGTCGGGTTGGCATTTGCGGTGGTCGCCGCGTCCTGCGCGAACGCGACCCCCGGCATGATGAGCGCCGCGGCGAGCGCGGTGCTGCTGACTCGCAGGCCGAGCAGCGTGGTGGACAGGCGGCGCACGGGTGCGGTCGCGCAAACTGCGCGGCTCATCGCTTGGTCGGTCATTTTGTGGCGTTCCCCTTCAGGCGGGCCTGGCCCGCGCATCCTCACGTACAGTTTCGTCGACGTCCTGAAAGCTGCGTCGATTGCCCTGTGGCGTCTATATTTCGAAGAGGGGGTTTGCAGAAGGATCGGGCATACGTATTCTCGAACGCACCCCGAAACGCGCCTCGCCGCCCATCGTCCCGGCGCGCTAGGATCCTCGAAGTTAGTCCGGAGGATTGTGGCAACGATGGCGAGACGACCGACTTCCCTCGATATCGCGCAACTGGCAGGCGTCTCGCAGCCGACCGTCTCGCGCGCCTTGCGCGGGGTAAAGACGGTCAATCCGCAAACCCGCGCCCGGATCGAGGCGATCGCGCGCAAGCTGAACTACGCGGTCGACAAGAACGCATCGAGCCTGCGGAGCCAGGCCGCCAATACTCTCGCGCTATTGTTTTTCGAAGAGGCGGCGGAAGAGGACGGCGCGATCAACCCGTTCTTCCTCTCGATGCTTGGATCGATCACGCGCGCTTCGGCCAAGGCGGGCTATGATCTGCTGATCTCGTTCCAGCAATTGTCGGGAGACTGGCACGTCGACTATCAGGACAGCCACAAGGCGGACGGGATCATCCTGCTCGGCTATGGCGACTATGATACCTACCGCGTCCGGCTCGATCATCTTGCCGAACAGGGATCGCACGTCGTGCGCTGGGGCGCGGTCGGTACGGGGCCTGGCGCGATCACCGTCGGTTCGGACAATCGCGACGGCGGCGCGCAGGCGACTGCGCACCTCCTGACGCAGGGGCGTCGGCGCATTGCGTTTCTGGGTACGGCGGACAGCCGCTATCCCGAGATCGAGGAGCGGTATCGCGGCTATTGCGCCGCGCTCGAACGCACCGGGATCGCCCCCGACGAACGCCTGCGGGTCGATGCCATCACTTCGGAGGATGCCGGGGTCGACGCGGTCGTCGAGCTCGCGCGGCGCGGTGCCGGGTATGACGCGATCTTCGCCGCCAGCGACAGCATCGCGATCGGCGCAATGCGCGCGCTTGCGGCGACGGGGCGGAGCGTACCGGGCGACGTGGCGATCGTCGGGTTCGACGACATTCCCTCGGCGTCCTTGACCAGTCCGCCTCTTTCCACGGTCGCGCAGGATGCAAGGCGCGCGGGGGAAACGCTGGTGGCGACGCTGCTCGGTCGGCTGCGCGGGGAGGCGGTGGTGCCGGATCCGTTGCCGACGCGGCTCGTCGTGCGCGAAAGCAGCGGCGGGTAGCGCGGATCGACGGGCGCAATGGGGGAGGCCTTGCCGCGGGGTCCGGCGCGGGTCTCTGCGAGGCTCCCCCACCCCAACCCCTCCCCTGAAGGGGAGGGGCGAACAGGGGCGGCCGTTGGCCTCTACTGCGGGGTGGGGGCGGAAAAGAGCGGCCATTGCGCGGGGTTCCGCAAAAGCCCCTCCCCTTCAGGGGAGGGGTTGGGGTGGGGCCGTGCCGCGAATTCGGGCGCTGGTCTCGGTGAGACCTCCCCCACCCCCATCCCCTCCCCTGAAGGGGAGGGGCGAAAAGGAGCGACCGTTGGCCTTTATTGCAGGGGAGGGGCGATCAGG
This sequence comes from Sphingomonas sp. PAMC 26621, assembly GCF_000251145.1. Classification (GTDB taxonomy): domain Bacteria; phylum Pseudomonadota; class Alphaproteobacteria; order Sphingomonadales; family Sphingomonadaceae; genus Sphingomonas. The sequence continues at coordinate 88,746 of NZ_AIDW01000018.1, read as the reverse complement.
AGCAGCCGTTGCCCGCTATCCAAGGGGCGGGGCGGATAAGGGCGGTCGCTCTCCAGGTCCAGCGAAGCGATTGGGAACGCCGAGCCGCTCGCTCAGTCGTCGAACAGGAACAGGTTGAGCGTCAGCCGCCCCGCCAGCGGATCGCGGCTGAGCGCGACGTCCGGCGGCAGATACGCGCAGTGCAGCGTGTTGCCCGGATAGACCAGCGCCCGGTTGTACGCCCCGGCCTGTACCGCAACCTGCTCGTACAAGGCGGTATCGCCCGCGATATAGGATGGTGCAGGCATGCCGTGGGTGCGAACGCCCTCTTCGAGCGTATTCCTGAACCGGTCGAGCCGTGCCGCATCGACGCTTTCGAACCCGGTCTCGCGTTGGCGATAGAAAGCGGTGCCGCCCTGCGCGCCGTGGCCGAGGAACAGCAGCAGCGCGATCCGCCGCGGCTCGACTCCGTCGAAATGCGGCAGCCGCTGGATCGGCGCGAGCGCTGCCGGATCGGTGGTGACGAGCGAATAATAGGCTTCGGATACCGCCGGTGCGAGGTCCAGACCGAAATGCGCCTTGAGCAAGGGCGCGATCTTCCGCCGCATCGTTTCCGCCAGTCGCGGCGGGACTTCGGCGCGGATGCCGGGATAATGCGGGCCGATCTCGCCCATCCGGAGCGCGGCGGCATCCTCGCGCAGTAGCTCGGGATCGGGCCAGAAATCGTCGATCGCGAGCAGCGGACGCCGTTCCAGACCCTGATAATAGACGCGTGCCGGTTGCATGCCGGTGTCATGCAACCCGCCCGACGTGGTCCGCAACCTCTTTCGGCGCGCCGGAAAGCGCGTCGCATTCGTATGCATCGCCGCATGCCCTTGTGCGCACGTCCGCTTGGCGGCACTCCGGCACGCGACAAGGTCGGCCGACAGCAGGAGCCGGACCCGGAGAGGCCTGACGTGAACGAAAAACCGGTGCAGGGCTTCGGCGGCCTGTGGAACATCAGCTTCGGCTTTTTCGGAATCCAGATCGGTTTCGCACTGCAGAACGCGAACATGAGCCGGATCTTCCAGACGCTCGGCGGGTCGCTCGACGATCTGTCCTATCTGTGGGTCGCCGCCCCGCTGACCGGGCTGCTCGTCCAGCCGATCATCGGCCATTACAGCGACCGGACGTGGAGCCGCTTCGGGCGTCGCCGGCCGTATTTCCTCGCGGGCGCGGTGCTTGCGGCGCTCGCGCTGTTCGTCATGCCGGAGGCGAAGGTGCTGTGGTTCGCGGCACTGACGCTGTGGGTGCTCGATGCCTCGATCAACGTCTCGATGGAGCCGTTCCGCGCGTTCGTCGGCGACATGCTGCGCAAGGATCAGCATAGCGCGGGTTACGCGCTGCAGACCGTCTTTATCGGGGCAGGGGCCGTCGTGGGGTCGATCTTCCCGTTCGTGCTCGCGCATCTCGGCGTTGCCGAAACCGCGATCAGCGGGGTGCCGGATACGGTGCGCTACAGCTTCTGGTCCGGCGGTGCCGCGCTGCTGCTCGCGGTGCTCTGGACGGTCGGCAACACGCGCGAATACAGCCCCGAGCAGATGGCGGCGTTCGGCGAACGCGACGCGAGCGAGGACGCCACGCACCCGATGCGCGCGCTCGCCGCACGGAGCTTCGGGCGGTCGATCGCCTGGATCGTCGCAGGCGCGGCGATCCTGGTCGCGGTGCCGACGCTCGCGCTGCAAAAGGAAGTGTATCTCCTCGGCGGCCTGCTGATCGCGTTCGGCGCCGCGAGCGCAGTGGCGATCCGGCGCGCGCGGCAGGGGGATACGACGAGCGCGCTCGGCCTGATCGTCGGCGATTTCTCCGCCATGCCGCCGGTGATGAAGCGGCTGGCGCTGGTCCAGTTCTTCAGCTGGTCAGCGCTGTTCATCATGTGGATCTATTCGACCCCGGTGGTCGCGCAATATGCGTTCGGGTCGAGCGATCCGACCAGTGCCGCCTACAATGCCGGGGGCGATTGGGTCGGCGTGTTGTTCGCGGTCTACAATGGCGTCGCCGCGCTGGTCGCGTTGCTGATCCTGCCACGGCTTGCTGCGCGGATCGGCAAGGTGCGGACGCATATCGCGTGCCTGTCCTGCGGTGCGCTGGCGTTCGCGAGTGTCTTCGTGATCCGCGATCCCAACTGGCTGATCCTCAGTGAAATCGGCGTCGGGATCGCCTGGGCGTCGATCCTCGCGATGCCCTATGCGATTCTCGCGTCGAGCCTGCCGCAAGCCAAGCTCGGAATTTACATGGGCCTGTTCAACGTGTTCATCGTGATCCCGCAATTGCTGGTGGCGACCGTGATGGGATCGGTGCTCAAGGCGTTCTTCCCGACCGAACCGATCTGGACGATGGCGTTCGCCGCCGTCGTGATGGCGCTCGCGGCGCTTGCGATGCTTCGGGTCGGCGAGGCGGGCGCGGACTAGGGCGTGATGCCCCGAATTCGCGCCACCATGGTGCAGCTTTGATTTGAAGCGGTATCGCCGCCGGGGGTAAACTCCGGATGGCGACGTGGTTGAAAGCAATTATGGTGCGCAAATGCTGGCAGGAGCGATTATAGCGTCTGGACCACACCCCTGCCGTCTGCGCCAAGCAGGAGATCCGCCTTTGCCGCCGCCCACCACGATCTTCGAGCGCCAGTCGCGGCTCGCGCAGGAGCTCGGCGCGATCAACCTGGGGCAGGGGTTCCCCGACATGCCGGAGATCGGACACGGCCCCCGCGCGCTGCTCGACGCCGCGGCGCGCGCCTTGACCGAGCGGTCCAGCCAGTATCCGCCGATGCGTGGGTTGCCCGCGCTACGATCGGCGATCGCTGACTATTACGAGCGGGAGCAAGCCCTCACGATCACGCCCGAGGAGGTCGTCGTAACATCGGGCGCGACCGAGGCGCTTGCGGCGGCGCTGCTGGCGCTGGTCCGCCCGGGCGACGAGGTGGTGCTGGTCCAGCCGCTCTACGACGCCTATCTGCCACTCGTCGAACGCGCCGGCGGGGTCGCACGTCTGATCGACCTGACGCCCCCCGACTGGACGCTGCCGCTCGACGCGCTCGAAGCCGCAATGTCGGAGCGGACCCGCGTCCTTTTGCTCAACACCCCCAACAACCCGACCGGAAGCCGCATCGACGCGGCAACCTGGACGTCGATCGCCACCTTGTGCGTCCGCCATGACGTCACGCTGATCTGCGACGAGGTGTGGGAAGCGATGATCTTCGCAGGCACGCATGTGTCCCCCCTGTCGATCCCGGGCCTGCGCGGCCGCACCGTCAAGATCGGGTCGGCGGGCAAGATCTTCTCGCTGACCGGGTGGAAGGTGGGCTGGGCCTGCGCTGCGCCACCGCTCGCGGACGCGATCGCGGCGACGCACCAGTTCCTCACCTTCACGACTGCGCCGGCGTTGCAATGGGCGGTGGCGGAAGGGCTGGCACTCCCCGCCGACTGGCATGACGCGCACCGCGACCCGTATCGCCACGCGCGCGCTTTCCTGGTCGAACGGCTTGCCACGGCGGGTTATGCGGTCTTGCCGGGGGCGGCGACGTGGTTCGTCATCATCGATCTCGCCGCCTCGGGGATCGCGCTCGACGACGAAACCTTCGCGCATCGCCTTCTGGTCGAGGCGGGGGTGGCGACCATCCCCGTCTCCGCCTTCTACGCCACGGCCCCGCAGACCGGATATGTCCGGCTTTGCTTTGCCAAGGACGAAGCGACCCTCGCCAGCGCAGCCGACAAGCTCGCGGATTTCCGCAGGGCGCTGACGTGACGCCGTTCGAAGCAGCGACCCGCGCGATCATCGCGGCCGGCACCCGCCTCGACCGTGCCGGACTCGCGCCGGCGACCGCGGGCAATTATTCGGTACGCTTGCCCGACGGGACGATCGCGCTGACCGTGTCCGGCGCGCACAAGGGACGGCTCGAACCCGAACAGGTGATGCGCGCGAGCCCCGATGGGATTGCGCTAGACGGCAAGCGGCCCTCGGCCGAGACGTTGCTGCACTGCCTGGTCTATGCGGTCGACCCGACCGCGGGCGGGGTGCTGCACACCCACTCGGTCACCGGCGTGGTGTTGAGCCGTGCGTTGGCCGGACGGCAGGCGATCGTGCTCGACGGCTATGAGTTGCTCAAGGTCTTCCCCGGGATCGACACCCACGCCACCCGCGTCGCGATTCCGCTGGTCGAGAACAGCCAGGACATGGTCGCGATGGCGGACTCGCTTCGTCCGCTGCTCGCGGCACAGGACCCGATCCTTCCCGCCTTCTACATTCGCGGCCATGGACTCTACGCCTGGGGGCGGACGCTTGCCGAGGCCGAAAACGTCGTCGAGGCGGTCGAGTATCTGCTCGCCTGCGAGTGGGAAACGCTGAAACTGGAAAGGCGCGTATCATGACGACCCTGACCCTGTACGATCTCGCCGACCCGCATGCACGCCTGGCCGAAACGCACGATGCGACCGATATCGCGGACAGACTTGCGCCGCTCGGGATCCGGTTCGAGCGGTGGCAGGCGGGGGTGATACTGGACCATGACGCGAGCGACGCCGACGGATCGCGGCCTATCGGGCGGACATCGACCGGCTGATGACGGCGGGCGGGTATCGGTCGTGCGACGTGATCCGCCTGCTCCCTGACAATGCCGAGCGCGCGACGTTGCGGACCAAGTTCCTCGACGAGCATATCCATGACGAGGATGAAGTCCGCTTTTTCGTGGAGGGATCCGGCGTCTTCTATATCCGTGGCCCCGATGCGGTCTATGCGCTCGAATGCACGCGCGACGACCTGATCGCGGTGCCCGAGGGGACCCGCCACTGGTTCGACATGGGGCCGGCACCGCGTTTTACCGCGATCCGGCTGTTCGCCGAACCGGACGGCTGGGTGGCGCGGTTCACCGGCGATCCGATCGCACGGGGCATTCCGTTGTACGAAGGCGTCGCGTGACCCCGAAAGCGATCGTAACCGACGTCGAAGGAACGACCTCGAGCATCGCGTTCGTCCACGAGATGCTGTTCCCCTACGCCCGCACGCGGCTCGCGCGGTTCGTCGCGGCCAACGCAATGCGCCTCGACGATGAACTCGCGCAGGTCCGCGCCGCATCCGGGCGACCCGACCTCGATCTGGCAGGGGCAATCGATCAGTTGCTCGAATGGCACGATGCCGACCAGAAGGTCGCGCCGCTGAAGTCGGTGCAGGGCATGATCTGGGCCGAGGGCTATGCCGATGGAACGCTGATCGGCCATGTCTATCCCGATGCGATTGCCGGGCTCGCGCGGTGGCACGCGCACGGCATCGCGCTGTACGTCTACTCGTCGGGCTCGGTCGCGGCGCAGAAACTGTTGTTCGCGCATACCGCGGCGGGGGATCTGACGCCGCTGTTCGCGGGGCATTTCGATACCGCCGTCGGCGCAAAGCGCGACAGCGCTTCATACCGCGAGATCGCGCGCCGGATCGCGCGGGAGCCGGACGACATCCTGTTCCTCTCCGACAGTATCGCGGAACTCGCGGCGGCGCGCGAAGCGGGGCTGCGCGTGATGTTGCTCGCGCGCGACGGCGTACCGGTTGACCCGGGCTACCCGCTCGCGACCTCGTTCGACATCATCCTTGCCGAAAGCCTTGCTGCATGATTCTCGCCGGGCAGAAGACGCGGTCGATCTGGCTCGAACCGGACGGCTGGAGCGTCGGGATCTTCGACCAGCGTCGGTTGCCGTGGTCCGTCGAGCGGTTGCGCCTGACGACGATGGAGGCCTGTGCGCTGGCCATCGCCGACATGGCGACGCGCGGTGCCCCGCTGATCGGCGCGGTGGCGGCATATGGGATCGCGCTGGCGTTGCGGGCGGACCCGGGTGACGAGTCGCTCGACCGCGCGTTCGATCGGCTGGTTTCGACGCGCCCGACCGCGGTCAATCTCCGGTGGGCGCTCGATCGTGTTCGTGGCGTGGTCACGCGCTTGCCCGAGCGTGATCGTGCCGCGGTGGCGTACGTCGAAGCCGGCGCGATCTGCGACGCGGATGTCGAGGTCAACGCCGCGATCGGTCGTGCCGGGCTCGAGATCCTGCAGTCGCTCGTCGAGGCCAATCCGGGCCGCGCGATCAACATTCTGACGCACTGCAACGCGGGCTGGCTGGCGACGGTCGACTGGGGCACCGCGACCGCGCCGATTTACATGGCGCACGATCTCGGCATCCCGCTGCACGTCTGGGTCGACGAGACACGCCCGCGCAACCAGGGCGCGCTCACCGCGCTTGAGCTTGCCGCGCACGGTGTGCCGCACAGCTATATCGTCGACAATGCGGGTGGGCTGCTGATGCAGCGCGGGCAGGTCGACCTCGTTCTCGTCGGCACGGACCGCGTGACCCGCAACGGCGACGTCTGCAACAAGATCGGCACCTATCTGAAGGCGCTCGCGGCGCACGACAACGGCATCCCGTTCGTCGTCGCCTTGCCATCCTCGACCTATGACGCCGCGACGCCGGACGGCGCAGCGGTCAAGGTCGAGGAACGGTCCTCCGAGGAGGTCCGCCGGCTCGACGGCCCGGACTTGGATGGAACGATGCGGCAGATCTTCGTAACGACGTCGCCCACGGCGAATCCGGCGTTCGACATCACCCCCGCGCGGCTGGTCAGCGCTTATATCACCGAAAAAGGGCGGGTCCGCGATGCAGCTGGCTTGGCTGCGGCGTTCGGATGAAGAGAAAACTTCCGCCGTTTCGGATCGGGTGATCCCAAAACGGCGCATATCCCCGAACTCGGGCAAACTCTGCATCTTATTGATTATTGCACGCCCCCTAACGCGCCATAAACCACTTGTACCCGGAGACGATTTACGTCGCCTCCAGGGGAGGGTCGCGTGGATTTGTTCTCCGACTGCCAGGCGGCCCTCCAACAGGAAAACGTCCGTCACGAGGCGGGCGTCATCGGCGGCGAGCCGTGTCGAGGGGGCTAATCGTGACAATTGCCAGGCGTATCGTTGGTGTGTTCGGAATGTCGCTGTTGATGCTCGTGTCGCTGGTGATGCTCGCGCTCGCCTTCCTCCTCATTCACGACGGCATGGCACCGGGGAATAGCGTCGGATGAGGTCTGGCAGGCGGGCGTGAGCTCCGACCTGCCCGTGCGTCCGGCCTGCAAGAACTTCGCAACGCACAGCGTCGGCCGCGACCCCGGCTTCTGGCGGAAGAGGTGCCCGCCGCAAGTAAGGCTAATAATGACTGAAAAACTGTGTTCCTCTTAGGGCTGATACTTTGAGTACCCCAGTTTATACCCCGCCGCAAAAATCATGATTCGTGATTGAGCTTTACGCGCCCCACTCCGGTCCGTCCGGGTCCGGGCGGAAATCGTCAAGGCTTGCTGTAGGCGGCGGTAATTTCGCGAGGGGAAGGGTTGGCGCTTCTCCGCCAAACCGGACCCGAATTATAGCCGCACTGCCGCGGAGCCCTGGAAGATGGCCACCGCCTCCTCGCCAGCCGAGATCTTGCCACCGATCCAAGGTGCGCGCTCCGCGGTGAGGTTTCCGATCTGGATGCCTCGCTCGCTAAAGACCGCCACCGCGTTTGGGTCGTGCGGGTTCTTCGGCTCGCGCCGCAACTCGACGGGATCGCCCGGTGCGCACTGCAACAGCTCGAACCGGAGTTCACTCTCCTTGCCGGCATTGATGAAATCGATGCCGACGATGGCGAGGCGGAAATCTCGCTGATCCATACCCAAGGTACTGCCGATGCCATCCAGTGCCTAGCAGGCATCCGGTCGCGAAGCATCGCCTGTGCGCGCTCGGCGGGGACGTTCCCGGCCGCGACTTCGGCATTCAACTGTTCCTGCACCGCCGCCTGGTCGCGCATCGATGCCGTGGCCTTCGCCGCGTCCGAAACCCGCTGCGCAACGACAAGACCGATCTCGCGCGAGATTGCCGCCTGGATGTCGCCCTGCTGCTTGATCGCCTGGCTCTCAGCCTTCACGCGGGCCTCGGCCATCAGCGCCGCCGCGCCGGACACGCCATAGGCGTCCGCCAGCAGATATAGGTTGCGGGTCTGCGCGCCGATCGCATCAGCTTCGCGTCCGAGGCGTTCCGCGCGAGATATTGCGGCTCGGTCCGATGCCGCGTGCGTGGCGTTGGACTTGGACGCGGCAGCCGTCTCGGCGTCGCGGGCCTGCGTGATTTTCGTCAGCCCAGTGCGATACTGCGCATCGGTGATAAGGTGCTTGTCGAACTTGCGCTGCAGCTGGTCGCTAGCATCTTCGTAGCGCTGAGTGGCGGCCGTAATCGCGTTCTCAACTAACAGGATCGCGGCATGAGCGGCGGGGTTCTCGCTCAACCTTCGTGGCGTTGCCTCATCGCGGCGATTGAGCCGTGGTACAACTGGGGGGAGATCCACGTTGAGAGAATGCAGGGCATGCGTATGGGCAGCGATGGCTACGCGTCGGGCCGAAGTGCGTGGCTTGGTACGAGAGCGACATCAACAACTGGGTCGCCGATCCGATGGGATGGCGCGCGGAGGATAGCGGCGATGAATAGTCAGCCAGCAATAAGAGAAACTCATGCCGACCCTCGCCACTTGCCCCGGGCGGCCGCCGACAAGATTCGCGATCGCAGCCGAGATAATCTTATGCGCCTGCGCGACGTGATCGAGAGGACCAAGCTGTCGCGCACAACTATCTATCGGCGGATCGGGGCAGGGACCTTCCCCTCGTCCACCCAGATTAGCGACGGGCTAGTTGCCTGGTACGAAACCGATATAAATGAATGGGTTGCCAATCCGATGGGCTGGAGGATGACGTAGAATTGCCTGTAGCGCGGACCGGCATCTCCACTGACGTCGCGTAACAATCTTTCGTTTTTAACGTTTCCGCAACTATTTGTATATTCTCCCGTACCTTCGCTGCCTTCGTTCCGTGACTCGCGGGTTTGGGAGGCGGGGAGTAGATATGAAAAAACTAGCATTCTGTTTGTCGGCTGCAATCGTTGGCCTGGCTTCGCCGGCATACGCAGCACCGTTGGTTTTCGACTTTTCCGGCCCCTCAGGTACAGCAGTATTCCAGCTCGACTCTAATCCGACACCGGATACGTTCAGCAGCTTTTTGGGCTCTGATCAGTTGGCCTTCAAGAATGTAGCGGGCATTTTTGGCGGGATTGCTGGGACCGCGGACAATATCGGATTTGGAAACGGTCTATTCGCTACGTTGAACATCAACGCTGCGAATGTGGGTTTTTCCCAGTTCTCAGGTCCGGCGCTGTTTTCTGGACCAGCAAATGCGCCTACATTCTCGACCGGGACCTTTGTCCTGATAAATCCTTTTTTCGGAAACGCTAACCTAACAATTTCCCCAGCGGCAGTAGCGGGGGCCGTGCCTGAGACAGCGACGTGGGCAATGATGCTCGTCGGTTTTGGCGCAGTCGGGTTTGCAATGCGTCGTCGATCGAACGTTCGTACGACAGTGAGCTATGCTTAAATCGCGTAGGCGTAGCGCTGAAGCAATATTGTAAAGCGCCTCTGGAATGCCGCCGGCCGAGTGACCGGCGGCATTTTGACGTCAGCACTGCCTGACAAGTTAGCTCCTAGAGCGGCCATCTTCTAATTTCGTCGGCCGCCACCGAGCAAATCGTTCGCGGGCGAAATCCCCTTCGTCAGCATGTTCGACCATTCCTGACTGAGCTCCGCCGCCGCTCCATATGCCCGGCACGATCGTATGCTGCTTTGACCCGGTTTTCCGGGACGTGTGCGAGCATCAGTTCCACGATCGCAGCATCCTCAGTTGTCTTTCGCCGTACCGCTAGCGCGTTCATCACCGTCGAGAACGACGAACGCCAGCCATGGGGTACATGCCGGCCGTGATACCCCACCCGGTTATAAAGGTAGCCGATCGCATTCTCGCTCAGCGGACGATGGCTATGTCGCTGGCCGGGAAAGACGAAACGGTTGCGGCCGGTCAGTCGATGAACAGCTAGGAGCACGTCGACCGCCTGCCAGGACAGGGGGATGATATGCTCGAACGCTAGCTCTTCCTTCAGGTCGAGCGCCAGCTTCATCCGGTCCGCCGGCACACGCCAGATCGGCAGGAACGGCCCGAACTGTTCGCCCGTGAAGTCGACCCCTTCGAACTCTGACCAGGTCGCGCTGCGGACCATGCCTGGCCGGGACTGCGTCAGCGCGAGTAGCCGCGACGCAAGCTTGGTGATCGGTGACGCGCCAGACGCCTCGGCCGCGACCAGCACGCCACGCGCTTCGTCAATGTCGACCAGCGCCGGCTGGCGGCCCTTCTTGGGCAAGGGCTTCAGAGCCTTGCCAACCACCGCAGACGGATCGTTCTCAACAATGCCTTCGGAGATCGAGTAGGCGTAAACCGCGGATATGCGCTGACGCAACCTCTTTGCGGTTTCAATCGCACCGCGATCTTCAACCACACGCAGCGCCTTCAGGACGATCGGCGCGGTGACCGAGGCCAGCGGCATTGCCCCGATCGCGGGGAACACATCGCGCTCAAGGCTGGTGATGACGTCGTCAGCATGCACCGGTGCCCACCGGCCTTTCTGCAGATCGTACCAGCGCCGGGCCGACTGCTCGAACGTTACCAGCTTGGAAAGCTCGACCTGCTCTTGCTCCCGTGCATCCTGCGCTCTCTTCCGCGCCCCCGAGGGGTCGATATGCTCGCGGATCATCCGTCGCGCTTCGTCACGCTTTTCGCGCGCCTTCGAAAGTTTGATGTCGGGGTAGGGGCCAAACGTGAGCAGCTTCTCTTTACCGAGCATCTGGAACTTCATGCGCCAGGATTTCAGGCCGGTTGGCGCGACGTAGAGGAAGAGCCCACCCGAGTCGGCAATCTTGTACGGCTTCTCGCGCGGTTCCGCGTTCTTAACTGCGGCATCTGTAAGCATGGTACCCCGACTCCCATATTCCGGTACCCCGAATTGTGCCCACGATACCCCGGCGCTGGGATGGAACAGATCGGGATTGGTCGGGAGTAGCTATAGCCGAAAACCCGCAGTTTTGCTAGGGTTAGGGATTGTTTGGGCTGCGCTGAAATGGGATTTTGGCGGAAGAGGTGGGATTCGAACCCACGGTGAGCTTGCACCCACGACGGTTTTCAAGACCGTTGCCTTAAACCACTCGGCCACTCTTCCGTTCGCCCCCGCTTAGCCAGCGTCTGGCGATTTGTGCAAGAGGCACGGGCTTTGGGGCTTCATGCGGAAAGCGGGCTGTGCCAAGGTCGATGGCATGCGGGGTAACAGTAAAACTTGGGCGCGGATCGCGGGCGGTATCGCTGGGATCCTCGCCTGCGTATCGATTGGCGGGGCTGCGAGTGCGCAGGATGACGCCGGATTTCAGACCTATCTGACAACGCTTCGGGCGCAGGCGGCGACGCGCGGGGTCAGTCGGGCGACGCTGGATGCGGTGCTCCCGACGCTGACGCTCAACCAGCGCGTGATCGAGCTTGATCGGCAGCAGCCGGGCGGGCCCTCCATCGCGGCGATCCCGAACTTCGCGCCGTATCAGGCGCAACATGTCGGCGCGGCGATCATCTCACGCGGGCAGGCCGCCTATGTTTCCGAACGCGGACGGCTGCAGCGTATCGAGCAGCAGACCGGCGTCCCCGAATCGATCATGGTCGCGATCTGGGGGCACGAGACGAGCTACGGCCGGGTGATGGGCGGGTTCGATCTGCCGCGTGCGCTCGCCACGCTGGCCTACGAAGGGCGACGGCGCGACCTGTTCGCGGATGAATTCATAGCGACGTTGCAGATGATGGACCGCGGCGTCCCGCGCTCGCAGCTCGTCGGCAGCTGGGCGGGCGCGACCGGCGGGCCGCAGTTCCTGCCCTCCGTGTATCTGCGCCTCGCGCGCGACGGCGATGGCGACGGCCGCGCGGATATCTGGACGAGCAGTGCGGACACGCTTGCGTCGATCGGCAATTATTTCAACAACGCGGGCTGGCGACCGGGCGAGCCGTGGGGCTTGGCCGTCGCGGTCCCGATGGCGTTCGACCGCAGCCAGTTGACGACGCGGCTGGTCTCGCCGCGCTGCCCGCGGGTGTTCCAGCGGCACAGCGCGTGGAAGACGATGGCCGAATGGCGCGCGCTCGGGCTGGTCCCGCAGGCGCGTGGCTGGCCGGGTGATCGCGTGCTGGCGACGCTGATCGAACCCGATGGCCCGGGGCAGACCGCCTATCTGCTCACCGGCAATTACCGCGTGATCCTCGATTACAACTGCTCCAACTTCTACGCATTGTCGGTGGGCTTGCTTGCTGACGCCGTGGAGCGGTGAGATGAGCCTCGGGGGTGCGCTCGTGCTGCTGGCACTGGCAGGACAGGTCGATCCTGTTCCGGCCGGGGCCGGGCCGCGCGCGACCTCGGGCGAGGTTTCGAGCGATTCGGTCGGCTATGCCGCCGCGATGGCGCCGTTGCCCGAGGGGCCGTTCGCGTCTGCGATGATAGCAGTACGGCATCCGACGCTTCCGGCGGGAAGCTTCGTCGAAGTGACCGCGCTCGACACCGGGCGGACGATCGTCGCGCAGGTGCTCGGCGGATCGGCGGAAGGGGCGGTCGTCGCACTATCGCCGGGCGCGGCGCGGCAATTGGGCGTTGGCGACCGTGCAGCCTTGCGCGTTCGCGAGGTGACACCGAACGCGCAGGATCGGGCGATCCTGCTCGCGGGCAAGAGCGTTGCGCCCCGGCTGGACGCGCCGCCTGCGTTGCTTGCGGCGTTGCGCCGGCGTTTGCCGGGAAGGAATAGTGTTGCTCGGGGGACGACCGTGCCGGTTACCGTCCCTTCGGCAACACCGCCATCGGCAAAACCCGCGGCGACCAGCCACGCGATCCGCAGGACGCCGCCGCCTCCCCAACGCGCGACCGGCACGCTCATGCTCCAGGTTGTCGCGCTGTCCTCGGCCCGACGTGCGACCGTGCTCGCGCAGAAGCTCGGCGGGCGGGTTTTGCCGGGCGGCGGGCTGTACCGCGTGCAGCTTGGGCCCTATGCGGATGCGGCATCCGCCAAGCGCGCGCGTGACGGCATTGCCCGGGCTGGCTATGGCGACGCACGCATTCTCCATTCAAACTAGAAGAACGAGAGCCAACATCATGTCATCCCGCTGGAACTGGACCGCCGCCACCGCCATTATCGCGATTGCGGCGACGACGCCTGCGCTCGCCAAGCCCGATTTCCAGACTCCGGCCCCGGTCGCCTATCTGACGGATCTGTCGTCGGGCGCGGTGCTGTACGAGAAGGACGCGGACCGGCGGATGCCGCCCGCGTCGATGGCCAAGATGATGACGGTCTACGTCGCGTTCGAGATGATCAAGTCGGGTGAGCTCAAGCTCGACCAGACCTTCCAGGTCCAGCCCGAGACGTGGCGCAAATGGCATAGCCAGGGCTCGACGATGTTCCTGTCGGCGGGCGAGAATGTCAGCGTCGAGAATTTGCTGAAGGGGATCGTCACGCTGTCGGGCAACGATGCCTGCGTCGTGCTGGCGGAAGGCATTTCCGGGACCGAGCAGACCTTCACCGAGCGGATGAACCGCGCGGGCGCGAAGCTCGGGCTGAACAACAGCCATTTCGGCACATCGAACGGCTGGCCCGATGGCGGCGTGACCTATGTCACCGCGCGGGATCTCGCCAAGCTCGCCGCCGCGACGATCCAGCATCACCCGACGCTGTACAAGCGCTTCTATTCGCTCCCGAGCTTCACCTGGGGCAAGACGCTTGGCGGGGCCAAGCCGATCGACCAGGCGAACCGCGATCCGTTGCTCGGCCGCGTCCAGGGCGCGGACGGGCTGAAGACCGGGCACACCGAGGAAGCCGGTTATGGCTTCACCGGCTCGGCCGAGCAGAACGGCCGTCGCCTCGTAATGGTGATGGCGGGCCTCGGCAGCTCGGGCCAGCGCTCGGATGAGTCGGTCAAGTTCATCAACTGGGGCTTCCGCGCGTGGCAGGCCAAGCCGATCGTTGCCAAGGGCAAGCAGGTCGAGACCGCCGAAGTCCAGATGGGCAGCGCGCGCACCGTCGGGCTGGTCGCGCCGACCAACCTGACCGCGACGCTCCCCGCCGGGGTCGCCGCCGACATGACGCTCAAGGTCGTGTATCAGGGGCCGATCAAGGCACCGATCAAGGCCGGGCAGCATATCGCCGATCTCGTCGTCTCGACCCCGGACATGCCGCAGCAGCGCCTGCCGCTGGTTGCGGCGACCGACGTTGCCGAGGCAGGCTTCTTCGGTCGCGCCTGGGCCGGCCTGATGAGCCTGTTCGGCGGCTGATACGGTGGCGGTGACCGGACGGTTCCTCTCGCTCGAGGGCGGGGAGGGGGCAGGCAAGTCGACGCAGGCGCGCCTGCTCGCCGCGGCGCTCGCCGAGCGCGGGATCGATGCGCTCGTCACGCGCGAGCCCGGCGGGAGCGAGGGGGCGGAGGCGATCCGCAGCCTGTTGATGGAAGGCGCGGTGACGCGGTGGAGCGCGCACAGCGAGGCGTTGCTGTTCGCCGCCGCGCGCGCCGACCATGTCGAGAAGACGATCCGCCCGGCGATCGGCGCGGGGCGCTGGGTGATCTGCGACCGCTATCTCGACAGCAGCCGGGCGTATCAGGGGCTTGCGGGCGGGATCGACGACGCCGAGATCCTCGCGCTGCATGGCTTCGGGTCGCGCGGGCTGCTGCCGGATCGCACGTTCGTGCTCGAACTGACGCCAGAAGAAGGTCGCGAGCGGGCGGCAGTCCGCGACGGCGCGGCGGCGGATCGGTTCGCGGCGCGGGGGGCGGCGTTTCATGCCGACGTCGCCACCGCATTCCGCCGGTTCGCCGAGCACGAACCCGACCGGTTCCGGATGATCGACGCGAGCGCGGATATCGCGACCGTTTCCGCCGCGATCCTGGCCGACCTCGCCGATTTGCTGCCATGACGCTGCCGATCGGCAATGATCCGGCGCATGCAGCCTTTGCCGCCGCGCTCAGGAGCGGCGCGCTGCACCACGCGTGGTTGTTCGCCGGACCCGAGGGCATCGGCAAGGCCAGCTTCGCGCGCGCGGCGGCGGTGCGGATGCTCGCGGAAGGCGCGGGGGCTGACCTGCCGCCGGGCTTCGATGTTCCGGAGAACGACCGGACGCGGACGCTGATCGCCGCCGGGTCGCACCCCGACTACCGCGTGCTGACTCGCCAGCCCAAGGAAGGCGACAAGACCGGGCTCGATCTCGCACGGAGCATCCCGATCGCGCAGGTCCGCGCGCTCGGCCCGATGTTCGCGACGCGACCGTCGATGTCGGATCGTCGCGTCGTCATCATCGATGCGGTGGACGATCTCGAGCGGCCCGGCGCTTCGAACGCGCTGCTCAAGAACCTCGAGGAACCCCCGCAGGGGACGATCTTCCTGCTGGTCAGCCATGCACCGGGGCGGCTGCTGCCGACGATCCGCTCGCGCTGCCGGACGCTGCGCTTCGATCCGTTGAGCGATGCCGCGATGACGTCGGTGCTCGGCGAGCTGCTGCCGTCCGCGGACGAAAGCGAGATTGCCGCGCTGACTCGCGTGGCACAGGGGTCGCCCGGCCGCGCGATGGGGTTCGCCGGGCTCGATCTCGCCGCGCTTGACGAGGCGCTGACCGCGATCGCGCGCGACGGTGATCCGACCAATGCGCGGCGGGGCAAACTGGCCAAGGCGCTGGCGCTGAAGGCGGCGCAACCCCGCTACGAAGCGTTCCTCGACCGTGCTCCGGCTTTCATCGCGTCCGAAGCCCCGGCACGACAGGGGCAGCGACTGCGCACCGCGCTCGAAAGCTACGACGCCGCACGCGCGCTCTCGGCAAGCGCACGCGCGCTCACGCTGGATGTGCAGGCGACGGTGTATGAAATGGCCGGGATCGTCGCGCGGCTCGCCGCCTGAGGCCTTCAATTCACGCGCGCCTTGCTCTAGGAGGCGGCGATGGCCGATCCCTTTTATATCACCACCGCAATCAGCTACCCCAATGGCCGCCCGCATATCGGGCACGCTTATGAGGCAATCGCGACCGATGCGATCGCGCGCTACCAGCGCCAGCTCGGCCGCGAGGTCCGCTTTCAGACCGGCACCGACGAGCACGGGCTCAAGATGGTCCAGGAATCGCGCAAGCGCGACCTGACCCCGCGCGCGCTCGCGGACGAAATGAGCGGCTATTTCAAGCAGATGGCCGACGCACTCGATATTTCCTACGATCGGTTCATCAGGACCAGCGACGAGGATCATTATCGCGCCAGCCAGGCGATCTGGCGGGCGATCGAAGCTGCGGGCGACCTGTATCTCGATCGCTACGAGGGCTGGTATTCGGTTCGCGACGAGGCGTTCTACGACGAGAAGGAACTGGTCGAGGGGGAAGGGGGCGCAAAGCTCTCGCCGCAGGGCACCCCGGTCGAATGGACCGCCGAGGAGACCTGGTTCTTCCGCCTGTCGAAATACCAGCAGCCCCTGCTCGATTTTTTCGAAGCCAACCCCGATTTCATCCGCCCCGAGGCACGCCGCAACGAAATTCTGCGGTTCGTCGAGGGTGGCCTGTCCGACCTGTCGGTCTCGCGTACCAGCTTCGACTGGGGCGTGCCGGTTCCGGGGAGCCCGGGGCATGTCATGTACGTCTGGGTCGACGCGCTGACCAATTATCTGACCGGGGTCGGCTATCCCGACGATCTCGAACTGTACGAGACGTTCTGGCCGGCGCAGCTTCACATCATCGGCAAGGATATCGTGCGTTTCCATGCCGTTTACTGGCCGGCGTTCCTGATGAGTGCGAACATTCCGCTGCCGCGTGCGGTGTTCGGGCACGGCTTCCTGCTCAACCGTGGCGAGAAGATGTCGAAGTCGCTCGGCAACGTCACCGATCCGATGGCGTTGGTCGAGCATTTCGGGGTCGATGCGCTCCGTTACTTCCTGCTCCGCGAGGTCAGCTTCGGGCAGGACGGCAGCTATTCCGAGGAAGCGATCGTCACGCGGTGCAACGCCGATCTCGCCAACAATCTTGGCAATCTCGCGCAGCGTTGCCTGTCGATCATCGCCAAGGCGTGCAACGGCGTCGTACCGGACGCGGGCGCAGCGACCGAAGCGGAGACCGCGCTTGCCGACAGCGTTGCCGCGGCCGAACGCGGTCTGCATGACGCGATGAAGGATCTTGCGCTCCACACTGCGCTGGATTCGGTCTGGTCCGCCGCGCGCGACGCCAACCAGTATTTCGCGGACCAGGCCCCGTGGAGCGTCCGCAAGACCGATCCCGCCCGCGCCGACACGATCCTGTATCATGCCGCCGACGCGATCCGCCGGATCGCGATCCTCGCGCGCTGGGCGATCCCGGGCGGCGCGGACAAGCTCCTCGACCTGCTCGCGCAGTCCTCCGATGCGCGCAGCTTCGAGGCGCTCGGCCATCCGCTTGCGTCCGGGCTGACGCTGCCCGCGCCGAGCGGGGTTTTCCCACGGCTCGAAGCCCCGGCGGAGGCGTAAATGTTCGCCGACAGTCATTGCCACCTCAACTACAAGGGCCTCGCCGAACATCAGGGCGAGGTGCTCGCTCGCGCCCGTGCGCGCGGCGTCGAGGCGATGCTCAACATCGCGACGCGTGAAAGCGAATGGGACGCGGTGCTCGCCACCGCCGAGCGCGAGCCGGACGTGTGGGCGACCGTCGGCATCCACCCGCACGAGGCCGACCAGCATCCCGACGTCGGCACCGCGCGGTTGATCGAGCGCGCGCAGCATCCGCGCGTCGTCGGGATCGGCGAGAGCGGGCTCGACTATTTCTACGACCACAGCGACCGTGAGCGACAACAGGCAAGTTTCCGCGCGCATCTCGCGGCCTGCCGGGCGACGCAATTGCCGATCGTCGTCCACACCCGCGACGCCGAGGAGGATACCGCGCTGATCCTGCGCGAGGAACTGGAGCAGGGGGCCTTTCCGGGGGTGATCCATTGCTTCACCGCGAGCGGCGCGTTCGCCGATATCGCGCTGGACCTCGGCTTCTATATCTCGATCTCGGGGATCGTGACGTTCAAAACGCGAAGGACTTGCAGGAGACCGCCGCGCGCCTGCCGCTCGACCGGCTGTTGATCGAGACCGATTCGCCATTCCTCGCACCCGTGCCGAACCGCGGCAAGACCGGCGAACCCGCCTTCGTCGCGGATACCGCAGCGTTTCTGGCAGATCTGCGGGGCGAATCGATCGAGACGCTCTCGTCGGCAACGCGCGAGAACTTCCACACCCTGTTCGCCAAGACGCGCGCATGAGGCTGCGGATCCTCGGTTCGGGAACGTCCTCGGGCGTCCCGCGGATCGGCAATGACTGGGGCGCGTGCGACCCGACCAACCCGCGGAACCGGCGGACGCGTGCGTCCGTACTGATCGAGACTGCGACGACGCGGATCCTGGTCGATACCGGCCCGGACATGCGCGAGCAGTTGCTCGCCGCCGACGTTTCGACGTTCGACGCGGTGATCTGGACTCATGACCACGCCGACCACACGCATGGCATCGATGACCTGCGGCAGGTCTTCCACGCGCTCGGCCGACCGGTGCGCGGGATCGCGCGCCCGGCGCTCAAGGCGCGGTTGCTCGGCAGGTTCGGCTATGTTTTCAGCGGGCTGAACGGATATCCAAAGGTCGCGTCGATCGAGGATCTGCCGGATTCGATTGTCATCGGAGACATTACCGTCCGGGTTGCGGACCAACCGCATGGCGGCACCCAATCCGCCGGTTTGCGGTTCGAGGGGGAAGGCGGCGTCATCGGCTATGCGACCGACCTCAGCGGGATGACCGAGGATATGGCGCGGCTGTACACCGGCCTGGACGTCTGGGTGGTAGACGCGTTGCGCGAGCGGCCGCATCCGTCGCATCCCGATCTGGCAATGGCGCTGGGCTGGGTCGAGCGATTGCAGCCAGGGCGTGTCGCGCTGACGCACATGGACCAGTCGATGGACTATGGGACTTTGGTGCGCGACCTGCCGGACGGGGTCGAGCCGGGCTATGACGGGCTGGTGCTGGAAGCATGAGCGCGTTCGTCACTGCGTTGTGCCTGATTCTGCCGATCGCGGCGCTTGCGTCGCGGCGGCTTCCGGTCAGCACGGTGGTGAAGCTCGCGCTGATGTGGGCAGCGATCTTTGCGGGGCTCGTGCTGGTCGTCCTGATTTGGCAGCAGGTTATGAATTCGAGTCCGTCCTGACCGACTTCCCATCGAATATCACGTCGTATTTAACATAATGTGTATTATCGGTCTTATAGATCGTCGGCTGCGGAAGGGCTTCGTCAGATGATCGAACGTCTCGTTGGTATCATGGCCCGCCTGCGCGATCCGGCGACGGGTTGCGAATGGGACGTCGCGCAGGATTTCAGAAGCATTGCGCCGTACACGATCGAGGAAGCCTATGAAGTCGCCGACGCGATCGCGCGCGACGACATGGCCGATCTCAAGGATGAACTCGGCGACTTGTTGCTCCAGGTCGTGTTCCATTCCCGGATCGCCGAGGAAGCCGGCGCGTTCGCGTTGCCCGACGTTATCGCGGCGATCAGCGACAAGATGGAACGCCGGCATCCGCATATCTTCGGCGACACCCCAGACGGCGTCGATCATCAGTGGGAGCAGATCAAGGCTGCCGAACGCGCCGACAAGGGGTCTTCGGGCGCACTGGACGGCGTGGCGATCGGCCTGCCCGCACTGCTTCGGGCGGAGAAGCTCCAGAAGCGCGCGGCGCGGACCGGGTTCGACTGGCCCGATGCGACGGGTGCGCGCGCGAAGATCGATGAGGAATTGCAGGAGGTCGAAGCCGCCGCTTCGCTCGACGAACGCGAGGACGAAATTGGCGATGTGCTGTTTTCCGTCGTCAACTGGGCGCGCAAGCTCGGCGTCGATCCGGAAGCGGCACTGCGCCAGGCGAACGAGAAATTCGAACGTCGTTTCAAGGCGATGGAGGCGGAAGCTGGGGCCGACTTCGAGGCGCTCGACCTCGACGGGATGGAGGCCTTGTGGGCGACGGTTAAACGTTTCGAAGCTTAGCGCCGCCGGGCGTTTCCGGTCCCTACGTTACCCGTTCCTTTCACGCGTAGTAAGGAAACCGGCGCTGTAGCCGGCTTCCCCGTTACCTTCGAAACGGGCAACCAGACGTTTCCCGCTTCAGTCGTTGCGCTGGCAAAACCGTTCGTAATCCCGTTCGGCCATCCGCACTTCGTAAACGGCCGTATCACCGTCGACCGTCTGCGCCGAAACCTCGCCATGCGCATGCAGCCACGCCGCGCCTGCGCCGTCCGCCGCATCGAGCGTGATCGCATATTGGCGATGGCTTGCCGTCAACAGACCCGCAACGGTATCGAGCAGGTCCGCCACCCCTTCCCCGCTCAGCGCCGACAACGCCACGACGTCCTCGCGCCGCGCCGCCTCGCCGATCATTTCCGCGCGCTCGTCTGCATCGAGCAGGTCGAGCTTGTTCCAGGCCTCGATCCGCGGGACCGACGCGTCGACGCCGATATCGCGGAGAACCGCCTCGACATCGTCCTTCTGCGCGATCGTGTCGGGATGCGCGATGTCGCGAACGTGGATCAGCAGGTCGGCGGACACGACTTCCTCGAGCGTCGCCTTGAACGCTGCGACCAGCAGGGTCGGCAGTTCCGAGACGAACCCGACCGTGTCCGACAGGATCGCCTTGTCGATCCCGGGCAGCGCGATCTGGCGCAACGTCGGGTCGAGTGTCGCGAACAGCAGATCCTCCGCCATCACATCGGCACCGGTCATCCGGTTGAACAGCGTGGATTTGCCCGCGTTGGTATAGCCGACCAGCGCGATCACCGGCCACGGCGCACGCTGGCGCCGATCGCGATGCAGCCCACGGGTGCGCGAGACCTGTTCGAGTTCCTTCTTCAGCCGTGCCATGCGGTCGCGGATCAGGCGGCGATCCGCTTCGATCTGCGTCTCACCCGGACCACCGAGGAAGCCGAACCCGCCGCGCTGGCGTTCGAGGTGGGTCCAGCTCCGCACGAGCCGCCCCGCCTGATAATCGAGATGCGCGAGTTCGACCTGCAACCGCCCCTCGGCGGTCGCGGCGCGTTCGCCGAAGATCTCGAGGATCAGTCCGGTTCGGTCGATCACCTTGGCGGAGAGAGCCTTCTCGAGGTTGCGCTGCTGCACCGGAGTCAGGCTCGCGTCGAACACGACGAGCTCGGCTTCCGCCATCCGCACCGTCGCGGCGAGCGCCTCGAGCTGGCCCTTGCCGATCAGCGTCGCTGGCTGCAGCGCGCGCACCTTGACCGCGACGCGGTCGACGACCTCGACGTGGATCGCCATCGCAAGCCCGGCGGTTTCCGCCAGCCGGGCATCGGCATCGCGCGACGAAGCACCCGTGTCAGGGTAAACGACGATGGCCTTGGCACCGCGCGCTACGTCGTCGCGGTCGCGTTCAAATCCTGTGGTCAAAAACGGTCCTCAATCTTCGTCGGAACCCGCTGTTTCATCAGCGAGATTAAGCGGATGCGCAGGCTGGATGGTCGACACTGCATGCTTGTAGACAAGCTGCGCCATGCCATCGCGCTGGAGCATCATGCAGAACAGGTCGAACGCGGCGATCTGCCCCTGGAGCATCACGCCGTTGACCAGGAACATCGTCACGCTGTCCTCGGACTTGCGCACTGCGTTGAGGAAGATCTCCTGCAACAGCGGCTGCTTGCGCTGCGCCTCGCCAATCGCATTGACGATCGCGTCGACGTCGATCGTGTTCGCGGGCATGATCGTCGAGATCGCGTGCTTGTAGATCAGCTGCGACTGGCCGTCGCGGCGCAACAGCACCGAGAAATTGTCGAACCACGTCACGATCCCCTGCAGTTTCACGCCCTTGACGAGAAACATCGTGATCGGCGTCTTGGTGCGGCGGAGCGCGTTGAGAAAGAGGTCCTGGAGCGAAGTCTGTTTGTCGGCCATCGGTCGATCCTTGTTCTTGGCGGGTTTGCCCGCGGCGCGCCGGTGCCCGGCGTCGGATAGTCTGGAGTTGCTAATCTAGGGATGCGGGTGCGCTTCGTCCACTGGAACGCAACGACTTTATCTGGCAGGCGGCAGTCGGTCAGCGCGCAAAAACCCGCTGACCGTCACGCTCGCACGCCAACGGCACCGCCCTCCCCTGGTGGACCGTCCTAGTCTTCGCGGACTTCGGTGATCCCGAGCAGCTTGAGCTTGCGGTGCAACGCCGAGCGCTCCATCCCGATGAAGTTGGCGGTGCGCGAGATATTCCCGGAGAACCGCCGGATCTGCACCCGCAGATACTCGCGTTCGAAACTCTCGCGCGCTTCCCGCAACGGCGCGCCCATGATCGCGGTCGCGCCGCTCCCCATTTCACCGGGATCGCCGAGGATGTCGGGCGGCAGCATGTCGACGTCGATCCGCGCGAGCCGGTCGCCCGGTGCCATGATGATCGTCCGCTCGACGATGTTCCGCAACTGGCGGACGTTGCCGGGCCATTCGTAGGATTGCAGCGCGACCATCGCATCGGGCGCGACCTGCGGCGTGGCAACGCGACGTTCGGAGGCATAATGCGCCATGAAATGGTCGATCAGCACCGGGATATCCTCGCGCCGCTCGGACAGGTTGGGGAGCGTGACGGGGACGACGTTGAGTCGGTAATACAGGTCCTCGCGGAACCGCCCCTGCTCGATTTCGTGCGTCAGATCGCGCGCGGTCGCCGAGACGACGCGGACGTCGACCTTCACCACCCGCTGCCCGCCGACGCGGTTGAACGCCTGCTCGGTCAGCACGCGCAGGATCCGCCCCTGCGTCGTCAGCGGCATGTCGGCGATCTCGTCGAGGAACAACGTCCCGCCATGCGCCTGTTCGAGCAGCCCGGAGCGGACGAGTTGCCCCCCCTCCTCCACGCCGAACAGTTCTTCCTCGACCCGCTCGGGCGTCATCCGTGCCGCGCTGACGACGACGAACGGCGCGGTCGCGCGCTGGCTCCAGCCGTGCAACAGCCGCGCGGCGACTTCCTTGCCGACACCCGCGCCGCCCATGATCAGCACGCGGCTTCCGGTCGACGCCACGCGCTTCAACGTCGCGCGGACGCCGTTGATCGCGGTAGAGCTGCCGGTCAGGTCGTTGTCGCGCCCGACGCTCGCGCGGAGACTCGCCACCTCGGCACGAAGCCGTTCGGTCTCGGTCGCGCGCGCGACCATCAGCAACAGGCGTTCCGCCTCGAACGGCTTTTCGATGAAATCGGCGGCACCGCGCCGGATCGCCGCGACCGCGGTATCGAGATTGCCGTGGCCCGAGATCATCAGCACCGGGATCGACGGATCGCGCCGCTTGATCTCGTCAAGCAGTTCGAGCCCGTCGAGCCGCGACCCGTGCAGCCACACGTCGAGCAACACCAGCGACGGCCGCCGCACCGAAATCGCTTCCAGCGCGGAATCGCTATCGCCGGCCACCCGCGCGTCATAGCCTTCGTCCTCGAGGACGCCGGCTACTAGATCACGGATATCGCGTTCGTCATCGACGACGAGGATGTCGAGGGGCATGGTTCAGGTCCGGTTCTGTACGAGGACTGGCGCGGCAGGCGCGCTGTTGGACATTGGCGTAATGGCATCGTCGCCGCCATCGAGCTTGGCGAGCTGTTCAGTATCGAAGCACAAAGTCACGATCGTCCCGCCCCCCGGCCGGTCGGCGAAGGTGATCGTGCCGCAATGTTCCTCGACGATCTTCTTGACGATCGCGAGCCCGAGCCCGGTCCCGCGCGCGCGGGTGGTGACATAGGGCTCGACGATCCGGTCGCGCGCGGCAGGCAGGCCGATTCCGGTGTCCGCGACGGTCAGCACGATCCTGCCGTCGCCCGGTTCGATCGCCATCACGATCTGCGCAGCTTCGGCACCGGCATTGGCCTCGATCGCCTCGACCGCATTCTTGACGATGTTGGTCAACGCCTGGCCGATCTGGCGCCGGTCACAAATTAGCATCGGCGCGGGGTCGGCGGAGTCGAGCGCGAAGGTGATGCCCGGATGCGCGACCTCGTGGAGGAACAGTGTCTGGCGGGCGAGATCGACCAGCGATTCCTCCCGGAACACCGGCTTGGGCATCCGCGCGAACGAGGAAAACTCGTCGACCATGCGGCGCAGATCGCCGACCTGTCGGACGATCGTGTCGGTCAGCCGGGCGAAGGTCGTGTCCTCGGGGTCGATCTGCTTGCCATAGCGGCGCTGCAGCCGTTCGGCGGCGAGCTGGATCGGGGTCAACGGGTTCTTGATCTCGTGCGCGATCCGGCGCGCGACGTCCGACCAGGCGGCGCGGCGCTGGTCGAGCAATTGTCCGGTGATGTCATCGAACGTCAGGATCGGCCCCTCCGCGGCGCGAGTTACCTTGACCGCGAGCGTCCGCATTTCGTTGCCCTGCCCCAGTTCGACGATCGCATCGCGCTCGTCGCGTTCGATCAGCGCGGCAAGCTCGGGGGAAATCGTGCTCAGCGGCTTGCCGACCAGCATTTCATCCGGGCTTTCGAGCAGCGAGATCGCCGAGCGGTTGATCAGCCGGATCATGCCATCGGGCGAAACCGAGATTACGCCCGCGGTGACGCCCGACATCACCGCCTCGATCAGCGCGCGGCGGCTTTCCAGCGCGCCGGTCTGCGCTTCCAGGCGTTCGGTCATCTGGTTGAACGCGCTGCCGAGCGTGCCGAGTTCGTCCTGAACACGCGTTTCGGGAACGCGCGCGGACAGGTCCCCGGTCGCCACCTTGTGCGCCGCCGCGACCAGCGCGCCGACCGGCCGCACCAGCCGATCCGCGACCTCGAGCGCGATCCACACCGCGATCGCGATGATCAGCAGCGACATGGCGAGCAAGGCAGCGTTGAATTTCAATTGGAGGGATCGCGATTTGGCGATCAGATCGCGGTAGCTCGAAAGCACCGCGATGCTGCGCTTCGACTGCGCCTCCATCACATGGACGTCTGATCGCGCAACCGTCAGGAGGAACACGTTGGTCGTGCCGGGCACCAACGTGACCGTTTCGATGAGATTGCCCTTCACCGTGGTGATGCTGGGGGTGCCGCGCCGCAACCGGTCAAGCTCGGGCTGCGAAACCTCGTTCCGATAGTCCAGTTTGTCCGGATTGACCTGCAGGATCTCGCGCGAATCGCCCTTGGGCTCGGCGATGAACAGAAACCCGTCGGAAAGGCCGCGCAGATAGATCTGGTTGAAGAAATAAGCGGGGAATTGCGGGGACTTGAGGTTCTGCTGGAGGTTGTCGGAAATATCCGCTGCGGCGAGGACCGCCGAATCCTGCCAGCGGCGCAACATCTGGTCGTAGGAGGTGCGCGCAACCCCCGTCGCGTTCTCGATCATGCTGCGCGCCTGGTCGGAATACCAGAATTGCACGCCGTACTGGAACAGCAGCGACGCGAACACGACGACGAACAGCGTCGGCACCGCCGCGATCACCGAGAACAACGCGACGAGCTGGACATGCAGGCGCGCGCGCCCGCCGATCGGCAACCGCGCCGCGCGCTTCATCGCGATCCGCCGCCCGAGCAACACCAGCAACGCGCCTGCCGGCAGCAGGTTGGCGACCAGCAGCAAGGCGATCACCGCGGGACTGAGCAAGGCGCGCGAGGCCGCACCGGTGCTGATGACGAAATAGGTCGCGACCGCGATCGCGACCAACGCGCTCAGCACAAGGAACTCGATTGCCGGGACAATTTTGAGCGGCGCGCGAAGCGACGGGGCGGAACGTGTCAAAGGGGGCGTACTGCCTTCCATCGTGACATTGCTACAACGCTATTGTGGCTAAGAAAACACAGTATTTGTCTCGGTCCATCGGATTGCCGATCCGACCGATCGCAGCTTATGGTTCAATCCCCAGCACATCCAGTCGCTTACGCAAAGTGTTGCGGTTGATTCCGAGCGCACGGGCGGCGCGCAGCTGGTTATTGCCGTGGCGCGCCAGCAACGCTTCGATCAGCGGACGCTCGACCTCGCCGATGATGCGGTCGTACAGCGTGCCATCGTCGAGCGCCGCAGGCTCCTCGATCGCCAGTCGCGCGATCCGGGCGTGGATCGCGGCCTCGATCCCGGCGTCGCCGACCGGGCGGGGCGGCGCTACGCCCCCCAGCATCGCGCGTACTTCGCCGCCGTCGATCCGTTCGTCGCGCGCGAGTACCGACACACGGCGCATCATGTTCTCAAGCTCGCGGACGTTGCCGGGCCACTCATGCGCTTCCAGCACCGCCACAGCATCGGTCGTCAACTGCTTACGCGGCAACCCGTCTTCCACAGCACGGTCGAGGAAGTGCCGCGCCAGCAGCGCAATGTCCTGCCGCCGCGCGCGGAGCGCGGGCAAGGTCACGGGAACGACGTTGAGCCGGTAGAACAGGTCCTCGCGAAACTGCCCGTTGGCGACGAGCTGGGTGAGATCACGATTGGTCGCCGCGACGATCCGGACGTCGGCGCGGATCGTCCGAGCACCGCCGACCGTCGTGAATTCGCCCGACTGGAGAACGCGGAGCAACCGGGTCTGCGCTTCCATCGGCATGTCGCCGATCTCGTCGAGGAACAGCGTTCCCCCCGCTGCCTGCTCGAACCGGCCGGCCGACCGCGCCTGCGCGCCGGTGAACGCGCCACGTTCATGGCCGAACAGCTCCGCCTCGATTAGCTCGCGCGGGATCGCAGCCATGTTGAGCGCGAGGAACGGCGCGCGTCGGCGCGGGCCGAGATCATGGATCGCGCGCGCGACCAGTTCCTTGCCCGTCCCCGACTCGCCTGACACCAGGACCGTCAGATCGTTCGACACGACCCGCGCGATGATCCGGTAGACGTCCTGCATCGCCGGCGACCGCCCGATCAACGGGAGGGTCTCGTCCTCGTCGCTCGGTTCGAACACCCCGCCCGATCCCCGCGCGAGCGCGCTCTGGACGCTTTGCGACAGCGCATCCAGGTCGAACGGCTTGGGCAGATAATCGAACGCGCCGACCTCGGTCGATCGCACTGCAGTGGTCAGCGTGTTCTGCGCGGACAGGACGATCACGGGCAGCCCCGGATGGCTCGCGACGACGCGTTCGACCAGATCGAGCCCGTTGCCGTCGGGCAGGACGACATCGGTGACGAGGACGTCGGGGGCGCGTCCGGCAAGCTGCACTTCGGCCTCGGCAATCGTCGCCGCGGTCGTGACACGGTGGCCGTCCCGTTTCAGCGCCTGCCCGACGACGGTGCGGATCGCCGCGTCGTCGTCCACCACGAGGATCCGCCCGGTGCGGGTCACGCGGTGCCGCGCGGGAGCATGATGCGGAAGACAGTCATCGGCGGGGTTCCCTCGCGCGCATATTGGACGATCCCGCCCATGTCGCGGACCAGCTTGTCGACCAGCGCGAGGCCCAGCCCCTGCCCCTCCGGCTTGCCCGAGATGAACGGGTCGAACAGGTGGTCCGCGATATCGGCCGGCGCGCCGGGGCCGTTGTCGATCACGCAGATCTCGATCGGGAGCGGCTGGCGTGGACGCCCGGGGGCGGGTGCGATCGCCATGCCGTGGCGATAGGCAGTGGCGAGCGTGATTCGCGCGTCCGCCTGGCCGCGCATCGCCTCGCACGCATTCTTGAGCAGGTTGAGCACGACCTGCAGAATCGAATCGCGGTCAAGTTGTGCCGTGGGGAGCGACGGATCGAAGCGTTCCTCGATCTTCACCTGCTGCGCGAACCCGGCGAGCGCGACGCGGCGGGCATGATCGAGCAGCGGATAAACGTTTTCGGGCGCGAGATGGAGTGGGCGGGTGTCGGTAAAGTCCTGCATCCGGTCGATCAGCGCGGCGACGCGGTCCACTTCGGTCGTGATCAGCGTGGTCAGCTCGGCCGCGCCCTTGCCCTTGGATAGAAGCTGCGCCGCCCCCCGGATGCCGGACAGTGGGTTCTTGATCTCATGCGCGAGCATCGCCGCCGCGCCGATCGCGGCGCGCGCCGCTGCCGCACGGTCCGCGCTGTGGCCGAGCCGCCGCGAATTGGCGGCATGGTGGAGCGTGATCGTCCGCCAGCCGGGGTGATCCGCGATCAGTGTCTCGACATAATCGACCCGCACGCTGCCGCCACGGGCCAGCGCGATCTCGGTGTCGAACGCCGACAGGCCGTGATTGTCGCGCGGATAGTCGACCCCCGGATCCTGCATCACCGCGGCGAGCGGCTGCCCCAGCATCGCGCGCTCGGACAGGTTGAGCAGCGTTTCGCATTCGGCATTGGCGTGGACGATCCGCGACTCGGGGTCGACCACCAGCACCGCGACCGGCAGCGCGGCGAACAGTTCGGCGAAGCCGGGCCCCGGCCCTGCGCCCGTCACGCGGCGGCGCGGCTGCGCCACGGGGCGTAGAATTCGGCGAGCATCGCCTGCACCACCTTCGGGTCGGGGATCTGGTTGACCTTGTTGCGGAACTCGGCCGAGCCGTGGAGCCCGCGGGTGTACCAACCGATGTGCTTGCGCGCCATATTGACCCCGGTCTCGGTGCCATAATGCGTGAGCATCGCATCGTAATGCTCTGCGATGACGGTATATTGTTCCTCGAGCGAAGGGTCTTCGCGCCGCCGCCCATGCGCGAACCACTCCATCACCTGCCCGAGCAGCCACGGGCGACCGTACGCCCCCCGCCCGATCATCACGCCATCCGCCCCCGATTGCTCGAGCGCGGTCTCGGCATCCTCGATCGAACAGATGTCGCCATTGGCGATCACCGGAATCGTGACGGCCTCCTTGACCTGACGGATGAACGCCCAGTCGGCATTGCCCTTGTACATCTGATTACGCGTGCGGCCGTGGACCGTCACCAGCTTGCACCCGAGATCCTGCGCGATCTTCGCGAGTTCGGGCGCGTTGAGGCGGTCGAGATCCCACCCCATCCGCATCTTGAGCGTGACGGGCACCGATACGGCATCGACCACGCCCTTGATGATCGCCGCCGCGAGATCGAGGTCGCGCATCAGCGCGGAGCCCGCGTCGCCGTTGGTCACCTTGCGGACTGGGCAGCCCATGTTGATGTCGACGATCGCGGCACCGCGATCCTCGCTCAGCTTGGCGGCCTCGCCCATCTCGAACGGGGTGCAGCCGACGAGCTGCATCGACACCGGATCCTCGATCGGATGCCACGCCGCCTTCTGGATCGACTGGCGCGTCTCGCGGATCGCGGCCTGGCTCGCGACCATTTCGGTCACGTTGAGGCCCGAGCCGTAGCGCCGGACCAAAGTGCGGAACGGCATGTCGGTCACGCCGGTCATCGGCGCGAGGATGACCGGGGAAGCGATCGTCACGGGGCCGATCTGCAAGGGGGAAAGCGTGCGCGGGGTCACGGGAGCCTGATCTTTCGGGGGAAGGCATGTGCCTTAAAAACGGGCAGGCTATAGCCGGGACGACGCGGCGCGGCAAGGCTGGCGGGACAGCGCGGCATGGGCTAGGCGCGCCGCATGTCATCGACCACAAATGCCGCCATCATCGTCGCCGCCGGGACTGGCGCACGCTCGGGAAGTGCGGTCCCCAAGCAATATATGCCGCTCGGCGGACGCGCGATCCTGGCGCACAGTTATGAAGCCTTGCGGAGGCACCCCGCGATCGACCGCGTGATGGTGGTGATCGGCGCTGGACAGGAAGCGGCGCTGAACGACGCGCTTGGCGACGTCGAGTTCGTCATCGGCGGGTCGACGCGGCGGCGCTCGGTGCTGGCCGGGCTCGAAGCGCTCACCAGCCAGACCGACCACGTCCTGATCCACGACGCGGCCCGCCCGTTCCTGAGCGCGACCGTCATCGACGCGCTGCTCACCGCGCTCGAGACGCGTGACGGCTCAGTCCCCGCCCTTCCCGTCGCCGACACGCTCGCGCGCGATACCGCGCTCAGCGGCACGCTGCTTGGCGGTACGGTCGCGCGCGACGGGTTGCACCGTATCCAGACCCCACAGGCGTTCCGTTATCCCGTCGTGCTCGCCGCGCATCGCGGCTGGCGCGGGGACGAACCCACCGATGATGCCCAGATGGTCCGCCTCGCGGGTGGCACCGTCGCCTTGGTCCAAGGAGATCCCATGCTCGAGAAGATTACCCACCCCGCCGATTTCGCCGCCGCCGAGGCGCGCCTCGAAACCACGTTGCGCACCCGCATGGCGACCGGCTTCGACGTCCACCGGCTCGAGGTTGGCGAGGAATTGTGGCTCGGCGGCGTGCTGATCCCGCACGACAAGGGCCTGTCCGGGCATAGCGACGCCGACGTCGCGCTCCACGCGATTACCGACGCCTTGCTCGGTACGATCGCAGCCGGAGACATCGGCACGCACTTCCCGCCGAGCGATCCGCAGTGGCGCGGTGCGGACTCTGCGCAGTTCCTCCAGCATGCCGCGAGCCTCATCACCGACCAGGGGGGCATCATCGACTTCATCGACCTGACGCTCATCTGCGAGGAACCCAAGGTCGGCCCGTACCGCACCGCGATGCGCGACCGGATCGCGGACCTGTTGCGGCTCAAGCCCGGCCAGGTCAGTATCAAGGCGACCACCACCGAACGGCTGGGCTTCACCGGGCGCGGCGAAGGAATCGCGGCGCAGGCGGCGGCAACGGTGCGGGTCCCGGAGGATCGGACGGCATGAGGATGCGGGCGATCGTGGCGACATGGCTGGCGCTGGCTGCCACCGCGAGCAGCGCCGCGCAGGCGCAGCCGGGCGCCTGCCTGACCGCATCGGAAGTGACCGATCTCGCGCAGGTCGTTCTCCCCGAGGCGATCGGCGCGGCGGGGCAGGTCTGCGCGCGCGTGCTCCCAGTGACCGCCGCGATCCGCCAGACCAATGGCGCGCTCCTGACGCGCTACCGCAGCGAGGCCGATCGCGTCTGGCCGCAGGCGAAGCGCGTGATCGGCAAGATCGGCGGGGTCGAGGGGACCGCGATGCTCGACTCGGATCTCGTCCGGCCGCTCCTGACCACGATTCTGGTCGCGCAGGTGACCAAGACGATCAATGTCCGTGATTGCACGTCGATCGAACGGATCTACACTGCGCTCGCCCCGCTTCCGCCGCGCAACACGGCGGACGTGGCGGCGCAGATTCTGCTGCTCACGATCCAGGCCAAGGCGCGCAGGGGCGAGAAGATCGACCTGCCCGTCTGTTTTGAAACGGCGAAATGACGATGGACACGATCCTTCCTACCGAACTCGTCGAGGCCGCACGCAAGGTGGTCGAGGCCAACCTCGCGGTCGGGCGGCGCGTTGCGCTGGCCGAGAGCTGCACCGGCGGGCTGGTCGCGGCGGCGCTGACCGAAATCCCGGGATCGTCCGAGATGTTCGAATGCGGCTTCGTCACCTATTCCAACGACGCCAAGCTCTCGATGCTGCGCGTGAGCGCGGACGTGATCGAGACGTTCGGCGCCGTATCGGTCGCAACCGCCTGGAGCATGGCACAGGGCGCGCTCGAGGCGAGCGGCGCTGACATCGCTGTGGCGATCACCGGCGTGGCGGGGCCCGGCGGTGGCTCCGAAAAGAAACCGGTCGGCACCGTCGTCTTCGCACGCGCCGAGCGCGGGGCCGATCCCGGCAACGTCGTTGCGGACCGCAAGGATTTCGGCGATCTCGGTCGCGGCGGCGTCCGGCTTCAGGCCGCGCTGTGCGCGCTCGAACTGCTGCTGCCGCCGAGCGACGGTGACGAAGCGCTGTAAAGCACCTTGGCGCGATCCTCGAACGCGCCGATCATCTTGCGCAGCGCGGTGCCGAACACCTGTCCCGCGAGCATCTCGAACACGCGATTCTTGAACGCGAAGTCGACCGTGAAATCGACCGCACACCCCTGCGGCTCGGGCCGGAACAGCCATTCGTTACGCAGATATTTGAGCGGGCCATCAAGATAGTCGACGTGGATGCGGTCTGGCCGCACCATCTCGACCTTCGACGTGAACGTCTCGCGCAGGCCCTTGAACCCGACGATCATGTCCGCGACAAGTTGCGTCTCGCTGCGCGACCGCACGCGGATCTGCGAGACCCACGGCAGGAACTCGGGATAGCGACCGACGTCCGCGACCATGTCGAACATCTGCTCGGGCGTGTACGGCAGATGCCGCGTTTCGGAATGACGCGGCATCTCAGGCGCGGGCCAGCTTCAGCTCCCGCGCGGCGCGCAGGCGGGCAAAGTCGTCGCCGGCGTGATAGCTCGACCGGGTCAGCGGCGAACTCGCGACGAGCAGGAAGCCCTTCGCGCGTGCGATGGCGGCGAACGCGTCGAACGTCTGCGGCTTGACGAAATCCATCACCTTGGTGTGGCGAGGGGTCGGCTGGAGATATTGCCCCATCGTCAGGAAATCGATGTCGGCCGACCGCATGTCGTCCATCACCTGATGCACCTCGAGCCGTTCCTCGCCGAGCCCGAGCATCACGCCCGACTTGGTGAAGATCGACGGATCGTGCCGCTTGACCGATTCGAGTAGCCGCAGCGACGCGTAATAGCGCGCACCCGGGCGGATCGTCGGGTACAGCCGCGGCACCGTCTCGAGATTGTGATTGTACACATCCGGCCGCGCCGCGACGATCGACTCGACCGCAGCCTGCGTCTTGTTGCGGAAATCGGGGGTCAGGATCTCGATCGTCGTATTCGGCGTGGTGCGGCGCAGTGCCTCGATCACCTTGACGAATTGCGACGCGCCCCCGTCCGGCAGATCGTCGCGATCGACCGAGGTGATGACGATATGCTCGAGGCCAAGCTCCGCGGCGGCATCGGCGGTATGCTGCGGCTCGAGCGCGTCGACCGCGCGCGGCATGCCGGTCTTGACGTTGCAGAACGCGCACGCGCGCGTGCAGGTGTCGCCGAGGATCATCACGGTCGCGTGTTTCTTGGTCCAGCACTCCCCGATATTGGGGCACGCCGCTTCCTCGCACACGGTGGCGAGGTTGAGGCGGCGCATCAGCGCCTTTGTCTCGGCGAAGGCGGTGCCGCCGGGGGCCTTGACGCGGATCCAGTCGGGCTTGCGTTCACGGGCCGGGCGGGCCGGCGACTCTGAGAGCAACTGGGGTGCGAGCGGGGAGTTCTCGGTCATGGGTGGCAGATAGCGATTGCTTGCGGGCCTTGCCACCCCCTGCATGCCTGCGATAAAAAGCGGTCATGGCTGATTTTTCCGAACTCGTCGGCGGGTATCACCGCTTCCGCGACTCTGACTGGGCGCGTCAGCGCGATCGTTGGTCCGAATTGTCCAAGGGGCAAAGCCCGAAGGTGATGGTGATCGCCTGCTCGGACAGCCGGGTCGACCCGGCGCAGATCTTCGATACGTCGCCGGGCGAGATCTTCGTCGTCCGCAACGTTGCCAACCTCGTCCCGCCGTTCGAGCGCGACGGGTCGCGCCACGGTGTTTCGGCGGCCCTCGAATTCGCAGTGACTCAGCTCAAGGTGTCCGAGATCGTCGTGATGGGTCACGCCTCGTGCGGCGGCGTCGGTGCCGCGCTGACCGAGGTGTTCGACGGCAAGGAGCCGGGCGAAGGCGGCTTCATCGCGCATTGGATCGACATCCTCGGCGAAGCCCGCGATCGGATCGTCGCCGAGCATGGCACCGGACCCGAGGCGGTTCGTGCGCTGGAGCTGGAAACGGTACGCGTCAGCCTCGCGAACCTGCGAACCTTCCCGTTCGTGCAGGCAGCGGAAGCCGCCGGTACGCTGTCGCTCCGGGGCGCCTATTTCGCGATCGCGGATGGCGTGCTGCACGTCATGGGCGAGGATGAGGGCTTCGCTGCTGCCTGACGGAGAGCCGTTGCCTGTCAACTGTTCCGGCCGTACCCTCCCGCAATGAGACCAAACACCCTGCGCGCCCTTCGGCGATACCACATGTATCTGGGGCTGTTCTTCGCGCCGATGATCCTGCTGTTCGCCATCAGCGGCGCGCTGCAGACCTTTCGGTTGCAGGAGGCGGGGGGCTATGGCGGTCAGCCGCCAACCTGGATCGTCTGGCTCGCCAGCGTCCACAAGGACCAGGGGCCGCCACGCGCGCCACGTGCCGAGCGGCCAAAGGCAGCTGGACCGGCGGTCGCCAGCGAGAAGCCGGAAAGACGCCCTGCCAGCGACGCAAAACGCCCCTCGCCGCTGCCGTTGAAGATCTTCGTCGCGTTGCTCTCGATCGCGCTGGCGGCGTCGACCGTGCTCGGCGTCATGATCGCCTTGTCGATCAAGAGCGGGCGACGTGTCTCGCTGACCTTGCTGGCGCTCGGCACGGTGGTGCCGATCATGTTGTTGTGGATCTGAGCGGGCAACGGGCAAGCGCACAGGGCGGAAAGCGGTCCCTCCTTCTTCCACTTCCCCGGCGCAGGCCGGGGCCCAGTGGTGAGGACGGATGTAACGATTCACACCGCCCGAATATCGTCTGTTCCACGCTTGGGCCCCGGCCTTCGCCGGTGAAGCGAAGAATTTTGAAACAGACGAACGCCCCCCACGGCCCAAACCCCCGCTATTCCCCCAGCGCCTTGCGCGCCACCTTCTCGATCTCCGCATCCAGCGGCGGCGGCGTCATGTCCACATTCGCCTCGAGCGCCTTGGCAATCATCGTAAGGGCGGCGATCCGCCCCGCCTTCTTGTCGTTGCCGTCGATGATCGTCCACGGCGCGACCTTCGTATCGGTGCGCTTGAACATGTCGTGCATCGCTTCGAGATACTCGGCGCGCTTCTCGCGATTGCGATAATCGTCGATCCCGGTCTTCCAGCGCTTCCACGGCGAATCGAGCCGGTCCTCGAGCCGCTTGTCCTGTTCCTTCTGGGTCACATGGACGAACAGCTTTACGATCGTCGTTCCCGACTCCGCCTGCTGCGCCTCGAACGCATTGATCTCGTCGAAGCCCTGCTTCCACTCGGCCTTGCTGGCATAGCTCTCGACACGCTCGACCAGCACGCGCCCGTACCAGCTCCGGTCGAACACCGCGATGTTGCCGCAGGCGGGAGCTTCTGCCAGAATCGCCACAGGAAATGATGGTCCTGTTCGTCCTGCGTCGGCGCCTTGATCGGGAAGACCTCGAAGTTGCGGGGATCCCATTCGGCACACAGCCGCTTGATGATCCCACCCTTGCCCGCGGCGTCCCACCCTTCAAACATCACGACCGCACGCTTGCGCTGAACGATATGCGCGACCTGGATATGCGCCAGCCGCTCCTGCAGGGCGTCCAGATCGTCTTCATAGTCGCCGGAATATTTCTTGCCGTCTTCATAATCCGAAAGGTGCAGCGTCATCAGATCGGGCCTCGTCGATGGGAGGGCGGCAATCATGCCGCCTTCCTATACTCGCCGTCACCCCGATTCGATCCCGCAGACCGATCGGAAGGGTTTCAGCCGGCCGCTTCCGCCGCCTTCGCCCCGTCACCGACGACCTTGAGGTTGAGTTCCTTCAACTGCTTGGGCGTCGCGAAATTGGGCGCGCCCATCATCAGGTCCTCGGCCTTCTGCGTCATCGGGAAGGTGATGACCTCGCGGATGTTGGGCTCGTCCGCGAGCAGCATCACGATCCGGTCGACGCCCGGTGCGGAGCCCCCGTGTGGCGGTGCGCCGCACTTGAACGCGTTGATCATGCCCGCGAAGTTCGTGTCGACGTCCGCCTGCGTATAGCCGGCGATCTCGAACGCCTTGTACATGATCTCGGGCTTGTGGTTCCGGATCGCACCCGACGACAGCTCGATCCCGTTGCAGACGATGTCGTACTGGAAGGCGAGGATATCGAGCGGGTCCATCGTCTCCAATGCTTCCATCTCGCCCTGCGGCATCGAGAAGGGGTTGTGGCTGAAGTCGACCTTCTTGGCGTCCTCGTCATATTCGAACATCGGGAAATCGACGATCCAGCAGAATTCGAACCGCTTGTCGTCGATCAGCCCGAGCTGGTCGGCAACCCGCGTCCGCGCGAGCCCCGCGAGCTTCGCCGCCGACGCTTCCTTGCCCGCCGAGAAGAAGATGCCGTCGTTCGGCCCGAGCCCGAGCGCCTCGGCGATCGCCTTCATCCCATCCTGGCCGTGGTTGTTGGCGATCGGCCCGCCAAACACGCCGTCCTTCTGCGTCGCATAGCCGAGACCCGGGAAGCCTTCGCTCTGCGCCCAGCTGTTCATCTCGTCGAAGAACTTGCGGCTCTTCTCATGCGTGTTCGGCGCCGCCAGCGCGCGGACGACGTCCCCGCCCTCGACCATCGACGCAAAGCGCCCGAAGCCCGAGCCGCGGAAATGCTCGGACACGTCGGTGATGACGATCGGGTTGCGCAGGTCGGGCTTGTCGTTGCCATACTTAAGCATCGATTCGCGGTACGGAATCCGCTTGAACGGCAGCGGCGAGACGGTGCGTCCCTTGCCCTGCCAGTCGGCGAACTGCTCGAACACGCCGTGGAGCACCGGCTCGATCGCCGCGAACACGTCGTCCTGCGTGACGAAACTCATCTCGAAATCGAGCTGGTAGAATTCGCCCGGCGACCGGTCGGCACGCGCATCCTCATCGCGGAAGCACGGTGCGATCTGAAAATAGCGATCGAACCCTGCGACCATCAGCAGCTGCTTGAACATCTGCGGGGCCTGCGGGAGTGCGTAGAACTTGCCCGGATGCACCCGGCTCGGCACCAGATAATCGCGCGCGCCTTCGGGTGACGACGCGGTCAGGATCGGCGTCTGGAATTCGGTGAACCCCTGGTCGATCATCCGCTTGCGCAGCGACGCGATGACGTTCGAGCGCAGCAGGATGTTGGCATGCAACCGCTCGCGCCGCAGGTCGAGGAAGCGGTAGCGCAGGCGAATATCCTCGGGATATTCGTTCTCGCCGAACACCGGCATCGGCAGCTCGTGCGCGGACGACTGGACGGTCACTTCCCGTGCGCGCAGCTCGACCTCGCCCGACGGCAGACCCGCGTTCACCGTCTCGGGCGAGCGCGCGACGACGTCGCCAACCACCGTCACGACCGATTCGGGCCGCGCCTTGTCGAGCATCGCATGTGTCGGGCTGTCGCTGTCGGTGACGATCTGCGTGATACCGTAATGGTCGCGCAGGTCGACGAACAGCAGATTGCCGTGGTCGCGCTTGCGGTGGATCCAGCCCGACAGCTTGACCGAGGTGCCGACGTCGGCGGCGCGCATCTGGGCGCAGGTGTGCGTGCGATAAGCGTGCATCGTTCTTCTTCTCATGTGCGTCACCCCGGCCAGGGCCGGGGCCGCGCGCGAACCGGGCACGACGCCCGCTCCACAAGGGTGAAAGGGATGCTCCGCGCTTCCCTCCCTCACCCACCTTTGTCAAGGCGCGCGACCGTCGCTATGGGGGGGTGATGCATATCCATCCGCTTATCACCGACAGTGCCACCCTCGCCAATCTCTGCACCCGACTGGCCGAGGCCGACTTCGTCTGCATCGATACCGAGTTCATGCGCGAGAACACCTTCTGGCCCGAACTGTGCCTGATCCAGATCGCCGACACCAACGAGGCCGCCGCGATCGACCCGATGGCGCCGGGGCTCGACCTCGCGCCACTGCTCCAGCTGATGGTCAACAACGACGACGTGCTCAAGGTCTTCCACGCCGGCGGGCAGGATCTCGAAATCATCTACAACCTCACTGGCAAGACCCCCTACCCGCTGTTCGACACGCAGGTCGCGGCGATGGCGCTCGGTCAGGGCGAGCAGATCGGCTATTCCAACCTCGTCGACGCATGGCTCGGCCTGACGATCGACAAGGGCGCGCGTTTCACCGACTGGAGCCGCCGCCCGCTCGACGCGCGCCAGATCGAATATGCGATCGGCGACGTGACGCATCTCGCCGACATCTTCCCGCGGATGCTCGCGCGACTGCGCAAGACCGGGCGCGGCGCCTGGCTCGACCAGGAGATGGAGCGGATCGGCGATCCCAAGAATTATGCGAACGACCCCGAGGAAGCGTGGAAGAGGATCCGCATCCCGAGTCGCAAGCCGGACGTGCTCGGCCGCCTCAAGGCGCTCGCGCGGTGGCGCGAGATCGAGGCGCGGTCGAAGGATCTGCCACGCGGCCGGATCGTCAAGGACGAGACGATCGCCGATCTCGCGGGGCACGCCCCGCGCAAGCAGGCCGATCTCGCCAAGGTCCGCGGGCTCTCGGCGTCATGGGCGCAGAACGACATCGGTGCCCGGCTGATGTCCGGCTCGAACATGCGTCCCCGATGGACGCGGAGGAAATGCCCGCGCGCGACGATCGCAAGCCCGGTCTGGGCAAGGACGGCGCACTCGTTGCCGACCTGCTCAAGCTGTTGCTCAAGATCCGCTCGAAGGAAATCGACGTCGCCGCGCGTTTGCTGGCGCGGACCGACGATCTCGATGCGCTGGCGGCGGGTCAGCGCGAAGGTCTCTCGATCCTCGAGGGCTGGCGCTTCGACCAGTTCGGGCGCGATGCGCTCGATCTGGTCGAGGGGCGGCTCGCGTTCGCGGTGGTCGGCGGCAAGCTTAAGATGACGCGGACCGAGGACGTGACCTGACGCGGAGCTTCAGCGCGTCGGCGTTCGCAAACAGGACAGCTGGAGCTGCCCACCGCGAACACAGGTGCCGCGCTGGAGTTCGGCAACGGCCGGCGGACCGAAGGGACCGATGAAGAATTCAGGCTCGCCCGGGATTTCATTCAGCAACCCTGCTTTATGCAACACGTCCAGCGGCTGCTCGGTATAGCGTTGGGTAAAGTACAGTTGCGTTGTCGCTGGCAACGCCAGTTGGCCGCTGCGTGTCGCGACTGTGCGAGGCCCGTACCCCGTCGCCCACGCGTTCAACGGCGGGCCCGGAAGGGTTACGATCGCGATCGGACAGGTCCGGCCGGACGTTATCCAGCTACAGGCTTCCGCCGCGATGACGGCACCGCCTTCACCGCTGACGACGATCGCGCTGTTCGGGCTTCGCAATGCCCGGGTCAACCCGCCGACCCAGTCTTCGGTTTCGAAATCGGGATACGTGACGACCAGGTTGATCGTGACGAGCGCGGTCACCAGCCCACTTGCCGCAAGGAACAGCGTCGGCTTGCGGATAGTGCTCAATCCGGCGCAAACCAGGGTCACTGGAAACACTGCGATCCATACCAGCGTACGCTCGACCAGAACCGGCTGTTTAAGACTGAACCCGAAAAAGACCACCAGCGCCATCACGCCGCATGCCGCCGCCAGTCTGGTCGCGCTTCGATCGAACGTTCGAATTGTCCCATATAAGGCACCGCCCAGGATCACCGCCGCGACGGTTCTCTGGTAATGCGACGGGTCCCGCACCAGCAGGGTGCTGTACCAGAAAAGCTTCGTTGATCCCCTGATCCCAGCATAATGCAGCCAGGCGATGTTGGGGTTGGGCGCCAGCATCTGATGGTAAGCGATGTAGATCGCCCATGCTGAGCCCACCACGATCGCAGCGTCGGCGGCGGCCAGCCGAAGCCAGTCCCGCCCGAGCACCGGTATGAAGCGGCGATCGGCAATCATCAGCCCGACGGTTGCGATCGGCAGCCATAGAAACCCGGTGCTATGAAAGTAAACCGCGGCAACCGCCCCACCGACGTACCCCAGCCATGCCGTGATCCGACTGCGGTTTCCGGTATCATTGGCGGTTACGATGCTTACCAAACTGAAGAATGAAAACGTGATCGCGAGCGCAAAGAAACTGTAGCCCCGGACCTGTTGCGCGTAGAAGATCTGCTGGGCAGAAACCGCAAGCAGCAGCGCAGCGACCGTCGCGGCCTGTTTCCCATAGACCCGCGAAAGCCCGCGGTACGTCACAACGATCGTCAGCAGGCTGGCGATGATCGCCGGCACGCGGAGCATTACCGGCCCCATCTGTCCGATCAGCAAGATCCAGCCCCGTAGGATGCTGTAGAAGAGGGCCGGATTGGTCTCTCGAACCATCCAGCTGCTCCACAACCGGGCGAACGGCTGATGTGCGAAGAACAACGATGCATATTCGTCGAACGACAGCGAATAATTCGCAAGGCCGAACCGCAACGCCGCCGCTAGCAGCAGGATGATAGCCACCACGCCTACCCCCTGCTCGGCCCCGAACCAGCGCCCCCGCGCCTGCCGGGGCGCTGGTGCCACACCGCTCACAGGCGCTTCCGCCAGGTGAAGATCGACGACATCGAGTAATTCCACACGGTCGTCACCGCGATCCCAGCAAGTGCCGAAAGGATCAGATAATTGTGCCGCTGGTACAGCCAGCGCGCGATGCCGACGTTGGCGAACAGGCCAACCCCGCACACAAGGTTGAACGTCAGCCAGCCCCACCACAGCCGCTGCCCCTTCAGGCGCTGGTCACTGTAGGTCAGGATGTTGTTGAGGAAGAAGTTGCTCGACGTCGCGACCAGCGTTGCCACGGCCTGCCCCACGGCAAACCAGCGCGCTTCGTCCGCGGTACCGAACACTGCCAGCAGGATCTGCAACACGACCGTGAGCACGAAAAAATGGACCACCACGCCAGACCCGCCGACCAGCGCAAAGCTGACGAAGCGGATCGGCACGACGTGGCCGAACGCCTTGTCGAGCAGCAACTGGAGATATTCCCACAGCACCAGCCCGTCGAGCTTGCTTTCGCCATGCTGCCGCGTCCGAAACGTGAACGGCACTTCCGCAACGCGCAGCGGCGTCGGCGACGACGCGGCGATGTCGAGCAGGATCTTGAACCCGACCGACGACAGCCCGGGCAAGGAGCCCATGAAAGCGGCGCGCGTCAGCATGAAGAACCCGCTCATCGGATCGCCGATCGCGGTCTTGGTCAGCTTGTTGGCCAGCATCGTCGCAAATTCGCTCATCGCGATCCGGCACTTGTTCCAGTCGCCCATGCCGCCACCCTCGACATAGCGGCTGCCGACGACCAGATCGATATCGCCGCGCCGGATCCGCGCGAGCATGTCGAGCAGGATCGTCTCGTCATGTTGCATGTCGCCATCCATCACCGCGACATAGGGAGCCGCTGTCGCGAGGATGCCCTCGACACATGCCGACGCGAGGCCACGCCGGTCGAACCGGTGGACCACGCGGACCCGCGGATCCTCGAGTGCAAGCGCTCGCGCCTGGTCCGCGGTGCCGTCAGGAGAATTGTCGTCGACGAACACCACCTCCCACCGGGTATCACCCAGCGCGGCGCGGAGCGCCTCGACCAGCAGCGGGACATTGCGTGATTCGTTGAAGGTGGGAACGATGATGGATAGCTCGGCGGGGAGCCGGAACGCCCCTCCGGGGTCGCGCTCGGCAATTACGGCTGACGACACCAGCCCCTGCTGTGACGAATCCATACCAACTTCCCCAAAGTATCGGACTTGCCTGTTGCAAACCTTGCCCCGAGCCCCCTCGGAATGCAGTCTCATCCATATGGGGTATGTTTCCGTATAGCAACAAACGGTTGTGCCATTCCGGGACAGGGCGACGCAGCGGATCCCTCAGCAAGATACGGTCCTGCGAACGGCCGCTGCGCTTGATTCAGACCGCAGCCTTGCGCCCCAAAGCGGTCGCGAGCGCACCGTGCCGCCGTTCGACCGTCTCGCTGTAGAGAACACGGTCCTCGGGCGCGACCTTGAGCGTCAGCAGGCTTCCGTCATCGATCAGCCGGGTGCGCTGCAATGGCCCGGCGAGACCGCCGCTCATCCGTTGTCCAAGCCGCATCGCCAGGCCCCACAGCACCGCCCGCTTGAGATCGATCGCGGGCGCCAGCATCGCGAGCGGGGCTGGCGTCTCGGTCCCGCCGCCAAGGCTGGTGAACAACGCCTGCGCCATCACCGCGCGGCCCCGCGCATCGACCGCGACCCAATTGCCGTGCAACGCCACCTCGACGCCGCGTTCGGCGCGGAACTCGGGATTGGCGCGCCAGCCCACGTCCGCCAGCAGGCAGGCCGCCAGCCGCAACCGCGCCATGTCCGGCGCATCGCGCGGAAACAACGGAGCGATCCAAGTGTCGAGCAGATCGCCATGCTCGGCGAACCGGCCGTGGCGCTGTCCTTCATCGCGAGTCGCGACGATCAGCGGGTCCTGCGCCCGGACCGCGGGGTCGAGCGCCCCGTAGAGCAGCCCCTCGCGCAATCCGAACGCCGAGACGATCGTCGTTTCCGTGCCGAGATGCTTGAGCAGCACCGCCAGCAGCGCGTCGGCATCGCCCAGCGTCGCCGCGCGCCCCGCGGACAGGCCGGGCACCGCGCGCAACCAGGCCTTGTTAACATGGCTGATCGTGCGCCCGAGCCGGTCGATCGCGCTGCGCGGCATCGCATATTGGTGGATCACGGGGAGCGGATAGCTGTTGACGTGCATGTCGAGCCGCGCGAGCGCGCGCCACGACCCGCCGACGAGGTACAAGGGCAGCCCCTTCCCCTTGCCCAGCCAGCCCGATGTCCGCAGCGCGTGCTCGACCACCCGCTGTAACGCGCCCGGCCCCTTGTTCCGGATCGCCGCGATCCTGAGCACGCCAAGCGGGAACGACACGCGGTCGCGCACCTCGCCGTTCGAG
Organism: Sphingomonas sp. PAMC 26621; assembly: GCF_000251145.1. Taxonomy (GTDB): domain Bacteria; phylum Pseudomonadota; class Alphaproteobacteria; order Sphingomonadales; family Sphingomonadaceae; genus Sphingomonas. The sequence goes on along the minus strand of NZ_AIDW01000018.1, from coordinate 46,428 downwards.
ACGCGGATCAGTTCGAGGCTGCCGCCGCCCAGATCGCCGACGATGCCGTCCGCCTCGGGAATCGCGGACAGCACGCCGTACCCCGCGCCGCTTGCTTCCTGCTCGCCCGACAACAGCTCGACGTCGAGCCCGAGGTCGCGCGCTGCGTCCAGCAGCACCGCGCCATTGCTCGCGTCGCGGACCGCGGCGGTGGCGACCGTGCGCAGCCGCGTGACCTCCATCTCGCGCGCGACCGCCGCGAAGCGCGCCAGCGCGTCGGCACCGACCTTGAGCGCTTCGGTCGCAATCGCGCCAGTGTCGGCCAGTCCGCGCCCGAGCCCCGCCATCACCTTTTCGTTGAACAGCGTCGCGGGCAGCCGTTCGGGCCCCTGATAGACGACCAGCCGGATCGAGTTCGACCCGATGTCGATGATCCCGGTCCGCGGCGCGCCATTGGCGGCTGCCGGCGCCAACGGGCCGCCGACGGGCTTTGGCTTGCGAAAGATGAGCGCGGTCATGGTCGCGTCACCGCCGGCGCCGCAGCGACAGCTTGGGCACCGATCCGCTCGCCGCCAGCGCCGCACCGCGCCCCGACAGCGACGGGTTGGTCATGAAATAGCGGTGCAGGTTGAACGGCCGGTCGCCCGGCTCTTCGCGGATATAGCTTCCGTCCGCCTGCAAGTCCCAGCTCTGTTCGTTGTCGATCAGGTTTGCCACCATCACCTGGCCGAGGATCTGGTCGTGGACGGTGCGGTTCTCGATCGGGAGCATATATTCGATTCGCCGGTCGAAGTTGCGCTGCATCCAGTCGGCCGAGGTGATGAACAGCTTGGCATCCGGGTTCGGCAGGTCCTTGCCATTGCCGAACGCCCAGATCCGGCTGTGTTCGAGGAACCGCCCGACCACCGACTTGACGCGGATGTTCTCGGACATGCCCGGAACGCCGGGCTTGAGGCAGCAGATCCCGCGGATGATCAGGTCGATCTGGACCCCGGCCTCGCTCGCTTCGTACAATTTGTCGATCGTCTCGGGGTCGACGACCGAGTTCATCTTCGCCCAGATCGCGGCGGGCTTGCCCGCGCTGGCATTGGCGATCTCGGCGTCGATCAGGTCCATCAAGCGCGGACGCATGTCGCGTGGCGACAGGCTGATCAGCGCCATATTCTCGGGTTCGACATAGCCGGTGACGTAGTTGAACATTTGCGCGGCATCGCGCCCGAGCCGAGGATCCGCCGTGAAGAAGCTGAGATCCGTATATATTTTTGCGGTTATAGGATGATAGTTGCCCGTCCCGAAATGGCAGTATGTGCGATATTGGCCACTTTCCCGACGCACCACCATCGAGACCTTGGCGTGCGTCTTCCAGTCGATGAAGCCGTAAACGACCTGAACCCCCGCGCGCTCCAGCGCCGACGCCCACAGCAAATTCTGCTCCTCGTCGAAGCGGGCCTTGAGCTCCACCACCGCAGTAACGGACTTGCCCGCTTCGGCGGCGGCGATCAGCGCGTTGATGACCGCTGACTGCTTCCCCGCGCGATAGAGGGTCTGCTTGATCGCAACGACGTCGGGGTCGGCGGCGGCCTGCTTGAGGAAGGCGAGCACCACGTCGAACGTCTCGTACGGGTGGTGGACGACGATGTCCTTCGCGCTGATCGCCGCGAAACAGTCCCCGCCATATTCGCGGATCCGCTCCGGGAAGCGGGGCGAGAAGGGCGGAAACTTCAGGTCGGGCCGATCCTCGTCGACGATCGCCTCCAGATCCCCGACGCCGAGAAACGCGCCGCTCTCGGTGACGAAGCAATCCGGCCCACCCAGTTCGTCGCGGAGCACCGCGCCGAGCCGCTCGGGCATCCCGCTTTCCAGCTCGAGCCGAATCACCCGCCCCCGCCGCCGCCGCTTGATCGCGTTGGCGAAGTAGCGAACGAGATCCTCCGCCTCTTCCTCGATCTCGATATCGCTGTCGCGCAGGACCCGGAATTCGGCGGCCCCGAGCACGCGATAGCCCGGGAAGATCAGCGGCGCGAACCGCTTTACCAGTGATTCGACGGCGACGTAGCGCGCCTTCGTCCCCGGCAACCGGAGGAAGCGCGGCATCGGCGCGGGGATCATCACGAGCTCACGGATCGGCTGATCGTCCGAGATCCGGACAAGGTCGAACATCACCGCCAGGCCCTTGTTGGGCATGAACGGAAACGGATGCGCGGGGTCGAGCGCCTGCGGGGTCAGGATCGGGAAAAGCTGCTCGCGGAATTGCGTCTCCAGCCAGAACAGTTCTTCGGCGGTCAGCGCCTCGTCGATCGTGCGCGAACTCAGCACGCCGATCCCGGTTTCGGCAAGCAGCCGCCGCAGTTCGCGCCACACCGTGCGCTGGCTTTCGATCAGTGCGTCGGCCTCGGCGACGATCGCGGTCAACTGCTGCCCCGACGTCAGTCCGTCGGTCGAGCGGCGGTCCACGTCCTGCAATTGCTGGCCCTTGAGCCCGGCGACGCGCACCATGAAGAACTCGTCGAGGTTCGACCCTGAGATTGACAGGAAGCGCAGGCGTTCCAGCAGCGGATGCGCGGTATTGGTCGCTTCCTCGAGCACGCGCCGGTTAAACGCCAGCCAAGACAGCTCGCGGTTGAAATAGCGATCAGCCCCCTCGGTGCCGACGAACGGATCGTCGTCACGCACCAGGCTCGCGATATGGGCGGGTCTCGTCATGGATGCTCTGCCGGGTCTGGAGCGCGGCCGCCGATCAGCCCCGCCTCTTGCAATGTTGCCCGCGCGAGCGGGATCGACAAGCGCTTGCGGCGCTCTAGCACGACCTGGTCGAGCAGGTCGACGGCGCGAAGCAGCGCGACGTGAGTCCGTTCGACGCGAGTGACGAGCCACTGGATCAAGTCGGGCCGCGCGTCGAGCCCGCGCCTGAGGAACTGGCGTTCGAACAGGGCCGCCATCAGCACCTCATCGGGGTCGCCGATCCGCAGCGTCGGGCTCGCCATCAACCGCGAACGCAGATCGGGAAGCTTGATTTCCCATTCGGGCGGCGGTGAATCGGCCACCACGACGACCGGACGCCGTTCCTCCTGCGCGCGATTCCACGCGTGGAAGATCGCGATCTCGCTCTGCCGCTCGGCGTCGTCGATCAGCCCGCCGCCGGTCTTCGCGGCGAAGATCCGCGCGATCAGGCTGCGACCCGATTTGCGCGGCCCGGTGACGACCACCGCCATCACCGGCCAGGTGCTCCAATGTTCGAGCTGCTGGACCGCGCGGGCATTGGACGTGCCGATCAGGAATTCGTCATCGCGCGGGTCGGCTGGCCAATCGAACGGCAGTGCCATTTGCGCGGACGGGATCATAAGAGTCGGGTCTGACATCGGCGCATCAGCCGGTCGCATTATCGGCGGGCACAGCCTGGGCGCCCGGCGTAGGTGCCGCGCTGCGACGGATCCGCAATGTCGTCCCGCTGCCGTAAACGGTCCAGCCCCGCGCCTCCAGCGCAGCGCGAAGCACGGCAGGATCCGCGTCGAACTGGACCCGCAGGACCGAGACACCTCCAAGCGCAAGACTGGTGGTAATCGCCGATCTTACGCCCGGCACCCCCTGCAACGCCGCTTCGGTCGCTGTGACCGAGGTGGCATTCGGTGTGTCGGCCTGTACGGTCACGACCGAACCGCCCGTCGTGCCAGCCCCGGCGACACCACCATCCACACCGGGAAGTGCGAGATCGGTCGGCGTCGCGTCCGGCGTCGGCGTCGCGACCGGCGCGACATAAGCGAGGCCCGAATCGCCCATCAGCGCTCCGTTGCGAAGCGCTGCCTGATAGGCATCGTCGATCCGTTTCACCCCGGCGTCGAGGAGGACCGGCAGCGCCTCACCATTGTCGACGCGCAGCGTGAACTGCGTAATCAGGCGATTGTCCGGGCCATGCCGCGCTTGGAACGTCCCGATGATCGGGCCGCCTGGCCATTCGCGCCGGATCGAGACGGTCGGGATCACGACGTCGGTCGCACCATATTGGTCGAGCACGACACGCCACCACCCGCGCCCGCGGCGTTCGGTCTGCCCGAGGTTGAGCAGCACTGCGTCGTTCCCGGTTCCGGTCGGGCGGATATAGTCGATCAGGCTGTTGCCGGTGCGGTAGCGTAGCCACGCTTCCTGCCACGCGGTCTTCTGTTCGAACGCGGTCGCCACCCCACCACTGATCTCGATCGGGATCGTCAGCATCGGCGGCGACCGCGTCGCCTCCGCCGAAACGCCGAGGATCGATCCGGCGCGGGCGCGGCTGAACAGGACGCCTAGGCGTGCGACATAGCGGTTCGGGCCGATCTGTTCGTTCTCGACGACGATTCCCGACACCATGCTGTCGAGCGTCCCGTCCGACACCAAGGCACCACCGCCGCCGAGGCGTCGGGACAGCATCTGCCAGCCTTTGCGCTGCGCGATCCGCCATCCGGCGTAGCGCGCCTGGTCCGCGGTCTTGCCGGTCACGTCGACCGTGACGCCGCTGACTTCGTAACTGCCGGAGTAATCGGCAGAAGCGAGTCCCTGTGCCGGATTGTCGGCCTGAGCCAGGACCAGCCCGCCAGTCGCGGCAAGGCCAAGCACGGCGACCAACCCCAACGGGCGGAAAAGACGGTGGATCGACATGTCGGCGCCCTTTTGGCGAAGGAGGCGTGGAAATCCAAGCGCGATATGGCTAGGCGGACAGGATGAGCGAAAACGAACCGGACAAGGCGTCCTACACTTATGCCCAGGCGGGCGTCTCGATTGCGGCCGGCAATGCGCTGGTCCGCGCGATCGGCCCGATGGCCAAGGCGACGCGTCGCCCGGGCGCAGATGCGGATCTCGGTGGCTTCGGGGGGTTCTTCGACCTGAAGGCGGCCGGATTTGTCGATCCGCTGCTGGTCGCGGCGAACGATGGCGTCGGAACGAAGCTCAAGCTCGCGATCGAACAGGATTCGCATGACGGCGTCGGGATCGATCTGGTCGCAATGTGCGCCAACGACCTGATCGTCCAGGGTGCCGAGCCGCTGTTCTTCCTCGATTATTACGCGACGGCGAAGATCGACCCCGCCGTCGCCGAGCGAGTCATCGCTTCGATCGCCGAGGGATGCCTCCAGGCCGGTTGCGCGCTGATTGGCGGCGAGACCGCCGAAATGCCGGGTATGTATGCGCCGGGCGATTACGATCTCGCCGGTTTCTGCGTCGGCGCGGTCGAGCGCGACAATGTGCTGACCGGACGCGACATCGCAGCGGGTGACGTGATGCTGGGGCTCGCCTCGTCGGGCGTGCATTCGAATGGATTCTCGCTGGTCCGGCGGCTTGCAGCGGACAAGGAGTGGAAGCTCGATCGCCCCGCGTTGTTCGACAATGAGGTCCGCCTGATCGACGCGCTGATGGCGCCGACGCGGATCTACGTGAAATCGCTGTTGCCGTTGCTGGCAGAGCGCAGGATCAAGGGACTCGCGCATATCACCGGGGGCGGTCTGCTCGAAAACATCCCGCGTGTGCTGCCCGAAGGCGTCCATGCGAAGGTCGATGCCGATGCCTGGACGCAGCCGCGGCTGATGGCGTTCCTGCAAGCGCAGGGCAATATCGAGCCCGAAGAGATGGCGCGGACTTTCAACTGCGGAGTCGGCATGGTCGTGATCGTGGCGGCGGATCAGGTTCATGCGGTGACGACCGCGCTGGAGGCTGTAGGCGAGACGGTGCTGTCGATCGGAACGCTGGAAGCAGGACCGCGTGGTTGCACCGTATCGGGCTCGACCGAGACCTGGGGCGGCAAGGCCGACTGGACCGCCACGCATAATCATGGGTGAGCACCCGGATATCTCGCCCCGCATTCCCTGGAGCCGCGTCCCCGCCGAAAGCCGGATTCTGACGGCGTGCGAGAGACTGGCAGGGCAGCCCTTCGGTACCGCTGACCCCGCGGCTGGCCTGCGGCCTACGATCGTGTCGGGGTGGGACAGATGACCGCGCCAAAAACAAAGGTCGGCATTCTCCTTTCGGGTCGCGGCTCCAACATGATCGCGCTCGTCGAAGCCGCTCGCGACCCGGCGTGCCCTTATGAGGTCGCGCTCGTCGCCTCGGACAAGCCCGAAGCCCCTGGCCTCGCCTGGGCGACCGACCAAGGCATCGCGACTTGGAGCCTTTCGCCGAAAGGTATCGGCAAGTCTGCGTACGAAGCCGCGCTGGATTCGGCGCTGCGCGCTGCGCACGTCGAGACGGTTGCTCTTGCAGGCTATATGCGATTGGTTTCCGACAGTTTCGTTGGCGCGTGGCGCGGTCGGATCGTCAACATTCACCCGTCGCTTCTGCCGAAGTACAAGGGGCTCGACACACACGCTCGCGCGATCGACGCGGGCGATGCGGTTGCCGGTTGTTCGGTCCATGTCGTGACCGAGGAACTCGATGGGGGCGAGCTGCTCGGACAAGCCGAAGTTCAGATCCTGGGTGGCGATACGGCTGACATACTTGCGGAGCGTGTGCTGGCGGCCGAACATCGTCTTTACCCCAACATTCTGGCAGAGTTTGTCGCACGATGAGTCCCGATCCCGCCCCCCTGCTCGACCGCGTCCGCGCGCTGTGTCTCGGCCTCCCCGAGGCCGTCGAGCGCGAGTCGCATGGCGCACCCGGCTTCGTCGTCGAGGACGGGAAGTTCTTCGCTTATTTCTGGCATAACCATCACGACGACGGCGAGACCGTCGTTATCGTCAAAACGAGCGGCGACGACGAACAGGCGCAGCTCATCGAGCTTGATCCGGCGTGTTATTACAAGCCGGCCTATCTCGGGTCATCCGGATGAATTGCTCTGCGGCTGGACGGCGACACGGTCGACTGGGATCGTGTTGGAGACCGCATCGCGATCAGCTGGGAACTCGCCGCACCGCAGCGATTGCTGGAAGCGGGCGGTCGATGAGTGACCGGCCCGGTCCCGTCCCGACGCCTGCAGAAAAGGCCGAAGCTGCCGCGATCCGGCGACGTTGGGTTTCGCTCGCCGAAGTCGTCAGCGTGGCGGGAGTCGCGATTGCGGGCCTGGGACTATGGGTGACCTGGTCCGATCATCGCAGCGAACAGGCAGAGAAGCAGAGTCAGTCAGTTACCGAACGCCGTGAAAACGCGAGGTACGTCGTCAAGTCGAGCGTCGCCCGCAATGGCGATATCCTGATCGAGCGCGACGAACGGCATTCGTTGGGCGATATCAGCGTGACGTTCCCGGCCGCACTCGGGATTGCGGCGCAGACCTCTGTGACGCAGACGATCAGCCGAGGCTGGTACGAACGCGCCTTGCTCGCCGCGACCGATGGCGGCACGGATCGTAAATCCGGTAAGCTCCCCGTTTTGTTGACCGTCAATTACTGGAACGACGACTCGCGACGGAGTATCTCCGGTATCTACGACATCGTGTGGCAGACCAAAGGGCGCCTCGTGCTTGGTCGCGAGCTGAAGGTCGAAGCGCTTCGATTACGCGCTCCGATCGGGACAAAAGCGGCGCTGGAAGTGGCGTGGGCAAAAGACGGCCCGAAAACCAAATCCTCCTGATCCCTATACCCGGATCTTGTCGATCGACCGATCGCCGTCAGATACATTCGGTGCGAATATCGCGGATCTCTATGCCGCCAGAACATGATCCCGAAATTGCGCGCGCAATGCCGTCTTTAACAGCTTGCCTGTTGCGGTATGGGGCAGAGACTCAACGAACAAGATCTCATCGGGCAGCCACCATTTTGCGACATGCCCCGCAAGATGCGCCGCTATCGCCGCCGCAGTCACGTCGCTTCCCGCCTTGCGCACCACCAGCAGTAGCGGTCGCTCGTCCCATTTCGGGTGATAGACCCCGATCGCCGCCGCCTCTGCCACGCCCGGGCAGCCGACAGCCGCGTTCTCCAGGTCGACCGAGGAAATCCACTCGCCGCCTGATTTGATCACGTCCTTCGCGCGATCGGTGATCTGCATCGTACCGTCGGTGTGGAGTACCGCGACGTCGCCCGTATCGAACCACTGGTCCGAATCGACAGCGTCCGCGTCAGCCTTGAAGTAGCGCTTGACCACCCAGGGCCCGCGCACCTGCAACCGTCCGGAACTCACCCCATCACGCGGCAAGACCCCGTCGGCATCGTCGACCACGCGCAGTTCGATTCCGAACGGAATCTGTCCCTGCTTGCAGACGTGGTCGAGCTGCGCGTCTCGGCTCATCGTGTCCCAATGCGGCGGGTAGCAGCCGGCAGTGCCGATCGGCGAGGTCTCGGTCATCCCCCACAGGTGTTTGACCGTCGCCCCCATCCCCATGATCCGCTCGATCATCGCGCGCGGCGCGGCGGATCCGCCGATCGTCACCTGTCGGAGGTAGCGAGGCGCATCGCCGCTCGAGTCCATGTGCTGGAACAGGGCGAGCCACACCGTCGGCACCCCCGCCGAATGCGTCACGCGCTCCTCGTTCATCAAACGACATAGCACCGCAGGTTCGTTGACCGCCGAATAGACGACTTTCGCCCCCGCCAGCGCCGCCGCGAACGGCAGGCCCCAGGAGGCGGCGTGGAACATCGGCACGACGGGCAGGACGACCGAGGTCGACGACAGGTCGAACACCCAGGGCGCGACTTCGGCCATCGCGTGGATCACGGTCGAGCGGTGTTCGTACAACACGCCCTTCGGGTTCCCGGTCGTCCCGCTGGTGTAGCAGAGCATGCACGGATCGCGTTCGGGGCCTTCGTGCCAGGCATAATCACCGTCTTCTGCCGCGATCAGCGCTTCGAACGCGCCGTCGTCGAGGCAGACATACCGTTCGATCGACGGCCACTGATCGCGCAGCCGGTCGACGATCGGCTGGAACTGGCGGTCGTAGAACAGCACGCGGTCCTCGGCATGGTTGGCGATGAACACCAGTTGCTCGTCGAACAGCCGCGGGTTGATCGTGTGCACCACGCCGCCCATGCCGATCACGCCGTACCAGCAGGCCAGATGGTGCACGTGGTTCATCGCGAGCGTCGCGACCCGATCACCGGGCTTGACGCCGAGCCGTTCGAGCGCCTGCGCGAGCTTGCGCGCGTCTCGGGCGACGCGCGACCAGTCGGTTCGCGTCTCGCTGCCGTTTGCCCAATAGGTGACGATCTCGCGCGCGCTGTGTTCGCGCGCGGCGTGGTCGATCAGGCGCGGGACGCGCAATTCGAAATCCTGCATTCCGCCGAGCATCGTCTCTCCCATCATCGAGATGGGGCAGCACTCACCCCACCAGAGCCAGCCGCGCTTCGGCGGTTCTCAGCTCCACGTCGCTGACATCCTGCAAGCCTTCGATCCGCTCGGCAAGCTCCCCGTCGAGCAAAAAGTCGCGACCGAGCAGGACGCGTGCGTGCCCGCCACCGGCGACCGGCACTTTCGCCCATACCTCGCCGCGCGCGCCGCGGACGTCCGACAGGATCTGCGCGAGTGCGGCCATTCCGGCGGGGCTCGCCACGCTCAGTTCGAGCGCGAAGCGGGCGCTGTTGGCGAGTTGCTCGAACGGCTGGATCCGCTTGATCGAGACGCGCGGGGTCTCCTCGCCCGGACGGCGGTCGAGCTCGACCGTCAGCAGCCCGCAGCCGTTGTTGCGCGCGGCTTCCTCAAGGTCGGCGGCGACGCCGTCGTCGAAGCAGGTCGCGATGAACTGGCCCGACGGGTCCGAACAGGTCGCCATCAGGTAGCGCTTGCCCCGCGCGGAGGTGCGCCAGCGCGCGTCCTCCACTAAAGCGGCCATCGTTGCACCTGCGCGCGTTCCGTCGTCGGGGATCGACAGCTCGCCCAGCGCGGCGAAGCTGCGCGCGCCGTGCATCTTGGCGAGGTGACCGTGGCGGTCGACCGGGTGCGCGGACAGGTAGAAGCCGAATGCGTCCTTTTCCTGGTCCATCCGCTGCGCGACCGACCAGTGCGCCGAGCGGGGGAGCTTGATCGGGGGTTCGGCGGCGTCGGCGGTGCCGAACAGGCCGCCCTGCCCGCTGGTCTTCTGGTCGTGGATGCGCGCTGCGGTCGCTAAAATCGTTTCGGAACAGGCATATAGCCCGGCGCGGTTCTCGTCGAGGCAGTCGAACGCGCCCGCCGAGGCGAGCGTCTCGACCTGGCGCTTGTTCATCAAGCGCGGGTCGACGCGGCGGGCGAGATCGTCGATCGACTCGAATTTGCCGTTCGCTTCGCGCTCCTGGACGAGCTTTTCCATCGCGCCTTCGCCGACCGATTTGAGCGCGGCCAAAGCGTAGCGGACCCCCAACCCCTCGCCGGTATCCTCGACCGTGAACTCCGCTTCGCTTCGATTGATGTCGGGCGGCAGCAGCGCGACCTCCAGTCGCCGCATGTCATCCACGAAGATGCTCAGTTTGTCGGTGAGCGTCATGTCGAAACACATGGAGGCGGCATAGAATTCGTGCGGATGATGCGCCTTCAGCCACGCGGTCTGGTATGACAGCAACGCATAGGCCGCGGCGTGCGACTTGTTGAAGCCGTAGCCGGCGAACTTGTCGATCAAGTCGAACAGTTCGTTCGCCTTGGCCTTCTCGATCCCGTTGATCGTCTTGCAGCCCTCGACGAAGCCGGCGCGCTGCGCGTCCATCTCGGCCTTGACCTTCTTGCCCATCGCGCGGCGCAACAAATCCGCCTGCCCCAGCGAATAGCCCGCGAGGATCTGCGCGGCCTGCATGACCTGTTCCTGGTACACGAAAATCCCGTAGGTCTCCGACAGGATCCCCTCGAGCAGCGCGTGCGGATAGACGATCGGCTCGAGCCCGTTCTTGCGCTTGCCGAACATCGGGATGTTGTCCATCGGGCCCGGGCGATACAGCGAGACGAGCGCGATGATGTCGCCGAAATTCGACGGCCGAACCGCGGACAGCGTGCGCCGCATCCCCTCCGATTCGAGCTGGAAGACGCCGACCGTGTCGCCCTTCTGCAGCAACTTGTAGACGCCCTCATCGTCCCATTCGAGCGCGTCGAGATCGAGCAAGACCCCGCGCTGCGCGAGCAGGTCGATCGCCTTCTTGAGCACCGAAAGCGTCTTCAGCCCGAGGAAATCGAACTTCACCAGCCCCGCGCCCTCGACATATTTCATGTCGAACTGCGTGACCGGCATATCCGAGCGCGGATCGCGGTACAAAGGCACCAGCTCGGCGAGCGGACGATCGCCGATCACCACGCCTGCGGCATGGGTCGAGCTGTGGCGCGGGAGGCCCTCGAGCTTCATCGCGAGATCGAGCAGATGGCGGACGTTGCCGTCCTGCTTATACTCGCTGTGGAGCTCGGACACGCCGTCGATCGCGCGCTTCAGCGTCCACGGGTCGGCGGGGAGATTGGGGACGAGCTTCGCGAGCCGGTCGATCTGGCCGTACCCCATCTGGAGCACGCGCCCGGTGTCCTTCAACACCGCGCGCGCCTTCAGTTTCCCGAAGGTGATGATCTGCGCGACCTGATCGCGGCCGTATTTCTGCTGGACGTAGCGGATCACCTCGCCGCGGCGGGTTTCGCAGAAATCGATGTCGAAGTCGGGCATCGACACACGTTCCGGGTTGAGGAAGCGCTCGAACAGCAGCCCCAGTTTCATCGGATCGAGATCGGTGATCGTCAGCGCCCAGGCGACGACCGAGCCTGCGCCCGAACCACGGCCCGGGCCGACCGGAATGTCGTGATCCTTCGCCCATTTGATGAAATCCGCGACGATCAGAAAGTAGCCGGGGAAGCCCATCTGGATGATGACGTCGAGCTCGAATTCGATGCGCTCACGGTACGGGGTGCGCCAGTCGCCGGTCTGCTCGGCACTCTGGCCCCCGGCGGACAACAGCCCGAGCTCGGCGATCCGGTCCAGCCGCCGCTCCAGCCCCGCGCGCGCATCCACGCGCAGCTTTTCGGCTTCCGCCTCGCGGTCGCCCGCCAGGCTCGGCAGGATCGGCTTGCGCTTGGGCGCGGCGACGCCGCAGCGTTGCGCGACGATCATGGTGTTGGCGATCGCCTCGGGGAGGTCGGCGAACAGCGCCTTCATCTCCTTGGCGGGCTTCATCCACGCATCGGGCGAGCTGCGCGGGCGGTCGTCGCTGGCGATATAGGTCGAGTTGGCGATGCACAGCAAAGCGTCATGCGCCTCGCTGAAATCCTCTTCCGCGAAACAGCACGGGTTGGTCGCGACCAGCGGGAGGTTGCGGTCATAGGCGAGGTCGAGCAGCAGCGGCTCGGCCTTGCCCTCGATCTCGCACTGGCGGCGGGTGAGCTCGATATAGAGCCGGTCGGGGAACAGCGCCTGCAACCGGTCGGCATAAGCGAGCGCGCGGGCCGGCTGGTCCTCCGCGAACAGCCGCGCGAGCCCGCCCTCGCGCCCCGCGGTGAGCGCGATCAGCCCGTCCGAACACGCCGCCAGCGCGTCGAAATCGACATGCGCGGCGAGTTCGAGCGGACGATCGAGATGCGCGCGCGAGACGAGCTTGCACAGATTGTCATAGCCCGTCTTGTCCTGCGCATAGAGCGCGATCCAGTCGATCACCGGGGTCGCGGTCTCGGGCATGTCGGGGCGGCACAGCCCGAGCATCGTCCCGATCACCGGCTGGACCCCCGCCGCCATCGCCGCGTCGGAGAAGGCCATCGCGGCATAGAGCCCGTTGCGATCGGTCAGCGCGGCGGCGGGAAAACCGAGCTGTTGCGCGTGCTTGGCGATCGCCTTGGGCTCGATCGCGCCGTCGAGCATGGTGTAGGACGAGAAGATACGGAGGGGCACGAAGCCAGCATGAGACATGGGGGGCTTATGCGCCGTGGGGGCGATTCTGGGAACCGGGGGTGTGGGGAATTTCAGTCTTTGGGGGCGATAAAGGCAGGGACCTAAACCGCGGACCTCCGGCCAACTCTCGCAACCCCCAATAGAAGGTTATGTAGTGTAATGACATTATCCATTAGAAACGCGCTGGCTTGACCTCAAATGCCGGTTCGAGGCATAAATTATTGATGGCTATCAATAATCCTCAAACTTGGTCCCGCATAGCACGTTCCAACTTGCGGCAACTTGCTAACTTGGTTGGCAATGAGGCCTTAAAAAGTATGGCACGGTCGCCGTCCGCGGGCGAGGCTAGGCAAGTAAAAGCACTTACTGAGGCCATAGCGCGGCGGCTAGACGGTCCGCAGTTCTCTAGTGACCTCAACGCTTCCTTTGACGAGCTTCTTTTGTCTGTAGACGACTTTGAATCAACTTTGCTTAATATGCATTTTCAATCATCTCTCCAGTCAGCCGTTATTAAAGACGGTACAGTAAAGAAAAGTCGGCGGCTGGGCGACATGGTCTTTTCAGCAAACAACGATACTCGAAAATACATCATAGATTATTTAGACAGCTTACCGCCTTCGCTTACGCCGGTTGAAATGGCGGCAAATGAGGTGGCCGAACTTGTTCCCGACCAAAAAACTGGTCCGTTAAGATTCAAATTAACAGCCGGCATTGTGCAGGTTGAGCATCAAGCTGCCGTTACCCGAAAGCAAGATCAACAAAATGTTGACGCCGCTAGGGGTGAACTTGTTGCGGCCGGCAGAGTGGCCGAACAATACCTTTCGTCGGCAAATTTTGACATAAGATTGGTCGAAGAAGTCAGATCAATGGTTAAACGACTAGAATCTGATCAAGATATAATTGCACTAGGAGTTAGTGCAATATCGTTCCAACAGATTGTTGAAGCCTTCGCAAACGAATTGCCGGATTTTTGGTCTGCAAAGCTCCAAGGGTTTTCGCTTGGGCTATCGATGTACGTTGCACAGTTCCCCGATTGGATGCGCTTTGCGGAAAATGCTGCAGACGCAGAGTTCAGCCCTGACGATATTAAAAGTCTTTACATTGCTGGATGCAAACTGACAGAAGAACTAAGAAAACAGGATAAGCTTGTTGATCCTGAAGTTCCACGTTCACTTGCCTTTTTACTAGAGTCGATCAATCAGCCACGTCGGGCCGCAAAAAGAACTGTATATGCTGCTGTACGATCGATAGAGAATTTAGTTTCGGTTTTGTTCAAGGGATTTGGAACGATTGTTTCTGGGATCCCCGAGGGTGGCAAAAAGGGCGTTAGCTCCGCCACGGCGGTTGTTGTAGGAACCGGCTTACTTTTTGTTGCTGCCACGACTGCAGTTTACATTGACCCCGCCGCAGGGCGCGTTCTACGCACCTCGTGGATGGGAAAGGCCGGCAAGCTTATTCTTGAACATCTGCCAAAGCCTGATGCCGATTAGTAAACGCTCGAAAACTATTGCTACAAAATCTTCTCCACGTCTTCTTCAATCGCCTCAGGCTTGGTCGTCGGCGCATAACGCTCCACCACCTGCCCGCCCCGATCCACCAGGAACTTGGTGAAGTTCCACTTGATCGCGCCCGTTCCGAGGAACCCCGGCGCCTGCTTTTTGAGCGCGGTGAATAGAGGGTCGGCGTCCGCGCCGTTGACGTCGACCTTGGCGAACATCGGAAAGGTGACGTCATAGGTCAGCGAGCAGAAAGTGCGGATCTCCTCGGCGTCGCCGGGTTCCTGCGCGCCGAACTGGTTGCACGGGAAGCCGAGCACCGCGAAGCCCTTGTCGGCGAAGCGGCGCTGCAACGCCTCCAGCCCGGCATATTGCGGGGTGAAGCCGCATTTGGACGCGGTGTTGACGATCAGCAGCACCTTGCCGGCATAGGCCGACAGATCGACCGGCTTGCCGTCCGCGCCGGTCACGATGTGGTCGGTGATCGTGCTCATGCCGTCTTCCCTTCGTTGCGCGCGAGCAGGAAGCGCAGGTTGCGCTCGACCCCCGCCCATTCGCTCGCGATGATCGAATAGACCACGAGATCGCGGATCCGGCCATCCATCAGTTGATGATTGCGCAGCACGCCGTCGCGCTTCGCGCCGAGCCGCTCGATCGCCTTTTGCGACGCCTTGTTGAACCAGTCGGTGCGGATCTGGACCGCGTTGCAGTCCATCACCTCGAAGGCGTGTTTGAGCAGGAGCAGCTTCGCCTCGGTATTGACCCCGCTGCGCTGGACCGAGTGCGCGTAGAAGGTGCCGCCGATCTCGAGCCGGCGGTGCGCGGGGTTCATCCGCATGTAGCGGGTGAGGCCGACGATGCGGGGGGCTGGCCCACCCTCCGTTCGGGCTGAGCGAAGTCGGAGCCCTTGCGGTGTGCCTGGCCCTTCGACTTCGCTCAGGGCGAGCGGGGGGGTGGGTTCAGGCTCCGTGGGTGTCGCGATCGCGGGTTCGGTCCCTGTCCCCTCCTCCGTTCGGGCTGAGCGCAGTCGAAGCCCTTGCGGTGTGCCTGGCCCTTCGACTCCGCTCAGGGCGAACGGAGGGGGTGTGGGCTCGGGCACGCACACCGTGAACGGCATCGACCGCCCGTAATCGCGCTCCCGGAACAGCGCCGCCATGAACGCCGCCGGGTCGGTCAGCGTCGAGACGTTGGTGAAGAACAGTTCGCTGATCTTCCCGTCCGCCGCCGCCGCGACGATGCCGTCCTGGTCCTCAGGCACCGTCGGGCGGAGGATGACATGCTGGCCGACCAGCGTCGGCGGGTCGGTCCAGGCTGTCATGCAAGCCGTCCTTCGTGGAGCCGGACGACGCGGTCCATCTTGGCCGCGATCCGTTCGTTGTGGGTGGCGACCAGCGCCGCCGAGCCTTCGCCGCGCACCAGCCGGAGGAACTCCGCGAGCACGATGTCCGCGGTGCCCTCGTCGAGGTTGCCGGTCGGTTCGTCCGCGAGCACCAGCGCGGGCCGGTTGGCGAGTGCACGCGCGACCGCGACGCGTTGCTGCTCGCCGCCCGAAAGCTGGTTGGGGCGGTGCGTCAGGCGATGCCCGAGGCCGAGCGCGGTGAGCAGCGCGGCGGCGCGTGCGTCGGCCTCGTCGCGCGGCCGGTCCTGGATCATCTGCGGGAGGACGACATTCTCGGTCGCGTTGAAATCGGGGAGGAGATGGTGGAACTGATAGACGAAGCCCAATTGGTCACGCCGCACCCGCGTCCGCCCGTCGGCGTTGAGCCGCGCGGCTTCCTCGCCCGCGATCCGGATCGACCCGCCGAACCCGCCCTCGAGCAGCCCGACCGCCTGGAGCATCGTCGACTTGCCCGAGCCCGAGGGGCCGAGCAACGCGACGATTTCGCCCGCGCCGACGGTGAGATCGACGCTGCGGAGCACTTCGATCGTCTGGCCGCCTTGCGCGAAGCTGCGCGACAGGCCGGTGACGACTAATACCGGTTCATTCATAGCGAAGCACCTGGACGGGATCGGTGCTCGCCGCCTTGAGCGCGGGGTAGAGCGTGGCGAGGAAGCTGAACACGAGTGCCATCAGCGCGATGACGGTGACTTCGACCGGATCGGTCTTGGACGGGAGTTCGCTCAGGAAGCGGACCGAGGGGTCCCACAGGTTTTGCCCCGTCGCCCATTGCACCGCGTTGACGACGTCTTGCCGGAACCACAGGAAGAAGAAGCCGAGCAGCAGCCCCGCGACCACGCCGAGCGCGCCGATCGTCGTGCCGACGACCATGAAGATGCGGATCATCGCCCCCCGGCTCGCCCCCATCGTCCGCAGGATCGCGATGTCGCGCGTCTTGGCGCGCACCAGCATGATCAGCGAGGACAGGATGTTGAACACCGCGACGAGGATGATGATCGACAGCACCGTAAACATCGCGACCCGCTCGACGCCCAGCGCCTCGAACAATTGCGCGTTCATCTGGCGCCAGTCCTGGATCGTCCCGGTCCGCCCGATCTTGTCGACCAGCGGCGCTAGGATCTGCCCGACGCGATCGGGGTTGGTCGTCTGCAACTCGACCATGCCGACCGAATCCCCCATCATCAGCAGCGTCTGCGCATCCTGCATCGGCATGATGACATAGGCCTTGTCGAAATCGTACACGCCGATCGTGAACACCGCGCCGACCGTGTAGTTGACGATCCGCGGCACCGTGCCGAACGGGGTCGATTGCCCCTGCGGGCTGATCAGCTGGATCTGGCTGCCGACCACCGCGCCGAGCGCATCCGCCAGCCCCGAGCCGATCGCCACCGTCCCGCTGCCCGGGGTCAGGTTGCTGAGCGACCCCATCACGACCTTGCTGCCGATCGTCTTGTTCGAGCGGATGTCGGAAACGCGCATCCCGCGCAGCAGGACGCCTTCGACGCGGCCGTTATAGGTCGTCATCAGCGGTTGCTCGATCATCGGGATCGCGCTCGTCACGCCGGGGGTGGTTTCGGCCAGCCCGACGATCCGGCGCCAGTCGGGGATCTGCCCGCCATAGCCCTGCACCACCGCATGGCCGTTGAGCCCGACGATCTTGTCGAACAGTTCGGCGCGGAAGCCGTTCATCACGCTCATCACGATCACCAGCGCGGCGACGCCGAGCATCACCGCGACCAGGCTGATCCCGGCGACGAGGAAGATGAACGCCTCGCCCTTGCCCGGCAGCAAATAGCGCCGCGCGATCATGCGTTCGTATCGGGATAGGATCATATCGTTCGGTCTGGCCGCCCCGGGGGTGCTGATCGCGTCGCTCTAGGCGGCAGGTGGCGGACTGGCAACTGTTGCGACGTGTTGCGCAATCGCCACAGCGCCGCCGCAATCGGTACGGCGCGGCCACATTCCCGGTGACAAGCCCCGGTAACAAACCTAACGCTTTTGTCACTGACACACAGGCAACGGCCGTGGTTCGGGGATGCTTTCAGCGCCGCCTAAAAGGGCTGGCTGCGAAGGCGAATTGGGGGCTGACGAGCGATCGTCACGCAGGCGCCCGGGTCGGAAACGGCCCGGGCGTTTGCTTTTGGGGGAAGGCGCACGCGCCGGTCTGCGCAGCAGATCCCTTAAAACGGACGGCGGGCGCGAAGCGACCCGTCCGACGGCGGCTTTGCCGACCGGCGCTTCTTGTTTCTTTTTGGTTTTTTGGCTCTCCGGCAAATGTTGCTCTGCTGGACTTCCCAACCCCAACCCCAACCCCTCCCCTGAAGGGGAGGAGCTTTTTTGGCGATCGCTTCTTTCTAGCCCCTCCCCTTCAGGGGAGGGGTTGGGGTGGGGCCGAGCCTCGCAGAGACCAGCCGCCGCCTGAGGCCACCGCACCCCCAGACCTCAGAACGACTTGCTCACCGTCACCCCGTAGGTCCGCGGATCCCCCGGTTGGCCGACGACCAGCCCGGTGCTCCCCGACTGCGTCGCAAGCACCTCATAATAATTCTGGTCGAACGCGTTCCGCACCCAGCCGAATACGTTGAAAGCGTCGCGCGCCTTGAACCCAATCCGGAAATTGCTCAGCGCATAGCCCTGGATGTCGGTATACGCCGACCGCGACGGGTTGGACGAGAATTTGGAGCGATAGCTCCCGTCATAGCCAACGTAGAACTGCCCCTCGACCGACCCGACCCGCGCGGGCAGGTCATATTCCGCGCCATAGGAAAACGCCCATTTCGACACGCCCGGAAGCCACTGACCCGAGACGTCGCAGCTCGCGGGACTAAGGCCCGACACCCCCGCCGCCGCCGGAGTCTGCCCGGCTGCGACCGTCGTCCCGCCCGAAAGCTCGGGCGGGCACGGCGCGTCGACAAAGCGGACGTAGCGTGCGTCGGTGAAAGCGCCATTCGCATAGACATTGAGCCGCGCCGACGGGCGGAACGCCGAGTCCACCTCGACCCCGCGCGTCCGCACCTTGCCCGCATTGGCGAGATAGCCGCGCAGCACACCCAACTGTCCGTTGGTGACCGTCGCCTGATAATCGTCGATTTCGGTCCAGAAGCCCGCGATGTTGACCGTCGCGCGGCGATCGAGGAACTGCGTCTTCAGCCCCAGCTCGAAATGGTTGACCTTCTCGGGCTTGACCGTCGCTGCCGACAGGATCGGGTTGTTCGCGCCGTCGAGCGGGAGCCCCGAAAGGTTGATCCCGCCCGACTTGTAGCTGCGCGCATAGGTTGCATAGGCGTGGATGTCGCGGCTGACGGTATAGGCGGCGGTGATATCCCCCGACACGTTCCACTTGTCGAACCGCGGGGTATAGGTCTGCGGCGCCAGCACGCCGCGCTGGTCGGCGTTGAGCGTCGTACTGCCTGTTCCGGTCGTTACGACAGAGACATAGGAGCCGTTCTTCTTGTCGTAATTCACCCGCAGACCTGGCGCGATCGAGAGCGCGTCCGTGATATGCCACGTCGCCTTGCCGAACGCCGCTACGCTGGTGTTGGTGAAGCCGATCGTGTTGCGCGCGGTCAGCCCGTTGAGGATCGCGGGGTTGCACGCGTTCGCAGTTACGGGCGAACAGCCGCTAGCGCCCGGTCGAACGCTTGCCCCCGGATTGAGCAGGAAACGGCTCGCCGCCGATCCCTGGACCTGCAGCCCTTGCGTATCGATCGTCTGGTAGAAGTAGAACGCGCCCAGCACGTAATCGATCTTGCGATTGCCGTTGGAGGCGATCCGCAGCTCCTGGCTATACTGCTCCTGCTGGGAGGGATTGTTCGACGCGCTGGTAACGGGCAAACCGATGAAGTCGCGATCGTTCGACGGATCCCAGTTCCAGAACCGCCACGCCGAGACCGAGGTCAGCGTCGAGCCGCCGAGGTCGAGATTGGCGACCAGGGACGCGCCACCCAGCGACTGTTTGGCGCGGAGCGGTGTATCGACATCGGTGATCCGGTCGAACGCGTTGGTCGATGGGACCGCATAGCCCTGTGCCGCAGCAAGAGCGGCATATTGGCGGTTGAGGGGACGTTGGGTCGCACCGGTGCGGACATAGTATTGGACGCAGCACTCCGGATTCTGTCGCGCGTAATCGCCGTACAGGGTCAAGTCGAGCGTATCGGTCGGCTTCCACAGCAATTGCCCGCGGAAGCCGACATTGTCCTGGCTGTTGAGGTATGTGTCAGTTCGAACGTTGTAAATCGTGCCACGTCGCGTCGTGATCGAGGTCGACAGCCGGATCGCGAGCTTGTCGTCGACCAGCGGTCCCGAGACCGACGCCTTGCCCTGGAAAAAATCGTAATTGCCGCCGCTCACCTCGACCCGTGCCTCGGGGCTGAAGCTGGGTTTGCGGGTCGTGATATTGATCGCGCCGGCGGTCGTGTTCTTGCCGTAGAGCGTGCCCTGTGGGCCACGCAGCACCTCGATCCGCTCGGTATCGGTGAAGTCGAACGTCGCCGACGCGATCCGGCTGTAATAGACCTGGTCGACGTAGATGCCGACGCCCTGCTCGATCCCGTCATTGGTCAGCCCGAACGGCGCGCCGAGCCCACGGATGTTCGCGGCCGAGTTGCGCGGGTTGGTCGAGTAGAATTGCAGCGACGGTTGCAGCTGTGTCAGCCGGTTGACGTTGTACGTCCCCGTTTCCGCCAGCGCGGTCCCGCCGATCACCGACATCGCGATCGGGACCGACTGGATCGTCTCGACCCGTCGGCGCGCGGTGACGACGATATCCCCCCCGCCCTGTTGCGCGGTTCCCAGCCGACCATCGGTTTGGCCCGTGGGCGCGGGCGTGGCGGGCGGCGTCTGCGGTTCGACCGCGGTCTGGGCAAGCAGGATAAGCGGCAGGTGAGCAAACATGAACGTCCCCTTTTGCGCCCGGCGCTACCGAGTCGCCGCACAATGCCTATCAAACACGGGGATTATCACGCCGGATTGTTCTTGGGCGGTCGATAGCCACGCTTTAGGCACCGGCAAATCCGATCGACCTACTCTTGAACCGGCGACGAAACGCCCCAGATTCAGGCCGTGCGGTGCCACTTTCGGGCCGCACCGGGCCGGGTCGCACCTTCGTGGGCCGGGCTTGCATACCAACGCTGTATCTCGCTTTTTAAGGAGCCCATCATGCGTCAATTCGATCTTACCCCCTTCCGCCGCTCGACCGTCGGCTTCGACCGGCTGTTCGACATGCTCGAGGCAAATGCGCGCCAGGCGAGCGCAGACAATTATCCCCCCTTCAATCTCGAGCGGCTCGACACCGATCGCTATCGCATCACGATTGCGGTCGCCGGTTTCGGGCGCGACGATATCGAGATCACCGCGCAGCAGAATTTGCTGCAGGTGAAGGGTCGCAAGGATGACAAGGACGCCGCGGCTGCGTCGTTCCTGCATCTCGGCATCGCCAACCGCAGCTTCGAGCGTCGTTTCGAACTCGCCGATTTCGTGCGGGTCGAGGATGCGCGGCTGAATGACGGGCTGCTCGTGGTGGATCTCGTCCGCGAAGTGCCCGAGGCGATGAAGCCCAAGACGATCGCGATAAAGACCGGCGCGCCGCTGGTTGCGGTCGAGGACGGGAAGGACTCTGCGCAGGCTGCTTGACGGCTGGCGTTTGGACTAAGGTTGGGGCGTCCGGGCTTTGGTCCGGGCGTCCTTTTTCGTTGCGTACAACAAGGCGTATCCCTTCCCCGGCGAAGGCGAGACCTTTGATTAAGGCGATTGGAGGTTTGACCGTCACCCTCGCCCCAAACTTGCCGTCATGCTGAACTTGTTTCAGCATCCACCTCGCGACGAGGACGGTCCGGACTCGCGGAGGGCTGGATCCTGAAACAAGTTCAGGATGACGGACGGTTGTGTAGAACGCTCGCGAATACCGGGGAAGCGGTCAGACCAGCCGCGACTGCCGTACCGCTGCTGCAATGAAGCTCGCGAACAGCGGATGCGGATCAAACGGCTTGCTCTTGAGCTCGGGATGGAACTGGACGCCGACGAACCACGGATGATCCGGCCGCTCGACGATCTCGGGCAGCATCCCGTCGGGTGACATGCCGCTGAACACCAGACCGCCCTGCTCGAGTCGCTCGCGATAGGCGGTGTTGACCTCATAGCGGTGACGATGCCGCTCCGAAATGTCGCTGCCGCCGTAGATCGTCGAGACGACCGAATTGCCGTCGAGCTTCGCCGGATACGCACCAAGACGCATCGTCCCGCCGAGATCGCCACCGGCTTCGCGCTTTTCGAGCCCGCCGGTGCTCATCCATTCGGTGATCATGCCGACCACGGGTTCCTCGGTCGGGCCGAACTCGGTCGAGCTCGCGGCCGTGATCCCCGCAAGATCGCGCGCGCCTTCGACGCATGCCATCTGCATCCCGAAGCAGATGCCGAAATACGGAATGTCGCGTTCACGCGCGAAGCGGACGCTGGCGATCTTGCCTTCCGCGCCCCGCTCGCCGAACGCGCCGGGAACGAGGATCGCGTGCATCGGCTCGAGCCGCGCGGCGATGTCGGCATCGTCTGCCTCGAACAGCTCGGCGTCGATCCACTCGACGTTGACCTTGACCTTGTTGGCGATCCCGCCGTGGACGAGCGCTTCGTTGAGCGACTTGTACGCATCCTGCAGGCCGACATATTTGCCGACCACGCCGATCGTGACCTCGCCCTCGGGGTTGGTCAGCCGGTCCATGATGGTGGTCCAGCGCGACAGGTCGGGGGATCTGCCCGGCAGGATGCCGAACGCGTTGAGCACCGCGTCGTCGAGGCCTTCGTTATGATATTGGACCGGGACCGCGTAGATGCTCTTGGCGTCCAGCGCGGGGATGACCGCGGACTTCGGCACGTTGCAGAACAGCGCGATCTTGGCACGGTCGCTTTCGGGGAGCGGTTGCTCGCAGCGGCACACCAGCACGTCGGGCTGGACACCAAGCGCGGCAAGTTCGCGGACCGAATGCTGCGTCGGCTTGGTCTTCAACTCGCCTGCGGCTGCGATGTAAGGCACCAGCGTGACATGGATGCTGACCGAATTGCCGCGCCCGAGATCGTTGCGAAGCTGGCGGATCGCCTCGATGAACGGGAGCGATTCGATATCGCCGACGGTCCCGCCGATCTCGCACAGCACGAAGTCGAGATCGTCGATTTCGGCCTGCGCGAAGTCCTTGATCGCATCGGTGACGTGCGGGATGACCTGCACGGTCGCGCCGAGATAATCGCCGCGGCGTTCGCGCGCGATGATCTGCTGGTAGATCCGGCCCGAAGTGACGTTGTCGCTCTGCCGCGACGGAACGCCGGTGAAGCGTTCGTAATGGCCGAGATCGAGATCAGTCTCGGCACCGTCGTCGGTCACATAGACTTCGCCATGCTGATAGGGCGACATCGTGCCCGGGTCGACGTTGAGATAGGGATCGAACTTGCGGATCCGCACGCGATAGCCACGGGCCTGGAGCAGTGCCGCGAGGCTCGCTGCCATGAGACCCTTGCCGAGCGAGGAGACCACGCCGCCGGTGATAAAGATGAACCGCGCCATGGGAGCAAAGGCCTAGCGTCATCCGGGGTGGCGCGACAAGCGCGCGACTCCGGGAAAGTTTCAGGGAAGGTGCGAAGCCGGCCGCGTGGCCGGTCCGCGGCTTGCGGTGGGGCTTACGGAGCGGTCGGGGCCGCGCCGTTCGCGGGCGCCGCGCTATTGCCAGTCGGCTCGATCGCGCTGCGCGCTCCGCTCGCGAACGGATTGTTCGGATCGGTCTGGACCGGCGGCGCGATCGGTGCGGGGGCGGTGGCTGCGCCGCGCGCCAGCGTCGGATCGACCTTGGCGACGCGGTTCTGCGCGGCGAGCACCGCGAGCAGGATGCTGAGCGCGATGAACACCGCCCCCAGCGTCGAGGTTGCGCGCGTCAGGAAATCCGCCGCGCCGCGCGCCGACATCAGGCCAGACGGCGATCCGCCCATCCCGAGACCGCCACCTTCGGACTTCTGCACGAGAATCACCGAGACCAGCGCCGCAGCGACGCAGAAATGGACGACGAGAAGGAACTGGAACAGAAACATCTTGCGAGTGGATCCTTGAGCGCCGGTGACAATGGCGTTGGGGCGGCTGCGTTGCGGGGCACATAGGCGAGGTCGCCGGTTCGATCAACCACGCGCGCATGCCGCCCTGCCGCAGACATCTTAGGCATTTCGCCATCGAACTGAAACCTAGCGGGGGGCGAGACGTTAAGTCGTCCAGGAATGTCCCCCGACAGTCGGGGGTTGCCGAGTAATTACGGGTACCTTGCCGTGGCAGTTCAAACCGATGGTTCACTCAGCGAATGGATGCAGGCGCTGGTCGATTATGTCCGCTCGGGGGAACCCGACCTGACCAACCGACAAATGGCGTTGCTTCTGGTCGTGTATCTCAAACCGGGCCCGCATACGGTCCGCGGTCTGGCGGCGATGCTCAACGTATCGAAGCCCGTCGTAACGCGCGCCTTGAACAGGCTTGGCACCCTGGGCTATCTGCGCCGCCAGCGTGACGACAACGACAAACGTAACATCTTCGTCGCGCGTACCTCCGAAGGGGCAGGGTTTCTTGAAGATTTCGGCCAGTTCATCGGCGGCGGCGAACCGCAACCTGTCGCACGTCGCGCCACCGCGTAAGAGTTTTGCGTTGTCCGGCCAGTCGGTTACGCTGGATCCCTCGTGCAATGCAGTGCGTCGGGATCTGGCGGACATCCGGCTCGCGGACCGCGTCTTCGCGCCGCATTACGCAGCGGCCGTGCCACGCATCGTCGTGACCACGGCAGAATTGCGCGAAGCGCCCGAGCCGGATTCGGCGGTCATCGCGACGCTGAGCGTGGGCAGCACGTTCGAAGTCCTCGAGTTCGTCGCGGGCCGTGCATGGGGCGTCGCACCAGCGATCGAACGGGTTGGCTATGTCGATACCCGCACGTTATCGTGGCCGACAGCATGAGCGTCAGTGTCTTCATCGATGGTGCCGTCGGGACGACTGGTCTCGAAATCCGCGACCGGCTTGCCGGTCGGGATGACGTCGTGTTGGTTACGCTCCCGGATGCGCTCCGCAAGGATGCCGCCGCGCGGCGCGAGGCGCTCAACGACAGCGACTTCGTGATCCTGTGCCTGCCGGACGACGCCGCCCGCGAGGCGGTCGCGCTGATCGACAACGATCGCACCCGGATCATCGACGCTTCCACCGCGCATCGGACGGCGGAGGGCTGGAGCTATGGCTTCCCCGAACTGGAACGCTCCCAGGCGGCGGCCATTGCCGAATCGAAGCGTGTGACCAACCCCGGCTGTTACCCGACCGGATTCCTCGCGCTCGTCCGCCCGCTCGTGCGCGCAGGGCTCGTCCCGGTCGACTGGCCGCTGACAGTCAACGCGGTGTCGGGCTATTCGGGTGGCGGCAAGGCGATGATCGCGGAATATGAAGGCCCCAATCCGCCACCGGCGGCGCGGGCCTATGCGCTTGGCCTCGCGCACAAGCATGTGCCAGAAATGCAGAAGCATGCCCGGCTCGAACATCCGCCGATCTTCATGCCCTCGGTCGCCAACACCTACCGCGGGATGATCGTCGAGGTTCCGCTCCCGCTCGGCATGTTCAAACGGCGGCCGTCGCTCCAGGCGTGCGAGGCGGCGCTCCGCGAAGCCTATGGCAGCGACAGCCTGATCCGCATCGCCGATGATGACGCAACGACCGTCCAGATCGAGGATGATGCCGGCACCGATCGGCTGACGCTGCGGGTCTGCGGCAATGCCGAGGCGGGGCAGGTCCGGCTGATCGCCACGCTCGACAATCTCGGCAAGGGTGCGGCGGGGGCTGCGGTGCAGAATCTGAACGTCATGGCCGGGTTCGATCCGCTCGCCGGGTTGATCCGCTGATACGATCAACGGCCGAATTGTTTTCCGCTTTTGCCTTGGCGGCGCATCGCTTGCTGCTTAGGTGACGCTTCCCCCCGTCCCCAGGAGGTTCTAGTCGCATGCCAATCCGCACGCCTGTCGGTAAACTCCTGTTGTTCGGTGCTACCGGCGATCTCGCGCAGCGCATGTTGCTGCCGTCGCTGTATGGCCTGCATGCCGACGGCCTGTTGCCCGAGGGGCTGACGATCACCGGCACCGCCCGCTCCGATCATGACGATGCGAGCTATCAGGCGTTCGCCAAGACCGCGCTCGAGAAGTTCGTCCCCAAGGACCGGATGGACGAGAAGGCGATGGCGAGCTTCCTCGAGCGGGTCGGCTACCAGCCGCTCGATGCGACCGACCTCGATCATTACAAGCAGCTCGGCGAAAAGGTCGGGGACGTGTCCGGGGGGCTCGCGATCTTCCTGTCGACCGCGCCGTCGCTGTTCGAAGCGGTGATCCGCGGTCTGGAGTCCGCGGGCCTTGCGGGCGAAACCGTCCGGATCGGGCTGGAGAAGCCGCTCGGCTACGACCTCGCATCGAGCCGCGAGATCAACGATACGGTCGCGACCGCCTTCCCCGAAGAGCGCACCTTCCGGATCGACCATTATCTCGGCAAGGAAACCGTCCAGAACATCCTCGCGCTGCGCTTCGGCAACTCGTTCTTCGAGCCGGTATGGAATGCGCGCGGGATCGACAATATCCAGATCACCATCTCGGAGACGGTCGGGCTGGAGGAACGCGCGGCTTATTATGACGGCGCGGGCGCGCTGCGCGACATGGTCGCCAACCACATGCTCCAGTTGCTCGCGCTCGTCGCGATGGAGCCCCCTGCCCGCTTCGACGGCAATGCGATCCGCGACGAAAAGGCCAAGGTCTTCCGCTCGCTCCGCACGATCAAGCCCGAGGAAGCGCCGCGCGACACCGTCACCGGGCAATATGCCGCGGGCGCAAGCGGCGGCGAGATCGTCAAGGGCTATGCCGACGAGCTCGGCAAGGCCTCGACCACCGAGACGTTCGTCGCGATCAAGGCGCATGTCGACAACTGGCGCTGGCAGGGCGTGCCCTTCTACCTGCGCACCGGCAAGCGCATGCCGACGCGGCGGAGCGAGATCGCGATCCAGTTCAAGCCGGTGCCGCACTCGATGTTCTCGAACCGTGGCGGCTTGCTCCAGCCCAACGTGCTGATCATCCGCCTCCAGCCGGAGGAATATATCCAGCTGCTGGTGATGGCGAAGGAGCCAGGGCTCGACCGCGATGGGATCCGCCTGCGCGAAGTGCCGCTCAACCTGAGCCTCGATTCGGAGTTCGCGGGCACGCGCCGTCGCATCGCCTACGAGCGGCTGCTGCTCGACCTGATCGAGGGCGACCAGACCCTGTTCGTCCGCCGCGACGAGGTGGAGGCGCAGTGGACGTGGATCGACGCGATCCGCGAGGGCTGGGTCGCGAACGACATGAAGCCGAAAAGCTATCCTTCGGGGAGCTGGGGGCCGAGTGCTGCGGTCGCGCTGACCGAGCGCGATGGCGTGACCTGGCAGGACGATTGATTTCTCCCTCTCCGGCTTGCGGAAGAGGGTGGCTGAACTGAACGAGGGGGGAGCGGGCAGTACCGCGGGCTATGGTTCGCTGCACGGCCCCTCTCCCCGACCCTCTCCCCAGGGGGGAGAGGGAGAAAAAGAGAGAAAAGACATGAGCGACGAACACGAAATCGAATGGTGGGATTATGAGAGCGCCGACGAGATGGCGGACGCCGTCGCGGGCGACATCGGCTTCATCATCGACGCGGCGATCGACGCCCGCGGCGCGGCGGTGATCGCGCTGGCGGGTGGCAAGACCCCGGTGCCGATCTACGAACGGCTCGCCAAGGCGAAGATCGACTGGAAGCGCGTGACGATCGTGCCGACCGACGAGCGCGTGGTTCCGCTGGGCGACGCACTGTCGAACGTGACGATGATCGCCAAGACGTTCCTGCCCAAGGGCGCGCGCGTGATGCCGATCGTTCCCAACGCGACCGCGGATTACAAGGCCGCTGGCCGCTCGGCGGATGCGCTGATGCAGGACCTGCACTGGCCGCTCGACCTGTGCCTGCTCGGCGTGGGGGCTGATGGCCACACCGCCTCGATCTTTCCCGGACCCGATTTCGACGAGGCGCTGTCCGGCCCGGTCGAGCGCCGCGCGCTCGGCGTGATGCCCGATCCGCTCCCCAAGGAAGCGCCGGTCGCGCGCGTCACGCTCAGCCGCGCCGCGATCGTCTCGGCGCGCGCGCTGATCATCGCGGTGACGGGTGATGCGAAGAAGAAGGTGATCGAACAGGCGATCAAGCAGGGGCCGTCTTCGTCCTACCCGATTGGACGTGTGCTTGCAGATGCGGAACTACCGGTAGATATTCACTGGGCCGCCGAGTGATCTCCAACCCCTCCCCGGGAAGATTGTCGTGACCCTTCATTCTGAAATCGCCGCCGTCACCGACCGCGTCATCACCCGCTCCAAGGCCACGCGGGATACGTATCTCACGCTTATCGGGCGTGCGCGCGATTCGCATATCGAGCGGCCCGCGATGGGCTGCGCGAATGCCGCGCATGCCTATGCCGGGACCGAGGAGGATCGCCCCGCGCTGACCGGCGGCAAGGCGATGAACATCGGGATCGTCACGTCGTATAACGATATGCTGTCGGCGCACGCGCCTTACTATCGCTACCCCGAGCAGATGAAGGTCTGGGCGCGCGAAGCGGGCGCGACCGCGCAGGTCGCGGGCGGTGTTCCGGCGATGTGCGATGGCGTGACGCAGGGCTATCCGGGGATGGAGCTGTCGCTGTTCAGCCGCGACACGATCGCGCTGTCGACCGCGATCGCGCTCAGCCACGGAATGTTCGAAGGCGCGGCGCTGCTCGGCATCTGCGACAAGATCGTGCCCGGGCTGCTGATGGGCGCGTTGCGCTTCGGGCATCTGCCGATGGTGCTGATCCCCGCCGGGCCGATGCCCTCGGGGCTTCCCAACAAGGAAAAAGCGGCGGTTCGCGAGGCGTTCGCCGAAGGCAAGGTCGGGCGCGACGCGCTGCTCGAGGCCGAGATCGGGGCGTATCATTCGAAGGGCACCTGCACCTTCTATGGCACCGCCAACTCCAACCAGATGATGATGGAGATGATGGGGCTCCACATGCCGGGCGCCGCCTTCGTCAATCCGGGCACCAAGCTGCGGCAGGAGCTGACGCGCGGTGCGGTCCACCGGCTCGCGGCGAACGGCTGGCATGGCGAGTCCTATCGGCCGCTCGGGCTTTGCGTCGACGAGAAGGCGATCGTCAACGCGGCGATCGGGCTGCTCGCGACGGGTGGCTCGACCAATCATCTGCTTCACCTTCCGGCAATCGCGGCCTGCGCCGGGATCGTGATCGACTGGGAGGATTTTGACCGGCTGTCCAAGGCGATCCCGCTGATCGCGCGGGTCTATCCGAACGGCTCGGCCGACGTGAACGGGTTCGAGGCGGCGGGCGGCATGCCGTTCGTGATCCGCGAACTGATCGCTGCGGGGATGCTCCACGGCGACCTCATGACCGTGGCGGGCGACTCGCTCGAAGCGTATGGGCGCAAGCCGGTGCTCGAAAGCGACCACCTCACTTGGGTCGATCCCGGCCCGAGCGGAGACGAGACGATCCTGCGCACCCCCGCCGCGCCGTTTGCGCCCGAGGGCGGGTTCCGCATCCTGACCGGCAACCTCGGTCGCGCGTGCATCAAGGTTTCGGCGGTGGAGCGCGATCGCTGGACGATCGAGGCGCCGGCGCGGGTCTTCCATGACCAGGCTTCGGTGCAGACGGCGTTCCAGGCGGGCGAACTCGACCGCGACGTCGTGGTCGTCGTGCGCTTCCAGGGACCACGTGCGAACGGTATGCCCGAACTCCACAAACTGACCCCGCCGCTCGGCGTGCTGCAGAACCGCGGGTTCCGCGTCGCACTCGTGACCGACGGGCGGATGTCGGGGGCGAGCGGCAAGGTGCCGTGTGCGATCCATATCTCGCCCGAGGCGCTCGGCGATGGGCCGTTGTCGCGCGTGCGCGACGGCGATGTGATCCGCGTCGATGCGGAAACCGGCGAATTGTTTGCGCGGGTCGATCCGGCGGAGTGGGCGGCGCGGACGCCGGTCACGATGCCGACCGAGATCGACGGGATGGGTCGCGAATTGTTCGGCCTGTTCCGCGCCAACGCGAACGAGGCGGAGCGCGGTGCTTCGCCCTTGTTGACGGGCATGGGCTGGTAACGATCCGCCGTGCTCCTGCGCAGGCAGGAGCCCAGAGTTACGAACGTAGCGCTTGTTACTCCAGGCTCCTGCCTGCGCAGGAGCACCCGGGGGGCAAGCCAGAGGGGAATGGAATGCAGGTCGTTGCAGTTGATATCGGCGGTACGCACGCCCGCTTCGCGCTGGCGGAGGTAGAAGGCGGTCGTGTCGTCACGCTCGGCGAGCCGGTGACCTTGAAGACCGCCGAATATGGCGGGTTCCAGACTGCTTGGGAGGCGTTTGGCGCGCAGATCGGCCAGCCGCTTCCGCGCGCGGCGGCGATCGCGGTCGCCTCGCCGATCAGCGGCGACGTGATCAAGCTGACCAACAACCCCTGGGTGATCCGCCCGCCGCTGATCAAGGAGCGGCTCAAGGTCGACAATTTCGTCCTGATCAACGATTTCGGCGCGGTCGGCCAGGCCGTTGCGCAGGTCCCCGAGAGCGAGTTCCTCCACATTGGCGGGCCGGATATCCCCTTCCCCGAGAATGGCGTGATCACCGTTTGCGGCCCCGGCACCGGGCTCGGCGTCGCGCAGGTGTTACGCGCGCAGGATCGCTATCATGTGATCGAGACCGAGGGCGGACATATCGATTTCGCGCCGCTCGACGCGCTCGAGGATGCGATGGTGAAGCGGTTGCGCAAGGCATACACGCGCGTGTCCGCCGAACGCGTCGTGTCCGGCCCCGGCATCGTCGCGATCTACGAGACGCTTGCCGATATCGAGCATCGCTCGATCACGCGGCTCGACGACAAGGCGATCTGGACCGCTGCGCTCGACGAGGGCGACAGCCTCGCCGTCACCGCGCTTGACCGGTTCTGCATGAGCCTCGGCGCGGTCGCGGGGGATCTTGCGCTGGCGCATGGATCGAACGGCGTCGTGATCGCGGGCGGGCTCGGGCTTCGGCTCAAGGACCATTTCCGCAAGTCGGGCTTTGCCGAGCGGTTCGCCGCCAAGGGGCGGTTCCAGAACCGCATGTCGACGATCCCCGTCAAGCTCATCACCTATCCGCAGCCCGGCCTGTTCGGCGCGGCGGCCGCTTATGCGCAGGAGTATACCCAATGACCGTCACGATCGCCGAAATCATGCAGACCAGCGCGGTCATCCCGGTGCTGGTGATCGACGACGCGGCGACCGCGCGTCCGCTCGCCGAGGCGCTGGTCGCGGGTGGCCTGCGCGTGCTCGAGGTCACGATGCGGACCCCCGCCGCGCTCGACGCGATTCGCGAGATGAAGCAGGTGCCGGGCGCGATCGTCGGTGCAGGCACGGTCGTCAACGCCGACCAGTTCGCTCAGGTGATGGACGCGGGCGCGGAGTTCATCGTCTCGCCTGGGCTGACCGAACGGCTGGCGCGGCCGATCATCGACAGCGGCGTCCCGTTCCTGCCGGGGATCGCGAACGCCGCGGACATCATGACCGGGCTCGATCTCGGCCTGACGCATTTCAAGTTCTTCCCGGCCGAGGCGAATGGAGGCTTGAAGGCGCTCAAGGCGCTGGCGGCACCGTTCTATCAGTGCAGCTTCTGCCCGACCGGTGGGATCACCGAGCAGAGCGCGCCCGAGTGGCTGTCGTTCGCGCCGGTGTTGTGCGTGGGGGGAAGCTGGGTAACGCCCAAGGGCGCATCGATGGCCGAGGTCGAGGCGCTCGCGCGCGCGGCGAACGGCTTGCGGGGGTGACACCCGGTCTTTGTGTCGAAACCTTGCTGCGTTGCAGCAATGAAAACTCACGCTTTAGTTAAACGCGGTATTCGACCGGTGCTTACGTTTGGATCTCCACCCCGAGGAGACAGCCGATGCACCGATCGAACGACGCAGACCGTACGCCCCCCACCGAAACCTTCCGCGGTTCCCTGCTGTTTCTGACGTTCGGGCTGGTTATGCTGGCGTTCCTCGTCGCGATCGATCGGCCCGAATGGTTCAAGCTCCGCCCGGTTTCGGGCACCGCGATCGCGATGGCGAAGGCGCCGAACTGGCGAACAAGCCGGCAGCACCGTCGCCGGTTTCGCAACGCTAGTCTCCTCCGGGCGATCCACCTGACCGGTCACCCCGGCACGCAGCCGGGGTGGCGGATCAGATCCCGTGCGCGAGCCGGTAGGCACGCCACTTGACGACGTTGGCGTTATGCTCGGGCAGCGTATCGGCGAAGACATGCCCGCCCGATCCGTCCGCGACGAAATACAACGCCTTGGATTGCGCGGGATCGAGCACTGCGTCGATGCTCGCGCGGCCCGGGTTGCAGATCGGCCCCGCAGGAAGCCCGACCATCGCATACGTGTTGTACGCATTCACCGCGCGCACCTCGGACAGCAGGATCTTGCGACCGAGCGGCTTGCCCTTGGTGATCGGGTAGATGATCGTCGGATCCGCCTGGAGCATCATCCGCTGCCGGAGCCGGTTGGCATAGACCGCCGCAACCAGGCGGCGTTCGCTCGGCTTGCCGGTTTCCTTCTCGACGATGGAGGCGAGGATCAATGCCTCGCGCGGGGTCGTCACGACCAGGCCGGGTTTGCGCTTGGCCCATGCCTGCGCAAGATAGCGCGTCATCGGTGCCTGCATCCGCGCGACCATCTGCGCGCGTGTCTCGCCGCGCTGGTACGCATAACTGTCGGGCAGGATGCTGCCCTCGGCGGGTGCCTCCGCCGTCCCGGACAGTTCGGTGGTGCGATCGAGCACCTGTTTCACCATCACCGAGGGATAGCCCTCGGGAATCACGACGAAGCGCTGGACGGTCTTGGTCCCTTGCAGAACCTTCAGGATATCGCCCTGGCTGAGCCGCGGCGGGATGCGATATTCGCCCGCCTTGACCGGCGCGTTCGATCCAAAGACCCGCGCGAGCAGGCGGAATCGCTCGGCCGAGGCGATCGCCCCGGCCTTTTCGAGCTGGAGCGAGACGGTCGCGAGGCTCGCCCCGGGTGCGACCTGCACCGAGATCGAACGATCGAGCGGGCCACGCCCGCCCCACATGTTCGCGACGCCCAGCACCACCGCTACCGCCAGCAGCAATGCGCCGAGCCCGAGGCAGCCAAGACGCCGCACCGTCGTATTAGACCGGGATCATGACGAGCGATGCATTCGTCCCGCCGAAGCCGAACGAATTGTTGAGCACCGCCTTCACCGACCGCTGCTTGGCGACATGCGGAACGAGATCGACCCCCGCGCAGCCTTCGCTCGGATTGTCGAGGTTGAGCGTCGGGGGCACGATCTGGTCGCGCAGCGCGAGGATGCAGAAGATGCTCTCCACCGCACCCGCGCCGCCGAGCAGATGCCCGATCGCGGACTTGGTCGAGCTCATCGACAGCGTGTCGATGTTGCTGCCGAACAGCCGCCGGACCGCGCCCAGCTCGAGCTCGTCGCCGAGCGGGGTCGAAGTGCCGTGCGCGTTGATATAGTCGATGTCGGAGAGTTGCAGCCCCGAGCGCTTCATCGCCATTTCCATCGAGCGAAACGCGCCCGAACCATCGGGATGCGGCGCGGTGACATGATAGGCATCGCCCGACATGCCGTAGCCGATGACCTCGGCATAGATCTTTGCGCCGCGCGCCTTGGCGTGCTCATATTCCTCGAGGCAGACGACGCCTGCACCCTCACCCATCACGAAACCGTCGCGGGCGATGTCGTAGGGGCGACTGGCCTTTTCGGGTTCGTCGTTGAACGCGGTCGACAGCGCGCGCGCCTGCGCGAAGCCGGCGATCCCAAGCGGGCAGATCGCGCCCTCGGCACCGCCCGCGAGCATCACGTCGGCATCGTCCATCGCGATCATCCGCGCGGCATCGCCGATCGAATGCGCGCCGGTCGAGCAGGCGGTGACGACCGAATGATTCGGGCCCATCAGGCCGTATTTGATCTGCACCTGCCCGGTGATCAGGTTGATCAGCCGACCGTGGACGAAGTGCGGCGAGACGCGGCTCGGCCCCTTGTTCTCGCAGACGAGCGATTCGCTCGCGATGCCGGGCAATCCACCGATCCCCGACCCGATCGAGCAACCCGCGCGATAGCGCTCGGCCTCGGTCATGTTGGTGAGACCGGCATCCTCGAGCGCCTGACCGGCGGCATCGATGCCATAGATGATGAAGGGATCGACCTGGCGCTGGACCTTATGGTCGACGCGCAAATTGGGATCGAAGCCATAGGCATGGTCGGCGGGCTTCACCTCGCACGCGATGCGGCATTTCTGGTCCGACGCATCGAACCGCGTGATCGGCCCTGCGCCCGATTTCGAGGCGAGCAGGTTCGCCCACACCGTTTCGACCTCGGCGCCAAGCGGCGTCACGAGACCCAATCCGGTTACCACAACACGGCGCATGGCCATCTCCCGTTGTATTGCTTGTCGTCCAAATGGAAAACGGCCCCCCGCCCCCGGTATATTGCCCTGGGACGGGGAGCCGCTTCTGTCGTCAGCGTTGCTGCCGCGCCCGTGGCGTGGCGCTCAGCCCTTGTGCTCGTCGATGAAGGTGATCGCGTCCTTGACGGTCGTGATCTTCTCGGCGGCATCATCCGGAATTTCGACTTCGAATTCTTCTTCGAAGGCCATCACCAGCTCGACGATGTCGAGGCTGTCCGCGCCCAGATCATCGATGAAGCTCGCATCTTCGGTCACCTTGTCGGCTTCAACGCCGAGATGCTCGACGACGATCTTCTTAACGCGGTCTGCGGTCTCGCTCATATTCCGTCCCTCTGTAGCTGGGGGTTCTTGATTCCTGAACGCACGTAGAACGGGGTTAAGGCCCTTGCAAGGGGAACCGGTACCCGAACGCGTGCGGCAACGCCGCGAACCGTGCGGCGTCTGCGCTTAGATCATGGCCATGCCACCGTTGACGTGGAGCGTCTGCCCCGTGACATAGCCCGCCTCGCGGCTGGCCAGATAGACGACTGCTGCGCCGATATCCATGCCCTCGCCCATTTTTCCCATCGGGGTCCGCGCATTGAGCGCATCCTTCTGTGCATCGGGCAGCCCGTCGGTCATCGGCGAGGCGATGAAGCCCGGCGCGACGCAGTTGACGGTGATCCCGCGGCTCGCGAGTTCCTGCGCCAGCGCCTTCGACATCGCGGTCAGCGCGCCCTTGGACGCGGCGTAATTCGCCTGCCCCGGGTTGCCGGTGGTGCCGACGACCGAGGTGATCGACACGATCCGCCCGAACCGCGCTTTCATCATCGGGCGGGCTGCGGCGCGCGCAAGCCGGAAGGCGGCCTCGAGGTTGACGCGGATCACCGCGTCCCATTCCTCGTCCTTCATCCGCATCACCAGATTGTCGCGCGTGATCCCGCCATTGTTGACGAGGATGTCGAGCTTGCCGCCCAATGCCTCGACCGCCTGCGGTACGAGCGCGTCGACCGCCGCACCGTCGGACAGGTCGCACGGCAGCGCGACGTGATCACCGTCCAGGCTGTCGCGAAATGCCTCCAGTTTGGCGACGTTCGAGCCCGATACCGCGATCCGCGCGCCTTGCGCGGCGAGCGCGCGCGCGATGGCGGAGCCGATGCCGCCCGATGCGCCCGTGACGAGCGCGGTCATTCCAGTCAGATCAAACATCATTCTTCTCCGTCACAGCGCTTTGGAAAGCGCTTCGATATCGTCCATCGTCACCACGCTGGTCGCGTCCACGTCGGGGGCGATGCGCTTGATCATCGGGGTGAGCACCTTGCCGCCGAATTCGACGAAGCGCTCGACCCCGGTGTCCGCCATCGCGAGCACCGATTCGCGCCAGCGGACCATGGCGGTGACCTGTTCGACCAGCAGCCGGCGGATCGTGTCGGCGTCGGCCACGGGGGCTGCGGTGACGTTGGCGAACACGGGCACGAGCGGCGCATCGACCCGCGCATCCGCAAGCGCGCGCTCCATCGCATCGGCGGCGGGCTGCATCAGCGGGCAGTGGAACGGCGCGGAGACCGGGAGCAGCACCGCGCGCTTGGCGCCCATTTCCTTGGCGAGCGCGATCGCACGCTCGATCGCACCGCGATGCCCGGAGATGACGACCTGCGACGGATCGTTATCGTTCGCGACGGTGCAGACTTCTCCTTCGGCCGCGGCTTCGGCAATCGCGCGCGCCTTGTCGACGTCCGCGCCGAGCAGCGCCGCCATCGCGCCGACCCCGACCGGGACCGCCGCCTGCATCGCCTGCCCGCGCAGCTTGAGCAGCCGCGCCGTGGTCGACAGGTCGATCGCGCCCGCTGCGCACAAGGCGCTATATTCACCGAGCGAATGGCCCGCGACATAATCGGCCTTGTCGGCAAGGCGGATCCCGCCCTCCTGTTCGAGCACGCGCAACGTGGCGATCGCATTCGCCATGATCGCGGGTTGCGCGTTTTCGGTCAGCTGGAGCTGGTCCTCGGGGCCTTCGGTCATCAGCCGGAAGAGATTCTGGCCAAGCGCATCGTCGACCTCCTGAAAGACCGCGCGCGCGACCGCACTCGATTCCGCCAGCGCGCGGCCCATGCCGACCACCTGACTACCCTGTCCCGGAAAAACAAACGCCCGCATCGCATCACTCCTTTGTCCGCGCGGTTAGGCCCGCGAGCGAAGCGGCGTCAACCTGAACGGGCCCGGACCGGCCGGGACATCTTGCGACCAATTCGCGTTCTTGTCGGTACGGATGTGCGACATGCGCATCCCAAATAGGTCTCGACGCCGGGAGCAAGGCGCCGTCCAAACCAAGGAGTTTGTCATGAAGAAGCTAATCCTAGCGCTGCTCGCTACAGCCGCTGCCGCCAGCCCGATCGCCGCGACCAGTGCCGAGGCACAGCAGCGCGAAACCCGCACGGTGGTCCGCGAGCGGCCCAACGGCACGGTCGTGACTCGCCGCACGACGACCAACGCGCCGCAAAATCGCCGCTGGGCGCGCGGGCAGAAGTTCGACCGTCGCTACGCGCAGAACTACCGCGAGATCAGCGACTGGCGTGCGTATCGCGGTCGCCGCCTCTACGCCCCGCCGCGCGGCTCGCGCTGGGTTCGCTCGGGCAATGACGCGGTGCTGATCCGCACCAATGGCGGCGTCATCGGCGCAGTGCTGAGTGGTGCGTTCAACTGATCGAACGAGGGCTGTGACCGACGGTTCGTCGGGCACAGCCCTCGCCTCCCCGGGGGGGTGACGTCAGTGCCGGACCCGCATCCCGGAGCGGCGAATGACACCGTGGTCCAGATTTTGCCCGGTGCCGAAACCGGGTGCCTCCCCGCCGGTCGCCCACGGATCGTGCAGCGCCGCCGTTGCGAGCAGCGTCGCGACCAGTTCGACCTGGCGGCTCGTGCCGGTCTTCGAGAAAATCGACGATAGCTGCTTTCGAACCGTAGCGACCACGGAGCCGCGCAATCGCGCATGGGTCGTCAGCGACCGCCCCATCACGAGACTTTGGGCGAGGGCGGTTTCGCTCGCGGTCAGCAGATAGACGCGGGACGGAACGAGCATTTCCGATTCGGCCCAGGCAAGCAGGTCCCGCACCACCAGCTTCGTCCGGCTCGCCGCCTGGTACGTTCCGCTTGCCGTATCGTGCGCAATCAGCAGGGCATGACGGACGCCGGTAGTATCGGTCACCGAGACCATCACCACATCGCCGGCGCGTTCGGTCAGTGCGGTGCTGAACTGCGTGGACAAGTCCCGCGACGCCCCGAGCAGCGGCTGCCCGAGCGCGCCGTGTAGCAGGTTCTGGCGTGCCAGCATGTGCTGGCCGACCGCATTCGATCCGAGCAGAAGGCCATCGGCATCGAGGTCGAAGGTCGCCAGATACCGGTCCGACGTCGGAGTATGGATGTTGCACGCCTCGAAGAGCTGCAAATGGTCCGTTCGAAAGCCGACGCGCGCGGTCATCGCACTGGGGTCCCTTCAGCCAGCCCGAACGAAAATGACGGCTCCAGCGCCCCTGGCACTGGTCCCTCTAATCGATGTGCAGCCATTGCTGCCCCCCTTTCCTGGTCGACCCGGTTCTGTAGGAAGTTGGCGCTCCAGAAGCAGCCCGCGACAAACCCTACCGAGAACAGGGCAGCGCTCACAATTACTGAAAGTAATAGGATCATTGAGGATCACCTCCCGACGATCATACTTACCTTTTTTGGTATTGAAGGAGAATACTGCAAACACCGTATAGTTAATACTTAGGATTGGGTATGAGCCAATCCACATCGCTTTATCGTACTGTTGTCCTTGCGTTTTCGATGCCAGACATGATTAATCCGAAGCGGGTAAGACGCGGAACAAAGCGCTTGTGTGCGTCGGAAGGTTCGGGCAAAGGACACGCCCGTGCTGCGGCCAGAAATGGTCGTCGTATGTGATTCCCGAGACGACAGCCGGAGGGGCGTCCGCATGGTGCGGCGTCAGCGATCGGCCAAAAGAGAGAGACGAGACACATGGCTCTATACGAGCACGTGTTCCTTGCGCGCCAGGATCTGGCACAAGCGCAGGTGGACGCCCTGGCGGAAACCGCCACCAAGATCGTGAACGATAACGAAGGCCGGGTCGTCAAGACCGAGAGCTGGGGCCTGCGTAGCCTGGCGTACAAGATCGCCAAGAACCGCAAGGCGCATTACGTGATGCTCGAAATCGACGCCCCTGCCGGCGTCGTCGCCGAGCTCGAGCGCCAGACGCAGATCAACGAAGACATCATCCGCTACATGACCGTCAAGGTCGACGCGCTCGAAGAGGGCCCGACCGTGATGATGCGCAAGTCCGAGCGCGACCGTGAGCGTCGTGGCGACCGTGAAGGTGGCCGTGAAGGCCGCGGCGATCGTCCTGACCGTGGCGACCGCCCGCGTCGTGACTTCGATAGCGAATAAGGACGTATAGACCATGGCACGCCCATTTTTCCGCCGCCGCAAGAGCTGCCCGTTCTCCGCAAAAGACGCGCCCCGGATCGATTACAAAGACGTCCGGTTGCTCCAGGGCTTCGTGTCCGAGCGTGGCAAGATCGTCCCGTCGCGTATCACTTCGGTGAGCGCAAAGAAGCAGCGCGAGCTCGCCCAGGCGATCAAGCGTTCGCGTCATCTGGGCCTTCTGCCCTACATCGTTAAGTAAGGAGCGGCTGAGATGGATGTCATCCTGCTGGAACGTGTCGACAAGCTCGGCAACATCGGCGACGTCGTCAAGGTGAAGGACGGGTTCGCCCGCAACTTCCTCCTGCCGAACAAGAAGGCGCTTCGCTCCAACGAAGCCAACCGCAAGGTCTTCGAAAAGAACCGCGAGAACATCGTTGCTGAAAATGCAACGCGTCGTGCGGAAGCGGAAGTCGAAGCCAAGGGCATCGACGGCACGACCGTGACGTTGATCCGTCAGGCGTCGAACACCGGCCAGCTGTACGGCTCGGTTGCTGTGCGCGATCTGATCGAGATCCTCGAGGCCGAAGGCCACAAGGTGTCGAAGTCGGCGATCGTGCTCAACAAGCCGATCAAGGCCATCGGCCTCTATGAGGTCAAGGTTTCGCTGCACCCGGAAGTGTCGGTGACGATCAAGGTCAACATTGCACGCTCGCCCGAAGAGGCGAAGATGCAGGCCGAGGGCGTCAACGTCATGGAAGCCATGTTCGAAAAGGACGAGGCTGGCTTCGTTGAGGATTACGATCCCAACGCAGAGCCCGGTGCGACCGCCGAGGTCGCCTCGAACCAGGACGACGCCGAGGCACCTGCCGCAGCGTAAGTCATTCGGTTACGATACGAAAAGGGCCGTCCGGAGTGATCCGGGCGGCCCTTTTTCTTTGCGCTAAACTTTCGCCCGGCTGGAGGGAGTGGGATTCAGCCGGTGACGGCGCATGCCCCGACGAGGGCTGCGAGCGGGATGAGCGCGAAGACGATGGGAAGAACTTTGGTCATCAGGCGGTCCGATACGGCGATGGGGGCTGTTGCGGGTAAAATGCGCCGCATCGCATTTGTTTCCGCAGGATGAACGAAAGCCTGCTTTGTACTTCCAAACGAAAGCTTGCCCCGCGCCTCGCTACTTCCGTCCGAACAGCCGTTCGATGTCGCCATGCGCCAGCTTCACCCAGGTTGGCCGCCCGTGATTGCACTGCCCCGAATGCGGCGTGACTTCCATTTCGCGCAGCAGGGCGTTCATTTCGGCAACCGACAGGATCCGCCCTGCCCGTACCGATCCGTGGCACGCCATCGTCGCGGCGACGTGATCGAGTCGCTCGCGTAGCGACAGCGCCTCGTCGAAGGCGGCGAGTTCGTCGGCGAGGTCGGTGACCAGACCGGTGACGTCGCTTTGCCCGAGCATCGCGGGCACACCGCGCACCAGCATCGCGCGCGGGCCGAAGCGGTCGAGGTCGAGGCCGAATTCGCTGAGCTCGTTTGCCCGCGCCTCGAGCCGGTCACAGGCGGACTCGTCGAGTTCGATCACTTCGGGGAGGAGCAGCGCCTGGCTGGCGACCCCGCCGGACGCCATCGCCTTGCGCATCCGCTCGAGCACGAGGCGCTCGTGCGCGGCGTGCTGGTCGACGAGGATCAGGCCGTCCTGTGCTTCCGCGACGATATAGGTCTTGGCGACCTGGCCGCGCGCGACGCCGAGGGGGTAGGCGACGGTTTCGGGCGGTGGGGCGTAGGCGGGTTCGGCGCGGGCGAGCGGGGGTGGGGTGAAGAAGGTGCGGCGGTCGTTGAGGGAGTAGGAGCGGTGATCTATTCTTAGCCCCTCCCCTTCAGGAGTTTCAGGTGAATAGCCCCCCGGGCTATTCAGGTCAGGCTGGGAGCCTGACCGACCTGAAACTGGGTTGGGGGTGGGGGATGTCTCACCGAGCCGGAGTTCTGCTGGACTGCCCCACCCCCACCCCTCCCCTGAAGGGGAGGGGCTATTCTCGCTGGTCCACGCCGCCAGCGCACTCTCGGTCGGGCGCTGGCTGCGATGCCCCGCTTCATCCAGCGCCCGGCGCAACCCGCTGACGATCAACCCGCGCACCAGCGCCGGGTCGCGAAACCGCACCTCGGTCTTCGCCGGATGGACGTTGACGTCGACCGCATCGGGCGGAACGTCGAGGAACAGCGCCACCACCGCATGCCGGTCGCGCGGCATCATCTCGGCATAGGCCCCGCGAATCGCGCCGATCAGCAGGCGGTCCTTCACCGGACGCCCGTTGACGAACAGATATTGATGATCCGCAATCCCGCGATTGAAGGTCGGCAAGCCTGCGATGCCCCCCAGCCCGATCCCCTCGCGGACGAAGTCGATCCCGACGCCGTTCTCGACCAGCCCGCGGTCGGTCAGCCCGGCGACCCGGTCGGGCAAGGTCTCGCCCGCGCTGACCGAGAGCGACCGCCGTCCGTCATGCTCGACCGAGAAGCCGATGTCGGGCCGCGCCATCGCTAACCGCCGCACCACGTCCATGCACGCCGCGAACTCCGCGCGCGGCGAGCGCAAAAACTTGCGTCGTGCTGGCACGCGCGCAAACAGCGCCTCGACCCGTACGCGAGTCCCCGGCGGGATCGCGGCCGGGCCTTCCGACTCCAGCACGCCATTGTCGATCACGCGTGACCAGCCTTCCGCGCCGGGCACCCGGCTCTCCAGCGTCATCCGCGCGACGCTCGCGATCGAGGGCAATGCCTCGCCGCGAAACCCGAGCGTGCTGACCGCTTCGATCGCCCCATCTACCAGCAAACTGTCGGGGAGCTTGGAGGTCGCATGCCGCTCCAGCGCGAGCGCCATGTCGGACGGTTGCATCCCGCACCCGTCGTCGGTGACCTCGACCAGATCGGTCCCCCCGCCGGCCAGCCGCACCGCGATCCGCGTCGCGCCCGCGTCGATGGCGTTCTCGACCAGCTCCTTCAACGCGCTGGCTGGCCGTTCCACCACTTCACCGGCAGCGATACGATTGACGAGATGTTCGGGGAGGCGGCGTATTGACATGCCTTAAGCTCTAGCCCAAGCGACGCCATCCCGCGAGCCGTATCCGTGACTTAACCAGAGCGTGGGCGTCGCTCTGAAAGCCACGGGTTTAAGCATGTCGCGGGGGCGAAATGCGACCTGCCGGAAGCCTCCGCACCCGGCGTGAAACGGAACGATCCATGGGCTTTTTCTCGAATCTCTTTCGCTTCTCCTCGCACGACATGGCGATCGATTTGGGGACCGCCAATACGGTCGTCTATCTGCGCGGCCGCGGCATCGTGCTCAACGAACCCTCGGTTGTCGCGGTCGAGACGCTGAACGGCGTCAAGCGCGTCAAGGCAGTCGGTGACGACGCCAAGCTGATGATGGGCAAGACCCCCGACAGCATCCAGGCGATCCGCCCGCTTCGTGACGGCGTCATCGCCGATATCGACGTGGCCGAGCAGATGATCGCGCACTTCATTCGCAAGGTCCACGGCGGGCAGCGGCGCTTCATGCGCTGGCCGCAGATCGTTATCTGCGTTCCCTCGGGTTCGACCTCGGTCGAGCGCCGCGCGATCCGCGATGCCGCGTCGAACGCGGGCGCCTCGCAGGTCTGGCTGATCGAGGAGCCGATGGCCGCCGCGATCGGCGCGGACATGCCCGTCACCGAGCCGATCGGCAGCATGGTCGTCGACATCGGCGGCGGCACGACCGAAGTCGCGGTGCTGTCGCTGCGCGGTCTCGCTTATACCACTTCGGTGCGCGTCGGCGGGGACAAGATGGACGAGGCGATCGTCTCCTATGTCCGTCGCAACCACAATTTGCTGATCGGCGACGCGACCGCGGAGCGGATCAAGCAGGAAGTCGGTGTCGCCAAGCCGCCGCTCGACGGGATCGGCCTGACGATCCACGTCAAGGGGCGCGATCTCGTCAACGGCGTGCCCAAGGAAATCCAGATCAACCAGGGCCAGATCGCCGAGGCGCTCAGCGAACCGGTCGGGCAGATCGTCGAGGGTGTCCGCATCGCGCTCGAGAATACCGCGCCCGAACTGGCGGCGGATATCGTCGATCAGGGGATCGTGCTCACCGGTGGTGGCGCGTTGCTCAAGGGCATCGACGAAGTGCTGCGCGACGAGACCGGCCTGCCCGTCACGATCGCGGACGACCCCCTCACCTGCGTCGCGCTCGGCACCGGGCGTGCGCTCGAGGATCCGATCTACCGGGGTGTGCTCCACAGCGCGTGAGCGGTGCGGGCACGACACACGGACCAACACGGCTGTCGAGCGAGATGGGTGCGCGAATCCCTACTCAGCGCGGACGGCCCTCGCTACAGACGGTAGCATCAGGCGGCCCTTGGGCCTTTGGATGGGGGTAACATGGCGCCGCCTCGCAATCGGCGCCCGGGTTTTTCGCGGCGGGCGCAATATGGTTTGTTTCTCGGCTATGTGATCGCGGTTGCCGGGTCGCTGGTGGCTGCGGTGTTGCTTGCGTTGTCGGCGATCGATCCGCCCGCGTTCGCGGTGCTGCGCGCGACGGTGGCGGAAGTGACGACGCCGATGTCATCGGGGCTGTCGGCGGTCGGCCAGTGGTTCGGGTCTATTCCGGGCGGGATCGGCAGCTATGTCGGTGTCCATGACGAGAACAAGCGCCTCCACAAGCAGCTTGCCGACCAGCACGCCCTCTACATGCGCGCGCGTTCGCTGGTGTATGACAACCGCCGGCTCACCGCCTTACTGCGGCTGCGCGAGCGGATCACCGAACCCGTCGTCACCGCGCGGCTGGTCAGCTCCTCCGCCACGAGCACGCGTCGGTTTGCGGTGCTCAATGCCGGGTCTTGGCAGGGTGTCGCCTCGGGCCAGCCGGTGACCGGGCCGGACGGACTCGTCGGGCGCGTGCTCGAAACCGGGCCGAACAGCGCGCGCGTGCTGCTGCTGACCGATGGCGAAAGCGTCGTGCCGGTGCGGCGCACCCGGGACGGTTTGCCCGCGCTTGCCGCCGGGCGGGGCGACGGACTGGTCGATATCCGGTCGGTCGCGATGTCAAACGCGGGCTTCACCCCGGGCGACGTGTTCGTGACGTCGGGGATCGGCGGGATCTATCCGCCCGACGTTCCGGTCGCGCGTGTCCTGCGGCACGGACGCGACTCCGCGCCGGCGCGCAGCTATTCGCAGCCCGACACGCTCGACTATGCGATGGTGCAGCGCGCCTTCATGC
This sequence comes from Sphingomonas sp. PAMC 26621, assembly GCF_000251145.1. Classification (GTDB taxonomy): domain Bacteria; phylum Pseudomonadota; class Alphaproteobacteria; order Sphingomonadales; family Sphingomonadaceae; genus Sphingomonas. Next base: position 2,677 of record NZ_AIDW01000018.1, on the reverse strand, counting down.
CGCCGCTACCGCCAACGCCGGTGCCGGTCCCAGTGGCGAAGCCCATCCCTGCCCCCAAGCCGTCGAAATCGGCAAAGCCGCGTTCCGCGCCAGATTCTGCTCCTGCTCCTGCGCCTGCCGCGAGCGCTGTTGCGCGATGAGCCAGATTCGCGGCCCTTTCGACGAGCCACCCGATACGAGCCTGACGCGGTTCGTCCCTGCTCTGTCGATCGTCATCGCATCGACGCTGACGGTATGGCCGATCATCGCGAGCTTGCCCGTGATGCCGCCATTCGGGTTGCTGATGCTGCTCGGCTGGCGTTTGTCGCGGCCGCTCAGCCTGCCGGTCTGGGCGGCGTTGCCGCTTGGGCTGTATGACGATCTCGTCAGCGGACAGCCGCTCGGCAGTGCCATGCTGTTCTGGACGTTGTGCTTTTTCATGATCGACCTGATCGACCAGCGCATCGTGTTTCGCGACTTCTGGCAGGACTGGCTGATCGCGGGAAGTTCGATCGCCTTCTGCCTGATCCTCGGTCGTTTCGTCGCTTCACCGCTTGGCGCGCACGTCGACACGCTTTTGCTGCTGCAGATCGCCGTTGCGACCTTGCTGTTTCCCCTCGCGACGCGCATCTGCACGATGCTGGCGCGCGAGGAGGAATCGGCGTGAACGGGCCGACTTTCGGCAATTCGAACAAGGTGATGACCGAGGCGGCGCAAAGCTTCAGCTTTTCGCGCCGCGCGGTGCTGCTGGGTGCTGGCCAGGGCGTGTTCGGGCTCGCGCTCGCGGGACGGATGGCGTGGCTCGCGATCGCCGAGAATGAGCATTATACCAATCTGTCGGAAAGCAACCGCGTCAACATGACGCTGGTCCCGCCGAGGCGCGGCTGGATCGTCGATCGCCACGGCGCGCCGATCGCCAACAACCGTACCGATTTCCGCGTCGACATCATCCCCGACCGGCTCGAGGACAAGGATCGCGTGCTCGCCTTGCTGCGCGACCTGCTCAAGCTTCAGCCAGAGGAAATGGACCGGCTTGTCGCCGACCTCGCGCATGCGGCGGGGTTCCAGCCAGTGCAGGTCGCCGAGAATCTCGACTGGGAGCGGTTCGCCGCGGTCAGCGTGCGGCTGCCCGAACTGCCCGGCGTCGCCCCGACGCGCGGGTTCTCGCGAAGCTATCCGGGGGGCGCAGCGGTCGCCCATCTGACCGGTTATGTCGGTGCCGCCTCGGCCGAGCAGTATAAGGAAACGCGGGACCCGCTGATGGTCACACCGGGCTTCAAGCTTGGCAAGGATGGTCTTGAAAAGACGCTGGAAAAGACGCTCCGGGGCGTGGCGGGGCAAAAGCGCGTCGAGGTGACCGCGCGCGGCAAGCTGGTCGCGGAGCTTGCAACCAGACCCGATCAGCCGGGCCAGAACGCGCGGCTGACGATCGACGCCGGCTTGCAGGAATATGCCGCGCGGCGGCTCGGGACGCAGTCCGGGTCTGTCGTGGTGATCGACTGTACCAATGGCGAGATGCTCGCGATGGTGTCGATGCCCGCCTACGATCCCAACGCCTTCTCCGACGGGATCAGCCATCTCGAATGGAAGATGCTGTCGGACAACGACCATGTTCCGTTGATGAACAAGGTCCTGCAAGGGCTGTATCCGCCGGGATCGACCGTCAAGCCTATGAACGGGCTGGCGCTGCTCGGTGCAGGCGTTCCCGCGTCGGAACGGGTGTTCTGCAGCGGCGCCTTGCGGGTCGGCACCGGCGTGTTTCACTGCCATCTCAAGCGTGGGCACGGTGCGCTCGATCTCAAGAATGCGATCATGCAGAGCTGCGACATCTATTTCTACGAGATGGTGCGCCGGCTGGGGTATGATCATGTCGCGCCGGTCGCGCGGTCGCTCGGGCTCGGGCAGAAGTTCGATATCCCCTTCCGCAGCCAGCGCTATGGCACGGTGCCGGACGCGGCGTGGAAGTTGCGGCGCTACAAGCAGTCGTGGACCGTCGCGGACTCGCTCAACGCATCGATCGGCCAAGGCTATGTGCTCGCCAACCCGCTCCAGCTTGCGGTGATGGCGGCGCGGCTCGCCTCCGGGCGAGCGCTCCAGCCGAGCCTGCTGACCGGCCACGTCCATGCGGACGCGCCCGCGCTGGCGGTCCAGCCCGATCACCTCCGCACCGTCCACGAGGCGATGTGGGGCGTCGTCAACGGCGGCGGCACCGGGGGGGCGGCGAAGATGCTGATCCCCGGGGTCGCGCTCGCGGGCAAGACCGGCACCGCGCAGGTCCGCCGGATCACCATGGCAGAGCGTGCGGGCGGCGTGCTCAAGAACGGGCAATTGCCCTTCAAGATGCGCGACCACGCCTTGTTCCAGGGGTTCGCCCCGCACGACAACCCGCGCTACGCGATTGCCGTGGTGCTCGAGCATGGCGGCCATACCGTCCGCAACCTCGATACCCCGGCGATCGCGCGCGATATCATGACGTGGCTGTTCGACCGCGACCGTGCGCTCGCGTCGCTTGCCGAGTCGGAGCCGACCTGGGGCGGCGATATCCGGACACGGATTGCGGCGGAGAGCGCGGCCTATCGCGCCGCCGCCAACGCCCCGCCACCCGCGATCGGCGCGCAGACCGAGCGCAACGCGACCGCGCCCACCGATGCGCCCGCCGTCCGCGCCGCCGCCGACGCCGACGTGGCGGCGGCGGAGG
>NZ_AIDW01000019.1 GCF_000251145.1 Sphingomonas sp. PAMC 26621 | reverse complement strand
CAGCCGCAGCGCCTGCGCCCGAGCCTGAAGCAGCTACCGAAGATGCGACCAACGAAGGCGAAAGCGCCGCGGCACCGGCAGAAGGCTGATGTCCGGCGACTCCCCCGTTACGCTCGCAGTCGTGATCGGCGCGCACGGCGTCACGGGGGAGGTGCGTCTCAAGGTCTTCACCGAGGACCTTGGGCAGTACAAGACGTTCAACGGCGGCGCGCTGACCCTCAAGTCGGTGCGCCCCGGCAGCAACGGCGCGATCGCACGGATCGCCGAAGTGACCGACCGCAACGCCGCCGAGGCGATGCGCGGGACCGAACTGACCGTGCCGCGTTCGGCTTTGCCGCCCCTGGAAGAGGGCGAATATTATCACGCCGATCTGCTTGGTCTTCCGGCGGTTTCGCTGGAGGGTGAGGCGCTCGGCCATGTCGTCGCGATCGACGATTTCGGCGCGGGTGACGTGCTCGAGATCGAGCGACCCGACAAGAAGCGCTTCATGATCCCGATGAACGCCGACGCGGTTCCCGAATGGAACGCGGAGCGCGTGGTCGTGGACGGGGCGTTTATCGTCTGAGCGGGTAGTCCGACCAATCGCCGTCATTCTCTAAGTAGCCGTCATCCCCGCGTAGGCGGGGATCCATACTGGCTGACCGTGATGACTTGCGAGGGACGGCGCTAATAGATTCCCGCTTTCGCGGGAATGACGGGTGGGGCGGGGTGCCACCTCAGCACTCCGCCACCGTCACCGCCATCACCGCCGCAACGGCCGCCGATCATCCAGCAAATTGCGGATCGTCGTCGCGGCAACACCCGCTTCCCCCATCGCATGGCTGATCTGGTCCAGCCCCTTGACCACATCCCCCGCCGCGAACAGCCCCGGGATCGAGGTACGCTGGTGGTCGTCGACCTCTAGGCATCCCTCGCCCGTCGCACGCGCGCCCGCCGCGACCGCAAGCTTCGAGCGGATGGTGGACCCCAGCGCGGGATAGACGCTGTCGAACGCCAGATCGCCATCGGGCGTCGTCACCACCATCTGCGCCCCCTCGATCCGCATCGGCGAGCAGGGGCCATCGACATGCACGACCCCCGCCTCCTCCAGCTTGGCACGGCACGCATCGTCCAGCTCGTGCCGCGCGCCCGGCGCGATCAGCGTGACGTCGCGCGTGTAGCCGCGCAGGAACAGCGCTTCCTTCATCCCGTGGTCGCCAGTGCCGATCACCCCGACGCGCTTGTCGGTGACTTCATAGCCGTCGCAGATCGGGCAATAGCGGAACAGCCCGCGTGCGAGCGCCGCGTCATGGACGGCACGGTCCATCTCCGGGCGGATGTTGACGACGCCGGTCGCGAGCAGGACCGAGCGCGTCGGGAACACTTGGTCGCCGACGCGAACCTCGAAGTTGTCGCCGGTCGGGCGGATCTCGGTCACTTCCGCCGCCTCGCGCACCGCGCCGAATTCCTCGGCCTGGTCGAGCATGAGCCGGAGCAAGTCGGTCCCCTTGATCCCGCCGGGATAGCCCGCGTGGTTGTGCGTTCGCGGGATCAGCGCCGCGCGGCTGCTGCCACAATCGAACAGCCGGATCTTCAGGTGAAACCGCGCGAGATAGATCGCAGCGGTAAGTCCGGCCGGGCCGGCGCCGATGATGATGCAGTCGTCCATGGCAGCGATACGTCTGCACGGTCGCATCGTTCCTTGACGATCTGCCGAGATGTATATACATATTGTATATACGGAGATCGGCATGGCACAGGAATTTCGCGCCAAGGTATTCAAATCAGGGAATTCGTTGGCGGTGCGACTGCCAAAGGGGCTCGGTGCCATCGAAGGAACAGAAATGATCGTCCGAGAAGATCGCGGCACGTTCACCTTCGAGCCTGCGAACACGCAGCGCAAGATCTCCGGGGATGGCTGGATGGGGGCGTTGCCCTGGTTGTTGCCCGTTACGCCGGAAGATCGCGAATTCGACCACAGCCCTCGACCGTGGGACGACCCTGACTGGCCATCGGCGGCGTGATCTATCTTCTCGATACGAACATTTGCATTCTGTTGCTGGCAACGCAGGCGGATCGTCTTCGCGCTCGCGTGCGTACGTGTGTCGAAGGCGATCTGGCAGTTTCTTCCGTTACCTTCGCCGAGATTGCTTTTGGTAGCCGGAACGGAAAGATGCCGCCGCTCAAGGTCCTGGAAGCCTTCATACGCGACGTTCCGCCGGTTCCGTTCGACACGGCAGCGGCGCGTCAATATGCCGAGCTACCGTTCCGGCGCGGCAGTTTCGATCGCTTGATCGCAGCGCATGCGCTCGCGCTCGATTTGACCCTCGTAACCAACAACGAACGCGACTTTGCCGATATCCCCGACCTGCGCGTAGAGAATTGGACGCTATGACTTTCGCCGCCACTGTCCTCACGCTCTACCCAGAGATGTTCCCCGGCCCGCTCGGCATCTCGCTCGCTGGCCGGGCGCTGGGGGAGGGGAAGTGGTCCCTCGACGCGCGCAACATCCGCGATTTCGCGACCGACAAGCATCGTACCGTCGACGAGACACCGGCGGGCGGCGGCGCGGGCATGGTGCTCAAGGCGGACGTCCTCGCCGCGGCGATCGACAGCGTCGCGACCGGCGCGCCGATCCTCGCGATGACGCCGCGCGGCCGCCCGCTCACGCAGGCGCGCGTCCGCGACCTCGCGCAAGGGCTGGGCGTCACCGTCCTGTGCGGCCGGTTCGAGGGGTTCGACGAACGCATCTTCGAGGCGCGCGCGATCGAGGAAGTGTCGATCGGCGACTATATCCTGTCGGGGGGCGAAATGGGCGCGCTCGTCCTGCTGGACGCTTGCATTCGGCTGCTTCCCGGCGTAATGGGCGCGGCTTCTAGCGGTGATGACGAGAGCTTCGAAAGCGGCCTTCTCGAATATCCGCAGTACACCCGACCATTTGAATGGGAAGGGCGCACGATCCCCGAAGTGTTGCGATCGGGGGATCATGCGAGGATTTCGGCGTGGCGCAAGCACATGGCCGAGACCGATACACGGCTACGGCGGCCGGATCTGTGGGAGCGCCATGAGGGTGCTCGGGTCCAACCGCCCTCTGGCGCGCGACGACAGACGAAGGACGCATGAGATGAATCTCATCCAGACGATCGAAGCCGAGAACATTGCCAAGTTTCTCGAGAACAAGCAGATCCCCGAATTCCGCCCTGGCGATACGCTCAAGGTCGGCGTGAAGGTTGTCGAAGGCGAGCGCACCCGCGTCCAGAACTACGAAGGCGTGTGCATCGCGCGGTCGAACAAGGGCATGGGCAGCAACTTCACCGTACGGAAGATTTCGTTCGGTGAGGGCGTGGAGCGCGTCTTCCCGCTGTATTGCCCAACATCGACAGCATCGTCGTCGTCCGCAAGGGCGCGGTGCGTCGTGCGAAGCTGTACTATCTGCGTGGCCGCACCGGCAAGTCGGCGCGTATCGCAGAGCGTCGCGACACGCGTCCTGCAAAGGGCACTGCCGCAGCCGAGTAAGCTCGGCCAGTCGCGAGACGAGACAAGGGCGCGGAGGCGATGGCCTCCGCGCCCTTTTTCGCATGCGTTGAAGGCGGCGGACTCAGCGGAGTGCCGCGCTAGCGATTGATTGAAGACAATAATGTCTTTCGGTCGGTGCAATTCCCCAAGCCTGAATCAGCCTTGTGTTCAATAATAACCGCCGCCCGAGCGGTCATATCCAGGCACGTCGTCTAATACTAATGGTGTATTACCATCGAAATTATTAGCTATTGGTACTGTACCGTAACGAATCGGGACAGGGGCCATTACGATCAATGTTGTCGCAGTGTCGCGGGTCACTACTCGTGCACTGAGCACCGCCGGTGCGCGCTTTCATCAACTGGACGTGTTGCGCGGATTGGCGGTCCTTGCGGTCCTGGTCATCAACATCAACGGTATGGGCGGAAGTTCGCACACCGGCCGGTTACCGGAAACGCTTGGCTGGACCGTTGCGGACCAGATCGTCTGGAGTGTCCGGCAAATCTTCATTTCCGGAACGGCGCGATGCCTGCTCGAACTGGTGTTCGGCGCCGGAATGATCCTCCTGACGACCACGCTTGCCCGCAACGGCGATGCGATGGCGGTGGCGAGGCGCTTCTGGGTGCGGTATCTGCTGCTGTTCCTGATCGGGCTTTTTCACGTCTTCGCGTTGTCATGGTACGGCGACTTCCTGCACATCTACGCAATCGCGGCCCTGATTGCCTTTCCGTTCCGGCGCCTGCGCGGGGCGCAGCTTGTCCTGATCGGTTCGACTTACGCGATCGCGCTTGCGGCGTCGGCGCTGATAGGGTCGGACGGCCGTGTCACGGGCACCCTTTACGAGGTGTCGGGCAACGCCGCACATGCGGCGAAGCTTTCTTCGGGCCAAACCATGCCGCCGTGGCGCGCGAACGCGGTCACCGTGGCACCCGATCTCGCGGCAGCCCAGCGGGAGGATCGCGAACGCACGACGACCTTCGCGCGCTGGCACGAGGCGATGCTCGACGATTACGTCGCCTTGTTCAACTGGGGGTGGGTGATCTACGGCCTCGGGGAAGCGGCGGCGACGATGATGATCGGCGCGGGGCTGTTCAAGCTCGGCGTGGTGCAGGGGCAGCGCAGCACCGCTTTCTATGCGCGCCTTGCCGCCGTGGCTTACGGCGTCGGCTTGGCGATCCGCATCCCGCCGGTGTGGGCCGGGCATGTCCCGAGCGACCCGACCCAGATCGACGCCGCGCTGCGCGAGATCGGGCGGCTGAGCCTCACGCTGGGGCATGTCGCGCTGGTATCGCTTGCGTTGCGGAACGTCCGTGGTCGCCGGCTGCTGATGCCGTTTGCGGCGGCAGGTCGAACCGCGCTGTCGCTGTACGTCGCGCAGACCTTGATCTGCCTGTGGCTGTTGTTCCCCCCGTTCGGCCTGCGGCTGTACGGCAGGATGGACTGGATCGGGCTGATCGGGACCGCGGTGATGATCGACGTCCTGTTGCTGGCGGCGGCCAACCGGTGGTTGGCCCGATATCGGATCGGTCCGCTCGAATGGCTGTGGCGGTCGCTGGCGAGCGGGGAACGGCTGGCGTTGCACCGTGCCGTGGGGCTTGACCGTGCAACCGTGACGAACTGACGGTAAGGGCGAGCGTTCACCCCGTGGGGATCGTCCGATGCCGCAATCTTCCAGTCCCGTTGTCGCCACTGCTACCGAGCCCGACGGTGCGCCGCGGATCGCGGTGCTCGATATCCTGCGTGGGATCGCGATCCTCGGGATCCTGTTCATGAACATCAACGACATGGGCCAGTCGATGACCGCGTCGTTCGACGATATCCGCCATCTCGGCTGGTCGGCGGCGGACCGGATCGTTTGGTGGGTGCGCGAAGTGCTCGCGATGGGCACCGCGCGCGGGGTGCTCGAAATGCTGTTCGGCGCAGGCATGGTGATCCTGACCGAGCGGTTCGCTGTGCAGGCGGAGGAATCGGTCGTGCTGCGCCGCTATTTCACGCGCAACGTCATCCTGTTGCTGTTCGGGCTGGTGCACGTGTTCGTGCTGCTGTGGCCGGGCGACATCCTCCACACCTATGGCCTCGCCGCGCTTGTCGCGTTCCTGTTCCGCGAGCTGCGCCCGCGCGCGCTGCTGTTCCTCGGCTCGAGCATGGCGGTGTTCTTCCTGATCGGCGGCGGGATGAGTTACAGTGCCGACCGGTCCAACGTGCAGGCGGTTCGACGCGTCGAGCAACGCCAGCACCTGCACCGTCCGCTGACGCAGGCGGACAGAGCGGTGCTTGCGCAAGCCACGGAGCGGCAGAACCAGCGCGCAACGGTTGCCGCCGAGACGAGGGCGCGGATCACTGCCGAGGACAAGGCGCGGACCGGGACGTTCGCGACCTGGGCAGCGGAGCAATGGCGCACCTTCAGCTTTATGGAGGCGCAGGGGTTCGAAGTGCTGTTCGTCTGGGAGGCCGCTGCGACGATGCTGATCGGTGCGGGGCTGTTCCGGCTCGGCGTCCTGCAAGGGCTGCGCTCGGCGCAGTTCTATGGGGTGATGACCGGGATCTGCTATGCGATTGGCGTGCCGTTGCGATTGCTCGAGGCCTATGAAGGCACGCGTTTCGCCGCCGCGCCGCAGATCAGCATGGCAACCACCGAAGTCGCGCGTTTGGCGATGACGCTGGGGCACGTCGGGCTGGTCAACCTGCTCGTCACCACCGCGCTGGGTACGACGTTGCTGCGACCGTTCATCGCGGCGGGGCGGACCGCGCTGTCGATCTACGTTGCGCAGACACTGATCTGCCTGTGGGTGCTGTACCCGCCGTTCCTGCTCGCGCTGTACGGCCGGATGAGTTGGGCAGGGCTGATGGTGACCGCGGTGCTCGTCAACGCGGCGCTGTTGATCGGCGCGAACCTGTGGGTGCGCTGGTTCCGCATCGCACCGGTCGAATGGGCGTGGCGCTCGCTGATCGAACAGCGCGCGTTGCGGTGGCGGCATGGCGGGGGCGGCGCAATCGCCTGATGCCAAGGGCCTTTACGCAAGACGCCGGCGTCGCGATAAGCCCGCAACGCCCGCGGTCGTCGGGCCGGGCAATCGAGAGAGCGGAGATGCGGGATGCGGGCATGTTGGGCGTTTGCGGGCGTGATGCTCGCGTGTGTGGCGGTGCCTGCGATGGCTGCTGAGGCCGCACCCGAAAAGCTGACGCTCGCCAAGGTGTTCGGCAGCCCCGACCTGTCGGGCGTCCAGCCGCGCGGCGTCAAGCTGTCGCCCGACGGGACGTTGCTGACGTCGCTGCGTCCGCGCGCGGACGAGAAGGAGCGGTTCGACCTGTGGGCGCGCGACACGCGCACCGGGCAGGAGCGGATGCTGGTCGATTCGAAGAAGGTCGGTAGCGGTGCGGAACTGTCCGAAGCCGAGAAGATGCAGCGCGAGCGCGCGCGGATCGCGGGCTCCAAGGGCATCGTCGCGTACGATTGGGCCCCCGATGGCAAGACGATCCTCGTGCCGATCGACGGCGACCTGTATCTCGCGGGCCTCGACGGCACCACGCGGCGGCTGACCAACGCGCCGGGCGATGGCGCGCTCAACCCGATCATCAGCCCCAGGGGCGGCTTCGTCAGCTTCGTGCGCGGGCAGAATTTGTTCGTCCAGCCGCTCGGCGGCGGCGATGCCCGCCCCGTCAGCAGCGATGGCGGCGGGACGGTGCATTGGGGCGAGGCGGAGTTCGTCGCACAGGAGGAAATGGACCGCCGCACCGGATACTGGTGGTCGCCGCAGGACAGCCACATCGCGGTCGAGCGGTTCGACGAGGCCCCGGTCGGCGTGGTCACGCGTGCGGCGATTGGCGCGAACGGGACCAAGGTCTATGACCAGCGCTATCCCGCCGCGGGGACGCCCAACGTCGCGGTCGCTTTGTATGTGATGAAGGCGGACGGGTCGGGGAAGGTCAAGGTCGACCTCGGCAGCAATCCCGACATCTATCTTGCGCGCGTCGACTGGACGCCCGATGGCAGCGCTTTGCTCGTCCAGCGTGAGAGCCGCGACCAGAAGACGCTCGACATGCTTCGGGTCGATCCGGCGACGGGCAAGGCCACGGTGCTGTTCACCGAGAAATCGGGGACGCGCAGCTGGCTCAACCTGTCCGACGCCTATCGCCCGATGAAGGACGGGAGCCTGATCTGGCGTTCGGAGCGGACCGGCTTCGGGCACCTTTATCGCTTCGCCGCGGGCAAGTGGACCGCACTGACCAAGGGCGACTGGGTCGTCCAATCGTTGCTCGGTGTGGACGAAGCCAAGGGCCGGCTGTTCTTCACCGGCAACAAGGATGGCGTGCTCGAGCAGCATCTCTATTCGGTCGACATCGCGCGCCCGAACGTCGTCACGCGCCTCACCGAGGCGGGGTGGTGGAACACCGGCACGATGGACGAGGCCGCGACGCGGATGATCGTCTCGCGTTCGAGCCCGGCCCAGCCGACGCAGGTCTATCTGGCGGATGCTGGCGGCAAGCGGCTGTCGTGGATCAACGAGAATGCGGTCGTGCCGGGGCATCCCTATTACCCCTATCTGGCGGCGCATCAGCAGACCAAGTTCGGCACGATCAAGGCCGAGGACGGGACCGATCTTTATTACGAGATGATCACCCCGCCGCTCGAGCCGGGCAAGAAATACCCGGTGTTCTTCCAGCATTACGGCGGCCCCGGCACCGGGCAGCAGGTCACGCGCGGCTGGGGCGGGGCGTTGCCGCAATATCTCGTGCAGCACGGCTATATCTATTTCCAGATCGACAATCGCGGTTCGTACAATCGCGGCAAGGCGTTCGAGGATCACATCTACCGCGCGATGGGGACGGTCGAGGTTGCCGATCAGCTGGCGGGGGCGACGTTCATCAAGAGCCAGCCGTTCGTCGATCCTGCGAAAGTGGCGATCTATGGCTGGTCGTACGGTGGTTACATGACGCTCAAGATGCTCGAGGCGAACCCGGGGGTCTATGCCGCGGGCGTGTCGGGCGCGCCGGTGACGCAATGGGAACAGTATGACACCCATTATACCGAGCGGTACATGGGCTCGCCGGTCGCGGACAAGCAGGCGTATGTTTCTTCGGATGCGTTGGGGAAGGCACCCGCGATCAAGGATCCGCTGCTGCTGATCCACGGGATGGCGGACGACAATGTCGTGTTCACCAACTCGACCGCGTTCGCGGCGCGAATGCAAGCGACCGCGACGCCGTTCGAGATGATGTTCTACCCCGGCTATACGCACCGTGTCGCCGGGCCGGGGATCAGCGAGCATCTCTGGGGGACGATCCTGACGTTCCTGGACCGGAACGTGAAGGACAAGAAGTAGGGGGGCGGTGTGCTGCGCCGGGTACATCGCCCCCCCCCGTTCGTCATCCCCGCGGAGGCGGGGATCCATTGATACTGATGCTCTCCGTGCTGCGAGGCCAGCCAGTATGGATTCCCGCCTGCGCGGGAATGACGGACTAGGGGAGGGCGGGCGTCCAAAGCCCATCAACCCTCCGCCCTCTCCAGCGCTGCCCCCTCTAGCCCCGGACGCGCTGCTCCCATAAAGCGCAGCCCCATGCGGTTCCTCACCACCTTCCACCTGTTGCCGTTCCTCGACACGGTCGTGAGCTATCTCGTCGCGTTCGTGCTCGGCACGCTGATCGGCGCGGAGCGGCAGTATCGGCAGCGCACCGCGGGCTTGCGCACCAACGCGCTGGTCGCGCTCGGCTCGTCCGCGTTCGTCGACCTCGGCCAGCGGCTGGGCGGCGACGTGGAGTCGATCCGGATCATCGCTTATGTCGTGTCGGGGATCGGTTTCCTCGGCGCGGGCGTGATCATGAAGGAGGGGATGAACGTCCGCGGCCTCAACACCGCCGCGACCCTCTGGTGCTCGGCCGCGGTCGGCGCGATCGCGGGGAGCGACATGATTGCCGAAGCCGTGCTGCTCACCGGCTTCGTCATCCTTGCCAACACGATGCTCCGCCCGCTTGTCGACGCGATCAATCGCATCCCGCTGGAAGGCCGCAACGTCGAGGCGACCTATACCGTCACGATCACGACCGACGCCGCCGACGCCGGGCCAATGGGGGACCTGCTGACCGAGCATCTCGAGGCCGCGCAACTCCCGGTCGCGGAACTCGACATCATCAACCGCGCCGAGGACCGGGTGGAGATTGTGGCCAAGCTCGTGAGCACCAATATAACGGTCAGCGAGCTCGACGCGCTGACCGATCATCTCGCCAAGGTGCATGGCATTACCCACGCAACATGGCAGGCGCGTACGCACGATTAGCAAAGCGATTGGACGTGCCGGCGTAACAACGCTACGGGCGCGTTCCGAACTGGAGGATTACATGGGTTACAGGATCGTGGTCGCGGGCGCGACGGGCAACGTCGGGCGCGAGATGCTCAACGTTCTTGCGGAGCGCGAATTCCCGCTCGACGATATCGCGGTCGTCGCATCGTCGCGCAGCCAGGGCGATGAAGTCGATTTCGGCGAGACGGGCCGGAAGCTCAAGGTCCAGAACATCGAGCATTTCGATCCGACCGGCTGGGACATGGCGCTGTTCGCGATCGGCTCGGAAGGGACCAAGCTCCACGCGCCGCGCTTTGCGGCGGCGGGCTGCACGGTGATCGACAATTCGTCGCTGTACCGGATGGACCCGGACGTGCCGCTGATCGTGCCCGAAGTGAACCCCGATGCGATCGCGGGCTATACCAAGCGCAACATCATCGCGAACCCGAATTGCTCGACCGCGCAGATGGTCGTCGCCCTCAAGCCGCTGCATGATTTCGCCAAGATCAAGCGCGTCGTCGTCGCGACCTATCAGTCGGTTTCGGGCGCGGGCAAGGCGGGGATGGACGAGCTGTTCGAGCAGTCGCGCAACATCTTCGTCGGCGATTCCGCCAAGCCAAGAAGTTCACCAAGCAGATCGCGTTCAACGTGATCCCGCACATCGACAGCTTCCTCGACGACGGGTCGACCAAGGAAGAATGGAAGATGGTGGTCGAGACCAAGAAGATTCTCGACCCCAAGATCAAGGTGACGGCGACCTGCGTCCGCGTGCCGGTGTTCGTCGGTCATTCGGAAGCGATCAACATCGAGTTCGAGAACGAAATCTCGGCCCAGCAGGCGCAGAAGATTTTGCGCGAGGCCCCCGGCGTGATGCTCGTCGACAAGCGCGAGGACGGTGGATACGTCACGCCGGTCGAGTGCGTCGGCGAATATGCGACCTTCATCAGCCGCGTGCGCGAGGATCCGACCGTCGAGAACGGGCTGTCGCTGTGGTGCGTGAGCGACAACCTCCGCAAGGGCGCGGCGCTCAACGCGGTGCAGATCGCGGAATTGCTCGGGCGGCGTTATCTGAACAAGGGGGACTGAGGCGGACCCGGCCTCTCTTTATCCGTCATCCCCGCGGAGGCGGGGATCCATACTGGCTGCCGTCTGCAATCGCGGGCGTCGGCGCTAATGGATTCCCGCCTGCGCGGGAATGACGGAGTGGGGGAGGCGACCCTTGCGCCAACCGCGAACCCGCGCGACGATCCCATCGTCTTCGTGGGGAGCCAAGCCATGACAGAAACCATGACCGGCGGCTGCCAGTGCGGCCGCATCCGCTACAGCGTCGCGATCGACACCACCGACGCGTATCTCTGCCATTGCCGGATGTGCCAGCGAGCCACCGGCGGAGTGTCGATCGCGCTCAAGGGCGTCAAGATCGCCGACGTCACCTGGGAACGCGAACCCGATCGCTACCAGAGTTCCCCCATCGCGCAGCGCGGCTTCTGCAGCGCGTGCGGGACGCCGCTGACGTTCGAATTCCTCGAACCCGGCGAAAACATGGACCTGACCGTCGGCAGCTTCGACGAGCCCGGGCGCTTCGTTCCCGGACATCATTTCTCGCCCGAGACTTGGCACGCGGCATGGCTGGACACTAAGGATCTCCCGACAACGCGGGTCGCGGATAATCCGTCGACCGCAGATCGATGGATCAAAGCAATTGGCAAACTCCCCGATTGAACCGCAGTTTTTCGATAGCATCGACGGTGCGCGGCTGGCGTGGCGGGAGTTGGGAGAAGGGCGCGCGGTCGTCCTGATCCACGGATATTTCTCCGACGCGACGACCAACTGGATCAAATACGGCCATGCCGAAAAGATCGCCGCCGCCGGTTTTCGCGTCATCATGCCTGACTTGCGCGGGCACGGATCGAGCGCGAAGCCGCATGACGCGGCATCCTATCCGCCCGACGTATTGATGCAGGACGGCAAGGCTCTGGTCGCGCATCTCGGGCTTAGCGATTACGATCTGGCGGGCTATTCGCTCGGCGGGCGGACAGTGATGCGGATGCTCGTCAACGGGGCGACGCCGCGGCGGGTGGCGGTGTCGGGGATGGGGCTGGACGGGATCGTCCACACGCAGGGTCGCGGCGCGTATTTCCATAACGTCCTGACCAACCTCGGCAGTTTCAAGCAGGGGACGCCCGAGTGGCTGACCGAGGCGTTCCTCAAGACCACCAAGGGCGATCCGCTCGCGTTGCTGCGCGTGCTGGACACGTTCGTCGACACGCCGCCTGAGGCGCTGGCGACGATCCGGCCGTCGGTGCTGGTCGTCAACGGGGTGGACGATCACGACAATGGCTCGGGCGAGGCGCTTGCCGCCGCTTTGCCCGACGGGCGCTATGCAAGCATCCCGGGCAACCACATGAGCGCGGTGATGAAGCCCGAGCTCGGCAGCACGATCGCCGATTTTCTCGCGGCTTGACCATCCATTCCGGGCGGCACAGGTTGCCGCCCTCAACGCATTCCCGGGGGAGTCGCATCGTGCGCACCAGCATTTCCACACTTGCCCTTGCTCTCGCACTGGCCGCGACGCCCGCTATTGCGCAGCAGGCGGCACCGGTCGCAGCTGACGCCGCCACGCCCGCAGCAGCCGACGCCTTCGTCACGCTGGCGGAAAAGGCGCTCGAGGATTTCTCGACCCCCGCACAGCAGGCTGCGTGGATCAACGCGACCTACATTACCGACGACACCGATGCGATTGCCGCCAAGTTCGGCGCAGAAGGCACCGAAATGTCGGTCAAATATGCGCTCGAAGCCGCGAAATACGCCAAAATCCCGGGCCTGTCGTTCGACACGAAGCGGAAGATCGACCTGCTTCGCAGCGGGCTGACGCTGCCCGCACCGACCACCCCGGGTGCCGCGACCGAGCTGTCGACGATCGTGACGCGTATGTCGTCCGAATATGGCAAGGGCAAGGGCACGCTCGACGGCAAGCCGATCAACGGCAGCGATATCGAGGCGGCGATGGGGTCGGTCCGTGATCCCGCCAGGTCCAAGGAAATGTGGGTCAGTTGGCATGACAATGTCGGCGCGCAGATGCGCAAGGACTATGCGCGCCAGGTCGTCATCGCCAACAAAGGCGCGAAGGAGCTTGGCTATGCCGACGTCGGTGCCTTGTGGCGCTCGGGCTATGACATGGAGCCCGACCAGTTCGCCGCGCTGACCGACAAATTGTGGAAGCAGGTCGAGCCGCTCTATGTCGCGCTCCACACCTATGTCCGCTGGAAGCTCAACGCGAAATATGGCGATGCGGTACAGGCCAAGACCGGCCCGATCCGCGCCGATCTGCTCGGCAACATGTGGGCGCAGGAATGGGGCAACATCTATGACGTCGTCGCGCCTGCGGGTGCGGGCGATGTCGGCTATGACACGGGCGATCTGCTCAAGGCCAAGGCCTATGACCCGGTCAAGATGTTCAAAACTGGCGAGGGTTTCTATTCCTCGCTCGGCTTCAAGCCGCTCCCCGACACGTTCTGGGCGCGCTCGCAGATCGTCAAGCCTGCCGACCGCGAGGTGATCTGCCACGCGTCGGCGTGGGACGTCGACAGCATGAACGACCTGCGCATCAAGATGTGCACAAAGGTGAATGGCGACGATTTCGTCACGATCCATCACGAGATGGGCCATAACTACTACCAGCGTGCCTATAATACGCAGCCGTTCCTCTACAAGAACGGCGCGAACGACGGCTTCCACGAGGCAATCGGCGATTTCGTCGCGCTGTCGATCACGCCCGATTATCTCGTGCGGATCGGCCTGCTCGACCAGTCCAAGGTGCCGAGCGCGGACAAGGACATCGGGCTGCTGCTCAAACAGGCGATGGACAAGGTCGCGTTCCTGCCGTTCGGGCTGCTGATCGACAAGTACCGCTGGGGCGTCTTCTCGGGCGCGATCCCCGCGACCCAGTATGAGAAGAGCTGGAACGACCTGCGGCTGAAGTATCAGGGCGTCGTGCCGCCGATCGCGCGCGACGAGACGCGGTTCGATCCGGGAGCGAAGTATCACGTGCCCGCCAGCGTGCCGTACACGCGCTACTTCCTCGCGCGATTGCTGCAGTTCCAGTTCTACCAGGCGGCGTGCAAGCAGTCGGGCTGGAAGGGGCCGCTGCATCGCTGCTCGTTCTACGACAACAAGGCCGTCGGCGATAAGCTGAACGCGATGCTGGCGATGGGCCAGTCCAAGCCGTGGCCGGATGCGCTCGAGACGTTCACCGGGAGCCGCGAGATGTCGGGGCAGGCGATGGTCGCCTATTTCGCGCCGCTCAAGGCGTGGCTGGACAAGCAGAACAAGGGGAAGCCGTCGGGCTGGTGAGGGGTAGCGGCGCTCGGCTGTTTTAACGCGCGCTTGCCCGGCGGAGGCCGCGGCCCAGTCGAAATGTCCGAGGGTATCGAGCGCAAGCGCCCGCCATCTCAGGTCTCGCTACTGGGCCCCGGCCTTCGCCGGGGAAGTACTTACGGGAGAGGGGGACGCATTCAGTTCGGGATCGTGCCCTCGTCGGCGATGCCCGCCTCGAACGACTTGCTCGAATCGCTACCGTCCGCCTGATGCGCGCCTTTGCCCGGCTTCGGCTTCGGCTTTGACGCGACGGGCGTGCTGCCGCGGAGCGCGAACAACGCGGCGGCTGCCGCGCCGACCGCTGCGACGCCGCCGACGATCTTCGCGGCGGTCCAACGCGGCTTGGCAACGGGTGATTCCACCTTGGTGTCTGTATCGCTCACCATTGGCTTGGGCTTTGGCTTAGGCGCACCCTTGCCGCCGGTCACCGGGCGGCTCGCCGCGGTGCGCGGCTTGGCCGGCTTGCGCGGGGCGGGGGGCTTCGGCCCGCTGGCCTTCGCGCCTGCAGGCTTCGCCGGCTTGGCAGGCTTGGGCGGCTTGACCGGAGTCGTCGCGTCGGTTTCGTCGTCGGTCGGCTTCTTCGGTGGCTGGGCCATCGTGTGTTCCTTGAATCGTTGCAGCAGTCGAACGCGCCAGCGTGGCGGGGTTTCCGTGGCTTAGCGGAAGGGCGGCTCGTTGAAGGCGCGCAGCTTGCGCGAGTGGAGCTTGTTCCCCTCGCGCCGCAGCTCCTCGCATGCCTCGATGCCGATCCGCATATGCTCGCTGATCGCACGTTCGTAGAAGCGGTTGGCCTGGCCCGGCAGCTTCAGCTCGCCGTGGAGCGGCTTGTCCGACACGCACAGCAACGTGCCATAGGGCACGCGGAAGCGATAGCCCTGCGCCGCGATCGTCGCCGACTCCATGTCGATCCCGACCGCGCGCGACAGCGAGAAGCGCAGCGCCGAGCGCGAATATTGCAGTTCCCAGTTGCGGTCGTCGGTCGTCACGATCGTGCCGGTGCGCAGGCGGCGCTTGAGCTCGTCGCCGGTCTGGCCCGAGACCGTCTCCGCCGCGCGGGCAAGCGCGAGCTGGACCTCGGCGATCGCGGGGACCGGGATTTCGGGCGGAAGCACGTCGTCGAGGATATGGTCGTCGCGTAGATAGGCGTGCGCGAGCACGTAATCGCCGATCCGCTGGCTCGGGCGCAAACCGCCGCAATGGCCGATCATCAGCCACGCCTCGGGGCGGAGCACCGCGAGATGGTCGCAGATCGTTTTGGCGTTCGACGGGCCGACGCCGATGTTGACGAGCGTGATCCCGGTGCCGTCCGCCGCCATCAGATGATAGGCGGGCATCTGGTGTCGCCGCCACGCGCTGGTATCCGCAAGCATCGCCTCGACGTCGTCGCCCGCGCGCATCAGCACGCCGCCTGCGCCCGAGACGCCGGTATAGCGGCTCGGCGTGCCGTCCGCGTGCGGCTCGAGCTGCGCGCACGCCCAGCGGACGAATTCGTCGACATAGCGATGATAGTTGGTGAACAGCACGTAGCGCTGGACATGCTCGGGCGGGGTGCCGGTGTAATGCCGCAGCCGCGCGAGCGAGAAATCGGTCCGCAGGCCATCGAATAGCGCGAGCGGGCGGGGGCCGCCGTTGAGCACGGCGTAGCGCCCGTCTGCGATCTCGTCGCCAATATGCGCGAGTTCGGTCGCGGGGAAATGTCGCGACAGTTCGACTGCGGATACCGCGTCGAGGCTGAGCGCATGGCCGGGATCGATCACATAGGGAAAGGGGATTTCCTGCCGGCCGGGGACCGCCTCGACGGTGACGTCGTAATCCTCGATCAGCAGGGTGAGCTGTTCAGTCAGATAGTCCGCGAAGATCGCGGGCTTGGTGACGCTGATCGCATAGGCGCCCTCGCTGACGAGGCGACCGAACGACCGCGCGGGGACCGGGCGATCCTCGCCGCCGCGATAGTGGAGCCGGATCTCGGGATAGGCGAAGCTGCCATCCTTGCGGCTTTCCGGCGCGGGTGGCTGGCCGGTCGTGATGTAGGTGGTCAGTGCGGCCTGGAGCCGCTCGACCGAGGCGCGATACAGGCGATCGAGCTCGGCGACGATGTCGGATGCTTGCGTCATGGTCAGCGGTTAAAGGCGGATCGTTACACTGGCAAGACCGGGTGGGGCAAGACCGGGCCGCGGAGAAGGGGAATAGCCGCCACCCCGACCATGGCCGGGGTGACGGGAAAGGATTATTCGCCTTCGCGCAATTTCTTCACACCGATCACCGTGCCGGCCACCGCGGCCGCTGCACCCGTCGCGATCGCGGCTGCTGCAACCGGATGTTCCTTCACGGCGGTGACGGTCGCGTTGAACGCGTCGGTGACCGCTTCCTGCGCCTGCGTCAGGATCGACGGATCGACCACCTTCTTCGCTTCGGACGCGGCCTTGTCGCCAAGATCCTGCACGGTATCGGTGGCCTGCTTGATAGCATCGGTCATGATAATCTCCCTTCGCGTGAAACGTGTTACGCGAAAGAAACGAAGTGCGGCGACCGGTGTTCCGCCGCCGCACTCGGTTCGTCGTACCTTAGATTTCACTCAGCAGATGTTCGGCCGACGAAACCTTGAATTCACCGGGGGCCTCGACATTGAGCTGCTCGACGACACCGTCGTTGACCAGCATCGAATAGCGCTGGCTGCGCTCGCCCATGCCGAACTTCGAGCCGTCGAAGGTCAGGCCGACCGCCTTGGCGAAATCGGCATTGCCGTCCGCGAGCATCGTGATGGCACCCGCGTCGCTAGCCTTGCCCCAGGCGCCCATGACGAACGCGTCGTTGACCGAGGTGAAGGCGATCTCGTCGATGCCCTTGGCCTTCAGGTCGGCAGCCTTGTCGACGAAACCGGGGAGGTGGCGCGCCGAGCAGGTCGGCGTGAACGCGCCGGGAACCGCGACGAGCGCGACCTTGCGGCCCTTGAAGAAATCGTCCGAGCTGACCTGATCGGGGCCATCGGGCGTGACCTTGGTGAGCATGGTGGTGGGGACGCGGTCGCCGACGGTGATCGTCATGGGGAATCTCCTGATGCCGCCGCTCCGACACGGGATTGGGGAGCGGCAGGCCGGTACGTCGTCCGAACGCCGGCAAAATTCAAGCGTGGCGACCATGCCGGAGCACGCCTATGATACCGGATGATGGAGTCGACGACATATCTGACCGGCCAGTTCCTGCTGGCGATGCCCGGGATCGGGGATACCCGTTTCGCGCGCGCGATCATCGCGATGTGCGCGCATGACGAGGAAGGGGCGCTCGGGATCGGGATCGGCGCGACCTTGCCCGGGGTCGGGCTGCACGCGGTGCTGGAGCAGCTCGAGATCGACCCCGGCGTCGCGCCCAACGCCGCCGTGCACATCGGTGGTCCGGTCGAGCCACGGCGGGGCTTCGTCGTTCATAGCCAGGACTGGGGCGGGCAGGATACGGTCGGGGTTGCGAACCTATGGGCCTTGTCGGGGACGACGGACGTCCTCCGCGCGATTGCGGCGGGGACCGGACCGTCGCGCTGGATCGTCGCGCTCGGCTATGCCGGCTGGGGGCCTGGGCAGGTCGATTCGGAAATGACGCGGCACGGCTGGTTCAGCACGCCAGGCGATCTCTCGATCCTGTACGACGCGGATGCGGCCCGCCGGTGGGAGCGCGCGTTCGGCGGGGCGGGGATTGATCCGCGTCTGCTCGCAAGCGGGGCCGGGACCGCCTGACGCCGCGACCCGCGGCGATCCGTGCGATCCGACCCGCAACAGGTGGAGCACATATAAAGACATCTTTATATTTGATCCGGGCATCATTCGGGATTAAAGGCGCGAGCATCAACCAAACCGGAGATGCCCCGTGGCCACCGTTCTCGACAAGCCGACCGACTATGTCGTCGCAGACATCAGCCTAGCCGATTTCGGTCGCGCAGAAATCAACATCGCCGAGACCGAGATGCCCGGCCTGATGGCGCTCCGCGAGGAATTCGGCGCTTCGCAGCCGCTCAAGGGCGCGCGCATCACCGGTTCGCTCCACATGACGATCCAGACCGCTGTGCTCATCGAGACGCTGACCGCGCTCGGTGCCGACGTCCGCTGGGCGACGTGCAACATCTTCTCGACGCAGGACCATGCCGCTGCCGCGATCGCCGCGTCGGGCGTGCCGGTGTTCGCGATCAAGGGCGAGAGCCTCGCGGACTATTGGGACTATGTCGGCAAGATCTTCGACTGGGACAATGGCGACGGCCAGACCTGCAACATGATCCTCGACGATGGCGGCGATGCCACCGCGTTCGCGCTCTGGGGTGCCAAGCTCGAGGCCGGCCATTCGTTCGGCGAGCCCGAGAATGAGGAAGAAGTCGAGATGCAGCGCGCCGTCAAGGCGTTCATCGCGAAGAAGCCCGGCTACCTCACCGACACCGTCAAGAACATCAAGGGCGTGTCGGAAGAGACCACGACCGGTGTTCATCGCCTGTATGCGATCGCCAAGAAGGGCGAGCTGCCGTTCCCCGCGATCAACGTCAACGACAGCGTGACCAAGTCGAAGTTCGACAACCTGTACGGCTGCAAGGAATCGCTGGTCGACGCGATCCGTCGCGGCACCGACGTGATGCTCGCCGGCAAGGTCGCGACCGTCGCGGGCTTCGGTGACGTCGGCAAGGGCTCGGCGCAGTCGCTCCGCAACGGCGGCGCACGCGTGCTCGTGACCGAAGTCGATCCGATCTGCGCGCTGCAGGCGGCGATGGAGGGCTTCGAGGTCGTGACGATGGAAGAGGCCGTAACCCGCGCCGACATCTTCGTGACCGCGACCGGCAACGCCGACGTCATCACCGCCGACCACATGCGCGGCATGAAGAACATGGCGATCGTCTGCAACATCGGCCACTTCGACTCCGAGATCCAGATTTCGGCGCTGTCGAACTACAAGTGGACCGAAGTGAAGCCGCAGGTCGATCTCGTCGAGTTCGACGACGGCAAGCAGATCATCATCCTGTCGAAGGGTCGCCTTGTTAACCTGGGTAATGCTACGGGGCATCCGTCGTTCGTGATGTCGGCGAGCTTCACCAACCAGACGCTGGCGCAGATCGAGCTGTTCACCAACCCCGAGCAGTATAAGAACGACGTCTACGTCCTGCCCAAGCACCTCGACGAGAAGGTTGCGGCGCTGCATCTCGAGAAGCTTGGCGTGAAGATGACCCAGCTGACCAAGAAGCAGGCCGACTATATTGGCGTGCCGGTCGAGGGTCCGTTCAAGCCCGACCATTATCGTTACTGATGTAACCTGTTTCATTCTTTCGAATGACCATTCTGGCGGCAAGCGAGAGCTTGCCGCCTTTTTGTTACGCTGAAGAAACAGATTGTTGCATCACTGCAACATATCCTAACAAACACGTCACATTCGTAAATGCATCGTTTCCATCCTGTCTTCTTGCCCGCAGACAGGCCCCGCCGGGGGGCGAGTATTTTCAAAGGGCTTGTGATGCGTCTCCGTACTTCTTCCGTCTTGCTGCAGACGTCCGTGCTCGCCCTGTGCGCCGCCGGGGCAGCGCCAGCCTTCGCACAGACCGCCGCGCCCGTCAGCGCGCCGCAGACGCAGCAGGGGCCGGCAACGCCCGCGCTTCCGACCGAGCAGGCGCCGTACCAGACCAACCCGGCGACCCCCGGGCAGCCGACGACGCCGCAGGGCGCACCGGTCGCGGCCGATGCCACGCCCGCCGATGCGGCCCCGGCAGCAGCGCCTGCCGATATCGTCGTCACCGGCTCGCGCATCGCACGCCCGACGCTCGATTCGACCATCCCGGTCACGACGCTGACCGCCGCCGAACTGACGCGCACCGGGTCGATCTCGGTCGGCGACGTGCTCAACGACCTGCCATCGATCCGCTCGACCTACAGCCAGGCAAACTCGACGCAGTTCATCGGCACGACCGGGGTCAACTACCTCGATCTGCGCGGCCTTGGGGTCACGCGTACGCTGGTGCTGGTCAACGGCCGCCGTCACATCACGTCTTCGGCCGGCGACTTCCTAGTCGACACCAACACGATCCCGACCGACCTGCTCGACCGCGTCGACGTCGTCACCGGCGGCAGCTCGGCGGTTTACGGGTCGGACGCGATGGCGGGCGTCGTCAACTTCGTGCTCAAGCGGAACTTCAGCGGTGCGTCCCTCAACGCGCAGGCGGGTCTTACCGACCGCGGCGGCAAGGGGACGCAGCGCATCTCGGGGACGTTCGGCCAGAACTTCGCGGACGGGCGCGGCAACATCGCGCTCAACCTCGAATACAACAACACTGAGCTGGTCACCTTTGCGGACCGCGGCGACCTGACCGGCGCGTTCACCGGCCGTAACCAGTTCCAGCAGGTCGACAATCCGTCGCTCGACAACACCGTCCCCGACCGCACTTTCCTGTCCGGCGTCCATAGCTACGGCTATGACAATGGCGGCAACTTCGTCGCCTATAACGGGACCAGCCTGCGCAACTGTTCGGGCGGCGTTGCGGCGGCGTGCCTCGCTAACGGTTTCCCGCGGATCTACGGGTTCAACAGCGACGGCAGCCTGTCCGAGTATAACTACGGGCGCGATTTCCGTCCGGCGGGCAGCAACAACAACCAGGGCGGCTCCGGGGGGATCCTCAACGACCGTGGTACGCTGAACCCCTCGCTTCAGCGGTATGTCGCCAACGTCATCGGTCACTTCGACGTGTCCGAAGCGTTCAAGCCGTTCATCGAAGCGAAGTTCGTGCGCGTCGATGCCTTCAGCCAGGGAACGCCGACGTTCGGCCAGGGCGGCGAGCAGGGCGCCGGTGCGGATGCGGGGACGTATCTCGGATCGGGTGTGCCGATCTTCTTCGATAACGCCTACCTCCAGCCCGGCGCCGCGGCGACGATCCGGTCGCAGCTGCCGGCGGGCGCGACCTTCTTCCGCCTCAACCGCAACAACAACGACCTTGGAACGCGCGACGAGTTCGATCGGCGTGATACGTACCGGTTCGTCGGCGGGGTCGAAGGGACGTTCAACGACGACTGGAAGTACGACGTCTCGGTGAACTACGGCGAATTCCACAGCAATTCGGTCTTCTACAACAACCGCATCGAATCGCGCTTCCAGAAGGCTGCGGATGCCGTGCGCAACGGCGCGGGGCAGATCGTCTGCCGCGTGAATCAGGCCTCGGTGACCGATCCTAGCTGCGTTCCGATCAACCTGTTTGGCGACGGCGCGCCCAGCCAGGCTGCGCTGAACTACGTCAACACCACCTCGACCAGCCGTTCGAAGGCGACCGAACTCGACATCAACGCCAACCTCGTCGGCGACAGCTCGCAGCTGTTCGAGCTGCCGGGCGGACCGGTCAAGTTCGCGATCGGCGGCGAGTATCGTCGCGAGACCGCGTTCCAGGCGTATGACGATACGATCAAGGGCGGTGACACGTTCTTCAACGCTATTCCCGATTTCGCGCCCCCGTCGTTCGAGGTGAAGGAAGCGTACGGCGAAATCGAACTGCCGCTGCTCAAGAACCTGCCGTTCGCACAGGAATTGACGGTCAACGGCGCAGGTCGCGTCGCCGACTACAAGGGCTCCACGGGCACGGTGTTCGCCTATAACGCGGGCGTCATCTACGCGCCGATCCGCGACGTGAAGTTCCGGGTGAACTATTCGCGCTCGGTCCGCGCACCGACGTTGAGCGATCTGTACGCGTCCAACTCGCAAAACTTCGACCAGCTCAACGATCCCTGCGATGTGAACTACATCACCAAGGGCCGCTCGACGCGCGTCGCGAATTGCGCGGCGGCGGGGGTTCCGGCGGGCTTCGTCAACGATATCGCGCGCGCAGGCAGCACCGAGTTCCTCTCGGGCGGCAATCCCAACCTGTCGGCGGAAACGTCGCGCAGCTGGACCTTCGGTGCGATCTTCCAGCCGCGGTACCTGCCCGGCCTGTCGATCACGGCGGACTGGTATGACGTCAAGATCAGCAACATCATCAGCGCGGTCGGGGCGCAGACGATCCTGGATGCCTGCTATGACGGCACCTCGCTCGACAACCAGTTCTGCCGCCTGATCAATCCGCGCCAGGCCAACGGCACGTTCGCGCGCCCGGCGCTGCTGCAGGCGACGGTCAACTATTCGGCCCGCGACGCGCGCGGGCTCGATCTGGACGTTGCCTACAACCACGCGTTCGACGGTTCGAACAAGCTCGCGCTGCGGTTCGTCGGAACCTATGTCGATACCCGCACCGACTATCCGTATCTCGACACGCCGGACCGTCCGGCACGGATCAAGGGGCAGCTCGGCGATCCGGTCTACAACTTCAACGTGTCGGCGGATTACACGCACAAGAACGTCACGCTCGGTTACCAGCTGCGCTACATCGGTCGGCAGACGGTCACCGACTGGGAATCGACGTTCACCACCTACGGCGTGGCCCCGCTCGATCCTTATTATGCGGACCGGACCTTCTTCCCGTCGGTCGTCTATCACGCGATCCGCGCGACGGTCGAAGTCAACAAGCAGTTCCGGCTGTATGGCGGCGTCGACAATCTGACCGACAAGAAGCCGCCGTACGGCCAGCTCGGCATCAGCGACGGTGGCGCGATCTACGACAACGTCGGGCGCTACATGTACGTCGGCGCTTCGGTTAAGCTCTGACACTTGCTTTCGCACCCTTGCGGAAGAACGAAAGGCCCGGCGGTTTGCCGGGCCTTTTTTCTTGATCTGTGCGGCACATCGGCCGCACCCTCTGTCCAGGCGGCGGGACCGGTGGTAGCGCGTGGGATAGCGAAGGAACGGGCGATGCGCCGTCGCGAAGGGGCGGAATGATCGGGTCGGTGCACAGTTCGCTGCTGCTCAGCGGGGTAGGGCTGGCGGTGCTCCTGACGGGAGCGTCGCTGATCCTGTACCGGGGCTTGCGTGCGCGCCGCGAGGCGGCGGCGACCTTTGCCGACAATGCGCGGCTGTCCGCGATGCTGGCGTCCGCCCCCGCGCTCGCGATGATCGTCCGCGCGGATGGCCGGGTCGATTGTCCCGAGCGGCTTGCCGACTGGTTCGGCCTAGCGAGCCCGCCACGCTATCTCAACGATCTGTCGGTGCATGGCGGCGGCATTGCGCCCGAAGACTTCGCGTTGCTCGCGGGCGATGTCGCGGCGGCGCAGAAATCCGGTCGCGCCTTCTCGCGTGCGATCCGCGCGCTGGGCTCCTCGCGCGCGCTGATGATCCGCGGCAGCCGCGCGGCGCGGGACGTGCGCATCTCCGGGGGCGTGATCCTCTGGGTCTTCGACGCAACGGAGAGCGAAGCGGAAATCGCCGGACTGCGCCGCGCCGTCGACGATGCGACGATGCATTATGACGAACTTAGCGGGATCATCCAGGCTGCGCCGATGCCGATGTGGTATCGCGGGTCGGACCTGCGGCTGGCGATGGTCAACTCGCATTATGTCGATGCGGTCGAGGGCGTCTCGCCCGAGGACGTCGTCCAGCGCGGGCTTGAGCTGGTCGAAGGGTCGGGCGTCGGCGGACCGCTGGCGAGCGCGGTGCTCGCGCGCGATGCGCAGGCAATCCAGACGCAGGCGCTCCCCGCGACGATCCGCGGAGAGCGGCGGATGCTGCGGGTATATGACGCGCCGCTGTCGACCGGCGGGGTCGCCGGCTTCGCGATCGACATCGAGGATCTCGAACAGGCGCGCGCGCAGCTCAAGCGCTTCGACGACGCGCAGCGCGCGATGCTCGATCGCGTCTCGGCGGCGGTGGTGCAGTTCGGCGCGGACCGGGCGCTCGTCTTCTGCAACCAGCCGTTCCGCCGGATCTTCGCGATGAAGCCCGAATGGCTGGCGGACCGCCCCGAGTTCGACCGCGTGCTCGAGCGGATGCGCGAGGCGTCCAGGCTCCCCGAAGTGCGCGACTTCCCCGGCTGGAAGGCAGAGCGGCGCGACTGGTTCCTCGCGGCGGGGGGCGCGATCGAGGAGGAATGGCATATTCCCGGCGGGGTCCATCTGCGCGTCGTGGCGCAGCCCTTGCCCGACGGTGGCCTGCTGTTGATCTTCGAGGATCGTACCGAGCAGGTCCAGCTCGCCAGCGCGCGGGACACGCTGCTGCGCGTCCGCACCGCGACGTTCGAGAATCTGTACGAGGCGCTCGGCGTCTTCGCGGCGGATGGACGGCTGCAATTGTGGAACAACAAGTTCCGTACGCTGTGGGGGTTCGAGGAAGCCTTCCTCGCCACGCACCCGCGCGTCGACGTGCTGGCGGAGGCCGCCGCGAAACAGCTTGCCAACCCGTCGCGGTCGACCCTCATCGGCGACCTCGTCCGCGCCGCGACGGTCGAGCGGCAGCAGCGCGCGGGGCGCGTCGCCTTCGCCGATGGCCGCCATTATGAATTCGCCGCGGTTCCGCTCCCGGACGGCAACGGTCTGTTCACGATGCTCGACATCTCGGACAGCCGCCGGATCGAACGCGCGCTGCGCGACCGCAACGAGGCGCTGGAGGCGGCGGACCGGATCAAGACCGCATTCGTCGCGACGATGAGCTACGAACTCCGCACGCCTTTGACGTCGATCAGCGGGTTCGCCGAAATGCTCAACGAGGGCTATGCCGGGAAGCTCAGCAAGGCGGCGGAAGGCTATGTCGAGGCGATCCTCGAATCGGTCGAGCGGCTCGGGATGCTGGTCGACGAAGTGCTCGACCTGACGCAGGCCGAAGGCGGGACCGCGGTGCTCGACAAGCGCGACGTCGACCTCACCGTCACCGCGCAGGCCGCCGCCGCGTCGGTCGCGCCGCTCGTCGCCAAGCGCAAGCTTGATTTCGCGGTCGAGCTGCAGCCGTCGATCGGGCATGTGTTCGGCGATGCGCGGCGGCTCCAGCAAATGATCGAGCATCTGTTGCGCCACGCGGTCGCGGGAACGCGCGAGGGCGGGCGGATCCTGCTGCATGTCGATGGGACCGCGGGCGCGGTACGGCTGATCGTTTCGGATGACGGGATCGGGATGAGCCAGCAGATGGTCGCGCGCGCGTTCGACCGGTTCGGGCAGCCCGGCATCACGCGCAACGGCGAGCGCGCGCTGGGGCTCGGTTTGCCGCTCGCGCGGCAGTTCGCCGAAGGGCATGGCGGGACGATTGCCTTGGTGTCCGAGCCGGGTGAGGGCACGCTGATCACGGTGACGTTGCCGCGCCGCTGACTTGTGCGAGGCGGGCTATGCGCATAGGTTCTGCGCATAGCGGGAGGTCGGGATGGCGCGGGTTCGGGAAGATCGTACGGCGTTTCGCCGCCCCACCAACGTGACGCTCGACGAGCAGCTCGTTGCGGCGGCGAAGGACCTCGGCATCAATCTGTCGCGCGCCTGCGAACAGGGCTTGAGCGACGCGGTCAGCGCCGAGCGCATCCGCCGGTGGCAGGAGGACAATCGCGAGGCGCTGGAGGCAGCCAATGCCTATGTTGCTGAATATGGATTGCCGCTCGCCAAATACCGGATGTTCTGATGGTCCGGTTCGACGTGTATCGCGGCGCAGCGGGGCAGGGCTATCTGCTCGATTGCCAGACGGACTATCTCTCCGGCCTCAACACCCGGCTCACGGTGCCGCTGTTCCTGCGAGAGAATTTCCCGCGCTATGCTGCACGGCTCAATCCGGTGTTCCAGGTCGAGGGGAATGCCGTCGTCATGCTCACGCAATATGCGTCGGCGATCGAGACGCGCCATCTCGGCGAGCATGTGGCGTCCCTCGCCGATCAACAGGATACGATCATGAATGCGCTCGACATGCTGCTGACGGGGTATTGAGATGATCCTTGCCGATCCCGCCGCGACCGAGGCGCTGGGCGCTCGGCTCTCCGCGCTTGCCCGGCCGGGCGACGTGGTGACGCTCGCCGGGCCGCTCGGCGCGGGGAAGACGAGCATCGCGCGCGGGTTGCTCGCGGCGCTCGGGCTTGCGGGGGAGGCACCGTCGCCGAGCTTCGCGATCGTCCAGCCGTATGCGCCGCCCGAAGTGCGATTTCCGGTGCTCCACGTCGACCTGTACCGGATCGACGATGCGGGCGAACTCGACGAACTCGGGCTCGACGAGGCCGAAGGCGATTCGCTGTTGCTGATCGAATGGCCCGAACGCGCCCCCGGCTATTGGCCGAACGCGCTGCAACTGACGCTGGCGATGGCGGAAGACGGCGGGCGTCGCTTGACAGCCGGCGTCCCGCCGGGCTGGAGAGAGCGATGGCAGCAGATATGACTCCCCCCGTCGCCGCAGCGGCGTTCCTCGCGGCGCACGGCTGGCCCGACGCCCGGATCGAACCGGTGGCGGGCGACGCATCGTTCCGGCGTTATTTCCGTGTGATCGATGGCACGCGCAGCGCGATCCTGATGGACGCGCCGCCGCCGCAGGAAGATCCGCGCCCGTTCATCGAGATCGCGCGCTGGTTGACCGGGCGCGGGTTCGCCGCGCCGGAGATCCATGCGACCGACCTCGACACCGGGCTCGTCCTGCTTGAGGATTTCGGCGACGTGCGAATGCGCGAGACGGTCGACGCCGCGCCCGAGCGCGAGGCGCGCTGTATCGCTCGGCGATCGACACGCTGGTGCGACTGCAGCAGGAGGAGGCGGCACCGGTGCCGCGCTACGACCTCGAAGTGCTCCACCGCGAGGCCAATCTGCTGACCGAATGGTATTGCCCGGCGATCGGCGTCACGCCGGATCAGGCCGCGTATGACGCGGCATGGGATGCGGTTCTGGGTACGACGTTGCACGGCACGATGGTCACGGTGCTGCGCGATTATCATGCCGAGAACCTGATGTTGCTGGGCGAGGGCGACTCGCTCGGCCTGCTCGATTTCCAGGACGCGCTGGCTGGGCATCCCGCCTATGATCTCGTCTCGCTGCTGCAGGATGCGCGGCGCGACGTCGATCCCGCGGTCGAGACGGCGATGCTGGATCATTACCGCGCAGCAGCCGATCCGGACGACGCTTTCGACGTCGCCTACCACGTCCTCGGCGCGCAGCGGAACGCCAAGATCGTCGGCATCTTCACGCGGCTGTGGCAACGCGACGGCAAGCCGCGCTACGCCGCCTTGTGCCCGCGCGTCTGGCGCTATCTCGAGCGCGATCTTGCGCATCCCGCGCTTGCCCCGGTCAAGGCGTGGTTCGACGCGACGATCCCGCCCGATCTGCGCGGAAACCCGATGGAGATCGCCGCGTGATCGACCCCAAGCGCACGCTGCATATCCGGCCCGATCCGGGGGGCACGGTGCCGAAGACCGCGATGGTGATGGCCGCAGGGCTCGGCAAGCGCATGCGTCCGCTCACCGCGACGCGCCCGAAACCGCTGGTCGTGGTGAACGGCCGCGCGCTGATCGACCATGTGTTCGACCGGCTTCGGGCGAGCGGGATCGAGCGCGCGGTGGTCAACGTCCATTATCTCGCCGACACGCTCGAGGCGCATCTGCGCAACCGCGTCGACGGGATCGACGTCGTCGTGTCGGACGAGCGCAAGCAGTTGATGGAGACGGGCGGCGGGATCGTCCAGGCGCGCGACCTGATCGGGGACGCGCCGTTCCTCGTCGTCAACAGCGACAATCTGTGGGTCGATGGCCCGTCCGATGCGATCCGGATGCTCGCCGCGGCATGGGACGATGCGAAGATGGACGCGCTGCTCCTCCTCGTTCCGCTCGCGCGCGCGAACCATCATGCCGGGGAGGGCGATTTCCGGTTGGCAGCAGACGGGCGGATCACCGGGCGGCGCCAGCCGGGCAAGCTCGCGCCGTTCGTCTATACCGGGGTCCAGATCCTGTCGCCGCGCGTGATCGCGGACTGGCCCGAGGGGCCGTTCTCCACGATGCTGTTCTGGGAACGCGCGATCGCGGCGGGGCGCGCTTACGGGATGGTGCATCAGGGGCTGTGGTTCGATGTCGGCACCCCCGCCGCGGTCGGCAAGACCGAGGCGATGCTCGCGGATGGCTGAGTCCGTCCGGCCCACGATCTTCACGATACCTGCCCACCGTGCGTTTGCCGATGCGCTGGCGGCGGGGCTGATCCGCCAATTTGGGGGCGACGATCTGGGTCTCGCGCGCGGGCTGGTGTTGCTCCCCAACAACCGCGCCAAGCGCGCGCTGACCGATGCGTTCGTCCGCGCGAGCGACGGCGGGCTGTTGTTACCGCGGATGGTCGCGATCGGCGATCCCGCGCTCGACGAGGGCGTGGGCGCTGCGCTCGATCCGGCGGATTCGGCCGAGCCGATTCCGCCCGCGGTCGAGCCGCTCCAGCGGCGGATGATCCTCGCGCGCCTGATCACCGAGGAACGCGCGCGGGGCGGGCAACCGGTCGATGCGGCGGAAGCGGTGCGGCTCGCGGGCGATCTCGCGCGGACGCTCGACCAGTTGCTGGTCGAGGATGTCGCGCCGATCCGGTTGCGGCAGATCGAGCTCAACGAGGCGATGTCGGCGCATTGGGAACGCGCGCTTGCGCTGTTCGAGATCGTGCTGGATCGCTGGCCGGGGGAATTGGCGCGGATCGGGCGGATCGATCTCGCGGACCGCCGCGCGCGATTGCTGCGGCGGCTGGCGGAACGCTGGGACGCTGCGCCCCCGCCGGGGTTCGTCTGCGCGGCGGGGATCACCGACAGCGCGCCCGCGGTGGCGCGGTTGCTGCGCTGCGTCGCGGATAGCCCGCGCGGGATGGTCGTGCTCGCGGATCTCGCGATCGCGATGGACGAGGACGAGTGGCAGGCGCTCGGACCGCACCGGTTCGATCCCGACAGCGGAATGACGCGGCGCTCGATCGAGACGCATCCGCAATTTCATTTGAAACTGTTGCTCGAACGGATGAGCGTCAACCGCACCGAAGTCCGCCAGTGGCGCGACGGGAGCGATCATGACGCGACGGTGGCGCGCGGCAAGGCGGTCGCCAATGCGCTCGCGGCGGCGGATGCGACCGCGCGGTGGAGCGACCTGCCCGCGGAACAGCGGCGGTTGGGCGGGATCACCGCCGCCGAACTCGCGACGCCGGGGGAAGAAGCGCAGGCGATCGCGCTCGCGTTGCGCGAAGTTGCGGAGACGCCCGGGCGGACGGCGGCGCTGGTCACGCCCGACCGTGGGCTGGCGCGGCGGGTGTCGGCGCATTGCAAGCGGTGGGACATTACGGTCGACGATTCGGCGGGGCGACCGTTGTCGATTCTGCCGCCGGGGACGTTGCTCACCGCGCTGGCCGAGGCCGCGACGCAGCGGTTCGCGCCGCTCGCGTTGCTGACGTTGCTCAAGCATCCGCTGGTGCGCTCGGGGCCCGAGCGGACGGTGTGGCTGGATGGCGTGCGCGCGCTCGACCGGGTGCTGCGCGGGCCGCGTCCGGCGGCGGGGCTGGCGGGGATCGATGCGCATTTGCGCGTTGCGCGGCATGCTGGCGATGCGACCGCCTGGTGGCCCGAGGCGCGTGCTTTGCTCGAGCCGCTCGAGCCGTTGTTCGCGCGCGATGCGCCGCTTGCCGCGCTGATCGCGGGGCTGCGCGAGACCGCGCAGGCGCTGTGTGGCGACGCCTTGTGGGCGGGGCCGAACGGGCGCGCTGCTGCGGAATTGCTGCGCAGCATCGAGGATCATGCTGCAGAGGGTCCGGCGCTGGTCGACCCTGCGAGCCTCGCGCCGTTGCTGACGACGTTGATGGCCGAGGTCGCGGTGCGCGCGCAGCAGGGCGGGCATCCGCGGATCGCGATCTACGGGTTGATCGAGGCGCGGCTGCAGACTGCGGACGTGATGATCCTCGGCGGTCTCAACGAGGGAACGTGGCCGGGTCTGCCCGCGCCCGACCCGTGGCTTGCGCCGCGGATCCGGATCGTGCTCGGGCTTCCGGGACTCGACCGTGGCGTCGGCATGGCGGCGCACGATCTCGCGCAGGCGCTCGGCGCGCCCAGCGCGCTGATCACGCGCGCGCGTCGCGGCGGGACGCAGCCTGCGATCGCGTCACGCTTCTGGCTGCGGTTACAGGCGCTCGCGGGCGAGCGGTTCGAGCGTGCGGCCGCACTGGAAGGCTGGGTGCGCGCGCTTGACGATCCGGGCGAGTATCTTCCCGCCGAGCGCCCGGTCCCGGTGCCGCCCGCGGAACGCCGCCCGACGACGATTGCGGTGACCGACGTCGGCCGGCTCAAGGCCGATCCCTACGCCTTCTACGCCAAGCGCATCCTCGGGCTGACCCAGCTCGACCCGGTCGACGCCGATCCGAGCGCCGCGTGGCGCGGGACTGCGGTGCATGCGATCCTCGAGCAATGGGCGCGCGAGGACAAGTGCGCGCTCGACACGCTTCACGGTCGCGCGCTCGCGATGTTCGACGGGGCGCATCCGATGCAGCGTGCGCTCTGGCGACCGCGGTTGATGGAGGCGATCGGCTGGATCGTCGCCGAGATGGGCAAGCAGGCGGATGCCGGTCGCGTCGTGCTCGATGTCGAGCAATCGGGCACCGTGCCGGTCGCGGGCGTGACGCTGACCGGCAAGTTCGACCGGATCGACCGCAATCCCGACGGGACGCTTGCGATCATCGATTACAAGACCGGCAAGGCGCCGTCGGCGGCGGCGGTGCGCGAGGGGTTCAGCCTGCAGCTCGGGCTGCTCGGGCTGATCGCGGAGCGCGGCGGGTTCAAGGATATCGCGGGGATCGCGCGCGGGTTCGAATATTGGTCGCTGACCAAGAATGGCGATGCGTTCGGCAAGGTGTCGTCGCCGGTCGATCCGGCGGGGAAGCTCGACAAGGTGCTGCCCGAGGATTTCGTCGCGCTGGCGACACGGCATTTCAGCGACGCGGCGGGGGAATGGCTGACGGGCATGCGCGGGTTCGAGGCGAAGCTGCACCCGGACTATGCGCCGTTTGCGGAGTACGACCAGTTGATGCGGCGGGACGAATGGTATGGGCGTGAATAGTCGCGGGGCGCGTCCGATCGCCTACTCCTGTCCGTTCGTTTCGAGCGAAGTCAAGAAACCTGCGCTGTGCCCGGTTTCTCGACTTCGCTCGAAACGAACGGTTGGGGGCAGGGAGGCTTTCCCCATGAACGCTTCCCCGGCGAAGGCCGGGGCCCAGTCGCGGTGGGCGATGTTGGGCGACGCTGCCCTGTCCAACAACCCGCTCGCTACTGGGCCCCGGCCTTCGCCGGGGAAGAAGTTTCTCGCCGTTGAATGGCTGGGCCCAGAGCGGAGCGCGCCGCAATGAGTGAACCCAAAGGCCACCGCCCGCTCCCGATCCTTAAAGACGCGCAGGCGCGCGCGAGCGATCCCGAGGGGCATGTCTGGCTGTCCGCCTCGGCCGGCACCGGCAAGACACAGGTGCTCACCGCGCGCGTCTATCGCTTGTTGCTGCGCGGGGTCGATCCCGCCGCGATCCTGTGCCTGACCTTTACCAAGGCGGGCGCGGCCGAAATGGCGGGGCGGATCGGTGACCGGCTCGCGGCGTGGGTGCGGATGCCCGACCCCGATCTCGCGCGCGATCTCCATGCGCTCGGCGAAGACCCGTCGCCTGCGCTCAAGCAACGCGCGCGGACGCTGTTCGCGCGGGTGCTCGATGCGCCCGGCGGCGGGATCCGCATCCAGACGATCCACGGCTTCTGCCAGAGCCTTTTGTCGGGCTTCCCGGTCGAGGCGGGGCTGGTTCCCGGCTTCCGCCCGATCGAAGCGCGCGAGGAAGCGGTGATGGCCCGCGACGCGCTCGCCGAGATGCTCGTCGCGGCGGAGACCCAGGGGCGCGAACAGACCATCACCACCGTCGGCGCGCTGAGCCTGCGGCTGGGTGAGGGCGAGGCGGAACGCTTCCTGCTCGCCTGCGCGCGCGCGCCTGCCGCGATGGCGGAGCTGCCCGGCGGGGAGGGCGTCCGCCCGTTCATTCGCCGCGCGCTCGATCTGCCGACCGGCGATATCGAGGGCGCGATCTGCGACGCGTGCAGCGACAGCGAATTCGACGTCGACAGCGTCGCGCGGCTTGCGGCGGCGAACCGCGCGTGGGGGACCTCGACCGGTGGCAACCATGCCGACATCGCCGAATGCTGGGTCGAGGCGACGCCGGAGATGCGCGCGCGGATGCTCGGCGACCTGATCGGCGTGCCGTTCACCGCCAAGCGCGAACCGCGCAAATATTCGCCCAAGCTGACTGCCGCGGACGAGGATTATGCCGGGATCGCGATCGAGGTCGGCGAGGCCTGCGCCGCCTTGCTGGGCCTGCGCGAACGCGCCGCCTACGCCGACCTGCTCGCCGATGCGCTGGTCGTCGGGCGCGATTATGCCGCGACTTATGACCGCGCGAAGCGCCGCCTCGGCGCAGTCGATTTCGACGATCTGATCCGCGCGACGATCCTGCTGCTGCAACAGCCCGGCATGGGCGAATGGGTCCGCTACAAGCTCGACCAAGCGACCGAGCATGTCCTGATCGACGAGGCGCAGGACACCAATCCCGAACAATGGGCGATCATCCGCGCGCTCGCCGAGGAATTCTTCGCGGGCGACGGCAGCCACGGCGAGCGCGTCCGCACGCTGTTCACGGTCGGCGACTTCAAGCAGGCGATCTTCGGCTTCCAGGGCACCGACCCGAAATATTTCGGTGCGGCCGAGCTCGATTTCGGGCGGCGCGCGGAGGCCGCTTGGGAGGCGGATAGCGAGGAACGCCAGCGCACCGGCGTGATGCGCGCGCGACCGTGGCACCGGCTGTCGCTGACGCAATCGTTCCGCTCTACCCGGCCCGTGCTCGAATTCGTCGACGCGGCGATCGAGCTGCTCCCCGAACCCGGTCTCGGCCTGTTCGTCGAGGCCGAACGCCATGCGAGCGAAGTGCCAGGCCCCGGCACCGTCAGCCTGTGGCCGCTGGTCGTCGCGGGCGGGAGCGATGAGGATGAGGAAAGCTGGGTCAGCGATTCGACCCGCGCGCTCGCGATCCAGATCGCGCGGACGCTCAAGGGCTGGGTCGGCACGCTGATGCTCGAGAGCAAGGGGCGGACGCTGCGGCCCGAGGATATCATGATCCTCGTCAAGCGGCGCGGCGAACTCGCATCGCTGATCGTCGCGCGGCTGTATGCCGAGGGCGTGCCGGTTGCGGGCGTCGACCGGTTGCGGCTTAACGCGCCGCTGTCGGTGCAGGATCTGCTCGCCGCGATCCGCTTCGTGCTCCAGCCGGAGGACGACCTGTCGCTCGCGTCGCTGCTGGTGTCGCCGCTGATCGGGTGGAGCCAGGAGCGGCTGATGCACGCAGCACCCAAGCGCGCGGTCAGCCTGTGGCGGCATATCGCGCGCAACGAACCGCGCGGCGATCTGGCGGCGCTGTATGCGATGCTCGACCGCGCCGACATTGCGACGCCGTATCAGTTTCTCGAGGAACTGCTGTCGGGGCCACTTGGCGGGCGGCGCAAGCTGTTGCGGCGGCTGGGGCAGGAAGCGCGCGATCCGATCGAGGAACTGCTTAGCGCGGCGCTCGACTTCGAATCACTCGGCACGCCGTCGTTGCAGCGCTTCCTCGACTGGTTCGATCGTGGCGAGGTCGAGATCAAGCGCGATCCGTCCGCGCCGCTGGATGCGGTGCGCGTGATGACCGCGCATGGGGCGAAGGGATTGCAGGCGCCTTTGGTGATCCTAGCGGATGCGGCGGTCGATCCGACCCGCTCGCCGCGCGCGACGCTCAAGTGGCAGGCGGGGGAGATGGCGGCGGCGCTGCCGATCATCCGTCCGCGCAAGGGCGAGGCGACCGGGCCGCTCGCGGTGCTGGTCGACGAGGCGGCGGCGCGCGATCTGGAGGAGCATTGGCGGCTGTTCTATGTCGCGGCGACGCGCGCGGAGGAACGGCTGGTGATCGCCGGGTCGGTCGGGCCGAGCGCGAAAGGCGTTGCGCCCGAGGCTAGTTGGTATGCCGCCGCGGACCGCGCGTTGACCGCGCTCGGTTTCCCCGCCGAGACCGCGCCGCGCGATTTCATCGGCCACGCGCCGCAGAAGCCGGTGCCGCTTGCGGGCGCGCGGGCAGGCGGCGTGCGCGCGCCCGATCCGGTGCCCGACTGGGCGTTGCGCGTCGCGCCGGTCGAATCGCGCCCGCCGCGTCCGCTCGCGCCGTCGTCGCTCGGCGACGATGCGGTGGCGGATGCGCCGCCGACCCCGGCGATGCGCGATGCGGCGGAACGCGGGCGGCTGATCCACGCGTTGTTCGAGCGGTTGCCGCCGGTTGCGCCGCAGGACCGCGGGTTGGCGGCGGATCGCTGGTTGGAGCGCAGCGGTGCGGTCGCCGATCCTGCCGCGCGCGCGGCGATTGCCGCACCGGTGCTCGCGGTGCTCGACGATCCGCGACTGGCGGACGCGTTCGGGGAGCGGTCGCTCGCCGAGGCGCCGATCGCGGCGGTGTTGCCCGACGGGTTCGTCGTGTCGGGCACGGTCGACCGATTGCTGGTCGAGCCCGACCGGATCCGCATCGTCGACTTCAAGACCGGGCGCAGCGTGCCCGCGACCGAAGGCGATATCCCGCCCTATCATATCAAGCAGATGGCGGCCTATGCGGCGGCGCTCGGGGTGATCTTCCCTGGGCGGGCGATCGAGGCGGCGCTGCTCTATACGAGCGGGCCGGTATTGCATCTGTTGTCGGCGCAGGCATTGGCAGCGAACAAGCCCGGCTTTGCGGATGCGGAGCAAAGCTAGGCTTCGTGCGCTTGAGCAACGATGCGTGCGGACCTACGTTCATGCGCAACACAAGGAGATTGAAGATGGCGACCAAGAAGATCACCGACGCGAGCTGGGATTCGGACGTTACCAATGCGCAGGGCGCGGTTCTCGTCGACTTCTGGGCGGAATGGTGCGGCCCGTGCAAGATGATCGGGCCGAGCCTCGAGGAAATCTCGGAGGAACTGGGCGAGCAGGTGACGATCGCCAAGCTCAACATCGACGAGAATCCCGATGCGCCGGGCAAGTTCGGCGTCCGTGGGATCCCGACGATGATTTTGTTCAAGAACGGGCAGCCGGCGGCGACCAAGGTCGGTGCAGAGCCGAAGGGCCGGTTGAAGGCGTGGCTCGAGGGCGAGCTAGCGTAAGGTTCTGGGCCCCCGGATTTGGCGATCCGGGGGCCTTTTTCAATCATACCCCACGCATCCGCTTCCCCGGCGAAGGCCGGGGCCCAGTAGTGAAGCTTGGAGTTGTTGAGCGCTGTGCCCAGTTGGAGAAACCTCCGCTATTGGACCCCGGCCTTCGCCGGGGAAGAAGCAACTTGGGAATCTCCAGTTTTGAGAAGCGCTCGCGGTAACTTAGCTCAGGTCCGATAATCCGCGTTGATCGAGATATACCCGTGCGTCAGGTCGCACGTCCAGACCGTCGCCGCCCCGTCGCCGAGTCCCAGATCGACCCCGATCTCGATATCCTGCCCTTTGAGATGCGCTGCGACCGGCGTCTCGTCATACCCCGTCACCGCAAGCCCCTCGCGCGCCACCTGCGTGTCGCCGAAACGGATTGCGAGCAGGTCGCGCTCGGCGGGCTCCCCGGCTTTGCCCACAGCCATCACGACGCGCCCCCAATTGGCATCCTCGCCCGCGATCGCGGTCTTCACCAGCGGCGAATTGGCGATGCTCATCGCGATCCGCTGCGCGCTGCGGTCGCTCTCGGCACCCGTCACCGCGACTTCGATGAACTTGGTCGCACCCTCGCCGTCGCGCACGACGAGATGCGCAAGCTGGCGGCACAGGTCGCCGAGCGCCGCGCGGAACGAATCTGCGCCGGCATCGTCCGGGCCGGTCAGGGGCACGTTGCCCGCCGTGCCGGTCGCGAAGGCGAGCACGCTGTCGCTGGTCGAGGTGTCGCTGTCGACCGTGATGCACGAGAAGCTCGCGCGATTGGCTTCGCTCAGCGTCGCCTGGAGGAATTCGGCGGAGACTGCGGCGTCGGTGAAGATATAGCCGAGCATCGTCGCCATGTCGGGCGCGATCATCCCTGAGCCCTTGATGATCCCGACCAGCGTCACCGTGCGCCCATCGACCACGGCGGTGGTGGTTGCGCCCTTGGCGAAGGTATCGGTCGTGCCGATCGTGTTGGTCGCGTCTTCCCACGAGCACGGCAGCGCGGCGAAGGCGGCATCGAGCCCGGCCTCGGCCTTGTCGATCGGCAGCGGCACGCCGATCACCCCGGTCGAGGAGACGAACACGTCGGACGGGCGGCAGGCGAGCGCGCCCGCCACTTTGGCGGCGATCGCCTCGACCGCGGCGCGTCCGCGTGCGCCGGTGAAGGCATTCGCGTTGCCCGCATTGACGACGACCGCGCGCGCCTCGCCGAGGATCAGCGCCGAGCGGCACCATTCGACTTCGGGGGAGGGGCATTTGCTTTGCGTCAGCACGCCCGCGACGGTCGTGCCGGGGTCGAGCGTAATGAAGGTCAGGTCGTTGCGCTCCCACGGCTTGTACCCGGCGCGGGCGACACGCGGCGTGACCCCGGCGATCGCGGGCAGGGCGGGGAAGGGGCGAGCGAGCGGGGAGCGGTCCATGGTTTGGGGCTTTACGATCTGGTCCGACCCCTTTCAATCGATATGCCACCCCATACCGTCACCCTGGCGCAGGCCGGGGCCGCCATGGTGTCGCGCTAAATCTGTGTTGCGCGCCCGACCCGCCAGCCCCGGCCTCCGCCGGAATGACGTGCGTCCTGCCCCCACACGACGAGCGGTGTTTGCCGATAGACGAAGCGCGCCGCAGTCATTACATGCCCGAATACCGATGGAATGGCTGCTGTTCTTTTCTGCGATCCTCTCCGCGCTGACCGGCGTGGTGACGGGCGTTCGCGCACCGGACGTGCAGGTCGAATGCCAGTCGGTCGCGGCGGCACGCGCGCAGGTTGCGCTTCCGGCGCGGGTGCTGCGGATCGCGGGGCATCGGCACCTTGCCGGTGGCTTCGGGGAAACGCCGGTCTTCGCGCTCAGCCACCTCACCCTGCCGGTGATGGCAACGGCGCGTCTCTACCTGGATCGCCCGCGGGCTTGATCCGGTGGCGCCTGCCGCGCTGCCCTTCTTAACCATATCTTTCGGCGGCCGCGTGTAGCGCGCCGCCAATCCCTTTAGAAATACAGGAATTCCCCATGTTCGGCGGCATTGCCAAATCGCTCTTCGGCTCGTCCAACGACCGCTACGTCAAGTCGCTCGGCGCGGTCGTCGCGAAGATCAACGGGTTCGAACCCACGATCTCCGCCATGTCGGACGAGGATCTCTCCGCCCAGACCGCGCGCTTCCGCGAGCGTCTGGAAGCCGGCGAGGATCTCGACGCGCTGCTTCCCGAGGCGTTCGCCACGGTGCGCGAGGCCGCCAAGCGCGCGCTCGGGCAGCGGCATTACGACGTGCAGATGATCGGCGGGATCGTGCTCCACCGCGGCGAGATCGCCGAGATGCGCACCGGCGAGGGCAAGACGCTGGTGGCGACGCTCGCCACCTATCTCAACGCGCTGCCGGGCAAGGGCGTCCACGTCATCACGGTCAACGACTATCTCGCCGCGCGCGACGCGGGCTGGATGGCGCAGGTCTACAACTTCCTCGGGATGACGGTCGGCGTGATCGTCCCCAACCTATCCGACCAACAGCGCGCCGACGCTTATGCCGCGGACATCACCTACGGCACGAACAACGAGTTCGGCTTCGACTACCTGCGCGACAACATGAAGTATGAGCGCGAATCGATGGTCCAGCGCCCGTTCGCGATGGCGATCGTCGACGAGGTCGATTCGGTGCTTATCGACGAGGCGCGTACGCCGTTGATCATCTCCGGCCCGACCGACGACAAGTCCGACCTGTACCGCTCGGTCGACCTGATCGTCCGCGAGCTTGCGCCCGAGGATTACGAGAAGGACGAAAAGCAGAAGTCGATCATCCTGACCGAGGATGGCACCGAGAAGGTCGAGCGGCTGCTCGAGACCGCCGGGCTGCTCGAGGGCGCGAACCTGTATGATTTCGAGAACACGCAGGTGGTGCACCACACCAACCAGGCGCTGCGCGCGAACATGATGTTCAAGGCGGACATCGACTACATCGTCAAGGACGGCAAGGTCATCATCATCGATGAGTTCACCGGCCGCATGATGGATGGTCGGCGCTGGTCGGACGGGCTGCATCAGGCGATCGAGGCCAAGGAAGGCGTCGAGATCGAGCCCGAGAACCAGACGATGGCGTCGATCACCTTCCAGAACTATTTCCGCATGTACCCTAAGCTCGCAGGCATGACCGGGACCGCGGCGACCGAGGCGGCGGAATTCTACGACATCTACAAGATGAACGTGGTGACGATCCCGACGCACGTGCCGGTCCAGCGCGTCGACGAGGAAGACGAGTTCTACAAGGACACCCCGGACAAATTCCGCGCGATCGCCAAGAAGATCAAGCATCACGCCGATCTCGGCCAGCCGGTGCTGGTCGGCACCGTGTCGATCGAGAAGTCCGAATTGCTGAGCGAATTCCTGGTGCAGGAAGGCGTCAAGCATGAGGTGCTCAACGCGCGCCAGCATGAGCGCGAGGCGCACATCGTCGCGCAGGCGGGCCGCAAGAGCGTGGTGACGATCGCGACCAACATGGCGGGCCGCGGCACCGACATTCAGCTCGGCGGCAACCTCGAATTCCGCGTCAACGACGAACTGTCGGCGATGGCCGAGGGGCCCGAGCGCGAGGCGGCGATCGCCCGGATCAAGCAGGAAATCGCAGTTGAGAAGGCCGAAGTGCTCGCGGCGGGCGGGCTGTTCGTGCTCGGCACCGAGCGGCATGAGAGCCGTCGTATCGACAACCAGCTGCGCGGTCGTTCGGGTCGCCAGGGCGATCCGGGTCTCTCGCGCTTCTACCTCAGCCTCGACGACGATCTGCTCCGCATCTTCGGGCCGGACACGTTGTTCGCCAAGATGATGCGGTCGAACATCGGCGACGGCGAGGCGATCGGCAGCAAGTGGCTCTCCAAGGCGATCGAGACCGCGCAGAAAAAGGTCGAGGCGCGCAACTACGACATCCGCAAGCAGGTCGTCGAATATGATGACGTGATGAACGACCAGCGCAAGGTCATCTACGAGCAGCGTTCGGATATCATGGACGCGGCGACCGTCGGCGACGTGGTCGAGGACATGCGTGCCGAGACGGTCAACGGCATCGTCGGCGCGGCATGCCCTCCGGGCACCTATCCCGAGCAGTGGGATATCGCGGGCATGAAGGAGCAGCTCGCGACCACGCTCAATCTCGAACCGCAGGTCGAGGCGTGGCTCGAGGAAGAGGCGATCGACCCCGAGATCATCGAGGAGCGCGTCCGCGCGCAGGCGGACGATCTGGTCCGCGAAAAGGCAGAGTCGCTCGATCCCGAGACGTGGATCCGGGTCGAGAAGTCGATCCTGCTCCAGAACCTCGACCATCACTGGAAGGAGCATCTCGCGACGCTCGACGCGCTCCGTCAGGTCGTCCACCTGCGCGCCTATGCGCAGAAGACGCCGATCAACGAGTATAAGCAGGAAGCGTTCTCGCTGTTCGAACGCATGCTCGGCAGCATCCGCGAGGACGTAACCCGGACGATCGCGTTCGCGCAGTTCAACCTCGAGCCCGCGCCGGCGCTGCCGACGCTGCCCGACTTCATCACCAACCATTTCGACCCGTTCACCGGGGACGACGACACCTACGATCAGGACGCGGGCAGCGGGCTGATCACCACGCGCCTCCCGCCGCTGTCGATCCCGCGGCCCGAGGGGCAGGAGCTCGGGCAGGATCCGTCCGAATGGGCGGGCAACGTCAGCCGCAACGCGCCGTGCCCGTGCGGGTCGGGGAACAAGTACAAGCATTGCCACGGGGCGGTGTGACGGGGCGCTGATCCCCTCGGGCCCGTCATCCCCGCGGAGGCGGGGATCCATACTGGCTGGCGGGCCCAGAATTGCCGGCCAGCAGTATCAATGGATTCCCGCCTTCGCGGGAATGACGGAGGTGTGAGGCGGGCACGTCGTCAGACAGCAAAATGCCCCCCTTCCGGCCTGCGGAAGGGGGGCTTTTTCATGTAGCCAAGGAAGCCATTACTTCGGCGTGACGATGCTCGGCCCGAGGTTGCGCAACACCTCGCGCGCGTCGAACGCGCGGATGTTATCCTTGGGCTTCGGCCCACGACCAACGACGATCTCGGCATTCGCCTCATATTTGTCGATCGTGTTGATATCGACACCGCGGTCGAAGAACGGATCGCCGATGAACGGGTCCCACGAACGCCAGCCGAAGCCACGCCCGCGA
This sequence comes from Sphingomonas sp. PAMC 26621, assembly GCF_000251145.1. GTDB lineage: Bacteria > Pseudomonadota > Alphaproteobacteria > Sphingomonadales > Sphingomonadaceae > Sphingomonas. Next base: position 218,962 of record NZ_AIDW01000019.1, on the reverse strand, counting down.
TACCGCCAGCTCGGGCCCCAATAGCCGCCGCCGAAGCCGCCGCCATAGCCATAGCCGCCGCCATACCCCAGGCCACCGAAGCCGCCGCCCAGGCCCGGCGTGGTGTAGGTGCGGGTGCTCTTGTCGACATTGCGGTCGGCGAACACGAAGTAATCGAACCCGCGCTGCACTGTCAGCTCGGCGGCGCGGAACAGCAGGTATTTCTCGACCGTGTCGCGCGACGTGTAGCTGTTGCCCGAGAAGCTGACCTGGAAGCGGTTGTCCTCGATCTGGCGGTCGCTGTAGCCCGACCGCTCGAACCCGCGACCGACCGCGGGGCGATAGGTCGATTCGGATGCGCAGGCCGTCAGCAGGGTAGAAGCCGCAAGCGCCGCGATCAGGGCGGACTTGCGGAAGGTCGGCGGGAACTTGGGCATTTCGGTCTCCAGTGAACTGGTCTGTGCGGCGAGCCGTGCCGTCGAGGCCATGAAGCGCAGAACGAACCACCGCGCGCAAGGCTCCGGTCAATCGTACTGGTCGAATCGTCCTAACGTCCTGCAGATGAACGGAGACTGACGCGCGACGAGACGATGTGGCATCATTTCGTCGCTTGGATGGTTCGCTCCGTCGCAACAAGTTTCCGATTATGTCAGGATTAGCGTCCCAGTTACCGTCTATGTTGCAAAGGTAACGGGCGGCGGGGGTCAAAATGTCTGCGGGGGTGCATATGCGGAACGCGGTCGGGATCGCCATCGGTCTGGCGGCAGGAGTCTGGAGTGGCAGCGCGATCGCGGATCCCACGCATGACCCGATGGCGCTTGCGACGCCGTTGTTCTCTCGCATCGCGCCCGTGGAGGCGCGGGTCGCGACCGACTTCCGCGTCAGGCTCGCGGTATTGACGACATCCGCGTCGTTCAATCCGTTGCTCGACCCGGATGGCCCGATGCAGCGGCGCTTCGCCAGTTCGATGATCGACTATTACCCGATCAACGGCAGCGGGCTGCATCTGTCCGGCGGAATGAAGTTCTTCTCGGTCGCCAACTTCGTGCGCGATGCCGAAAAGGCGACCGGAGGGCTGCTCTACGCGCCCCGCCTGCCGGGGACGGGGACGGGGGTGCGCACGGGTTTCAACCGCCGCACACCCGCCGCGACGATCGGCTACAGCGGCACCTATAAGAATGCGATGTTCGGGGTGGAGATGGGCACGCTCGTCGGCACCGCCAATGCCGACCTGCCCCGCTCTTATCGCGCCCTCAGCGAGCACCGGGGGGGATTGAACCCCATCGCCAACCTCGTCGTCGGAATGAAGTTCTAGCGACGGGCAGGGGGGCTGGTCCGGCCTTCCCGGACAGGTTGGGGTACGACCCTTCCCTTATACCGTCGTCCCCGGGGGGCGGGGATCCTTTCCTACCGTCTCTCGTCGCGTGGCATGGCCAGCCCTCATAACCCCCGCCTGCGCGGGAATGACGGAATTCGGGGTGGCGCGGCGCACCGCATCGACGGCGGAGGTGGCGCCGACACCGCCGGCTGTCGGCTTTGCGGTTATGAGTGATTCTCCCCACACCGCGTCACGATCCCGCGTCGACGTCGCGTCAGCCCCCCCCAAAGCCACGCAAATCCGCCGTTTTCTGCAGAATGTGAAAAACCTGCGACACGGCGCTTGCATTCCCGCGCAACCCATTGGTATAGGCGCGCCTCCGCAACGTTCCCTGATAGCTCAGCGGTAGAGCTCTCGACTGTTAATCGAGCGGCCGTAGGTTCGAATCCTACTCAGGGAGCCATTCTTGCCGGACAGTTCGGACCCCAGCAGCGCTGGGGACCGGCCTTCTAAATCATCGAAATCAGAACGAATGCGTCAGCACGCTGCCACGGCTGCGAGGAACGCGCTGATCTTTGCCGGATCCTTGATTCCCGGCGCGCTTTCCAGCCCCGAGGACACGTCGACCAGCGTCGCCCCCGTCATCGCCACCGCCTCACCGACGTTGACCGCGTCGAGCCCGCCCGACAGCGCCCAGGGCAGCGCGTGGCGGAAGCCCTCGAGCAACGTCCAGTCGAACCGCACCCCCATACCGCCCGGCAGCGCCGCCCCAGGGGGTGTCTTGGCATCATAGAGGATCCGGTCCGCCACCCCGCGATACGGCAGCGCGCCGTCGAGGTCCGCCCGCGTCCGCACCGCGACCGCCGCCCACAGTTCAAGCCCGGTGCGCGCCTTGATCGCGGCGGCGCGTTCCGGCGTGGTCTGGTGGAGCTGGAGGACTGACAGCTTCCCCGCCTCGATCGCGGACTCGAGCGTTGCGTCGTCCGGGTTCACGAACACGCCCACCCGCGCGACCCGCGCCGGCACACGCGCTGCGAGCTGCGCCGCACGGTCCCGGCTGACGTGACGCGGGGAGGGGGGGAAGAACACCAGCCCAACATGGCTCGCGCCTCCGGCAATCGCGGTGTCGAGGGTTTCGGGCGTGGAAAGCCCGCAGATCTTGGCAGAGACAGGCATGCGAAACGTCCTTGCGGCTCGTCGAGGAAGACGCAAGCGATACCATGCAGGGATTAACCATCCTCCAACGCCGCACCGCGTGGCGGCGACCTTGGGCTCAGAGCGTCGCTTCGATCTCGCGCGCGGCCGTATCCGGGTTCGCGGCCTGCGTGATGGGTCGTCCGACGACGAGGATCGACGCGCCCGCATCGAGCGCGGCGCGCGGGGTAACGACGCGCTTCTGGTCGCCGACCGGACCGTCGACCGGACGCACGCCGGGAACGACGAAGAACCCCCTCGGCCACAGCGCATGCGCCGCGCCGACTTCCGCGCCCGAGCAAACGACGCCGTCGATCCCCGATTCGCGCGCAAGTTCGGTCAGCCGCAGCACCTGGTCGTGCGGGCTGCTGGGCACACCGATCGAGGCGAGGTCGCTCGCGTCGAGGCTGGTCAGCGTCGTCACCGCGATCACCTTTGTCCCGGTCGGCGCGGCGGCCTTGGCATCCTCGAGCATCGCGCGGCCGCCCGCTGCGTGCACCGTCAGGATCGCAGGCTCGATCCCGTGGAGCGTCATGATCGCCTTGGCGACCGTATTGGGAATGTCGTGGAGCTTGAGATCGAGGAAGATCGGCAAGCCGAGCTCGGCCATCTGCCGCACCCCGGGCTGGCCGTTGGCAAGGAAGAATTCGAGTCCGAGCTTGATCCCGCCGACGTGATGCCGGACCCGCGTCGCCATGGCGCGCGCCTTGGCGAGATCGGGCGTGTCGAGGGCAACATACAGCCGGTTGGTCACAGCATGGCTCCGCTGGCGGGAGGGGCGGTCGTCACGACGGGACTGCCGACTGCCAACGCGATCGGCGACCCGTCGGGCGTCGCGCGGATGACCGGGGCCGCAACCGGCGGCGCCATGGCGACGCGCATGTCGGCGAGCGTCCGCTCGGCATTCGCCAGCCGGCTGCGCAGCCGCCAGCGCAACGTCGAATGCCAGGCAAGCGTCGGGATCAGCCCCGCCAGGAAAGTCACCAGCAGCAGCAGCGGCAGGTTCACCAGCGCCTCCATCCCGCCCCACAGGCGGATCGAGACGCTCGTCCAATTGGCCACGGTGAACACCGCCGCGACGAAAGCGAGCAGGCACCAGAACAGGATCTTGAGGAATTGCATGCGCGCGAGGCTACCGAAAACCGCGCGGCTTGACTAGCGTCAGCCGATTTCGCGGCGCAACGTCTCGAACAGGCCGGGGATCGCGGTTAGCCGGTCGGCTTCCTCGTCGAGAATCGCGAGGAACGCGGCGCGCTTGATCGCGGCGGTGCGCCCGGGCTTGAGCCTCTGGTCGCCCTCCAGCGTCGACAGCACGATGTCGATCATCCGTTCCGCCCCGTGGAGCCGCCCCCAGAGATAGTCGTTCTCGCGATAGGCGCGGCTGAAGAACGCGCCGAAGCTGTTGAACTGAATGCCTTTGAGCGTCGCCTCCGCGCCACCCGCGCGGATCGAGGTCGAATCGTCGGGCGCGATCCGGTCGACCTTGATCGGGTCGAATTCGTCGAGCCCCTCGCCCTGCAACAGCGGCAAGGTGGCGACGTCATAATAGGGAAAGCCGAGATAGGTCAGCAGCAGCGGCCGCCTGACGTCACGGGTCAGCCCGGTAAACGCCGCCGCAAGCCGTGCCTCGGTCTTATTGTCGAGATCCTGCAACGCCATTGCGGTCCCGAGCCGCTCGACCAGCGCGGTCGCATCGCCGCGCAGCAACCGCACGTCGTCGCGTAGCGCCTCGTACCGTTCGGCCCGCTTGCAGTCGCGATAGTCGGACAGGCTGGCATAGATCGCATCGCGAATCCCGCCGAGCTCACTGTCCGGATGATTGGCCTCCAGCTCGGTTACGCGCCGCGCGAGCAGTCGCAACCGGCGCAGGCGAAAGCCGAGATCGAAAGTGCGCAGAAAGCCGATCATCGTCGTGTTCGCGCCGCCAGCAAACCCCGGTTTCATGTCGTCGACGCCAAGCGCCGCGACCGCCGCGGCGACGCAGTCGTGGATCCGGTCCCAGCGGCTTTGCTCGGTATCCCCACCCGCGGCGTGGAGCAGCGTGGTGATTGCCTCGACCACGCCGGCCACTTTCAGATGCCCGTAGGCGGCATAGGCATAGCCCGAGCTGCGCGCCGCTGCGGTCTGCGCGCGCTGCCGCCACGCTGCGAGCCGCGCGGGCGTCGGCGAATCGAGGAATAGCGTATAGCCGAACAGCGCCTCGACCTGCTTTTCGACCTCGGGGCGGATTCCCGCGACGATCGTCCGCATCCGGTCGATCCGGCGCGAGCGCTCCGCGATCTCATCGAGATTGTCGCGGATCGGCTGTTGGCGCGGCAGTTCGGACATTGCGCCGATGATCGTCTGGAAGAAGCCCGGGGTGGCCGCGCCGGTCGCGCTCAAGCCGAAGCTGCCGCGCGGGTGCGGATCGATATAGACGAAGCGCCGGTCGACCTGCCGCTGCGCCGGGCGCTCGCGCAGCGCCTCGATCGCGGGGCGGAACGGCGCGTTGTTGAGCACCGACCCGTCGATCAGCACCGCGGCCTCGGCGGCGTTGGCGGCATATTGGCGCGGCAGGATCCGCTTGAGGAACCCCGCGCGCCCCGGCCACGCGGTGTCGCGTTGCTCCAGCACGCGGTCGAGCTCGCCAACCATGAACGGCGGGAACGCGCCGGGAAAGCACGAGGTCGCGCGCGCCGCGAACGTCAGCTCGGCGGGGTCGGCCAGCGTTTCGAGCGGGTTGCCGTGATCGGTGAAGGGGACGACGACGCGGTGTTCGGTCTCGACGACTTCGGGCGGCGAGTGGAGCGTCAGCCGTTCGGGATGCCCGCGGAAGTCGGTGACGGTGACGTACAGATCGAGCGGTTGCCCGGGCGGCAGCAGGCGCGGTGCGCGCGGTGCGGCGGCCATCGCCTCGAGCGCATCGAGGATCAGCCCGGAGAAGCGCTCCCCGCCGAACGGCGGCTCGAACCAGCGCGAGCGGATGAAGTGCGACAGCTTAGCGCGGACTTCGTCGCGCACGCCCGATTCGACCGTCGCCTCGACCCCGTCGGTGCCACGCGCCGCAAGCCATGCGAGCGGCAGCGCCCATGCCTTCGAAAAACGGTGCGCAGGCGCCTGCTTCTGGTCGACCAGCGCCTCGACATCGGCCGAATCGAGCCACAATTGGGTCAGGGGTTCAAGACTCTGCCCGGTGCTGATCGCCTGGCCGAGGAACACCCCGTTGATCCCGCCCGCGCTCGCGCCCGCGATGATGTCGATCAGCACGCGCAGCCGCACGCCCGTTTCATCCGCGATCTCGGCGAGCAGCGCGTGATAGATGCCCTGGCTCCCGGTCGCGGGCGCGGCCCCGGCATGAAACGCCTGGCTGGCGCGCGCGAGCCGCCAGATTTCCTTGGTGATGCCGTGCATGTAGACCGCGAGGCTGATCCCGCCGTAGCAAACGAGCGCGAGACGAAGCTCCTTCTCGCGGCTCATAACGGTTCGATCAGCGCCCAGATCGGAAGATGGTCGGACGCCTTGCGCGCGAGCGCGCTGGTGTGGACGCCGCAATCGCGCACCCGGAACCCGCGCGTCATGATCCGGTCGAGCCGCCCGATCGCGCGGCGCGCATGAAAGCTCGGCCCGGTCGGGACGATCTCGAACGCGCGGCGGAAATCGTGGAGACACCCGCCGTTGGGGGTCCATTCGTTGAGGTCGCCCATCATGACGGTCGGCAGGCCGGGCGTCCCGTCGTCGGCATGCGCGAGGATCGCGCGCGCCTGTCGCCGCCGCCACAGGCCCGAAAGATCGAGATGCATCCCGACCACGCGGATCGGGGTCGACTCGATCGACAGGTCGACGCGGATCGCGCCACGCGGTTCGAGCGTGGGGATATGCAGCGTACTCGCCGCGAGCACGTCGATTCCCTTTCGCGCCAACAGGGCATTGCCGTGCCACCCCATGCTCGCGCGGTCGTGCGGCAACGGGACCGCGCGCCAGGGAGAATGGTCCTCGAGCAGCCGGTGCGGGATGATTGCCGCCTTGGTGCCATAGCGCAGGTCGGCTTCCTGCAACGCGATGACATCGCCATCGATTTCCTGCAGCACGTCGAGGATGCGCCGCGGGTCGCGCCGCCGGTCGAGCCCGATCCCCTTGTGCATGTTGTAGCTGACAACCTTGATCACGCGATCGCCTATCGGGCGCTTTGCCGAATCATGCAATCGTGCGCGTGGATCGGCCACCCTGCGGCGCGCGCTGCACCGCAGCACGCCGCCCGCGATCGGACGGAATGGCGGCAGGGGATTATTCGGGTAGGAACCAGGCCCAGATCGAACGCCCTGATCTAAAGTAAAAAATCCAAGTATCTCATAGATGTCTTGAGTAACGCTGCGAAACTATCCCATTACGACCGCGTAACGCTCGAGTGACTGTCTCAGGTAGCCCGAGAGTGATGTCGACGCTGATGGTTAATATGATGTATAGCAATGTTTCGCACTTTTCACGAGGCTTACGATGCATCTGCGACAACGCTTGAAATGTCTGTTCGGTTACCATCATCGCAACGGCTACCGGGTCCGCTGGCAGAATGGTGTGCGGTGCAGCGTGTGCAAGGGCTGCGGTCAGCCGATGATCCGCGAGAACCAGGGTTGGCGCCTGATGCAGCCCGGCGAATTCGCGGGGTGACGCCCCGCGCCGGCGATCTTCGCGCGCGACGGCATATGTTTGACGATGTCGGGAAATATGGTGCCGGTTGCAGGAATCGAACCCGCGACCTTCGGTTTACAAAACCGCTGCTCTACCAGCTGAGCTAAACCGGCGCATGAGGCGCGTGGCCTCGTCTGCGCTCCATGCGTCAAGTCACGCCGAAGGTCCAGCCCTCGGTACGGGCGATCTGCGCGGTAAGCGCATCCGGATGCCACAGATCCTCGCGCGCGGCGTTGCGGCGGAGCCAGGCGGCGGTGAGGATCGCGTCGGTCGCATGGTCGGTATAGCGCGCGAGCGGCACATGCGGCGCGCTTCCCATCGTGGCGAGCGCGGTGTCGAGCGCGGCACCGTCGCGCAGCTTGCTCAGCCCCTTGCGCATCCCCGCCGCGCGCGCCGCGATCGTGGTGTAGATCTCGACCACGCACGCCCCGTGCGACGGCGGCGGATCGAACGGCCAGACCGGGATCGCGCGCGCGAGATGGTGGAGCAGCCGCATCCCCGCGAAACTCGCCTTGGCGACTTGCGCCGCGCCGATCGCGTCATAGACGGTCGACGGCTTGCCGCCGCCGTTCGCATTGTACCGCGCTTCGCAGCGGCGATAATGCATGAAGTCCGCCTTCACCCCGTCCGCCGCGCCCAGATAGAAATGCCGCCCGCGCCGCGCTTCGAGGAACGACGCCGCGCCCAGATCCATGTCCGCGCTGTGATGGTCGACATAGGCCCACAGCGCGGGCGGATCGGTCGCGTCGGTCTCGCCCGGCAGATAGGCACCGCGTTCGATGAAAGGCGCGGCGAAGGAGAAATCGAACCCGACCAGCAACGGCTCCCCCGCGCGGTTGCGGAGCCAGTGGAGGATATCGGCGCGCGACCAGACCCCGCGCGGCGGTTCGACCAGCACCGGCGCGGCATCGCCCGCCGAACAGAGCGCGAGTGCAATTCCCGGATGCCGCGCGCCCTTCGCACCCGACCAGTCGATCGCGGCGAATTGCGCGAAATGCGTGGGAGTCATGCCTGACACGGACCGGCCGGACACCCCTCAGGCATCGCCCGTCTTGAGGCTTGCCCACCATGCCATCCGCTCGGCGATCCTCTTCTCCATCCCACGCTCGGTCGGGACGTAGAAGGTCTGCGGCTCCATTTCGCTCGGCCAGTAATTCGACCCCGAATACCCCTCCGCGGTATCATGGTCATAGGCGTAGCCCTTGCCATAGCCGATGTCCTTCATCAGCTTGGTCGGCGCGTTGAGGATGTTCTCGGGGGGCATCAGCGAGCCCGTCTCGCGCGCCGATTTCCATGCCGCCTTCTGTGCCTTGTACGCGGCGTTCGATTTGGGCGCGGTCGCGAGATAGATACACGCCTGCGCGATCGCCAGTTCCCCTTCGGGCGAGCCGAGGAAGTCATAGGCGTCCTTGGCGGCGAGGCACTGCGTCAGCGCGCCGGGATCGGCGAGGCCGATATCCTCGACCGCCATCCGGATCATCCGGCGCAACAGATACAGCGGTTCCTCGCCCGCGGTGAGCATCCGCGCGAGATAATAGAGTGCTGCCTGCGGATCGGACCCGCGCACCGCCTTGTGGAGCGCGGAAATGAGGTTGTAATGCCCCTCGCGGTCCTTGTCGTACACTGCGACGCGACGCTGGAGAAACGCCGAGAGCCCCGCCGGATCGAGCGGTTCGGGCAGATTGACCGCGAACAGCGTCTCGGACTGGTTGAGCAGGAAGCGCCCGTCGCCATCCGCGCTCGCGATCATCGCGTCGCGCGCCTCGCGCGTGAGGGGCAGGGGGCGCCCCTCCACCGCTTCCGCGCGATCGAGCAACTGGCCGAGCGCGGCGTGATCGAGCCGGTGGAGGATCAGCACCTGCGCGCGGCTGAGCACGGCGGCGTTCAGTTCGAACGACGGGTTCTCGGTCGTCGCGCCGACAAGCGTGACGGTGCCATCCTCGACATAGGGCAGGAAGCCGTCCTGCTGCGCGCGATTGAAGCGGTGGATCTCGTCGACGAACAGCAGCGTGCGCTTGCCGATCCGCGCGTGTTCGCGCGCCTCGGCGAACGCCTTCTTGAGGTCCGCGACGCCCGAGAACACTGCCGAGATCGCCATGAAGCGCAGCCCCACCGCATCCGCCAGCAACCGCGCGATCGTCGTCTTGCCGGTCCCGGGCGGGCCCCACAGGATCATCGACGACAGCCGCCCCGCCGCGACCATCCGCCCGATCGCGCCTTCAGGGCCGGTGATGTGGTCCTGTCCGACCACCTCGGCGAGCGTCGTCGGGCGCAACCGGTCGGCCAGCGGCGCGGAGTCCGCCGCGGGTTCGGGGGCGGCTTCGGATGTGGGGGGATCGAATGCAGCGAAAAGGTCGGCCATCCCCGGAAGATAGGGTCTGCGCGGAAATTTGCACTCGAACCTTGCATCGTTCATATCAAGATATATCTTAGCGCTATCTGAGATAAGGGAATAGATATGTTTGGATTTGAACAAGGTTGCCGCGAACGCGGTCGGCACGGGCACAACACAGCGCACGAGGCAATGCGCGGCGGCGGGCGTGGTTTGGGCGGCGGCGGCTTCGGCGGTCGCGGCGGACATGAGCATGGCGAGGGGCGCGGCTCGCGCGGGCGGCGGATGTTCGACGGCGGCGAATTGCGGCTGGTGCTGCTCAAGCTGATCGCCGACGAGCCACGCCACGGCTACGACCTGATCCGCCGGATCGAGGAACTGACCGGCGGTGCCTATGCGCCGAGCCCGGGGGTGGTCTATCCGACGCTGACGCTGCTCGATGACATGGACCTGATCGCGGCGCGTCAGGCCGAAGGTGCCAAGAAGCTGTTCGAAGTGACCGAACCGGGAACGCAGCATCTCGCCGAGAACGCCGAACTGGTCGCGGCGCTGTTCGCGCGGATCGCCGAGGTCGGGGCCGAGCGCGCGCGGACCGACAGCGCCTCGGTGCGCCGCGCGATGGGCAATCTGCGCGAAGTGTTGATGCACAAGCTGCGCGACGAGGCGGTTCCGATCGAGACGATCCATCAGGCGGTCGCGCTGATCGACGAGGCCGCGCAGAAGATCGAGCGGCTGTGATGCCGTACGATGCGATCGCGCGCGTGACCACCGCGCACGCCAGCAAGTATCTCCAGCAGACGTGCAAGCATTGGGAGCACAATCTGGCCGTGACGTACACGGCCACGCACGGGACGGTGGTGTTCCCGCGCGATGCGCGCGGCGCGGATCATCCCGGCGATGCGACCGTGACCTTCGACGCCGAGCCGGGGGTTCTGGTGGTGCGGATCGAGGCGACGTCGCTGGAACAGCTCGACGGCCTGAAAGGGGCGGTCGCGCGCCACGTCGACCGCTTCGCGTTCCGCGAGGTGCCGCTCGCGTACGACTGGCGGTAAGGGGGCAGGTCTCCATCACACCTGGCGTCACCCTGAACTCGTTTCAGGGTCCACCGCGCCACTGGGGCAAGCCTGCGTTGTACGGTGGATGCTGAAACAAGTTTAGCATGACGGCGAAAGAACACGCTCGCCTCACACTCGGCGTCACCCTGAACTCGTTTCAGGGTCCACCGCGCCACTGGGGCAGGCCTGCGTTGTACGGTGGATGCTGAAACAAGTTCAGCATGACGGCACGGGAAGGGATCGCTTACCTCACCCGCCGTCACCCTGAATTCGTTTCAGGGTCCACCGCGGCACTGGGGCAGGCCAGCGTTGAACGATGGATGCTGAAACACGTTCAGCATGACGGCAGAAAAAGGGACTGGTCGCTCGACAAGGCCCTCAGGCACGCAACACGCGCCTACCGCTTCGAGCGGCGTTCGATCACGCGTAGATACGTATCGAGCACGGTCTGGTTGATCGTATCCCACTTATACCCCGCCGCCTTGGCGTGCCCCGCCGCGCCTGCCGCGTGGCGGACCGCGTCGTCCTCGCAATAGCGCTGGAGCGCGTCGGCATAGCCCTGGATGTCGGTCGGCGGGACGATCAGCCCGGTCACCCCGTCGTCGATCAGCCCGACCGCGCCCGAGGCGCGCGCCGCGACCACGGGCACGCCTGCCGCCATCGCCTCGAGCGTCACGTTGCCGAACGTCTCGGTCAGGCTCGGGTTGAAGAACACGTCCATCGACGCGACCGCGCGGCCAAGATCGTCGCCGGTCATATAGCCCGCGAACACCGCGTCGGGGATTTCCTGCGCGAACCAGTCGCGCGCCGGTCCTTCGCCGATCACCACGGTGCGATGCTTCACGCCGCGCTCGTCGAGCGCGTGCATCGCGCGCGCGAACACGTCGAGGCCCTTTTCCTTGACCAGTCGCCCGAGGAACCCGATCGCGATCTCGTCGTCCGCTATGCCGAGGCTGTGGCGCCAGCCAAGATCGCGGCGCGACGGGTTGAAGCGGGCGTGGTTGACGCCGCGCGACCAGCGCGTGACGGGGGTCGGCACGCCCCAGTCGTGGAGGATCTCGCCCATCATCTGGCTCGGTGCGAGCACTTCGTCGACACGGCTGTAGAAACGCGTCTGCGCCCGGATCATCATCGGGACGAGAAAGCCGAGCCCGTAATAGGGCATGTAGGTCTCGAACCGCGTATGGTAGGATGCGACGCAGGCGATATCGTGCTTCTCGGCATATTCGAGTGCCTTGTGCCCGAGCCGGTCCGGTGCCGACAGATGGATCAGGTTCGGCGCGAACCCCTCGAGATCGCGGCGCACGCGGTTGCCCATGCCGCGAGTCAGCTTGTACTCGCCGCGCAGCGGGATCTTGATCGACGGTGCGCTGACCAGATCGCCGGTCGGTGGAAAGGCGGGGGTGCGGCTCGTCGGCGCATAGATGCGGACCTTCACCCCGCGACTGAGCAGATGCCCCACCAGAAGATTGAGCGTCTGGTTCGCACCATCACGCGTGTAATTATAATTGCCGCTGAACAGGGCCACGCGGAGATCGGAAGCTTCCATCGGCAGGGGCCATAGCGAAGCCGGGGGGGGATGACTATCTCCCACGACGCACCGTGCAGCAGGGGACTCCGCCATGACCGATCTTTCCGCTTTTCCCGTCACGCAGCGCTGGCCCGCGCAACACCCGGAATGGCTGCAACTGTATTCCCTGCCGACCCCCAATGGCGTCAAGGTGTCGATCATGCTCGAGGAGACGGGGCTGGCCTATGAGCCGCACCTGATCGACTTCGCCAGCGACGACCAGAAGAGCCCGGAATTTGTCGCGCTCAACCCCAATGGCAAGATCCCCGCGATCCTCGATCCGCATGGCCCGGGCGGCAAACCGCTCGCTTTGTTCGAATCAGGCGCGATCCTGCTGTATCTGGCGGAGAAGACCGGCCAGTTCCTGCCCGCCGATCCGGTCCTGCGGTTGCAGGCGATCCAGTGGGTGATGTTCCAGATGGGCGGGGTCGGGCCGATGTTCGGACAGCTCGGCTTCTTCGTGAAGTTCGCGGGCAAGGACTTCGAGGACAAGCGCCCGCGCGATCGGTATGTCGCGGAGGCGCAGCGGCTGCTCGGTGTGATGGAGCACGCGCTGGCGGGGCGCGACTGGTTCGTCGGCGAGGCCTATTCGATCGCGGACATTTCGATGCTCGGCTGGGTGCGCGCGCTGGTCGATTTCTACGGTGCGGGGGATCTCGTCGGCTTCGGCGATTTTTCGAACGTCGGCGCCTGGCTCGCGCGCGGTCTGGCGCGGCCCGCGGTTCAGCGCGGGCTGGCGATTCCGTCCAGGCCCTGAGTGGGCGTCACCGGGGATTCGAGGATCGTGGCGAGTTGATCGGCGAGGTCGCGCAGCAGCGCGACCAGACTCGGCACCTCGACCGTGCGCGGTTCGGGATCCAGCGCGCAGAGGGTGCCGAAGAACTGGCCGTCGGACAGGGTGATCGGCAGCGCGATATAGCTTTGAAGCCGTACAGCACCGGGGTCGGGTGATTGCGCCAATAGGCGTGACCCGACGCCCGGTCGAACACCACCGCCTTGCGATGATCGCGGATTTCGTTGCAGATCGTGGTCTTGAGCTCGAGTTCGTCGCCCGGGTCGAGCCCGAAATCGATCCGGTCGAGCACCTGGCACGCGGTCCAGCGCTCCTCGGTCACCCGCGCGACCGCGGCGAACCCCATGCCGGTCAGGTCGCAGACCCGCTGCAGGATCGCGGCGATCCGCGGCTCCCCTGCCAACGCGACGCTATTCCCGGCAAGTTGCTCCATCCGACTTTTCCCCAGACCTACCTATACCCGTTCCTGCTCGAACGACAAGGTAAGGTGGGCGGGGTTGGGGTGGGCGAACCCGGTCAGGCCGCCGCGTGGAGCGCGGCGAACGCGGTAAATTCGGCGCGGAGCACGATGTCGTCGATCGGCGCGATCAGGCGCTCGACGATCGCGGACAGGTTGCCCTCGTCGGGCATCGCCGCGGACGCCACGGTGCGATAGCCCATCGCCCATTCCCCGAACAACCGCGTCTCGACCGTCTTCTTCGAAAGCTTGACCACCGCGAAATGCCGGTCGTCGCGCGAGATCCGGTCGAAAACGGCAGCGACCTGATCGTCCGGCCCTTCGAGCACCTGGAGGAACCGCCGCCCGCCGACGACGAGGAGGCCGGTCACGCCGACCGCGGCATTGTTGCGCCGGGACACTTTGAGGATGCTGTCGAGCTCGATCGCGTCGAGCTTTTCGCGGGCGGTGCTGATGTAGAGGATACGCTGCATGAGGAACTCCATGGGAACGCTCCCAAAATCGCCCGGTTTGGAAAATCTTCCGTTAATGCACGGGCAACTATCCGATTGATTTACCGCAAGGGTCGACGTCAGCCAGATGCCGGCCCGGCACCCCCCACCGAATTTTCTGTTCCCCTCTCGTTCCAGATCGGTTAGGCGTTGCGGCATGGCGAAACCCCAGAAACGCTACGTCTGCCAATCCTGCGGATCGGTCTCGCCCCGTTGGGCCGGGCAATGCGGCGACTGTTCCGAATGGAACACGATGGTCGAGGAGGCGGGGGCGACCGTCACCCCGTTCCAGGCCAAGCATAACCTGATGGGCGGCGGGCGTTCGATCCAGCTCGTCGGGCTCGATGCCGAGATCACACTCCCCGAACGCCTGACTTCGGGCGTCGCCGAACTCGATCGCGCATTGGGCGGCGGGTTCGTCGAGGGCTCGGCGACGTTGATCGGCGGCGATCCCGGGATCGGCAAGTCGACGTTGCTGTTACAGGCGGCGGCGAAGATGGCGCTGGCTGGGCTGCCGGTCGCCTATGTCTCGGGCGAGGAAGCCGCCGATCAGGTCCGGCTGCGCGCGCGGCGGCTCGGGCTCGGCAGCGCGCCGGTGATGCTCGCGGCGGCGACGTCGGTGCGCGACATCCTCACCACGCTGTCGCAGGCGACCCCGCCCGCGCTGCTCGTGATCGATTCGATCCAGACGATGCACAGCGACCTGATCGAGGGCGCGCCCGGCACGGTCAGCCAGGTTCGCGCGTCCGCACAGGAACTGATCCGCTTCGCCAAGGAACGCGGCACCGCGGTCGTGCTCGTCGGGCATGTCACCAAGGACGGCAGCATCGCGGGCCCGCGCGTGCTCGAGCATATGGTCGATACCGTGCTCAGCTTCGAGGGCGAGCGCAGCCACCAGTATCGCATCCTCCGCGCGATCAAGAACCGCTTCGGCGGGACCGACGAGATCGGCGTCTTCGCGATGGTCGCGGAAGGGCTGACGGAGATCGCCAACCCGTCCGCCCTGTTCCTGACGCAGCGCGAGGAAGGCGTGACGGGGACGACGGTGTTTCCCGCACTGGAAGGAACCCGGCCCGTGCTGGTCGAGATCCAGGCGCTGGTCGTGCGGCTCGCGAGCGGCGCGACGCCGCGGCGCGCGGTGGTCGGCTGGGACAGCGGTCGCCTCGCGATGGTGCTCGCGGTGCTCGAGGCCCGCTGTGGACTGAGTTTTTCGGCGTGCGAAGTCTATCTCAACATCGCGGGCGGGTACAAAGTGCAGGATCCAGCGGCGGACATGGCGGTCGCCGCCGCACTGATCTCCGCGCTGAGCGAGCGGCCGGTGCCGGTCGACGCGGTCGTGTTCGGCGAAATCGCGCTGTCGGGCGAGCTTCGCCCGGTCGCGCATTCGCCGCTGCGCCTGAAGGAAGCGGGCAAGCTCGGCTTCGAGCGCGCGTTGCTGCCGTCCGCGGTAACCGACGACAAGAGCGGGCTGACGCTGACCGGGTTCCGGACGCTCGGCGGGTTCGTCGAGCATATGCTGGGGAAGTGAGGGGCATTCAGGCGGGTCTGATTTCCCTTAGCCCCTCCCCTTCAGGGGAGGGGTTGGGGTGGGGCTGAACCGGGCGCAGGTCTCTGCGAGGCACGCCCCACCCCCATCCCCTCCCCTGAAGGGGAGGGGCGTGCTTGTTGCAAGGCTCGTAACGAACGGACGGGGCGGACCAAGTGGCAACCTTACGGGGGTGGAAGGCGTCCCACCGCGCAATGCCCTCGACTTCCCCCGCCCGCACCGGATACAGCCACCCGCATGAACCTCACCGCGCTCGATATCCTGGTCCTCGTCGCGGTCGGCGGCTCGGCGCTGCTTGGCGTCATGCGCGGTTTCGTCACCGAGGTGCTGTCGCTGTTCGCCTGGGTCGCGATCGTCTTTGCGGTCAAGCTGTTCCACATACCCCTGACGCAGACGCTGACCGGAATCGTCGGGACGACCGCGGGCGCGGCGGTGCTTGCGTTCGTGCTGCTCGCCGGCGGGACGTATTTCGGGGGGCGGCTCGTCGCCAATGCGATCGGCGCGCGGACCCGCGATTCGATCATTGGCCCGGTCGATCGCGCGCTCGGCTTCGGGTTCGGCGCGCTCAAGGGGCTCATCCTTGCGAGCCTCGGCTTCCTGCTCGTCGTGCTCGTCACCGACACGATGGGCGGCGGGCCGGCGCACCGCCCGGTCTGGCTCAAGTCCGCGCGCGTCTATCCGCTGCTCAACGTCACCAGCGCCGGAATCGCGGATTTCGTCGACCGCCGGCGCAAGGGGCTGCCGCTGGTCGAGCCGACGCTCGGCAAGACCACGCCCGCACGCCCCGTCGCCGACACCAAACGGGGTGACTGAGACGCAAGCGCTTCCTACATAGAGGCCATGAACGCGCCGCTCTACAACACCGAGATCCTCCGCCTTGCCGCGAGCATCCCGCACCACGCCCGCCTGACCGACCCGATGGGGAGCGCGGAAAAGCGCTCGCCGATCTGCGGCAGCCGCGTGACCGTCGATGTCGCGGTCGATCCGCAGGGCCGCGTATCGGACCTCGGGATGCTGGTCCGCGCCTGTGCGCTTGGTCAGGCGAGCGCCTCGCTGATGGGTGCCGCCGCGATCGGCAAGTCCGCCGAGGAACTGGCGGCAGCACGGGATTCGCTCGCGGCATGGCTGGCGGGCGAGGGGCCGCTCCCCGAATGGCCCGGCTTCGAACTCTTCACCCCCGCGCTCCCGCATAGCGCACGGCACGCATCGATCCGGCTCGCGTTCGAGGCGGTTACCGAGGCGACCCGGGCCGCCGCCGCGAAGGCGCCCGCGTGAGTGAATCGCTGCTGTTCGACGGTGTCGTCCTCGGTGGCTTTGCGCTCGTATTCGTTCTTATCTTCCGTCGGCTCGGGCTGGGCGCCACGCTCGGCTATCTGGTCGCGGGCGCGGTCGTCGGGCCGCAGGTGCTCCATCTGGTCGGCAATGCCGAATCGAAGATTGGCGTCGCCGAACTCGGCATCACGTTGCTGTTGTTCATCGTCGGGCTCGAGCTCAACCCGTCGCGTCTGTGGGCGCTGAAGAAGGAAATCTTCGGGCTCGGGTTGCTCCAGGTCGTGGCCTGCGGGCTTGCGGTGACGGGGGTCGTGTGGATCGGCACGCATTTCTCTGGTGCCGCCGCGCTGGTGCTCGGGCTCCCGCTCGCCTTGTCGTCGACCGCGCAGGTCCTGCCGATGCTTCAGTCCGCCGGTCGCATGCGCACCCCGTTCGGGGAACGCGCCTTTTCGATTCTGCTGTTCCAGGACCTGTCGATCGTCCCGCTGATCACGATCGTCGCGGTGCTCTCGCGCAACCCGGCGGACGCGAACGGCCCGCCGGGCTGGCTGCTGTTCCTCTATACGATCGGCGCGGTCGCGGGGCTGGTGCTCGCGGGGCGCTTCCTGCTGCGCCCGCTCTTCCGGATCATCGGCAACATGGGCGAGCGCGAGATGTTCGTCTTCGCCGCGCTGTTCACCGTGGTTGCCGCCGCCGCGGTGATGGAAGCGCTCGGCCTGTCGACCGCGCTCGGCGCGTTCGTCGCGGGCGTGATGCTCGCGGACAGCCCATACCGGCATGAACTCGAGGCGGACGTCGAGCCGTTCCGCTCGATCCTGCTCGGGCTGTTCTTCCTCGCGGTCGGAATGATGCTCGATCTCCATGCGATCGCCGAGCGCCCGTTCTTCGTGATCGGCATGGCGCTCGCGCTGATCGCGACCAAGGCGCTGATCATCTTCGGGATCGGCATGGCGTTCCGGATGACGTGGCGCAGCGCGCTCGCGCTCGGGTTGCTGCTCAGCCAGGGCGGCGAATTCGGGTTCGTGCTGTTCGCGCAGGCGCAGAAAGCGCTGCTGATCGCGCCCGAGGCGGCGAGCCTGTTCGGCGCGATCGTCACGCTGTCGATGGCGACGACGCCGTTCCTGATGTCGATCACGCGGCGGATCCGCGAGGAGCCGATCCAGCAGGGCGACCGCGACGGCCCGCAATCCGATGGCGCCAATGCGCTGATCGTCGGTTACGGTCGGTTCGGCCAGACGGTCGCGCAAATGCTGATCGCGCAGGGTATTCCAGTCACGCTGATCGATACCGACATCGAGATGATCGACATTGCGGGCGAGTTCGGCGCCAAGGTCTATTACGGCGACGGCACGCGGATGGACCTGCTGCGGCAGGCGGGTGCGGCGGAGGCTGAACTGATCCTGTTCTGCATCGATGGCGACCAGCTTTCCGCCGACCTGATCGAAGGCGTCCACCAGGCTTTCCCGAAAGCGGCGATCTTCGTGCGCGCCTACGATCGGCGCGCGGTGATCAAGCTCAAGGGCGCGCCGATGGACGGGGTGGTGCGCGAGGTGCTCGAATCGGCGGTGCGGATGGCGCGGCTCGCGCTGCTGAAGGTCGGCGTCGACCAGGCCGAGATCGATCGCAGCGAGGAGCTGTACCGGCGCGAGGATCGCGAGCGGCTGAAGGCGCAGGTCGAGGCGGGCGACATCCGGGTCGCGCGCGACCGGATCATCACCCAGGTGTCGCGGCCTGAATTGAGCGAGGATCTCGGCGGATGAACATGATCGTGGTGCTGGCGGCGCTGAGCGGCGCGCTTGCGGTGGGCGCGGGGGCGTTCGGCGCGCATGGCGCGAGCGGGGATGCCGCCAAGTGGCTTGGGACGGGCGCGCATTACCAGTTGGTGCATGTTGTCGCCGCGCTGGTCGCTGCGCGGATGGAGGCACGCGGGCCGGCGTGGCTGTTCGTGATCGGCGCGGCGATCTTCGCGGGGACGCTATACCTGATGGCACTGGGTCTGCCGCGTTGGCTGGGCGCGATCACGCCGATCGGTGGGGCGCTGCTGATTGCCGGATGGCTGTGGCTGGCGTGGAGTGCGGCGAGGGCTGGGGTGTAGCATAAATTCCGAAATGCGCTTCCCCGGCGAAGGCCGGGGCCCAGTTGCGGAACGGACGGTAACTGGGAATTGCGCTACGTTACCTCGGCCATCGCTACTGGGCCCCGGCCTTCGCCGGGGAAGGGCAGCAGGGGGCAGCGTCAAACGTCAGCGCGTCTTGGTCATCCGGCACTTGTCCGAACAATAGACGACATTCTCCCAGTCGCGCTCCCACTTCTTGCGCCACGCGAACGGGCGCTCGCATACCGGGCAGATCTTAGTGGGCAGATCCCGTTTGGCGACCCCGCGCGGCATCAGGCGGCCAGAAACGCGCGGACGTCCGCGAGATCGACCGACGTGTCGAGGAAGGTCCGGCCAATCCCGCGCGCGAGCAGGAACGGCAGCGTGCCCGCGTCCATCTTCTTGTCGTGCAGCATATGGCCGACCAGCGTGCCCGCCGATGCGGTCAGACCCGTCGCCGCCACGCCGTCAGGCAGGCCGATCGCGCGGAGATGCGCCTGCACCCGCTCTGCATCCACCGTCGGCGCAAGCCCGTGCGCGGCGGAATAGCCGAACGCGAGCGCCATCCCCGCCGCGACGCCCTCGCCGTGGAGCAACCGGTCCGAGAAGCCCGCTTCTGCCTCCAGCGCATGGCCGAACGTATGCCCGAGGTTGAGCAACGCGCGGACCCCGGTCGTCTCGCGCTCGTCCGCCGCGACGATTCGCGCCTTGGCGGCGACCGAATGCGCGATTGCATAGACGCGCGCGTCGGGATCACCCGCGAGCAGCGCGCCGGCGTTCGCCTCGCACCAGTCGAAGAAGGCAGGATCGTCGATCAGCCCGTATTTCACGACCTCGGCATACCCCGCGCGGACCTGCCGCAGCGGCAGCGTGTCGAGCACCTGCGGGTCGATCAGCACCAGCGCGGGCTGGTGGAATGCGCCGATCAGGTTCTTGCCCGCGCGGCTGTTGATCGCGGTCTTCCCGCCGACCGACGAATCGACCTGCGCGAGCAGCGTCGTCGGGATCTGCACGAACCCGCAGCCGCGCTTGAGGATCGCGCAGGCAAAGCCGACGAGATCGCCGATCACGCCGCCCCCCAGCGCGATGACATGATCCCCGCGCTCGATCCCGAGATCGAGCAGGCGATCGGTGAGGGCCTCGAGCTGCGACCAGCTTTTCGTGGCTTCCCCGGGGGTTAGAACGATCGCCTCGCTCGCCACGCCAGCACCTGACAGCGATGTTTGCAACGTTTCGAGGTGCGGCAGGACGTTGGAGTCGGTCACGATCGCCATCTTTCGCCCGCGCGACAGCGGCGCAAGCCAGCCGGCGGCGCGGGCGAGCAGCCCGGCCTCGATCACGACGTCATAACTGCGGGCGCCAAGCGAAACGGGGATTGTCGTCATATCTGGCCGAGGGCTTTCAGGATGGCGTTGACGGTGGCGTCGTGCGGCGCGCGGTGGCTCGAGACGCGGAGCGGGGCCATCGCGTAGAACGGGTTGCGCACGCGCGCCAGTTCCTCGAGCACCGCAAGCGGATCGCGCCCGCGCAGCAGCGGGCGGGTGTCGCGGCGCGAGACGCGGTCCGCGAGCACCGACGGCTTGGCGTCGAGCCACACCGCAAACCCCTGCGCCAGGATCGTCTCGCGCGTCCGGTCATCGACGAACGCGCCGCCGCCGGTGGCGATCACCCGCCGGTCGCCGTTCATCAGCCGCGCGATCACGCGGCGCTCGCCGTCGCGGAAATAAGCTTCGCCGAATCGCTCGAAGATGTCGGGGATCGACATACCCGCCGCGGTCTCGATCTCGCTGTCGGCGTCGACGAACGGCAGCCCGAGCCGGATCGCGAGCCGCCGCCCGACCGTGGATTTGCCCGCGCCCATCAGCCCGACGAGCACGATCGTCTGGCCGCCCCAGCGTGGCTGGTCGGGCAGGGCGGTATCCGGAGAAGGCGGCGGGCTTTGCAACATCGAAGCTGGGGCTATACAGCGCACCGACGCATCGGGCAAAAGCTCGCTTGCGCAGCTTTTTCTTTCCGGTCGGTTACAGGTCCTTGCCCATGCCTCGCTTGCTTCTCGTGGTTCTCGTCGTCGTGGCCGTGGTGGTCGGCGGCCTGTTCGCGCTTTCGGGAAAGGCGCATGAAAAGCCGCTGACGCAGGTCGAGAAGGCAGTGCCGCTTGCGAACCTCCAGAAGTAGCCGCGCGCTACCGGCTCTTCTCGCGACCGCCGCGGTTGCGGCGACGCTGACGATACCGGCGACAGTCCCCGCGATCGGCCAGAACCGGCCCGAATCGATTCTGCCGCCAGGGTTCGGCGATCCCAACCCCGCGCCGTCGGCAGCCCCGGCACGCCCGCGTCCGCGCGCGCCGGCGCCGGCAGCGACCCCGACGTCGTCGGGCTCGACCGGGCAGGCGACTGCGCCCGCGGGGCTAGCGGTCCCGCCGCCGGCCGTGGCACCGCTCCCCGGCGCGCCGCTCCCGACCGATCTTCCGACACCCGACGCAACGCCGACCCCGCTCGCGACACCGCCGTCGCCGACCGACTTCGCAGCCTTCGTTCGCGCCGATACGCCCAGCTATGCGCGCCGTTCGCTCGATCGTGTCGGCGTGGCCGGTCCGGCGGAAGGCGCGATGGCGCCAAACGCCTTTGGTCGGTCGGACGGACGGTTCCTGGTAACACTGATGCACCGGTTGCGCGCGCCGGTCG
Organism: Sphingomonas sp. PAMC 26621; assembly: GCF_000251145.1. Lineage (GTDB taxonomy): Bacteria > Pseudomonadota > Alphaproteobacteria > Sphingomonadales > Sphingomonadaceae > Sphingomonas. The sequence goes on along the minus strand of NZ_AIDW01000019.1, from coordinate 197,511 downwards.
CGTCGCGCTGGGTCTCGATCGCGCTGCGCCGCGCGCTGATGGCGGAGCTCGATACGCCGCGTGGCGTGGGCGGTGCGGATTTTGCCGCCGAGCGCGCGTGGCTGCTCGTTCGCATGGGCGAATCGGTCGCGGCGCGCGCGATGGCGCAGGCGGTCGATACCGAGGATTATACCCCCAAGCTGTTCGAGGCGGCGATGCAGGCTGCGCTCGCCACCGGCGATCCGGCGGGCCTGTGTCCTGCTGCCGAGGCGGGCGCGGCGCTCGGGCGCGAGCGTGGCTGGGTGCTGGCGCGTGCGATGTGCGCCGGGCTGTCGGGCACGCCAGCGCGCGCGGAACCGATGTTCGCAGCGGTGCGCAGGGATCGTGTCGCAAGCGGGATCGATTTGCTGCTCGCGCAGAAGCTGGTTGGCAGCAACGGGCGCGGGCGACAGGCGGTGACGGTCGACTGGGACAGCACGCCGATGCTGACCGCATGGCGCTACGGGCTGGCGATGGCGGCGGGGGTCGAGATCCCCGAATCGCTGCTTTCGGAAAGCGCGCCCGCGGTACAGGGCTGGCGGGCGTTGTCGTCGAGCCTCACGCCGGGCGTACGCGCGCCTGCGGCCGAGCTTGCGGCGGCACGCGGGATCCTGTCGAGTGCGGCACTGGTCGATCTGTACGCGGCGGTCGATGCGGGGGACGATCAGCTCCCCGCCGCGGCAAGCGTTGCGCGCACGGTGCGGACTGCATTCGAGGGCAATGATGCGACGGCCCGTGCTGCGGCGCTGCGCAAGCTGTGGGACGAACCGACCGGCTACGAGCGGCGCTACGCCCGGCTCGTCCTGACGGCGGGCGCGTCGGCACGGATCCCCACCACGCTCGACAGACCCGACACCGACCGGCTGATCGCGTCGATGCTGAGTGCCGGGCTCGATACGCCCGCGCTGCGCTGGCGCGACAAGGCCGCGCGCGGGAGCACCGGCTGGGCGATGCTGACGCTGGTCGATCCGAACGCGCCCGCTGTCGGGTATGGCGACGTCGGCGCCTATGTCCCCGCGAACGATCCTCAAGGGATCAAGCAGCGGATGTTCTTCGCCGCGCTCGCGGGTCTCGGCCGGCTTTCGAGTGGCGACATCGGGCAGGGCGCGAAGGCGCTCGGCGTGCCGATCGCAGCGACGGATAGCTGGAGCCGCGCCATCGCGCAGGCGGCGGCGGACGGCGAGCCCGGCACGGTCGTGTTGCTGGCGGCGACTGGCATGCAATCGCGGTCGTGGGCGGGTGTGTCCCCGGCGGCGCTCTACCATATCTGTGCCGCGATGCGCGAGGTCGGGATGGTCGGCGAAGCGCGGATGGTCGCGGCCGAGGCGATCGCGCGCTCGTGACCGACGCCCCGCGCGTCGGCGGCGAGGATCGCGCGCTGATCGAGCGGTTCCTCGAGATGATGACTGCCGAAGCCGGGGCGGCCAGGAACACCGTCGCCGCCTATCGCAGCGACCTGTCGCTCGCGTCAGATTTGCTCAGCGGAGGGCTGTCGCTTGCGACGCAGGAGGATCTGGCGCTTGTCGGGACGGCCTGGCTGCCGCTGTCGAAGGCGACGGTCGCGCGCAAGTCTGCGGCGCTGCGTCGGTTCTTCGCCTTTCTGGAAGAGGAGGGGCATCGCGCGGACGATCCCGGCGCCGCGCTGCCGCGCCCGGGCGCTTCGCGCGGGCTGCCGAAAGTGCTCGATCACGCCGACGTCGACCGGCTGTTCGCTGCAATCGACGCGCGAATCGCGCGCGATCCGCGCGACCCGAACGATCTACGCCTGTCCGCGCTGGTCGAGCTGCTCTACGGATCGGGCCTGCGCGCGACCGAACTGGTGTCGCTCCCACGCCGCGCGGTCGCGCCGGATCGTCCATATCTGATTCTCCGCGGCAAAGGCGGGAAGGAGCGACTCGTCCCGCTCTCGGACCGTGCGCGCGCGGCGGTCGCCCTTTGGCGCGCGCACGTCGCAGAAGACAGCGCGTGGCTGTTTCCTTCGGGAAAGGCGCATCTGAGCCGGATCCGGTTGTATCAGGTGCTCAAGGGTCTTGCCGCCGAGGCGGGAATTCCCCCCGATCGGGTCAGCCCGCACGTGCTTCGTCACGCCTTTGCGACGCATCTGCTCGCCGGTGGCGCCGATCTGCGCGCGCTACAGGCGATGCTGGGGCATGCCGACATCGCCACCACCGAAATCTATACGCATGTCGACGCGAGCCACCTCGTCGAGCTCGTCAACGCCCGCCATCCGCTGACCGACGATACACGCCGCGTTGACGCGACGACACGCGAAGCCTAACCGCGCCAACCTATGGCAAGCTTCCTCGATTTTGAAAAACCGATCGCCGAACTCCACGGCAAGATCGACGAATTGCGCGAGACCGCCGCCGACGGCACGGTCGATCTCAGTGCGGAAATCTCGCGGCTTCAGGCGCGTTCCGACAAATTGTTGCGCGAGACCTATACGCGGCTGACGCCGTGGCAGAAGACGCAGGTGGCGCGCCACGGCGATCGGCCGCATTTCAAGGATTACGTCGCCGGCCTGTTCGACGACTGGATGCCGCTTGCGGGCGACCGGGCGTTCGGCGACGACCAGGCAATCCTCGGCGGATTCGCGACCTTCCGCGGGCGGCGGATCCTCGTGATCGGTCATGAGAAGGGCGACGATACCGCGAGCCGGCTCCGGCACAATTTCGGAATGGGCAAGCCCGAGGGGTATCGCAAGGCGATCCGCCTGATGCAGCTTGCCGACCGCTTCGGGCTTCCGGTGGTGACGCTGGTCGATACATCGGGCGCCTTCCCGGGAATCCAGGCCGAGGAGCGCGGCCAGGCCGAGGCGATCGCGCGGTCGACAGAACAGTGTCTTGCGCTCGGCGTGCCGATGGTCGCGGCGGTCGTCGGTGAGGGCGGCTCGGGTGGCGCGATCGCGCTGGCGGCGGGCAATGCCGTTCTGATGTTCGAACATGCGGTCTATGCGGTGATCTCGCCCGAGGGCTGCGCCTCGATTCTGTGGCGCACCGCCGACAAGGCGTCGGATGCGGCCGAGGCGATGAAGGTGACCGCGCAGGACCTCAAGGGCCTGGGAATCATCGACACGATCGTGCCCGAGCCGCTCGGCGGGGCACAGCGCGATCCGGCGACGGCGATCCGTGCGCTGGGGGATGCGATCGATGCCGCGCTGGTGCGGCTCGCGGATCACGCACCGGCCGAGCTGCGACGGATGCGGCGCGAGAAGTTCCTCGCGATGGGGCGGCTCTGACAGCACAACGGAGGACAGCAAAAAGGGCGGCGGAACCGGAGTTCCGCCGCCCTTCAAGCAGTTTGGTCAGATCAAGCCGGATTAAAGCTTGGTCGAAACATTATTGAAGGTGTTCGACAGCTTGCCGCCCAGCGACGACATCGCGGTGATAGCAGCAACTGCGATGAGCGCAGCGATCAGACCGTATTCGATTGCGGTCGCGCCCTTGGAGTTCTTGATGAACTTGCGAATGTTCTGCATGATTCCGGTCTCCGTAGATTAGCTTCAGTACCCGGTCGGACCGGATTGCCGGACCAACAACGGCAGATTTACGTCCTGTAAGGTTGAGAAAGGTTTAAACGTCGGGACTTTTTTTACGCAGAGAACCGTTTTAGTTCGTTCCTGCGCCTACCACAGCCGTGCTCACGCGATTCCACATGCCCGTGGTCGCGCTGGCGAACTGCCCGAGCGCGGCAATCATCGCGAGGACGACCAGCGCGATAATCAGTCCATATTCGATGGCTGTACCCGCCTTGCGGCTGGCCAGCAGTCGTTTGATCAATCCGACGAACATGTCGGCAACGCCTCCGGGCCGTGTACAATGCGACCGGATGTAACGGGGGAGCATTACCGAATGGATAAGAACGCCGGACGGGGGCCTCTGCTGCTGGTTGTGGCGGCTGCGCTTGTCGATCGAGATGGACGTGTTCTGGTCCAGCAGCGTCCGGCAGGCACGGCCATGGCGGGCTTGTGGGAGTTTCCCGGGGGAAAGGTCGAGGCGGGGGAAACGCCCGAGGCTGCGCTGGTCCGCGAACTGGCCGAGGAGTTGACCCTTGAGGTCGATCCGACGGCGGTGATTCCGCTGACCTTCGCCAGTCTTGCATTGCCCGAGCGCCATCTCCTGCTGCTGCTGTACGTCTGTCGCGACTGGATCGGGGAGCCGGCGGCGCTCGCTGCAGACGCACTGGCGTGGCATTATCCCGGGGCGCTGCGGGGGCTCGCGATGCCGCCGGCCGATCTGCCCTTCATCGCCGCGCTCGAAACCGCGCTGGCGGGACAGGGCTAGCCCGTGCCTGAGCGGACGGCCGGCGTGAATGTCTGGAGGCCCGACCGGGAATCGAACCCGGGTGCGAGGATTTGCAGTCCTCTACGTCACCACTCCGCCATCGGGCCGGAGAGCGGCGCAGATGCAAGCGGATGGCGTCGGTGTCAACTCTTGCGCCCAAAAAAACCCGATCGCGGTTAACCCGCTGTTTACCAGAATGGAGCCAGACGCAGATTGCAGCAACGGCTCGCTTGGCGAAGCGGGTGGCGCGCGATAGAAGCGATGCATTGACGGTAAGTGTATTGCGTGACTATAACAGTTGCGCGACGAGGGTGGCATCATGAATTTCGATTTGCGCGGGCAGGATATGACGGCGATGCGCCATGCAATGGTGGCAAGCCAGTTGCGGACCAATGCGGTAAGCGATGCACGCGTCGTTGCGGCGATGGATCTCGTTCCGCGCGAGGCGTTCCTGCCCGAAGCGGTCGCCAACCTGGCGTATCGCGACACCGCGGTGCCCTTGACGCACGGGCGCGCGCAGAACGTCCCGATCGCGACCGGACGGCTGTTGACGCAGGCTGAACTGCGGCCGACCGACAAGGTCCTGCTGATCGGCGCAGCGGGTGGCTATACCGCCGCCGTGCTTGCCGAACTCGTGGCAAATGTCGTCGCGGTCGAGAGCGACCCTGCGCTGGTTACGCTCGCGCGAACCGCGCTTGCCGGCCACGCCAAGATCAGCCTGGTCGAGGGATCGCTCGTCGAGGGGCATGCCGCTGGTGCACCCTATGACGTCCTGTTCATCGACGGCGCGGTGGAAGAGGTGCCGCAGGCGTTGGTCGATCAGCTTGCGGTCGGCGGGCGCATCGTGAGCGGTCTTTCCGATCGTGGCGTGACCCGGCTGGCCTCGGGGCGGCGCAGCGCCGGTGGTTTCGCGTTGCTCGATTTCGCCGATATCGATTGTGTCGCGCTCCCCGGGTTCGCGCGCCCGCGTACTTTCACTTTCTGACCAGAAAAGAGCCGCTTGCGATGCGATTTCTTTCTCTCCTGAGCGGCTCGGCAATTCTTCTGGTGACAGCCACGCCGCTGTCGGCGGAGACGCTGCGCGAGGCTCTGGTCAAGGCCTATACCAGTAACCCGACGCTTGCCGCGCAGCGGGCAAACCTGCGCGCGATTGACGAGAACGTGCCGATCGCGCGGTCGCAGGGTCTGCCCGGCGTCCAGTTGCAAAGCGCCTACACCGAGAACGTGGTCAAGGCGGCGAACAGCTTCGTCTCCCCCGATCGCAGTGGAACGGCCAGTGCGACCCTGTCGGTGCCGCTCTATGCAGGTGGCGCGGTGCGCAATTCGGTGCGTGCGGCGAAGACCCGCGTCGAAGGCGGTGAACTCAGCCTGCGCGGGACCGAGAGCGATCTCTTCTCCGCGGTGGTCGGTGCCTATATGGACGTGATCCGCGACGAGGCGATCGTCGGGCTCAACACGCAGAACGTCCGCGTCCTCGACGTCAATCTGCAGGCAAGTCGTGATCGCTTCCAGGTCGGCGACCTCACGCGCACCGACGTCGCCCAGTCCGAAGCGCGTCTCGCGCTCGCGCAGAGCCAGTTGCAGACCGCGCAGGCGCGACTGATTTCCAGTCGCGAGAGTTATATCCGGCTGATCGGCGCGGCACCCGGGCGTCTCGATCTGCCGCCGGCACTGCCCAACATGCCGGCTGATCCCGACAATGCGGTCGCCGTCGCGCTCAAGAACAACCCGACGCTGCTCGCCGCTGCCAAGGAACGGGATGCGGCCGGCTTCGATATCGGGACGGCGCGCGCCAACCGGCTACCGCGGATCAACGCGAACGTTGGCGGGAATTACTACAATTATCTCGGGACGCTTGGTTCGGGCACGGCGACCGCGGTCGGCCAGACCGGAACTGCGGCGACGGTTGGTCTGGGCCTAACCGTGCCGCTGTACCAGGGCGGGCGTCCGGCCGCACAGGTCCGGCAGGCGCAGGACGCACGGTTGCAGTCGATCGAGCGCGTGACCGAAACCGAACGCAGCGTGATCTCGCAGGCGCGTTCGGCCTATGCGGTCTGGAAATCCTCGCTCGAAGTGATCGCGTCGAGCGAAGTCGCGGTCAATGCCAACAAGCTCTCGCTCGAGGGTGTCCGGGCCGAGAACAGCGTCGGCAATCGCACGATCCTCGATATCCTCAACGCCGAGCAGGAACTGCTCAATTCGCAGGTCACGCTCGTTACCGCACGGCGCGACGCCTATGTCGCTGGCTTCGCACTGCTCGCGGCGATGGGGCATGCCGAGGCGCGCGATCTCGGTCTGGATGGCGGGCCGCTCTACGATCCGGTCAAGCATTATGAGAGCGTGCGCGGGAAGATCTGGGACTTCGGCTCCGAGCCCGATCCCGCCGTCACCGGCACCCGCACGACCGATACCGCAGCGCAGAACTCGAACGTCACCCGGACGCTCGACCCGATGCTCGACTCGCGGCCAGTTGACAGGAGCGCCAAGATTACCGCAGGTGAACAGACGCCGAACCGGTAACGCGGCGTGACCGTTTACTTTCGCAAGGATTTTCGATGGGGGATTTGAGCGGGGAGCCATCGATGGAGGATATTCTTTCATCGATCAAACGGATCATCGCCGAAGAGAATGACGTCACGCCAGGGCGAGGCAAACGTCCCGAACGTTCGGTCCCACGCCGTGCCGAGGCCGAGCCTTCGGCCCGCGACGACATCCTCGAGTTGCGCGAACCGGCCGAGCCGGTTTCGCCCGCCGCACTGGCACCGCCGGCGACACCCGTCCCGCCGCAACCGAGCGCTCCCGTTGCCGCGCCCGAGTCCGAAGCCGCGAAGCCCGTCGCCGACGGGATCCTGTCGCAGCGGACTGCCGCCGCAACGCGCGGACCGCTCGACACCTTGTCACGGCTGGTCGTGAAGCCCGAGATTGCCGGGAGCGACACGCTTGAAGCGATGGTGCGCGAGATGCTGCGCCCGATGCTGCGGGAATGGCTCGACGCCAATCTTCCGCACATGGTCGAGGCCATGGTTGCCAGGGAAATCGACCGGATTACCGGGAAGTAACTGAACCCGCTCGGTTCGTTTTGGTAACGAGGGGAACCCTCGCGGGCGGATCGAGTTTGCCACTCAATGAACGACACCGACCCCGCTGGGCCGCCGAACGCGGGCGACGACGTCGTCGTCCCGCCATCGCACATCCTGAACGCCGCCGCACAGGACGACACGCCGAGCGACATCTTCTTTGCGGCGGTCAAGACGACGCGCATGCCGATGGTGGTGACCGACCCGCATCAGCCCGACAATCCGGTAATCTTCTGCAACGAGGCGTTCCGGCACATGACCGGGTATAGCGACGCCGAAATTATCGGGATTAACTGCCGCTTCCTGCAGGGTCCTGAGACCGATCGGGATTCGGTTGCGCAAGTGCGTCGCGCGATCGCGGAGCGGCAGGAAGTGTCGGTCGAAATCCTCAATTACCGGAAGAACGGTTCGACCTTCTGGAACGCGCTGTTCATCTCGCCCGTGTTCGATGAGGCGGGCAAGCTGATCTACTTCTTTGCGAGCCAGCTCGACGTGTCGCGCCGACGCGAGGCGGAGGAGGCGCTGCACGAAGCGCAGAAGATGGAGGCGGTCGGGCAGCTGACCGGCGGTATCGCGCATGATTTTAACAATTTGCTGCAGGTCATCATCGGCTATATCGATATGCTCGGCGCCCGCGTCGATCCAGGGGATCGTGCCGCCTCCCGCGCGGTCGAGGCAATCGGTGCGGCGGCGCAGCGCGGTGCCACGCTGACGCAGCAGCTGCTTGCGTTTGCGCGCAAGCAGGAACTGCGCGATCGGTTGCTTAACCTCAATACACTGGTGCATGATTTCGGATCGGTGCTCGAACGGAGCGCTGGCGGTATGGCGTTGCGCTACCACCTCGCCCCCGAGCTGTGGAATTGCCGGATCGATCCGGTCCAGGCCGAGATGGCAGTCCTCAACATCATCTCCAACGCGCGCGATGCGAGCAGCGATCGCGGGACGGTGACGCTTGCAACGCGCAACGCGGTCTTGCCGTCGGAAGGCGAACTCCTCGGCAAGCTTCGCCCGGGCGAATATGTCGCGCTCACGATCAGCGACGATGGCCCGGGGATCGATGGCGTGGCGATCGACCGGATGTTCGATCCGTTCTTCTCCACCAAGGACGTCGGCAAAGGGACCGGGCTCGGACTGGCGATGGTCTATGGGTTCATGCGGCAATCCGGCGGGGCGGTCACGGCGACCAATCCCGCGGAGGGCGGCGCGCGACTGACCCTGTATTTTCCGCGGGCGAGCGGTGCGGTGGAGCGTATGACGGCTCCGGCCCCGGCCCTGACCGAAACACACGGTGTCCGCATTCTGATGGTCGAGGACCAGCCCGAGGTCGCCTCGCTGGGCAAGGCGCTGCTGGAGATGCATGGCTATCACGTCGTACAGGTTTCGAATGCGCGAACCGCGCTCGACGTGCTGCGAACCGATCAGGACTTCAGGCTGCTGTTCAGCGATATCGTCATGCCCGGCGGCATGAATGGGGTCGAGCTCGCACGGCAGGTACGACGCGATTTCCCGGCGATCCGGGTATTGCTGACGACCGGCTATGCCGACGACTCGATCGACGAAAGCAGCAAGAGTTTCGAGCTGTTGCGCAAGCCGTATCGCGGCGGCGATCTCGAGGCGCGTGTACGCGCGCTGATCGATCGTCCGGGGGCACGGGGATAGCGTCGCTCTTCCCTTTTGCGCGTCCCCGGCTAAAGCCTGTGGCATCATGAGCGAACTCCCCAAAACCTTCGACCCCGCCGAACTCGAACAGCGCTGGTACGCGCATTGGGAGGCGACCGGCCAGTTCCGGCCCGACCGCCCCGGTGCCGAGCCGTGGACGATCGTCAACCCGCCGCCCAACGTGACGGGGTCGCTCCACATCGGGCATGCGCTCGACAACACGCTGCAGGACATCCTGACGCGCCATGCGCGGCTGAAGGGCAAGGATGCACTGTGGGTGGTCGGCACTGATCACGCCGGCATCGCGACGCAGATGGTAGTCGAGCGCCAGATGGGCGCCCTGACCCCGCCCGAGAAGCGCACCGACTTCACGCGCGAGCAGTTCGTCGAGAAGGTCTGGGCGTGGAAGGAAGAGAGCGGCGGCGAGATCACGCAGCAGCTCCGTCGCCTTGGCTGCTCGATGGATTGGGCGAACGAACGCTTCACGATGGACGAGGGCTTTTCCAAAGCCGTCCTCAAGGTGTTCGTCGATCTCCACAAGGAAGGGCTGCTCTACCGCGACAAGCGGCTGGTGAACTGGGACCCGGGCCTCGGCACCGCGATCAGCGACCTCGAGGTCGAGACGCGCGAGATCAAGGGGAGCTTCTGGCACCTGCGCTACCCGTTCGAAGACGGTTCGGGGTTCATCGAGGTCGCGACGACGCGGCCCGAGACGATGCTCGCCGACATGGCGGTCGCGGTGAACGCTGCGGACGAGCGCTATACGCATCTCGTCGGCAAGCAGGTCCGGTTGCCGATCACCGGGCGGCTGATCCCGATCATCACCGACGACCATGCCGACCCGGAACTGGGGTCGGGCGCGGTCAAGATCACGCCGGGGCATGACTTCAACGATTTCGAGGTCGGCAAGCGCGCAGGCATGGCGGCGGGCACGATGCTCAACATGCTCGATGCCAAGGCGCAGGTCGTGCAGGTTGCGGACGGCCTGATCCCCGATGCGTTCCTCGGGCTGACCAGCGTGGAAGCGCGCAAGGCGGTCGTCGCGCAGTTGAAGGCGGAGGGATTCCTGATCCCGCACGTTGACAAGGACGGCGCCGAGCACGACGCCGAACCGCGCACGATCCAGACGCCGTATGGCGATCGCTCGGGCGTGGTGATCGAGCCGTGGCTGACCGACCAATGGTATGTCGATGCGGCGACGCTGGCGAAGCCCGCGATCGAGGCGGTCCGCTCGGGTGCGATCAAGCTCGTGCCCAAGACGTGGGAGAAGACGTTTTTCAACTGGATGGAGAACATCCAGCCGTGGTGCGTGTCGCGCCAGCTGTGGTGGGGGCATCGGATTCCGGCGTGGTTCGCCGAGGACGGGGCGGTGTTCGTCGCAATGACCGAGGCCGAAGCTCAGGCGCAGGCAGGCGAGGGCGTCGCGCTGCGGCAGGACAATGACGTGCTCGACACGTGGTTCTCTTCTGCGCTGTGGCCGTTCGCGACGCTGGGCTGGGATGGCTCAACTCCTCCCTCTCCCCTCCGGGGAGAGGGCCGGGGAGAGGGGGACGCTTCGACCGGCGTCGCCCTCGGTAATGCAGGACAGCCCCTCTCCCCGACCCTCTCCCCTGAAGGGGAGAGGGAGACTTTAGGCGGTCGCTACCCCAACGACGTGCTCATCTCGGGCTTCGACATCCTGTTCTTCTGGGATGCGCGCATGATGATGCAGGGTTTGCACTTCATGGGTGATGTTCCGTTCAAGACGCTGTATTTGCACGGTCTTGTCCGCGCGGCAGACGGCGCGAAGATGTCCAAGTCGAAGGGCAACGTGGTCAATCCGCTCGGCCTGATCGACCAGTACGGTGCGGATGCGCTGCGCTTCTTCATGGCAGCGATGGAAAGCCAGGGCCGCGACATCAAGATGGATGAGAAGCGCGTCGAGGGCTATCGCAACTTCGCGACGAAGCTGTGGAACGCGTGCCGTTTCGCGCAGGGCAACGGGATCGGCGCGAGCAAGACGCTCGAAGCGCCGCGCGCCACCCTCGCAGTCAACAAATGGATCATCGCAGAGACGATCGCGACCGTTCAGGCTGTCGACCTCGCGCTTGCCGACTTGCGGTTCGATGGCGCTGCCAATGCGGTGTATCAGTTCGTGTGGAGCCGCTTCTGCGACTGGTATCTCGAGCTGATCAAGCCCGTGCTCGGCCAGATGGACGCGCCCGCCACAGGCGCGGACGCGGATGAGACCCGTGCGGTCGCGGGCTGGGTGATCGACCAGATCCTCGTTTTGCTCCACCCGTTCATGCCCTTCATCACCGAAGAACTGTGGAACGCGATGGGTCCGCGCGAGAGCAACCTGATCGTCGCGCAGTGGCCGATGGCGGATGCGCGTGCGCTCGATCCTGCTGCGAGCCAGGAGATCGACTGGCTGATCCGCCTGATTGGAGAGGTCCGCGCCGCACGGACCGAACTGAACGTCGCACCGGGCACGCGGATGCCGGTGCATGTCCGCGATGCCGGACCGGAAACGCTGGCGCGGCTCGAGCGGCAGGCGGGCGTGATCGCGCGGCTCGCACGAATCGATCTCGCGACGGGCGATGCGCCGGCTGGCGGGGCGGTGCAGGTCGTCGTCGACGAGGCGACCTTTGTCCTGCCGCTGGCGGGGGTGATCGACCTCGACGCCGAACGTGCGCGCCTGACCAAGGGGATCGAAGCGGCGGCCAAGGAGCGTGATGCGCTGGCGGGACGCCTCGGCAACCCCAGCTTCGTGGAACGCGCCAAGCCCGAAGCCGTGGAGAAGGCGCGCGCCGATCATGCGGAAAAAGCTGCAGAGGCGGAGCGACTGGGCGCGGCATTGGCGCGTTTGGGATAAATCCCCCGTCACCCCGGCGAAGGTCGGGGCCGCCGGGTTGGCGCGCGCAACCCCTGTTGCGAACCCTGACCTGGCGGCCCCGGCCTGCGCGACGGGTTGACGGGAAATGTCCTCCCGCAAGAGGATGAACGGAGCGCATGTGAGCGACGTAGCCGACAGGACCAGCCCCCGGCCGACCGCGTCCCCCGGTCGTGCGCAACGCGATCTCACCTCGGGGCCGATCGCCACGACGTTGCTCGCTTTCGCGCTGCCGACGCTCGGTTCGAACATCCTGCAATCGCTCAACGGGTCGATCAACACGATCTGGGTCGGGCGCTTTCTCGGCGAAGGCGCGGTCGCGGCGACCGCCAACGCCAACACGATCATGTTCCTGATGTTCGCGGCGGTCTTCGGCTTCGGCATGGCCGCAACGATCCTGATCGGACAGTCGATCGGCCGCCGCGACGTAGAGTCTGCACGCCGCGCGTTCGGTGCCTCGATCGGGCTGGTGATGGGCGGTGCGGTGGTCATCGCCGCACTCGGCTGGATCTTTTCGCCCGATATCCTGACGAGCCTGTCGACACCGCCGACCGTCCAGCCGCTTGCACTCGCCTATCTCCGCGTGATCTTCCTCGGCCTCCCCGCGACGATGCTGCTGGTGCTGCTCGGCATGGCGCTCCGAGGTGTAGGCGATTCGGTGACACCCTTGTGGTTCACCGCGCTCAGCGTTCTGCTCGACAGCGGGCTCAACCCGGTGTTCATCCGCGGCTGGTTCGGCATGCCCGAAATGGGGATCGCAGGTTCGGCAGTGGCGACGCTGATCGCGGTCCATGTCGCGTCGCTGGGGTTGCTCGCGTACATCTACAAACGCGACTTGCCGATCCGACTGCGCGGCGCCGAGCTTGGCTATCTCATCCCCTCGGCGGCGCTGGCGCGGACGATCCTGCTCAAGGGCCTGCCGATGGGCGCGCAGATGCTCGTCGTGTCGGTCGCGGCATTGACGATGACCGGCCTGGTCAACCGCTACGGGGTGGATACCACGGCGGCCTACGGCATCTCGATGCAATTGTGGGGCTATATCCAGATGCCGGCGCTCGCGGTCGGCGCGGCGGTGAGCAGCATGGCGGCGCAGAACATAGGCGCCGGACAATGGGAGCGGGTCGATCGCATCACCGTGGCGGGGCTGGTGTTCAGTGCGGCGCTGACGACGACGATGGTGATCGCGATCATCGCGTTCGACCGTCCGGTGATGCTGCTGTTCCTCGGCGGGGAGAGCGCAGCGCTGCCGATCGCGCGGCATATCCAGGTGCTGGCGAGCTGGAATTTCATCATCTTCGGAATGACGATGGTGCTGTTCTCGACCGTCCGCGCGAACGGCGCGGTGTGGGCACCGCTGACGATGCTGTTCATCGCTATGTATCCAGTGCGGCTCGGGTTCGCGCTCGCGTTCCAGCCGGCCTTGGGGGCGGATGCGCTGTGGTGGAGCTTTCCGCTCGGGTCGGTCGCGAACTTCGTGATGGCGGCGGGCTATTATCGCTTTGGCGGGTGGCGAAGGCAGCGGCTTGCAGTGCCGTCCGTGGAGGTAAACGAGCAGAGCCAGAACCCGGCGGAACCCGGCGGGCGGTTGCACCCGGCGGGGTGAGGGTTTGCGCCCTTTTCGTCATCCCCGCGAAGCCGGGGATCCATAGTGGCTGGCCTCGGAAAGCCGGGCGTGGCGCTAATGGATTCCCGCCTTCGCGGGAATGACGGGGGATGGGGGCGGTGGGGTCCACACCTGGCTCGCGTAGCGCCACGTTCTACCCTTGCGCCACCCCCGGCGAAGTTCCAGAACGCAGCTCATGACCGCATCCTATCCAGCCCTCCGCCTCCGCCGTACCCGTGCCAGCAGCTGGAGCCGCCGGCTCTACGCCGAGACCGTGCTGACCCCCGCCGACCTGATCTGGCCGCTGTTCATCGCCGAGGGGCAGGGTGTCGAGGACCCGATCGCCTCGCTCCCCGGCGTGTCGCGCTGGTCGATCGACGGGATCGTCGCGCGTGGGCGCGAGGCGCGCGACCTCGGCATCCCGTGCATCGCCTTGTTTCCGAATACGCCTGCGCATCTGCGCACCGATGACGGGCGCGAGGCGCTTAACCCCGACAACCTGATGTGCCGCGCGATCCGCGCGCTCAAGGATGCGGTGCCCGAGGTCGGCGTGCTGACCGACGTCGCGCTCGATCCTTATACCACCCACGGCCATGACGGGCTGGTCGACGCGGCGGGCTATGTCGTCAACGACGCGACCTCCGAGGCGCTGGTCGGCCAGGCGCTGACGCAGGCCGAGGCAGGCTCGGACATCATCGCGCCATCGGACATGATGGACGGCCGGATCGGCGCGATCCGCGAGGCGCTCGAGAATGGCGGGCACCATAATGTCCAAATCATGTCCTACGCCGCCAAATATGCGAGCGCCTTCTACGGCCCCTTCCGCGACGCGGTCGGCAGCCGCGGGCTGCTCAAGGGCGACAAGAAGACCTACCAGATGGATTCCGCCAATGCAGAAGAAGCGCTCCGCGAGGTCGCGCTCGATCTGGCGGAGGGCGCGGACAGCGTGATGGTCAAGCCGGGGATGCCGTATCTCGACATCATTCTGCGTGTAAAGTCTGAGTTCCAAGTCCCTGTCTTCGCTTATCAAGTGTCGGGTGAGTATGCGATGATTGAGGCCGCGGTCGCCGCCGGTGCGGCCGAGCGCGATGCGATGGTGCTCGAGAGCCTGATGGCGTTTAAACGCGCGGGCACGTCGGGTGTGCTGACCTATCATGCCGCGCACGCTGCGCGGTTGCTCGGCGCATGAGGGTCGCATGATCGAGACCGCGCGGCTGACGTTGCGCATGGTCGAGCCGCAAGACAAGGCGGCGCTGTGGGCGCAGTGCTGCGATCCCGAAGTCATGCGCTACCTTCTCCCCGTCGCGGACGAAGCCGCGCTCGATGCGATGATGGCGCGGATGCACGCGTCGCAGCAGGAGCATGGCTTCGCGTTCTGGATCGTCGAACACCGTAACGACGGTGCGCTGCTCGGAATTTGCGGTCTCAAGCCCGGCGCGCCCGACACGCCGATCGAGGGCGTGCTCGAGATCGGCTGGCGTTTTTCGCGGCCGTTTTGGGGGCAGGGGTACGCGCGGGAGGCCGCGCAGGCGACGCTCGACTGGGCGTGGGCGACCCTGCCGGTTCCGCAGATCGCAGCGATCACCGTTCCCGACAACGCCGCAAGCTGGGGGTTGATGGAGCGTCTCGGCATGCACCGGATCATCGACGGTGATTTCGATCACCCGCTCGTCGCCGACGACAGTCCGCTCAAGCGGCACATCCAATATCGTATCGACAGGCCCTGAATGACGCCATCTTCTGGCCGGCCCCCTGGTCGGCATACCGTGGTGCGCCCGCTGTTCGTGCTGACGATCCTGTCGAGTGCGTTCCTGCTGTTCTTGGTCCAGCCGATGGTCGCGCGAATGGCGCTGCCGCGGCTCGGCGGCGCGCCGGCGGTGTGGAACTCGGCGATGCTGGTGTATCAGGCGCTGCTGCTTGGCGGTTATGGCTATGCGCACTGGCTGGGACGGTTCGAGCCGCGGCTGCAAGGGCGCGTGCACCTTGGCGTGCTGCTGATCTCCGGACTGTGGTTGCCGATCGGACTGGGCGCGATGCAGCCGGGCCCAGGCGCGCAACCCGCGCTGTGGGTGCCGTGGCTGTTCGTGCTGTCGATCGGGCCGCTGTTCTTCGCGGTCTCGGCGCAATCGCCGCTGCTGCAACGCTGGTTCAGCCTGTCGAGCAAGGGGCAGGATCCCTATGCGCTGTATGCCGCCTCCAACCTCGGCAGTTTTGCCGGGCTGATCGCCTATCCGCTGCTGGTCGAGCCGGCGATTGCGCTGACCGGGCAGCGCGTGCTGTGGAGCAGCGGGTATATCCTCGTCGGGCTGCTGGTCGCGTTATGCGCGGGGACGCTCCCGCGTGACCGGCCGTTGCAGGCCGCGACGACGGTCACTTCGCCGCCACCCGGGCGCAAGCGGGTGGCGCACTGGATCCTGCTCGCGTTCGTGCCATCGGGGCTGATGCTCGCAACGTCGACCTATATCACTACCGACATCGTCGCGATGCCGCTGCTGTGGGTGATCCCGCTCGGGCTGTATCTGCTGAGCTATACGATCGCCTTCGCGCGCGACCGCACCGCGGCCGATATCCAGACGCGGATCGCTCCGGTGGCGATCCTGCTGTTCGGCGGGATCCTCGTCAGCGGGATGCCGGGGATGCCGTATCTCGGCGCAATCATGGCGCTCGCGCTGCTGTTCCTGGTGTCGGTGTCGCTCCATACCGGGCTGTACCGGTTGCGCCCCGAGCCGGACCGGCTGACCGGCTTCTATCTCGCGATGGCGTTCGGGGGTGCACTGGGTGGCGTGTTCAGCGCGCTCGTTGCGCCATTGCTGTTCGACTGGACGTATGAATATCCGATCCTGATCCTCGCGGCGGGGGTGCTGACCCCGCATGCCTATCTGTTCGCGCCGTTGCAGCGGATGTGGGAAGCCCGGGCGCGACCGCGTCGTCTTTCGCTGGCGATCGTTGCGATCGCGATGGTCGGGCTGATCGGTGCAGTCATCGCGTTTCCCGGCAGTGGCGATACGCCGTCGACGCTGCAGCAGACCGCATTGCTCATCGTCGTCGCGGTCGGCGTGCTGGCGATCGGCATGCCCGCTGCATTCGGGATGGCGTTGGGGGCGGCGCTCGTCGCGTTCGGCGGGTATCAGGCCATCGCGATTTCGCTCGAACCCGGCGCACGGACGCGGAGTTATTTCGGGATCTATACCGTCCACGACGCGCCCGGAGAGCGGCAGCTTGCGCATGGCACGACCGTCCACGGTACCCAGCTACGCGGATCCCCAGCGCGCGAGCGAACGCCGACGGCCTATTACGTTCCCGGCTCTGGTGTGGGACAAGCGATGCAGGGGTTGCCCGCATTGTACGGCCCACATGCGCGCGTCGGTGTCGTGGGCCTCGGGACCGGGACGCTCGCCTGTTATGCGCGACCCGGACAAGATTGGCGCTTTTACGAGATCGACCCCGCGATCGTGCGGATCGCGCGGGATACCGGGCAGTTCACGTTCCTGTCGCGGTGCCTGCCGCACCCTGCGATCCTGGTCGGCGATGCCCGGCTCAGTATCGCCGCGGCGCGGCCCGTCTCGCTCGACCTGCTTGCGCTAGACGCCTTCTCCTCGGATTCGGTGCCGATGCACCTGCTGACGCGCGAGGCGTTCGCAAGCTACGCGCGCGCGCTTTCGCCGCGCGGGCTGCTGCTGGTGCATATTTCGAACCGGTTCCTCGATCTCGAACCGGTCGTCGCGGCGGCGGCGAAGGCGGGCGGGTGGCAGGCGGTAACGTTGTTCTACACGCCAGCAACACCGATCCGCGACGCCGCCACGATGTCGCAATGGATCGCCCTGTCACGCGACGCCGCGACGATCCGGGTGCTGAAGGCGCGCAATCCGGCGTGGCAACCGACGCGCGGTCGGCCGGGCCTGGTGGCGTGGAGCGACGGTTATTCCACGATTCTGCCGCTGGTGAAGGGGCTGTAAGGGGGCGCGCAGCGCCCCAACCCCCTCAGCGCTCGCGCAACCGCGGCATCAGTTCGACGAAATTGCAGGGCTTGTGGCGGCTGTCGAGCTGGTCCCTGAGGATCCCGTCCCACCCGTCCTTCACCGCGCCGGTCGACCCCGGCAGCGCGAAGATATAGGTCCCGCGCGTCACGCACGCGCAGGCGCGCGACTGGACGGTCGACGTGCCGATCGTCTTGAAGCTGAGCCATCGGAACAGCTCGCCGAACCCCGGGATCATCTTCTCGGCAATCCGCTCGATTGCTTCTGGAGTGACGTCACGCCCGGTGACGCCGGTGCCACCGGTGGTGATGACGCAGTCGATCGATTCGTCGTCGATCCAGCGGTGCAGCACCGCCATGATGAGACCGACGTCGTCCTTCACGATCTCGCGTTCGGCGAGCACGTGCCCCGCCTCGGTCAGTCGCGCGACGAGGGTATCACCCGAACGGTCGTCGGCCAGCCCCCGCGTGTCGGAGACGGTCATCACGGCGATACGGACCGGCGTGAACACCGCGTCGAGATCAATTGGCACTGGCGACCGCCTGACGGGCATTGCTCGAACTCAGCCGGACCGCGGGCGCGCCGGGCATCCCCGGGAAGCGCGGCCACAGCCCTTGCGCCAGCGCCGCGCGGCTGACCGACGCCTTGCGCCCGGTCTGCGTCTCATAAACCCAGTAGTTGCGCAGCACGGTCGTCACATAGCCGCGGGTTTCCCAGTACGGGATCGATTCGATGTAGAGCAGCGGGTCGCCATCGTCGCGCGCCTGCAGGTTCCACAACTGGACCGGACCCGGCCCGGCGTTATACGCCGCAATGACCTTGGGGAGCAGCCCGTTGGTGCAGCTCTGATCGCGCAACTGCTCGAGATAGCTCTGGCCGACCTCGATATTGGTGCCGGGCCGCGACAATGCGGTGCGGTCGAAGACGCGGCCCTGCTTGCGCGCGATGTCGGTCGCCGCGCTCGGCATTACCTGCATCAGCCCGTACGCGCCTGCCTTGCTGACGACATCGGTGCGGAAGCGCGATTCCTGGAGCGTGTGCGCGTAGACCAGCGCCTTGTCGACGCGCCAGCCACCGTCAGGCGTCCAGTTGGGCGCGGGGAAGCGCGCCTCGACCGGGGGAGACGCGCCGAGCGGGCCGTTGTGCGAAAGCCAGACCAGTGTCGAAGGCAGATCGAGCGCGGCGGTGAGGCGGACAAGCGACGGATATTCCGCCGCCGTGCCGATCCGCGCCTGTTGCTTGATCACCTGATCGGCCAGCCCGGTCTCGCCGATCTCGACGAGCGCGGCGGCGACATGGATGTTGGGGCGGCGTTCGAGCACCTGCCAGTCGCCCGCGAACACCTTCGCACTCGACTTGAGCGGCGCTTCCTTGATCCCGAGCGCCTGGCGCGACAGCAGGCCGTAGAAGGTCTCGCGATATTGTGCGGCGTCTTCAGCCGCGCCTCGACCTTGTCGGGACGGCCGCACTGCATGTCCGCACGCGCCGCCCAATAGAGGCCGGCGGCGCGGAGATCGACGTCCCCGGCGCGGGCGGCGACATTCTGGAAGGCGGTTCCGGCGGCGGTGCAATCATGCTGTCGCCATGCCGACAAGGCGCCGACCCACATCGCCTCGACCGCGAAATCGCCATAGCCGGTCATCGCCTTGGCCGCCATCACGCGCGCGTTGTTGTCGTCGCCGGCGAGGTAATACATCCAAGCGACCTTGCGCTGCCATTCGGTCAGCGAATCCTGCGACAGGCCATAGGTCGATTCGAGCAGCGCCTGTGCCTCGGCACCGCGATCTTCCTTCACCAGCGGCTGCATCTTGATCGCGAGTTCCGCCGCGATCATGTCGCCAGCGACCAGGCTGCGCGCGCGCTTGCGCACCGGCGCGCCGTCGATCCAAATCAGCGCGCGGGCTTCGGGGAGCGGGGGCAGGTCATAACCACCGCGCGATGCCGCCATCGTCGCGAGCTGGCGCGCCTGGGGCAGTTCGGGGGCTTCAGCGAGCAGCTTGAGCAGCGGGTCGAGATCCGCCTTGGGCGAACCCTTGGCGGTGAGCATCTCGGCACGCGCGATCGCGTGGAGCGGGCCGGGCTTCATCGAATCGAGCGCGAGTTGCGCATCGAGCCACTTCTGGTCGCGGATCGCGGCGAACACCGCGCGATAGCCTTCGCGCTGTTCGGGATCGAGTTGAGGCGGGATCGCGGGACGCGCCACCGTCGTCTCGAAGGCGGGCGGTTCGGCCGCCGGGGGTTCGATCGTCGGGTTCGCCACCGCCGGAAGCGCGCCGAGCGCGCAGACGAGGGCAACCGAACCCATGAAGACAGTCTTTGCGCTCATGCGCCCAACCCCGCGATAAGCATTTGTAAGTCCTTCCACGCGCGCGCCTTTTCTGCCGGTCGTTCGAGCAGGAGACGCGGGTGATAACTCGCGACCGCCTCGACGCCGATGGTCACGCCGGATTGTCCAACTTCGAGATTAACCAATTGCAAACTACCTCGCGATCGCGTGACATCTGCCCCGGTGAGCGCACGGCTCGGCGCGTTCCCTAACACAAACAGCCGCTTCGGCGCTACTATTGCGATGTGATGCCGGATCAGCTCGGCAAGCCGTGTCTCGATCTCGGGCGCGATCCGTCCCGCGACCGGGCGGATCGTACACATCGGCACGATATAGACGCTGCCCCGATCACGCCCGATCGCCGCGAGCATCCGGTCGAACAGCCGTCCGGCCGCGCCGCTCAGAAGCGAGCCCGATTCGGAATCCTCGCGGTCGGGGACGTCGGTGATGACCATGATGTCCGATTGCGGATCCCCGCTCGTCGCAATCGGCGATCCCGTCCATTTTGCCTCGGGTGCGTCGGCGCCGGTCCGCCAGGCCGCAAAGGCAGTGATCTCGGTCGGCAGCGGCGCAGCGACGGGCTGCGCGGCTTCCGCTACGGCGTGCCGCTTCGTTTCACGGACGACCGGCGCGGGCGCGGCGGTCCAGTCGCGCGGTCCCTCGTCCGCAAGCGTGTCGACGCCTGCGTCGCGCCACCATTCGAGCGCACTCGCTGCGACGATCTGCCAATCGAAATTCTGGTCTGCCCCCATATATTCCCTAGAGTCCTATGTTGACGCGAAGGTCAATTCACTGGCACTCGCTTTTTACGGCGATGGGGCCGGACGTTCCGCGCGCGCGACAAGACCGCGCCGCCCCAACCGCAGTGGAGAGACAGCGTGAGCGATACCGAAAATCAGCGCGAATCGATGCCCTATGACGTCGTCATCGTCGGCGCAGGCCCGGCAGGCCTGTCCGCGGCGATCCGGCTCAAACAGGTCGCGATCGAACGCGAAATCGAGCTTTCGGTATGCGTGCTCGAAAAGGGCTCGGAAGTCGGCGCGCATATCCTGTCCGGCGCGGTGATCGATCCGAAGTCGCTCGACGAACTGCTGCCCGAATGGCGCACGATGGGTTGCCCGCTTGCCGAAGTGCCCGTGACCGACAACCAGCACTGGATGCTGTCGAAGCGCGGCAAGACCGCGGTCCCGCATTTCATTACCCCCGGGTTCATGCACAACAAGGGCACCTATACCGGTAGCCTTGCAAACCTGTGCCGCTGGCTCGCGGGGCAGGCGGAAGAGTTGGGCGTCGAGATTTTCCCGGGCTTCGCCGCTGCCGAAGTGCTGTATAACGCAGATGGCTCGGTCAAGGGTGTCGCGACCGGCGACATGGGCGTTGCGCGCGACGGGTCGCACAAGCCCGATTACACACCGGGTCTCGAGATTCACGCGAAATACACGTTCCTGAGCGAAGGCGTGCGCGGGTCGCTCTCCAAGCAGATCATCGCCAGGTTCGACCTCGCGCGCGACAGCGAGCCACAGGTCTACGGCATCGGCATCAAGGAATTGTGGGACATCGCACCCGACAAGCATGTCCCGGGTCGCGTCATCCACACGCAGGGCTGGCCGCTCAACGAGACTCCCGGCTCCAACGGCGGCGGGTTCCTCTATCATCAGGCGAACGGGCAGGTCGCGCTCGGTTTCGTCACGTGGCTGAGCTACACCAACCCGTATCTCTCGCCGTTCCACGAGATGCAGCGCTGGAAGACCCACCCCGCGATCGCCGAGATCCTCAAGGGCGCCAAGCGCGTGTCCTACGGCGCACGCGCGATCAACGACGGCGGGTTGCAGTCGATCCCCAAGCTGGTGTTCCCGGGCGGCGCGCTGATCGGCTGTTCGGCAGGCTTCCTCAACGTGCCGCGGATCAAGGGCACGCATACCGCGATGAAGTCGGGCATGATGGCCGCGGAGGCCGCGGTCGAGGCGATCGCGTCGCAGCGCGAGCATGACGAGCTCGTCGCCTATCCCGCCGCTTTCGAGAATAGCTGGGTCAAGAAGGAGCTGTCGGTCGTCCGCAACGTCGTGCCGCTGGTCGAGAAGTTCGGAGAGATCGTCGGCTCGGGCCTTGCGAACGTGACGATGTGGCTGGAAAGCTGGGGCGTGAAGATGCCCTTCACGATGAAGCACCACGCGAACCACAAGACCTTGTGGCGCAAGGATCAGGTGCGCCCGATCGCTTATCCCAAGCCCGATGGCGTCCTGACGTTCGACCGCTTGTCGTCGGTGTTCATCTCGAACACCAACCACGAGGAGAACCAGCCGGTCCACCTCAAGCTCGCCGATCCCGATATCCCCGTGAAGTACGATCTGCCGCTCTACGACGAGCCCGCGCAGCGCTACTGCCCGGCGGGCGTGTACGAGATCGTCGGCGCGGAGGAGGGGAACCCCAAGTTCGTGATCAACGCGCAGAATTGCGTCCACTGCAAGACGTGCGACATCAAGGACCCGACGCAAAACATTACCTGGACGGTACCCGAGGGCGGCGGGGGTCCGAACTATCCGAACATGTGATAGCGCGGCGCCATGATTGTCGAATCGGCCCCCGCCAAGATCAACCTAGCGCTCCACGTCCGCGCCCGCCGTCCGGACGGGTATCATGAGCTGGAAACGCTGTTCGCCTTTGTTACGGACGGCGACACCGTGACACTCACGCCGGGACCGTTGTCGCTGACGATCACCGGGCCGTTCGCCGCTGGCCTGTCCGGCGAGGGCGACAATCTCGTCCTGCGCGCTGCGCGCGGCTTTGCCGAGCGGTTTGGCACGAGCGTCGGCGGGGCCTTCACGCTCGACAAGCATCTGCCCGTCGCCTCGGGGATCGGGGGCGGATCGGCGGATGCCGCCGCCGCGCTCCGAACGCTCGCGCGGGCAAACGATATCGCGATCGAGGATCCGCGCCTGTTCGCGCTTGCCGCGGATCTGGGATCGGACGTGCCCGCCTGCCTGCTGGGGCGGACCGCGCTGGGGCAGGGGCGTGGCGAAAAGCTCGAACCGCTGGATGGTCCGAGCGGGATGCCGGTATTGCTGGTCAATCCCGGCGTCGCCGTGTCGACCGCTGCGGTGTTCAAGGCGTGGGACGGGCGCGATCGCGGGCCGATGCCGGATGGCGACGTGCTGTCGCTCGCGCGCGCCGGACGCAATGATCTCGAGGCGCCCGCCCGCGCGCTGGCACCCGAGATCGATGCGGTGCTGGCGCTGCTCGAAAAAGGGGCGCCGCTGCTCTCGCGCATGTCGGGTTCGGGCGCGACGTGCTTTGCGCTCTACGCCACCGTAACCGATCGCGCCGCGGCCGCTGCCATGATCCGCGCCGCGCACCCGAGATGGTGGTGTCTCGAAACGACACTCGCGTGACGGTTTTCCGCATCACAATGGGACGGGGCATGCGCCGAAACGAGCAGGATCGGCGGAAATCCGGGATTGGCCCGGTGCTTGCTGATAGGAAGGTCGATGGGTCCGCCGCCCCCCGTGGTACGCCCATCGATGGTCCGCGTCCCAGCCGCGCGCCATCCCGGATGCGGGGCGGCAAGGGCAACCTTGCCGCCCCCACGCTCCAATGACGGTCGCGCGCTTTATTGACGGGGACCCCGGCGGCATTCTGCTGATCTGCGATCATGCGTCGAACGCGGTGCCGCCGGGGATCGACCTCGGCGTCGCGCCCGCGCTGCTCGACAAGCATATCGGCGTCGACATCGGGGCTGCCCCTCTGACCGAGGCGCTGGCGGCGACCCTCGGCGCCCCCGCCGTCCTCGCGACGGTTTCGCGGCTGGTGATCGACCTCCACCGCCAGCCCGACCATCCGGGGTTGATCCCGACGGTGAGCGATGGCCATGCCATTCCGGGCAACGACGGTATCGACCGGTTCGAGCGGATCGCGCACCTCTACGCCCCTTATCATCGCGCGCTCGAGGCGATGATCCGGTCGATGCGGCCAACGCTGCTCGTCTCGATCCACAGCTTCACGCCGCAACTCGAGACCGCGGATGGGCCGATCCGCCCGTGGGAGATCGGCATCCTGTCAAACCGCGACCGGCGCGCGGCGGACCTCGCCTTGCCGTTGCTCGCGGCGCGCGGGCTGGTCGTCGGGGACAACGAACCCTATTCGGGCAAGGTGCTCAACGCGACGCTGAACCGACACGGTGAGGCACGCGGAATTGCCAGCATCGCGATCGAAATTCGAAACGACCTCATCGGCGACGCGACCGGCGTAGACCGATGGAACGACATTCTAGCCCCGATTCTGGTCGAGATACGTAATAGACTTGCGCCGAAGGGGGTTCTCGCGACATAGGCGCGCGCATGACACGTACTTTCGATAAATCGAAGCTCCCCAGCCGTCACGTTTCGGTGGGACCCGAGCGCAGCCCGCACCGCAGCTATTATTACGCGATGGGGATCGCCGAGGAGGACATCGCCAAGCCGTTCGTCGCGCTCGCGAGCGCCGGCAACAACTCCGCGCCGTGCAACACCACGCTCGATGCGCAGGCCGATGCCGCGCAGGCGGGCGTCATCACCGGCGGCGGGATGCCGCGCCGCTTCAACACGATCACCGTCACCGACGGGATCGCGATGGGGCACCAGGGGATGAAGTCCTCGCTCGTCAGCCGCGAAGTGATCGCCGATTCGGTCGAGCTCTCCGTCCGCGGGCATTGCTACGACGCGCTGGTCGGCTTTGCCGGGTGCGACAAGTCGCTGCCTGGAATGATGATGGCGATGCTGCGGCTCAACGTGCCGAGCATCTTCGTTTACGGAGGGTCGATCCTGCCGGGCCGCTTCCACGACAAGGACGTGACCGTCGTCGACGTGTTCGAGGCGGTCGGCAAATACGCCGCGGGTGGTTGCCCGTTGCAGGAGCTGATCGAGCTCGAGAAGGTCGCGTGCCCCGGTCACGGCGCGTGCGGCGGCCAGTTCACCGCGAACACCATGGCCTGCGTCGGCGAGGCGATCGGCCTGTCGCTCCCCAATTCCAACATGATGCCCGCCCCGTATCGCGGCCGCGACGAGATCGCGATCGCGGCGGGCGAGCAGGTTATGGAACTCGTCGCACGCAACATCCGCCCGCGCGACATCTGCACGCGCGAGGCGTTCATCAACGCGGCACGCGTCGTCGCGGCGACCGGCGGGTCGACCAATGCCGCCCTGCACCTGCCCGCGATGGCGAGCGAAGCGGGGATCGAGTTCGACTTGTTCGACGTGGCCGAGGCTTTCAAATCAACACCTTACATCGCCGACCTCAAGCCGGGCGGGAAGTATGTCGCCAAGGATATGTATGAGGCGGGCGGCGTCTACATGCTGATGAAGACGATGCTGGCGGGCGGTTTCCTCGACGGCAACTGCCTGACGGTTACCGGCAAGACGCTCGGCGAGAACATCGAGCAGGTGACGTGGAACCCCGACCAGAAGGTCATCTATGACGTGAAGACGCCGCTGTCGCCGACCGGCGGCGTCGTCGGCCTGCGCGGGTCGCTCGCGCCCGACGGCGCGATCGTTAAGGTCGCCGGGATGCACCGGCTCCAGTTCGAAGGCCCAGCGCGGGTCTTCGATTGCGAGGAGGATTGCTTTGCCGCCGTCGAGGAGCGGGCGATCAACGAGGGTGAGGTGATCGTAATCCGTTACGAAGGGCCGAAGGGTGGCCCGGGCATGCGCGAGATGCTGTCGACCACGGCGGCGCTCTATGGCCTCGGGCTTGGCGAGAAGGTCGCGCTGATCACTGATGGACGCTTCTCGGGCGGGACACGGGGATTCTGTATCGGTCACGTCGGCCCCGAAGCCGCCGATGGCGGGCCGATCGCGCTGATCGAGGATGGCGACACGATCCGGATCGACGCCGAGGCGGGGACGATCGACCTCGACGTCGCGCCCGAAACGCTGGCCGCACGCAAGGCGCAGTGGGTCGCGCGGGTCAACGATTACCAGTCGGGCGCGCTGTGGCGCTATGCGCAGACGGTCGGTCCTGCCTATAAGGGCGCGGTCACGCACCCCGGAGCGGCCACCGAACGTCATGTCTACGCGGATATCTAGGCGCACCATCTTATTTGCACTGCCCCTCGCGGCCTGCGGCGGACAACGCGTCGCGCAAGCCGACCAGCCGGATGAACCGCGCGCGACGATCCCCTGCGCGCACGGACCGGCGTCTTATACGCGCACCTGCACCATCGAGCAGGTGCAGGCACGCGACGGTCTCCTGCTTACCGTGCGCCACCCCGACGGCGCGTTCCGCCGGTTGCTCGTCCCGCGCGACGGGCGCGGCGTGATCGCCGCGGACGGTGCGCAGCAAGCGGTGGTCCGCGCGTTCGGCAGCGACGAGATCGAAGTCGCGCTCGGCGCGGATCGCTACCGCATCCCCGCGACGATCAAGGGCGCGAAGCCAGCCGCATGACCCCGATCGACGGAACCACGATCCTGACCGCAGACCAGATGCGGGCGGCCGAGGCACGCGCGATGGCGGCAGGGGCAAGCGTCGACAGCTTGATGCGCACCGCGGGTCGCGCCGTTGCGACGGCGGTTGCGCGACTGGCGGGGGACGCGGACATTCTGATCGCGTGTGGACCCGGAAACAATGGCGGCGACGGCTATGTCGCGGCGACCGTGCTTGCAGCGATGGGGCGCGCGGTCCGGGTCGCGGCGCTCGGCGAACCACGGAGCGACGCGGCGAGGGTGGCGCGCACGGCGTGGACCGGTCCGGTCGAGGCGCTGCACGATGCGCCACCAGCGGCGGTTCTGGTCGATGCGGTGTTCGGGACGGGCCTTGCGCGGGCGCTGGCACCCGATCTTGCGGCCACGCTGGCACGTCTCGGGGCTTCCGCGCGCCTCACGATCGCGGTCGACCTGCCGAGCGGGGTCGCGACCGACACCGGCCTCATTCTCGGGGAAGGGCCGGACGCCGCGATTGCCGCGGACGTGACGCTTGCGCTTGGACGTCTGAAACCTGCGCATCTGCTGGTCCCCGCCGCGGAACGATGCGGGGCGGTGCGCCTGCTCGATATCGGCCTGACGGCGGCCATCGACGTCGACGGGTCCTTGCGCGCTGCAGCACGACCGTCGTTTCTGGCCACGCCCAGCTTCGCCGCGCACAAATATACCCGCGGGATGGTCGCGATAGTGGCAGGGGCGATGCCCGGCGCGGCCGAGCTTTCCGCCGAGGCGGCGTTGCGTGCGGGGGCGGGCTATGTGCTGCTCCTCGGGGAGACGCGGACCACCGAGCCCCATGCGATCGTGCGGCGGCCCTTTTCGGCGGAGGCGCTGGCGGATGAACGGATTGGCGTCATCGTGATCGGCCCGGGGCTGGGGCGCGATGCGGCGGGGCGCGAACGGCTCGATGCCGGGCTTGCAACCAACGCCGCGCTGCTCATCGACGGTGACGCGCTTCACCTTCTCGACGAACCTCGCCTCGCCACGGTGCGCGCGCGCACCGCGCCGACGATCCTCACGCCGCACGAAGGCGAGTTCGACACGCTGTTCGGCAAGAGCGACGATCCCCGGATCGACCGTGCGCGATCCGCCGCGCAGCGCGCCGGTGCGATTGTCGTGTTCAAGGGATCGAGCACGATCGTGGCGGCCCCGGATAGGTCGGGGATCGTCACACCCCCCGCCGATCCTTGGCTGTCGACCGCCGGAACCGGGGACGTGCTGACCGGCGCGATCGCGGCGGTCGTCGCGGCGCATGCCACCTCTAGCGTCGCGTTGCTGGACCGCGTCGCGGCGGGGGTTTGGCTCCACAGCGAGGCCGCACGGCGGCTGGGCGGTGCGTTTCTTGCGGATGATCTTGCGCACGCGCTGAGCGGCGCTAGGGCCGGCGTATGAATGACACGATCGTAAGAGTGGCCGCGCGCGGCGATGGCGTCACCGCGAACGGCCGCCACGCCGCCTTCGCCGCGCCAGGGGACACGCTGACCGCCGACGACGTCATCGTTCCCGGGCCACATCACCAGATTCCGCCGTGCCGCCACTTTCCCGAATGCGGCGGATGCCAGCTCCAGCATCTCGACGACGCGAGCTATGCCGCGTTTCTGGTCGATCGGATCGCGGGGGCGCTGGCGGCGCAGCATTTGACCACCGACATCCGGGCGCCGCTGCTCTCACCGCCGCGCACACGCCGCCGCGCGACGCTGCACGCGGAGGTGAAAGGCGGCGCGGTGCGGCTCGGTTTCAGCGCGGCGGGGAGCCATGAGATCGTCGATCTCAAGGAATGCCATGTCCTGACGCCCGCCCTGTTCGGGCTGCTGGCACCGTTGCGCAAGCTGCTCGCGCGGACGCTCAAGGGTCGGGCCCGAATCCATCTTACCGAGGTCGACCAAGGCACCGACGTGCTGATCGAAGGGACGTTGACGGAGGGGCTCGCCATCGCAGAGGCGTTGACGCAGTTCTGCGGCGATCACGCGATTGCGCGACTGGCGGTGGATGACGGGCTCGGGCCGGAAACACGGTGGGAGCCCGAGGGCGTGACGATTACGCTTGGCGGCGTCGCGGTGCCGTTCCCGCCCGCATCCTTCCTGCAGGCGACGCGTGAGGGTGAGGCGAGCCTTATCGCTGCGGTCCGGGAGGCAGTGGGGTCCCCACGCGGCGCTGTCGCCGATCTGTTTGCCGGTCTCGGGACGTTCGCGCTGGCGCTGTCGGGCAAGGTCTACGCCGCCGAGGCCGGGCGCGACGCGATCCTCGCGCTGCAGGCGGGCGCGAGTCGGGCTGGAGGAGCGCTGTTCACGGAACACCGCGATCTGTTCCGGCGGCCGCTGACGAGCGCGGAATGTTCGCGTTTTGCCGCGGTCGTGCTCGATCCGCCGCGGGCCGGCGCGCGCGAGCAGATTGCGCAACTGGCGATGTCAACGGTCCCGGTCATTGCGTATGTTTCGTGCAATCCCAGTAGCTTCGCGCGCGATGCGGAGATGCTGAGCAAGGGTGGATACCAGCTCGACTGGGTGCAGCCGGTCGGGCAATTCCGCTGGTCGACCCATGCCGAACTGGCGGCGCTATTCCGGCGGTAGGACGCGTTACAGTTTCTCGGCGAGCCATATCCCCGCATCGTCGCACGCAGGATCGACGTCCATATGCGCGATCAGGCGGAGACCGCTGCCCGCGATCGCGGCGGCATAATCGGTCGCCTCAAGGTCGAAGCGGTATGGCGAACCATCGCGATAATCCTTGCGGCTGGGATCCTGATCGGCCGGGGCATTGAACAGCATCCGGCCCTCTGGCTTGAGCCATTCGGCCGCACGCCGCGCCATCAGCGCGCGGTCATCGTGGCTGAGCCACGTCAGCGAGTTCCACGCGATCACGGCGTCGAACGGCCCTTCGACCTGGACGACGCGCATGTCTCCCTTGATCCAGCGCCCGCGCGCCAGCCGGGTCCTGAGGAGTTCGATGATGGAAGTCGCGGCGTCGACGCCGGTGACTGCGAACCCGCGATCGAGCAGGTAGCGCGGGATCGGCTGGCCATCGCCACATCCAAGATCGAGCACGGTGGCACCGGCGGGCAGGGGGGCGACAAGTCGGTCGATCCAGGCCTTGCCGACGAAGCCGGCATCCCGCGAACGATCAGTCATTGTACAAAGGAACCGCTTGGGACATTGGCCGTTTATTACCTGGGAGTAGCGGATGTCGGCTTGCGACATCGCTTAGGACCGAAAGGATAAAAGCCATGGGCGAATTCATCGACAAGATCAAAGGCAACGTCAACGAAGCCATTGGTAAGGCGAAGCAGGAAAGCAATAATCCCGAGACGCAGGCTGACGGCGCCGCCCAGGAAGCCAAGGGCAAGGCCCAGCAGCTCGGCGGCAAGGTCAAGGGCGCGCTCGGCGACGACATCTGACCTGCGCTGACTGATAATAGAGAGGCCGCTCCGGGAAACCGGAGCGGCTTTTTTATGTCTTGAGCATGGCACCAGCGGTGATCGCACGCATCTCGGTCTTGAGGTGCAGCAGCCGCACACCGTCTTCTGCCATCGCGCGCGCCAGCGCCGGGGTGAAGCTTTCGGTCGCATCGACGGTCTCCGCCCAGCAGCCATAAGCCTTGGCGAGCGCTGCAAAGTCGGGATTGCCAAGCACGGTGCCGCTGATCCGCCCCGGATAGTCTCGCTCCTGGTGCATTCGGATCGTGCCGTAGCCGCCGTTGTCGATCACCAGTACGAGCATGTCCGCGCCATGCGCGACCGCAGTCGCGAGCTCCTGTCCGTTCATCAGGAAACACCCGTCGCCCGCAAGCGCCACCACGGTTCGCCCCGGATAGCGTAACGCGGCAGCGGTCGCCGCGGGCACGCCATAGCCCATGGCACCTGCGGTCGGGGCAAGTTGCGTACCCGGTCCGGCGTAGCGCCAGTAGCGATGCCACCAGCCCGAATAATTCCCCGCGCCGTTGCAGATGATGCTGTCCGCCGGAAGGTGATCGCGCATTGCGGCGACGCACGGCCCGAGATCGAGCGTCAGGCCGGCGCGCGGGGCAGGGGTCGACCAGTCGAGGTAGGCGGCATGCGCCGCGTCCGCATCGCGCGGGCGACATGCGATCGAATGGAGCGAGTCTCCGAACGACCCCATGTCCGCGCAGATCGCGAGGTCGGTGCGGTAGGTCCGTCCAAGTTCGGCGGGATCGGGATGGACGTGGACCAGCCGCTGGCCCGGATGATCGGGGGTGACGAGGGTGTAGCCGTCGGTCGTCGCCTCGCCAAGCCGGGGACCGACCACCAGCAGCAGATCGGCCTCGCGGACTCGCTGGACGAGCTTGGGATTTGGGCCGTAGCCGAGGTTACCCGCCCATACCGGGCTGGTGTTGGGGAGAGCGTCCTGGCGCCGGAACGCGGCGGCGACGGGCAGGCCACACCGCTCCGCCCATGCCCCAAACGATTCCGCCGCGCGCGTGCGCCAGCCCGCGCCACCGATGATCGCGAGCGGGTTTTCCGCTGCCTCGAGCAGTTCGGCGAGGGCGTGGAGCTGGAACGGATCGCACGCCTGCACCGCAGGTTCGACGCGCGGCCGGTCGACCGCGTCGACCCGGTCGAGCAGCATGTCCTCGGGCAAGGCTAGGACGACCGGGCCGGGCCGGCCCGACATCGCAACGCTCCACGCACGAGCGACATATTCGGGAATGCGACGCGCATCGTCGATCTTCGCCGCCCATTTCGCGATCGGGCCGAACATTGCCGGGAAATCGATTTCCTGGAACGCCTCGCGATCGCGCGTGCCGCGATCGACATCGCCGATGAACAGGACCATCGGCTGCGAATCCTGCATCGCGACATGAACGCCGATCGATGCGTTGGTGGCACCGGGACCGCGCGTGACGAAGGCAACGCCGGGCCGCCCGGTCAGCGCGCCATCGGCGCACGCCATGAAGCCGACGCCGCCTTCCTGTCGGCAGACGACGAGATCGATTTCGGGCGTGTCATGCAGCGCGTCGAGCACCGCGAGGAAGCTCTCGCCCGGCACCGTAAAGATGCGGTCGCATCCCTGCGCCAGCAGGTTGTCGACAAGGATCTGGCCGCCGGTGCGGGGGGATTGGGTCGTCATGCCCGGGTTCTAGCGAGGGATGCGGGGCAAGGAAACCGCGATAAAATGTCGGAAAACTTTACACTCGTCAGGGTGGACGCTGTACCGTTAACCACCGCGAACTCTGCAAAACCGCGCTTGTGGCGTTCTGGCACGCCGCATGCTACTAGATCGATATGCCGAGCGGTTACGCTTCAGCAGGGCGGGTCAGCGCTACTCCAGCGCGACCCGCCCAACCCGGCCGTCAGTTCGCCTTCGCGACGCCCTGTTCCTCGAGCAGCGTGGCAAGCTCGCCGCTCTCGTACATTTCCATCATGATGTCCGAGCCACCGACGAATTCGCCCTTCACATACAGCTGCGGGATCGTCGGCCAGTCCGAAAAGGTCTTGATTCCCTGGCGGATACCCTGGTCCTGAAGCACGTCGACGCTGTCGAATTCCACGCCGATGTGGTTGAGAATCGCAATCGCACGGCTCGAAAAGCCGCACTGCGGGAATAGCGGGCTGCCCTTCATGAACAGCACGACGTCGGACTTGCCGACGAGGTCGGCGATACGGGTCTGGGATTCGTCGGTCATAGTCATCACTCCTGAACAGGGACGGCGGTGGTGAGTTGCAGCGCGTGGAGTACGCCGCCCATCCGGTCGCCCAGCGCGGCATAAACGGCACGCTGTTGCTTCAACCGCGGTTGCCCGCGGAAACTCTCGGCGGTGACCCGCGCGGCCCAATGGTCGCCGTCCCCCGCCAGATCGGTCATCTCGACATGGGCATCGGGAATGCCCGCGACGATCAACGCCTCGATCTCGGCCGCAGACATGGGCATTATTCGCTGCCCATCAACTGGCGGCGCGCCTCGACCGTCTTTTCCTCGATGGTGCGACGGATCGTCGGCTCGTCGATCGCGACGTTTGCGGCGGTGAGATCGCTGACCAGCTTGCGGATCACGTCCTCGTCGCCGGCTTCCTCGAAGTCGGCCTGGACCACGGCAGTCGCATAGGCATCCGCCTCTTCCTTGGTCAGACGCATCTCCGTCGCCGCCCAATGGCCGAGCAGGCGGTTGCGCCGGGCGACGATGCGGAACGCCATTTCCTCGTCGCGCGCATATTTGGTTTCAAAGGCGCGTTCGCGATCGTCGAAGCTGGTCATGTGCCGTTGGTCCCCGGATAACGGTAGGAAAGGATGCACCGGAGATAGGGACAGCGGGGGGATGGTGCAACGCATCGCTGTCGCAACCGTTCGACTCTCGATTCCGCGTCGGCAAATCGCGGGACTTCGGGTAGGGCATCACCTTCATGGCTTCGTCACAGAAAAAGCGCGCGCTGTTCGAGCGCACGATGGCCCCGGCGGATCCTCCCGACCTCGCGCGATCGCTGCCGGAGGCGCATCGCAGCGTCAAAGTCTGGGAAAGCGGCGATCCGCGACGCTCGAACTGGCGGCAGTGGCTCGGGTTCGCGGGGCCCGGGTTCCTCGTTTCGGTCGGGTATATGGACCCGGGCAATTGGGGGACCGATCTCGCGGGCGGGAGCCAGTTCGGCTACACGCTGCTGTGGGTCATCCTCGCGTCGAACCTGATGGCGATCTTCCTGCAGGTGCTGTGCGCGCGGCTCGGGATCGTCACGGGACGCGATCTCGCGCAATCGTGCCGGGACTATTATTCCAAACCCGCCTCTGTCGCGCTCTGGCTGCTGTGCGAAATCGCGATCATTGCGTGCGACCTTGCCGAAGTCGTTGGTTCGGCGGTCGCGCTCAACCTGTTGCTCGGCCTGCCGCTGGTGTGGGGCGTGGTGATCACCGGGCTCGACGTGTTGCTGCTGCTGCTGCTGATCAACCGCGGGTTCCGCAAGATCGAGGCGGTGGTGATCGCGCTGGTCGCGACGATCGGGTTGTGTTTTGCCTATACGATCGTGCTGGCGAAGCCCGACTGGAGCGCGGTCGCGCTCGGCGCGGTGACGCCGGACATTCCCAACACCGCCGCCCTGCTGATCGCGCTCGGGATCCTCGGCGCGACGGTGATGCCGCACAATCTCTATCTCCACTCCTCGATCGTGCAGACCAGGGCGTTCGGCAGCGGCAAACGCGACATCAAGGCGGCACTCACCTTCAACACGATCGATACCGTCGTCGCGCTCGGCATGGCGTTCTTCGTCAATGCGGCGATCCTGGTGCTCGCGGCGGCGGTGTTCTGGCGCAACGGCATGGTCGTCACCGAGCTGCAGGACGCTCACCAGTTGCTGCGCCCCGCGCTGGGCGGGGTGGCGGCGACGGCGTTTGCGCTCGCGCTGCTCGCCTCGGGGCAGTCCAGCACGATCACGGGGACGCTTGCCGGGCAGATCGTGATGGAGGGGTTCCTGCGGATCCGCGTCCGGCCCTGGCTGCGGCGAATGGTGACGCGCGGGCTTGCGATCATCCCCGCGCTGATCGTCATTTCGGCGACCGGGGGGAAGGATACGGTCGAATTGCTCGTGGTCAGCCAGGTCGTGCTGTCGATGCAGCTGCCGTTCGCGATCTTCCCGCTGATGATGGTGACGAGCAACCGGGCGCGGATGGGGGAATATGCGAACCCCTTGTGGGTAAAACTGCTCGGTTTTGCGATCTGCAGCGTGATCGCAGGGTTGAACGTGTATCTGCTGTGGGAAACGATCGGGCCATTATGGGTCGGGGTGATGGCGGCAGCGATGCTGGGGTTCGCCGGCTATGTCCGGTTTGGATATGCGCCCCGGCCGAAAGCGGTACGTGACTGACCGACCGCATCACCCCGGCACGCGGCCGGGGCGATGCCCGCTATCCGGCAACTCCTATGGCGCTCACGCCGCGACCGTCACCACCAGCTTCCCGATCGCGCCGCGTGCCGCCATCTTGGCGATCGCCTTGCCGCCATCCTCGAACGCGAAGGTTTCGGTGACGCGCGGGCTGATCTGGCCGCCCGCCCAAAGCCGGAACAATCGATCGATATGCGCCTGGTTTGCCTCCGGATCGCGCGCGGCGAACGCGCCCCAGAACACGCCGCAGACGTCGCAACTCTTGAGCAACGTCAGGTTGAGCGGAAGCCGTGGGATCCCCGCCGGGAAGCCGACGACGAGATAGCGCCCCTCCCAGCCGATCGAGCGCAGCGCCGGCTCGGCGTAATCGCCACCCACCGGATCGTAGATCACGTCATAGCCACTCTTGCCGCCCGCCGCCTTGAACTGCTCGGCGAGTGCTTTGGATTGATCCTTGTCGAACGGTGCGCGCGCGTAGACGATCGTCGCGTCGGCACCGGCATCGCACGCGGCCTGCGCCTTTTCCTCGGACGAGACGGCGGCGACCACGCGCGCGCCAAACGCCTTGCCGAGTTCGATCGCCGCGAGCCCGACCCCGCCCGCCGCGCCGAGCACGAGCAGGCATTGCCCCTCGGCCAGATGCCCGCGGTCGAGCAGCGCGTGGATCGTCGTGCCATAGGTCAGCAGCAGCGACGCGCCCTCGGCGAAGCTGCGCCCTTCAGGCAGCGCGAACAGGCTGGTGGCGGGGAGGGCGATCTTCTCCACCAGCCCGCCCGATCCGGTCGTCGCGATCACGCGGTCGCCGGGTTTCCAGTCGGTGACGCCGTCTCCGACGCTTTCGACGACGCCCGAGATCTCGCTCCCCGGCGCGAACGGGCGCGGCGGCTTGAACTGATATTTGTCCTCGATGATCAGGACGTCGGGATAATTGATCGAGCACGCCTTCACCGCGACCACGACCTGCCCCGGTGCCGCCACCGGATCCGGCAGCGTATCGAGCGTTAGCGTTTCAGGTCCGCCCGGCGCTTTCGACAAGAGTGCTCGCATCCGCCCGTTCTCCGCTCATCCACGGCCGGTGTTCGCTTACCCCGGCTTCGTATTTCGAAATCGCGGTATCTCTTGCCAGTGTCAGGCCGATCTCGTCCAGCCCTTCCATCAAACACTGGCGACGGAAGGCGTCGAGGTCGAAGGCGAAGCGGTCCTGGAACGGGGTGGTGACGGTCATCGTCTCGAGATCGACCGTGACCGGCTGGTCCTGCGCGACCTCGAGCAGGCGATCGATCTGCGCCTGCGGCAGCACGACCGTGACGATGCCGTTCTTGAAGGCATTGCCCGAAAAGATGTCCGAAAAGCTCGGCGCGATCACCGCAGTGATCCCCATGTCGGCAAGCGCCCAGGCGGCATGCTCGCGGCTCGACCCGCAGCCGAAATTGTCGCCCGCGATCAGGATCGGCGCGCCACTGTAACGTGGATCGTCGAAGATGTTGCCGGGCTTGGCGCGCACGGTCTCGAACGCGCCCTTGCCGAGGCCGTCGCGCGTCACGGTCTTGAGCCAGTGCGCGGGGATGATGACGTCGGTATCGACGTTCTTCTGGCCCCATGGGTAAGCGGTGCCGGAAACTTGGGTAACAGGCTGCATCATGGGGTCCAGTTCAGGCGGGATCAGCGCGGCGTGGCGGTGATCGCATCGTTGGCGGCGGTACGCGCGGTCGCGGCATAGGCCGCGATCCCGCTCAACAGGGTTCCCATTACCAGCAGAACCAGAACACGCTTCATCGATCGTCCCCCCCGGACAGTGTTACGAGGTCACGCACGTCACTCAGGCGCCCGGTGACGGCGGCAGCCGCCGCCATTGCGGGCGAGACCAGGTGCGTGCGCGCACCCGGGCCTTGTCGTCCTACGAAATTCCGATTCGATGTGGAAGCACAGCGGAGACCGGGCGGTACTTTATCGGGGTTCATTGCCAGGCACATCGAGCAGCCCGGCTCGCGCCAGTCGAAACCGGCCTCGACGAAGATGCGGTCGAGGCCCTCGGCCTCGGCCTGTCGCTTGACCAGCCCCGATCCAGGCACGACCAGCGCATGGACGCCATCGGCGACGCGCCGACCGTTCGCGACCGATGCGGCGGCGCGCAGGTCCTCGATCCGGCTGTTGGTGCAACTGCCGATGAAGACATAGTCGATCCCGACGTCCTGCATCGCGGTGCCCGCGGTCAGCCCCATATAGTCCAGCGATTTCCGCGCGGCGTCGCGCTTTGCCGGGTC
The DNA here is from genome assembly GCF_000251145.1 of Sphingomonas sp. PAMC 26621. GTDB lineage: Bacteria > Pseudomonadota > Alphaproteobacteria > Sphingomonadales > Sphingomonadaceae > Sphingomonas. The sequence goes on along the minus strand of NZ_AIDW01000019.1, from coordinate 161,165 downwards.
GGCGAAGCTGTCGGGGTCGGGGACGTGGCCCGTGATCGCGACGACATCCTCGGGGCTGGTGCCCCAGGTCAGCAGCGGCGCGATGTCGGTCGCGTCGAGCGTGACGACACGGTCGTAGCGCGCGCCGGGGTCGCTCGGCAGCGTCCGCCAATAGGCAACCGCCCGGTCCCAGGCATCGCCCTTGGGTGCCATCGGCTTGCCCTTGAGATAGGCGAAGGTCGTCTCGTCCGGCGCGACCAGTCCGGAACGCGCGCCGGCCTCGATCGACATGTTGGCGACCGTCAGCCGCCCCTCGATCGACATTCTGCGGATGACCGAGCCGGTATATTCGAGCACATGCCCGGTCCCGCCCGCAGCCCCGATCTTTCCGATGATCGCTAGGATCACGTCCTTGGGCGTGATCCCGAAGCCCAACGTCCCGTCGACGCGGATTTCCATCGTCTTGGACTGGCCGAGCAGCAAGGTCTGGGTCGCGAGCACATGCTCGACCTCACTCGTCCCGATCCCGAATGCGAGCGCCCCCAGTGCGCCATGCGCGGAGGTGTGGCTGTCGCCGCAGACCAGGGTCGTGCCGGGGAGGGTGAAGCCCTGTTCGGGCCCGACGACATGGACGATCCCCTGCGCCGCCGCGACCGCATCGATATAATCGATCCCGAAGTCGCGCGTGTTGCGCTCGAGCGCGTCGAGCTGCGCTGCGCTTTCGGGATCGGTGATCGGCAGGCGGACACCCTGCGCATCGCGTCGCGCGGTGGTGGGAAGGTTGTGATCGGGGACCGCGAGCGTCAGATCGGGCCGACGGACGGTGCGGCCATTGGCGCGGAGCCCGGCGAACGCTTGCGGGCTGGTCACTTCGTGAACAAGGTGGCGGTCGATATAGATCAGGCAGGTGCCATCGTCGCGTCGCTCGACGACGTGGTCGGCCCAGATCTTCTCGTACAGGGTTAAGGGACGGCTTGCCATCCGCCGCGCTCTAGCGGAAAACTGCGCGAACGCAATTCCAAACGTCGCTTTATTGCGCGGAGGGGTGGTTCTGTTCGCGCACCAGATACGCTTGAATCGCCGCGATCTCGTCCTCGGTCAGCATCTTGAGATCACCCCTCGCGACACGGCTCATCAGTCCGAGATCGCGCGGGGTCATACCGACGCCTGTTCGCAGCAAGGTGTGAAAAGCCTTTGGCTCGTAGGCCGCGCCAACTTGCGCGAGGGCAGGAATGATCGTCGCGGGCGCACCTTCTTCGGGCTTGGCCTGATGGAGGTCATGGCATGCGAGACAGGATACATGCGCGAAATACCGACCGGTCTCGGTCGGACGGAGGGGCGGAGCATGGTCGATCGGCCTGAACTTGCTGTCAAGTGCCCCGGTCAGGATCAGAAACCGGCCGAGCGGGCCATAGGAGACGGTGCCGGGAACGTCGTGCGGGGTTGGTCGCAGCGTGCGGACCCAGCCGATGATCCGCGCGACGTCGCCGTCCGCAAGATGCATCAGCGCCTGGGTCGGCATGACATGCAGTGCGGTGCCATCGCGTTTGACGCCGTGGCGGATCAGCCGCACCAGCTCTGCATCGGAATAGACCGCCGCGCGGCGCGCGATCGCGGGCGCGGCGATCCTGCCGATCATGACATCCTCGGCGAGCACGCGACCCGTCCCATCCTGCGAATGGCACCCCCGGCATCCCACGATCCGCGCCAGTCGACCGCCCTCCACCAATCCCGCGGATGACCGGTCCGCGACGATCGGCTCGATCAGCGTCGCATGGGTTTGCCGCAGCACCCATTCCGACCCGGCGTACAGCAGGACGAGCGCGAACGTGATCATTCCGACCAGCGCAACCGACGTGCGTTTTACCCAGATCATGAAGCCCCCCAGCCGCATCGCGCCCAAGCGCCGTCACGGTTTCCTAAGCAGAAAACGGCCAAAGGCGCGAGCGCGCCGGGGGGTTCTAAGGTCAGCGGTCTCCGAGTGCCGTGTCGAGGAACGCCACGCTGTCGGCGAGCACGCTGGAGCGCGCGCGGAACGGGCGGGAGAGCGCCATGACGATCGCTTCATGTGTCTGGCCGGGATAGTTTTTCACCGTCACCACGGCACCGTGGGCATGCAGCGCGGCGGCGAGCCGAAGCGCATTGCGCGGGCGGACGGTGGTGTCCGCGGTGCCCGTGATGAGCAACATCGGCGGGGCATCGCCGCGCGCGAAGGTGATCGGCTGCGTCATCCGTGGATCGGCAACGCCCTTGAACGCCTCACGCGCGCGACTCGAGGTCCAGGGGTAGAAGTCATACGGACCGCATAAGGGGACCGCCGCGCGAACGATCCGCGGATCGACCCCTTCCGCCTGCAGCCAGCGGCGGTCGAGCGCGAGCATGGCGACCGTATAGGCGCCCGCCGAATGCCCCGACAGCGCGATCCGCGCGGGATCGCCGCCAAACGCGGCGACGTGATCGCGGGTCCAGCGGACCGCCTTCGCGCCGTCCTGCAGCATTGCCGGGAAGCGGATCGCGGGGACCTTGCGATAATCGGGAACCACGACGACGAACCCCGCCCTGGCAAACGCGCGCGCGGCGAAAGCGTAGGCCGCGCGATCGCCCTTCACCCAGCCGCCGCCATACCAGAAGATGACAACCGGGCGTTTGGCGTCACCGGCATCGGCGGGCCGCCAGACGTCGAGCGTCTGGCCGTGGCTTCCGAACGCAATCGCATTACCCGGCCGCTCGACCCCGATCCCGCCGCCCGCGAGCGCATCGATGAGGCTCAGGATGCCGGGGGGCGACACGAACACGGCAATCAAAGCCACCAGAAGCCCGAACGCCAGCGCGGTGCCGAGCAGCCAGCGCCTCACATTACATACTTTGCCGTGGTCTTGGCGGCAATCTCGTCCGCGGTCACGCCGGGGGCCATCTCGACGAGCCTGAACGGCGACTGGTGATCGGGTCGCTGGAACACCGCGAGATCAGTGACGATCATGTCGACGACGTTCTTGCCGGTCAGCGGCAGCGTGCATGCGGGGATGAACTTGGGGTCGCCGTTCTTGGAGGTATGCTCCATCACGACGATGATCTTCTTGACGCCAGCGACCAGATCCATCGCGCCGCCCATGCCCTTGATCATCTTGCCCGGGATCATCCAGTTGGCGATGTCGCCATTCTCGGCGACTTCCATCGCGCCCAGCACGGTCAGGTCGATATGCCCGCCGCGGATCATCGCGAAACTGTCGGATGAGCTGAAATAGGAGGATTGCGGCAGTTCGCTGATCGTCTGCTTGCCCGCGTTGATCAGGTCCGCATCTTCTTCACCCGCAAGCGGGAAGGGGCCGATCCCCAACATTCCGTTCTCGGACTGGAGCGTCACTTCGACGCCCGCCGGGATGTGATTGGCGACGAGCGTCGGGATGCCGATACCGAGGTTGACGTAGAAGCCGTCCTGCAACTCGCGCGCGGCGCGGGCTGCCATTTGGTCGCGAGTCCAGACCATCACTTGTCTCCTGCGGGCGGTGCCCAGCGTTTGTCTTGCGGGAAGATATCGTCGAGCCCGCCCTTGAGCGCGGTGCCATAGACGGGGTTGGGCAATACAAACCAGCCCGCGCCGAAGTGCGCGGCGATCGGACCCGACAGTACCGTCGCACGGCGGGGCGCGGGGGCGAGCCCGGCGTTGAACAGGTCGCTGAAATCGCCGAGCTGGTCGCCACCCATTGCGACGACGCAGAACTTCGCGGCGATCATCGCGCGGCGCCCGTCCTTGCGGCTTCCCATCGCGTCGTCGCCGGACAGGTAGAGCGTCTCGCCATGGACCGCGGGGCCGAGGCCAGCGGCTTCGATGGTGGCGCGGGTGACGGCGGCATTGGCGGCGGAGCGGTTGGTGTTGAAGATGACCGTCACGCCCATGCGGCGAAGCTCCGCCAGGGCTACAACCGCGCCGGGCTGTGGCGCGACCTTGTCGAGGTCGCCGCGCTCCCAGGCGTTCCAGACTTTCTGGTCATAGGGCGCGGGATGCGCTGCGTCGTTTGCTTCGAATCCAAGGTTGAGCAGCACGGTTTCGTCCACGTCGAACACGACCGCTTTTGGTTTCGTCCCGCACGGCACCCAGCGCGGCGCGGCGAGCGACGCGCCTTCGGCGAGGATCACGGATTCGGCTGGCGATGCCGCGACTTTTTGCGCGACGAAGCCGGTCAGCTGCCGCCATGTCTGCAGCGCCTGCGCCGCCGCTTCGCCGGATCCGTACAGATATTGCATTCCGGGCGGGACGGCGGGGGTGCTGGCGAGCGGAACCGCCTGCGTCGTGGTGCAGGCGGAGAGCGCCAGCGCCAAAACCAGAAAGCCCCTCCCCTTCAGGAGTGTCGGGTCGGCCATGCCCCCGGCATGGCCTGAAGGGTGAGGGGCATCCTTCACCCGACACTGGATTGGGGGTGGGGAAGTGCCTCGCCGAGAGCCCGGCTCTGCTGGACTGCCCCACCCCAACCCCTCCCCTAAAGGGGAGGGGCTTGTTCCGTCTCCGAAGATCACGCCGCCTCGCGGACCGTGCGGAACTCGATCTTCTTCTCGTAGGGAGCGCCGAGAATCAGCCGCTGGACGTAAATGCCCGGCAGATGGATGCAGTCCGGATCGAGCGACCCGACCGGGACGATCTCCTCGACCTCGGCGACGCAGATCTTCCCGGCGGTCGCCATCGGCTGGTTGAAGTTGCGTGCGGTCTTGCGGAAGATGAGGTTGCCGCTTTCGTCCGCCTTCCAGCCCTTGATGATCGCGAGATCGGCGCGGATGCCGCGTTCGAGGATGAACTCCTCGCCGTCGAAGGTCTTCACTTCCTTGCCCTCGGCGACCAGCGTGCCGACCCCGGTCTTGGTATAGAAGCCGGGAATGCCAGCGCCGCCCGCGCGGCAGCGCTCGGCGAGCGTGCCCTGCGGGCAGAATTCGACCTCGAGCTCGCCTGCCAGATATTGCCGCTCGAATTCCTTGTTCTCGCCGACATAGCTCGAGATCATCTTCTTGATCTGGCGACTGCGCAACAGCTTGCCGAGGCCTTCGCCGTCGATCCCGGCATTGTTGCTCGCGATCGTCAGATCCGTGGTGCCCGCGGCGAGGATCGCGGCGATCAGCCGTTCGGGAACGCCGGCCAGCCCGAACCCGCCCGCGCAGATCGTCATACCGTCGAAAAGCACGCCCTCCAGGGCGGCGGCGGCGTCGGGGTAGATCTTACGCATTGGCTGGTCCTTTCGGATGTTGCCGCCCGATTAGGGCGGGGGAGGGCGGCGGGTCAAGCCGCCGCCACGGTCAGACCTGCGCGCCGAACAAATGCCCGATTCCTGCCGTCACCGCCATCGCCAGCGCCCCCCAGAACAGCACCCGCACCGCGCCGCGCCACAAGGACGCGCCGCCGATCTTCGCCCCGGTCGCGCCGAGCGCCGCGAGCAACACGAGTGTCGCGATGACCACCGCCTCGATCAGCGCGGTGCCGCGGAACAGCACCGCCATCATCACCGGGAAGATCGCACCCACCGAAAAACTCGCCGCCGACGCAAGCGCGGCCTGGACCGGGCGGGCTTCGAGCGCCTCGTGAATCCCGAGTTCGTCGCGCATGTGCGCGCCGAGCGCGTCGTGGGCCATCAGCTGCTGCGCGACCTGAAGCGCGAGCGCGGAGTCCAGCCCGCGGTGCCGATAGATCGCGGCGAGCTCGTGCGTCTCGGCCTTGGGGTCCTCTTCGAGTTCCGCGGCCTCGCGCGCGCGGTCGGCGGCTTCGGTATCGGCCTGCGAGCTGACCGAGACATATTCGCCCGCGGCCATCGACATTGCGCCGGCGACGAGCCCGGCGATCCCGGTCAGCACGATCTCGGACGGGGCGCGCGACGCCGCCGCGACCCCCACGATCAGGCTCGCGGTCGAGAGGATTCCGTCGTTCGCCCCGAGGACCGCCGCGCGGAGCCAGCCGATCCGCTGGACGAGATGTTTTTCACCATGTCTTATCATCGCTTTGCCCTAGCCGGACCGGTCTCAATACGCCAGCGCGAGCCCGGCGCGCGGCCAGTCCATTCGGACGAGCTGCCCGGTGCCCGACAAGGTGATGTACGCGGTCCGCCGGTCCGCGCCGCCCCAGCAGATGTTGGTTGTGAACGGATCGGGCGTGGGGACGAACTCGACCAGGTCGCCGGCGGGCGAAATGACCGATATGCCGCTCTCGCCGATCGTCGCGACGCAGATGTTGCCGCCTTCCTCGACCCCGAGTGAATCGAAGAACTTGTACCCCGCCGGGCGATACAGCGGGATGCCTGCGCCGCCGAGCCCCGCCGTCTGGTCGACCTTGCCCGGCGCGGTGATATCGAAGGCCATCAGCCGGCAGGTATAGGTCTCCGCGGCATACAGCCGCTTGCCATCGGGCGAGAGACCGATGCCGTTCGGGTTCTCGCTCGGGAAGATGACCTCCTCGAGATGGCTGCCGTCGGCCTTGGCGTAGAAGATCCCCGTGACGTCGCGTTCGCGCTCGCGGGTCTTGCCGTGGTCGGTGAACCAGAAGCCGCCATGGGTGTCGAACACGATATCGTTCGGCCCGCGCAACGCGCAGCCGAAATCGCCGTCGCGGTACACCGTCTCGACCGCGCCGGTCACGAGGTCGATCCGCTCGATCCTGCCTCCCGAATAATCGCGCGCCTGGCCGTGTGGAATCAGCAACCCGCTGGGGTGTTCCAGATACTCGAACCCGCCGTTGTTGCAGCAATACAGCTTGCCGTCGGGCCCGAGCGCGAGGCCGTTCGGACCCCCGCCAGGTTCGGCGACGATCGAGACCGTACCATCGGGGGCCACCCGGCTGATCCGCCCGGCTGCGATCTCGACCAGCACCACGCTGCCGTCGGGCAGCGCGACCGGTCCTTCGGGGAAGCGCAGGCCTTGCGCGACGGGGATCAATGTCACCAGTCCTCTCCTTTTTCGGCAGAGTTTACCGAGCGTCTGCAACCCGGCAAGGCCGCTCTTGACTACAGACGTAAACGGTATGATTACGCACGTAGTCAGTACGGAGGCGACTCGAATGGCCGACAAGATCAGTGATGCCGAACACGCGGTTATGGAGGTGCTGTGGGATGAAAGCCCCCTGACCGCGCAAGACGTGGCCGAGCGAATTCCGGCGACGCGAGACTGGACGGCCAATACCGTCAAGACGTTACTGGGTCGTCTCCTCGCCAAGAACATCATCGCGCACGAAGCCGATGGGCGTCGGTATTTGTACCGGCCACTGGTCGAGCGTACAGATTATGTCGCAGGCGAATCGAAGCGCCTGATCGACCGGCTGTTCGGGGGCAAGCTGACACCGCTGGTCGCGCATCTTGCCGAACGCGACGAACTGACCGCACAAGACATTTCGGAAATCGAGGCATTGCTGAAGGGGCTGAAGGGATGATCGGGCCGGTCGGAGCAAGCTGGGCAATCGAGGCGCTGGTCGCATCGAGCCTGCTGATGGTGCTGGTGCTGCTGTTGCGCGGCCCCGTGCGGCGCGCGTTCGGGGCGCATGTCGCTTATGCCTTGTGGGCGCTGCCGGTGTTGCGCCTCGCGCTGCCACCGCTCTCCGCGCCGTGGCGCGACGCGACGGTGGCGTCGTTCCATGCGGCGGCGGTCGACCCGGTATTGCGCGCGGCCGAACCGGCGACGGTGCTGCTGGCCGCGCCCGCGCTTGAGGCGGATCCGGTGGCGGGATGGACGTGGGTCGTCCCGGTCATCGGTTTGCTCTGGCTGGTCGGGGCGGGCGCGTTCTTCGTCTGGCACGCAGTCGCGCATCGGCGGTTCTGCGCGCGGATGCTCGCGAGCGTTGGACAGCGGGTCGAACTCGATGGCGTCAGCGTGATCGAGAGCGATGCGGCGAGTGGCCCGCTCGCGTTCGGGATCGTGCGCCGCTATGTCGCCTTCCCGCCCGATTTCGCCGAGCGGTACGAGCCGGAGGAACGCGACCTCGCGCTTGCGCATGAGATGGGGCACCATGAACGCGGCGATCTGATCGCGAACTGGATCGCGCTCGCCGTGCTCGCGCTGCACTGGTTCAACCCGATCGCGTGGCGCGCCTTCCGTGCCTTCCGCGCCGACCAGGAAATCGCCAACGATGCGCGCGTGCTGGCGGGCATGAACCCGATGCGGCGGCACACCTATGCCTGCGCGATCGTCAAGGCGGCGCATCCCGCGCTGTACGGTTCGGTGGCGGCGACGTGCCATCTCAACACGATCGACGATCTCAAGGGGCGGCTGCGCGTCCTGACGACGCAGCGCATCTCGAAACTGCGGCTGGCGAGCGGCGGCCTCGTGATCGCGGCGCTGACGCTGGGCGGGCTCGGGCTGACCGCGTCGGGAAGCGCGGCGGCGGAGAAGGTCCGGTCGGGCGTAGCAAAAGCGACCGGCGTCGATATCGCCGCGCTCGTTCCACCGCCGGCGCCCGCCGAAGACGACGCAACCGTCGCCCCGGTCGCAACTGCGACGTCCGGCACGGTGGAGGAGGGTGCGGAACCGTATCACGAGCGCAACACGCGGACCTCGGCAGCGGTCGCCCCCGTCGCGCCCGTTCCGCCCGTCGCGCCCGTTCCGCCTGTAGCACCCGTCGCGCCCGTCGCACCGACCGCGCCGGAACCCCCGGTCGCGCCGGAAGCGCCCGAACTGGCCGAACGTCCGGAGACATCGCCCGGTGCCGACGGAACCTGGGTCGTCAGCACCACGACCGACGGCAGGCGGGTCGTCCGGCATGGCCGTTACGTCAAGCTCGGCAAGAATGGTGCGGTGACGGTCGTGGGGGAAGACGGGGCGGTCGCTTCGGTTTCGCGCCCGCCCGCGGTGCCCGACGTGCGCTCGCGCAAGTGCGGCAACCGGGGTGACGGCAAGCGCCTGACGATCGAGGATCGGCATGACGGGCGTCGCCGGATCGTGATCTGCGAGGACCGGATCGCGGCCGCGCAGGCACGCGGCGCGGCAGCGGCGGCGCGGGGGGCACAGCTTGCCGCGAACGGCCGGGATACCGAGCGCAACGCCTATCTCCACGCGCTGACGAACCTTCGCACTGCGCGCGCGCGGATGACGCTCAACCGCGATATGCCGTCGGACGCGCGGACTCACGCGCTGCAGGGCATGGACTCGGCGATCGCGGACCTCCAGGCGAATCTGGCGCGGGTTCGCTGAAGCTGCGCGCGACGGACCCCTGCCAAGGGTTGCGTCGCGCGCGGCAAGCCGCCATCTCGGGGGCATGACCGAGCAACAGACCGGCGTGCCCGAGCAGCGCGAACGCCTCGTCGCCCGGGTGCTCGCACCCAATCCCTCGCCCTTCACCCATACCGGTACGCAAGTGCATCTGGTCGGCACGCGCGACCTCGCAGTGATCGATCCGGGGCCGGACACGCCGGCGCATATCGACGCGCTGGTCGCGGCGATCGCGGGGCGCCCCGTCACCGCGATCGTCGTGACGCATACCCACCGCGACCACAGCCCGGGAACACGCCCGCTCGCCGCGATCACCGGCGCGCCGATCGTCGGTTGCGTGCCGCTCGCGCTCGACGATCTCGGGCCGCGCGCGGATGCGTCCTTCGACGCGGATTATGCGCCAGACCGGGTGCTGCGCGAGGGCGACAGTGTCGGCGGGGAGGGGTGGACGCTCACCGCGATCGCGACGCCGGGGCACACCTCCAACCATCTCGCCTTCGCGCTTCCCGAGAGCAAGGCACTGTTCTCGGGCGATCATGTGATGGGCTGGTCGACCAGCATCGTCTCACCCCCCGATGGCGACATGGCGGCCTATATGACGAGCCTCGAGAAACTGATGGGGCGTGACGACCGCATTTATTACCCAGGGCATGGCGACCCGGTCGAGAACCCGCAGCGGCTGGTGCGCGGGATGCTCGGGCATCGCAAGCAGCGCGAGGGGCAGATCCTGCGGTTGCTCCGCGCCGCGCCCGCGAGCGTCCCGGCGATGGTCTCGCGCATGTATGTCGGGATCGATCCGCGCCTGTTCCCGGCGGCGGAACGCTCGGTGCTCGCGCATCTGATCGACCTGGCGCAGCGCGGGCTGGTGCGCGAAGACGGCGATGCGTGGATGGCTGCGGCATGACGTTCCTCGGCAAGTTCGCAGGCGCGCTCGCGCTGATCGCACTGTTCATCCTCGCGCTGTTCTGGGGCATCGGCGCGCTGGTGGAGAAGCGGCTCGCCGGGCCCGATCCAGTGACGATCGCAAGCGGATCGTTGCAGGGGCTGCGCGAGCAGAACCGGTTGTCGGCGTTCGCCGCGCGGTTCGTCGCGGTGTCGACCTCGACTCAGTCGCAATATGGGCTGACCAGCAAGAAGACGCTGATCATGCCCGGCAACGTCGACTATCGCGTCGACATGGCGAAGCTGACCGCACGCGACGTCACCTGGGACGCAAAGACCCGCACGCTAGGTGTCGTACTGCCGCCGATCGAGGTGTCGCCGCCGCAGATCGACCTGACGCAAATCCGTGAATATGGCGAGGGCGGGCTGCTCTCTGCGATCAGCGACGCCGATGCGAAGCTCCAGGCGGCGAATCGCGCCGCCGGGCAACGTGAGCTGATTCGGCAGGCGCACGAGCCGGTGCCGATGACCCTCGCGCGGGATGCGACTCGCCGCGCGGTCGAGCACAGCTTTGCCTTGCCCTTGAAAGCGGCGGGGCTCGATGCGACCGTGAAGGTCCGCTTTGCCGACGAAGCGCATGATTCCAGTGATGTCTGGGACACGACCCGGTCAATCGCCGACGTCCTCGGCAATCGGCAATAGGCAGGGGGCGAAACGCTTCCCGACGTGGGATCGATATCGCCTGCCCTCCGAAAATGTGATAACGTCTGCGTATCGAGATTTTCGGGGGAGAATCGCGGGTGGCGACACAGGCATCACAGATCGGGGTTCCGATCGAGCGCGAACGCGCGTTCTTTTTCGCGATGGCGATCGCGATCGTGCTTACGACCGTATCGGGGTTCGTGCTGCAATTCGTCATGGGGCGGTCGAGCATCGCATCGCCATGGTGGGTGCATCTCCATGGAATGACCTCGGTCGGCTGGCTCGCGCTTTATGCGATGCAGAACTATCTGGTATTCCACGGGTCGCTGGCAACGCATCGGCGGCTCGGCTGGGTGGCCAGTTGGTATCTCGGCTGGATGGTGGCGGTCGGGCTGTCGACGACGACGGTCGCTGCGGCGGCGCACCGCATTCCGTTCTTCTTCGAACCCAATGTCTTTTTGGTGATGGATTATCTCACCGTCCTGGTGTTCGCCGGGCTGACCCTCGCCGGCGTGGCGCTCCGCGCCCGGACCGACTGGCACCGGCGGCTGATGCTGTGCGCCGCGATCCTGGTGATGACGCCCGGGGTAGGGCGGTTACTCCCGCTGCCGCTGATGGGGACGTGGATCCTGTGGTCGATCTGGCTGGTCATGGCGGTCTATGTCGGCATCGCGATGACGTTCGACGTGATGACGCGCGGCAGGATTCATCCCGCCTATTTCTGGGGCTTCGGCGCGATCACGCTCGACACGGCGCTGATGCGCCCGCTCGCCTTCTCGCCGCCGGTCCTGGCGCTGACAAGAGCGTTGATGGGTTGATCACCGTCGCCGCTGGGGCCATGTGGGCCGCAGACAAGGCGGGAGGATGGTGATGGACGCACGCGGTGGTATCGGCGGAACGCTGACGGGGCTCGACCTGCGGGCGGAGATCGACCGTTTGCGCAAGGACCGCAACGCGGTAATCCTCGCGCATTATTATCAGAAGCCCGAGATCCAGGACCTCGCCGATTTCGTCGGCGACAGCCTCGACCTGTCGAAGAAGGCGGCCGCGACCGACGCCGACGTCATCGCGTTCTGCGGCGTGCGCTTCATGGCGGAGACCGCCAAGATCCTGAGCCCCGACAAGATCGTCGTTCTGCCCGATCTCGACGCCGGATGCAGCCTCGAGGATAGCTGCCCACCCGACCAGTTCGCCGCGTTCCGCGCTGCGCATCCCGATCACATCGCGCTGACGTACATCAATTGCTCGACCGAGGTGAAGGCACTCAGCGACGTTATCGTCACCTCGTCCTCCGCCGAGAAGATCCTCAGCCAGATCCCGCTCGATCAGAAGATCATCTTCGGTCCGGACAAGAATCTGGGGGGCTATCTCGCGCGCAAGACCGGACGCGAGATGCTGCTGTGGCCGGGCGTGTGCATCGTGCACGAGGCCTTCAGCGAAACCGAACTGCTCAAGCTCCAGCTCCGGCATCCCGGCGCGCCGATCGCGGCACATCCCGAATGCCCACCCTATATTCTGGATCACGCGGATTACGTCGGGTCCACCAGCGCGATCCTCGCATTCGCCGACTCGATGCCGGGCGACACGCTGATCGTCGCGACCGAGCCGCACATCATCCATCAAATGGAGAAAGCCGCGCCGCACAAGACCTTCATCGGGGCTCCCGGCGCGGACGGAAATTGCAACTGCAACATCTGTCCGTACATGGCGCTCAACACGATGGAAAAGCTCTACGTGGCCTTGCGCGATCTCAGCCCGCGGATCGAAATCGAGGAAGATCTGCGACTTCGGGCGAAGAAGAGCCTCGACGCGATGCTCGCTATGGCGAGCGGTACGGTCGGGATGGGGGACCTCGGTCCGTTACGCGTTTCGGGCGACTAACGCAGGATAATGCAGCGCGCGTGGGAAAGGGCGACACTCCCCCGCATGTCGCGCTACTATTTCCATGTCGAGAACCAGGAGTCCTACACCCGGGACGAAAACGGGATGGAGTTCGACAGTCTCGAACGCGCCCGCAACGAAGCGTCCGACGCGGCGGGTGAAATTCTGACGTCCGACTTGCGCGCGGGCAAGACCAACGTGGTTTTCCAGATTCAGGTCGAGGATGGTAACGACAAGCGCTTGATGACGCTTGTCGTTACCGGAGCGGTCGCCGCACAATCCCGGAACGCTTCAGGCCAGCGTGAGGTCAGCTCTGACCGAGATGAAGATAGCGCGGATTGAAGTCGCTCGCGTCGCGCAGGCCGACCCAGTCGACGATACGAATCTTGCGCCTGTCGCGCTCGATCAGTCCGCGTTGGGCCAGTGCCTTGAGTACCCGATTGACGTGCACCGGGGTCAACCCGACCGTGTCGCCCAGCTGCTCCTGAGTCATCGGCAAATCATAGGCACCCGTCGTAGCGATCCCGGCGGCTTCCAACCGGAGCGAAAATTCGCACAGCAGATGCCCGACCCGGGTATGGGCGTCGCGACGGCCGATGTTGACGATCCATTCGCGAAAGATCGAGGAATCGATCAAAGACGTCCGCCACATCGCGGTCGCGATCGCGGGCCGCGTGGTGACGACCGTGCGCAGTGCGCCGATATCGATGTCGGCGATCTGGGTTCGCGTAAGGGCCTGGACGTTATGGTCGGATTCGTTGAGCCACAAATTCTGCAGATCGACGAACTCACCGGGAATTTGCAACGAGACGATCTGCCGCGCGCCGTTGCTGGTCAGTTTCTGGCGATACGTGAATCCCGACAGGATGAAGGCGCAACGTGCCGGTTTCTCCCCCTCGCGAACGAGATAGGTGGAGGGTTCGATCTGGCGGGGGGAAAGCTGGAGACCGCGAAGTGCGGCATAATCGTCCTCGTCGAGCGCTGCATGACGCGTGAGGCTGGCGATAATGGAATCGTGTATAGAATTTCGCTGCATTGGCTTCCCGCTAAAGGGCGGGAGCATGTCGCATCTCTCTGTCCCCGAAGCCCTTGTAGCGTTCCGGCGATGTCCTTGCTCTAACACAGGTGGCAAAAAACCTTATCAACATTTATCAAATATAATAGCAACGTAGGTTAAGCTTCGCCCTGTAAGTAACTGTCAGCACAAGGTTAACGTCCGAAGCCCATTTCGAAAGGATTTGGTCCGAAACGATCCCATACCCCTGAGGCGCGTTTCGTTCAAACGGCGGGTCAGTCCGCTCCCCGGGCGGGGTTCCGCCACCGGGGTCATCGCGGGATAGTAGACGCGGGCGCGGTCGAACCGATCGCGGAACCCACCCACCCGCCGCTTCGGCCAAGAACCGGGCCGGCCCGACGGTCCTGACGAAATTGTGGCTGCACCGCGAAGCTTCGGCCGCTAAAGCGAGGCATGACCGATCAGACCACCGCGTTCGCCCTGGAGGGCTTCGATCTCCCGGCCTTCATTTCCGCAACGCTGGCGGAAGATCTTGGCGACGTCGGCGATATCACCTCGCAGGCCGTGATTCCCGAAACCGCCCGTTTCACTGGCGTGATGGACAGCCGCGAAGCGATCGTCGTCGCAGGCCTGCCAATCGCCGAGGCGTTCTTTCGCGCACTCGACCCGGAGGCGGTGATCGAACGGCTGGTCGCGGATGGCGACCGGATCCTCCCCGGAACCGACGTTCTGCGACTCTCGGGCAAGGCCCGCGCGTTGCTCACGGCGGAGCGCTCCGCGCTCAACACCGTCCAGCATCTGTCGGGGATCGCGACGCTCACCCGCACCTATGTCGATGCCATTGCCGGTACAGGTGCGGTTCTTCTCGATACGCGCAAGACGATCCCGGGGCTTCGACGGCTGGAAAAATATGCGACGCGCATGGGCGGCGCGACCAATCATCGGCTGGGGCTGTGGGATGCCGCGATGATCAAGGACAACCATGTCGCGGTGGCAGGCGGGATCGCTCCTGCCGTCGCGCGCGCAGTTTCGGCCGGGATCGCGCGGATCATCGTCGAGGTCGACTCCCTGGACCAGATTGCGGAAGCCCTGGATGCCGGCGCGACGCACCTGCTGCTCGACAATATGGACGTGACGACGTTGCGTGCGGCGGTCGCGATTGTCGGCGGGCGCGTTCCGACCGAGGCATCGGGGGGCGTGCGGCTCGACACGATCCGCGCGATTGCCGAAACCGGCGTGACCTACGTCAGCGTCGGACGGCTGACCCAGTCCGCCCCCGCCGCCGACCTCGGGCTCGATTTCGCGCCCTCGCGCTGACCACTGTCGTCGCGTTGCGCTTGTCGGGATCGCCGCTAAGCTTTCGCGATCATCGCCTTTGGGGGGAAGCGAATCATGGAACGTCCGGTGTCGATCATCTGGTTCGAACGCTGTTATCTCGGCGCGACCGCGGTGGGTCTGGTCAACACCGCGCTGTCGTGGAACTCTTCGCTGCAGCGGATGGCGGAAAACCCGGGCGCGGCGCAGTTCGGTCCTGCCTTCGGGGGCAACATCCTCCTGTTCGGAACGGCGATTGCGATCGTCCTCGCGCTGACCCTCTGGTATTTCACCGCGCGGCGACGCTCGGTCGTGACGAAATGGATTATCACCGCGTTTTTCGGTCTGGGAGTCCTCGGCATCGTGACCAGCCTCAGGACCGGTACGACCCAGCCGGGGATCGGCGGGGTGCTGATGATTGTCGCGTTCGTGCTCAACGCCATTGCCGTGTGGCAATTGTTTCGCCCGGATGCGGCGCTTTGGTTCGACGAGGTGGTCGCATGAAGCACGCCCTGACCGCCCTTGCGATGATCACGATGCCCGGCGTCGCTGCCGCGCAGAGCGAGCAATGCAGCATCCCGGCGCAGCTTGCCCGTCCACACCCCGATCTTCCTTCGGAAAGCCAGCCCCGACGGGTCCTGCCGATCGGCAGTTACACGCTCGCGCTCACCTGGGCTCCGGAATATTGCCACAGCAACGCCCGCGACCCGAACGCCCGGTTCGAATGCCGCAGCGGCAATCGGTTCGGGTTCACGCTCCACGGTCTCTGGCCCGATGGCGTTGGCAAGGAATGGCCGCAATATTGCGCTGCTACGCCCATTCTGCCCGACGCGACGATCCGCCGGGCGGTGTGCGCAACGCCGTCGCCGCAATTGATCCAGCACGAATGGGCCAAACATGGCACCTGCATGGGCGTTACGCCGGATGCCTATTTCGCGCGTTCGACCGGCCTGTACGACCGGTTGCGTTTTCCCGATATCCGCGCGTTATCGCGTCGCCCGGTGAACGCAGGGCAGGTGGCAAGCGCGATCGCACGCGCCAACCCGGGTCTGCCAGCCGAAGCCATTCGCGTTACCGTGAACAAGCGTGGCTGGCTCGACGAACTTTGGTTGTGCCTCGACACGCGCTTTGCCTACGCACCTTGCCATCCCGGCTCGGGCGGCGTTTCGCCCGAGACGCCAATGCAGATCTGGCGGGGAAAGCGCTGAGCTAGATCGCTCGCCCTACTGGTCGACCACGGCAAGCGCTGGGTGGTGCTTGTCGAGGTGGCGCTTGATGATCTTCAGGTTGCGGGTGTTCGAGCGGAACAGGAAATCGGGAACCGCCCCGATGAACGGAATCAAGCCGAGCGCAAAGTCGATCCCGACATTGCCGAACATCCGCGCCATCTGGCCTTTCGACATACCGAGATTGCGGGCTTCCCACACCATCCAGCTTCCCATCGCTGCGCCGACGATGTCGCCGCCGATCGGCAGGAGATCGAGCAGAACGTCGAGGCCGACCTTGCGGTTGATCCCGGGAATCGTGAAAAGGCCTTCGAGCAGATGCTCCATCGCCTCGATCCGTTGGCGGACCGCTGCCGGATCCTTGCCGGCATAGCGTGCAGCGAAGTCGCCTAGCGGCGGCGGGCTCATGCGTGTCGTGTTCTGGACCATGTTACCTCAATTGGTATCGCCGCGGAGATGATTCAACGGGTGCCACGCGCGGGTGTTCCCGGTCCATGCCTTGAGGCGGGTCGATACCAGCGACCAGCGGAGCGGACGGGCGATCGGGATGAACGCCACGTCGCTGGCGAGCGCCGCATCCGCTGCCGCAATCTGTTGCGACCGCAACCGCGGGGAATCGGCATCGCGCGCCGCTTCGATCGCGATCTGCGCGACCCCGCCGCACGGCTGGCAGGCGCGCGCGACGTACCAGCGTGCGCTGTCATAGGGCGCGACCTCGTCGACCAGGCGGAGCTCGGCAGGTGCGTCCGGGCCGACGCGTTCGGGGGTGATCCCGAGCGACTGCAGCGCGGCGCCGACATAGCCGTAAAGGATCGTCGCGCCGGGTCCCGCCGGCAACGCGACGCGAACCCGGATGTCCCCCGGGTTGGCCGCCCGCCATGCGTCGATCGTCGCCCGCGGGGTCCTGTCGTTCGGCCCGAGCGCTTGCGTCCAGGGCGCGAGCGCCGGTGGTGCCGCGGAATCGAGCTGCTCGGGAAGCAATTGCGTCGTCGTGGCCCATTCGGGAGAAATCGAGGCGGTGAACCCTGCGCGGTCGACGCTGCGCGCGATCGCGGCACGGTTCGCGGGGTCGGCGAGCACGCCGTCGCGACTGGTGATCGCAAGCCCGAACAACCCGGCGGCGGGATCGAACCGCCGACTGATCGGCGGGATCCGCGTTTCGAGCACGATCGGCCAGTCGGAAAAGCCGCCGCCCAACACCCCGTCGGACAATTCGGCACGGAAGCGCGCGATCGCCATCGCGGCCCGCTCGCCGATCAGCTTGATCGTGGCATCCGCCGGCGGTTTCGCAACGTCATTGTCCGCGGCGCGGGAGGGATCGAACGCCGGACGCAAACGGGTGACGGGACCGCGTTGCGCGACGATCCGGTAGGGGCCGCTTCCGCCGGGTGCCGTGAGGCGGAAAATTGCGAGCTCGGGCTGCGCGAACAGCTTCAGGAGATCGGGGCGCGGGCGCTTCAGCCGGATCTCGATGACCTCGGGCGTCATCTCGACGATTTCGTCGATCGCAGTCAGGAACGGGGCAAGCGGGTTGCGCGACGTCGGGCCGAGCTGCCGCCGCAGGAGGCGCACGACCTCACCCGCGGAGACGGTCCGTCCATCGGGCCATTCGCTGTCGCGGAGACGGAAGATGTAGCTCATCCCGTTGTCGATCACGCTCCACCGCTCGGCAACGCCCGGCTCGATCTGGCCGGCGGCATCAAACCGGACGAGACCCTGTGCGGTCGCGTCGAGCAGGACGCGGGCAGGGGGATCCAGCACCGACCTGGCGGGATCGGCCATGCCTGGCGCGCCGCCGATCGCGCTGACGACGACGGGCCCGTCGTCGGTCCGTTCGGAACAGGCGGCAAGCAACGCGGGCAGGAGAACACATACGGCGCGAAGGCTGGGACGGAACAGAACAGGCGGCATGATGCAACTGTGCCACTCACGGCGATAACGCGCTACCCGCGATCGGCGTGGAGCGACCGCCGCCGCGCCGGGGAACCACGATCCGGGCCTTATGCCGTAAAAAGATGGTGCGGACGGCGGGACTCGAACCCGCACTCCGAAGAGGGGGATTTTAAGTCCCCTGCGTCTACCGATTTCGCCACGTCCGCTTGCGGAGACGACAAGCCGATGTCGCGGGCCACGTCAAGCGTGCGGAGACGGCAATTCCTTGAGAACCGCCGTCAAGCCAAGTCAGGCGACGTTGAGCCGAACGCGCATTTCCTTGCCGGGCTTGAAATACGGCACGCGTTTCGCCTCGACCGCGACAAGTTCGCCAGTGCGGGGGTTGCGCCCGGTGCGCGCATCTCGCGGACGGGTCGAAAAGGCACCGAAGCCGCGAAGCTCTACACGACCGCCAAGGGCGAGCCGTTTGCTGATTTCATCGAAAAAGGTCGTCACCAGCGCTTCGACATCGCGCGCGGACAGATCGGGATTCTCGCTCGCCAGCATTTCCACCAGCTCGGACCGGATCATATCGTCTTCCCTTACCCAAGACCTTCATATCCACTGTGGAATGAAGAAAGGCCGCATCGGTCTTGATTTACCGCAACTCGGCCAACGTACAAAGGCAAATTACGACGTCAAAAGTTAAGGGGGATCGTCCGTTAGAACGATCCCCCAATAGTCTTACTTCTTGGTATCGCTGTTCTGCGCCTTCAGCGCCGCGCCCAAGATGTCGCCCAGCGACGCGCCCGAGTCGGACGAGCCATACTGTGCCACGGCCTGCTTCTCTTCGGAGATCTGCATCGCCTTGATCGAGAAGGTCGGCTTCTTCGAACGGTCGAAGCCGGTCACCATCGCATCGAACTTCTGTGCGACCTGGAAACGCTCCGGTCGCTGCTCGTCACGATCGCGGCCGAGATCGGTCCGCTTGATGAAGCCCGTCGCGCCGTCGTCACCGACCTGCACTTCGAGACCGGCATCGCGCACTTCGAGCACCGTGACGGTGACGATCGCGTTCTTGTTGAGGCCCGACGACGCATTGCCGCCTGCTGCAACCGTGCCTGCCGCCGGGGCACCACGCTCGAGCTGCTTCATGCCAAGCGAGATCCGCTCCTTCTCGGCATCGATGTCGAGCACGATCGCCTGGACGACCTCACCCTTGCGATGCAGGTTGAGCGCGTCCTCGCCCGACACGCCCCAGGCGATGTCCGACATGTGGACCATGCCGTCGACGTCATTGTCGAGGCCGATGAACAGACCGAATTCGGTCGCGTTCTTGACTTCGCCTTCAACGGTCGAACCGATCGGATGCGCCTCAGCGAAGGCCTCCCACGGGTTGTTGATCGCCTGCTTGAGACCAAGCGAGATACGACGCTTGTCGGGATCGACCTCGATGACCACGACGTCGACTTCCTGCGAGGTCGAGACGATCTTGCCCGGATGGACGTTCTTCTTGGTCCAGGACATTTCGGACACGTGAACGAGGCCTTCGATGCCCGGCTCCAGCTCGACGAACGCACCATATTCGGTGATGTTCGTGACGCGGCCGGTGAGCTTGGCACCAACCGGGTACTTGGCGGCTGCACCCTCCCACGGATCGCTCTCGAGCTGCTTCATGCCGAGCGAGATACGCTGCGTGTCCTTGTTGATACGGATGATCTGAACACGGACGGTGTCGCCGATGTTGAGGACTTCCGACGGATGGCCGACACGCTTGTACGACAGATCGGTGACGTGCAGCAGGCCGTCGATGCCGCCCAGGTCAACGAACGCACCGTAATCGGTGATGTTCTTGACGACGCCGTCAATGATCTGGCCCTCGGCGAGCGACAGGATGAGGCCTGAACGCTGCTCGGCGCGGGTCTCTTCCAGGATCGCACGACGCGACACGACGATGTTGCCGCGCTTGCGGTCCATCTTGAGGATCTGGAACGGCTGCGGGATGTCCATCAGCGGGGTGACGTCGCGCACGGGGCGGATGTCGACCTGCGAACCCGGCAGGAAGGCCACGGCGCCGTTGAGGTCGACCGTGAAGCCGCCCTTGACGCGACCGAAGATAACGCCCTCGACGCGAGCCGACTTGGCGAATTCGGTTTCGAGCGTGTCCCATGCAGCTTCGCGGCGTGCGCGGTCGCGCGACAGCATCGCTTCGCCGTGGACGTTCTCGACGCGGTCGACGAACACTTCGACTTCGTCACCGACCTTGAGGTCCGCCTTCTGGCCGGGCATCGCGAATTCGCGAAGCGGCACGCGGCCTTCCGACTTGAGGCCGACGTCGATGACGGCGAGGTCGTTTTCAATTCCGGTGACGGTGCCCTTGACGACGCGGCCTTCGAAACTGTCGGCACCGCCGAGGGTCATTTCGAGAAGGGCGGCGAAATCGTCGCGGGTCGGGTTTGGCTGAGTGGCCATAAAGTGTTGCGTTCCTAAATCATGTTCCGGCCAGCCGGTTGTCTCCGGCGGTCTTGGCCAATATTGCCGCGACGGCCGAATGCCGAACGCGACATCCGCCGTTATGGATTGCGCGGAGGTGGGCAAGTCGCTTTAATGCGAAAAGGGCGCGAGAGGGCATGCCTGTCGCGCCGACCTCCGCGGGCACCGCCCGCCGGACCGGATGCCTATAGCGCAAACCGCGCTTTCAGGCAAGACGACTGGTCCTAGGCGGTCCTCGCCTCGACGATGGCGATCGCGCGCTGCACCGAGGCCTCGATCGAGAGGAAACTGGTGTCGAGGAGGGCAGCATCGTGCGCGGGCACGAGCGGCGCGGTCGTGCGGGTCGAATCCCGCAGGTCGCGCGCGCGAATGTCCGCCAGAACGCGGTCGAGACTCAACGTCGATCCGCGCTCGCGCAGCTCGGCGTGGCGGCGTTTCGCGCGGATGTTGGGGGTGGCGCGGACGAACAGCTTGGCGTTCGCGTCGGGCGCGATCACCGTGCCGATATCGCGCCCGTCGAGCACCGCGCCGCCCTCCTGATAGGCGAAGCGCTTCTGCCGGTGGAAGAGGGCTGCGCGCACCAGCGGGTGCGCCGAGACGACCGAGGCGAGCGACCCGATCTCGTCGCTGCGCAGGATGGGGTCGTTGAGCAGCGAATCGTCGAAATCGCAGGCGGCGACGGCATCCGCCTCGATGGCGGGGTCGAGTTCGAGGCTGGCGACATTGGCGGCCACCGCGCGGTACAGCAGGCCGGTGTCGAGATACGGCAGGTCGAAATGCCGTGCCAATGCACGCGCGATCGTGCCCTTGCCCGAGGCGGCGGGTCCATCGACGGCGATGATCATGCGCTGGCTCCCTGGCGTGCGACCATCATCCGCACGAGCCCGAACGCCGCGATCGCCGCCCAGGCGAGTTCGAGCGCCAGTGCGGGCAGGTTGTAATTCACCGTCAGCGACAACGCGAGCAGCGACGCGCCCGCGAAGTTGAGCAGGGTCGAAAGCAGGTCTGGCGCGGCGTTGCGCAGCGTCTGATAGGCATAGCCGGTCAGGATCGTCAGCGCGCCGACGAAGCCGATCAGGTCGGCGGTCGAAGCAGTCATTGGTCTTTGGCACCCTGAAGTTGCGCGATCTGGGCAAAGAACGCGGGGTAGCTGGTGGCGACGGGCGATATGTCGTCGAGCGTCACGGGCTTGTCGCAGGCGAGCGCGGCAACCGCCAGGCTCATCGCGATCCGGTGGTCGAGCAGCGTCGCGATCGTCGCGCCACCGGGGAGGGGCGCGCCGCCGCTGCCGTGGACGATCATGCCGTCCTCGACCTCTTCGACCCGCGCGCCGATCGCGCCCAGCGCAGCGGCCATCGCGGCGATGCGGTCCGATTCCTTGACGCGAAGTTCCTCCGCGCCGCGTGCGATCGTCGTGCCCGAGGCGAAGGCGGCGGCGACGAACAGCACGGGATATTCGTCGATCATGCTCGGCGCGAGTTCTGCGGGTACATCGATTCCCGTCAGCGCGGCATAGCGGACGCGTAAGTCGGCGACCGGTTCGCCGCCGACGTCGCGCGCGTCGCATTCCTCGATGCTCGCGCCCATCATCCGCAGCGCGGTGAACAGTCCGGCGCGAGTCGGATTGAGACCGACGTTCTCGACCACGATGTCCGATCCCGGCACCAGCGTTGCGGCGACGACGAGGAAGGCGGCGGACGACGGATCGCCGGGAACGACGATCTGCTGGGGCTTGAGCTCGGCCTCGCCGCGGAGCGAGATGATCTTGCCTTCGGGCGTTTGCTCGACGGTGACGTCGGCCCCGAACCCGCGCAGCATTCGCTCGCTATGGTCGCGCGTCGCGACGGGTTCGATCACGCGCGTGATCCCGGGGGTGTTGAGCGCGGCGAGCAGCACCGCCGACTTGACCTGTGCGGAGGCGACGGGGAGGGTGTAGGTGATCGGGATCGCCGGGCACATGCCCCGCACCATCAGCGGCAACCGTCCGCCGGGGCTGGCGGTGAATTCCGCACCCATTTGGGACAGGGGCGTGATGACCCGTCCCATCGGGCGCTTGGACAGCGACGCGTCGCCGGTGAACGTCACGGTGATCGGGTGGCTCGCGACCAGCCCCATCAGCAGCCGCGTCGAGGTGCCGCTATTGCCCATCTCCAGCGCGCCCGCGGGTTGCAGCAGGCCGCCGACCCCGACGCCGTCGATCGTCCACACGCCATCGTCGCCGCGCTCGATCGTCGCGCCCATCGCGCGCAGCGCAGCCGCAGTGGCGAGCACGTCCTCGCCCTCGAGCAGCCCCTCGACGCGGCTGGTGCCGACCGCGAGCGCGGAGAACATCAGCGCGCGGTGGCTGATCGACTTGTCGCCGGGAACGCGGACGCGTCCCGCCAGCGGGCCGGAGGGAACCAATTCGAGCGGGGTGGGGGCGGAGTGCTGCATCGGCCCTGCGCTTTGACAGTGCGCTTGCGCTATGGCAAGGCGCGCCCCACTTTGCGACGTTCGCGTTGCAAGCTCTCAAATTCAATTTTGTAGAAGGTCAAGCGGCCCATGATACAGCCGGAATGGGGCACGAAGCGTACGTGTCCGAAATGCGCCACCCGTTTCTATGATCTGGGCAAGGACGATCCCGTCACGTGCATCAATTGCGGTGCGCATTGGGAGCCCGAGCCCATCCTGAAGTCGAAGCAGCCGCTGCCGTTCGAGCAGGCCAAGCCCGAGCAGGTCAAGAAGGACGATGATCTCGCCGGCGACGACGAGGATATCGACACCGGTGAAGACGAGGAGCCCTCGCCCGACGACGAAGTCGACCTGGGTGGCGACGACGACCTCGGCGTGGAAGCGCCGGCCGTCGACGACGAGCATTGATCCGATGTCCCGGCCCGTGTGCGAATGCGCACGGGCCGGGGCGAAAAATTTGAACGATTTTCGGGCAAGCGGTCTTTCCGCGCTTGCCAACCGCGTCGGGCCTCGGTAGGGGCGACGCCTTCCCGCCGTGGACCCGCCCAGGACCGCGCAAATCGATGGGGCCGTAGCTCAGCTGGGAGAGCGTTCGCATGGCATGCGAAAGGTCAGGGGTTCGATCCCCCTCGGCTCCACCATTCGATTTCCGGGTCTTGCAACGACCCGACCGATCTTCGAAACACCTTGTCCAGCCCGCCCGGCACCGCATTGCGAAGCCGGAATCGCTGCTGTAGACGCCGCGGTCATCGGCCGTCCGGTCCATTGCTAATAGAAGTTGGGATACCATGCGCACAGTGGCGATCATCGGGACCGGCTTCGTCGCCGATCTCTACGCGGCCTCGCTGCGCACCTTTCCCGACATCACCGTCGTCGCCTGTTACGACAAGGACGCCGAGCGGCTGCAGCGGTTCTGCGCCTATTGGCATCTCCCCGCAGTCGACAGCCTCGACGCGTCGCTTTCCAGTGCGGCGACGCTGGTGCTCAACCTGACCAACCCGCATGCGCATTTCGAGGTCAGTCGGCAGGCGCTCGAGGCAGGCAAGCACGTCTATTCCGAAAAGCCGCTCAGCACGGACTTCGCCGATGCCGTCACGCTCCATCACCTGGCGAAGGAGCGCGGCCTGCAGATCGCCTCGGCCCCGTGCAGCCTGCTGAGCGAGGCGGCGCAGACGTTGCGGATGGCGGTCGAGCAGGGGCGGATCGGCGTACCCAAGCTGATCTATGCAGAGCTCGACGACGATTACATCTCGCAGGCACCGCTGACCAAGTGGAAGAGCGAATCGGGGACGCCGTGGCCGGTCGAGGACGAGCTGGTCGTCGGCTGCACGCTCGAACATGCCGGCTATTATCTGACATGGCTGATGGCGATGTTCGGGCCCGTGCGGACGACCGTTTCCGCTTCCGCGGGGCTGGCGGATGTCTCGGCGCTGACCAGTGCGCCGACCGCGCCGGATTATTCGTCCGCTACGCTGTTCTTCACAAGCGGCGTGGTTGCACGGCTGACGTGCAGCATCCTCGCGCCGCATGACCACCGCATCCGCGTGATCGGTGACCGCGGGGTCGCGAGCGTTACCGAATCGTGGAACAACCGCGCGCCGGTGCGGATCCGCACGCGGCACGTCATCCGGCGGCGGATGATCAACAGCCCGGTCGCGCGCAAGGTCGCGCCGGCGGCGTTCACGCGGCATCCTTCGGTCAAGCGGCGCGGTGCCGCCGCGATGAACTTCATGCTCGGGCCAGCCGAAATGCTCGATGCGATCGCAGCTGGTCGCGAGGCGGTGCAGGCGGGCGACTTCGCGCTGCACCTGACCGAGGTCTCGCTCGCGATCCAGTCGGCGGGGGAGAACACCGGCGCGCAGCACATGACGACCAGCTTCGTCCAGCCGCCGCTGACGCGCTGGTCGGGCCAGCGAACCGGGCAATAAGCGATGGCGCAGGATATTCGCGTCGCGGTGATCGGCACGGGCTATATCGCGCATACGATGATCGCGGCGATCGGGCATGTTTCCGGGATGCAGGTCGTCGGGGTCTGCTCGCGCACCGCCGAACGCGCGCGAATGGTTGCGGATTCGCTGGGGGTGGCAACCGCGTACGGCACGCTCGATGCCGTGCTCGCAGATCCGGCGGTGGACATGGTCTATATCGGCAACAGCACCGCGGACCATGCCGATGTCGCGATCCGCGCGCTCGAAGCGGGCAAGGCGGTGCTCGGCGAGAAGCCGTTCGCGGTCGATGCGCAAGAGGCCGAGCGGGTGGTTGCGGCGGCCCGGCGGACCGGGAAGCTGTTCATGGAGGCGGTCGCTACGCCGTTCCTGCCGGCCGTTCGCGCAGCGCTCGACCAGGCAGCGTCGGGTGGCCTTGGAACGGTACGGCATCTCTCCGCCAGTTTCGGCTATCCCGCCTCGACGACCAGCCATCCGGGCCTGTATGCCGAAGCTGGTGGCGGCGTGCTGCTCGATCGCGCGATCTATCTGGTCACGCTCGCCCGGCTTGCGCTCGGACCGATCGAGCATAGCCGCGCAACGATCACGCGCGATGCCGACGGGATCGATACCGAGACGGCGCTGCTGCTGACGCATGCCGGGGGCGCGACGTCCCAGCTTACCGCGTCGCTGACGACGTTGCTTGGCAACAGCATGACGATCTCGGGCGACCGCGGCGCGGTGACGGTGTCCGCGCCGTTACTGTCGGCCGAGCAGGTCATGGCGGAAACCGCCGGACTGCCGGAGCGCCCGGCGACGTCGGCCGGGACTCACAACGCGCTCAAGGAGCGTCCGCTGGTGCGGCGTCTCGCCAGTCTGGCGCGACTGCGGAAGAACCGCTTCGTTCCGTTCGGACGTAGCCCGTACGTCCCCGAACTCGAGCATTTCCGGGATCTTTACCGCGCCCGTGCACAGGAGAGCCAGGTCCTGCCGTTGCAGCTGTCGCTGGACGTGATGCGGGTATTGGACGCGGCCCGGGACGATCGTCGATGAAGCTTGCCTATCTGCTCAATTCCTATCCGATGACGAGCACGACGTTCATCCGAGGCGAGATCGAACAGCTCGAGGCGCTCGGCCAGCCGGTGAAGCGATTCGCGGTGCGGCATTGGGAAGGGCAGTTGCTCGATCCGGGTGATATCGCGGAACAACATCGGACCGAATATCTGCTGACCGGGAACGTTGCTCGGCTCATCGGCGCGGCACTGCTCGAGCCGCTGGTCAATCTTCCGGGGCTGATGCGAACGCTGCCTGTGTTCCGCCACGTGCTTGGGCAGTCGAGCGGCGGGCTGGCGAAGAACGTCAATTACTTGCTGCAGGCGATCTACCTGCGGCGGCGCGCCCGCGCGATCGGCATCGACCATGTCCACACCCATTTCTCGACCAATGCCACGACGGTCGCGCTGCTCGCGCGGCATCTCGGCGGGCCGACGTATAGCTTCACCGTCCACGGCCCCGACGAACTGGTCGAGCCAAAACAGAACGCGCTTGGCCGGAAGGTTGCGGACTCCGCCTTTACGGTCGCGATCACGCGCTACTGCCGTGGCCGTATCCTGGAAGAAGCGGCTCGGGATGCCGACAAGGTCGAGATCATCCCGTGCGGCATCGATCTGACCCTATTCACGCCGTTACGCGAACCCGGCGAGGCCGGGCGCTTCGTGTGCGTCGGGCGGCTCTGCCCGAACAAGGCGCAGACGCTGATCCCCGCCGCAGTCGCGCTGGTCCGCGCGGAATTCCCCCACGTCATGGTCGACCTGATCGGCGACGGCGAAGATCGTCCGAAGATCGAAGCCGAGATCGCGCGGCACGACGTGCAGGACCATGTCCGCATTCTCGGCTGGGCGGATGCTGCTGGCGTGCGCAGCGCGATCGCGCGGTCCTCGGCGCTGTTGCTGCCGAGCTACGCCGAGGGGCTGCCGATCGTGTTGATGGAGTCGCTCGCGCTCGGGCGCCCGGTGCTGACGACGTCGATCGCGGGAATCCCCGAACTGGTCGACGGCGGATGCGGCTGGATCTACCCGTCGGGGTCGGTCGAAGCGATTGCCGACGCGCTTCGATCGGCGCTGCGGTCCTCGCCCGAGGCGCTGATGGCGCTGGGCGCGGAAGGTCGTCGACGGATCGAGGCGCGGCACGATGCGACCAAGTCCGCGCAGGCATTGCAGCAGAATTTCCAGGCAGTGGCGCAATTGCCCACGCCCGCCGCCCCGACCACCTGAAGCGCGCCGCTTACACCGCGTCTTCCAGCGAGAAGCGATCGTCATCCTCGTCATAGGCGAAGACCTCGGCATAGCGGCCCCAGTGCGTCACCGTGCGGAGCGTCTCGTCGGCATAGTCGGGGGACATGTGATCCTCCAGTTCATCGCGGAACCGCCGTGCGGGTGCGACATGCCCCGCGCGTTCGTCGAGGATACGGCGGATGTGCTGCGCGAGCGGCACGTGCGCGAGCAACGCGCGGGCGAACATCGCCTTGCGGTCGTCGACGTCCGCCT
The DNA here is from genome assembly GCF_000251145.1 of Sphingomonas sp. PAMC 26621. GTDB lineage: Bacteria > Pseudomonadota > Alphaproteobacteria > Sphingomonadales > Sphingomonadaceae > Sphingomonas. The sequence goes on along the minus strand of NZ_AIDW01000019.1, from coordinate 133,708 downwards.
CGACATAGCGGCGCGCGGCGGGGGTAAGCTGAATGTCCGCGCCCTGCAGATCGGCGAAGCGCAGCAATTGCAGGGTTTCCGCCATCGGGAACAGCTCGTCGATCTCGAGCTGGAGCTGGTCCGCGAGATCGGGCAGCGCCGCGCGGCCATCGAACGGCGCGGCGTCGACTTCCTCCATCAGCCCGGCGAGCGCGTTGGTCGACACGCGGGGCAGGACCATCTGGATCCCGGAGCCGGGGAAAACGCCGTCATGCGCTGGCTCGGGCGCGGGCCGCGCGGTCATGCGCGCGTAAATGTCGTCGACCAGCGCACGGAACGCCGGGTCGAGCCGGTCACGGGGTTGCGGCAGGTCGACCGTGATCTCGGCGGCGACGCGGCCGGGGTTGGACGAGAAGACGAGGATACGGTCGCACATCAGCACCGCTTCCTCGATATTGTGGGTGACGATCAGGATCGCCTTGATCGGCATCCGCCCCTCCGCCCACAGGTCGAGCAGGTCGGTGCGCAGCGTCTCCGCGGTCAGCACGTCGAGCGCGGAGAAGGGCTCGTCCATCAGCAACAGCGACGGATTGACGACGATCGCGCGCGCGAGGCCGACGCGCTGTCGCATCCCGCCGGACAATTCCTTGGGGTAGGCGTTCTCGAACCCGTCGAGGCCGATCAGATCGATAGCGGCGAGCGCGCGGGTGCGGCGTTCCTCCGCGGGCACGCGTTGCGCCTCTAGGCCGAGTTCGACGTTCTGGAGCACCGTCAGCCACGGGAACAGCGCGAAGGTCTGGAACACCATGCTGACGCTCGGGGCTTCGCCCGCTTCGTCGGGGACGAAGGCGATGCTCCCCTCGTCGGGCTGGATCAGCCCTGCGATCGAGCGCAGCAGCGTCGATTTGCCCGAGCCCGACCGACCGAGCAGCCCGACGACTTCATTCTCTACCAGCGTCAGCGCGACATCGTCGAGCACGAGCAGCGCGCCGCTCGTCCCGCCCTTGCCGTAGCGGTGCGTCAGATGCTCGATTTCGACGAGCGGGCGGGCGGGGGCAAGCGAGGCGAGGGTGGCCATGGTGATCGGCTCCTTGAGGACTCGGGAAACAGGCTCAGGCGAGGCGCAGACGGCGGTCGGCATAAGCGTAGAGCGGGCGCCACAGCAGTCGGTTGAAGCCGATCACGAAGACCGACATCACCGCGATGCCGAGCGTCACGCGCGGGAAATCGCCTGCGGTGGTCGCCTTGGCGATGTAACTGCCAAGACCGTGCGCCTCGAGCCGTTCGCTCCCCCAGGACACCGCCTCCGCGACGATGCTCGCGTTCCACGATCCGCCCGAGGCGGTCAGCGCGCCGGTGACATAATACGGGAAGATCCCGGGGATGCCGAGCTGCCGCCACCATTGCCAGCGCCGCACGCCGAACATCCCCGCCGCCTCGCGCAGATCGTTGGGGATCGCGCTCGCGCCCGCAATGACGTTGAATAAGATGTACCACTGCGTGCCGAGCACCATCAGCGGCGACAGCCAGACGTCGACGTCGAGATGCCAGTGGACGATCGCGATCACCGCGAAGGGGAACAGCACGTTGGCGGGGAAGGCGGCGAGGAATTGCGCGACCGGCTGGAGCCGCTCGGCCCAGCGCGGGCGCAGGCCGATCCACACGCCGATCGGCACCCACACCAGGCTCGCCAGCGCGATCAGTACGAGGACGCGCGCCATGGTAATCATCCCCAGCCCGAACGCCGTGAACGCATCCTGCCACGCGAGGTGCCGCGCGACATAGCCGAGCACGAGCCAGGCAGCGGCGGCGAGCGTGACCGCGACGACCGCGATCCACACCGCTTGCCCGACCGGACTGCGCGGGGTGGTGCGAACGCTGCGCTGTGCCCGCGTCGGCGCACGGTCGAGCGCGCTCAGCAGCCGCACCAGCCCCGTCAGCGGCGCGAACAGCACCGGCAGCAGCCGCGCCTTGCGGAAGACGTCATACGCCCAGCTCCCCGGCGCATCCTGCGACGCGGTCTGTTCGAAGCGGAAGCGGTCCGCCCAGGCAACGACCGGGCGGAAGACGAGCTGGTCGTACAGCAGGATCACCACCGCCATCGCGCCGACGGCCCAGCCGACCGCGCGGAAATCCTGCCGGTCGATCGCGAGCGCGAGCCACGATCCGATCCCCGGCAGCATGATCCGCGTATTGCCGACGCTGATCGCTTCCGACGCGACGACGAAGAACCAGCCGCCCGACATCGACATCATCGCGTTCCACACCAGCGACGGGGTCGCGAAGGGCAGCTCGAGCCGCAGGAACCTGCGCCACGGCGACAGCGCGAAGCCTTGCGACACCTCCGCCAGATCGCTCGGGACCGAGCGCAGCGACTGGTAGAAGCTGAACGCCATGTTCCACGCCTGACTGGTGAAGATCGCGAAGATCGCCGCGAGTTCGACGCCGAGCTGCTGCCCCGGGAACAGCCCCATGAAGAAGGTGACGGTGAAGGTCAGGAAGCCGAGGATCGGCACCGATTGGAGGATGTCGAGCGCGGGGACGATGATCATCTCGGCGCGCTTGCTCTTGGCGGCAAGCGTTGCGACGACGAAGGTGAAGGCGAGCGACGCGCCGAGTGCGGCGAACATGCGCAGCGTGGTACGCAGCGCATAGCCGGGCAGGTTCCACGGATCGAGCGCGACGGGATCGATGTTGAGCTCGGACAGCGGCTGCGCGACCCCCGCCGCGCCCTTGGCGACGAGCACCGCAAGGGCTGCCAGCAACAGGAACGCAATCGCATCGGCCCAGCTCGGCGTCGTCGCGCGCCAGTAGCGCGAGAAGGGACGGCCGATCCAGGCGGTGTTGGCCCGGGCAATCTGGGGCATTTCACGCATGGTCTCACCTCGTTCGGACGCCGTCGACGACGCCCGGGGCGAGACTGATCGGATCAGGCTCGGCCGAACGCCTTCGACGGCGCGTACATTCGACTACTGTCGCTTGGCATTTGCTGTTTCGAGTCCCGATCTTCGGCCCTTCGGCCGGTCTGCGCCGATAGGGACGGGGGCGGAGGGTTGTCAAATGATTGAAGGCTTGGGTTGCCTGCTTGCGCTTCTGTTTCTGTTTCTGCTTCCCCGGCGGAGGCCGGGGCCCAGGAGTGGAGGTCGCTGTAACTAAGCGCAGCACGTGAAGTGCCGATGGCCCGCTCCTGGGCCCCGGCCTTCGCCGGGGAAGGGGATAGAAAGGCAGATCGGGAAGCGCAGCAAAGGAAGGTTGCAACCCCAGCCCAACTCCGCGCTTTATGGCACGCCCCGCTCCCCTATAAGCGGCACGCCAAGACACCGGAGTATGCCATGAAGACCCGCGCCGCCGTAGCCTTCGAAGCCAAGAAGCCGCTCGAGATCGTCGAGCTCGACCTGGAAGGGCCCAAGGCGGGCGAAGTGCTGGTCGAGATCATGGCGACCGGCATCTGCCATACCGATGCCTATACGCTCGACGGACTCGACAGCGAGGGCCTGTTCCCGAGCGTGCTCGGCCACGAAGGCGCTGGCATCGTCCGCGAAGTCGGGCCGGGTGTCACCTCGGTCAAGCCGGGCGACCATGTCATCCCGCTCTACACACCGGAATGCCGCCAGTGTAAGTCGTGCCTCAGCGGCAAGACCAACCTGTGCACCGCGATCCGCGCGACGCAGGGGAAGGGGCTGATGCCCGACGGTACGACGCGGTTCTCGTACAAGGGCCAGCCGATCTTCCATTACATGGGCTGCTCGACCTTCTCGAACTTCACCGTCCTCCCCGAAATCGCGGTCGCGAAGATCCGCGAGGACGCGCCGTTCAAGACGAGCTGCTACATCGGCTGCGGCGTGACGACGGGCGTCGGCGCGGTGGTCAACACCGCCAAGGTCGAGGTCGGCGATACGGTGATCGTGTTCGGGCTCGGCGGGATCGGGCTCAACGTGCTTCAGGGCGCACGGCTCGCGGGCGCGGCGAAGATCGTCGGCGTCGACATCAACCCGGATCGCGAGGAATGGGGCCGTCGCTTCGGCATGACCGACTTCGTCAACCCGAAGGACGTCAGCGGCGATCTCGTCGCGCATCTGGTCGCACTGACCGATGGCGGTGCGGATTATACGTTCGATTGCACCGGCAACACGACCGTGATGCGCCAGGCGTTGGAGGCATGCCATCGCGGGTGGGGCACATCGATCGTCATCGGCGTGGCGGAAGCGGGCAAGGAAATCAGCACGCGGCCGTTCCAGCTCGTCACCGGGCGCAACTGGCGCGGCACCGCGTTCGGCGGAGCGAAGGGGCGAACCGACGTTCCGAAGATCGTCGACTGGTACATGAACGGGATGATCGAGATCGACCCGATGATCACCCACGTCCTGACGCTCGACGAGATCAACAAGGGCTTCGACCTGATGCATTCGGGCGAAAGCATCCGCAGCGTGGTGCTGTTCTGATGGCGACGCTGAAGACCGTTTCCGCGGTCAAGGCGCATGGCGGGGTGCAGGGCGTCTACAGCCACGCCTCGACCGCGACGGGGACAGAGATGACCTTCTCGGTGTTCGTCCCCGACCATGCCGAGGACGAGACGCTGCCGGTGCTGTGGTTCCTCTCGGGGCTGACTTGCACGCAGGCGAACGTGACCGAAAAGGGCGAATTCCGCGCGGCTTGCGCGGCGCACCGCGTCATTCTGGTCGCGCCTGATACCAGCCCGCGTGGCGAGGGTGTGCCGGACGATGCCGACGGGGCGTATGACTTCGGGCTGGGCGCTGGCTTTTACGTCGATGCGACCGAGGCACCGTTTGCCGAGCATTACCGGATGTGGAGCTACGTCACCGAGGAACTCCCGGCGCTGATCGGCGAGACGTTCGCGGTGGACATGACGCGTCAGGGGATCATGGGGCATTCGATGGGCGGCCACGGCGCGCTGACGATCGGGCTGACCTTCCCGGATCGTTTTGCGGGCGTGTCGGCGTTCGCGCCGATCGTCGCGCCGTCGCAGGCGCCATGGGGGCAAAAGGCGCTCGGCGGGTATCTCGGGGATGACCGGGCTGCGTGGCGGCGGCACGATGCGGTCGCTTTGATCGAAGATGGTGCGCGGGTGCCAGCGCTGCTCGTCGATCAGGGGGAGGCGGACAATTTCCTGGCGGAACAGCTTCGTCCGGAATTGTTGCAGGCTGCGTGCGATGGGGCGGGGATCGACCTGACGCTGCGGATGCAGCCGGGGTATGACCACAGCTATTATTTTATCTCGACCTTCATGGCTGATCATGTCGCCTGGCATGCGGAGCGGCTGCGCTCTGGTTCTCTCGCGTAGGCGGGAGTCCAAGATATCCGCGCGATACGGTTGTAACTCTGGGTTCCAGCCTTCGCGGGGAAACAGCAAGAGGTCTAGGCGACTAGTTCATGGCCAAGAAGCGCACGTACCTCACCGCAACGCTCCCCGATGGCTACGTCAAGACGATCGGGCCGACGACCTCCGGCTTCACGCATTACTGGCGGATCGTCGCGACGCTCGAGAACGGCAAGAGCGAGGTTTTCTGGGGGCACACCAAGTCGCTTGCCGAGGCGAAGCGCAAGACTGCGGCCGCCGGAGAGGCGTCTAAGATGCGCGGGTGGCGGGGGTTTGCGCTTGATATTGTCGAGGTTGTTGCGACTGACCGGGGCGTCGCGGAGGGGTGATGCAACTTTAAGCCCCTCCCCTTCAGGGGAGGGGTTGGGGGTGGGGAAGTGCCTCGCAGAGAGCAATGCGCTGCTGGTCTTCCCCACCCCAACCCCTCCCCTGAAGGGGAGGGGCTAAGGAAGCGGCGCGGCATCCCACTCACACGACCTGCAACCCTTTCCCCGGCGAAACATTGGGCGCTCGACGGCAATGGGCGCGGTTGTGGTGCCCGGCCAGGGAGATCGCTGATGGAAATGCGCAAACTCGGATCACAAGGCCTGGAAGTGTCCGCGCTCGGGCTCGGCTGCATGGGCATGTCGGACTTTTACGGCGCGCAGGATGACGTCGAATCCGCCGCGACGATCAACCGGGCAATCGACCTTGGGGTCGATTTCCTCGACACCGCCGACATGTACGGCGTCGGACGTAACGAGGAACTCATCGGCCGCGTCGTCCGCGAACGCCGCGAATGGATCAAGGTGGCAACCAAGTTCGGCAACATGCGTGGTGCGGACGGCAGCTTCCAGGGGATCAACGGCCGGCCCGAATATGTCCGCCAGGCCTGCGACGCGAGCCTGAAGCGCACCGGGCTCGACCTGTTCGACCTGTATTACCAGCACCGCGTCGACCCCGACGTGCCGATCGAGGAGACCGTCGGCGCAATGGCCGAACTGGTGAAGGCGGGGAAGGTCAAGTATCTCGGCCTGTCCGAAGCCGCGCCCGAGACGATCCGCCGCGCGCATGCGGTCCATCCGATCAGCGCGCTTCAGACCGAATATTCGCTCTGGACGCGTGATCCCGAAGAAACCTTGCTGCCGACGGTGCGCGAACTCGGGATCGGGTTCGTGCCCTATTCGCCGCTTGGGCGCGGTTTCCTGACCGGCCAGTTCAAGACCCCCGGCGACCTCCCCGAGGGCGATACGCGCCGCAATCACCCGCGCTTCCAGGGCGAGGCGTTCGCCAAGAACCTCGCGTTGGCAGATGCGGTTGCCGACATGGCGCGCGACAAGGGCTGCACGCCGGCGCAACTGGCGCTCGCCTGGGTCCTCGCGCAGGGCGACGATATCGTGCCGATTCCCGGCACCAAGCGGCGGACGTATCTCGAACAGAATCTGGATGCGCTCGACGTCGAGCTGGGCGCGGACGATCTGGCGCGGATCAATGCGATCCTCCCGCCCGGAGCGGCGACGGGAACGCGCTACGCCGCGCCGCAGATGGCGGCACTCAACCTGTGAGCGCGCTTTCGGCAGGCAATCTCGCGGTCATCACGGGCGGGGCGAGCGGCATCGGGCTTGCGGCGGCGAAAGCGTTCGCAGGGCTTGGCCTCCGCGTCGTGATCGTCGATCGCCCGGGTCCAGCCCTGGACGAAGCGGCGGCCGCGATCGAGGGTGCGATCGCGATGGCGACCGACGTCGCCGATCGGGCGGCGATGACCACGCTCGCCGACACGATCGCGGAGCGGCATGGCGCGGTATCGGTCCTGATGAACAACGCCGGGGTCGGCGCCGGCGGCGACGTGCTCGCGGATCCGGCGGCGTGGGAGCAGGTGCTCGGCGTCAACCTGATGGGCGTCGTCCATGGGGTGCAGAGCTTCGTCCCCGCGATGATCGCACACGGCCAGCCCGGACTGGTCGTCAATACCGGGTCGAAGCAGGGAATCACCCAGCCGCCCGGAAACACCGCGTACAATGTCAGCAAGGCGGGCGTGAAAGCGCTGACCGAGGGACTCGCGCATACGTTGCGACAGGAAACCGGCGACCGGATCACCGCGCACCTGCTGATCCCTGGCTACACCTTCACCGGCATGACCGCGCGCGGCGCAACCGAGCAGCCGGCGGGTGCATGGTCGGCCGATCAGGTCGTCGCCTTCATGCTCGACGGGATTGCGGCGGGGAATTTCTATCTGCTGTGCCCCGATAACGAGACGACGCCCGAGCAGGATCGCAAGCGCATGCTGTGGGCGGCGGGGGATCTGGTGGAAAACCGTCCGGCACTGTCCCGCTGGCATCCGGCGTGGCGCGAGCGGTTTGACCGATACATGGCCGATTAAGCGAGCAGCGTCCAAATGAACTTTTGGAAGGCTGGACGGTTATCCGGCCACAGGTTTTGAGACAGAGGAAAAGCTCATGAAGAAGTTTTTGATGGCAGTGATGGTAGCAGCAGTTGCGCTCCCCGGTCCGGTTCTCGCAGCGCAGGATCGTGACCGCGACGGTTACCGTGATGGCTATCGTGACCGCGACTATCGCGATCGCAACTACCGTGGTCGTGACTCGCGCCGGTATCAGGATTGCAAGCGCAGCAGCGGCACGACCGGAACGATCGCGGGTGGTGCCGGTGGCGCGGTCCTCGGCAACGTGCTTGGCGGCGGTACGCTTGGGACGGTCGCAGGCGGTGTTGGCGGTGCGCTGCTCGGGCGTCACCTCGACAAGAAGCACGACGCTGCGCAGAACCGCAAGAACGGTTGCTGACCTGAAAACCGCGCTGGCGTAAGCCAGTTCGGGACCGAATGATGGCCCCGCTCCCGATCTTCGGGGGCGGGGCCTTCGTATTTAAGGCGACCCTCTCTCGCGAGATTATCCGTGGCAGTTCAACGGGAAACAAGCGCGAGCGTCAATAATCTGCACCGGCGTCAACGCCTCGTTTACGGTATCTCGCTACATCGAACGCATGACCTACACATCCGCGGTGGATGTGTCCGGGGGAGACGACGGTGTCACTCGACGACAGAGACTTGATCGACTGGGTCGCCTTCGCGAAGGCGCGAAGCGAGCTTGGTACCGGATTTGTCCGCATCCTCGGGTATTTCCGTGAGGACGGCGTCAAGTCAGTAGCCGCAATCGAGGTCGCAATGCGCGCGCAGAATGCCGCGGCGTTGGTGATTCCAGCGCACACGTTGAAAGGCGAGGCGCGTCAGTTCGGTGCCGAGCCGCTCGGGGCGCTGGCCGAAAAGATCGAAGTCGTCGCCCGCGATTGCGTCGAAAGCCGCGATACGCCGGACGAAGCAATCGCGGAAGTCGCCGCGTTGCGGGGGTTGTTCCAGCGGACGCTGACGATCCTCGAGGCCGAAGGCAATCCCGTGGTCCAGCGCCGTCAGGGCTTCGGTCGCCGGATCGGCTGACCAAGTCCACCGACGCTCGAGTAAGCGGACGTGTCTGCGTTCAGGTCCGCAGTCGCTCGATCGCCTGTGCCAGCGCAACGTAGAGCTTACCCATATCCGACGACAACAGCGTGACGCCGAGCGGCGACCCGTCGCGGCCCGAAAGGATGGCGCGCAACATCGATTCGAAGTCGTGAATGTAGCGGTTCACATGCTCGCGGAACCCGTCATCCTCGTCATAGAGATGGACGATCTCGCGCGCTTCGGTCGAATCGAGCAGCCGGACCGCGCGCCGGGTGAAGACACCGCGATCGCCCTTGAGATAGGCGGACCAGGCGCTGTCGGAGACATCCGCCGCAAAGGTCTTGGCGATGTCGATCGATGCCGAGTTGAGCGCCTCGATCAGCAACGACACGCGGCGTGCCATCGAATTCTGGTCCGCTGCCTCGCGCTCGAGCCGGTCGTCCTCGAACCGCGTCTCGAGGATCGCGGACGCATCTGACAGGGCCGCGACCCGATGTTCCAGCCGCTCAGACGCGCGCGCGGCCGTATCGGCAGCGGCATCAGCAGCGTCGGCGATGGCGGCGAGTTGCTGCTGCACCGCGCGCGTGGCGGCGCGTTCGACCGCGGCGGCGCTATGCTGCTCGAACGCGAGCGCGGCATCGGGGATGACGCTCGCCAGCGTCTCGCGCGCGCGATCGGCGGCGGCGCTTGCGGTATCGCGGACGCGGAGCAGCGCTTCGACCAGCCGCGGTGCGGCTTCGTCGGCAAAACGGTTGGTTTGCCCGATCGTGTCGTCGACCATCTGCCCCAGCGCATCCGCCTTGAGCTTGCCGTCGCTGAGCGTGTCGATCAGCGTCCCCGCAAGCTTGTCGACCGTGTCGCGCTGGTTGGCGACGACATGCGCGATCGCCTCGATCGCATCGTGCGTGCTTTCCGCGGCGGTGACCAGCGCGAGCAGTTCGGGCTTGGTCGCACCGACGTGGCGGCGGGTATCGGCAACCTTGGTGTCGAGCCGTGTGAGCGCGTCGGGCAGCGTCTCGTCGATTTCGCGTGCGGCGGCGTCGAGCGCGAGCAGCAGTCGCTCGGTCGTTTCGATCGCGGTGGTGGCAACGGTATCGCCGAGCCGCAAGGCTTCGGTCATCGCGTGCGCCGAGCCGCCGAGCGCGCCGATCGATGCGGCCAACGCCTGGCTGCGATCGATGCCTTGTGCGTGCAGCGCATCGAACCGACCCGAGACATGCGCGATGCCGTGATCGAGCTCGGCAAAGATTTCGCCACCCGTGCCGCGCTGGGCATCGAGCCGCGCGGCAACGTGTTCGATCAGCGATTCGATCTCGTGGATCCGCGATGCGAGGCCATCGGCGCTGTCATGCGCGACGCGCTCCAGCGCAGCCTGGTTCGTGCCGAGCATCGCAAGCAGCGCATCGCCCTGCGCCGCGATGCCGCGGCGGGATTCGTCGATCGCGTCGGCGGTGCGGTTGAGGAGCCCGTCGACCGCAAGCGACATGTCGCCCGTCACCTGTTCGAGCCGCGCGCCGGCGGTTTCGCTGGTCGCTTCCATCCGCGTGATGTGGGCAGCGAGCTTCTGCGCAGCGCCATTGGCGACTGCGTCGGCTTCACGACCGCGCTCGGCGAGCGCGGACAATTGCGCATCGAGCGCTGCGGCATGTTCGCTCGCGGTAATCCCGGTCGCCTTGAGCACCTGCGCGAGCGCATCGGTTTCGCCATGCGCGCGCGGTAGCAGCGCGAGCAGGACGTCGAGCCGGGTCTGCGCATTTTCGGCAGCCTTGGCGAGCGTCGTCGCGTGTGAATCCGCCGAGGCGATATGGTCCCGCAACCCGTTGCCGACCCCTGCGAGCCGCGCCACCGCGGTATCGCCGAGCGTGCCGAGCCATTCGGTCTGCTCGGTCAGCTGGATCCGGTGATCGTCGATCCGCGTCGAGAGCCGGTTGACCGTGCGTTCGAGATTGGCGGCCTCGGCGCGCATCGCCTGTGCGGTCCGTCCGAAGCGTCGCGCCTCGGCGGTGCTGGTGCGCAACGCGAGCAGCAAGAGAATGCCGACCAGCGCGGGCGGCACACAGAGTGCGCCAAGGAAAAGTACGACTTCGATGGGCCTGGCGTCGAGCAGGCTCGACCAGCACAGCGCCGTCATCACACCGATCCAGGCCAGCGACAGCACCACGCCGACCACAATGAGCCATGGGAAAGGCCGGCGCGGCACTTCCTCGTCGGTGAAGTCGTCGGGGTGGGAGAGAGTCTGCATGGGCATGGTTTCCGCATCGGACGACAGGGCTTGCGGATCGGGCAGCAGATCCCCGCGCGGCGCGTCGCCGGGTTTCGGGCGACCATTGGGCCGAAGATCGATGATGCGAGAACCCCCGTTCATCAGGCTCGTTTATCACGAAAAGCCCGGAGGCAAAGCGAATAGCGAAACTTTGCCTTAAGTCCTTGCCCGGTAGAGGGTGCGATATGGTGTATGAACCCGGTGCAATCGATGCGGCGCTCGCGGCTGCGGTAGGCGACGAGCCCATGCTGATCGCGGAATTGCGTGTAGCCTTCCTGGAAAGCGTGCGGCGCGGGCTGCATGGGTTGGAGACTGCCTCCGGCGAAGCGGAATGGGAGAAGGCCGCATGGCGGTTGCGCGGGCTGGCGGCCAGTTTCGGCGCGGTCCGCCTGATGGCGATCGCGACCGAGGCGGCGGAAAGCGACGCACATGATCCCGCGTTGATGCGACGGTTGCGGCGCGCGGTCGACCGGCTCTGATCGCGGGCGAAAGCTTTGGGGCGGTCGCTGCGCAGGCCCGCACTGCGTTACCACGGGCCAGGCCCCGGACGACGCTGGTTAGAAAGGATCGCGCAAAACCGGCGTGATCGCGGAGCGCCTCGAAGACGGGCGCCGGCCCGCCGTATCACACCCCTTTGCCAAGCACCGCCGAACCCCGTAACAGCCCGGCCATGCTGGCAGGACTGATTTTCGCGACCGACGACGCCGACGACCGTCCGGGGACGCTGGCGGCGACGCTGCCGTTCGGCGGCTTGACGCTGGTCGAGTTCCAGGCGCGGCTGCTCGCGGCCGCCGGAGCGACACAGATCATTCTCGTCGTCGCGCGGATGACGCCCGAGCTGCTTGGCGTGATCGGCCGGATCGGCAAGCGCGGCGGGTCGGTCGATGCGGTCCGCAGCGCGCAGGATGCGGTTGCCAAGCTCCATCCGCTCGCGCGCGTGATGATCGTCGCGGATGGCGTCGTGACAAGCGGCGACATCGTCCAGAGCCTCGCCGCCGCGCCACACGATACGATCGTCGTCTGCGATCCCGACGACCAGCGCTACGAGCGGGTCGGGTCGAAGGCGGCGTGGGCCGGGCTGGCACTGCTGGAATGCAAGCGCGTCGCGGAAGTCGCGGCGATGCCCCGTGACTATGATTTTCAATCGACCTTGCTGCGGGTTGCGGCACAGGCCGGGGCGGAACAGGTCCGGCTCGACCCGCGCGACGCGCCCAAGCACGCGATCGAACGCAGCGCCGACGCGCTGACGCGACGCGGGACGAGCACGGTTGCGGCGTTGGTCGCCAAGCCCGTCCGCTGGGCAGAGCGCTTCCTGCTTGCACCGGTGGTTCGGTTCGCCCTGCCGCCGCTGATGGCACGCCTCGTGTCGACGCTCGCGCCGCTCGCGGTCGCCGGACTCCTCGTCGTCGTTGCCCTGGCGACGATCCTCGCGAAGCATCCGGTCATCGGAATTGGCGTTGCCGGGCTCGCGATCGTCTCGGCAAGCGTTGCTGCCGCGCTGGCCTGGGTCCGCGAGGAGACGCGGCTTGCGGAGGTTGCGGGGCATGCCCGGTCCGGGTTCGTCGCGCTGGTCGTCCTTGCGATCGGCGTCCGCGCCGATCCGGTTGCGGGGGGCGCGCTCGCGGGGGCGCTGGTCGTCGCAGGCGCGCTGCTGGAGCGCGCCGCGCTGCCGGCGCTGCTGCGCCGCTGGTGGGCGAGCCCGGTTTCTTACCTGATGATTCTGCTGCCGTTCGTGCTCGTGGGCTGGCCGTTGATCGGGCTCGCGGCGGCTGCACTGTACGCTGCTGGGACACTTGGGGCAGCGATCGAGGCTTTTCGGCAAAAGCCGTAGTCCCGCTTCAGCGACAAAGTCCCTAAGCCCAGCCAATGCCGATCAACGATCGTGAGATGGAGGACAGGGCCCAGGGGGGGATGACGGCGTTGCTCGCTCGAGCAACGATCGCAGACGTGCGGGCGGACGAGGCGTTGCAGGTCGCGATCGACGATGTGTTCTTGCCCGATGCCGCGCGGCTCGACGACCGGACCCGCCTCGGGGTCACGCTTTTGCTCGACGATCTGGCGAACGGGATCGCGGCGACGGTGCGACGGCATGCCGCGCGGCTGCTGACCGCGCGCGACGAAAGCGCGCTCGCCGAACGGCTGGCCGTGTCGGGCGGTGGCGAAACCGGCAGAGCGCTCGCTTCAGCCGGCTTGCTCCGCGACGCGCAGCTGATGCGCGAGATCGTCGGACGCGTGCGGCAGGATGTGATCGCCGAAGCGTTGCCAGCGATGGCGCGGGAAGATCCGGACGCGTCCAGTCTGCTCCCCCGTCTGCTGTACCATGCCGATCCGGTCGTGGGCAAAAGTGCAGCGGCGTTGCTCGGCGCGGAAAGTCGACGCCGCATCGGCGGCCCGGTCGGAGCCCCCCTCGCGAGCGACCTTCCTGCCGAGGTACATCGCCGGCTTGTCTGGATAAACGCAGCCGCAGTGCGGGACCAGTTTGCGAAGGCTGCCGGTGCGGCGCTGCCGGCACTCGATCGCGCGCTTGCGGAAGCGGCAATGCGCAGCATCGCGACGCACGACGAAGGGGAGCGTCTGGAAGCGGTGGCCTTGCGTCTTGCCGCAGCGCTTGATCCCAATCCGGGCGAACGCGCCACATTGCTGGTCGAGGCGCTGTTCGACCGCCGCCTCGCGTTGTTCATCGCGGTCATCGCGCAAGGGCTCGGGCTGGACCACCCGGATACGCGCGATATCGTGCTCGATCCGAACGGCGAGCGGCTGTGGCTGCTGTTGCGCGCGCTCGATCTCGATCGCGCCACGATCGCGCGGATTGGTTTCTCGCTGGGCGAGGCCGACCCGCGGCGCGATCTCGATGGTTTCGCCGAAATGCTCGACACGATCGTCGCGATCGATCCGCTTGCCGCACGGCAGGCGTTGGCGCCGCTTCTGCTGCACCGCGACTATCGTGCAGCCCTGACCGCGTTTGCCCGCAGCCAGCAGCGTTCGGCGCTGACGTGGGACTGGACGGCATGATGGCGAACGCGGCGGCGCTGCTGCCCGCGCGCGCAACGCTCGATCGGGAGGGCCGGCTGGTCGCGGCCGACCCACGGTTGCTGGACCTGAACAATCGTGCGGGTGGCACGATCGGACAAATGCTCGCAGTCCCGCAACTCGGGACGATCGCGCGGTTGGCGAGGCGGTTGGGGATCGGGGTTTCGCGCAACGTCGTGGTCGCCGACGGCGGGGACGATCTCGACCTCTGGGTTCGCGCCGAGCCGACCTTGGTGGACGCCGGGGCCGACGGCGTCGCGCTGACCGTCAGCGGCTGGCGGCAACGGCCATCGTGGCAACCCGCCGGAACGGCGGAGGGCACCGCGGGGGACTTCCTGCGCAGCGCAGCGGACTGGATGTGGGAGACCGATTCGACGCTGGCCCTCACTTTTCTCGCAGCGTCCGACAGTATGCCGGGTTCGGTGGACACCGCGTTGCTCGGCCTGCCGCTGACCCGGATCTTCCTGCTGGGCGAGGATGATGCCGGCACCTTCCCGATCCTGACCGGGCTCGCGCAGCGGCGTCCCTTCGAGGATCAACGGGCGACGCTCCGCGCTACCGGGCAGCCGGTCCTGTTGTCCGCCGCGCCACGGATCGATTCGGCGGGAGCGTTCGTCGGCTTCATCGGTGCGGCGCATGCGATCGGATCATCGGTGCCGGGTGCTGCCAAACCGACCGAGCCGCCAACCCCCGATCTCGATGCGGTCGCGACCGCCTTTGCAGCGAGGCTCGACCAGACCTTGCGCGCCCCGCTCGACCGGATCATCGCAAACGCCGACAGCATCCACGCCCAGTCGGACGGACCGCTCAAACAGGACTATGCGGAGTACGCTGCCGACATCGCGAGCGCGGGGCGGCACCTGATGGGCCTGGTCGACGATCTGGTCGACCTGCAGGCGATCGAACGGCCCGACTTTTCCGTGGCGCGCGAGCCGATCGACCTCACCGACGTGGCGCGGCGCGCGGCAGGGCTGCTCCAGATCCGTGCGACCGTCGCACGGGTCAGAATCGACAAGCCTGCATTCGGCGAAATCCTGCCGGCGACTGGCGAATTCAGGCGCGCGTTACAGGTGTTGGTCAATCTGATCGCCAATGCGGTGCGCTATTCCCCGATCGACGGGATGGTATGGATCCGCGCCGAGCGCGCGGGGCAGTTTGCCGCGATCATCGTCGCCGATCAGGGCAAGGGAATCGCGCTTGCCGACCAGATGCGGATTTTTGGCAAGTTCGAGCGAGTCGACCAGAATGAGGCGGGCGGTTCGGGGCTAGGCCTCTACATCGCGCGACGGCTCGCGCGCGCAATGGGTGGGGACGTTACCGTCGACAGCGCACCGGGGCAGGGCGCGCGCTTCATCTTCTCGCTCCCGCTGCGCGGATGACGACGGGATGACATAAACGACAATTGACGAGCGCCACGCTTCGCGTACCTTTCCCGTGCCCACGTATGGGCGGGGAGAGTTTGTATGCGTAAGCTTATCGTCGCGGCATCACTGCTCGCGTTTGCCGTTGGAACGGCGCCGGCCACGGCTGCGCCGTGCAAGGACGCCAAGGGGCGTTTCATGAAATGCCCGACGGTGGCTCCGAAGGCCACCAAATGCCGGTTGAACGGCAAATTCGCCAAATGCGGAACGCCGGGCGCGAAGCCCGCCTGAAGGTCTTGAACCGCCGTCACTCCGGTACGAGACCGGAGTGACGACGGGCCAATCGGAAACAAACCGCAGGGGCAGGTCAGCGCCGCCGCGACCACCAGATCGCGGCAACGCCAACCAGCGCCAGAACCGCGCCGTAGACCGCCCATTGCGTCTGCGCGATCATGAAGCTCGACGCCGGCCAATGCACCAGTCCGAGCCCCTGACCGATCCACAGCAGCCCCATCAGCGTGGCGAGCACGCCGACGAGGGCCACCAGGGTTTTCACGAACGCGCGTCCAGCGAGACGTAGTCGCGCTGCGTCGGACCGGTGTAGAGCTGGCGCGGACGGCCGATCTTCTGCTCTGGATCCGCGATCATCTCATTCCACTGCGCGACCCAGCCGACGGTCCGCGCGAGCGCGAACAGCGCGGTGAACATCGTGGTCGGGAAGCCGATCGCCGAGAGGATGACGCCCGAGTAGAAGTCGACGTTCGGAAACAGCTTCTTCTCGATGAAATATGGATCGTTGAGCGCCATTTCCTCGAGCTTGAGCGCGACGTCGAAGACCGGGTCGGTCACGCCCAGCTCGCCGAGCACTTCGCGCACAGTCTGCTGCATCACGGTCGCGCGCGGATCGTAGTTCTTGTACACGCGGTGGCCGAAGCCCATCAGGCGGAACGGATCGTTCTTGTCCTTGGCGCGCGCGATATACTCGGGGATGCGGTCGACCGTGCCGATCTCGCGCAGCATGTTGAGCGCGGCCTCGTTCGCGCCGCCATGCGCGGGACCCCACAGGCAGGCGATGCCCGCTGCGATGCACGCGAACGGGTTCGCGCCCGACGAGCCGGCAAGACGGACGGTCGAGGTCGAGGCGTTCTGCTCGTGGTCGGCATGGAGGATGAAGATCCGGTCCATCGCCTTTTCGACCACCGGGTTCACCACATATTCTTCCGCAGGGACGCCGAACGTCATCTGCAGGAAGTTGCCGGTGTAGCTCAGGTTGTTCTTGGGATGCATGAACGGCTGGCCGATGGAATATTTGTACGCCATCGCAGCGATCGTAGGCATCTTCGCGATGAGCCGATGGCTCGCGATCATGCGCTGCTGCGGATCCGTGATGTCCGCCGAATCCTGGTAGAACGCCGACAGCGCGCCAACGACGCCGCACATGATCGCCATAGGATGCGCGTCGCGACGGAAGCCGCGATAGAAGGTCGCGAGCTGCTCGTGGAGCATCGTGTGGCGGCTGATCGTGTAGGTGAACTTCTCGAGCTCGGGCTTGGTCGGCAGCTCGCCGTTGAGCAGCAGGTGGCAGACCTCCATGAAGCTCGACTGTTCGGCGAGCTGGCCGATCGGATAGCCACGATGGAGCAGGACGCCCTCGTCGCCGTCGATGTAGGTGATCGCGGAATCGCACGACGCAGTCGAGGTGAAGCCCGGGTCGTAGGTGAACATACCCGTCTGCGCGTACAGCTTTCGGATATCGAGTACGTCGGGGCCGACGCTGCCGTGCATGACCTTCACATCGAGGTCCTTGCCAGCGGCGCTCAGCTTGGCGGTGTCGGTCATGGATAGTCCTTTCGTGACTTTTACGCGGTCATCTGGTCTGCGATGCGACCCAGGCTCTCGTCGCGCCCGAGCAGGTCGAGCACGTCGAAAATTCCGGGCGAGGTCTTGCGCCCGGTCAGCGCCGCGCGCAGCGGTTGCGCGACTTGCCCGAGCTTGACCCCTGCGTCTTCGGCAACCTGCCGTACCGCAGCTTCGAGGCTCTCCGTATCCCAGCGTTCGACCGCGTCAAGCGCTGCGTGCAGCCGGGCGAGAAGCGATCGCGCATCGTCGGACGGCAGCGCGGTGGCGTCGCGGTCCATCTCGAGCGGGCGCTGGCGGAACAGGAAGGCAGCCCCGTTGGTGAGATCGAGCAGATCCGCCGCCCGCGGTTTGAGCGAGGCCATGCTTCGGCCAAGAACCTCGCGTTGCTGCTCCGTGGGTACGAAATCAAGCCGCTCCGCCACCAGCGCGGCGAGCCGTGCATCGTCTGCGACGCGAATGTACTGGCCGTTCAGATTCTCGAGCTTCTTGAAATCGAATCGCGACGGGGACTTGCCCACTCCGGCGAGATCGAACCATTCGACTGCCTGGCTTCGGCTGATGATCTCGTCGTCACCATGCCCCCAGCCCAGCCGGAGCAAGTAATTGTCGAGCGCTTCGGGCAGCATTCCGAGCTCGTCGCGATAATATTCCACCCCGACCGCGCCGTGCCGCTTCGACAGCTTCGCGCCATCCGAACCGTGGATCAGCGGGATGTGTGCATAAACGGGATCGGGCCAGCCAGCTTCGCCGGATTTCCTGGCAATCGCATCCATCGCGCGGATGATCGGCAACTGGCGGAATGCGTTGTTGAGATGGTCATCCCCGCGAATCACGTGGGTCACCCCCATGTCGTGATCGTCCACAACCACCGCGAGCATATAGGTGGGCGTGCCATCCGAGCGCAGGAGGACGAGATCGTCGAGTTCGGCATTCTGCACCGTCACCGACCCCTGGACACGGTCGTCGATCGTGACGGCACCCTCGGTCGGCGCCTTGAGGCGGACGACGAACGGGCGCGTATCGTCCGTATCGGTGCGGTCGCGCCACGGGCTGCGGACCCGGAGCGGCTTCTTCGCTGCCTCCGCCTCGGCGCGCATCGCGGCAAGCTCCTCGGTGGTGAGGTAGCAGCGATAGGCGTGGCCGTGCTCGACCATCCGGTGCGCGACCTCGGCGTGGCGATCCGCGCGCGCGGACTGATACACTTCGTCGCCATCCCAATCGAGCCCGAGCCAGCGCAGCGAGGTGAGGATCGCGTCGATCGCGGGCTGGGTCGAGCGCGCCCGATCGGTATCCTCGATCCGCAGCAGGAAGCGCCCGCCATGGTGGCGCGCGTACAGCCAGTTGAACAACGCGGTGCGCGCGCCGCCGATGTGGAGGAATCCGGTCGGCGAGGGCGCGAAACGAGTCACGACCTGCGCGCCGGAGGCGGCGTCCCGCATGCCCTCGGGGGCTGCGGTGGTATCACTGATTGCGCTCAACCGCGCATACTCCCAGACTAGAAGATCGATGGCCGGAACAGCCTGCAGCGCCCCTAGCACGCGCTTTGCACCGCTTCAAACTGGCGTTCGCAGATGGTTGGGCGATGGCGCGCGCAAGGCGGCGGACGCGCTGGAACGCTGGCTCGAGGCCGAGCGCGATCAGCTCGCGCTGTGGCTTCCGGTGATGTTGGGCGGCGGGATCGCTGTGTGGTTCGTGCTTCCCGATCGCACCGCATGGACCGTCGCTTTGCTGGGCGCGCTCGGCGTGGCGCTCACTGCGGCGGCGATCGGTCGACATGGGCGCGCCGCGCGCGTTCTCGCGATCGGCGCGCTGATGGTGGCGCTCGGGATCGGACTGATCTGGTGGCGGGCGACGCAGGTCGGCCATGTCGTCCTGCAGCGCCCGAGCATCGCGACGTTCACCGCAACGGTCGAGCGGATCGAACCCTTGCCTGCGCGCGACCTGGTCCGGCTTCGGCTCGCACCGGTCGCCGTTTTCAGGCGGGCAGGCAGCGACCGGCCACCGCCCGCCTTGCCGCGGCGGCTGCGCCTCAATCTGGCGGTCGGCGATGTTCCCGCCGGACTCGCCGTCGGGGTCACGCTTCGGCTGACGGCGCGGTTGCTGCCACCCCCTGAACCGTCGGTTCCCGGTGCTTATAATTATGCGGTCGGTGCCTGGTTCGACCGGATCGGCGCGACCGGACGGGGGCTGCCGCCGGTAACGATCGTCGCGGGAGCGCGCGCAACCGGCATTCCGCTCCGCCAGCGCCTGTCCGCCCATATCCAGGCGAGCGCCGGCGGCGGTGGGGCGGGGGGGATCGCGGCGGCGCTCGCGACCGGCGAGCAGGGCTCGATCCCGCTCGATGATACCGAGGCGATGCGCCGCTCGGGCCTTGCCCACCTGCTGTCGGTGAGCGGGCTGCATATCAGTGCGACTGTCGCGGCGACCATGATCCTCGTCTCGCGATTGCTCGCCTTGTCGCCGTGGCTGGCATTGCGCTGGCGTCTGCCGCTCGTTGCGGGCGCTGCCGGGGCGCTGGTCGCGATCGGCTATACACTGCTGACCGGGGCCGAGGTTCCGACGATCCGGTCGTGCGTTGCCGCGTTGTGCGTGCTGATCGCGCTGGCGCTCGGGCGCGAGGCGTTGACGCTGCGGCTCGTTGCGGCGGGGGCAATCGTCGTTTTGCTGCTGTATCCGGAATCGCTCGTCGGCCCGAGTTTCCAACTCTCGTTCGCCGCAGTGGCGTCGATCATCGCGCTCAACGAGCATCCGCGCATCCGCACCCTGTTCGCCGCGCGGGACGAGCCGCGCGTGCGTTCGGTAGCGCGCAGTCTGGCGTCGCTGTTGCTGACCGGGATCATGGTCGAGGCGGCGCTGCTGCCGATCTCGCTCTATCACTTCCAGAAAGCGGGGATTTACGGCGCGGTCGCCAACATCTGCGCGATCCCGCTGACGACGTTCGTCATCATGCCGCTCGAGGCGGGGGCCTTGCTGTTCGACCTGATCGGCGCAGGCGCGCCCTTGTGGTGGGCCACGCGGCTGGCACTCGACGTGTTGCTGTGGATCGCGCGGACGACGGCGGCGATCCCGGGATCGGTCGCGCCGCTGCCGTCGATGCCGGATGGCGCCTTCGGCCTGATGATCGCGGGCGGCCTGTGGATTGCGCTGTGGCGGACGCAATGGCGGCGGCTTGGCGTCGGGCCGCTGGCGATTGGTGCGGTATGGGCGCTGTCGACGCCAGCGCCCGACCTGCTCGTGACCGGTGACGGGCGCCATGTCGCGATCCGCACGCAGGACGGGGCGGTCGCGTTGCTGCGGGACCGGACCGGGGATTATACGGCGGACATGATGGCGCAAGGCGGCGGGGCGACGGGACTTCCCGTCCTTTGGTCGGACCAGCGCTCAGCGCGATGCAGCCGCGATCTGTGCATGGCGACGCGCCTGGTCGGCAACCGCCGCTGGCAGGTACTCGCGACTCGCAGCGCATATGCGATCCCGGTGCAGACGCTGCTAGACGTCTGTTCGCGCGCCGATATCGTCATCAGCGAGCGACGGCTGCCCAAGCGGTGTCACCCGCGCTGGCTGCGACTGGACCGGACGATGCTCGCACAGACCGGCGGGGTGGCGATCACGTTTTACCCGTCCGTGCTGTCGCTCCCGGCTACCGCGAGCGTACGGACGGTGCGACGGGTACGGGACGAACATCCCTGGATCACCGTCCTCGAACCACTACCGCAGGGCGCGCGGGGCACGGGGCACGGGGCGGCGCTTCCGCCACTCCCGCACCGCACCCGATCAGTCGTAGCGGCGCAGCAATCCGGCGAGCTTGCCCTGCACCCGGACCTGCGCCGGGGTATAACGCTGCGGATCATACGCTCGGTTGGCGGGATCGAGCCGGACCATCGCGCCCTCGCGCCGGAAGAACTTGAGCGTCGCCTCACTGTTGTCGATCAGCGCCACGACGATCTCGCCGTCGCGCGCGACTTCCTGTCGCTTGATCAGCGCGTAGTCGCCGTCGAGAATTCCTGCCTCGACCATCGAATCCCCCGCAACTTCGAGAGCGTAATGCTCGCCGCCGCCGAGCAGCGCGGCCGGCACCGCGAGCATCGATGCGCCTTCGAACGCCTCGATCGGAACGCCCGCCGCGATCCGCCCGTGGAGCGGGATCTCGATCACATCGTTCGCGGGATTGGGCAATGGACGCACGTTGGCGGGCGACGCCTCGGGCAGGGTCACAACCTTGGAAACCGGCTTGGCGCCGCGTTCGGGCATCTTGAGCACTTCGAGCGCGCGCGCACGATTGGGCAGGCGGCGGATGAACT
Organism: Sphingomonas sp. PAMC 26621; assembly: GCF_000251145.1. GTDB lineage: Bacteria > Pseudomonadota > Alphaproteobacteria > Sphingomonadales > Sphingomonadaceae > Sphingomonas. The sequence continues at coordinate 112,146 of NZ_AIDW01000019.1, read as the reverse complement.
GGCGTTCCTCGAGCGCGCTGATCAGGCGGTGGACGCCGGACTTGGACTTGAGGTCGAGTGCTTCCTTCATTTCCTCGAACGAGGGCGAAACCCCGGTCTCGTCCAGCCGGTCGTTGATGAAGCAGATCAACTCATGCTGTTTGCGCGTTAGCATTCCGGGCCCTTTCGTCGGAACAGACGACGAACCTATACGGAACATAAAGCAGTGCGTCAAGCGATCGGCAGGATTTCCACCGAGTCGCCCGTCGCGGCGGCGGGCGCGAAGGGGGCGCGGATGATCATGCAGTCGGCATCGGCAAGGGTCGCCAGCAGCGACGAATCCTGCCGTTCGGCGGCGTAGACTCGGCCGTCGCGGGTGGTCGCGCGCAGATAATCCTGCCGCCGGTCGTTTTCCTTGAGCGGGGCGCCAAGAATTGCCGGGTAAGCGATCGGGCGGGGATCGCTCGCGCCCGAAATCGACGCGATCAAGGGCTTGAGGAAGATCGCCGCGGTCACGAACGCGGACACCGGATTGCCCGGCAACCCCAGCACGAGCATTTCGCCGATCTTTCCCGCCAGCATCGGCTTGCCCGGCCGCAAGGCGATCCGCCAGAAATCGATCGCGCCCCCCGCTGCTGCGAGGGCGGGACGGATCAGGTCGTGATCGCCGACCGAGGCACCGCCGGTGGTGACGAGGATATCCGCCTCGACCCGCGCGAAAGCCTCGACGATCGTGTCGAGCCGATCGGGCAGGATCCCGAGATCGACGACGTCGACCGGGAGGTCGGCGAGCATCGCCGCCAGCATCACACCGTTCGATTCGGGGAGCGTCCGGTCGCTGAGCGGAGCGCCCGGCAGCGTCAGTTCGTCCCCGCTCGCCACGATCGCGACACGCACCCGCCGCGCCACCTTTAGTTCGCCGTGTCCGCCGCTCGCGGCGAGCGCGATGCGGGCGGGGCTCAGCCGCTGACCGGTCGAGATCAGGACGTCCCCGTTTGAGAAGTCGATTCCTGCGCGGCGGATGTTGCCGCCACGAACCGGGCCGCTTCCCGAAAGGCGGACGGTGTCGCCGTCGCGCGCCGCTTCCTCCTGGACGAGCACCGCATCCGCGCCACCGGGCAGCGCCGCGCCGGTGAAGATCCGGACGGTCTGGTTCTGGCCGATTGCGCCGTCGAACGGATGCCCGGCCGCGCTTTCGCCGATGAGCTGCAGCGGCTGCGCAAGATCGTCGAACCGTACCGCATAGCCATCCATCGCGGACAGGTCGCGCGCGGGCTGGGTGCGGAGCGCCAGGACGTCCGCCGCGCTCCACCGTCCGCTCGCGGTGCGGAGCGGAACGGTCTCGAGCGGGATCGTCGGAGCGAGCGCGCGCAGACGGGTCTGGGCCTCTTCGACGGAGAGGAGCGGTACGGGGGTGGTCATTCGGCTGCCTTATCGCCTCGTATCGCCTCGCGTCGACCCCTGTCAGCCAGCGCACACGCTTGGATCGCGCGTCGAAAGTGCGACATTGCAGCCACGCTCGGTAACCAAGTTTCGATGCCGAAACAGCATGTCATCAATTAGCAACAAACCAACCCTAGCGGGCGCGGCGGGGGAACGGACTTTTCGATCCCGGGCGCAACTCACCCGTCACGATGCCAAAATGGCGCGGGACGGCGCAGCGGGTCGGTCGGTTCCCAAAGCAATCCAAGGGGGACTCCGCACATGACGATCACCATCGCAAAATCGCTGCTGCTTGCCGGTGCCGCCGGTTCGGCTCTGCTCGCGGTCCCGTCGGCGATGGCGCAGACCGCGCCCGACGCTGCCACGCCCGCATCGGTCGAGGCACCCGCTACTACGGACGGCGTCGGCGATATCGTGGTCACGGCGGAGCGCCGGAGCGAGAACCTGCAGAAGGTGCCGGTGTCGGTCGGCGTCGTCGGTGGGGACGATCTGCGCGCCTTCCAGAGCGGTGGCGGCGACGTGCTCGAACTCGCGAACCGTGTTCCCGGCCTCTATGCCGAGACGACGACCGGGCGCATCTTCCCGCGCTTTTACATCCGCGGCCTCGGCAACATCGATTTCTATCTCGGCGCCTCGCAGCCGGTGTCGATCATCCAGGACGACGTCGTGCTCGAGCATGTCGTGCTCAAGTCCAACCCGGTGTTCGACGTCCGTCAGGTCGAGGTGCTGCGCGGGCCGCAGGGCACGCTGTTCGGCCGCAACACCACCGCGGGCATCATCAAGTTCGACACCAACCGCCCGACCAACGATTTCCACGGTCGCGCCTCGGCGTCGTTCGGCAGCTACAACACCGCGACGATCGATGCGGGCGTCGGCGGGCCGATCGTCAAGGACGTGCTGTCGTTCCGGGTCTCCGGGCTGTTCCAGCACCGCGACAACTGGGTCGACAACACCTATACCGGCGTCAGCGCGGACGGCACTGTCGGCGGCAAGGACAAGCTCGGCGGGTTCGACGAGAAGGACGTTCGCGTCCAGTTAATGCTGACCCCGCCCGACACGGGCTTCACCGGGCTGCTTTCCGCGCATGCGCGTGATTACAGCGGCACGTCGACGATCTTCCATCGCGGCGCGCTCAAGCGCGGCTCGAACGACGTCAGCGCCGAACCGCGCGCGTCGATCGCGCTCGACGAGGCGGCCAACAATCCGCAGGCGTACAAGACCTACGGCGCGTCGCTCAACCTGAAGAACGATTTTGGCGGCGTGGTGCTGACCTCGATCACCGCGTGGGAAACGACCTCGGGCTATAGCCGCGGCGACACCGATGGCGGTGCTGCGACCAACTTCGCCGGCGCGCGCTTCTATGGCGAGAGCCAGGGCCGGGTCCGCAATCTCGACCAGCTGACGCAGGAAGTCCGGTTGTCGGACGACGGCACCGGCCGGTTCAAGTGGCAGATCGGCGAGATGTATTTCGAGCAGCGCGACCTGACGGAATTCGACCAGCGCGGCGTCTTCCTGATCCAGCCCGATCTCAACAACACCCGCCCGAACCCGAACAACTACGTCCTGCTGCGGGACTTCAACACGTCCTACGCGGGCTTCGGCCAGATCAGCTATGAGATCCTCCCCAAGCTGACGCTGACCGGCGGCGTGCGCGTCACCAACGACACCAAAGCGACCCGTCTGCTGATCGCCAACGCCAATGCGGCGGGCGTGTCGAGCTACACCGGTCGCCGCTACGTCCGCCTGTCGGATACGCAGCCGAGCTGGGACGCGAGTGCGCTGTACCAGATCGACCCCAATGTCAGCGTCTATGCGCGCGTCGCGCGCGGCTTCCGCGGACCGACGATCCAGGGGCGTTCTGCGGTGTTCAACACCGATTTTACCACCGCCAATTCCGAAACGATCATGTCGTATGAAGCGGGCTTCAAGTCGAACCTGTTCGGCAACACGCTGCGCTTCAACGCGACCGGCTTCTATTACGAAGTCAGCGACATTCAGCTCAACGGCAACGATTCGTTCGGCAATGGCGTGCTGTTCAACGCGGACAAGGCGAAGGCATGGGGCGGCGAGGCGGAGCTGAAGTGGCGGCCGGTCCGCCAGTTCACGCTGGGCCTCGGCGGCAGCCTGCTCCACACCGAGATCAACGATCCGCGCGTCTATGCGCAGGTCTGCATCCTCGGCGGGGTCGTCACCTGCACGGTGCAGGATCCGACGATCCGTGTCGGCCCGAACACCTTCGCGCAGATCGACGGCAACCCGCTCCCCAACGCGCCGAAATATCAGTTCAATGCGACCGCACGCTACGATCTGCCGCTCGGCAACGGCGGCTCGCTGTTCCTCGCGGGCGATGCGAACGTCCAGGGCTATACCAACTTCGTGCTCTACAAGACCGCCGAGTTCACCTCGGACGGGACGTTCGAGGCAGGCCTGAAGGCGGGCTATGTCGCGCCGGACAACAAATATGAGCTCGCGGTGTTCGTCCGCAACCTGACCAACGAGAAGAACCTGAAGGGCGTGATCGAGAATTACAACGCCGCAGTCTTCAACGACCCGCGGATCATCGGCGTATCACTCAGCGGCAAGTTCTGATGGCCTGGCGCCCCGGCCGTTCCCTTGTCGGGAGCGGCCGTGGCGTTTCATTCAGTCCGCGTTGTCGACCTTGCGAACTTCGATGCCGCTCTCATCGAAGCCGTCGAGCAGGCGGGCGTTGACGCCCATCTTGCCGAAATCCTCGCCGAGCGTTTGCCAGTGGGTTCCGCAGCCACAGACCGGGCAATGGTGGATGCCGATCATCCGGTCGCCCCAGACATAGGCGGTGGTTTTGCCCGAGATGCGGACCTGCTCGGGCGGGTAATAGGCCACACGCCACGCAAGCTTGCGACACAGCGAGCAGTTGCAGTCGGCTACCCACGATGGGGTGTCCGGCACCTCCACCCGAACCGCACCGCAGTGGCAACTTCCCCGAACGCGCATGGCGACTTGTAAAGGCGGGTTCAGCGTGTTCGCAAGTGGGCGGGCGTTGGTAGCTCCGCGATGTTCCTGCCTCGGGCCGGCCTTAGCAAGCAACCATTCCAGACGCGCTGGACGCCCCCGAGGCTCAAGACGACCGTCTTCCCGCCTGCATGACAAATATTCTTAGGAGGACGGAGACTAAGCGAGTAAGCCACGGCAGGTTAAGGAATAAAATGGCGGATGTAACAGCAAAATCAGAGGCCCAAAAAGAGGGCGAGGCAGCAGTCGACACGTTCCGAAAGGAACTTGGCCCATTCGTCGTGGCTGCTCAGAAGACCCGGATGCCGATGGTTTTTACTGACGTGGAGCCCGGCCACCCAGTCATCTTCGCAAATGATGCGTTCTTGACGCTGACGGGTTATTCCCGAGAAGAAGTGCTCGCCAAAAGTTTCCAGTCGTTGCTCGCCGTGGGGGTCGACTCGGAAACAATGGAGACGGTCGAAACAGCGTTCCGCGGAGAGTGCGACCACGAACCGGAAATCCATTACAAGCGAAAGAACGGTAGCGAATTCTGGGCGTCGATGTTCGTCAGCCCGGTGTGCGACGATAGCGGCACGGTTGTGCAGCATTTCGTGTCGCTCGTCGATTTGACCAACCACCGGCAGGATAACGCTCGGTGCAAGATGTTGATCGACGAACTCAACCATCGGGTAAAAAACACGTTGTCGACGGTGCAGTCGATCGTCACCCAGGCGTTGCGGCGGCCGGCCGAACCGGCGGTGATCCGCGAAGCGATCGAGTCCCGCATTCTGGCTTTATCGCGGTCGCACGACCTCCTCACCCACCGCAATTGGGAGGGCGCGGGGCTACACGATCTGGTCGATACAGCGCTGCACCCGTTCAAGGTTGTCGCGGGCTGCGCCGAGCGTTTCACGATCACAGGCGGCAATGTCCATCTGTCGCCCAAGGCCGCACTCTCGGTCGCAATCGCGCTCAACGAGCTTGCGACCAACGCCGTTAAATACGGTGCCCTCTCGAACGATGCTGGCAACGTCGCGATCGACTGGACGGTGTCTTCAGCGCCGCAAGACCGGCTCGTGCTCCGGTGGCGGGAGCACGACGGACCGCCGGTGGTGCCGCCGACGCACAAGGGGTTCGGATCGTGGGTCATCGAGCGTGGGTTGCCGCACGAGCTCGGCGGCAATGTCACGCTCGAATATCTGCGGGCAGGCTTGGCGTGCACGATCGACATACCAATCTCCTCCGGGGCGCAAGCATGACCGGCCTTCTCGCCGGCCGCAGGATCCTCGTCGTCGAGGACGAGATGCTCGTGCTAATGCAGATAGAAATGTCGCTGGAAGAGCTCGGCTGCTCCGCCGCCAGCGTTGCCGAGGCGCTCGCAATTCTGGCCGGACACAGTTTCGATGCGGCAATGATCGACGTCAACTTGAACGGTGAGAAAAGCTATCCGGTCGCAGATATGCTGGCGCAGCGCGGTATCCCGTTTGCGTTCGCGACCGGCTATGGCGATCATGGAGACCGCACGGACCTGCTCGATCGGCCGATGCTAAGGAAGCCGTATGCGAAAGCGCCTTTGGTGGCAGTTTTGAAACAGCTGATAGCCGACCATCCTCTGCCAGCGTGGGCCTAGCGCCGTTCCCGGCCGCCGTTCCCGCACCTGACGACGCCCAGCCGCCTGTATGGCGTCAAAGCAGCCGCCGTCGCAGGGTTCAGCGTACCCAGTCGCCCGACTTGCCGCCGAACTTGGTCAGCAACTGGATGTCCCGGATCGTCATGCCTTTGTCGATCGCCTTGGCCATGTCGTAGATCGTCAGTAGCGCCACGCTGACCGCGGTGAGCGCCTCCATTTCGACTCCGGTCTTGCCTTCGGTCGCCGCGGTCGCGGTTGCGACGACGCCCGCATCATCCACCGCAAGATCGATCGCTACACGCGTGAGCGGGAGCGGGTGGCACAAGGGGATCAGGTCGCTCGTCTTTTTCGCGCCCATGATGCCGGCAACGCGCGCCACCGCGAGCACGTCGCCCTTGATCGCGCTGCCATCGCGGATCGCGCGGACCGCTTCGGGGATCATGTCGATCCGCCCGCGCGCGACCGCTTCGCGCCGGGTCGCATCCTTGCCGCCGACGTCGACCATGTGCGCGGCACCCGCCGCGTCGAGATGCGTCAGCCCGCTCATCCGATCAGGCTCCGCGTCGCCGCCTCGACATCCGCCTGCCGCATCAGCGCCTCGCCGATCAGGAAGCAGCGGATGCCGTGCTCCGCCATCGCGTCGAGGTCGGCGCGGGTCGTCAGCCCGCTTTCTGCGACGAAGGTGCAGCCCTTGGGGGCCTTGGACACGAGTTCGTAGGTCCGCGCGAAATCGACCGTGAAGGTGCGCAGGTCGCGATTGTTGACGCCGATCAGCCGCGACTTGAGCTTCATCGCGCGCTCCATCTCGTCCTGCGAATGAACCTCGACCAGCACGTCCATCCCGCATTCGATCGCGCTCGCCTCGATCTCGGCGAGCAACGTATCGTCAAGCGCGGCCATGATCAGCAGGATCGCATCCGCGCCAAGCCCGCGCGACTCGGGCACTTGCCACGGATCGACCATGAAGTCCTTGCGCAGCACGGGAAGGTCACACGCCCCCCGCGCGGCCGAAAGATACGAGTCCGCCCCCTGGAACCACGCCTCGTCGGTCAGCACCGACAGGCAGGCCGCACCGCCGGCGGCATAAGCGGTGGCGTGCGCAGGGGGATCGAAATCCTCGCGGATCAGGCCCTTGGACGGACTGGCTTTCTTGATCTCCGCGATCAGTGCGGGTCCCGTCAGCGCCTTGGCGTCGAGCGCAGCGCGGAACCCGCGCGGCTTGCTCTGTGCCGCCATTCGCGCATCGAGTTCGGCCATCGGGATCGTCGCTTTGCGCGCGGCGACGTCGGCGCGCTTGGTTTCGAGGATGCGATTGAGAATATCGGTCATGAATAAGCGATCCAGCGATCGAGCAAGGTATTGGCGGCGCCCGAATCGAGCGCATCGGTGGCGCGTGCGACGCCGTCGGACAAAGTCTGCGCGGTCCCCGCGACGATCAGCGCGGCGGCGGCGTTGAACAGCACGGCATCGCGATAGGCACCGGTTTCGCCGGTCAGCAGGCGGCGCAACGCAGCGGCGTTATGGGCGGAGTCGCCGCCGACGATCGCGCTGATCGGATGGCGCGACAGTCCGGCGTCCTCGGGTGCAATCCGGCCGGGGAGCTCCGCTTGCCCGACGCCGACGACGACGGTTGGCCCGGCACAGGACAGTTCGTCGAGGCCTTCCTCGCCTGAAACGACCAGCGCCGCCTCGGTGCCGAGCTGCTCGAGCGCGGCGGCATAGGTCGCGGTATAATCGGGCCGAGCGATCCCAATCAGCTGGCGGGTGACCCCGGCAGGATTTGCGAGCGGGCCCATCAAATTGAAGATCGTCCGCCGCCCGATCCGCCGGCGGATCGGGGTAATCTGCCGCATCGCCGGGTGATGGTTCGCGGCGAACAGGAAGGCGATGCCGATGTCGCGCAGGCTCGCCTCGGCGAGCGCGCCCGCACGGTCCATGTCTAGCCCGAGCGCCTCGAGCGTGTCGGCGGCGCCCGCCTTGGACGACGCCGCGCGATTGCCGTGCTTGGCGACCGGCACGCCCGTGCTCGCAACGACGATCGATACCGCGGTCGACACGTTGAGCGTATGATGCCCGTCGCCACCGGTGCCGCAAACGTCGATCGCGCCCGCAGGCGCGGAGATCGGGATCAGTCGGTTGCGCAACGCGCGCGCGGCCTCGGCGATCTCGATGCTGGTCTCGCCGCGTTCGGTCAGCCCGACCAGGAACGCCGCGATCGCGTCTTCGGGAACATGCCCGTCGAGCAGGTCGGCGAACGCCTTCGCCGCCGTCTCGCGGCTGAGCGGGCTCGTCGGATCGGGGAGCAAGGCGAGCGTGCTCATGCCGGCGTCTTCGCGGTGATGCCCGCGTCGGCGAGAAAATTGGCGAGCATCGCATGGCCGTGCTCGGTGGCGATGCTCTCGGGGTGGAATTGCACGCCGTGGATCGGCAGCGTGCGGTGGCGGACGCCCATCACTGACCCGTCGTCGGCATGCGCGTTGGCGATCAGCGAGTCGGGCATGTCCTCGACGATCAGCGAATGATAGCGCGTCGCAATGAACGGCGAGGGGAGGCCGGCGAACACGCCGCTGCCATCGTGCTGCACCGGAGAGGTTTTCCCGTGCATCAGCCCGCCACGCACGACCGTGCCGCCAAAATGCTGCCCGATCGCCTGATGGCCAAGGCACACGCCAAGCAAAGGCCGCCCTGCCTCCGCGCAGGCCGCGACGAGATCGAGCGAGACGCCCGCCTCGGTCGGCGTCTTCGGGCCGGGGGAAATTAGAAACCCTTGCGCGTTGCTCGCCATCGCATCCGCGGCGGTCAGCGCATCGTTGCGAACGACCTTCACCTCGGCGCCCAACTCCATCAGATAATGGACCAGGTTCCAGGTGAAGCTGTCATAATTGTCGATGACGAGGATCATCGCGCGCCGCTACCGTGTTTGGACATATACCACAATGATTACGCTGCTACCGGCCCGGCGGACGTGGTTCAGCATGGATCAACCTTGCACCCCGCACGTTAGGGAATCCTCAGGAGAAATGATGATGTCGCGCACCTTTGCCCTGCTGGGGCTGCTGACCGCCTTGCCCGTTGCCGCGTTCGCGCAAGTTCCCGCGGGGCAGCAGCAAGCCGAGTCGGGCAAACCGCCGCAGCGGATTCGTTCGATCACCCTGACGGGGAATCAGGCGTGTCCCAAGTCGACGGATCCCGATGCCGAGATCGTCGTCTGCGCGCGCGTCGGCGAACCGTACCGGATCCCGAAGGAATTGCGCGACGACAAGCCGATCCCGGCGCAGAACCAGAGCTGGGTGAACCGCACTGCCGTCGCCGATGACGCCGGACGTCGGGCAGCGGGCCTGCCGGATACCTGCTCACCGGTCGGTTCGGGCGGGCAGACGGGCTGCTCGAAGCTCCGCGCGGAACAGTTTGCGGCGGATCGTGCAGAACGGCGGCGGCAGGCCGAGATCGTTCCGTGATCTGATGGGTGGTGAACCCCGGTGTTGCACCGGGGTGACACTCGGGCAACGGCTTGGGAGATCATCATCTCTTCCAACTCCCGCTTCAAAGGGGGCGGGAAGCCGTCTTTACCTCGCGACCATGGATCAGGCTCTGGCGTGGCGAATTACTGACCGAAGCCGGCCTCGCTGGCCCGTCCGACCGCTTCCCGCGCGGCCGCCAGCAACGCTCCGGCCTTCGCCTCGCACTCCCGCTGCTCATAGACGGCCTCGCTGTCCGCGACGATCCCCGCGCCGGCCTGGACGTGCATGACCCCGTCCTTGACCACTGCGGTGCGCAACACGATGCACGAATCCATCGATCCGTCCGGCGAGAAATAGCCGACGCCGCCCGCATACGGCCCGCGCACCGCATCCTCCAGTTCGGCAATGATCTCGCACGCGCGGACCTTCGGTGCGCCCGAAACCGTGCCAGCCGGGAAGCCGGCGAACAGTGCGTCAAGCGCGTCCTTGTCGGGGGCGAGCCGCCCGACGACGTTCGACACAATGTGCATCACATGGCTGTAGAACTCGGTCGTGTAGCTGGCCGTGACGGTAACGCTGCCGGCCTCCGCCACACGTCCGACATCGTTGCGGCCGAGATCGAGCAGCATGAGATGCTCCGCGCGCTCCTTGGGGTCGGCGAGCAGGCTCGTGCGGTTGGCCTCGTCTTCGGCGGCGGTCTTGCCGCGCGGGCGGGTTCCCGCGATGGGGCGGATCGTGACTTCGCCATCGCGGACCCGGACGAGGATTTCGGGCGACGAACCGGTCAACGCGAATCCGGGCAGATCGAGGTGATACAGGAACGGTGACGGGTTGATCCGTCGCAACGCGCGATACAGTTCGATCGGCGGGAGCGGGAATGGCGCGGTGAAGCGCTGTGCGAGCACGACCTGAAAGATATCGCCAGCGACGATATAGTCCTTCGCACGTGCGACCATCTCGGCATAACGCCCGGCGGGCAGGGCCGACGTCAGCGCGATCTCGTCGGGCGTTTCGATCCGGACCGGTGCGGGCAGGGGGGCGGTCGCTAGCCGGGCTGCGGTCGATTCGATCCGATCGAGCGCGTCGGTGATGATCGCGTCCGGGTCGCGCGCGTGATCGGGCCAGACCGGGGAGACGATGAACAATGCATCCGCCAACCGGTCGAAGATGAGAATGACGGTCGGCCGCACGAAGATCATGTCGGGCACGCCGAGCGCGTCCCGGGATGGGCGCGGCAGCCGTTCGACCAGGCCGATCGTCTCGTAGCCGAAATAGCCGACGAGGCAGGCGAGCGCGCGCGGCAGTTCGGTGGGGACGTCCATCCGGCACGTCGCGACCAAGGCCCGAAGCGCGTCGAGCGTAGGCTGCGCACAGGGCTTAAAGGCGGCTCGATCGGTCAGCCACGAAGGGTTGATCTCCGCTGCCGACCCGTGCGCGCGGAACAGCAGATCCGGCGCGAGCCCGATCAGGCTGTGCCGTCCGCGCGTCTCCCCACCCTCGACCGATTCGAGCAGGAAATCCCCGCGACCCGGTTCGATCAGCTTGAGTGCCGCGGCGACGGGGGTTTCGGTGTCCGCGATCTGGCGCTGCCACAGCAACGCCGGGCGCCCCGCCGCAAGCGCAACCCGCGCCGCGGCGGCGCCTGCACGATCAGGGCTGGCTGGCACTGGCGACGCCAAGCAGTTCGGCCTTGAGCGACGCGATCGCAGCGGCGTTGCGCGACGTCCCGATCGAATTCTGCACCGCCTTGCCGAATTGCGCGACATATTCGCGCCCGACGACATTGCCGAGATCGCTCTGCGTGCCCGCGATCACCTTGGCGTTGCCCTGCGCATTGCCGGGCGTGATGGTGTCGAGATGGACGATGATCCAGCCCGACTTGTCGGGTGCCTCGAGCAGCTTGGTGCTCCTGGGCGCCATCGCGAACATCAGCGCGAGCGGCGGCGGCACCTGCCGCGGGTTGCCGATCAGCGCTGCGCGCGGACCGGTGACCGGACGCAGCGGCGGCAGCTTGAGCCCGGTCGCGGCCAGCGCTTGCGACAGCGCGGTGCCACCATTGGTCGCCGCAACGACCTTCGCCGCGACATCACGCGCCGACCGTTCCGCACGGTCGAGCTGATAGTCGCGCACGACGGCATCGCGGATCTCCGTGAGCGGACGGGCAGCGGCGGGGATCACCTTGTCGAGCGTCACGAGGGCAAAGCTACCGTCCTGCCCGAGCGGCACCGTCTGCGGCTGGTCACCCGCCGACGCGGCATAGGCGGCGGCAAGGATCGGGGTCAAAGCGGGATCGGGCTTGACGGTCGGGGTGTCGACGTTCTGACCGCTCGCGGTGAGCGCCGGGGTCGTCTGCACCGCCATCTGGTTCTTCGCGACAAGGCCATCGAAGCTCGTCTTGCCCGATGCATCGTCAAGCGCGTTGCGCTTCTCAGTCAGCAGCGCGGTCACCTTCTGCGGCGCGAGCGATGCCTTGAGTTCGGGGGTTGCCTCGGCGAGCGACTTTGCGGCCTGGGTGCGGACGGTTGCGATCTTGGCGACGATGAAGCCGAGCGGTGCGCGGAGCGGGCCAACGACGTCGCCGGCCTTCGCTGCGAACGCTGCATTGGCGATCTCGGGCGACGACTGGCCGGCAAAGGCCGCCTTTTGCGTATCCTTGATCGTCGCAGGCTCGAGCCCGGCTGCGCGCGCGGCCTGCTCGATCGGCGTTCCGCCGCGCACCTTGGCGGCAAGCGTATTGGCCGAGGCCTGATCGCCAACGACGACCTGAACGATCGTGCGAAGCTCGGCAGCGGCGTATTTCTGAGATTGCGCGCGGTAAGCGGCGGCGATCTCGGCGTCACTTGGTGTCGCTTGTGCGGCAACCGAGGCCGGGGTCAGCGTCGCGTAACGGACGATGCGGCGCTCGGGCAGGCGATATTTGCCCGAGTTGCGCGCATAGAAAGTGGTCAGCTCGGCATCGCTCGGCGCGGGGCCGGCAGGCAGCGCCGCCGCCGGGATGAACCCGATCTGGCCGCTGCGCTTCTCAAGAAGCAGATCTGCGTACGGCATCGCAAGTGCCGCCGGCACCTGCTTCGCCTGGATCGGAGAGAGCAGCAACTGGCGCGTCAGCACCTGGTCGGTCGACTGGAGCCGGACCTCGGCATCGGTCATCCCGATCTGGCGGAGCACCTGCTCGTATTTCTCCTGGCTGAACTTGCCGTCGAGCCCGGTAAGGCCCGGCTGGCTGGCGATCAGACCGTCGACCGCACGCTTGCTAACGACCATGCCCTGCGCCTGGGCATATTGGCGGAACGCGGTCGAATCGATCAGTCGCTCGAGCGTCGCGTCGAACCCGCCGCCCGCGACGAACTGCTGCATGTCGAGCGTCGGCTGCTGCTGGCGATAGCCGTCCATGTCGCGCGCCACTGCGGCGCGCAGCTCGCTGATCGTGATCGTCTTGTTACCGACCTTCACCGCGACGTCGGCGGCGTTGACCGACGCGCCGGTGTTGCTGCTCGAATGATCCGACAGGACGAACGCGAGACCGAGCAGGGCGACGAAGCCCAGCGCGACCGCGCCGCCGAGCGGGTGGCGGATCATTCTACGGAAGAAACTGAGCATGGTCGGGTGCGGCCGATCTGTCGTTGTAAGGGACTAAGAGGGGTTGCTTTACGGGCAGGTCGGGGCGGCATCAAGCTTGTGCAGCACGCACGCTGCGCTATCGCTGTCGGAAAGATACAAAAGGAGAGACCCGCAGATGGCGCGACGCAAGCTGGTGGCAGGCAATTGGAAAATGAACGGCAGTCACGCCGCCTTGGCGGAGCTCGTGACGATCGCGGCGGCGGCGGAGGCGGCTGGCGGCATCGACGTGTCGATTGCGATGCCGGCAACGCTCATCGCACCCGCGGTGGCATTGGTCCCCAAGTTCATGATCGGCGGACAGGACGTTCACGAGGCGGAGAGCGGCGCGCACACCGGATGCCTGTCGGCATCGATGCTTGCCGAGGCGGGCGCGCGCTTCACGATCGTCGGGCATAGCGAACGGCGCGCCGATCAGGGCGAGACCAGCCAGGATGCCTGGGCGAAGGCAAGCGCAGCGCACCGCCACGGGCTCGGCGTCATCCTGTGCGTCGGCGAGACCGACGCGGAACGCGATGCCGGTCGCGCCGCGCGGGTGGTGCAGGCGCAGATCGAGAAGTCGGTCCCCGATCTTGCGACGGGCGACTGGCTGACGCTCGCCTATGAACCGCGCTGGGCGATCGGTACCGGGCGTACCCCGACGCTCGACGAGATCGGCGAAGTCCATGCGATCGCGCGCGCCAAGCTGCGGACGCTGGTGGGAGATGCCGCGGACGGGATCCGGATCCTGTACGGCGGCTCGGTCACGGGCGCGAATGCCGCGGCGATCCTGGAGACCGAGGAGGTGGACGGTGCACTGGTCGGCGGCGCGAGCCTGACCGCGGCGAAGTTCGTGCCGATCATCGAAGCGGCGTAAGCATCGGATCGACGGGATGACCGGGCCCCTTTCGTGGTGGATGCTGGAGGACTGGGCGACGGCGCGGTCGCGCGCACGCCTCCTGCCTCTCCCGGTTCGTGACCGGGGCGGTCTGCGAGTCGATACCGCTAGCGCGGTCGAGCAGGCCCGCTATGTCTTCCTCGACGTGGACACGGCATTTGCTGCGACAGCGGAAGCGATCGCTGCGCCGCGCGTGTTCCTCAAGGCGTGCGCGGCCCCTTCGGCGGTGCTGGCGGTCGTGCCGTCGCGCTGGACGCTCCAGTCCGTCGCCTGGATCATGGTGCAGGATCCGCGACGCGACGATGCCGAGCCGACGCTCCCGCCCGGCTATGCGCTGGACGTGACGACGGCCGACGGTGTCGTTGCGGCCGTCATCATCGGCGATGATGGGGCACTCGCGGCGCGGGGCTATGGCTGCCGCTCGGGCAGGATCGACTGTTACGACCGGATCAGGACCGAGGCGGCACACTATCGACGCGGCTTGGGTCGCGCGGTGATGCATGCGCTCGGCCACGCGCAACCGGATAGTGCCGCGTGCAGAATGCTTGCCGCGACCGACGCGGGACGAGCCCTGTACGAGACGCTGGGGTGGCGTGTCGTTGCGCCATACACGACGATCGAAATCGTCGACCGGTGACCGTGCTGTGTCAGGCGGGCGGCGGGGCCAGCCCGACCAACTTCATTGCCACGGCCTGAAAAACCATCGTGACCAACCAGAACAGACCATCGCGCGTGATCTGCCCGAGCCGCGCACCGCGATAGCTTTGCGTGATCGCGACGACCGGCAGCACGAACCCGGCCCAGATCACCACGGCGCTGCCCACCGCCATGATCCACGGTGCCGCCTTGGGCGGCGCAAGGATCAGCGCGCCGGCCAGAATCGACGCGAACCAGAACAGGCCGAGCGTTGCGATCAGCAGAGTCGCGATCGTCACCGGCGGCGACACACCTCGATCAACCGTGGCGCGATACGCCGCGCCGAGCAGCAGCCCGATTCCGGTCGCTACGAGGATCGGCACCAGATTGATCAGGATGTAGATCATCCCGGATAGCGCGCCTGCAGCATTGCCCATGCCGCGCGCAGGCCGAGCGCGTCACCCCCTTTGGGGCGGCCCGGCTTGGCGGACGGGCGCCACGCGAACGTGTCGAAATGCGCCCATGGCGTATCCGCAGGCACGAACCGGCGCAGGAACAACGCCGCCGTCACCGATCCGGCGAACCCGCCGTCGGGCGCATTGACCATGTCGGCGATGTCGGAGGCCAGCATCTCGTCATAGCCATCCCACAGCGGCAGCCGCCACAATGGATCCCCGGTCTCGGTTCCGGCGTGGAGCAGCGCCTCGGCCAACGCATCGTCATTGGCGAAGGTGGCGGGCAGGTCGGGCCCGAGCGCGACCCGTGCCGCGCCGGTCAGCGTTGCAAAGTCGAGGATCAGCGTCGGCGCTTCCTCGGCGGCACGCGTGATCGCGTCGGCAAGGACAAGCCGACCCTCGGCATCGGTGTTGGTGTTCTCGACCGTCACGCCCTTGCGCGTCGCCAGCACGTCGCCCGGGCGGAACGCGTTGCCCGCGATGCTGTTCTCGACCGCCGGGATCAGCAGGTGCAGCCGTACCGGCAACCGCGCGCCCATGATCAGCCCGGCGAGCGCGAGCGCATGGGCGGCACCGCCCATGTCCTTCTTCATCAGCCGCATTCCCGACGAGGGCTTGATGTCGAGCCCGCCGGAATCGAAACACACGCCCTTGCCGATAACCGCGATGCGGGGATGCGCCGGGTTGCCCCATTCGAGCTCGATCAGCCGCGGCTCGCGCCCCTTGGCCGCTGCCTGGCCGACGGCGTGGATCATCGGATAGCCCTTGACCAGCGGCTCCCCCTTGGCAACGGTCAGCGTCGCCCCGTGCGACTTGGCGAGCGCTGCAGCGTCTGCCTCGAGCTCCGCCGGACCAAGATCGGCCGCTGGCGTGTTGACGAGATCGCGCACTTTCGCAACGGCACGCGCGATCGCCACGACCGGATCGATCCGCGCGGGTTCACTGGTCAGCAGGACCCGAGGGCCGACCGCCGCCTCATCCTTGCGGTAGCGATCGAAGCTGTGCTGCGCGAGCGCCCAGCCGAGCATCGCCGCGCCGGGCTCGCCCTGCGCCAGTCGATACGTGCCTTCCGGAAGCTGTCCGCCAAGCGACGCGATCCGCCACGGCGACTCGAGGCTTTCGTTGCAAACCAGCAGCATCGCCCAGTCGTCTGCAGCATCGCCGGGGAGAACCGCTCGGTTGCCCGGCTTTCCCGTCAGGCGATGCGCGGCTATCGTTGCGCGGATCCGTGGGGGCTGGGCGGTGAGCCACGCCGACCACTGATCCGGGTGGACGACGTGAATGAGGCGGGCGGGTTGGCCGCGATCGGCCTGGAGCAACTGCGCGGGGTCAAAGGTCATACCCTTGTATCGGGAGCGCTCGCCCCGCGCGCAAGCGGTCAGGCGGGCACGCCGTAAAGATCGTGCTCGTCGGCATCCTCGATCACGACCGGAACGATACTGCCGATGCTGAGGTGCCCTGCGTCGCGGAGGAAGACTTCACCATCGATCTCCGGCGCATCCGCCTTCGACCGACCGGTCGCGCCGCCCTCGTCATCGACCGCGTCGACGATGACGTCGAGCGTGCGGCCGACCTTGGCCTGGAGCTTGTCTGCCGAAATCCGCGCGGTCAGTTCCATCAGGCGTGCGTAGCGCTCTTCCTTGATCTCTTCGGGCACGTGGTTGGGCAGGTCGTTGGCAGCGGCGCCCTCGACCGGCTCAAAGCGGAACGCGCCGACGCGGTCGAGCTGCGCTTCTTCCAGCCAGTCCATCAGATAGGCGAAATCGTCCTCGGTCTCGCCGGGGAAGCCGACGACGAAAGTCGAGCGGATCGCGATGTCGGGCGCGATGGTGCGCCAGGTCTTGATGCGCTCGAGCACCTTGGTTTCGTTCGCCGGGCGCTTCATCAGCTTGAGGACGTTGCGGCTGGCATGCTGGAACGGAATGTCGAGGTAGGGGAGGATCAACCCCTCGGCCATCAGCGGGATGACCTGATCGACGTGCGGGTAGGGGTAGACGTAGTGGAGCCGGACCCACGCGCCCAGCTTTCCGAGTTCACGCGACAGGTCGGTCATGTGCGCGCGGACTTCTTCGCCGTGCCACATCCGCGGCTGGTGACGGATGTCGACGCCGTAGGCCGATGTGTCCTGGCTGATCACGAGGAGTTCGCGGGTGCCCGCCTCGATCAGCTTCTCCGCCTCGCGCAGGATCGCATCGGGGCGGCGGCTGACGAGGTCGCCGCGCAAGCTTGGGATGATGCAGAAGGCACAGCGGTGGTTGCAGCCCTCTGAAATTTTCAAATAGCTGTAGTGCCGCGGCGTCAGCTTGAGCCCGCTCTCGGGGACGAGATTGAGGAACGCGCTCGGCGGCATCGGGGCGGCTTCATGCACCGCGCCGACGACTTCCTCATATTGATGCGCACCGGTGACCGCGAGGATGCCGGGGAATTTGGCGCGGATCATCTCCGCTTCCTTGCCCATGCAGCCAGTGACGATGACGCGGCCGTTCTCCGCGATCGCCTCGCCGATCGCTTCGAGCGACTCTTCCTTGGCGGAATCGAGGAAACCGCAGGTGTTGACGAGCACGACGTCGGCACCCGCATAATCGGGGGACATGGCATAGCCATCGGAGCGCAGCTTGGTCAGGATCCGTTCGCTATCGACCAGATTCTTGGGACAGCCGAGCGAGACCATGCCGATCTTCGGCGGGGAGGGGAGTGTTGTTGCCATGGGAACGGTGGCATGTAGGCGTGTTCGAGCAATTTTTCCAGCCACCCCGATTACGCTATTCTTCTTCCTTCCCCGGCGAAGGCCGGGGCCCAAGAGCGATGGCGGTCGTTATGGACGAGCAGGCTTGTATCGACATGATGGCGAGCCGACGAAACGGCACGCTCTACCTCGGATCAACCAATGATCTGGTACGGCGCGTTTGGGAGCACTGTGAAAGCGTAGTTGGAGGCTTCACTAAGACCAACGGCTGCAAATTACTGGTGTGGTACGAGGCGCAGAGCTCGTTTGAATCAGCGCGTGTTCGGGAGTTTCAAATGAAATCTTGGCATCGGACGTGGAAAGTCCGCGAAATCGAAGGTCTCAACCGGGAGTGGGAACGTCGTACGATCGGATCGCACAGCCATGACGGACACCGCTACTGGGCTCCGGCCTTCGCCGGGGAAGGAATATAGGTTGGTCGCGCATCCTGACAGGCCGCCCAGTGCGGTGCGATCGGTCAGCGCGGAGGTGCTTCGGGACGGCGACGAACTGCTCCTGACCTTCACCGTCGAGGGTCTGGAGCACGTCGCGCTTCCCGACCGGGCTGTTCCCTCGCGCACCGACGGCCTCTGGAAGACCACCTGCTGCGAGCTCTTCCTCGCGCCTCCCGGATCGGACGTCTATTTCGAGTTCAACTATTCGCCGTCGACGCAATGGGCGGCCTATCGGTTCGACTCCTATCGGGCGGGCGGTTGCGATCTTCCGTTGTCGGTAGAGCCACATGTTGATCACGAGTCCGCCTATCTCGCCGTGGTTCGCCAAAACCTGTCCGACCTGCCGCCGGGCCCGCTTCAGATGAGCCTCACCGCCGTCATCGAGGAAACCGACGGCACCAAATCCTATTGGGCACTCGCCCATGCGCCCGGGCCGCCCGATTTCCACAACCGCGCGACGTTTATCGCGACCCTGCCGGTGCCGCCGCACCCTTGACCTGCTTTGCTTCCCCAGCGAAGGCCGGGGCACAGTCGAGGGACGGTTGAACGCAAGACGCAGCGCGCGGTAACGATCACCTTCGCTACTGGGCCCCAGCCGTCGCCGGGGAAGCAAAATCGAGATGGTGCAGGGACCAGACCCCATGAACTTCGGTATCGATCGCCTCCTCGCCGACCCTGCGCTCCGCAAGCCGCTCGAGGGCAAGCGCATCGCGCTGCTCGCGCATCCCGCTTCGGTGACCGCCGACCTGACGCACGCGATCGACGCGCTGGTCGGGGTCGGCGTGAACGTCACCGCGATGTTCGGCCCGCAACACGGCGTGCGCGGCGATCTTCAGGACAATATGATGGAGTCGCCCGACTTCACCGATCCGACCTACGGGATGCCGGTCTTCAGCCTGTATGGCGAGGTGCGCCGCCCGACCGCGGAATCGATGGACCTGTTCGACGTGCTGCTGGTCGACCTGCAGGACCTCGGCACGCGGATCTACACCTTCATCACGACGCTGCGCTATGTGCTCGAAGCCGCCGCCGAACACCGCAAGGCGGTGTGGGTGCTTGATCGCCCCAATCCGGTCGGCCGTCCGATCGAAGGGCTGACGCTGCTGCCGGGCTGGGAAAGCTTCGTCGGCGCGGGGCCGATGCCGATGCGCCACGGGCTGACGATGGGGGAACTCGGCCACTGGTTCGTCGACTTGCTCAAGCTCGATGTCGACTATCAGGTCGTGGCGATGGAAGGTTGGCAGCCCGACGCCGCGCCGGGCTTCGGCTGGCCGGTCGACCGGACGTGGATCAACCCCAGCCCGAACGCGCCCAATGTGATGATGGCGCGGGCTTACCCGGGTACGGTGATGCTGGAAGGCACGTCGCTTTCCGAAGGCCGCGGGACGACCCGTCCGCTCGAACTGTTCGGTGCTCCCGATGTCGCGGCACGCGCGGTGATCGGCGAGATGCGGCGGCTCGCGCCCGAATGGCTCGAGGGCTGCCGGTTGCGCGAGATCTGGTTCGAACCGACCTTCCACAAGCACGTCCACCAATTGTGCAACGGCGTCCAGATCCACTGCGAAGGCCCCAGCTACGACCATGCCGCCTTCCGGCCGTGGCGGCTTCAGGCGCTCGCGTTCAAGGCGATCCGGACGCTCTATCCAGAGTATCCGTTGTGGCGCGACTTTCCGTATGAATATGCCTTCGGCAAATTGCCGATCGACGTCATCAACGGCGGCCCGGGCTTGCGGGAATGGGTCGACGATGCGGCTTCGTGCCCAGGCGATCTCACTGCAGTAACGATCGCCGACGAAGCCGCCTGGGCCGAACGTCGCCAAGACTTCCTCCGCTATTGACCGTGTCCTGATCGCTTTACGAAAATAAATTTCGGTTGGTCGTAATTGAGTAACGAGTCGCGGTCATAAGCCGGATTGACGATGGCGCGATGCCGCACCCTCGGTCATGCAGGACTTAGGCGATTCGCGACGGCTGGGGGGTTGTCGGATCGTATCGGAGGGTGGACCAAGTGGAATCAGACCGTCTGTTTTACATGCGCCGGGTGACGGCGGAACGTCTTGCCGCCGCACGCGCCATTACCGTCGAAGCGCGCGAGCGGCGCATGGTGCTCGTGCATTCCTATCTCGCCAAATTGCAGGCGCTGTCGACCGACCTCACCGCCGCCTGAGCTAGCGTTTCCGGGTCAGTTCGCGCATCGCCTCGTCGAGCCCGGCGAGCGTCAGCGGATACATGCGGTCGCTCATCAGCTCGCGGATGATCCGGACGCTTTGCGAATAGCCCCATTGCTGGTCGGGAATCGGATTGAGCCATACTGCGGCCGGATAGGTCGTGGTGAGGCGGTGCATCCACACCGCTCCTGATTCCTCGTTGAAATGCTCGACCGATCCGCCGGGGTGGCTTATCTCATACGGGCTCATCGACGCGTCGCCGACGAACACCAGTTTATAGTCATGCCCGAACTTGTGGAGCACGTCCCACATCGGAGTCCGCTCGGCGAAGCGCCGGGTGTTGTCCTTCCACACGCCCTCATAAGGGCAATTGTGGAAGTAGAAGAATTCGAGGTTCTTGAACTCGGTGGTCGCCGCCGAGAACAATTCCTCGCACAACTTCACCCACGGATCCATCGAGCCGCCGACGTCGAGGAACAGCAGCAGCTTGACCGCATTGCGGCGTTCGGCGCGCATCACGACGTCGAGCCAGCCCTGCCGCGCGGTGCCGTCGATCGTTGCGTCGATATCGAGTTCGTCCGCCGCCCCCTCACGTGCGAACTTGCGCAACCGGCGGAGCGCAACCTTGATGTTGCGCGTGCCGAGCTCGCGGGTGTTGTCGAGATTGCGGAACTCGCGCTGGTCCCAGACCTTGAGCGCGCGCTTGTGCGTGCTTTCGCCGCCGATGCGGACGCCCTCCGGGTTATAGCCGCTGTTGCCATAGGGCGAGGTGCCGCCGGTCCCGACCCACTTGTTGCCGCCCTGGTGCCGCTCCTTCTGCTCGTCGAGCCGCTTCTTGAGCGTCTCCATGATCTCGTCCCACGATCCGAGCGCCGTGATCGCGGCCATTTCCTCCGGGCTTAGATATTTTTCGGCGACCGCGCGGAGCCAGTCTTCCGGGATCTCTGCGGTGGTCTGGCCGAAGGTGGTGGCGATGCCCTTGAACACCTTCGAGAAGACCTGGTCGAACCGGTCGAGCAGGCCCTCGTCCTTCACGTACACCGCGCGCGACAGGTAGTAGAAATCCTCGGGCGTGCGATCGATCACCTCGGCGTCGAGTGCCTCGAGCAGGAGCAGATGTTCCTTGAGGCTGGCCGGGATGCCGGCGGCGCGGAGCTCGTCGAGGAAGTGGAGGAACATGGCGTTATGGTCCGGAACATCACAAAGGTCGCACACGCACGCCATTGCAGACGGGCGCACGGCGCGTCGGCTGGACGACGCCGCGACCCGATGATGACAGACTTGGGCCGTGTAGGACAGCCCGCGCGGCGTCAGCGATAGGCGTCGATCAACGCGCCGACGTAGTCGGGATGCCGCCCGGTCAGCTCGCGTGCGGGCCGGACCTTTGCCACCGCCCGGTCGCCGACCGGCTGGCCATAGATGAAGCCGTAGGTCGGAAAGACCGACCCGCCGAGCCCGGCATTGTCGCGGAACCACACCTTGACCACGCTCCAGTCATTGTCGCGCGAGACGTCGGTCAGCGTGACATCCTGTTCGGCATGGCCGCGCTCGCCGTTCATCCGTGACCAATTGGCGTGCGTCACCATCGCGACGCGTGAATCGACGACCTGGCTGATGACCGCGACATGGCCGAGCGGAAGCCGGCTGGTGCGGGCGAAGACGAGGACGGCACCCGCCTTGGGCATCTCGCCCCGGCGATAACGCCCCGCGGCCTGCGCCCACCACGTCCAGGCATCGCCGAACAGCTGGATTCCGGAGGCGGCGCGCGCGAAGGGAACGCATTGGCCGACATAGTCGAGCAGCGACGACGCGACCGCCGGTGCCGTCACAAGGACCGCACTCAACGCCGTGATCGTCAATCGAATTCCGCGCATCTGGCATCCCGTCGGACACAGCCCGGCGGTTTGCGTAGCGCGAAACGGTGACCGAGTCGTTACCGAAATTCAGCCGCCGTCACCTCGGGGCAGGCCGGGGTCGCGCTTCAGCCCTTGTTCTGCTGTCGCTTCGCCATGAACGCGAGGCGCTCGAACAGCATCACGTCCTGCTCGTTCTTGAGCAGCGCGCCGTGGAGCGGGGGGATCGCCTTGGTCGGGTCGCGGTTCTGCAGCACGTCGAGCGGCATGTCCTCGTGGAGCAGCAGCTTGAGCCAGTCGAGCAATTCACTCGTGCTCGGCTTCTTCTTGAGCCCCGGCACGTCGCGGACATCGTAGAAGATATCCATCGCGCGGTTGACCAGGATCTTCTGGATGCCGGGGAAGTGGACATCGACGATCGCCTGCATCGTGCCGCGGTCGGGGAATTTGATATAGTGGAAGAAGCAGCGGCGCAGGAACGCGTCGGGCAGTTCCTTTTCGTTGTTCGAGGTGATGATGACGATCGGCCGTTCGACCGCGCGCACCGTCTCACGGGTTTCGTAAACGTGGAATTCCATCCGGTCGAGTTCCTGCAACAGATCGTTGGGGAATTCGATGTCGGCCTTGTCGATCTCGTCGATCAGCAACACCGGCGGCTTGGGGCGGGTGAACGCTTCCCACAATTTGCCCTTGCGGATGTAATTGGCGATGTCGTGGACGCGCGCGTCGCCCAACTGCCCGTCGCGCAACCGCGCGACCGCATCATATTCGTACAGGCCCTGCTGGGCCTTGGTGGTCGACTTGACGTTCCATTCGATCAGTTCGGCATCGAGCGCCTTGGCGATCTCATAGGCGAGCACGGTCTTGCCGGTGCCGGGTTCGCCCTTGACCAGAAGCGGGCGTCGCAGCGTCACCGCTGCGTTGACCGCGACCTTCAGATCATCGGTGGCGACATAGCCTTGCGTGCCTTCGAACCGCTTCATCGCGACGCCCTCGTTCGTTTGAATTCCGGGTACGGCGATAGCGGGAATGCGCGCAGTAGCGCAAGCGCGCTCGAAACGAACCCCGGGGGGAGGGGTGTGCGCGGTGGCCTCGCCTAGTGCCGGTCGCGCGCGGTCGCGCGCGCCTCGATCAGGCACAACAGACCGCGATGCTGCGCAAACGCCTGTTGCGCGCCGAACCGCATCGCGCGGTGGACCGCCGCGCCTGCGCCCGCCGCCGCACTCAGCCGGACGATCGCACCCTCGTCGGGCAGTTCGCTCGGCGGAACTTCCACTCCGACCCGACCCGCGGCGGTATCGCAGATGCGGCGAAACGTCTGCCAGTCGATCAGCAGCGCGATGGCCGCCCCGGTGGCGCAACCGAGCCGGTCCGAGCCGGCGAGCGTATCGAAGGCATGTCGAAGCGCGGCGAACGCGCTGTCGCTCTCTGCCTGGCCCGGGGTCGAGGGCAGGGGGCCTACCGCGGCGGTCAAAGCGGCGAGATAGCCACGCTCGCCTGCGATTGCGGCGGCGGCATCGTCGAGCCAGCGGTGGTCGACGTCGGGAATGCGTTGCCGCGCGGCCGCCTCGAACAGCATGTTCGCGCGCCCGTGCACCGCACACAACGCGTGGATCGCATCGGCAAGATCGCGCCCGGCAGCCCGCGCGCCGAGCAGGCGAGGAACGAAGGGGTGGTGCGCACAGCTATCCGTCCCCGCAAGCGCCACGATCGTACCGGGGACTCCCGCCCCCGAATGTACCCCTGTCGCTGCGGTCGGCATGATCTTCGGTTCGTCCTTCGGTTCGAGTCGCGTCCGCCGTATTGGCAGGACGCCACACCGCTTTGGCGCAAGGCTTATACCGAAGCACGTAAAAACCTGGTTTATGGCAGGTTAAACCTATTTCAACTTAGTCGCGCACAATCCTTGGCGGCAAACGCAAGTTATTGATCGGCAAATGATTGCTGGATCGCCTAGACGGTACGAGAAATTGTCTTTCCGTCATCGCCGGTTCTGAAAATTCTACTATAATGGCAATGTCTTAGCTTGTTGCTTTGCCGGCGGGATCAGCGTGTGCAGACCATGCCGATGATCCGGTCCATGGCGCCGTGCCATACCGGCGCGAAGCCGATCCGGACCTTGAGCGAGCGTTGGGGTGCCTGGGCGAGTGCCGTGTCGATCGCTTCGGCGCGATGGCTTTCAAAGACGCGCTCGATCGTTCGGGCGACCATGGCACGCTGCGACAGCACGGCCAGACCGGCAAAGGCGGTCGAACGCAGCATGTCCGCGTCGGACCCGACCATCACCGTGAGCGCCGGCGCCGGCTCCGCGATCGCCCCGGACCGGTCGATCAGCACCAGCGCGACATCCCCCGCCGCCATCATCGCGTCCGCCGCTGCCTGTTCGATCGCGCAGATCCGGGCATGGTCCTGGACGAGCGTATCGTCGCGACTGATCAGCGCGACGCCGCGCCGAGACGGCACAAGCGTTACGGCGAGGACTCGCCCGGCGCGCGCGATCGAACGGAGGTGAAGATCTTCCGCCGTTCCGGTCATCGCGACCCGCTGGATCGCCGCGGTGAGGACGGGGTGCTGCGCGACCGGCGCGATGCCGGCAAGCGGTTGACCGGGCGCAGCCATCGTCCCGAAATGAAGCCGCGCCGCGCGGCTCGTCGCCGCGATCCTCCCGTCCGCGTCGGCGACGAGAACGATGTCGCCGATCGTATCCAGCAATGGGGCGACGTCGATCGGTTCACTCTTGTCGCTGGCGGGATCGGGGGTGGCTTCCCCACACAACCCGTTGAACGTTTCCATCGCGAGCAGCACGAGGCGGGGCCGGCCGTGCATCAGGACATAGACCGGCTCTCGCGCGGCGCGTTCCTGCCACACGCCGAAATGTCGAACCAGATTGGAGGCAGTGACGATCCGGTCGGGCGTTGCCGGAAACGCTGCGGGATAGGGGTGGGATGCGGTCGGCATGCGACCGTGATCGCGCAAAGACCGCCGAGGCACCACCGAATGCCGCCAAACCGGATGCAGTTGCTATTGCGCGTCGTTGCCATGCGACTGGACGACGATGGGGTCTCCATCGCCGTCCGTCACCGGCTTACTGGTCGAGGAACGACCGCATCTTGCGGCTGCGGCTCGGATGCTTGAGCTTGCGCAGCGCCTTCGCCTCGATCTGACGAATACGCTCGCGCGTGACCGAGAACTGCTGGCCGACTTCCTCGAGCGTGTGGTCGGTGTTCATCCCGATCCCGAAGCGCATGCGCAGAACGCGCTCCTCGCGCGGGGTGAGCGACGCGAGCACCCGCGTGACGGTCTCCTTGAGGTTCGCCTGGATCGCAGCATCCACGGGGATGATCGCGTTCTTGTCCTCGATGAAATCGCCGAGATGCGAATCCTCCTCGTCGCCGATCGGCGTTTCGAGGGAGATCGGCTCCTTGGCGATCTTCATCACCTTGCGGACCTTCTCGAGCGGCATTGACAGACGCTCTGCCATTTCCTCGGGCGTGGGCTCGCGGCCCTGCTCGTGGAGGAACTGACGGCTGGTGCGGACCAGCTTGTTGATCGTCTCGATCATGTGGACCGGAATGCGGATCGTCCGCGCCTGATCCGCAATCGAGCGGGTGATCGCCTGACGGATCCACCAGGTCGCATAGGTCGAGAACTTGTAGCCGCGGCGATACTCGAACTTGTCGACCGCCTTCATCAGGCCGATGTTGCCCTCCTGGATGAGATCCAGGAACTGCAGGCCGCGGTTGGTGTATTTCTTGGCGATCGAGATGACGAGCCGCAGGTTCGCCTCGACCATTTCCTTCTTGGCGATGCGCGCCTCGCGCTCGCCCTTCTGGACCATGTTGACAATGCGGCGGAACTCGCCGAGCGCCATGCCGGTCGCCTGGCTGATCTCGCTGATCTCGACGCGGATGCGATCGACCGCTTCGCCCTCGTTGGTGACGAACGCGGTCCACTTCTTGTCGAGCTTGGCGACGCTCGGCAGGAACTGCTCATCGAGCTCATGGCCGATATAGCGGTCGAGGAAGTCCTTGCGCGGCACCTTGTGGCGCTCGGCGAGGCGCAGCATCTGGCCACCGAGCGCGGTGAGGCGACGGTTGAAGGCGTAGAGCTGGTCGACCAGATATTCGATCTTGGCGTTGTGGAACTGGACGCTCTCGACCTCGGCGGTCAGCTCCTCGCGGAGCTTGTGATACTTTTTCTCGTCGTTGCTCGACAGCTCTCCGCCGCCCGCCATCGCGTCGAGACGCGCCTGCTGGATCTTGGAGAACTTCTTGTAGAGCGCGGTGATGTTGGCGAAACGCTCGAGCGCGATCGGCTTGAGCTGCTCTTCCATCTGCGCGAGGCTGAGGGTGTTGTCCTCTTCCTCATCGTCCGACGCACGCGGGGTGCGGCGCTCGCCGTCCTCGTCCTCGTCGACCGACGGCTCCTCGGGCTCGGCTTCTTCCTTGAACGATGGCCCTGCGTTCTTTTCCGAAATCTCGCCGTCGCCTTCCTCGGCTTCGGCCATCGCTTCCGGCGCGGGGTCCTTTGACAGCATCGCGTCGAGATCCATGATCTCGCGCAGCTGCATCGTGCCTTCGTTGAGCGCGGTCGACCAGTCGATGATCGCGTTGAACGTGATCGGCGATTCGCACAGACCCAGGATCATCGTGTCGCGACCCGCTTCGATCCGCTTGGCGATGGCGATTTCGCCCTCACGGCTGAGCAGCTCGACCGCACCCATCTCACGCAGGTACATGCGGACCGGGTCGTCGGTACGGTCGACGATTTCCTTCTTCTTGACGTCGAGCGCGGGGCCGGCGTCTTCCGACGAGTCTACGGGTTCCGCATCGTCGTCGTCCTCGGCCTTGGCCGGCTCGTCGCCGTCCTCGCCCTGCTCGTCATTCTCGACGATGTTGATGCCCATCTCGCTGAGCGCGGCGCTGATGTCCTCGATCTGGTCGGACGACATCTCGCCCTGCGGCAACGCTTCGTTGAGCTGTTCATAGGTGATGTACCCGCGCTTCTTCGCGCGCGCGATCACCTTCTTGATCGAAGCGTCGTTCAAATCGATCAGCGGTGCGTCGCTCGACTCGGTCGTATCCGCAACGTCCGCCATATCCGTCTTCGCCATCAACTGCCCTCGGTCATAAAGCTTCTTGCGTCTTCGTTCGACTGCACCAGATTTGCAAGTCGCGCGTCGAGCGTCTGTTTTTCCTTCACCAGCGCAACTTGCCGGGCAAAGGCCTCATCCGAACACTCCAGCTGCATCGCAGCGGTTGCCTCAGCCAGCGCGGCGTCGACTTCTGGTCGCGCCACCAGGATTGCGATCGCCTCGTCGAGGTCCTCGCGCGCCCGGGCCGGCTCGGCATCCTTCTGCGTGAACGAACACGACAATCGGTCGGGTCGCAGCAGATCATGCGCGATACTGTCAAATCCGGATGAAGCCAATATGGTGAGCAAGCGGTCACTATCAAGCACATGGTCTTCGACCGCGAGATCGACCACCGCCTCGAACAACCGCCCGAGCGCGTCGTCGCCGAGCTTCAGGCTCCCAAGGACCTCCATATGCCGTGCGATTTCCGCCGGATGGCGGATGAGCCCGGCCAGCACCGCCTTGGCGAGGATCGGATCGATTCCGCGGGTGCGGACCGATTTGACCCCTTCGCCGACGGGAAGATGCGGCGCCTTATACGCCTTGCCGGGCTTTCCGCGCTGGAACGGCTGGAACGGCGCGCGCGGCTCGAAGGGCTTGCGCTGCGGACGGAAGGCTTCGTCGAAGCGGGTGCGGAATTCGGCCTGATATTCGTGCGCGACGTTGCTGTCGGCGATCGTCTTGGCAAGATCGGCGAGCCGCGCCTTGAGACCCGCCTTCTGCTCGGGCGTGTCGAGCGGCTCGGCGGCGAGCTCGCTTTTCCACAGCCGGTCGACCAGCGGTTCGGTCTGCTGGAGCAACGCCTCGAACGCGCCAGGGCCCTTGGCGCGGACAAGATCGTCGGGGTCCTGACCCGCGGGCAGGGTAACGAACGCGAGGCTGCGGCCCGGCTGGAGCAGCGGGAGCGCGCGGTGTGCGGCGCGCAAAGCCGCCTTCTGCCCCGCGCTGTCACCGTCGAAGCACAGGATCGGGACTTCGCACAGCCGCCACAGCCGCTCGAGCTGCGGCTCGGTCAGCGCGGTGCCGAGCGGGGCTACCGCCTCGCCGAACCCAGCCTGCGCGAGCGCGATCACGTCCATATAGCCCTCGACCACCAATACGCGCCCCGTCTTGCGCGAGGCGGGGGCGGCGCGATCGAGATTGTAGAGCGTGCGGCCCTTGTCGAACAAAGGGGTTTCGGGAGAATTGAGGTATTTGGGCTCGCCGTCGCCGATGATACGACCGCCGAACGCAATCGTGCGCCCGCGCGGATCGCGGATCGGGATCATCAGGCGGCCACGGAAGCGATCGTAGGGGACCTTGTCGTCGACCTTGATCAGCAACCCGGCCTCGATCAGCAGCGGGTCGCCATAGTCCTTGAGCGCGGTCTTGAGCCCGCCGCGCGAATCGGGCGAGAAGCCGAGCCCGAAGGTGCGCGCGGTCTCGGGCTTGATCCCGCGCTTGGCGAGCACCCCGCGCGCGGTCGCGCCAGCGAGGCCGTCGAGCTGCTCGGTGAACCAGGTCGCGGCATCGGCGCACGCTTCGTGGAGGCCCTTGGCGGCTTCCGCTTTCTCCGCGGCGCGCGGGTCCATCGCGGGGAGTTCGAGCCCCGCGGTCTGCGCGAGTTCCTTGACCGCATCCATGAACGCAGCCCGCGCTGCTCGGTCATCCAGCGGATCGCATCGCCATGCGCCGAGCAGCCGAAGCAATGGTAGAAGCCCTTGTCGTCGTTGACGTAGAAGCTCGGGGTCTTCTCGTTATGGAACGGGCAGCACGCACGCCACTCGCGGCCCGCCTTCTGGAGCTTGGTGGTCTTGCCGACCAGGCCGGACAGGAGCGTGCGGCTGCGGAGTTCGTCGAGGAATTGGGGGGAGAGGGTCATGCGATAGGGGCCTTCGGGGGAGGCCCCCCTACACCCCCGTTCGTTTCGAGCGAAGTCGAGAAACCCGGCACCAGCCCAGGTTTTACGACTTCGCTCGAAACGAACGGTTTGGGGTGGAGTGTGCGTTCTTTTGGAGGGCGCGCGAAATGGGAGAGCATCGACCAGTTTCCGGCGATCAACGCCTCTTTCTTGGCACGCGACCAGCCGCTTACGATCCGCTCGGCTTCGAGGGCCTCGAGGCGGGTCGGGAAATATTCGCTCCAGACGAGTTCGACGGGCATCCGGCGGGAGGTGAAGTCGCAATGGCCGCCGGTCTGGTGTTCGCCGATCCGGCGGTCGAGCGAGTCGGTATGCCCGGTGTAATAGGCACCGTCCGCGCATCGCAGCATGTAGGTCCAGAAGGCCATGCTGTAGTGTGCTCCCGCGCCTGGGTTGAGTCGAGCGCGGGGGTGGCGGGTGCCGGGTTTCTCGACTTCGCTCGAAACGAACGGTTGGGAGTAGCGCGGTTTGGTTGGGAAGTGGCGGGGGGGCGGGGCACCCCCCACCCCCTGTTCGGTTCGAGCGAAGTCGAGAACTCCGCGCTACTCCCGGTTACGCCAGCGCAGCCTTCACCGCAGCACTCGCCTTGCTCATGTCGAGCTCGCTCGCATGGCGCGCCTTCAGCTCCGCCATCACGCGGCCCATGTCTTTCATGCCACTCGCGCCGAGCTCGGTCTTGATCGCCTCGATCGCCGCCGCGGTCTGCGCCTCGTCGAGCTGCGTAGGCAGGAACTGCTCGATCACGACGATCTCCGCGCTCTCCGCATCCGCCAGTTCCTGGCGTCCGCCCTTGACGTACATCTCGATCGACTCGCGGCGCTGCTTGATCATCTTCTGCAACACCTCGACCACGAGCACATTGTCGTCGTCCGGCGCCTTGCCCTCGCGTGATTGCGGCGCGCGCGCCTCGATGTCGCGATTCTTGATCGACGACTGCACCAGCCGGAGGGTCGCGGTGCCAGCCTTGTCGCCGCCCTTCATCGCAGTGATCAATGCAGCCTTGATGTCGTCTCGAATCATGTGTCGTCCTTTTGCTGGGGCAGGAGGGTAGCGGGTTTATCCGATTGACGCACTGCCCATCCCCCTCTAGCTCCCGGCGCTTAGCGACATCGAAACGAAAAACGGAGTGCCCGCCGCAATGGCCGACGCCAATCCCATGACTGCGCCCGACGGAGCCACCGGCGTTCTGGTGCTATCCACTGGCGAGATCGTATGGGGCAGGGGGTTCGGCGCGGAAGGTGCCGCCGTCGGCGAAGTCTGCTTCCACACCGCGATGACCGGCTATCAGGAAATCATGACCGACCCGAGCTTTGCGGGCCAGATGATCACCTTCACCTTCCCGCATATCGGCAACGTCGGCGCGAATGCGGACGACATCGAGGCGGACGATCCCCACGCGCTCGGCATGATTGTCCGCGAGGACGTGACCGAACCGAGCAATTTCCGCAGCACCGAGCGACTCGATGCGTGGATGGTGAAGCATGGGCGAATCGGCCTGTCGGGCGTCGATACGCGCGCGCTGACGCGCCGGATCCGTAGCGGCGGCGCGCCCAACGGCGTGATCGCGCATGCGGCCGATGGCGTGTTCGACGTGCCCGCGCTGCTCGAGATGGCGCGCGCCTGGCCGGGGCTCGAGGGCATGGACCTCGCGCTCGGGGTGAGCACCGAGATGCATTATGGCTGGGCCGGCGGGATGTGGAAGCTCGGCGCCGGCTACGACACTTCTTCCCTCCTCCCCTTCAGGGGAGGGGCCGGGGGTGGGGCCGTGCAGCCAACCGACCCCGCGACTGCGCAGGACAGCCCCACCCCAAACCCCTCCCCTGAAGCGGAGGGGCTTAAGAAGACGCGGCCGCATGTCGTCGCGATCGATTACGGCTCGAAGCGCAACATCTTCCGCAATCTCGTCGCCGCCGGCGCGGACGTCTCGGTCGTCCCCGCGCAGACGAGCTTCGACGAGATCATGGCGCTTTCCCCCGACGGCATCTTCCTGTCGAACGGCCCGGGCGACCCTGCCGCGACCGGCGAATACGCCGTGCCCGTGATCCAGCAGCTGCTCGACACCGGCAAGCCGCTGTTCGGCATCTGCCTCGGCCATCAGCTCCTCGCGCTCGCGGTCGGCGCGAGCACGACCAAGATGTTCCAGGGCCACCGCGGCGCCAACCACCCGGTCCAGCGCTTGAGCGATGGGGCGGTCGAGATCACCTCTATGAACCACGGTTTCTCGGTCGAGCGCGCGACCCTGCCGCCGACCGCGCGCGAGACGCATGTGTCGCTGTTCGACGGCTCCAACGCCGGCATCGAACTCACCGACCGCCCCGCGTTCAGCGTGCAATACCACCCCGAAGCGAGCCCCGGCCCGCAGGACAGCCTGTATCTGTTCGCAAAATTCGTCTCATCCCTGAAAGCACCGGCATGATGAACCTCCCAGAAGTCCCGCAAGCCCGGCTCGAGGAAGAATGGGCCGCCGACAAGGACGTGCTCGCGAGCCTCAAGGAAAGCGGCGACCTTGCGCATCTCGTCCGCCCGGTCGACGTCAGCTTCCGCGGCGATGACGCGGCTCTCGACAAGCTCGAGGCGGATGCCGAGGAACTCGGCTTCGAAGTGATCGAGCGCGAAGAGGATGAGGAAGGCGAGATGTGCCTGTTCCTCGGCTGCGAGCAAGCCGCCGACGAAGCCTCGATCCGCGCGCTGACTCGCAAGTGCGTCCAGATCGAGATGGCCTACGGCGTCGAATATGACGGCTGGGGCTGCACATCGGAAGACGGCACCGACGACGACGCGGACGACACCGAAGAAACCGGACAAGCACACTAATGCCAAAACGTACCGACATCTCCTCGATCCTCGTCGTCGGCGCGGGGCCGATTGTCATCGGGCAGGCGTGCGAGTTCGATTATTCGGGCACGCAGGCGATCAAGGCACTCAAGGAAGATGGCTATCGCATCATCCTGGTGAACTCGAACCCCGCCACGATCATGACCGATCCCGAGCTGGCGGATGCGACCTATATCGAGCCGATCACGCCCGAGATCGTCGCGAAGATCATCGAGAAGGAACGGCCCGACGCGATCCTGCCGACGATGGGTGGGCAGACCGCGCTCAACACCGCGCTGGCGCTGTTCAACGACGGTACGCTCGAGAAGTACGGCGTCGAGATGATCGGGGCGGATGCCGAGGCGATCGACAAGGCCGAGGACCGGATGAAGTTCCGCGACGCGATGACCAAGATCGGTCTCGAAAGCGCGCGTTCCGGCATCGCACACAGCCTCACCGAAGCGTTCGAAGTGCTTGAACGGACAGGACTTCCGTCGATCATCCGGCCGAGCTTCACGATGGGCGGCACCGGCGGCGGGATCGCGTACAACCGCGAGGAATTCGAGACGATCGTCCGCTCTGGGCTCGACGCCTCGCCGACGACCGAAGTGCTGATCGAGGAATCGCTGATCGGCTGGAAGGAATATGAGATGGAAGTCGTGCGCGACCGCGCCGACAATGCCATCATCATCTGCTCGATCGAGAATATCGATCCGATGGGCGTCCATACCGGCGACTCGATCACCGTCGCGCCAGCGCTGACGCTGACTGACAAGGAATATCAGATCATGCGCAACGCGAGCATTGCTTGCTTGCGTGAAATCGGCGTTGAGACGGGCGGGTCGAACGTGCAGTTCGCGGTCAACCCCAAGGATGGCCGCCTGATCGTGATCGAGATGAACCCGCGCGTGTCGCGGTCGTCCGCGCTCGCGTCCAAGGCGACCGGCTTCCCGATCGCCAAGGTCGCCGCCAAGCTGGCGGTCGGCTATACGCTCGACGAGATCATGAACGACATCACCGGCGCGACCCCTGCGTCTTTCGAGCCGACGATCGATTACGTCGTCACCAAGATCCCGCGCTTCGCGTTCGAGAAGTTCAAGGGTGCCGAAGCCGTGCTTTCGACCGCGATGAAGTCGGTCGGCGAAGTGATGGCAATCGGCCGCAACATCCATGAGAGCCTGCAGAAGGCACTCCGCGGGCTCGAGACCGGGCTGTCCGGGTTCAACATGATCGACCGCCTCGAAGGCGCTCCGCGCGCTGAGATCGAGGCCGCGCTCGCGATCGCGACGCCGGACCGGTTGCTCGTCGCGGCACAGGCGTTGCGCGAGGGCTTCACCGTTGCCGAAGTGCATGCGCTGGCGAAGTTCGACCCGTGGTTCATCGAGCGGATCGCCGAGATCGTCGCTGCCGAGGAGCATATCAGCGCCAACGGTCTGCCGATCGACGCGCCCGGCATGCGGCGTCTGAAGTCGATGGGATTCAGTGACAAGCGCCTTGCCTATCTCGCTCTGAAATCAGCGAATTTGCGCGGCAATGCGCGTGGCATCGCGCGTGGGTCGGGGCTGGTGCACGATGCGATCGTCGCGATGACCGGCGGCGTGACCGAGGCCGAAGTGCGCGCGTTGCGGCACCGGTTGGGCGTGCGCCCGGTGTTCAAGCGGATCGACACGTGCGCGGCGGAATTCAACGCAAAGACGCCGTACATGTACTCGACCTACGAGGCCCCGAGCTTCGGCGAACCCGAGTGCGAGAGCCAACCGACCGACCGGCGCAAGATCGTCATCCTGGGTGGCGGGCCGAACCGGATCGGGCAGGGGATCGAGTTCGATTATTGCTGCTGCCATGCGTGCTTCGCACTTGCGGATGCGGGCTATGAGACGATCATGGTCAACTGCAACCCGGAGACGGTGTCGACGGACTATGACACGTCCGACCGCCTGTACTTCGAGCCGCTGACCGCGGAGGACGTGCTCGAGATCCTCCACGTCGAGCAGCAGAACGGCACGCTGGTCGGCGTGATCGTCCAGTTCGGCGGGCAGACCCCGCTCAACCTCGCGCAGGCGCTCCAGGACGCAGGCATCCCGATCCTCGGTACTTCGCCCGACGCGATCGACCTGGCGGAGGACCGCGAGCGGTTCGCCGCGCTCATCAACAAGCTCGGCCTGCTCCAGCCCGCCAACGGCATCGCACGCAGCCGTGACGAGGCGATCGCGGTCGCCGAGCGGATCGGCTACCCCGTGCTGATGCGCCCGAGCTACGTGCTCGGCGGGCGCGCGATGGAGATCGTCGACGGGCCGCTCCAGCTCGACGACTATATCCAGACTGCGGTCCAGGTGTCGGGCGATTCGCCGGTGCTGATCGACCAGTATCTGCGCGATGCGATCGAAGTCGACGTCGATGCCATCTCGGACGGCACCGATGTCGTCGTCGCAGGCGTGCTGCAGCATATCGAGGAAGCCGGGGTCCATTCGGGCGACAGCGCCTGCTCGATTCCGCCGTACAGCCTGACGCCCGCGATCATCGAAGAGATCGAGAAGCAGACCGCCGCGCTCGCCAAGGCGCTGTCGGTGGTCGGCCTCATGAACATCCAGTTCGCGGTCAAGGGCGGGCAGGTCTACCTCATCGAGGTCAACCCGCGCGCGAGCCGCACGGTGCCGTTCGTCGCCAAGGCGATCGGCGCACCGATCGCCAAGATCGCCGCGCGCGTGATGGCGGGGGAGAAGCTCGCCAATCTGCCCGTGATCGATCGCCACATCGATTATTACGCGGTCAAGGAAGCAGTCTTCCCGTTCAACCGCTTCCCCGGCGTCGACCCGGTGCTGTCGCCCGAGATGAAGAGCACGGGCGAGGTGATGGGGATCGACCCTGACTTCACGCTTGCCTTCGCCAAGTCGCAGCTCGGCGCGGGGACGATCCTGCCCAAGGCGGGCGCGGTGTTCGTCAGCGTCAAGGATACCGACAAGCCGGTGATCCTGCCGGGCGTCCGTGCGCTTGCCGAGCATGGCTTCACGATCGTCGCGACTGGCGGCACCGCGGATTATCTCGCAGGCCAGGGCGTGGCCGTCGAGCGGGTCAACAAGGTCGCGCAGGGGCGGCCGCATATCGTCGACCGGATCAAGGATGGCGGTATCGCATTGATCTTCAACACGACCGAGGGCTGGCAGAGCCTTAAGGACTCGCAACCGATCCGCGCCTCCGCGCTGCAATTGAAGATCCCGTACTTCACGACGGCACCCGCGAGCGTCGAGGCAGCACAGGCAATCGTCGCGCTTTCGACGCGCAGTCTTGAAGTGCGACCGTTACAATCCTATTATTCCTCTTCGCACCATTGATCCCGACATATTGAAACAGTGCGGGCGCGCCCTCCTCGGAGGGTTCGCTTGATAAGGGATTGTTCGAAGACAAAGGGTTTAAGGGATGGCTACCGTCGAAAAGATGCCGATGCTGCAGGAAGGCTATGAAACGCTGAATGCAGACCTGAAACGGCTGAAGGCGGAACGCCCGACGATCGTGGATGCGATCGAAGAGGCGCGCGCGCATGGCGACCTTTCGGAAAACGCCGAATATCACGCCGCCAAGGAGCGTCAGGGCCAGATCGAAGCGTCGATCAGCGATATCGAGGACAAGCTTGCGCGTGCGCAGGTCATCGATCCGCTCGAACTGTCGGGCGACAAGGTCGTGTTCGGCGCGACCGTCACGCTGATGGACGAGGACGACAAGCCCGTCACCTACCAGATCGTCGGCCAGACCGAGGCGAACGCCAAGGGCGGCCGTATCTCGTACAACTCGCCGCTCGGGCGTGCACTGATCGGGCGGAAGCTCGATGACGAGGTCGAAGTGACCGTTCCGTCGGGCGACCGCTACTATGTCGTCTCGAAGATCGAGTTCATCTAACGAAAAGGCCCGCCGTGCAGATGCAGGGCGGGCCTTTTTTGATTCAGGCGGCGGTGCCCGGCTTGAGCAGATCCGGCTCGAGCAGACGGTGCAGGTGCACCACCACGAACTTCATCTCGGCATCATCGACCGTGCGCTGCGCGGCCGCGCGCCATGCCTTTTCGGCGCTCGCATAATCCGGATAGACGCCGACGATTTCGATCGAGGCGGTATCGACGAAGTCGACTCCGCGCGGATCACGGACGCGGCCGCCGAAGACTAGGTGCAGTTTGCTCATGGTATTGGGTTCCCGAAGACAGCAGGGTCGCGCTTCTCATAGGCACGCACTGCCGCTTCGGGAACCTGTCATCCGCGATTAATTGGTGGCCGACCCCGTTTTGGTCGATGCCTGTGGTGCGGCAGGCTCAGGCGTGTCGGCGGCGTCGGTGCCACCGGCCTTCGCGGTGACCGCTGCCGTCCCCGCCGCGGTCAGCGCGGTGATGACGTTGCCGAGCAGCTTGCCCACCTGATCCTTTGCCGCGTTGCGCGACAGCCCAAGTCCGGCGAATTCGGACCGTGCGGTCTCCTTCGCTGCATCGACCGCGCCATGCGCCGTCAGGCTCAGCCGTCGCCCGACCGGGGCGAGCAACTGCGCTTCGCGATCGGTGCGCGGCAGCAGCGAACCGGTCAGCATCCCGACCGCAAGACCGCCGACGAGCACGCTCAGCGGGTTTGCTTCGGCCAGCGCGACCGCGCGTGCCGAGAAATCCTGTGCGCCGTGAGTCGTCGTCTCAATCGCCTTGCCGGACGCCTCGCGCGCGGTCTCGAACGCGGTGCCCGCGGTCTCGCGGACGGTTTCGACTGCGGTGCCGGCGGTTTCGCGGGCGGTATCGAGTGCGGTGCGGGCCTTGTCCGACACCGCTGCGGCACCCGAATGGAGGGTTTCGGCTACAGTCATCTCATCGTCTCCCAAATTCACTTCAGCGTTTCAGTTTCGATTTCGCGGGCTTGCGACCCCGCAACAGCCGGGAGACCGGTCCGACCACCAGGAATGACCCAAGCACCGCGCCCACGATGCCCGTGGCCACGGGGTTCTTTCGGGCAGTCTCGACGGCGGTCGTCACCGCCTCGGTCCCGCGAACCTTGAGGTTCTCGGCAACGTCCGAG
Organism: Sphingomonas sp. PAMC 26621; assembly: GCF_000251145.1. GTDB lineage: Bacteria > Pseudomonadota > Alphaproteobacteria > Sphingomonadales > Sphingomonadaceae > Sphingomonas. The sequence goes on along the minus strand of NZ_AIDW01000019.1, from coordinate 74,985 downwards.
GCCAGCGTCTGCGGGTTGGCCCGCTTCTGCAGGATGCCGATTGTATCGGCCAGTTGCGCCCGGGCGGCATTGGCGCGGGCCTGCGCCAGCGCGACCGAATCGGTGGTGCTCATGCGTTTGCTCCCGGCACGGCGAACATCGCCTTGAAGCGGCTCACCGCCACCATCGCGAAGATGGCCGCGAGCACCAGCAATCCGCCGACGACGATCACCGTCGCCCAGATCGGCCCGACGACCGGCGTCAGGATCATCAGCAGCCCGACCACCAGCCCGATCAGTGCCAGCAGGCCAAGCACCGCTGCGATCGCCGCCATGACGACGCCGCCTTTCGCATCCGAGACCTTGGAGAAGACCTTGGCCTTCTGCAGATCCACCTCGGCCCGCGCGACCTCGCCGGCGTCCGACACCACGCGTGACAGCAAGGTCACGATGGTGTCGTCCGCCGGGGAGGACCCGGCATTCTTCAGAATTTCACTCATCCGGGTCCCCGTCACGCTGCGATCAGGCCTTGGTGTCGCTGTCGGCGGCGAGACCCGACTGGATCAGGCGCACCAGCACGAAACCGAGCGCGGCGGCGGTGCCGATCGCGATGGCCGGGCTCTTTTGCACGAAGCCACGCGCGTCCTCGATCAGGTCGTCGAGTTCCTTGGCCTTCAGGCCTTCCGAGAAACCCTGGACCTTGTCGGCGGCGGTGCGGGCATATTGGCCATATTGCGACCCGAGCTTCTCGTCGACGGTGCCGGCGGCATCGTTGATCATCTTGACGACCTCGTCGAGCGCGGTCCCGGCGCGGGCCTTGCCATCCTCGGCATAGGTCTTGGCGCGACCGACAACTTCCTTGCCAAGCTTGTCGGTGCTGTCCTTGAACAGCTGCGCGGCACCGCTGGTCAGCTTCGCGGCTTCGTCACGCGCGGACGAGGCGGCATCCTTGGCGGCACCGGCAGCGGCGTTGATCTTCTCGTTTGCAGTCGCCTGCGCGTCTGCGCCCGTCGGGGAATCTGAAGTCGTGGCCATTGTTATGCCCTCCAATTGTTACTTGTCGACAATAAGCGGTCCGGGCCGCGCTGGGTTCCATCGGACGCGCACGAATTGCGGCCACACCGGTTAGGCGATAGAGGCACCCGCGACGCCATTCCCAATTTGGTAGAAGGATCGTTCCGTGACCGCAATCATCGACATTCATGCCCGCACGATCCTCGACAGCCGGGGCAACCCGACGGTCGAGGTCGACGTGATGCTGGAAGACGGCAGCTTTGGCCGCGCCGCCGTTCCCTCGGGCGCCTCCACCGGCGCGCACGAAGCGGTCGAGAAGCGCGACGGCGACAAGAGCCGCTGGGGCGGCAAGGGCGTCGACCAGGCGGTCGAGGCGGTCAACCGTGAGATCGCCGATGCGGTGCTCGGGCTCGAAGCCGAGGACCAGCGCGACGTCGACCACACGATGATCGAGCTCGACGGCACCGACAACAAGACCCGCCTGGGTGCGAACGCGATCCTCGGCGTGTCGCTCGCGGTGGCAAAGGCCGCCGCCGATGCGCGCAGCCTTCCGCTGTACCGCTATGTCGGCGGGGTTGCCGCGCATGTCCTGCCGGTGCCGATGATGAACATCATCAACGGCGGCGAACATGCCGACAACCCGATCGATTTCCAGGAATTCATGATCGTGCCGGTCGGCGCGTCGTCGATCCTCGAAGCGGTCCGCTGCGGCTCGGAGATCTTCCACACGCTCAAGAAGGGCCTGAGTGCCAAGGGCCTGTCGACCTCGGTCGGCGACGAGGGCGGCTTTGCGCCCAACATCGCGACCAATGACGAGGCGATCGAATTCATCCTGCGCTCGATCGAGACCGCCGGGTACAAGCCGGGCGAGGACGTCATGCTCGCGCTCGATTGCGCGGCGACCGAATTCTACAAAAACGGCAAGTATGAGATTTCGGGCGAGGGCAAGAGCCTGAGCAGCCACGAGATGGCCGAGTATCTGGCGGATCTTGCGCGGCGCTATCCGATCTTCTCGATCGAGGATGGCATGGGTGAGGACGATTTCGAGGGCTGGAAGGCGCTTACCGACCTGTGCGGCGATACGGTCCAGCTGGTCGGCGACGATCTGTTCGTGACCAATCCGAAGCGGCTGGGGCAGGGGATCAAGGATGGTCTCGCCAATTCGCTGCTGGTCAAGGTCAACCAGATCGGCACGCTGACCGAGACGCTCGAAGCGGTGTCGATGGCGAACCGCGCTGGCTACACCGCGGTGATGTCGCATCGGTCGGGCGAGACCGAGGATTCGACGATCGCCGACCTCGCGGTCGCGACCAATTGCGGGCAGATCAAGACTGGCAGCCTCGCGCGGTCGGACCGGCTCGCGAAGTACAATCAGCTGATCCGCATTGAGGAGGAACTCGAAGGCGCGGCGCTCTATGCCGGGCGTTCGGTGCTGCGTGTCTGATTTAGGGAAATAACCGCTTGATCCACGAGTCGCGATGTAAGAGAATCGCGCTCGTGGCCAAGACTCGCTCCAATGTCCGAATGATGCTCCGCAGCGCGATCGCGCCGGCGGCGTTGATGATCGTCGGCCTGTTTTTTGGGGGCTATGCGGTGTTCGGGCCGAATGGTGTGCTGGCGTATGGCGACATCCAGCGGCAGTTGGCGGTCAAGCAGCATCACCTGGCGCTGCTCGATCGTAACCGGTCCGAGTTGAAGAACCGCGTCGCATTGCTCGATCCGCGGCATGCCGATCCTGACCTGGCGGATGAGCTGGCGCGCAAGGATCTTGGCGTCGTGCATCAGGACGAGGTTATCGTTCCGCTGAACTAGCCCAAAAGCCCCTCCCCTTCAGGGGAGGGGTTGGGGTGGGGCCGTGCAGCGTACTCCATCAGAGACAGTCTCGGTGAGACCTCCCCCACCCCCAACCCCTCCCCTGAAGGGGAGGGGCTAAGTTGCAACAAAGCGGCTTACCGCCCCAGAAACGTCAGCAGGTCATTCGGAACCGATCGCTCTCGGTAATCGTCAAGCCGTGCGGCGCGCCTTCATATTCCACGAGTTGCGACGTCGCGATGCCCTCGGCGGCGCGGCGGGCGGTTGCGTCGATCGGGACGGTCTGGTCGCTCGTCCCGTGGACGATCAGCGTCGGCACGCGGAAGGCCGCGAGATCCGGGCGGAAATCGGTATGCCCGAACGACTGCGCGCAGGCGAGGATCGGCTTGAGCCCGGCCAGGTTGGTCTGCGACCACGCCCAGTCGACCATCTCGCTGCTCACCGGCGAGGAGATGAACCCGACGCCCAGGAACTGCTTCATGAAGGTCTGAAAGAAGCCGTAGCGATCCTTCTGGATGCCTTCGCCGATGCTTGCGAGCTTGTCCTCGGGAACGCCGTGCGGATTGTCGTCGGTCTGGAGCATGTACGGCACGACCGAGGCGATAAGCCCCGCTGCGACCACGCCCTTGCCGTCATGCCGGCTCATGTAGCGCGCGACTTCGCCGCCGCCCATCGAGAAGCCGACGATGGTCGCGTCGTCCGCACCGGTCCGCTCCAGCACGTCCGCCAGATCGTCGGTCAGGGTGTCGTAATCATAGCCGGTCCACGGCTGGCCCGACCGGCCGAACCCGCGGCGATCATAAGCGATTGCGCGAAATCCGGCATCGGCGAGCGCCATCGCCTGTGCGTCCCAGCTGTCGGCGTTCAGCGGCCAGCCGTGAATCAGGACGACCGGGCGGCCGCTGCCCCAGTCCTTGACGTAGAGATCGGTGCCATCGCGCGTTTTGATATAGGGCATGGAAAGCTCCTTGGCGTTGAACTGCTTGACCAGAACGATACGCGGCGGGGGCCGTTCCGTGCGGGGTGGCGCTCGTCATCGCAAGCTGCCAGCTTCCCATCGCAAACGAATCCCCTGACCGAACGTACAAGAAGGAGCGGCAATGCGGAAGATCTGGCTTACCGGAATAGCGGCGCTGGCGATGGCGGCGTGTACCGCCGAGGCGCCGATGCCGAAGACTGCGACGGCAGCGCTGGCCCCCTTGCCGACGGGGGACTGGAAGCGGTTCCGCGACGCGTTCATCGAGGACTGGTTCAAGGTGTCGCCCGCCGATGCGGTCTATCAGGGCCGGCATGATTTCGACGGCGGGCTCGGCGACTGGTCGCCCGAGGGGCTCAAGCGGCAGGGCGCGTTCCTGCGGGAGGCGATCGCCAAGGCGAAGACATTCGATTCCGCCAGGCTCGGCAAGCAGGACGCGTTCGAACGCGACTATCTGGTTACGGTCGCGGCGGGGAAGCTGTTCTGGCTCGAGGATGCCGATTTCCCGCATCGCAATCCGGCATGGTATGTCAACGCGGGGCTCGACCCGAACGTCTATATCGCGCGCCATTATGCCGATGCGCCGACGCGGATGCGCGCGATGGTCGCGTTCCTCCGCAAGATCCCGACCGCGACCGCGCAGATCCGCGCGAACCTCAAGACGCCGATGCCGCTGAGCTACATCAATTTCGGGGTCGCGGCGTTCAACGGGTTTGGCGATTATTACACCGGGGACGCCAGGAAGGCGTTCGCCGACGTCAAAAGCCCCGCGCTGCAGGACGAGTTCGGCCAGGCCGCGACCGCGGCGTCGAAGGCGATGCACGATCTCGGCGCATGGCTTGAGAGCCAGCGTGGCTCGGCGACGCAGGATTTCGCGCTCGGCGCGGACAAATTCTCGCGGATGGTGCGCGATACCGAGGGCGTCGACGTGCCGCTCGCGACGCTCGAGGCGGCGGGGCGGGCGGACATGGCGCGCAACCAGCAGGCACTGGTCGCCGCCTGCGCGCAATTCGCGCCCGGCGCGAGCGTGCCTGCGTGCATGGCGAAGATGAACGCGAACAAGCCGGTCAACGACGACCCCGTCGCCGAGGCGCGCAAGCAGATCCCCGAACTCCGCGCGTTCGTGCTCAAGAGCGACGTCGTCACGATCCCGGATCAGGAGCAGGCGCTGGTCGAGGAAAGCCCGCCGTACAATCGGCAGAACTCCGCGTACATCGATCCGCCCGGGCCGTTCGAGAAGGGCATCCCCTCGGTCTATTACATCTCCCCGCCGGACCCGTCGTGGAGCAAGGCAGAGCAGGACGGGTTCATCCCCGGCAAGAACGACCTGCTGTTCACCTCGGTGCATGAGGTGATGCCGGGGCATTTCCTCCAGTTCCGCCACGCCAATGCCTCGCCCTCGTTGTTCGGGCGGCTGTTCGTCGGCTACGCCTTCGCCGAGGGCTGGGCGCATTATGCCGAGGAAATGATGTGGGAAGCCGGGCTCCATGCGGGCGACCCGGAAACGCATGTCGGGCAATTATCGAACGCGCTGCTACGCGACTGCCGCTATCTCTCCGCGATCGGGCTTCATGCGCATGGCATGACGCAGGAGCAGTCGCGCAAGATGTTCATCGAGCAATGCTATCAGGACGAGGGCAACGCCCGGCAGCAGTCCGCGCGCGGGACCTATGACCCGGCGTATCTCAACTATACGATGGGCAAGCTGCTGATCCGCAAGATGCGCGCCGACTGGACCGCGACGCATGGCGGTCGCGCCGGGTGGAAGGCGTTCCACGACCAGTTGCTGAGCTACGGCGGACCGCCGCTGCCGCTGGTGCGCAAGGCAATGCTCGGGGGAGACGGCAAGGCGGTGTTCTGACGCCTGCGTGCAAAAAGGCCGTCGACGCATGCGCCGACTGCCTTTTCTCCCCCCCGACCTATGGTGTCAGGCGTAGGTAACCCGGAGCTTGGCTTGACGCTGGCGGCGCAGCGCGACGCCGAGCATTCCGAAGCCGAGGATCATCATCACCCAGCTCGCGGGTTCGGGCACTGCCGACAGCGAGATGCTGTCGAGATACCCGCCAACCGAGTCGCTGGTGCCGATTGCCGAGAAGGTGAGGGTGGTCGGGGCGGTGACCGCGAAATTGACGGTCTGCAGCACCCAGTTGGTCGACGCGCCACCGTTGCCGCCGGGCGTGGTGAAGATCGGCGACTCGTTCAGCAGGACGCTGATCCCGTTCGAAGATGCCGGAACGCCGGGCCGGTTCGAATACCAGTAGCGCAGGACGTACGTGCCCGGATCGATCATGCGGCTCATAGAGCTGTTGGCGGACGTATCGAGCTCGACCAGGTTCGCCCCCGAAAACGCTGCCCCGGCGACGTTGTTATACTGGACCTCGAGGCCGTTGCGGCCGGCGGTCCAGCCCTCGTACGACTCCCGCGTGGTGAAACCCGGGCCGGAACCGAAGTTGATGGAGTCGAAATTCGTGAAGAAGTTGGTGGCTGCAAAAGCAGGTGCTGCGAGTGACAGCGCCGCACTGGCCGCCAATACTCCCAAAGTCCTATTCATACGCATCGCTTTTCCTTTCCCTGATTGACTCGGAACGGAAAGTCATTCTAAAGTACTAGTAACGCCCTCAATACCCGAGTGCTGTGTACCTCGCATAGTTCATGCCATTTCGAACTCTCAACGACTTGGATGGTTAACGAGGATCGGGGTGTAACGCCCGGCGACGATATTGCCGGCGAGGTGTAAAAAATGCTGCGAGAACAGTAGGTCGCAGCCTCCATCTTTCGATCGATTCCGGCAGCCGAGCGCTCCCCGCACGCCGTCCCTTTCCGATCACGTCGTGATACCGGGCATGGCACGGGTCGCGCGGATCGACGTCGCTCGAAACAAATTAATCGAGGGTGATCCGTAAAAGGCAAGGTCCGGGCCCGCGCCGTCGCGGCGCCGGACCCGGACACGTCAGCCCGGTCGCAAGTCAGCCCCGCCGCAACAGCGTCAGCCGGGCCTTGCCGTGGACGCGCGTGACGTCCTCGACGAATCCGGCGACTTCGACCCGGTCGGGCTTGGCGGTCTCGATGCTGATCCACGTCGCATCGCCGACCCAGCCGAGCCGCGCGAGCTTGTCGAGCGCGACCGCGCCCGCATTGCTGTCATAGGGCGGGTCCATCAGGATCAGGTCGAGCGGCGCGACCGCATGGCCGAGCGCCATCACCGATTGCGCGCGGACGTCCGCCTTGGCGGACAGCTTCGCGATATTGGTGCGCAACGCATCGAGCGCTGGCTTGTCCTGCTCGACGAAGATGCACGACGCAGCACCACGCGACAGCGCCTCGAGCCCGAGCGCGCCCGACCCAGCGAACAGATCCGCCACGCTGAGGTCCTCGAAACTGCCGAGGCGGCTCGAAAGCATCGAGAACAACGCCTCGCGGACGCGGTCTGCGGTGGGACGAGTCGCGTCTCCCTTTGGGGCGACGAGCGGGCGGCCGCGCCATTCTCCGGCGATGATGCGCATTATTTACGGGTCCGTGGTGTGCGTGGCTTGGCAGGGCGTGGAGTCGGGCGGTCGCCGGTCGGGCGAGCCCCGGTCGGGCGGCTGGCGGTGGCACCATCGGCTCCGGCCCGAGCGGTCGTCGGTCGCACCGCATTCGGGCGCGACGCCCCCGGGCGGGCAGGCGCTGCGCCCGCTCCACCGGTGGCGCGCGGCGTCTTGGCACGGACGTTACGACCGAGTTCGGGATTGAACACGCGTGCCGGGCGGCCATCGGGTGTGCGCGCCGGAGCACGGGTGGCCGCAGCGGGGGCGGGCGATCCCGCCTTGGGCTTGGCGTCATAGAAACGCTTCACCTTGGGTGCCTTGGCGACGACGATGCCTTCGCGGCGCGGCTCGGCAAAGGCGGCGCGATCCGAAGTGTTCGCGACCGCGCGGGTGATCCGCACCGGTTGCGGCTTCGGCAGCGCGCGTGGCGTACGCGCCGGGCGTGCGGCGGCCGGGGCTTCGGGTTCGGCGGTCGGCCGCTGGTCGGGGCGCGGGCCGCGGATCCGCTCGGGTTGCAGGATTCGCTTGGGGTCCTTGCGGAATGCGGCGACGTCATGCGCGCGCACTTCGCCGATGTCGCCCGGCGCAAGGTCGCCGAGCAGGAACGGACCGTAGCGCGTGCGGATCAGCCGCGACACGCGCAACCCGAGGAATTCGAGGACGCGGCGGACTTCGCGGTTCTTGCCCTCGGTCAGGATCATCTCGATCCATACGTTCGCGCCGGTGCGGCGTTCGAGGTTGGCGTTGATCGAGCCGTAACGGACGCCTTCGATCTCGATCCCGTGGATCAGTTCCTCGAGCTGCTCCTGCGTCACCGGGCCATAAGCGCGCGCGCGATAGGCGCGTTCGACGCCGGTCGCGGGAAGCTCGAGCTGGCGCTTCAATTCGCCGTCGGTGGTGAGCAGCAAGAGCCCCTCGGTATTGAGATCGAGCCGCCCGACCGGGACGAGGCGCGGCAGATCCTGCGGCAGACGGTCGTAGATCGTCGGGCGCCCGGCGGGATCGCGCTCGGTGACGAGCAGACCCGACGGCTTGTGGTACAGGAACAGCCGCGCGTCGGCGGGGGCGGCGACCGGATTGCCGTCGACCGTCACGCCGTCGAGCGAGGCGAGGATCGTCGCAGGCGTATCGATCACCACGCCGTTTCGCGCGACGCGACCCTCGGCGATCATGCGTTCGACTTCGCGGCGCGAGGCGATGCCTGCGCGCGCGAGCAGTTTCGCGATCCGTTGTTCGTCGTCGGCGCGGGCGCGGGGGGTGGTGGCGCCGGGTGCGGGGGTTTTGGGGGGACGGTATTTTGACACCGCGCCCTGATACCGAAAATCGGGCGCACGTGTTGAACAAAAAGATTTGCGCCCGATCTTGTAGCCGAGCGTTAAGCTACGGGTGCGTAACGAGGGCGATACGCACATTGCCAGTTTCGGCGCGTGACAGAAGGTGGGGGGCCGAACATGTTGTTCGGACGGAAAAAGCGGCGAATCTGCAAGCTTCTGCTCGTTGAGGACGAGCCGTTGGTCGCATTCGATACCGAACATTTCCTGCGCGACGCGGAATATGAGATCGTCGCGACGGTGGATCGCGTCGCCGATGCGATCGCGGTGATCGACAACGAGCTCGAGATCGATCTGGTGCTGGTCGATATCAGCCTGGCGGACGGTAATGGCGTCGACGTTGCGCGGGCCGCGAAGGCGAAGGGGATCGCGGTCCTGTTCGTCACCGGTCAATGCCCGCAGGGTGGTCGCGCGGTGGCCAATGGTTGCCTCGCCAAACCCTATGCGCAACGCGACCTGCTGGCCGCGATCTCGGCACTCGAGGCGGTGCTCGACGGCAAGATTCCCAGGCGGATGCCAAATGGGCTGAGCCTGTTCACGAACGTCGACTGAGCGCGACGATCGGTCCCGCTGGCCCGCTGCGCCCTTTCGCTTCGCAGTTTAGCCGTTAGGGTCGCTTGCCTTGGCAAGCGATTGTGGTGAAGTGGGTGTGGCGGTGGGGGCAAGAGACGAATGGATGGCGTGAGCGGGCGTGCCGCGAGCTGGTCGGATGGCATCCGCCCCTATTTCGAAAAGGCCCCGCTGGCGGCGCTGGCACTGGGGATTTCCTCGGGCTTCCCGTTCGCGATGATCGGCGCGACGCTCACGACGCGGCTCGCGCAGGACGGCATTACCAAGTCGACCGTCACCGCGTTCAGCCTCGCGTTCCTGGTCTATAATCTCAAATGGCTGTGGGCGTGGATCGTCGATGGCGTGCGGTTGCCGCTGATCGGTGCGCTCGGCCAACGCGTGTCGTGGTTGATCGTGGCGGGGCTGCTGGTGATCGCGGCGGTCGTCAATCTCGCGCTGGTCGACCCGAAGGCGGATATCTTCGCGACCGCGATCGCGGCGATTCTGGTCGGTGCGGCGGGCGCGACGTTCGACATCGTGATCGATGCGTACCGGATCGAACTGCTCGAGCCGCGCCAGTTGGGCATTGGCTCTGGGATGTCGCAATATGGCTGGCGGCTCGGGTCGGCCGGCGCTGGCGCGGTCGCGCTCGTCATCGCGGCGCGGTTCGGCTGGGCGAACGGCTATCTCGCGTGCGCGGCGTTCGCCTTGCCCGCGATGCTCGCCGGGCTGATCTGTGGCGAACCCGCCAGTCGCCGTGCGCCCGAACAGCGCCGGGCCGGGCTGGCGAGCCTCGGCAGTTCGATTCTCGGGCCGTTCCTCCAGTTCTTCCAGCGGCGCGGCGCGGTGCTCGTCCTGCTGTTCATCCTGATCCACAAGATCGGCGACACGCTGGCGAACCTGACCTTCCGGCTGTTGTTCGATTCGCTCCATTTCACCAATGACGAGATCGCCTTCTACGACGTCTGGGTCGGGTTCCTCGCGTTCATGGTCGGGATCTTCGTTGGCGGCATCCTGTACACGCGGCTCGGTCTCAAGCGGTCGGTGCTGGTGTCGCTGGTGCTGATGATGCTCTCCAACCTCAGTTTCGCTGCGCTGGCCGCGGCGGGGCATTCCAACCTCGGCATGGGCAGCGCGATCGGGTTCGAGAATTTCTCGAGCGGGATCGGCGGCGTGACCGTGATCGCCTATTTCTCCGCGCTGACGAACGCGCGCTTCACCGCCGCGCAATATGCGCTGATTTCAGCGGCGGCGAGCATCGTCGGGCGCGCGGTGACCGGGACGACCGCGGGGGGGCTGATCGATTCGATGGGCTATGTGAACTTCTATCTGCTCACGACCGTGGTGGCGTTTCCGGGAGTGGTTCTGTTCTGGTGGATGAGCCGGACCGGGCTGATCGACGCGTCGATCGGCGCGACCGAGAATGGCGTGGCGGACTGAGGCGACAGGCAGGGCGCAGGAGCGCACCGCCTGCATCATTCGGCGATGATCGGACGTCCCGCGTCGGCAAACGCCTGCGCCACCACGGTGATGCTCGCAAGCACGCCGTCCGGCTGCCGCACCCCGATCAGGTCGCCGAGCAACAGCCGTGCGCTGCCCGGCGACGTTTCCGCGCGTGAGAGGATCGTCAGCACCGCGTGTTCTGCGTGCGTCATCCGGCGGCAGCAGCACGGCGCAATCGCAATCGCGCACGTCGCGCTGCCTGCAAGATCCGCCATCATCGCGCGCAACAGGGTCAACGGACGCCGGAAGTCAGTGCCGAAACCTTTGATCATCGTTTGGGCTGCGTGCGCATCGCCAAGCCCGTGCGCGCCCATCCGGCGAAAGGCGAAGAGCAGCAATTGTGCATTGGGATCCTCCGGCAGCAGGTGCGGGAGGGCTGCCGGGAGGGTGGCGGCAGACGGGCGATATGCGGTCATGGGGGATGCTCCGTGGGGTGGGGGCATCCTCCTTCAGTCGCTATTGCAAGTCAATCGCAATAATATCGGTCAGTCGGGCAACTCGCCGTTCGCCAGGAGCACTTCGCCCGCAAGGTAGAGGGAGCCGAGGACGAGGACGATGGGAGGCTCGGCCTGATCCGCGATTTCGGCGATATCGCGCAGCGCGCTGGCGACGTCTGGCGCGGTATGGGTCGCAAGCCCGAGGGCGTGCGCGGTCGCTGCGAGGGCGGCGGGGGTGTGGTGTTCGTGCTGCCCGATCGGCACCGCATGCACCGTCGTCGCAATACCGGCGAACGGCGCGAGCAGTCCCGCGGGATCCTTGTTGGCGAGCATCCCGAGCACGAGATGGACCTCGCTCCGCCCGACGCCCGGGTTGGAGATGTCGCGCAGCGTCGCCGCGATCGCGCCGGCGGCGGCGGGATTGTGCCCGCCGTCGAGCCACAATTGGCTGCCGGGCGGAAGCAGGTCGACCAGCGGCCCCGGATGGAGGCGCTGCATCCGCGCGGGCCAGCGTGTGTCGCGCGCGGCGGCGGCATAGGCGTCGGTCGGGATCGTCAGCACGGTCTGGTGGCGGAGGATCGCAATGGCGAGCGCGAGATTGCCCGGCTGATGCGGTCCCGCCATTGCGGGCAGCGGGGTTTCGACTGTCCCGCCAGCATCCTCGTAGCGGAGCATCGCGGCGTCGGTTTCCATGTGCCAGGCCGTGCCGAGCGGAAGGACATGCGCGCCCGCCTGCATCGCCACCGCGGCGACGCGCGCGGCGCTGTCGGGTTCATAGGCCATCGTGACGAGCGCGACGCCGGGCTTGGCGATCCCGGCCTTTTCGCCGGCGATCCCTTCGGCCGTATCGCCGAGGAAGCTCTGGTGATCGATCCCGAGCTGCGCGATTCCCGTGACGAGCGGGTGCGCGATGACGTTGGTCGCATCGAGCCGCCCGCCGAGCCCGACCTCGATCACGCATGCATCCGCGGGGGTGCGCGCAAAGGCGAGGAACGCCGCGGCGGTGGTGACCTCGAAGAAACTCGCGCCGATGTCGCCGCCCGCGTCGAGCACTTCCTCGAGCAGCGCGGCGAGCAGGGTGTCGTCGATAAGACGCCCGGCGATGCGGATGCGTTCGTTGAAACGGACGAGATGCGGGCTGGTATAGGCGTGGACGGTGTATCCCGCCGCCTCGAGCGCGGCGCGCAGGAACGCGCAGGTCGATCCCTTGCCGTTGGTGCCCGCGACATGGAACACCGGGGGCAATCGGTCTTGCGGGTTGCCGAGCCGGTCGAGCAGGAGCGTGATTCGCTCGAGGCCAAGGATGTCGGCACCGGGGGACAGCTTCCACAGCCGGTCGAGCTGCGCCTGAACGGCGACGTCTTTTGAGACCGCATGGTCCATCTTCTTCTCCCTCTCCCCTCCGGGGAGAGGGTCGGGGAGAGGGGCGGTCCAGCACGCCACCCCAACCGTACTGCCCCTCTCCCTCGCGTCGCTTCGCCTCGCTTGCCCTCTCCCCGGAGGGGAGAGGGAGATCCGTCACGCCGCCGCGCGCTTGCTGCAGAGATAATCGATCAGGCTCGCCAGCGTCGTGCGCAGGTCGCGGCGGTGCTTCACCATGTCGATCATCCCGTGCTCGAGCAGATATTCCGCGCGCTGGAACCCGTCGGGCAATTTCTCGCGGATCGTCTGCTCGATCACGCGCTGGCCCGCGAAGCCGATCAGTGCGCCCGGCTCGGCGATCTGCACGTCGCCGAGCATCGCATAGCTGGCGGTGACGCCGCCCGTGGTCGGATCGGTCAGCACGACGATGTACGGTAGCCCGGCATCGTGGAGCATCTGGATCGCGACGGTCGCGCGCGGCATCTGCATCAGCGACAGGATGCCCTCCTGCATCCGCGCGCCGCCCGCTGCGGTGAAGATGATGTACGGGCAATTGTCCTCGATCGCGGTCTCCACCCCGCGAACGAACGCCTCGCCGACCGCAAGACCCATCGACCCGCCCATGAACGCGAAGTCCTGCACGCCGATGACCGCGCGACGCCCCTCGATCGTCCCGCGCGCGGTGATCAGCGCATCGCCCTCGGACGTCGCGGCGCGCGCGGCCTTGATCCGGTCGACGTAGCGCTTGGTATCGCGGAACTTCAACGGGTCGTCGGGGACCTTGGGCAGCGGTACGATCTTGTAGGAGCCCGCATCGAAGACATATTGGAACCGGAGGATCGGCCCGATCCGCTCGTGATGATCGCAATGCGGACAGACGTAGAGATTGTCCTCGAGTTCCTTCACGAACACCATCTGCCCGCAGCCCTTGCACTTGTGCCAGAGCGTGTCGGGCGTCTCCTTCTTGATCGGAACGACGAGCGAGAGCGCGTTGCGGACGCTGGTGAGCCAGGTCATGCGGGAACTCCTTCGCGGGCGGCATGGACTGCCGTCGACAGGGACTGGATATAGGCGCGCACCGCGTCCGGCGCAGCCGCGCCATGCTGCGCGACCAGCTCGACGATCGCCGAGCCGACCACGACGCCGTCCGCGACCTTTGCGATGGCTGCCGCCTGATCGGGGGTGCGGACGCCGAAGCCGACTGCGATCGGCAGGTCGGTCGACGCCTTCAGACGCGCGACCGCGGATTCGATCGACGCCTGCGCTGCCTGTTGCAGACCGGTGATCCCGGCGACCGAGACGTAATAGACGAACCCGCTCGCGCCATCGAGCACGGTGGGCAGGCGGGCGGCGTCGGTCGTTGGCGTGGCGAGGCGGATCGGGTCGATCCCGGCGGCGCGGAGGGCAGGGCCGAGTTCGGCATCTTCCTCAGGCGGGATGTCGACGCAGATGATGCCATCGACGCCCGCATCCTGCGCGGCGGCGGCGAACCAGTCCCCCCCGCGGATCGTCATCGGGTTGGCATAGCCCATCAGGACCAGCGGCGTATCCGGGTGCCGCGCCCGGAACGCCTTGGCGATGCCGAGGATGTCCGCGGTGCGCGTGCCCGCGAGCAGGCTGCGGATGTTCGCCGCCTGGATCGCGGGGCCGTCCGCCATCGGGTCGGTGAACGGCATGCCGAGCTCGATCACGTCCGCGCCGCCCTCGACGATCGCATCGAGGATCGCGCCGGTCGCGGCAGGGCTGGGGTCACCCGCGGTAACGAAGGCGACGAGCGCGGGGTGGCCCTTGCTGAAGGCAGCGGAGAGGCGGCTCATCTCCCCGACCTCCAGTTGCCGAAGAGGTTGCTCGCGGCACCCGCAATCGCGCCGATCTTCGCAGAATCGAGCGCGCGCGGGACGTGCAGCGTCCAGCGTTGCAGATCAAGGCCGAACGCGCTGACCTCGCGCACGATCAGCGCGACGACCGCGCCGACCATCGCGGCGGTCACGACATCGGAAATACCGCCCCCGCGCGCGCTCATATTGCTACCCCGAGCGCTTCGGCGACGGTGAAGATGTCCTTGTCGCCACGCCCGCACAGATTGGCGAGGATGATCTGGTCGCGGTCCATCTCGCGCGCGCGCTTGGCGACAGCGGCGATCGCATGGGCCGGTTCGAGCGCGGGGATGATGCCCTCGGTCCGGCACAGCAACTGGAACGCATCGAGCGCCTCGGTATCGGTGATCGACGTATATTCGACCCGTCCGATCTCGTGCAGCCACGAATGCTCGGGCCCGATCCCAGGATAGTCGAGTCCGGCCGAGATCGAATGCGCCTCGGTGATCTGGCCGTCCTCGTCCTGCAGCAGATAGGTCTTGTTGCCGTGGAGGATCCCCGGTGCGCCGCCTGCGAGGCTGGCGGCGTGCTCCTTGTCGAGCCCGCGCCCTGCCGCTTCCACGCCAAGCATCTCGACGCTGGCATCATCGAGGAACGGATGGAACAGCCCGATCGCGTTCGACCCGCCGCCGATTGCCGCGACGAGCAGGTCGGGCAGGCGGTTGATTCGCGACAGCATCTGCGCGCGCGCCTCGGTGCCGATCACGCTCTGGAAGTCGCGGACCATTTCCGGATAGGGATGCGGGCCAGCGGCGGTGCCGATGATGTAGAAGGTGTCGTGGACGTTCGCGACCCAGTCGCGCATCCCCTCGTTCATCGCATCCTTGAGCGAATGCGATCCGCTCGTCACCGGGCGCACTTCCGCGCCAAGCAGCTTCATGCGGAACACGTTGGGAGCCTGACGCGCGATGTCCTTGGCGCCCATGTAGATCACGCACGGCAGCCCGAAGCGCGCGCAGACCGTCGCGGTGGCGACGCCGTGCTGGCCGGCGCCGGTCTCGGCGATGATCCGGGTCTTGCCCATCCGCATCGCGAGCAGGATCTGCCCGATGCAATTGTTGATCTTGTGCGCGCCGGTGTGATTCAGCTCGTCGCGCTTGAACCAGATTTGCGCGCCTTTGCCCTCGGGCGCGGACTCGCGGAACGCCTCGGTCAGGCGCTCGGCATAATAAAGCGGGCTGGGGCGGCCGACATAATGTTCGAGCAGATCGTCGAACTGCGCCTGGAACGCCGGGTCGGCCTTGGCCGCGCGATACGCCTGGTCGAGCTCGAGCACGAGCGGCATCAGCGTCTCGGCGACATAGCGGCCGCCGAACTGGCCGAAATGCCCGTTGTCGTCGGGTTGCTGGCGCAGGCTGTTGGCCTGTCCGGCGGGCGGGGTGGTGAGGGAAACTGTCATCGGCTGAGCGTTTAGCAGGATGCGGGCCGGTTCCAAGGGGGTTTGCCTGGATCGTCGTCGGCCGCTGGTTAGGAAGAATGACTCACGCAAAGCCGCAAAGCCGCAAAGCGGTCTGCATCAATGCCGCGCCGGGTCACTCATCAGAACGCCATTCCCCCGGGCACTTCTTCTTCTCTTCGTGGCTTTGCGTTTTTGTGCGGTCAAATCTTCGATAGAAAAGAGGATCGCGCACAAAGCCACAAAGGCACGAAGGCCGTTTTGTTAAAGACCGGCGGTGCTTGAGCCCGCTCGGGCCGGCGTGAGGCGCGCCTCGGTGGCCTGGATTCGCGCGGCCTGTGCGGCCTGCCGCAGCGTTGCCGCGCTTCTTCTCTTCGTGGCTTTGCGTCTTTGTGCGATCAAATCTTCCTTAGAAAAGAAGATCACGCACAAAGCCACAAAGGCACGAAGACCGTTTTGTTGACGACCTCGTGGTGCTTGAGTCCGCTCAGGCCGGCGTGAGGCGCGCCTGGATGGTCTGGATCCGTGCCGCCTGCGAGTCGAGCATGGCCTGTGCGGTCTGGCGCAGCGTTGCGATCGCCGGATAGTCCGGCTTGCCGCTCGCGGCGCGCGTCAGCGCAAGCTCGTCGAGATCGGTGATCGCCGACGAGGTCGTCGCGCGCAGCCCGTCGAGTTGCCCCAGCTCGGTCTGCGCCGTGATCCAGCGATCGCTGCCGACCGCATCCCCGTGCGCCGCCCTGGCGAGCCGGTCGGCAGTGTCGGCGGCGGCATCGAAAGTCGTGCCCGCGGTATCGATCGTCTTCTGCAGGTCGACCAGCGTCGCATCGGTCGCCGGGTCGGGCTCGACGATCGTCACGGGCGCGACCGGCTCGGCATCGCTGCGCGATTCGATCGGACGGGGCAGGAGCGACGGGAAGGTCGCTGCCCGCGGTGCCGCGCAGCCGCCCGCCAGAAAGAGCGAAAGGAAGAGAAGATGGCTGGGCGCTGAACGATAGGTCATTTGCGCTTGCTCTATGCCGATGGCCGGGCGGGCGCAACGTGCGACGGCACCGTCGAACTTTGTGACTTTTTTTGGAAAAGCGCTTGCGCCCCCGAAATGTCGCGGCTAACAGCGCCTCTCCAGGCACCCATAGCTCAGCTGGATAGAGCATCAGACTACGAATCTGAGGGTCGGGCGTTCGAATCGCTCTGGGTGCACCATCTATTTCCGCCGCACGGCGGGCAAGGGCCGGAACAGCAATGTTCCGGCCTTTCTTGCGTCTGGACACCGTACGCCCGCGGTTTTGGGGTCGCCGGAGTCGTCGGCTTTACAGCGCGCGATCCCCGCACGCCCGTGTCACCCCGCGTCGCGTTCCACCGAATCCAGAATACGCGCGCCGGCCATGAACACCGCGATCGGGCAGACCGCGAAGAGCAGATATCCGCCGAACCCCGGATATTGCTCGAGGTAATGCGCGCCGCGCTCGACCGCGCCGACCGCGAGCGCGTAGATCACGCCAAAGGCTTCGAACTTGTTCTTGATGACGAACAGGCTGCTGAATTTGGTCCACATACGCCTTTGGTAGCAAGCGCCGGGCCAATGGCGGTTTCGCGCGCTGTCGCGTTACCGGAGATGGTTACCTGTAACTTAACGCGACAGCTTCAGTCGAGCACGCCCTCGAGCGCCAGCACCCGCAGCAACGCCGCGCGCGCGCTGGAAACCGTCTGAACCAACGCCAGATCGGGAGACGTGCCGACGATCTGATCCGGGACGATCGTTTCCGGCCAGTGCTCGGACACGACCGCCGCGATCGAATCGAGCTTCGCCGCGTCGACCAGGAACCGCGGATCGATCGTCTTCGGATCGGCGACCACCCGCAACCGCAGGCACGCCGGACCCCCGCCGTTCGCCATCGACTGTCGCACGTCGACGGTCTCGACCCGGCGGATCGGCCCGTTCCCGGCGAGCATCGTCTCCAGCCATGCCGCCACGCGCGGATGCCCGGCGGCTTCGACTGGAACGATCAACGTCATGACGCCATCGGGTGGCGTGACCAGTTGCGCGTTGAACAGATAGGAGGAAACCGCGTCCGCCAGCGATACGGCGTCGGCGGGTACCTCGACGATCTCGACCCACGGTGCCGCCTGCCGGATCTCGGCGTAAGCGGCGTTGCGATCGGCGAGCGCATGTTCGTGGACGAACAGCACCTGTTCGTTCGCGACCGCGACGACATCATTGTGGAACGCCCCCGCCGCAATCGCATCCGGCGACTGCGCGAGGAACAGCGTTCGCGCGGGGTCGAGCTCATGCGCACGCGCGACCGCCGCGCTTGCCACGCGCGACTGGCGTGCGGGAAAGGCCCCGCCCGACTTGCCGTAGACGAACAGTTCGACCCCGGGCTCACCGTGGCTTCGCGCAAGCCGCATGTGGTTCGCCGCCCCCTCGTCGCCGAACGGCGCGGGGATCGGCGCGTGATGCGCGAAATGCGCCGGGTCGGCAAAGGCGATCGCAAGCTGCCGCGCTGTCTCGTGCGCCTCATGGCTGCGGTGTGGCATCGTCAGCAGGTTCGCGGGCGTGAAGTGGCAGCGCCCGTCGGCGGTGTCGGTGCCGGGCGAGACCGTCGCCGCATTCGCCGCCCACATCGCCGAGGCGGACATTGCCTGTGCGCGCAGCAATGGCGGCGCGCTGGCATAATCGGTCGACAGCGACGCGAGCCAGCGCCGGTTGGGCCGGTCGTGCGGGAGCAGGATCCCCTGCGTCAGCCCAAGCGCGAGAT
Source organism: Sphingomonas sp. PAMC 26621 (assembly GCF_000251145.1). Classification (GTDB taxonomy): domain Bacteria; phylum Pseudomonadota; class Alphaproteobacteria; order Sphingomonadales; family Sphingomonadaceae; genus Sphingomonas. The sequence goes on along the minus strand of NZ_AIDW01000019.1, from coordinate 56,467 downwards.
TGGCGCGCATCTTGGCGATCCCCTCAAGCGCGGCATGGCGCGGCCAGGACGTCGTCCCGGCATTCTGCGTCGCGGCGAGGTTGCCCGGGCTGAGGCCTGCGAAATTATGGCTCGGCCCGACGATTCCGTCGAAGTTGATTTCGATTGGCATCACACCCTCGGGACATGGCAGATGGTGGCATCCTCGATGATCTCGAGCGCGCGCGCGACGGTCGGGGAGATCACCACCCCGCCGGTGCACGCGCGCACGTCGCCATAGACGCAGCGGAAGTCGGCCAGCCGTCCGCTCGCGATCAGCGCCTGGTCGCCGCCGTCGAAATCGGTCGCGACCACGGTGGAGGTCTGGACGTCGCGGATCGTGCGGACCGCGTCGGTCTTGGCGATCATCGTCGGGCCTCCATCGAAGATGTCGACGTAATTCTCATACGCAAACCCTTCGTTTTCCAGCATTCTCATCGCGGCCCGGCCCGACGGGTGCGGCAGGCCGATCACCGCGCGCGCGGTTTCGGGGAGCATCGCGGTGTAGATCGGGTGTTTGGGGAACAGGTCGGCGATGAACTGGTGGCCCTGCACCGCATTGAACTGGTCGGCGTCCTGGAAATTCATCCCGAAGAAGCGGCCCGCGAGCCCGTCCCAGAATGGCGAGCCGCCCGCTTCGTCGATGATCCCGCGGAGTTCCGCCAGAACGCGGTCGGCAAAGCGCGCGCGATGCTTGGCGATGAACAGATAGCGGCTGCGCGCGAGCAACAGCCCCAGCCCGCCCGCGCGTTCGCCCGGATGGAGGAACAGCCCGCCGACTTCGCTGCACCCTTCGAGATCGGTCGTCAGCCCGAGCATGTCGGCGCGGAACGTCCGGCCGAGTTCCTTCGAATGCTGCGTCAGCGTGCCCAGCCGATAGCTGTAGAACGGGTAGCTCTGTCCGACATGCGTGAAGATCTGGCAGGTGCCGCGGACCTCGCCGGTCTCGGTGTTCTCCAATACCAGCACGAACAGATCGTCCGCCTTGGTATCGTCGTCGCGCGCGAAGGCGGCGGCGCTGCGTTCGAGTTTTGCGGTCAGCGCGGTCCGGTCAGGCGGAAGATTGGTGAAGCCGCCGCCGGTCAGCTTCGCCATTTCGTATAGCGGCTTGAGGTCGGAGTCGCGCGCGGCGCGGATACGGTAGGTCACAACTGGCCCTTTTCGGCGATACGCAAGATGGCGAGCGCGGACAGCGCCGCACGCTCGGGGAGGGACTCGACGATCAGATATTCGTCCGGGGAATGGATCGCGCCGCCGCGTGCGCCCATCGTGTCGACCACGGGGATGCCACAGGCGGCGATGGTGTTGCCGTCGCACACCCCGCCGGTCGCGCGCCAGCCGATGGCGAGGCCGAGATCCGCGCCGCACGTTTTCACCAGCTCGAACAGGCGAGCCGCGCCCGCGTCAATCGGCTTGGGCGGGCGGTTGAAGCTGCCGTGGAGCGCGATGGTGACGTCATGATGCGCCGCCACTTCCGCGATCGTGGCGTTGAGCAACGCCTGCGCGCGCGCGATCGCGGCGTGATCCGCGGGGCGGAAGTTGATGCGGAGGACGGCGTGGTCGGGAACGACGTTGTTCGGGCCGCCACCCTCGATGCGCGCCGGATTGACCGCGAGCCCATCCCCGCGCGCCGCGTGGAGGCGGACCGCGAGATCGGCGGCGGCGACGATCGCGTTGCGGCCATCCTCCGGGTTGCGCCCGGCGTGCGCGCTGCGCCCGGTGACGACGATCGAGAAGTTGCCGGTGCCCCCGCGTGCGCCCGCGAGCGTGCCGTCGGGGAGCGCGGGTTCGTAGGTGAGCGCGGCGATCTTGCCCTGCGCCATCCGGCGGATCAGCGCAGAGGAGGAGAAGGAGCCGGTTTCCTCGTCGGAATTGATGACGACGTCATAGCCGATCCGCGCCGCGAGCGAGCTCGTCTCTACTGCGACCAGCGCGGCGAGCATTACCGCAAGGCCACCCTTCATGTCTGCGACGCCGGGGCCGTTGAGCGTCCCGTCGTCGCGCATCGTCAGCGTCTGGAACGCGTGGTCGACCGGATAGACGGTGTCCATATGGCCGGTCAGCAGCAGTTGCACGGGCGCTTCCGGGCGAACGCTCAGATGCAGATGGCGACCATGATTCAGGATCGCGACACTTCCGTCAGAGCCTACACTCTCGGCCGTATCCCCTTCAATCAAAACGACTTTCCCTGGAAGCGCACCGAATGCCGCACCCAGCATGTCCGCAACCTCGGACAATCCGGCAAGATTGCGTGTTCCCGAATTGACCGCCGACCATTGCTCGACCTGCCGCAGCATCGGCTGCGCGCGCGCGACCGCGATCGCTGCGCTTTCGTGTTCGTTTAATCCCCTCATCGAAGCAGCCTAGCTTGGGTTTGCGATCGGCTCCAGTCCGTTGCGACGGAAACGATTTACCACCTCAGCCGAGATGGTCTGCAAACACGGCGAGGACCTCGCGGTAGAGCGGCGCCTTGAACGGGACGATGATCTCAGGAAGGGTCGCGGGGTCGACCCACGCCCATTCCTTGAACTCCTCATGTTCGGTAGCAATGTCGATATCGCTGTCCAGGCCCTTGAACCGATACAGAAACCACCGCTGCCGCTGGCCGCGCCACTTGCCCTTCCAGACACGTCCGACGAGGTCTTCGGGCAGATCGTAGAACAGTTCCTGCGGAGATACGGCAATCAGATCGACCTTGTCGGGCGTGATCCCAGTCTCCTCGCGCAACTCGCGCAAAGCAGCGGTTTCGGCATCCTCGCCGTCGTCGATCCCGCCCTGCGGCATCTGCCACGCCTCGACCTTGGTATCGATCCGCTGGCCAACGAAGACCTTCCCTTCGGCGTTCAGGATCATCAGCCCGGCACAGGGACGATAGGGCAGCGTCGTCGGATCGGTCATGCCGCTGCCTGTGCCATCACGCGCTGCGCCTCAGCCTCGGCGATCAGCGCCTTGGCCGCAACGAGCGCCCCGGCGACGTCGCCCGCCGACGACGGGATCGCCTTGCGCAGCGTGACGAAGCCGTGGATGTTGCCGACGGCTTCGCGGAACACGACCGCGACGCCAGCTTCCGCCAGCGCGGCGGCATAGGCCCGGCCCTGATCGCGGATCGGATCGAGGCTTGCGGTGACCACGACGGCGGGGGGCATCCCGGCCAGGCCACCCAAAAGCGGCGAGGCGCGGACATGCTCGGCCTCGGCCTGATAGGCGACGTTGAACCATTCCATCGTCGCGCGGGTGAGCAAATAGCCCTCGGCGAACTGGTCGTAGGATGGGTACGGCTTGCTCGTATCGGTCGCGGGGTAGAAGGGCAAATGCGCGATCACGGGCACCGCCGCAGGCTCGTCCCGCAACGCTGCGGTGACGACGATCGCGAGGTTGCCCCCCGCGCTGTCGCCGCACGGCACCAGCGCAGTGACGCCGCGCCCCAGTTCGGCCGGTCCGCTTGCCGCCCAGCGCGCCGCTGCCTCGCAATCGTCGGGCGCGGCGGGCCAGGGCTGTTCGGGCGCGAGCCGGTAATCCACCGCGAGCACGGGAAGATCGAGCGCGCGCGAAATCTCGGCGCAGAAGCTCGCATGTGTGTCGAGGTCGCCGATCACGAACCCGCCCCCGTGATAGAACAGCACGAGCGGCCCGGGTACGCGGTCCGCCTGCACGTCGAACAGCCGCGCGGGGATCGTGCCCGCCGGACCCGGAATCGCAATATCCCTGATCAACCCGAGCTCGCCGACCGGCGGATCGGCGATGTCCTTCATCGCTGCATAGGCAGCGCGCGCGACGGGGGGCTCCATCTCGTGCGTGCGGGGGCCGGGGAGGTTGTTTAGGAATGCGAGGAAGCCCGCGACGTCCGCGCGAACATAGGGGGTAGGGGTCTCGGGCGGGGTGCTGCTGTCGGTCATGCGGCGCTCTCCATTGGTCTCTGCCAGTCTCGCACCTACCTAGGCAGGATGATCGCGGTCGTCCATCACCCCGCCTATGTCGCTTCGGGACAGGCGAACAACCCCCGCCAGCTCAGCAAGAATGCGGCGATCCGCAATCGTCTCGAGGCGGAAGGGGCAGGGGTCGCGTGGCATGTGCCGGACGCAATGCCGCTCCATTGGCTCGAAGCGGTGCATGACGCCGATTATGTAGCAGAGGTGCTCGAGGCACGTGTCCCCCGCGAGAAGGAGCGACGCATCGGTTTCGCGGTGACCGAGTCGGTCGCGGCGCGCGCGGCGGTGGTGCCCGGCGGCACATGGCTTGCCGGCAAGATGGCGCTGGAGCGGGGGTTCGCTGCCAATACCGCAGGCGGCAGCCATCACGCGCTGGCGGCGACGGGGGCGGGCTATTGCGTCTTCAACGATCTCGCGATCGCGGCGGTTCGGCTTGCGGAGGAAGACGGCCTGCGCGTGCTGGTGGTCGATTGCGACGTCCATCAGGGCGACGGCACCGCCGCGCTGACCGCCGGCTATCCCCAGATCGCGACCTATTCGATCCATGCCGAAAAGAATTTCCCGGTTCGCAAGGCGCGCTCGACGCTCGATGTCGGCCTGCCCGATGCAACCGGCGACGCGGACTATCTCGCGACGCTCGAGTCGACGCTGGGGCCGATGCTCGACGAGGTTCGACCGCAGATCATTCTCTACCAGGCCGGGATCGACCCGCTCGCGAACGACCGGCTCGGGCGGCTCGCACTGACCGACGAAGGACTGGTCGCGCGCGAGAATCTCGTCGCGCGCCTGGCGATCGATCGGGGCATTCCGCTGGCGAGTACGGTCGGTGGCGGCTATGGCGCAGACACGGTCGCGCTTGCCGAACGGCATGTGCGGGCGATCCTGACGCTCGGCGCGGCCTTCGCTGCTGCCGGGTGACCGGAAAGCAGCGGTTGCACCGCCCCTTATTGAAACTACCTTGGCCCTGCGCCGTTCGAGGCATAAGGGCATGACAACGATTACCCGTAGGACAAGACGCTGATGGCGACCGCCGCGCACGAAGTTACCCCCCAAGAAGCCTCCGCCCACCCCACCGCAGAGTCCGTCGTCGTCCGGTTCGCCGGCGACTCGGGCGATGGCATGCAGCTCACCGGGGGGCAGTTCACGCTGTCGACCGCGCTGTCGGGCAACGATCTGGCGACCTTCCCGGATTTCCCCGCCGAGATCCGCGCGCCGCAAGGCACGCTGTTCGGCGTGTCCGCGTTCCAGATCAACTTCGGCTCGACCGCGATCGAAACCGCGGGCGATGCACCCGACGTGCTGATCGCGATGAACCCGGCGGCACTCAAGGTGAACGCGCCCGCGCTCAAGGCTGGTGGCCTGATCATCGCGGACGAAGGCGAGTTCGGCGAACGCAACCTCGCCAAGGCGAAATACGCCGCCAACCCGCTGACCGACGGCAGCCTCGCCAAGTGGCAGCTGCTCAGCTTCAACATCTCGCAGCTGACGCTCGATGCCGTGAAGCCGTTCGGCCTTGGCAACAAGGAAGCGCTGCGCTGCAAGAATATGTGGACGCTGGGGCTCGCGCTCTGGATGTTCGACCGTGACCGCGCGCCGATCGTCGACTGGCTCAAGACCAAGTTCGCCAAGGCCCCCGTGCTGGCCGAGGCAAACATCGCTGCTTTGAACGCAGGCCACGCCTACGGCGAGACCGCCGAGCTGGCGGGCCCGATGAAGCAGCATCACATCGGCGTCGCACCGACCGCGCCCGGTCTGTACCGCACCGTCACCGGTGCTGAGTCGATCTCGCTTGGGCTGGTCGCGGGCGTCCAGCTTGCCGATGTTCCGATGTTCTTCGGCGGCTATCCGATCACGCCCGCCTCGGCGATCCTCCACTTCCTGTCGCGCCTCAAGGAATATGGCGTCACCACCTTCCAGGCGGAGGACGAGATCGCGGCGATCGCTTCGGCGATCGGCGCATCCTATGCCGGGCAGCTTGGCGTCACCTCGTCGTCGGGCCCGGGCATCGCGCTCAAGGGCGAGGCGATGGGTCTCGCGATCATGACCGAGCTGCCGCTCGTCATCGTCAATTCACAGCGTGGCGGCCCTTCGACCGGCCTGCCGACCAAGACCGAGCAGTCGGATCTGTATCAGGCGGTCTATGGCCGTAACGGCGATGCGCCGATGCCTGTCCTCGCCGCGCGTTCGCCGTCGGATTGCTTCGACGTCGCGATCGAGGCGGTGCGGATCGCGGTTCAGTACATGACCCCGGTGATGCTGCTGACCGACGGTTACATCGCCAATGCCGCCGAGCCGTGGCTCGTCCCCGACATGTCGACCTATGCGCCGTTCCCGGTCGAGTATCTGGAAGAAGTGCCCGAAGGCGGCTTCCTGCCATATGCGCGCGACGAGAACCTCAAGCGTCCGTGGGTCAAGCCCGGCACGCCCGGCCTGCTCCACCGCATCGGCGGGATCGAGAAGGCGATCGGCACCGGCAACATCGATTATGGTGCCGAAAACCACCAGAAGATGACCGAAATTCGCCGCGATAAGGTCGCGAACATCGCGGTGCCCGACCAGACCGTCGAGCTCGGTGAGACCTCGGGGAAGCTCGCGATCGTCGGCTGGGGTTCGACCTTCGGGCCGATCCACCAGGCGGTCCGCCGTGCACGTGCCAAGGGCCGTGACGTCGCACACATCCACATCCGTCACATTTGGCCGATGCCTGCAAATCTTGGTGATCTGCTGAAGGGTTACGACACGATCGTCGTTCCGGAAATGAACACCGGGCAGCTCAAGACGGTGCTGCGCGACCAGTTCCTGGTCGACGCCAAGCCGCTCAACAAGGTGTCGGGCCAGCCGTTCCTCATCTCGGAGATCGAGGACGCGATTGACGGCCATCTCCCCGCCGAGGGCGAGCTGCTCCCGGCCGACAACCAGCAACTGACCACCGATCAATCCGGCCATGACGACGGCACGCTGCACGGCCATGCCGACGCGCCACCGTCGCTCGACGCCGTTACCGCCCTGTCCGACAAGGGACCTTTCGCATGAACGACATGACCCCCATCGCCAAGACCACGCCGAAGGACTGGGAAACCGATCAGGAAGTCCGCTGGTGCCCGGGCTGCGGCGATTACGCAGTGCTCAAGGCGGTCCAGCGTACGATGCCCGAAATTGGCGCGCGTCCGGAAAACACCGTGTTCGTCAGTGGCATCGGCTGCTCATCGCGTTTCCCGTATTATATGGAAACCTACGGCTTCCACACGATCCACGGTCGTGCGCCGGCGGTGGCAACCGGTGTCAAGCTGGCGAACCCCGATCTCGATGTGTGGATCATCACCGGCGACGGCGATGCGCTGTCGATCGGCGGCAACCACACGATGCACCTGATCCGTCGCAATCTCGATTGCCAGGTCCTGCTGTTCAACAACGAGATCTACGGCCTGACCAAGGGGCAGTACTCCCCGACGTCGCGGGTCGGCACGCGTACGCCGTCGACTCCGTTCGGCTCGGTCGACACCCCCGCCAACCCCTGCGCCTTCGCGCTCGGTGCAGGCGGCCGCTTTATCGCGCGCGCGATCGACATCCACAAGAATCTCGTCGGCGTCCTGAAGGCAGCACATGCGCACAAGGGCACCGGGTTCGTCGAGATCTTCCAGAACTGCATCGTCTACAACGACGACGTCTTCGCGCCCTTCACCGAGAAGAAGAACGCGGGCGCAAACCAGCTCTGGGTTGAGCATGGCAAGCCGCTGCTGTTCGAGGCCGGCACCAAGGGGCTGGCAATGGATATGGAGCGGCTGGTGCTCAAGGTCGTCGACGTGGTCGACGGCGACTGGGCGGCGGCTGGCGTGATCGTGCATGACCAGACCAACCGTGGGCTCGCGCACATGCTGGTCGAGATGCCCTTCGGGACGTTCCCGATGGCGCTTGGCGTGCTGTTTGACGATCCGCGTCCGACGTTCGAGAGTGCTGTCGTGACGCAGAATGCGGAAGCGGCGAAGGGCAAGACGCCCGACCTGCAGAAGCTGCTATCGCAGGGGCAGACTTGGCAGGTGGAGAAGGAACCGCGAGTCGAGTAAGAGGATCTCGCACGAAGCCACAAAGGCACGAAGAAGGGTGATAGATGCGCGGCGCGCTGGAGGATATTGCCCGGATCTCGGTCGACTGTGGCTTCAAGCTGCATCAAGCGCTTGGGCCGGGACTCCTTGAGTCGGTGTATGAAGTCTGTCTTGCGTCCAGCCTGACGGACCGAGGGCTGGCGGTGGAACGGCAGCGGCCGATCCCCATCCGGTTCAACGGGTTGCATTTCGAGGAGGGGTTCCGGGCAGACATTCTCGTCGAAGGAATGTTGTTGATCGAACTGAAATCCACGGAACGATATTCCCCTGTCCACGCTAAGCAGGTTCTAACCTACCTCAGGTTGATGGACCTGCCGCTGGGCCTGCTGATGAATTTCGGAGCACCGACATTCAAGGATGGCGTGAGGCGGCTCATCAACGATTATGTAAGTCCGTATCCATGATCCCCTGCTTCGTGCCTTTGTGGCTTTGTGCGAGTCACCCTTCTGCTTCGCTGGCTGACTCGAAGTGAGCGACACCGTTTCGCTCCTCTGGCTCCGCCGAGACCTCCGCCTGGCCGACCAGCCCGCTCTCCTTGCCGCGATCAACGAAGGCGCGGTGATCCCGGTCTACATCCTCGACGACGACACCCCGAAAAAATATGCTATGGGCGGTGCCTCGCGCTGGTGGCTGCACAACAGCCTCGAAAGCCTCGATGCGGCGTTCCGCGAGAAGGGCTCGCGCCTCATCCTCCGCCGCGGCACATGCGACCAAGTGCTCCGCGAACTCGCCGAGGAAACCGGCGCGACGCAGGTCCATTGCATCCGCCACTTCGAACCCTGGTGGCGCAATGCCGAACGCGCGGTCGCCAAGCACCTCGACCTCGTCTGCCACCATGGCAACTACCTCGCGCCTCCCGGGTCGATCACGACCGGCACCGGCGGCCAGTACAAGATCTACACCCCGTTCTGGCGCGCGCTGAAGCAACACATGCCGCCCCCCGAGCCGATCCACAAACCCGCCAAGATCCCGTCGCCGTCCAATTGGCCAAAGAGCGACAAACTCGCGGACTGGGGCCTGCTACCGAGCAAGCCCGATTGGTCGACAGGCTTCGCAGACGACTGGACCCCGGGCGAGAACGCCGCGCACGACCGCCTCGACGCCTTCAAAAGTCATGCCGCCAAATACGACGAGACCCGCAACCTGCCGTCGGAAGAGGGCAGCTCGCGCCTGTCGCCGCATCTCCACTTCGGCGAGCTCTCGGCGGCGCAGGTGTGGCACGCCGTTGCCGACGTCGGCGGATCGGTCGATGTCTTCCTGAGCGAAATCGGCTGGCGCGACTATGCGCAGAACGTCATCCTGCAATATCCGGAGTATGGCTCGAAGAACGCCCGCGAGAATATGACGCGATGCCGTGGCGCAGCGGCGAGGATGCCGATGCTGACCTCAAGTCGTGGCAGCAGGGCCGCACCGGTTATCCGATCGTCGACGCCGGGATGCGCCAGCTCTGGAAGACCGGCTGGATGCACAACCGCGTCCGCATGATCACCGCGAGCTTCCTGATCAAGCATCTGCTGATCGACTGGCGCGAAGGCGAGCGGTGGTTCTGGGATTGCCTGGTCGATGGCGATTACGGGTCCAACTCGGTCAACTGGCAATGGACCGCGGGCACCGGAATCGATTCGAACATGTTCGTCCGGATCATGGCGCCACTGGTCCAGTCGCCCAAGTTCGACGCGGCCGCGTACATCCGCCACTGGGTGCCCGAGCTCGCCGACGTGAAGGGCGACGCGATCCACGACCCCGAGGAGGCCGGGTGCCGCCCCAAGGCTTATCCGCCCAAGATCATCGGCCACCGCGAGGCGCGCGAGCGCGCGTTGCAGGCGGTGAAACAGGTGCGCTGAGCGGGTTGGCAACCACGCCCCGGAATGCGAGGGGGGCGCGATGTTTGGGGTATTCGTAAAATCGTTCAACGCCGTGCTCGACCGGATCGATTCCGGTCTGGTCGAGGGATCGCTCGCGGCAACCTTGCCGGGCGGGGGCAAGCGGCTGCTCGGCGGGCGGGCGCCCGGACCCGCAGCGGTGGTCGACCTGCGCCGCTGGCGTGCGTTGGTGCGGCTGGTGACCGGGGGCTCGGCGGGCTGGTACGTCGCCTGGTCCAGGGGTGAGTGGACCAGTCCCGACCCGACCGTGCTGTTCGAGCTGTTCATGCGCAACCGGCGCTCTTTGGGTGGGACGGCGCGGTCGGGTGGAATGATCCGCATGCTGCGCGGCTGGCGCAACGGCCTGCGCCGCAACTCGCGCGCGGGGTCCCGGCGCAACATCCATTTCCACTACGATCTGGGTAACGACTTCTACAGCCTGTGGCTTGATCCGAGCATGATGTACTCGGCCGCTTTGTTCGACGAAGCGGCGATGACGACCGAGGACCTGACGGCGGCACAGGCGCGCAAGAACGATGCGATCCTCGATCGGCTGGAGTTGGCGCCCGGGCAGACCGTGCTCGAGATCGGCTGCGGCTGGGGTGGCTTTGCCGAGGCGGCGGCGTGGCGCGGAGTGCGGGTCGAGGCGATCACGCTGTCGAGCGAACAGGAACGCGCGGTCAACGACCGGATCGCGGATGCCGGCCTGTCGGGCGTGACCGTCTCGCGCACCGATTATCGCGACGTCTCCGGCCAGTATGACGGTATCGCCAGCATCGAGATGGTCGAGGCGGTCGGACAGGACTATTGGGGGACGTATCTCGCCGCCATCGCGCGCGCGCTCAAGCCCGGCGGGCGTGCGGCGATCCAGTATATCACGATCGATGACGCGATCTTCGAGGCCTATGCCGCGAACGTCGATTTCATCCAGCGGTTCGTCTTCCCCGGCGGGATGCTGTTGTCGCAAAGCCGCTTCCGCGCACTCGCCGAGACGCATGGGCTCGCGTGGCGCGACAACCGCAGCTTCGGGCTGCACTATGCCGAGACGCTGCGCCGGTGGCGTGTCGCGTTCGACGAAGCAGCGGCTACTGGGCGTCTTCCGGCGAAGTTCGACAGTAAGTTCATCGCCTTGTGGCGCTATTATCTGATGTACTGCGAAGGCGGGTTCCGCGGGCAGGGGATCGACGTCGCGCAGGTCACGCTGGTAAAGGTCTGACGGCTAGCCGGAAGGTGCGCGGAAACGCGACACCCACGCTGCGCCGGGTTTCTCGGTCACGCTCGAAACGAACGGTCGCGATCAACCCGGCACATCGACCGCCATCAGTGCGGCACCACGCCAAGCTCGAAGCCGGTCTTGTCGTGCAAGGCATAGCGATCGACGAGATCGGCGCTCGCGCGATTATAGCCGATCACCTCGACCGCCGACCCGTCCCGCCGCAACCGGGCGATGATCTTGTCGAGCGCGCCGACCCCCGAAATGTCCCAGAAGTGCGCGTCGCTTACGTCGATCGTCACCGGCGCGCCCTGCTCGGGCAAGAAGGCCTTCGTGACGCGGTCGACCGAGGCAAAGAAGACCTGCCCGCTGACCCGGTAGATCACACCGTCCGCGCCCGTCGTGCGCGCGACGGACACCATCCGCCGGACCTTGCCCGCGAAGAAGATGCCCGACAGCAGCACCCCCGCGAGCACGCCCTGCGCGAGATCATGTGTCGCGACGACGACCGCGACCGTCACCAGCATCACCGCGGAGGACGTCGGCGGATGCCGGCGGAGGTTGCGGATCGAATTCCAGCTGAACGTCCCGATCGAAACCATGATCATCACCGCGACCAGCGCCGGCATCGGGATCCGCCCGACCACAGGGCCGGCTACCGCGAGCAGGAACAGCAGGAACGCGCCGGCGATGAAAGTCGACAGCCGCTTGCGACCGCCCGAGGTCACGTTGATCACCGATTGGCCGATCATCGCGCACCCGCCCATCCCGCCGACCAGCGCGGCGACGATGTTCGCGCCGCCCTGGCCCGCGCATTCGCGGCGCTTGTTGCTTTCGGTGTCGGTCATGTCGTCGACGATCTGCGCGGTGAGCAGCGATTCGAGCAGCCCGACCGCCGCCATCGTCAGCGAATAGGGCAGGATGATCCGCAGCGTCTCCCACGTCAGCGGAACCTGCGGCAGCGCGAAGGACGGCAGCCCGGAAGGCAGGCGCCCCATGTCGCCGACGGTGCGCACCGGCAGCGCGAGCGCAATGCTGATCACCGCGAGCACGACGATCGCGACCAGCGGGGAGGGCACCGCCTTGGTGAGGCGCGGCAGCAGATAGATGATCGCCAGACCGCCCGCGACCAGCGCGAAGCTATGCCAGGTCACTCCCGTCAGTTGCGGCAACTGAGCCATGAAAATGAGGATTGCCAACGCGTTGACGAACCCCGTTATCACCGAGCGGGAAACGAACTGCATCACCAGGTCGAGCCGCAGCACCGCCGCGAGGATCTGGAACACGCCCATCAGGATGGTCGCGGCGAAAAGATACGGTACGCCGTGATCGCGCACCAGCGGCGTCACCACCACCGCGACCGCCGCGGTCGCGGCCGAGATCATCGCGGAACGACCGCCGATGAAGGAGATGACGATTGCGATCGCGACCGAGGCGTACAGCCCGACCTGCGGATCGACGCCCGAGATGATCGAGAAGCCGATTGCTTCGGGAATGAGCGCGAGCGCGACGACGACGCCGGCCAGCGTCTCGCGCCGCACGTCGGCAAACGAGGAGAACCATTGGGTTCGAAAAGTTGAAAATGTCATGAGATACCAAACGCAGGCACATGGCACCGGACCGCTTGCGAGGTCGGTGACGTCGCTATCCATGTGTTCTGTTATCCAGCGGATCGGCGGCTGGAAGAGCCACCCGGATTTGCACCGGGTCCATGCGAGTGGGGTTGCCTTAGCGGCGTATCAGCGAGCGATCAAGCTCGTACCATCCGCTACTACCGTCATTCCCGCAAAGGCGGGAATGACGGCTGAAGGTGGCCCAGCGACGAAAGCCGTCACCCGAAGCGTTCGAAATGCCCCGTTGCGAAATCCTCGGTCAGCAGCGCGACGATCCGCTCCGCCACTACGCTCGGTTCCTTGACCGACTTGGGTTCCTCGCCCGGATAGGCGCGGCGGCGCATGTCGGTGCGGGTCGCGCCGGGGTCGAGGATCGCGGTGCGGATATTGCTGATCCGCTCCATTTCGTCGCCGTATGCCGATACAATCGTCTCGAACGCCGCCTTGGACGCGCCGTAAAGCCCCCAATACGCCCGCGGCTTGCGCCCGACGCTCGAGGTGATGCCGATCACGCGCGCGTGGCTCGACTTGCGCAGCATCGGATCGAACGCCGCGATCAAGGCCGCTTGCGCGCTGACGTTGAGCGTCAGGACGTTCGCCATTTCCTTGGGGTCGATTGCGGGCACGGGTGCCAGTGTCCCGAGCATCGCTGCGTTGAGCACGATAATGTCGAGCGCGGGCCAGCGTTCGCCGATTGCCGAACCCAGCCGCGCGATCGCCTCCGCCTGCGTCAGGTCGAGCGGCGCGATCGTCGCCGACCCGCCCGCATCGAAGATCGCATTCTCGACGCTCTCGAGGCCGGCGCTAGTCCGGGCGGTGAGGACGACATGCGCCCCCGCTGCGCCAAGTGCGATGGCAGTCGCGGCACCGATGCCCTTGGAGGCACCGGTAACGAGCGCGACCCGGTCGGCGAGCGGGCGGTTCCCATCAGTCATCGTCTTGCGATCCTCAGCTGACGCGTTCGGCCAGTAGCGCGAACTGATCGACCGACGAAACATCGTCCTGGTCGGTCAGCGTCGTCGGATAGTCCCCGGTGAAGCAGGCATCGCAATGGCTCGGGCGGATCGCGTTACGCTGCGGCTCGCCGAGTGCCTTGTACAGGCCGTCGATCGAGACGAACGCGAGGCTGTCGGCCTTGATATACGCCGCCATCTCCTCGAGGTTCTTGGTCGCGGCGAGCAGCTTGGCGCGCTCGGGCGTGTCGACGCCGTAGAAGCACGAATGCCGCGTCGGCGGGCTCGCGATCCGCATGTGGACCTCGGCCGCGCCTGCTTCGCGCATCATCTCGACGATCTTGAGGCTGGTCGTCCCGCGCACGATCGAATCATCGATCAGCACGATCTTCTTGCCCGCGATCAGCGCGCGATTGGCGTTGTGCTTGAGCTTGACGCCGAGGTGACGAACCTTGTCGCCCGGCTGGATGAAGGTACGCCCGACATAATGCGAGCGGATGATCCCGAGTTCGAACGGAATGCCCGATTGCTGCGCATAGCCCAGCGCCGCCGGGGTGCCCGAATCGGGAACCGGAATGACGAGGTCGGCATCGACCGGGCTTTCGATCGCGAGCTGTGCGCCGATCGCCTTGCGGACGGTATAGACGCTGCGGTCCTCCGAGATCGAATCGGGGCGCGAGAAATAGACGAATTCGAAGATGCACGGGCGCGCAGACACGGGCGCGAACGGGCGATGCGAGGTGATCTCGCTGCCCTTGACCATCACCAGCTCGCCCGGATCGATCGAGCGGACGAAGGTCGCGCCGACCACGTCGAGCGCGACCGTCTCGGAGGCGAAGATCACCGCCTGGCTGCCGTCCGACTGTTCGATCCGGCCCATCACGAGCGGACGAATGCCGAGCGGATCGCGGCAGGCGATCATGCCTTCGGGGGTCATCACGATCAGCGAATAGGCGCCTTCGACGCGCTTGAGCGCATCGATGAACTTGTCGACGACGGTCCGGTAGTTAGACGTCGCGACGAGATGGATGATCGTCTCGGTATCGCTGGTCGACTGGAAGATCGAGCCGCGCCGGACGAGATCGCGGCGCAACCGCATCGCGTTCGAGATATTGCCGTTATGCGCGATCGCGAACCCGCCCGAGGCGAGGTCGGCATAGAGCGGCTGGACGTTGCGGAGCGCGGTCTCGCCGGTGGTGGAATAGCGCACATGACCGCAGGCGACGGTGCCGCGCAGCGGAACCATGATGTCCTCACGGTCGAAATTGCCAGCGACGTGACCCATCGCACGGTGGGTATGGAATTCGGCACCGTCGAAGCTGGTGATACCAGCCGCTTCCTGTCCGCGATGCTGGAGCGCGTGGAGCCCCAGCGCAACGAGCCGGGCGGCGTCGGCCGCGCCGGAGATACCAAAGACACCGCATTCTTCATGCAGTTTGTCCCCGTTTTCGGGGGCTTCGAACGGATTGGTTGTGAGCATTGGCGCCCTTCGGGGGAGGGTAGAGCTTCGAGCCCGCATATAGGGACGGCGATCGGCTTTGTCGCGCTTTTGTAACATCCTCCGGAGCGATTGGTCGCATTGTTCGTTGCGGCGGCGATCGGGGATCGAATGTTGTTGCGCGCAAGGAGTTGAGCATGGCGAAGGATCACGGGCCGAGTATCAAGGACGACAAACTCTACGAGGATCTGCGCAAGGACGGTGCCTCGCCGGAGAAGGCTGCGCGAATCGCCAACGCGCATGCAGCGGGGACGATCGACCATCGCGGCGGCGGGACGCTCGAGGATCGCACCAAGGACGACCTGCTTGACGAAGCGCGCAAGATCGGGATCGCGGGACGGTCGACGATGACCAAGGACGAACTCGTCGAAGCCATTCGCAAGGGGTGAGCGCACACCCTCACCCCGGGAGGGGCCGGGCCACGGTGCGACAGGCGCCCGGTTGGGCCGGAAAGCCCACGCCGGGGTGACGACGCCCATCTCTCCCGCTACACCGCCCCGCATGGCAGACCTTCGTGAAACCGGCCTCGTGCTCGACCCAAAATATGATGCCGCCGGCCTCATCACCGCGGTCGCGACCGACCGCAATAGCGGCGAAGTCCTCATGCTCGCGCACATGAATGCCGATGCGCTGAAACTGACGGTGGAGACCGGCGACGCGCATTTCTGGTCGCGCAGCCGTGGCGCATTGTGGCGCAAGGGGGAGACGTCGGGGCATGTCCTGCACGTCCACGACATCCGGATCGACTGCGATCAGGACGCGGTCTGGCTGATCGTCGATCCCGCCGGTCCCGCGTGCCACACCGGCGAACGCAGCTGTTTCTACCGGCGGGTGGAAGGCGATGCGCTGGCGCGAGTCGGTTGAAACGCCTGCTGCTCGCGCTGTGCGTCCTCACCGGCTGCCAGAAGGAGAACGCGCCCGGGGAGAAGGCGACCCCGCCAGCCACCGCGCTCGAGGCGGCCGCGATCCAGGCAGGCGTCATTCCCGACCCGAACAGCACTGACATCACGGGTCTTTATGTCCGCGAGGCCGACCGAGTCTGCGTCGTCCCGAGCGCGACCGGATACCGGATCGGCGTCACGGTCGATTATGACGACCGCGAACATTGCGGCGCCACCGGCGTGGTGACCCGCTCGGGCGAAACGCTGCACGTCGCGTTCGACACCAGCCGTGGGGGCGGCTGCAGCTTCGACGCACGCTTCGACGGCGACCGGATCGTCTTTCCGGGGCGTTTGCCCGCCGGCTGCCAGGCGCTGTGCACCGAGCATGCGGCGATCTCCGGGCTTGCACTCGACCGGCTCAGCGAATCGGCGTCGGAAGCGTCCACCTTGCGCGGTCCGCGCGGCACACTGCTGTGCGGAGACGATGTCCATCCATGATGCGCACCGTCTTGACGTTCACGTAAAGGGCAACTATTTGACGGTGCATGAGCACCGGTGCCGCCTATGCCCTCATCGATCGCCACCCGACGCGCGATCATTTCTCCATCTCCGACCTGTCGGCGGAATTCGACGTCACCGCGCGGGCGTTGCGTTTCTACGAGGATGAAGGCCTGATCGCGCCCGAACGGCGCGGGACGACCCGCATCTATTCGCAGCGCGACCGCGCACGGCTGGCGTGGATCCTGCGCGGCAAGCGCGTGGGGTTCTCGCTCGGCGAGATCCGCGAGATGATCGACCTGTACGACATTGGCGATGGCCGGAAGATCCAGCGCCAGACGACGATCGAGCGCTGCCGCGACCGGATTTCGCTGCTGACCGCGCAGAAACGCGACATCGACGCGGCGATCCACGAACTCGACGACTTTGTCACCTTGCTCGAAACCCATGGCTCATCCGGCCAGATGAAGGACTGAACCCATGCCCCAGTATACGCCCCCCGTCCGCGACACGCGCTTCATCCTCGATCATGTGATCGGCCTGCAGAGCCACGCCAATCTCCCCGGCTTCCAGAACGCGACCCCCGACGTGGTCGACGCGGTGCTCGACGAGGGCGGCAAGTTCGTCGCCGAAGTGCTGTTCCCGCTCAACTATTCGGGCGACCAGGAAGGCTGCGTCCGGCATGAGGACGGTTCGGTCACGACGCCCAAGGGTTTCAAGGAAGCCTATCAGGCGTTCGTCGAATCGGGTTGGGGCACGCTCAGCGCACCCGAGGAATTCGGCGGGCAGGCGATGCCGCACGTCGTCTCGACCGCGTTCCAGGAATATATGATTTCCGCCAACATGGCGTTCGCGATGTACCCCGGCCTGACGCACGGCGCGATCGCGGCGTTGCTGGTCAAGGGTTCGGACGAGCAGAAGGCCAAGTACGTCCCCAAGATGGTCAGCGGCGAATGGGGCGGGACGATGAACCTGACCGAGCCGCAATGCGGCACCGACCTCGGCCTGATCCGCACCCGCGCCGAGCCGCAGGCCGACGGCTCCTATGCGATCACCGGCACCAAGATCTTCATCTCGTCGGGCGAGCATGACCTGACCAGCAACATCATCCACCTCGTGCTCGCAAAGACGCCGGGTGCGCCGGAAAGTTCGAAGGGCATTTCGCTGTTCGTCGTGCCGAAGTTCATGGTCGGCGACGACGGGTCGATCGGGGAGCGCAACGCGGTCACCTGCGGTTCGATCGAGCACAAGATGGGGATCCACGCCAATTCGACCTGCGTGATGAACTATGACGGCGCGATCGGCTGGCTCGTCGGCGAGGAAATGAAGGGCCTCGCCGCGATGTTCATCATGATGAACGCCGCACGCTTGGGCGTCGGCCTGCAGGGCCTCGGCGTCGCCGAAGTCGCCTATCAGAATGCAGTCCAATATGCACAGGACCGCCGCCAGGGCCGCTCGCTCACCGGCGCGAAGGAGCCGGGCGAGAAGGCGGACACTTTGTTCGTCCACCCCGACGTCCGCCGCATGCTGATGGAGTCGAAGGCGTTGACCGAAGGCCTCCGTGCATTGTGCCTGTGGGGCGCGCTCCAGGCCGATCTCGAACATGCCGCGGTCAGCGATGAAGAGAAGCAGCTCGCGGGCGATCTGCTCGGGCTGCTCACGCCGGTCATCAAGGGTTATGGCACCGACAAGGGCTATGACATCGCGACCAACGCGCAGCAGGTCTACGGTGGCCACGGCTACATCGCCGAATGGGGGATGGAGCAGTACGTCCGCGATGCGCGGATCGCGATGATCTACGAGGGCACCAATGGCGTGCAGGCGATGGATCTGGTCGGCCGCAAGCTCGCGCAGAACGGCGGACGCGCAGTGCAGTCGCTGTTCAAGGTCGTCGCCGAGGAAGTCGCCGCCGCCAAGGCCGACCCCGCCACCGCGACCTTCGCGGGCGCGCTGGAAAAGGCGAATGGCGAGCTCCAGCAGGCGACGATGTGGTTCATGCAGAACGGCATGCAGAACCCCGACAACGTCGGCGCGGGCGCGCACAGCTACATGCACCTGATGGGCATCGTCGCGGTCGGGCTGATGTGGCTGCGGATGGCGGTCGCCGCGACCAAGCTCAAGGCAGCGGGCGAGGGGGATGTGAAGTTCCTCGACGCCAAGCTGGTGACGGCACGCTACTTCGCCGAGCGCGTGATGCCCGAGGCTGGCGCGCTCCGCCGCAAGATCGAGGGCGGGTCCGAGGCGCTGATGGCGCTTTCGCCGGAGATGTTCGAGGCGGCTTGAGGGTCGCGCTTACCCTTAACCTCGTGTCACCCCGGGCTTGGCCCGGGGTCCACCGGGTCTTGTTCGACCATGCTTGGATGCGCACCGCGGTGGATCCGGCCCGTCGCGGGGATGACGGTGGGGTGACGGAATTCCCTCATTCTGTCCGTCATTCCCGCGCAGGCGGGAATCCATTAGCACCGTCCATCCTGTACTGCGCAGTCAGGCAGTATAGATCCCCGCCGTCGCGGGGATGACGGAAGCGCGGAGGCGTGCCCCTTAAATGTTCGCAACCGACGCATCAGGCTGAACGTCGAAAATTTTTGGAATACCGACGTTTAGGCGCGCGCGGTCTCTCAGTAGGCGTTGGGCAAGACGCCCGGTAAGCGGCAGAGGTGCGAGAAAGCGGCGATTGTCCCGGCGTCGTCTGATCCGTGGCTCTGAAAGTCGACGTTGAGCTCACGGGACACGAAGTTCTGACCCCACCCCATACCGCTCACTCGTCGTAGGAATAGCGCAAACGCCGCAGAGTTGGGGGCAGTCCAAAGGAAATAACTGCGGCCCTGGGCCCGGAGTGGGTATGCCCACGTTCCGGATAACTTAAGGGCCGGTGATATGCCCGATTTCACAGTCGCACTACCGGCAGGATAGACCTCTACGGCAAAGTCCCATGCACCTTTGCGAATTAATTGACATGTCGCGTTGATCCGATCTCCTTTGGGAGAGACCGTACGGAGGTAGTAGCCTCCAGTGGTCGCTCGAATGCTAAAGACATCAAAAAGGCCAGGATTGTTTTGAGCACTGAGCGGCGACGGCGGCAGTGCTATCAGCGCCATTCCCACCGCCATCAACAACAAACGTCCCATGTGACCCGCCTCCATAGGGGCACGGTACTCGGATGCTTAATATCTGCAAATGGGCGTAAGCGGAACTGCTGCATTTTTGGAGTCCACCGGCTATCGGACGATCACTCCAAAGAAAGGTCGCCAATGCCCGCCACTCTCTACGGCATCCCTGCCTGCGACACCGTCAAGAAAGCCCGCACCTGGCTCGACACCAACGGCGTCCCCTACACCTTCCACAACTACAAGACCGCCGGCGTAGACCCCACGCTCCTGCGCGGATGGATCGACCAGCTCGGCTGGGAAACCGTCCTCAACCGCGCCGGCACCACCTTCCGCAAGCTCCCCGACGCCGACAAGACCGACCTCGACGCCGACAAGGCGCTCGCCATAATGCTCGCCAACCCCTCCGCCATCAAACGCCCGATCCTCGTCAAGGAGGACGTGCTGCTGGCAGGCTTCAAGCCCGATACCTATGTTGAGGCCCTCAAGCCCTGACCTGAAGGACCAAGCCCATGCCGACCGCACGCTGGAACGGAACCGTGATCGCCCAGTCGGACGACACCGTGATCGTCGAGGGCAACCATTATTTCCCCGCCGACAGCATCGTCGCGGACCTGTTCGAACCGAGCGCGACGCACTCGCATTGCCCGTGGAAGGGCGACGCGAGCTACAAGACGCTCGTCGTCGACGGTAAGCGCAACGTCGACGCGGCATGGTTCTACCCCGACCCGAAGTCCAAGGCCGCGGAGATCAAGGACCGCTTCGCCTTCTGGAAGGGCGTGACGGTCGACTGACGCCCCCGACTGGCGCGGGGCCTCGCAAGCCGCTATCCCCGCGCCATGTCCACGACCTTCACGATCGACACCGCGACCAGTCGCGCCAACCCCACGCCAGCGCCGATGAAGCGCCTCACCGTCCCCGCGATCCGCGCACGGAAGGGGACGATCGGTGGGGGCAAGGGGGGCGACCCGCTGGTGATGCTCACCGCCTATACCGTGCGCAACGCGCAGCTGTTCGATCCGCATTGCGACATGCTGCTGGTCGGCGACAGCCTCGGGCAGGTGATCTACGGCCTGCCGTCGACCGTCCCCGTCACACTCGACATGATGGCGGCGCATGGTGCCGCGGTGGTGCGCGGCAGCTATCATGCGGTCGTCATCATCGACATGCCGTTCGGCAGTTATGAAGCCTCGCCCGAAAAGGCGTTCGAAAGCGCCGCCTTCCTGCTCAAGCAGACCGGCGCGGCGGGGGTGAAGCTCGAGGGCGGGGTCGCGATGGCGCCGACCGTCCGGTTCCTCAGCGAACGCGGCATCCCGGTCATGGGCCACGTCGGTCTCACCCCGCAGGCGGTCAACACGCTTGGCGGCTATGGCGCGCGCGGGCGCACCGCCGCCGAAGCCGAGAAGATCGTCGCGGATGGCGTCGCGATTGCCGAAGCGGGCGCGTTCGCGCTGGTGATCGAAGGCGTGGTCGAGCCGATCGCGATCGCGCTCACGCAGAAGGTCGCCTGCCCGACGATCGGGATCGGTGCTTCGGCTGAGTGTGACGGGCAGGTGCTCGTCGCGGAGGACATGCTCGGCCTGTTCGAGCGCACCGCGCGCTTCGTGAAGAAATATGACGACCTCGGTGGCCGTATTTCCGCCGCAGCCGCGACCTACGCCGCCGAGGTCCGCGCGCGCACCTTCCCGGGCGCGGAACAGATCTACGCCCCCAAGGACTGATGCCGCTTCCGTTTCCGAACCGTACCATAGCGTAACGTTTGCCCGCTTTCCCTCAGGCGGGTGCGCGGCTAAGGTCCGCAGCTTCCCGCCCCGATCCGATGGAGTTCCCCAGTGGCCGTGCCACCCAACACCGATGCCGCATTCCTCCGGGAAGTCGACGAGGAACTCCGTCGCGAACAGATGGCGACCGCCTGGCGCCGCTATGGGATCGCCGCGATCGCGATCGTCGTGCTGATCGTCCTCGGCTTCGGCGGATGGCAGATCTACCGCGCGCACCAGCAATCGGTCGCGGGCGACGAGGGCGAGGCGCTAAGCAAGGCGTATGAGGATATCGGTGCGCGCCGTCCGGCGGCCGACGGCGAACTCGGCAGTCTCGCGGGTTCCGACGTCAAGGGCGTCCGCGCGCTTGCCATGATGAGCCAGGCGGACCTGCTGCTGCAGAAGAACGACCTGCGCGGCGCTGCCGCCAAGTTCGCCGCGATTGCGGGTGACGCGTCGATCGGCCAGCCGTTCCGCGACCTCGCGCTCGTCCGCCAGACCAGCGCCGAGCTCGATACGATCAAGCCCGACGTCGTCGTCGCGCGGCTGCGCGGGCTCGCGGTGAAGGGCAATCCGTGGTTCGGCAGCGCGGGTGAGATGGTCGCTGCGTCCTATCTGCGGATGGGCCGTCGTGATCTCGCCGGCACCCTGTACGGCCAGATCGCCCGCGAACCCGACGTGCCCGAGACCCTGCGGCAACGCGCGGTTCAGATGGCGGGCGTATTGGGGGTAGATGCCGTGAACCAGCCGAAGGACCAGAAATCGAAATGAAGATGACCAACCGAGTTCTGCTGGTGGCGGTCTCAGCGATCGCGCTCAGCGGCTGCGCGACGTTCAAGGGCAAGAAGAAGACCCCGGTGCTCGGCAATCGCATCGCGATTCTCCAGGGCGAGAATGACGTGGTCGCCGACAAGACGATCGGCGAAGTCCAGGTGCTCGTGCCGCCTGCGACGACCAACGACAGCTGGGCGCAACCCGGCGGCAGCCCGTCCAAGTCGATGGGCCAGCTCGCGCTCGGCAATGCGCTCACCCGCGCGTGGAGCGTGACGATCGACGGCGGCAGCAATCGCCAGCGGCTCGGCGCGGCACCGGTGATCGGCGGCGGCAAGCTGTTCGCGATCGACGTCAACGCCACGGTCCACGCTTATTCGGCCAGCACCGGCGCGTCCGCGTGGGAAGCCAGCATCGCGACGACCGACAAGAAGGCGCGCAGCGCGCGTTTCGGCGGCGGCGTGAGCTTCGACGAGGGCAAGGTCTTCGCGACCGACGGCCTCGGCGACGTGGTTGCGCTCGACGCGACGAGCGGCAAGGAATTGTGGCGGGCAAAGCCTGGTGCGCCTTTACGCGGTGCGCCGTCGGTCGCCAACGGCCAGGTCTATGTGCTGAGCCAGGACAACCAACTCTACGTGCTGTCGCAGGCGGACGGCACCGTCGTGTGGACCGCCTCGGGCTCGATCGAGACGCAGGGCGTGTTCGGCGTCGCGGCACCAGCGGTCAGTCAGGGGACAGTCGTCGCGGGCTTCTCCTCGGGCGAACTCAATGCCTATCGCTACGAGAATGGGCGCACTTTGTGGCAGGACGCGCTGTCGCGCTCGTCGATCTCGACCTCGGTCTCGTCGCTCGCCGATATCGATGCGGACCCGGTGATCGACCGCGGGATCGTCTTCGCGGTCGGGCAGGGTGGCCGCATGGTCGCGCTCGAGATCGTCTCGGGGCAGCGGCTGTGGGAGCAGAATTTCGCGGGCATCTCGACCCCGTGGGTCGCGGGCGAATGGGTCTTCATCGTCACCGACGACGCACGGCTCGTCTGCCTCGCGCGCGCGACCGGCAAGGTGCGGTGGATCAGCCAGCTGCGCCACTTCGGCAGCGAAAAGGTCCAGAAGGACGGCACGATCAAGGACAAGAAGAAGGCCAACCCGATCACCTGGTACGGCCCGGTGCTTGCGGGCGGTCGGCTCGTGCTGACCAACTCGCTCGGCGAGATCGCTTCCGCCTCGGTCGAAACGGGCAAGCTCGGCACGGTGATCGAATCGAAGGCACCGTTCACGCTGCCGCCGGTGGTCGCCAATTCGACGCTGTATGTGCTTGATCAGAAGGGCCGTCTCGCGGCCTATAAGTAACCGCGACACGGCGGGGTGACGAAGACGTGCGCTTGCCCTAAGGGAGGCGCATGTCCAGTCTCCCTGTGGTCGCTATTATCGGCCGGCCGAACGTCGGCAAGTCGACGCTCTTCAATCGTCTCGTCGGAAAGAAACTCGCGCTCGTCGACGATCGCCCTGGCGTAACCCGTGATCGGCGCGAGGGGGCGGCGACGCTCGTCGGCCTCGATTTCCGCGTCATCGACACCGCCGGTTACGAGGACAAGGACGCCGCGTCCTTGCCCGGCCGGATGCGCGCGCAGACCGAGGCCGCGGTCGCGCAGGCCGACGTCGCGCTGTTCCTGTTCGATTCGCGCGCGGGCATCGTCCCGCTCGACGAGGAAATCGCGCGCTGGCTGCGCGGGTCGACCACCCCGGTCATCCTCGTCGCCAACAAGGCCGAGGGCAAGGCTGGTGCCGACGGCATCCTCGAGTCGCTCGCGCTCGGTTTCGGCGATCCGGTGGAATTGTCGGCGGAACACGGCGAGGGTCTCGTCGAACTGTTCGACGCGCTTCTCCCCTTCATCGAACCCGAGAAGGACGCCGCGGGCGACGACATTCCCAACGCGGACGTCGATGAGGAATATGCCCCCGACGCGCCGCTCAAGCTCGCGATCATCGGGCGTCCGAATGCGGGCAAATCAACGCTGATCAACCGCATCCTTGGCGAAGACCGTCTGATTACCGGCCCGGAAGCGGGCATCACGCGCGATTCGATCGCGGTCGACTGGATCTGGCACGATCCCGATCGCGAGCCCGGCGAGGATGCGCGGAAGGTCCGGCTGATCGACACCGCCGGCATGCGGAAGCGCGCCAACGTGCAGGACAAGCTCGAGAAGCTGTCGGTCGCCGATGCGCTCCATGCGATCGATTTCGCCGAAGTCGTCGTGCTGTTGCTGGATGCGACGCGCGGGCTCGAATCGCAGGATCTGCGGATCGCGGACGCGGCGTTGCAGGAAGGCCGCGCGCTGATCGTCGCGATCAACAAATGGGACGTGGCGGAGAATGCCTCCAGCCTGTTCAACGGCATCCGCACCGCGCTCGAGGATGGCCTCAGCCAGATCAAGGGCATGCCGGTGCTGACCGTCTCGGCCGCGACCGGCAAGGGGCTCGACACGATGCTCAAGGTCGCGTTCGACACGCGCGATGCCTGGTCGCGCCGCGTCGGGACGGGCGAGCTCAACCGCTGGTTCGAACGCGCGGTCGAGGCCAACCCGCCGCCCGCGCCGGGGGGCAAGCGGATCAAGCTGCGCTATCTGACGCAGGCGAAGACTCGCCCGCCGGGCTTCGTTCTGTTCGGCACGCGCGTTGACCAGTTGCCGACGAGCTATCAGCGGTATCTGATCAACGGGATCCGGCGGGATCTCGGGTTCGGGGCGGTGCCGGTACGGCTTACGTTGCGGGCGCCGAAGAATCCGTTCGACCGGTAAAGCACCCCCCATCCGTTCGCCCTGAGCGAAGTCGAAGGGTCTTGCGCTGAGCAGGGGGCTTCGACTTCGCTCAGCCCGAACGGATGGTTGCTGGGATACGCTCACCCTCCACCCGTTCGTTTCGAGCGCAGTCGAGGAACCCGGCACAGCGCAGGTTTCTCGACTGCGCTCGAAACGAACGGTCAGGAGTAGGGGCCGGTACCGGTCGCAAGCCCCATCACCCCCAAAACCTCTCGCGCCGCGCGCACGCCGCTGTCGTGCGCCCCATGCGCGGTGCTGAAGTCGACCGGATTGGTCGCCTCGCCAGCAAAGAAGATCCGGTCATCGAACGACTGCGCCAACGTCGTCCGCGCATCCGCACGCCCCGGAAGCGCGCAACTATACGCCCCGCCAATCCGCGGGTCAGCGCTCCACGCCGAGGCGGTGACCGGTCGAAGCGACCGCCGCACGTCCGCCCCGAACAAGGCGACCAGATCGTCGATCGCCCGCGCAAACGCCGCATCGGCCCCCTCGGCCTCCGCCTGCCGCGCGCCGTCGCCGCCCAGGAAGCATTCGACCACCGGCCACCCGAATGGCAGCAGATAGCAGGACGCGCTCGCCGGATCGCCCGGCTTGCCGAGCACCTGCGTCTCGGGTTCGAACGGCGAGGGGCCGTCGACCGCGAGGAACAGCTTCTCGTTGCGCCCGAGCGGCAATTGCGCCGCCGCCGCGCGCCACGGATCGAGCGCGTCTGGCAGGGCGATCGTGTCCCCGGACAGCACGGTGGTCGATACGGTCAGGATCACCGTGCGCGCGTCGATATCCCCCGCAGGCGTCGTCAGCCGCACCCCGTCCGCGGCGAGTGCGATCCGATCGACGGGAGTCGCAAGGCGGTGGGCGACGTCTTGCGGCATGTTCGCCGTGACCAGCGTGCCGTAGCCACGAGGAAGCCGCCAGTTGCAGTCGGTGGCGGCATCCTCATACGCCAGATAGTCCGCGACTGAGATCCGCTCCGGTGTCACGCCACTGATGAAGCCGGTCATCGCCGCGATATGGCCGTTCCATTCGCACTCCGGGAGCAGGGCATCGGACGCCCGGTCGCTCGACGGCGGGGCTTGCTCCATCCGCTCCAGCCAGTGGTCGAACGCGTCCCGCGCCGCCCGCTGGTCCTGCGGCGAAAAGCCGAGATTGCGATATTGCTGCCCCCACGCCGGGGTGCGCCGGTCGATCTCGACGCCCGCGGCTTCGGCGATCCCGGTCCAGGCATTGCGGTCGCCCGAATGCAGCCAGCCGCATCCGAGGTCTAGCGCAAGGTCGTCCCGGACTTCAGTATGCGCACGCCCGCCAAGTCGCGATCCCGCCTCGAGCAGGATCGTCCGCAATCCCGACCCCGCCAACGTGCGCGCGGCGGCGATGCCCGAGGCACCGCCGCCGACGATCACGACATCATATCGACTGTCCATCGATGGTTTCAGGCCACCGGCGGCATCTTGTCGAGCATCTTGTCGAGCGTCACCGGATAGTCGCGAACACGAATACCGGTCGCATTATACGCCGCATTCGCAATCGCAGCGCCGACCCCGCACAGCCCGAGCTCGCCCACGCCCTTTGCCTTCATCGGCGAGGTGGTCGGGTCGGTCTCGTCGAGGAAGATCACGTCCTGATGCGGAATGTCGGCATGGACCGGCACTTCATATTGCGCGAGGTCGTGGTTGACGAAGAAGCCGAACCGCTTGTCGACCGCGAGTTCCTCCATCAGCGCCGAGCCGACGCCCATCGTCATCGCGCCGATCACCTGGCTGCGCGCCGACTTGGGGTTGAGGATGCGACCCGCCGCACAGACCGCGAGCATCCGCCGGATGCGGACTTCGCCCGTATACATGTCGACGCCCACTTCGACGAAATGCCCGGCGAAGGTCGACTGCTGATACTGCTTGGCCAGATCGCCATAGTCGATCGTGTCCTCGGCGGTCAGCCCGGCGTCACCCGCCGCCTCAGCGAGCGAAACGCTGCGGTTTCCCGAGCGCACCTTGCCGTCGGCGAATTCGACGTCACCCGAGTTGAACCCGAGCTTCTGCGCAACCGCCTCGCGCAGCTTGACGCAGGCGGCATAGACGCCCGCAGTCGAGCTGTTCGCGCCCCACTGGCCGCCCGAACCCGAAGACACCGGCGAATCCGAATCGCCGAGCCGCACCACGACGCGGTCCATGTCGACCCCCATCATCTCCGCCGCGGTCTGCGCGATGATCGTGTAGGATCCCGTGCCGATGTCGGTCATGTCGGTATAGACGGTGACGACACCCTTGCGGTCGAGCGAGACCTTAGCGCCCGACTTCATGTTCATGTTGTTGCGGAAGCCCGCAGCCACGCCCATCCCGACTAGCCATTTCCCGTCGCGGACCTGCGCGGGCTTGGCGTTGCGCTTGTTCCAGCCGAACGATTCCGCGCCGACCTGCAACGCCTTGATCAGCTGCCGCTGCGAAAAACGCCGCTCGGGCTTCTCGGGGTCGACCTGCGTATCGTTGGCGATGCGGAACGCGATCGGGTCCATGCCGAGCTTCTCGGCCATTTCGTCCATCGCGATCTCGAGCGCCATCAGCCCCGGAGCCTCGCCCGGTGCGCGCATCGCATTGCCCTCGGGCAGGTCGAGCACGGCAAGCCGCATCGACGTCATCCGGTTTGCGCCTGCATAGAGCAGCTTGGTCTGCGAAACCGCGGTCTCGGGGCCGCCACCGGGCAGATCGCCCGAACCGCTCTCATGCGCGATCGCGGTGATCTTGCCGCTGCGATCGGTGCCGATGCGGATCCGCTGCGTCGTCGCCGGACGGTGCGTGGTGTTGTTGAACATCATCGGCCGCGCGAGCGCGACCTTGACCGGACGCCCAGCCGCGCGTGCGCCGAGTGCCGCCATGATCGCATCGGTCCGCACGAACAGCTTCCCGCCGAAACCACCGCCGACATAGGGCGAGATCAGACGGACATTCTCCTTGGGGATGCCGAGCGT
Organism: Sphingomonas sp. PAMC 26621; assembly: GCF_000251145.1. Taxonomy (GTDB): domain Bacteria; phylum Pseudomonadota; class Alphaproteobacteria; order Sphingomonadales; family Sphingomonadaceae; genus Sphingomonas. The sequence continues at coordinate 28,481 of NZ_AIDW01000019.1, read as the reverse complement.
CTTGGCGACATCGCCCTTGCCCCAGGCGATCATCTGGTTCGACGTCCACACCGTCAGCTTGTCGCCGTCCCAGCGGGCAAGCGAAGCATGCGGCTCCATCATCGCATGGCTATGGTCCGGCGTGGTGTAGCGCGCGTCGAGTTTGACCGCCGCCTTGGCGAACGCGCCTTCGAAATCGCCGACCCGGTCGACCGGCGGCGCCTTGCTGCCTTCGCCGCTGTCATTGCCCTTGAGCGGGGCGATCTTGAGAGCCTCGTCGAGATCGAACCGGCCCTTGCCGCGCTCGTAGTCTACGCGGACGAGGTTTGCGGCAGCGCGTGCCTGCTCGAACGTCTCGGCGACGACGATCGCGATCGCCTGGTGGTAATGCTGGATTTCGGGACCGCCGAGCAGCATCGCGGTGTTGAAATCGCCCTTGGTCAGCTTGCCCGCCTCGGCGGCGGTAACGATGGTGATGACACCGGGGGCGGCCTTCGCCTCCGCCAGATGCATCCCGCTGATCCGCCCCTTGGCGATCGCCGCGTGGACGATGTAGCCATAGGCCGGGTTGGCGACGACGTCATGCCGTTCATAGGCATAAGGCGCGGTGCCGGTGGTCTTGAACTTGCCGTCGATCCGGTCGTGCGGCTTGCCGACGACCTTGCCTTGGTCGATCGGATTCTGGCCTGCGGGGGTCGTGAACTTCATGCGCGTGTCTCCGCCAGCACCGCGGCGAGCGTACGCTCGACCAGCGGAACCTTGAATGCATTGTCTTCGGTCGGCCGTGCGCCCGCCAGCAGCGGGGCGACCACTGCCTTGGAGCCATTACGCAACTGCGCATCGGCGGCATCCACCCGCCACGGGCGCGGCGCGATCCCGCCGATCGCGACGCGACCGCTGCCGTCCTTCTGAATGATCGCCGCGACCGAGACGAGCGCATAGGCATAGGACGCGCGGTCGCGCACTTTGCGATAGGTGTGCGTCCCGCCGAGCGGCTTGGGCAACGTTACCGCGGTGATCAGCTCGCCACGCTGCAAGGCGTTCTCGATATGCGGGGTGGTGCCGGGCAACTGATGGAAGTCCGCGATCGGAATGGTCCGTGCTTGGCCGGTCGCGTTGATCGTCTCGATCTTCGCGTCGAGCAGCCGCATCGCGACCGCCATGTCGCCGGGATAGGTCGCGATGCACGCATCGCTCGTCCCGATGATGCCGAGCTGGCGGCTGTAGCCACCGAGCGCCGCACAGCCCGAGCCGGGCTTGCGCTTGTTGCACGCCTGGTTGGTGTCGTAGAAATACGGGCAGCGCGTCCGCTGGAGCAGATTGCCCGCAGTGGTCGCCTTGTTGCGCAACTGGCCCGAGGCCCCCGCGACGATCGCGCGGCTGAGCACGCCGTAATCGCGGCGAACCCGCGCGTCGGAGGCAAGCGCGGTGTTCGACACGAACGCGCCGACCCGAAGACCACCGTCCTGCGTCTGCTCGATCTTGTCGAGCTTGAGCTCCTGGATGTCGATCAGATGCGTCGGAACTTCGATCTCGAGCTTCATCAGGTCGAGCAGGTTGGTCCCGCCCGCGATGAACTTGGCGCCGGGCGTCCGCGCAACCGCTGCGGCGGCAGCGGCGGGGGAGGTGGCGCGTTCGTAAGTGAAGGGCTTCATGCGCGCGTCTCCGCAACTTCGGTCATGGCTTCGAGGATGTTCGAATAGGCACCGCAACGGCAGATGTTGCCGCTCATCCGCTCGCGCATCTCGGCGTTGGAAATGGGGAACTTGGCGTTGAGGTCGCCGGTCACGTGGCTGGGCACGCCTGCACGGATTTCCTCGATTACCGCCACCGCCGAGCAGATCTGGCCGGGCGTGCAGTAACCGCACTGATAGCCGTCATGCTTGATGAATGCGGCCTGCATCGGGTGGAGCTTGTCCGGCGTGCCAAGGCCCTCAATTGTCGTGATCTTGTCGCCCGAATGCATCACCGCGAGGCTGAGGCACGAGTTGATCCGCTTGCCGTCGACGATCACCGTGCACGCGCCGCACTGGCCGTGGTCGCAGCCCTTCTTGGTGCCGATCAAGTGCATGTGCTCGCGCAACGCGTCGAGCAGGGTCGTGCGCGTGTCGACCTCGAGCTCGCGACGCTTGCCGTTGACCGTCATCGCGATCTTCGCCTTGGCCGGCATCGCCTGCCGCGCCGGGGTCTGCGCCTCGACCGCGGGAACCTGAGTCACCGCGACTGCGGCGGCACCGCCCGCCAGAATACCGCGCCGGGAAATCGCTGGGGATCCGCCGTCTGTCATTGCTACGCTCCGTATGTGCCCGGGACCGCTGGTCCCGGCTGCTGATGGTAGAGGATCGCCTCGAGAAAGCGTGGCGACCGCTGAAATTCTGGAAGGACTCCCGGTCCTGAGCCCCTTCGGGCCTCATGCCGCATAACGCCCTGAACCGCACGCGCGTTCCCGGCTGCCCGAAGCAATTGTCGATACGGGATTATACGAAGGCAATTAGATCGGCGAGACGATGATCCGCTGCAGTTCGGAATCGATCAGGCCCCCGACATATCCCGACAGGCCGACATGATCGACATTGGGATCCGAGATCCGCCGGAACCACACCCCATGCCCGATCGCCATGATGAAATCGGCGAGGTGGAGCCGTTGCGGGTCCTTGGTCTCGCCCGGCGCCAGGACCGCCAGCGCGGTCAGGATACTGCCGCGCACGCGGGCGTCGACCCGGTGAACGATCGCTGTCACGCGCAAGTTGCGGGTGGCTTCGGCGATGGTCTCCGCCATCAGCGCGAAATCATCGTCGAGTGTCGAATCGTCCTCGATGAAGCGCCTTATCCATGTCCGAACAAGGTGAAAATCCTGCGCCTCGACCGCCAGGGCAAGCGCCTGCTCGTCCAAAAACACCCCGACGTCGGGTTCGACCAGCGCGGCGATGATGTCCTCCTTGCAAGCGAAATCGCGATACAACTGGCCGACCTTGACGCCCGACTCGCTTGCGATCTGCGCGACTCCGGTGCCGTGGAAGCCATGCCGCGTGAACAATTGCCGCGCTGCAGCAAGAATTTTCCCGCGCCGCTCCTCGGCTTTTTCCAATCTTGATTTCAATGGCTTACGTCCGTCTTTTCGAAGCGGCTGAATGGTCCGGGTCCCTTATAGCACTTGCTCTCGATCAACAGCAGAGGTAAGCGCGGCGCGGCAAACGTGAGTGATCGATCACTCACATTCTAGGCATTGGAAGCAGCGTGCGCAAATCCTCATCCTTCGCGGTCCTGACGGCCACCCTCCTTGCTGGCTGCGGCGGGAATGCCCAGCAGCAGCCCCCGGCGCCGTCCGCGCCGCAGGTCGGCTATGTCACGCTGACGCCCCAGTCGGTGACGCTCAGCACCGAACTCGCCGCGCGCACCGCCGCCTTTGAAACCTCCGAGGTTCGCCCGCAGGTCAACGGCTTGATCACTGCGCGGCTGTTCACCGAGGGGGACGAGGTCCGCGCCGGGCAACCGCTCTACCGGATCGACTCGCAGCCCTACCAGGCGCAGGTCGCCAGTGCGCGCGCGGCGCTGTCACGCGCAAAGGCGGCGATCGCCTCGAACGACGCGCTCGCGCGGCGTTATGGCGAGCTCGTCAAGATCAACGCGATCGCCAAGCAGGATTACGAGAACGCGATCACCACCGCCCAACAGGCGCGCGCCGACGTCTCGGCACAGGAAGCCGCGCTCCGCACCGCGACCATCGATCTCGGGCGTACCACCGTGCGCGCGCCGATCTCGGGGCGGATCGGCCGCTCGGCGGTGACGACCGGCGGTCTTGCGACGGCTTCGCAGACGACTGCGCTGAGCACGATCCAGCGACTCGACCCGATCTATATCGACATCACCCAGTCGAGCGCGGCGCTGCTCAAGCTGCGCCAGCAGCTGCTCGCGGGTCAGCTCTCGCGCGGCGCTGGCGCGGCGCGGGTGCGGCTCAAGCTCGAGGACGGAACGACCTACCCGATCGACGGCGTCGTCAAGTTCGCCGACGTGACGGTCGATCCCGCGACGGGCAGCCAGACGATCCGTGCGCAGTTCGCCAATCCCAACCGGTTGCTGCTGCCGGGCATGTACGTCACCGCGCAGTTCATCGAGGGCACGCAGGCCAATGCGCTGCTCGTCCCGCAGCGCGCGGTGAGCCGCGACGAAAAGGGCAATCCGGTCGTGATGATCGTCGGCCCCGGCGACAAGGTCCAGCCGCGTACGCTGACGGCACCGCGCACGATCGGCGACAATTGGCTCGTCACCGCCGGACTCAAGGCGGGTGACCGGATCATCGTCGAAGGCGCGCAGAACCTCCAGCCGGGGACGCCGGTCAAGCCCGTCCGCTGGCAGGCCAAGGCCGCGAAACCCGATGCTGCGGCTGCCGCCGCCAAGGGGCAGTAAAGCGCATGTCACGTTTCTTCATCGATCGACCCATTTTCGCGTGGGTCGTCGCGATCATCCTGATGGTCGCAGGGCTGATCGCGATCCGCAGCCTGCCGATCGCGCAATTTCCCTCGATCGCGCCGCCCTCGGTCAGCATTACCGCCACCTATCCGGGGGCCGACGCGCAGACGCTCGAAAACACCACGACCCAGATCATCGAGCAGCAGATGAAGGGGATCGACAACCTTCGGTATTTCTCGTCGTCGTCGAGCTCGGCCGGCACGGTCACGATCACGCTGACCTTCGAGCAGGGGACCGACCCCGACATCGCGCAGGTCCAGGTCCAGAACAAGCTCCAGGCGGCGACTCCCCTGCTCCCGCAGGAAGTCCAGCAGCAGGGCATTCAGGTCGCCAAGGCGACCGCCAATTTCCTGCTGATCCTCGGCGTCTATTCGGCCAATGGCCAGCATAGCGCGTCCGATCTTGCCGATCTGCTCGCCTCCAAGGTCCAGGACCCGCTCAGCCGGGTGAACGGCGTCGGCGATACCCAGTTGTTCGGCGCGCAATATGCGATGCGCGTGTGGATCGATCCGCTCAAGCTCAATGGCTATCAGCTGACGATCTCGGACGTCACCGCCGCGCTCCAGTCGCAGAACGCCCAGGTTTCCGCCGGACAGCTCGGCGCGCAGCCCGCGCCCGCGAGCCAGATGCTCAATGCGACCGTCTCGATCCAGTCCCGCCTCAACACGCCCGAGCAGTTCGGCAACATCCGGCTCAAGACCGACGTAACCGGCGCGGTCGTCCGCCTGCGCGACGTCGCGCGGGTCGAGCTTGGGGCCGCCGACTATGGCTTCAGCACGCTTTACAATGGCAAGCCCGCCGCCGGAATCGGGATCAAGCTTGCCCCGGGGGCGAATGCGCTTGGCACCGTGGATGCGGTCAAGGCGCGCATCGCCGAGATGCAGAAGACCTTTCCGGCCGACGTGAAGGTCATCTACCCGTACGATTCGACCCCGTTCGTGCGGCTGTCGATCGAACAGGTCGTCCACACGCTGATCGAGGCGGTCGTGCTCGTCTTCCTCGTCATGTACCTGTTCCTGCAGAACTGGCGCGCGACGCTGATCCCGACGATCGCAGTGCCGGTCGTGCTGCTCGGCACGTTCGGCGTCCTGGCGCTGGCGGGCTATTCGATCAACACGCTGACGCTGTTCGGCATGGTGCTGGCGATCGGTCTGCTCGTCGATGACGCGATCGTCGTCGTCGAGAACGTCGAACGCCTGATCACGACCGAACATCTTTCGCCCAAGGAAGCCGCGCGCAAGTCGATGGACGAGATCAGCAGCGCGCTGGTCGGCATCGCGCTCGTGCTGTCGGCGGTGTTCCTCCCGATGGCGTTCTTCGGCGGGTCGACCGGTGTGATCTATCGCCAGTTCTCGATCACGATCGTCTCGGCGATGGTGCTGTCGGTGCTGGTCGCGTTGATCCTGACACCGGCGCTCTGCGCAACGATCCTCAAGCCGCACGATCCCGAAAAGGCCGAGGGGAAGGGCCCGCTCGCGCGCTTCTTCCGCTGGTTCAACAAGACGTTCGATCGCGGCACCGCGCGGTACGAAAAGGGCGTCAAGGCGACCGCGCACCGCTGGGGCCGGTCGATGATCGTCTTTGCGCTGATCGCCGGCGTGATGGCACTGCTGTTCGTTCGCCTGCCGACAGGCTTCCTGCCCGACGAGGATCAGGGCACCGTGATCGCGCTGGTGCAGGGTCCGTCCGGCGCCACCACCGCGCGCACCGACGAGGGGCTTGCGCAGGTCCGCGACTATTTCATGAACACCGAGAAGGCGAACGTCGAAGGCGTCTTCACGATCAGCGGCTTCAGCTTCGCGGGTGCGGGGCAGAATGCGGGCCTTGCGTTCGTTCCGCTGAAGAGCTGGGACAACCGGTCGGGTGCCGCCAACAAGGCGCAGGCGATCGCCGGGCGTGCGATGGGGACGTTCTCGCAATTCCACGACGCGATGATCTTCGCGATCGTCCCGCCTGCGGTGCAGGAACTCGGCAATGCGACCGGCTTCGATCTCCAGCTCGTCGACACATCGGGCATGGGGCACGAGAAGCTCGTCCAGATGCGCAACATGCTGCTTGGCATGGCGATGAAGGACAAGCGGCTCGCGCAGGTCCGCCCGATGGCGCTGGAGGATGCGCCACAGCTCAAGATCGACGTCGATCAGGACAAGGCCCGCGCGCTCGGGCTCGATCTGGGCGAGGTCAACAGCACCATCTCGACCGCCTGGGGCAGCCAGTATGTGAACGATTTCATTGACCGCGGCCGCGTCAAGCGTGTGTTCGTCCAGGCCGATGCGCCGTTCCGCCTCAAGCCCGAGGACCTCGACAAATATTACGTCCGGGGGACGAACGGCGCGATGGTCCCGTACAGTGCCTTCACGACGCTGCGCTGGACGCAGGCGCCGGTGCAGCTGACCCGCTACAACGGCCAGCCCGCCATGGAATTGCAGGGCGGCTCCGCACCCGGCGTCAGCAGCGGCGCCGCGCTCGGCGCGATGGCGGAACTCCAGGCCAAGCTCCCACCGGGCACGTCACTCGAATGGACCGGACTGTCCTATGAAGAGAAGCTTTCGGGCGGTCAGGCACCTGCGCTGTACGGCTTGTCGCTGCTGATCGTCTTCCTCTGCCTTGCGGCGCTGTACGAAAGCTGGTCGGTGCCGATCTCGGTGCTGCTGGTGGTGCCGCTGGGCGTGGTCGGCGCGTTGCTCGCGGCGATGCTGACGGGACTCAACAACGACATCTACCTGCAGGTCGGGCTGATCACGACGATCGGCGTATCGGCGAAGAACGCGATCCTGATCGTCGAATTCGCCGAGGAACGGATGCGCGAGGGGATGAACGCGTTCGACGCCGCGATCGCCGCGGCACGAATCCGGTTGCGACCGATCCTGATGACCAGCCTCGCGTTCATCTTCGGCGTGATGCCGCTGGCGATCTCGACCGGCGCGGGCGCTGGCGGACAGAATGCGATCGGTCGCGCAGTCGTCGGCGGGATGCTGAGCGCGACCGTGCTCGGGATCTTCTTCATCCCGATGTTCTTCGTCGTGGTCCGCGCGCTGTTCGCGGGCCGCAAGAAGAGGTCGTCGGACGACCCGGAGCGGCGCGGGGACGAGGACACGGCCAATGGCCCGCCCGCCCCGAACACCGCCCCGAACACTGCCCCTAACACTGGGCCGCAGGGAGCATGAGCATGACGATCACGATCCGCACCGCCGCCGCGCTGCTCGCCAGCGTCGCGCTGGCAGGCTGCAACCTCGCGCCCGACTATGCCCGGCCGCACGGTGCGATCCCCGCTACCCTGCCGCAGGGCGGGCCGTATCCTGCTGCACCGACCGATGCGCCGGACGTCAGCAAGATCGGCTGGAAGACGTTCTTCACCGACCCGAAATTGCGCGACGTGATCGCGCTTGGGCTGGAGAACAACCGTGATCTGCGGCTGGCGGCGGCGAACGTCTTGCAGGCGCGCGCGCAATATAAGGTCCAGCGCGCAGACCAGTTGCCGACGGTCAACGCCAACGGCTCGGCCTATTACGCCAACGCCCTGGGCGCTTCGACGTCTGGTGCCGGCGGGGTCGGCGGGGTCGGAACGGGAACCGGGACCGGCACGGGGACCGGCACCGGCGCTACGACGACAAGCAGTTCGAACCTGGAATTCTATTCCGCGAACGTCGGCATTTCGTCGTTCGAGCTCGATCTGTGGGGGCGGTTGCGCAACCTCAGCCAGGCCGCGCTCCAGCAATATTTCGCGACCGAGGAAGCGCAGCGCTCGACCCGGATCAGCCTGATCTCCGAAATCGCCTCCGCTTATCTGACGCTGGCGTCGGACCAGGAGTTGCTCGCGGTCTCGGAGGAGACGCTCAAGAGCTTCGACCAGTCGCTCCAGCTCACCCGCGCGCAGTTCCGGATCGGCACCCAGTCCGAACTGGTCGTGCGCCAGGCCGAGACCAATTACGAAGCCGCCGCGAACGACATCGCCACGCGCCGCGCGTTGATCGCGCAAGATCGCAATGCGCTCGACCTGCTCGTCGGCACGACCACGCCCGCCAGCCTGCTGCCGGGCACGCTTGGCACGGTCGACCGGACGTTGAGCGTCATTCCGGGGAACGTGGAGTCCACCGTGCTGCTGCGCCGCCCCGACGTGTTGCAGGCGGAGCATCAGTTGATCGCGCAGAACGCCAACATCGGCGCGGCGCGCGCGGCGATGTTCCCGACGATCTCGCTCACGACCAGCTTCGGCACCGTCAGCAGCGCGTTGACCGGCCTGTTCGGCAACAACACGCAAAGCTGGTCGATCGCCCCCGGCGCGACGCTGCCGATCTTCGATTTCGGACGGCGCAAGGGCAACCTCGAGCTTGCGCGCGCGCAGGAACTCGGCGCGGTCGCGACCTATGAGAAGACGCTGCAGACCGCGTTTCGCGAAGTCGCGGATGCGCTGGCGACGCGCGGCACGATCGACGCACAGCTCGGTGCGCGGACCCGGCGCGCAGAAGCGGCGCAGGTCGGTGCGCGGCTGTCGGATGCGCGGTACCGGGCGGGGGTGGATTCGTTCCTGACGACGCTCGATGCGCAGCGCACATCCTACAGTGCACGGCAGGACCTGGTGACGACCCGGCTCGCGCGCGCGACCAATCTGGTGACGGTGTACCGCGTGCTCGGCGGCGGGCTGAACTGACGGCGAGGGACGGCAAGGCGCCAATAGCGGGAGAACCATTGGCCGGGTGAGTCGTTGAGATTGCGACCCACCCCAGCACCGAGGTTCCCATGACCGAGACAGACCTGTCCCACGCCCGCGCCGTCCGGATCGAACGTTTCGGTGGTCCCGAGGTGATCGACCTTGCCGACGTTGCGGTCCCGGCACCCGGCGCGGGGGCGCTGCTCGTTCGTACGGCGTTCGCGAGCGTCAACCCGGTCGACTGGAAGATCGCCGAGGGTAAATACCCGCCGCTTGGCAAGGACAAGCTGCCGATCGTCCTCGGCCGCGACCTGTCCGGGACGGTCGTCGCGGTCGGCGCGGGCGCAGACGCCCAGATCGGCGATCGCGTCTGCGCGTTCATCGATACCGATCGCGGCGCGCAAAGCACGCTCGTGATCCTCAAACCAGGGGAAGCGGTCGCGGTCCCCGAGGGCGTGTCGTTCGAGGATGCCGGCGCGGTGCCGCTCGCCGCGATGACCGCGTGGCAGGGGCTGTTCGATCATGGCGGGCTCGAGGCGGGCCAGTCGGTGCTGATCCACGGCGGCGCCGGCGGCGTCGGGCACATCGCAGTTCAGCTCGCCAAGTGGAAAGGCGCGCGCGTCATCGCGACCGCCTCGGCCAAGGACCTCGATTTCGTCCGGTCGCTCGGCGCCGATCAGGTCGTCGATTACAAGGCCGAGCGGTTCGAGGATGTCGCTCACGATCTCGACATGGTGTACGACACGCAGGGCGGCGAGACTCAGGATCGTTCGTTTGGCGTCCTGCGCAAGGGCGGCATCCTCGTCTCGACGCTCGACCCGGACGCGGCCAAGGCCGAGGCGATGGGCGTCCGCACGGTGCCGCGCTGGCACGCCTCGCCTGACGCGGCGGCGTTGCGGCAGGTGATCGACCTCATGGCGGCGGGGACCGTCAAGGTGACGATCGCCAAGGCATTTCCGCTCGACGCGATCCACGACGCGCAGGCGTTCGCGCAGCACGAGCATCCGCGGGGCAAGGTCATTCTCACGGTCGCGCCGGACTGATCGCGCCAGCTCTAACGATCCCGCCGCACCGCCCCCATATGCGATCAATGCAAGACCTGACGATCTGGTTCGATGGAGGATGCCCGCTGTGCCGGCGCGAGATCGCGCTGATGCAGCGGCTCGACCGCGCGGGTGCGATTCATTTCGTTGACGTGGCGGGGGCGGAACCCGCGAGCTGCCCGATCGACCGCGACGCGCTGCTCGCGCGGTTCCACGCGCGGGAGAATGGCGTCATGCTGTCGGGCGCGGCGGCCTTCGCCGCGATGTGGCGCGCGATCCCGGTGCTCCGCCCGATCGGCCTAGCTGCGCGCTCCCCGCTCGTGCTGGCACTGCTGGAACGGACCTACCGGGTCTTCCTGCGGATCCGCCCCCGACTCCAACGCGCCGCGCGCCGGCTCGACCGCTGACATGAAGGACCCCAAGTGAGCGACGATCGCACCAAGGGCCGCGCCGTCCCGAGCGGACGACTGGCCCGCCTCGGCATTTTCGGGCGGATGGCGGGCGGGGTTGCCGGCAATGTGGTCGCGGAAGGCGCGCGTCGCCTCGCCAGCGGCGAGGTCCCCAAGATGGGAGACCTGCTCCTTACCCCTGCCAACGCCGTGCGCGTCGCGGATCAGCTGTCGCATCTGCGCGGCGCGGCGATGAAGCTCGGGCAGATGATCTCGATGGACGCGGGCGACATGCTCCCGCCCGAACTCGCGACGATCCTCGGGCGGTTGCGCGACAATGCCAACCACATGCCGCCACAACAGCTCGATGCGGTGCTCACCAAGGAATGGGGCAAGGACTGGCGGCGTCGCTTCGCGCACTTCCAGGCGCATCCGATCGCGGCGGCATCGATCGGCCAGGTCCACCGCGCGCGGATGCCCGACGGGCGTGAGCTTGCGATCAAGGTGCAATATCCCGGTGTGCAGGGAAGTATCGATTCGGACGTCGACAATGTCGCGACGCTGCTCCGGGTGTCGGGCGTGCTCCCCAAGACGCTCGACATCGCGCCGCTGCTTGCAGAGGCGAAGCGCCAACTCCACGAGGAAGCCGACTATCTGCGCGAGGGCAGCATGCTCGCGCGCTATGGCGAATTGCTCGGGGGGTCGCCGCAGTTCGTCGTCCCGGGGCTCCACGAAGACCTGACCACGTCGCACGTGCTCGCGATGGATTACGTCGCGGGCGTCCCGATCGAATCGCTCGAGACCGCGCCGCAGGCGATGCGCGACCGGGTGATGGGGCAATTGATCGACCTCGTTCTGCGCGAATTGCTCGACTGGGGGCTGATGCAGACCGATCCCAATTTCGGCAACTACCGCTGGCAGCCCGAAACCGAGCGGCTGATCCTGCTCGACTTCGGCGCGGCACGGGCGGTGCCGGCGGCGACCGCGGACGGCTATCGCGCGCTGCTCGTCGCTGGACTTGCGAGCGACGGCGATGCGGTGCGCGACGCTGCGGTCGCCGCCGGGTTCCTCGGCCCGGCGGCGGTGGCGGCGCATCGGCCATTGGTCGACCGGATGATCGGCGTCATCATTGGCGAACTGGGGAAGGCGGGGCCGTTCGACTTCGGCGACCGCGCGTTCGTCGGCGTGCTGCGTGACCAGGGGATCGACATGGCGCGCGACCGCGCGACCTGGCACATCCCGCCGGTCGATACCCTCTTCGTCCAGCGCAAGATCAGCGGCACCGCGCTGCTCGCGGCGCGGCTCAAGGCGCGGGTCGACGTGCGCAGCTTGGCCGAGGGGTATCTCGCACGTCCGGCCGGGTGAGGGAACGGAACGCGCGCGAAGCCGCTTCACACCGAGCAACCCCGATGATGGCGAGGCCCTAAGATGACGCAGGATGACGAAAAGTGGATGCGGCACGCGATCGAGATCGCACGATCCAAGGGTTCCGATCCGTCGACCTCACCGCTCGGCTCGGTGATCGTGCTCGACGGCAAGATCATCGCCGGGGAACGCAACCAGACGCACGAACTCCCCGATGCGACCGCGCATGCCGAAATGATGGCGATCCGCCGCGCGTGCGAGGCGACCGGCGAGCTCGAGCTGCGCGGCGCCACGCTCTATTCCACGCTTCAGCCGTGCGGCATGTGCACGATGGCGTCGATCTGGTCGAAGGTCGGGCGCGTCGTCTATGGCGCGGAAGCTGCGGACGTCCATCCGATGTATTTCGAGGCGCGGCATACCGACACGCTCGATTTCGTTCGCAACGCCTATCGTGACGATATCGTGTTCGAGGGCGGATGCCTGCGTGCGGAATGCGCCGAACTCTACTACGGACCAGACGATGACCTGCCCGAGGACGAGCAGGCCAACCTGTAATCCTCCTGCCGACCGGACGCATCGATGGAACCCGCTGACGCCAAGGACCTGATCGACGAAGCGATCGAACGCGCCGAGGAGAATGCGAGCGCCGCCGGACGCGTCGAACGCGATCGCGAGCGCCGGTTTCGCGACCGGATCTCGCTGATGGTCGGCGGCTTTGCGGTCGCGCTCGCGATCGTCCACATGGGCGCAGCGGGGGCGCAACGCGACAGCCTGCTCCAGGGCATCGCCGCGTCGGACAGCTTCGCCTATATGCAGGCCAAGATCGTCCGCGAAACCGTCCTCAAGACCGCCGCCGCGCAACCCACCGCCGCCGCCGCCGACCGCGTGGCCTGGGCGCACGAGGCGACGCGCCTGCGCACGCCGGATGCGGCGGGGCATGCGATCGGCCAGCTTGAAACCGCCGGTGCGCGCCAGCGCGAAGCGGGCGAGATCGCGGCGCGGCGCGGCGAAGGGTTCGAGCTCGGCGAAACGGCGTTGCAATTGGCGATAGTGTTGCTGTCGATCGCGATGGTCGCACGCTCCAAATGGATCGCGGGCGGGGCAAGCATCGTGGCGGCCGTCGGGGTGGTGCTGGCGGTTGCGGCGAGCTTGGGGTTTTTGCTGTAACGGGCGGGACGCACCGTTGGCGGGGATTGCCGGTGCCTCGCTAGGCGCGGGTAGGCTGTCCGATCTGCCCGAGACGCCAAGCATCAAGCCCTATCGGCTGGCACCTCGGCCCGAACGCGCCCGCGACCGCCACCGTCCGATCTCGACCGTCCACTGATCCGGGTGACTAGCAGGAACGTTGTCGCCTATCCCAGCCACTCCAGAAAGTTCGACAACTCGGTCCGGCGATGCGCCTCGATCGCGAACTCACGGTCGATCCCGAGCGTCCAGTAGAGCGACCGGCGCTCCGGTTCGGCCTGCAATGCGTCCAGCTCGTCGGCGCGTTGCAGCACCGCTGCCTCGCTGCTGGCGAGCCCCGCTTCGATCAGGTCCGGCACCTGTCGCCGCAACGCCACGGCGATCTCGCCCGGTGCCAGTTCGGGGTGATATTGCACGCCCCAGAAGACGCCGCCGTCATGGCGGATCTCCGCTGCCTGAACCGTCGTCACGGCGTTGCTCGCGAGCAGCGTCGCATCGTCGGGTAGCTGCTCGACCTCGTCGCCGTGGATCGCGGGCGCATCCCAGCTCGGCGCGCGCCCGGCGAGCAACGGATGCGCGCGGCCCGCTTCGGTCGGGGTGATCCTGCGCGCGATCCCCGCCTCCATCCGCTCGGGCATCCTGCGGACCTTGCCCCCGGCGGTCGCGACCGCGAGCTGCAGGCCGGCGCACGATCCGAACGACGGCGTGGTCGAGGCGAACACTCGTCGCATGAACGCGATCTGCCGCGTGACTTCGGGCGTGTCGTCATAGACGTGCAGCGGCGACCCGGTGACGAACACCGCGTCGAATGCGCGCAACGCCTCGACCGAATAGTGCGGCGCATCGTCGTCGGCGGGGGCGACGATCGTGATTTCCGCGTCGGGGCGAAGCTGCCGCAGCGTCGCGGCATAGCTTTCCCCCGCGCTCTTGCCCGCATGCGCGCGGCGGGCTTCGCGTTCTTCGACCGTTTCACTCTCGGCGACGAGGACCTTCAACAACGGCTATCCTTCCGGGGACCAGGGCAAATCAGGCGCGACGGCGCGCCAGCAGGATTGCGGCGAGACCCGCCACCCCCGCCAGTGCGACCGCACCCATTGCGGCGGGGTGGCGTTCGGCGGCGGCATAGAGGCTAGTCTGGCGACCCGGCTGAACCCCGGACCGCTCCTGGCCCGGCTGGACCGGCTCGAACAGCGTGGTGGAGCGCGTCCTGGGTCGGGTCTTGTCCGACAGCATCGGGATCATCAGTCCGCCGATCCGGTCCAGCATCCCCGGAAAGTGCGTTCCCAGCAGCACCTGCAGACGCCCGCCGCCGCCGACCGTGATGTCGCGCCGGACGTGTTGCGCGGCGTCGAGGATCGCGATCGCTACCAGCGCGGGGTCATAGATCGGGGCCGGGATCATCGCCTCGCCGTCGACATGGTTGGCGGCATGTTGCGCGATCGGCGTGTCGATCCCGGACGGCTTCACCAGCGTCACCGCGATCGGCAGCGCATCGGCGGTCAGTTCCATCCGTAGCGCATCGACGAACCCCTTCACCGCATGCTTGGACGCGGCATAGGCGCTGAGGATCGGGGAGGGGATGTCCGACGCGATCGACCCGATCGTGATGATCGCCCCACCGCTGTCGCGCAGATAGGGCACTGCCGTCAGCGCGCCATGGACCGCGCTGAAGTAATTGGTGCGAAACAGCTTTTCATGCTCGTCGAGCGGTGTCTCGATCAGCTTGCCGTAGATGGCGGTGCCGGCATTGTTGACCCAGGTGTCGATCCGCCCGTAGCGCGTCTTCGCCGCGGCGGCCGCCGCGCGGACCGCCTTGATGTCGCCGACATCGGCAACCGCGAAGATCGCGTCGCCGCCGTTGGCGGTTATCTCCTCGACCGCCTTGCGCAGCGAAGCTTCGTTGCGGGCAACCAACACCACCTTCGCGCCCTGTTCGGCGGCGCTCTTGGCAGTGACGAGACCGATCCCCGAACTGGCACCGGTGATGACGATGACCTGGTCGGCAATCGGTTTGAGCGTGATTTTCATGGCGCGGGCAGGCTCCGACGGGGGCGATGATGGGGGGCGATGATGGACTGGCAAACGGTTGGCAGTTGGTTCGGGTCCGCGCGCGCGTGTGATAATGCCGCGCCGGCTTGGCGCGGTAGCGGGGTTGCTTCGCGCGGGCGCTTCATGGCAGCGTGCCGCTTTGGCGCGGTGCGCCGGGCGAAAATAAGTGGGGGCGGGATGAAATATCGGGTCACGGCGGTTCTGGCCGCAGCGTTACTGGCAGGCGAGCTTTTCGCGCAGGCGAAGCCAGCCCCCGCCGCGAAAGCCGCGCCCGAACAGACGCAAGCGCCGGAGAATGAGATTACCGAACCCACGCGTCCGGCGACCATCACCACGCCGCCGACGCAACAGACCAACCCCGCGCCCGTCCGCGCCGCCGTCGCCGCGAAAAAGCCACCGAAGTGGAACGTCGAGGCGCCGACCGGGCTGCGCACGCACGAAGTCCCGATCAAGGTCGACAATGGCACCTGGATGAACGTCGACGTCTCGCGCGACGGCAGGCTGATCGCGTTCGACCTGCTCGGGGACATCTATACCATGCCGATCGCGGGCGGCACGCCGACGCGGATCGCGTCCGGCCTGTCCTACGAACACCAGCCGCGCTTTTCGCCCGATGGCAAGCGGATCGCCTTCACCTCGGATCGGGGCGGCGGCGACAATATCTGGATTATGAACGTCGACGGCAGCGACAAGCGCCAGTTGACCAAGGAAGATTTCCGCCTCCTCAACCAGCCGACCTGGTCGCCCGACGGTCGCTTCATCGTCGCCAAGAAGCATTTCACGACCGGGCGTTCGCTGGGCACGGGCGAGGTGTGGCTGTACCACGTCTCGGGCGGGGCGGGGGTCCAGCTCGTCAAGCGCGCGAGCGAGACGCTCCAGAAGGAACTCGGCGAGCCGATCTATGCGCCCGACGGCAAGGGGATCTATTACACCCGCAACGTCTCGCCCGGCCCGATCTTCGAATATGCGCAGAATTCGCGGACTGACCTGTTCAATATCGAGCGCTACGACATCGACACCGGGGAAGTGACCACGGCCGTTTCGGGCGTCGGCGGATCGGTGCGGCCGACGCCGTCGCCCGACGGTAAGCGGATCGCCTTCGTCCGCCGCGATCACGGCAAGACGACGTTGTGGGTCAAGACGCTCGCGACCGGCGACGAGCGTCGCCTCTATGACGCGCTCGACCGTGACGTGCAGGAAACCTGGGCGGTCACTGGGGTCTATCCGAACATGGCGTGGACCCCCGATAACAAGACGGTGGTGTTCTGGGCCGGCGGCAAGCTGAACCGCGTCGGCGCGGACGGCGGCACCGCGCAGCAAATCCCGTTCCGGATCGACGATACGCGCGTGGTGATCGATGCGGTCCACCCGCAGATCACGGTCGCGCCTGACCGTTTTGCCACCAAGATGCCGCGCTGGGCGACGGTATCGCCCGACGGCCGAACGGTAGTGTTCGAAACGCTCGGCAAGTTGTGGACCAAGCCGGTCGCGGACGGCGCCGCGCGCCGGCTCGTCAAGGGTGACGAGGCGAGCATGGAATTGTGGCCGAACTGGTCGCGCGACGGGAAGACGATCGTCTTCGTCGACTGGACCGACGCGGGGCTGGGAACGATCCGCACGGTCGCCGCGGGCGGCGGCGCGGCGCGGGTGGTGACGAGTGCGGCGGGGCATTATGCGCGGCCGACCTTCTCGCCCGACGGCAAGACGATCGCATTCGAGCGTGGCGGCGGCGGCTATCTGACCGCACCGCGCGGCGGCGGGGATAGCGGCGTGTACCGCGTCGCGACGACCGGCGGGGCGATCACGCGCGTGTCGAAGGACGGCAGCGAGCCGCAGTTCGGCGCATCGAACGACCGCCTTTTCATGCTGATGAAGGACAAGGAAAAACGCCAGCTGGTCAGTACCGATCTGACCGGCGAGGCGAAGCACGTCCATGCGACCGGCGAGCTGGTCAACGACTATATCGTCTCGCCGAGCGGCGAATATGTCGCGTTCCGCCAGAATTACCAGGGCTTCGTCATGCCGCTGCTCCCGGGCACGCAGGGCGTGGAGGTCGACAAGAAGGGCGGTCCGCTTCCGGCGACGCAGGTGAGTTCGGAAGGCGCCGACTTCCTCAACTGGTCGAACGACGGGTCGCAGCTTCACTGGAGCATGGGGCCGACGCTCTACACCGCGCGCACCGCCGATCTGTTCCGCATTGCCCCGGCGGACGAGGATGCGCCGAAATATCCCGCGCCCAGGACCGGGGTCTCGTTGTCGATGGATGTCGCGGCCGACAAGCCGACCGGCACCGTTGCGCTCGTCGGCGCGCGGATCGTGTCGATGGCGAGCAAGGACGGTGGCATCATCGACGATGGCGTGATCGTCATCCGCGGCGACCGCATCGTCGCGGTCGGGCCGCGCGCGTCGGTGCCGGTTCCGGCGGGCGCGAAGGTCGTCGACGTCGCTGGCAAGACGATCATCCCCGGGCTGGTCGATGCGCACGCGCACGGTATCCAGGCGGAGGACGACCTGATCCCGCAACAGAACTGGTCGTCGATCGTCAATCTCGCGATGGGCGCGACGACGATCCACGATCCGTCGGCGCGCGCGGCGGAGATTTTCGTCGCGTCCGAGATGCAGCGCACCGGCAAGATCATCGCCCCCCGCATCTTCTCGACCGGCGAGATCATCTACGGCGCGAAATCCCCCGAGGTCTATGCCGAGATCAACAGCTACGAGGATGCGCTGGCCGACGTGAAGCGGCTGAAGGCGGAAGGCGCGCACAGCGTCAAGAACTACAACCAGCCGCGTCGCGAACAGCGCCAGATGGTCGTCGCGGCGGCGCAGGCGGAGCAGATGGAAGTCGTCCCCGAGGGCGGCTCGCTCTACGCGATGGACGTGTCGCTGATCCAGGACGGCAATGCCACGGTCGAGCACAATATCCCGGTTGAGCATTTCTACGACGACCTCGTCAGCCTGTGGAGCCAGACCAAGACCAACTACACGCCGACGCTGGTCGTGACCTATGGCGGTCCGGCGGGCGATCCGTACTGGCGGCAGCATATGGACGTGTGGAAGCATCCGCTTCTGTCGCGGCATGCGCCGCCCGCGTTGCTCGAGGCGCAGAATGCCCGGCGGACGATGGCGCCCGAGGAGGATTACGTCGACGGTGACAGCGCACGCGAGGCGAAGAAGCTCGCGGATCGCGGGATCCAGGTGTCGATCGGCGCGCATGGCCAGCAGGCCGGGCTTGGCCCGCATTGGGAGATGTGGAGCTTCGTCCGCGGCGGCTGGTCACCGATCGAGGCGCTGCGCGCGGGGACGATCATGTCGGCGACGTCGCTTGGATACGCAAAGGACGTGGGCTCGCTCGAGGTCGGGAAGCTCGCCGATCTGGTCGTGCTCGATGCCGACCCCACGGTCGACATCCGCAACAGCGACAAGATCAACCGCGTGATGCTGGGCGGGCGGCTGTACGATCCGCTGACGATGGACGAGGTCGTCACTGGCACCCGCAAGCGCGCGCCTTACTGGTGGGCAGGGACGAACGGCAGCGCGACGGGCTCGGCGTATACGATCGGGGACAGCGTGACGGGGGGCGACTGAGCGATCGATTGGCTCGGTGCGGCGTCACCCCGGTTGTGTGCCGGGGTGACGGACCCTCTCGCCCAGGTTTTCCCGTCGTAAAGCCAGCAACGGGCGTAACGCTCTTTCGCCGATCCCTACCGCTTCGTCTCTTGCGTAATCGCCTTCCGCGCCTCCAGCCATCCGCCGTCCGCCAGCCAGTCGTTCAACCGGTCGGGCCAGTGCAGGATCGAGATCCGGTTCGACTCATCGAGATTGAACGCATGCCCGCTGTCCGCGAACATGTGGAGTTCCGCCGAGACGCCCGCCTTGCGCAACTGCTCATACAAAGCGACCGACGGCGTGGCGCAGCACGGGTCCTTGCTGCCCGCGACGATGAACGCAGGCGGTGCCTGCGCAATGGCGGTGGCGGGGATGCCGCGCGGTCCGGGGAACACCAGCACCTGAAAGTCGGGCCGCGCGGATTGGCGGTCGATCGCGTCGGTGACCGGGCGCCCCGCCGGCTCGGGATTGTCCGCGACCAGCGACACCAGTTCGCCGCCCGCAGAGAACCCCATCACCCCGACCCGGTGCGGATCGATGCCATAGTCCGCGGCATGCGCGCGGACCCAGCGCAGCGCGCGGCGCGCATCGTCCGCCGCATCGCCCTCCACCGAAAAGGGCGAGCCGGGTTCGTTCGCGAGCCGGTATTTGAGCACGAATGCCGACACCCCCATCCGGTTGAGCGCGCTCGCGACCTTGGTGCCCTCGTTGGTCCACACCAGCAACTTGTGCCCGCCGCCCGGGAAGATCACGACCGCCGCACCGGTGTTGTGCGCGGGCTGCGCGGGGAAGGCGAGCAGCGACGGCTGGCGGATGTTGCGCACCCAGTAATCGCGCCCGATCTCCGCCGCTGGCGGGCGCGTGTCCTTGCCCGGCGCGCCGTTCGGCCACAGCTTGATCGTGGTCAACTGTGCGGGCTTTTCGGGTTCCGGGTCCTGTGCGTGCGCACCCCCCGCGAGCAAAAGCAGCAGGCCAAGCGTCGCTATCCGTTTCATCGCACCACCATTTCGAAAGGACCAGCGGGGAGCGCTGCGTCATCGACCAGATTGACCGCGGGGGAGTCCGCCCAGGCATAGCGCACCCGGCTTGCCGGTTTGCCGTCCCCGGCGAGGGTCACGCGATTGCCGGTGATCGTCGCGGCGGCATAGCGGCACGATCCCGCTGCCGGTCCGCACAGTTCGAACCCGATCGGCTGCGCCGCGCCGCGCGCATGGAGCGCGCCGGTGACACCCGCGAACGTAACCGTCGCCCCACCCCCGGCATCGCGCACCACGCCCGAGACTTGCGGTCCGGAGGCAGGCGCGGTCTGACCGTAAGCCAGCGCCCCCATCGCCCGCGCGAGCCTGCGGCCGACTTCGTGCTTCTCGCCGGGATGGATATCGAGCGGGTCGCCAAGGTCGATCGCAAGCGCGACCGCCGCATGCCCGTCCGCCTGCGCCGCGCGGCGCTGATCGTCGCGGACCTGCGCCCAGCCGCTTTCGCCGGGCGCGATGGCGGGCGTCCCGAACCCCGCCAGCGACGCGATCGCGAAGGGGAGTTGCGGGACTGCGACCTGATGACGCCATTCCGCCATCAGCGCCTTCATCCGGTCGGCATAGCCCGGGATCGCGGTGTCGCTTTCCCCTTGATACCATGCGACCCCGGCGAGCGCGGTCTGCCCGAGCGGCGCGATCATCGCGTTGTAGATCGTCCCCGCGCCGGTGATGTCGTCCCACGGCACGCGCGGGGATGTGCCTTCGATCCGCTTGGCGACCGCATAGCGCCAGCCTTCCGCGATCGGCACGCTGCTGCCATCCGCGAAGGTCAGCCGCATCGCGTCCGCCGGCCCGGGCATGCCCCCGGTCGAATAGGCGTTTTCCACGTTGATCGTGAGGACGTTGCGCCCGGCCTGCAAGGTGCCCGCAGGCACCGTATACATCCGTACGTCCCAGCCGCCGCGACCGCCGACGGGCTTGCCGTTGATCCAGGTGCGGTCCGCATCGTCGATCGCGCCGATCGCGATCGTCGCCATCTGGCGCGCCTGCGCGGCGGTCAGCGTGATCGTCTTTTGATACCACAGCATCCCGAGGTAGGATTCGAGCACGGGGACGCCCCAATGTTCGTAGAAATCGATCTTCGGTACTGCTTGCCAGTCGAGCGCGGCGTCGGGTTGCCACGGTTCGCGTCCCGGCTGGTCGCCCGACCGGTCGCGCCACCAGCGTTCCCATTCGAGGCCGGCCGCGCGCGAGGCGGCGGCGGGATCGCGCGCATAGAGCTTGAGCAGATCGGCTTGCGCGCCACGCCCGGCGGCGCGTTGTGCGTCCTCGCCCATCCATGCGGCGATCTGCGATCCGCCCCAGCTCGAGTGGATCGCGCCGACCGGCACCTTGCCGGTCTTGCGCAGTTCCTGCGCCATGTAGAAACACGCCGCAGAGAAGCTGCCCGTCGTCTTCGGTCCCGCTGCCGCCCATTCGGGTTGCGTGCCGAAGCGGTCGAGCGGGACGGGCGAGGTCGCCTTGGCGACCGTGACGAGCCGGAGCTGGTCGTCGGTCGAACCCATGATCGCCCCGATCGCATCCTGCGCGCGCTCGACGGGGAGTTCCATGTTGCTCTGGCCGGAGCAGAGGAACACGTCGCCGACCAGCACGTCGTGGATCTGCGACGTCCCGCTCGGCGCGATCAGCAGCATCTCATACGGTCCGCCCGCAGGCAGCGCGGGAAGCGAAACGCGGAACTGTCCGCCGCGCCCCGCCTTGGTCTGCGCCGAAGTACCCGCGACGACGACCGTGACCGCTTCGCCAGCCACCGCCGTTCCGGTGACGACCACCGGCTGGTTGCGCTGGAGGACGGCATGATCGCCTAGGGTGCCGGTGACCTTGGGGGCGGCGACCGCCCCGGTGGCGGTGGATACGGCGAGAAGCCCGAGCCCGAACGCGATCCCGCGCTTCACCGGGCTTTCACCGCGAAACGGTAAACGATCTGGTTGTGATAGGTCTGCCCGGGGTCGAGCCGAGCCGATCCGAACGCAGGCTGGTTGGGCGTGTCGGGGAACACCTGAGGCTCGAGCGCGATGCCGTCGCCCTGGCGATAGGCGTGCCCGGACTTGCCGACCGCGGTGCCATCGAGGAAGTTGCCGGTATAGAGCTGGACCCCGGGCTGGTTGGAGAGCACGTCCATCGTCCGCCCGCTGACCGGATCCTCGACCCGCGCGTTGAGCCGCGGCGTCCTGGCGACATCGCGCGCGATCACGTAATTCTCGTCATAGCCCTGGCCGTAGACGATCTGCGGGTCACTCGCGTCGCGGATCCGGCTGCCGATCACCATCGGCTGGCGGAAATCGAGCGGGGTCCCAGCGACGGGACGGAACTGCCCGTTCGGGATCAGCGACGCGTCGACCGGGGTGGTCGTCTCGGCGGGGATGGTCAGCACCGCATCGTAGATCGAACGCTGCGACGCTTCGCCGCCAAGGTTAAAGAAGCTGTGGTTGGTGATGTTGACGATCGTCGGCTTGGTCGTCGTCGCGCGATAGTCGATCGACAGCTCGTTCGCGTCGTTGAGCGTATAGGTCGCGGTGACGCTCAACGCGCCGGGATAGCCTTCCTCGCCATCCGCGCTGGTATAGGACAGCGTGACGTGCGCGGTCGTACCGCCCTTCGCCTCGACGATCCGCCACAGCCGCTTGTCGAACCCCTGGACCCCGCCGTGCAGTGCGTTGGTCTTGTTGTTGAGCGCGAGGCTGTACGCCTTGCCGTCCAGCGTGAACTTCCCAGCCTTGATCCGGTTGGCATACCGCCCGACGGTCGCGCCGAAGTAATTCGGCGCCTCGAGATAGCCGCGCATGTCATTGTAGCCGAGCGTGACGTCGGCGACCTTGCCGTCGCGGTCGGGGACTTCGACCGCCTGCAGGATCGCGCCATAGCTCAGGATGCGCGCGCGCATGCCCTTGGCGTTGGTCAGCGTTACGACGTCGACGGCCTGGCCATCGGCGAGCGCCCCGAAACGGGAGCGTTCGGCGCTGGCGGCATGGGCGGACGCCGGAGCGAGGAGGCAAAGCGAAAACGTCGTGATTGCGATGGCCTTGAACATGAAAGTCCTTCTCCAGGGCCGTGGTGCCGGCACCGATCATGCGCCGTTGACGTCACGGCTTGCCACTTATACTCAGACAATATCGGTCAAAGAGCAACCCCTCGAGCAAGGGTGTCGCAACGAATCGGAGAAGGATTTTCACCATGCTACGCCACGTTCGTCTTGCGCTCTGCTTGGGTGCCGCCAGTCTTCCCGCCATCGCCCTCGCGCAACAGGCCGCGCCCGAAGGTGCCACCGCGACGATCCACGCCGACCAGCCCGGGCCACGGATGAACCGCCAGGTGTTCGGCCAGTTCGCCGAGCATCTCGGCCACGGCATCTATGGCGGCATCTGGGTCGGCGAGACGTCGAAGATCCCCAACGACCACGGGTATCGCCGGGACGTGCTCGACGCGCTCAAGGCAATCAAGGTGCCGATGGTGCGCTGGCCCGGCGGGTGTTTCGCGGATGAATATCACTGGCGCGACGGGATCGGCCCGCGCACCAAGCGCCCGGTCAAGATCAACACCAACTGGGGCGGGGTGGACGAGGACAACGCCTTCGGCACCAACGAATATATGGGCTTCGTCGAACGGCTTGGCGCGGACTCCTATGTCTCCGCCAACGTCGGCAGTGCATCCCCGGGCGAGACGGCGGCGTGGGTCGAATACATGACCTCGCCGAGCGGTTCGACGCTGGCGAAGGAGCGCGCCGCCAACGGCCATCCCGCACCATTCAAGCTCGACTATCTCGGGATCGGGAACGAATTGTGGGGCTGCGGCGGCAACATGCGCGCCGAATATGCCGCCGACTTGACCAATCGCTACGCGCAATTCGCCAAGGCGAGCGGCAAAACCAAGATGCTCAAGATCGCGAGCGGGCCGAGCGATTCGAACTACGAATGGACCGACACGATGATGCGGCTGTCGGGCAAGAATATCGACGGCCTCGCGCTGCATTATTACACCCGCCCGCACGACACGAAGTGGGAAGACAAGGGGCCGGCGCTCGGCTTCTCCGAAAACGACTGGGCCGCGACGATGGCACACACGCTCCAGATGGACGAGTTCGTCACCAAGCATTCGGCGATCATGGACAAATACGATCCCGCGAAGAAGACGTGGCTGGTCGTCGACGAATGGGGCACCTGGTATGACCCAGCGCCGGGCAGCAATCCCGGCTTCCTCGTCCAGCAGAACAGCGTCCGCGATGCGGTGGTGGCGGGGATCAACCTCAACATCTTCGCGCACCATGCCGACCGCGTGAAGATGGCGGCGATCGCGCAGATGGTGAACGTGTTGCAGGCGATGCTGCTCACCGACGGCGCGCGGATGGTGAAGACCCCGACCTACTGGGTGTTCGACCTGTACAAGCCGTGGATGGACGCGACCGTCCTGCCGATCGACGTCAAGACGCCGTGGTACCACAAGGACGCGTTCGCGCTTCCGGCGATCCATGCGTCGGCCGTCCGCGATACTGCCGGGCAGGTCCATGTCGCGCTGGTCAACCTCGATCCGAACCGCGCGGTTCCGGTGTCGGTCGCGCTGACCGGGCTGTCCGCGACGGGCGTTTCGGGGCGGGTCGTCACCGGTCCGACGATGGACGCGCACAACAGCTTCGAGCAGCCCGATGCCGTCAAGCCGGTGGCGTTCACCGCAGCGCAGGTAGCGGGTGGCACGCTCACGGCGACCGTTCCGGCAATGTCGGTCGTCGTGCTCGACCTGCGCTGATCCGATCTACCAAGGGAGACCGCCGATGCGTCGCACCGTTTCAAAATGCCTGATCTCCCTCGGGCTGGGGATCGGTGCGTCGCTCGCGGCAGGCACCGCGCTGGCGGACGACCTGACGCCAACCGGTCGCTGGACGGCTAACACCGACGGCAGCGCCAAATTGCCGCCGATGGGGTGGAACAGCTGGAACGCGTTCGGCACCGATGTCAGCGAGGAAAAGGTGATCGCCTCGGCGAAGATCATCGCCGACACCGGGTTGCAGGCGAAGGGCTATCGCTACATCGACATCGACGACGGCTGGTGGCTCAAGCGGCGCCAGACCGACGGGCGGATGATCATCCGCACCGCGACTTTCCCCTCCGCGGCCGGGGCAGGGCCGGGCGGCGAGACGAGCTTCCGGCCATTCACCGATCGGCTCCATGCGATGGGGTTCAAGGCCGGAATCTATTCGGATATGGGCCGCAATTCGTGCGGGCAGGTTTATGCCTCGACCGCGCCCAACCAGCCCGAGGGGACGGTCGCCGAGCGGGAAATCGGGCTGTACGGCCATGTCGACCAGGACATCCGGCTGTATTTCGCCGAATGGGGGTTCGACCTGATCAAGGTCGACGGTTGCGGCCTCCGCGCGCTGCCAGCGACGAGCCCGCTGGTCCAGTCGGGCAAGTATCGCGAGTTCGCGCCGATCATCGATCCCGACTCGCTCGGGCGGACCGACATCGCTGCGGTGCGCGGGCTGTATCAATCAGTCGGTACGGCGCTGAAGCGCTACAATCCCGACATGGATTATCTGTTCTCGATCTGCCTGTGGGGATCGGCGGACGTCCGCGCCTGGGCCAAGGACCTCGGCAACATCTCGCGGACCAGCGAGGACATCTCGGCCAACTGGTCGCGGATGCTGCACAATTTCGACACCGTCTCGCGGCGTGCGCTCTATGCGCATCCGGGTTCGTGGAACGATCCCGACATGCTGTTCGTCGGGACCGGCGACTTCGACGCGGCGCACATGGCCGAGGCGCGCAGCCACTTCGCGCTGTGGGCGATGGAGAATGCGCCGCTGTTCATCGGCTATGACCTGCGCAAGGCGCCGCCGGGGTTGATCGACCTGCTCGGCAACACGCGCCTCATCGCGCTCAACCAGGACCCCGCGGGGAATCAGGCGGTGCTGGCGTATGATACCGACGACGTCCAGATGCTGGTCAAGACGCTTGCCTCGGGGGACAAGGCGCTCGCGATCTTCAATCGCAATGCAACGCCCATCGAAGTCGTGCTCACCGCCGCGCATCTGAAATATACCGACGCGGGCGAGATCGCGCTCGAGGATCTGTGGACCGGGCAGAAACAGCGCTTCCGCGGCGAGACCAAGCTGACGCTCGCGCCGCACCAGACGCTGGTCTTCGCCACGCACGGGACGCGATTGCTGCCGGGCGGGCTGTATCTGTCGGAACAGCCGGGCAATGTGAACCCCGCGGTCGATGGCGTCACCGTGCCCGAGCACGAGCCGATCAGCCATCGCGCCGTCTCGGCCTGGGCGTCGACCCGCGGGGTCGGGGATCGCCCGCGCTATGGCGGCTGGGGCGGCGCGCAGGCCGACAGCACGCCGTATGGCGAAACGCTGCAAGTCGCGGGCAAACGTTTCGTGACCGGGATCGGGGTGCTCGCCAACTCGCGGCTCGAGGTCCGCAACGCCGGGTTCAATACCTTCACCGCACAGGTCGGCATGGACGATACCGCGCGCGATCGCAGTCAGCCGGTAGGCTTCGCGGTCTATGGCGACGGGAAACTGCTGCGCCAGTCCGCTTTGATCGGGTTCGGCGATGCGGCGGTGTCACTGTCGGTCGATATTCGCGGGGTGAAGCTCATCGAACTGGTCGTGCGGACGGCAAAGCCGACGCGTTTTCCGGATCCGGTGACGTGGGGCGAGGCGGCACTGACCCGGTAAGGCAGGATCGCCGTCCGATCGGGTCCCGTGCGCTTGGCCCGCGACCCATCATGGCTTGCGGTCTCAACGCGTCGCGGTAGCGGCACGCGGCGGAAGTGACGAAGCAAGTTCCTGATTACCTCTTTGTTCCGCACCATAATGCGCGATCGTGGAGCAGAAGGCGCGCACCTGCCGGGAATGCGTCACCGTCAAAACGCCTTGTCCCGTCGTCGCAATTCGCGCGCCGAGCCGGTCGAGCACACGCCGCTCGGTTGCCGGGTCAAGCCCCTCGGTCGGCTCGTCGAGCAACAGCCACGCGGCGCGGGACAGAAAAGCGCGGGCGAGTGACAACCGCCGCCGCTCACCGCCCGACAGGCGCGCGCCATTCTCGCCGATCCAGCCGTCCAGTCCGCCCGGAAGCGCCGCCACGCGGTCATCGAGCGCAGCGTCGTGGAGCGCCTGCCACAGTCGGCTGTCCTCCGCCTCCGGGTCCGCCAGCAGCAGATTGTCGCGGACCGTTCCCGTCAGCAACGTTGCATCCTGCGGCGCGAGCGCGAAGAGCGACCGAAGTCGCGCCGGCGTAATGTCGGCGATATCCACGCCGCCGATCCGGATCCCGTCGCGCTCCACGGGGCGCAGCGCGAGCAGCGTTTCGATCAGGCTGGTCTTGCCGCAGCCGGAGGGGCCGAGGATCGCGACACGGTCGCCCGGTTCGAACGGCGCGGCCGCTAGCGCCCTGAACCATAAGGTCGGTGCGGTTGGGGACAGGTCCACCACGGCGGCGGCAAGAGCCGGCTGCAACGCCAGGATTGCATCGAGCCGCGCGGTCGCCGCGGCGACGCTCGCGCGCTGCGCGATGTCGCGGATCAGCGGCGCGGCTCCGTCCACCCCCATCGCCGCCGCAAGCGCGGCAAGCGCCGCGATCGATGCGCCCGCCGGGATCGCCAGCGTGAACGCAACCCCCGCGGCAACCGCGATCGCGGTTGCCTGCAACAGGTCGAGCCAACTGGCGGCGTCCGCGCCGGCAAGCTGCGCGGTGGCGAGCGCGGCGCTGGCCCGCTCGATATCGGCAACGGCACGCGCTTCGAGCGCGTAGCAGCGCAATTCGGGCGCGGCAGCGCCATAATCCGCGAGCCGTTCCTTCAGCACCCCGTTCGCCTCGAGCGCGACCCGCGCGGGGAACCGCATCCGCCATGCAAGGAGCGTCGCTGCCCCGACCGTCGCGGCAATCACGCCTGCAACCGCGACCATGACGCCAGGTCCGCCCAGCACCGCCAGCAAGGCCGAGCACGAGACCGCACCGCCCAGCGCCCAGCGCGCAGACCGCCGCGCCACCGCCGCTTCGACGACGGCGACATCCTGCACCAGCCGTGCGCTCGCTTCGCCGGTCGAGAACCGCACCGCATGCCCCGGCGCGGTGGCGGCGATTGCGCCGAACAGCGCGGGACGGATCTCCGCGAGCATCCCGAGTGCTGCATCATGTGCGCTGAGCCGTTCGCCATAGCGCGCGCCGGTGCGGACGATCGCGAGCAGCCGGATGCCGACCGCCGGGAGCATATAGTTGAAGACATGCGCCGCACCCGTCACGGCAGCCAGCGCGGCGGCCGTGAGGAACCAGCCCGACAGGCCGAGCAATAGCACGGTCGCGGCGGCGACCGCGAAGCCGCACGCAGCGGCATAGCGCAGGTTGCGGGCATGACCGCGCGCGGCGATGGCGAGCAGGCGGGCGAGGGGGCCTGGCATCATCGTTCGTCCAGCCGGATGATGCGATCCGCGATTGCCGCAAGCGCCGCGCTGTGGGTCGCGATCACCGTGGTCCGCCCACGGCAGGCGTGTCGAAGGGTCGCAATCAACGCCGCTTCGGCGGGTGCGTCGAGATGCGCGGTCGGTTCGTCGAGCAGCAGTAGCGGCGCAGGCTTGAGGATCGCGCGCGCCAGCCCGATGCGGCGACGTTCCCCGCCCGACAGGCCGCTCCCGCGCGCATCGATCGTCGCATCGAGCCCGCCCGCGCGCCGCGTCAGCGCGGCGGTCAGCCCGGCCGCGGCTGCC